>NZ_JBEETS010000001.1:0-26153 GCF_040138965.1 Proteus sp. fly-1089
GGTCGTTAGCTCAGTCGGTAGAGCAGTTGACTTTTAATCAATTGGTCGGGCGTTCGAATCGCCCACGACCCACCATTTCAAACCCCTCCTTGACTACTTACCATCATTCTAATAACTAACTACATTATCATTTAGTGTCTCTTCAGTTATCTTCTGATAACACTATCTAATCGCTGAATTGAGTAACTAAGATAGTTTTCTCAAAATTGAAAAAACTACCTCGCTTTAATTAAAAATCACTTTGAATCAGTAATGGCAAATAATCGATGACGTAATCTGGGTGTACTCATTTTCAGTCAAAAATTCATTGTCAATTAGCCAATTGCTAACAAGCTCTTGTGTTTTTGTCGCTGTATTAAGAGGGTGATTGAGTCGCTTTGATGCATCAATAAAAAATGCCATCATAATAGAAAGTGATGCGGCTGATTCATAAGGTGTACTCATTGCGAGTGTACTTTCTAGTGAGCGCAATGAATAAAACTTAGGTAACCACTCTTTGAGATTTTTTCCCTGATACCATACATCTTGTGTTGATGTTTGTAGTGCAACTTGCTCAAGTAATGTTATTAGCCATTCTCGCATATCATTCATGCGATAATTCGCAAACCAAAACTCATGGCGTAGAATGGCTATAGCGACTTGTGTGGCTTCAAACCAGAATTCTTGAGCATTGTTATCAGCTTGCTCTTTTGAGAGCGTAGGGGGCGTTATAACGCTAATTTCAGGAAGCCCAACGCATAAACCCGTTTTATCCAGTAAGATTTGATACCCACGTTGATAAACTGGGCTAAGTCCTTCAGTTTTCATATTAAAAATACGCTCAGGCTCTGCCATCATGATATCCATTTTTCTGCCTTGCGCTAAAACATGTAAATAAATGGGCGAAAATTTACCTTTAGGATCTTCACATTCTAATTGTAAGCTGACAAGTGCATCACCAAATTGTGACAACCAAGATTGGTTTTTTGCGAGTTCTGTCGCACCATAACCGATAAGTTCTATATCAATATCAGAATAACTGTCTATCTTTTTATTGCGACCTAATGATCCTGTTAGTATTACTGTCTCTATTCTAGGATCAAGCAATGCAAAAGAGAGCATGCGATCGATTAAACGTGTTGTTGGCTCCATATTTCTCTCTAATAATTAAAAGGTATAAAGTTATTTTTCGTTTTTATTGTTTAAAGCGTAAATTAGAATAATTTGTTTAGTATATAAAACATTTTTTTGTTATTTTTATAACTCAATAATATAATGTTTAGTATTGAAAACTAAGTACCATTATAAATATGAATTTATAATATATCTTTACTACTTTGCAAAGATGTCGCAATAACCCATATTTTCTTTGTTTTTTT
This sequence comes from Proteus sp. fly-1089, assembly GCF_040138965.1. NCBI lineage: Bacteria > Pseudomonadati > Pseudomonadota > Gammaproteobacteria > Enterobacterales > Morganellaceae > Proteus > Proteus sp. fly-1089. The sequence goes on from NZ_JBEETS010000001.1 coordinate 1,359, forward strand.
CTATGATTAAGTCGGGGTTGTAAAATGGATGTCATGAGTTGGTTTAGTATTAATAATATTTTAGTCAACATTCCACTGGGACAAGGTGGCTACCCACTTTCGTGGATTGAAGCTGTGGGTACCATAGCTGGTCTCTTGTGCATATGGCTTGCAAGTCAGGAAAAAATAATTAATTACTTATTTGGACTGATTAACGTTACTTTATTTGCCATTATCTTTTTTCAAATTCAGTTATATGCGAGTTTGTTGCTTCAAATTTTCTTCTTTGCGGCCAATATTTATGGATGGTATGCATGGAGCAGAGTAAATGATTTCGAGCAAGCTGAACTAAGAATTCGTTGGTTAAAACCGAGCCACCGTCTCTTTTTAATTATTATTTCAATCGCTGCTATTGTCGCTTTGACCTTTAATATTGATACTGTATTTGGTTATTTAGCCGTTGTTGCTGTTGAAATATTAAATGTCTTTGGCGCAAATTTAGCTACACCAGTGCTTGAACCTGATGCTTACCCATTCTGGGATTCTACAATGACCGTTCTGTCGATTGTGGCGATGATTTTAATGACGCGGAAATTAGTTGAAAACTGGTTAGTTTGGTCTGTGATCAACGTGATTAGTGTCGTTATATTTTATAAGCAAGGTGTTTATGCCATGTCTGTTGAATACATCATCTTACTGGCTATCGCTATTAATGGTTCTCGTTTGTGGATCAAAACAGCAAAACGCTCTAGCAGAAATAATTACCTCTCCTAATAAAAAAGGCTGGTAGAGTTATCTTTCTCTCCAGCCTTACTATTCATTGTTTTTATTCTTATCTTTAACGCAATTTTGAATCATTATTTTGCTTAAATGCGCTATTTCCATCTTTGACAATTTTTTAGAAGAATAACCATAGATGCTTTGAGGTGAAAGGGTGTTTACAGATAGAAAACGAATGGTTAGATTGGGAAAGCAATAATAACATTGACTAGATAACATAAAAGAGTGGATACACGGGAATGAATTATCAGAATGATGACCTTAAAATAACACAAATCAATGAACTCTTACCGCCCGTCGCTTTATTGGAAAAATTTCCAGCGACTGATAATGCGGCTTTTACAGTTCGTCATGCCCGTGAAGCTATTCATCAAATCCTAGCAGGAAAAGATGATCGTCTATTAGTGGTAATTGGGCCTTGTTCTATTCATGATCCGAAAGCTGCGATGGAGTATGCACAACGTTTAAGTCTTATTCGGGAAGAACTTAAAGACAAACTTGAAATTGTAATGCGTGTTTATTTTGAAAAACCGCGCACGACTGTTGGTTGGAAAGGTTTAATTAACGATCCTCATATGGATCATACTTTTGATATTAATGAAGGTTTGCGCATTGCTCGTAATCTTTTATTAACGATTAATGATAGTGGCTTGCCAACGGCTGGCGAGTTCTTAGATATGATAACACCTCAATATGTTGCTGATTTGATGAGTTGGGGCGCAATTGGCGCTCGTACTACAGAATCACAAGTGCATCGAGAGCTTTCATCGGGTCTATCTTGTCCTGTTGGTTTTAAAAATGGTACAGATGGAACAATTAAAGTTGCTATTGATGCAATCAATGCTGCGGGATCGCCACACTGCTTTCTTTCTGTCACTAAATGGGGTCATTCAGCCATTGTACGCACAGCAGGTAATGGTGATTGCCACATTATTTTACGTGGTGGTAAAGAGCCAAATTACAGCGCTGAACATGTTGCAGCGGTAAAAGAAGGGCTTAAAAAAGCCGGTCTGCCACAAAACGTCATGGTTGATTTCAGTCATGCCAATAGTTGCAAGAAATTTGAGAAACAAATGGAAGTGGGCGCTGATATTTGCCAACAAATTAGCTCAGGTGAAAAAGCATTAATTGGCGTGATGATTGAAAGCCATTTAGTGGAAGGTAGCCAATCATTAGAAAGCGGCGAACCTTTGGTTTATGGCAAAAGTATCACCGATGCTTGTATTGGTTGGGATGATACCGAAACGCTGTTACGCCAACTAGCAGATGCGGTGGTGACTCGTCGTAATAAAGCGTAATAGTTAAATTTAGAGTATAAAAAATGCCACTCTTAAGTGGCATTTTTTTATGTAACTCAAAGTAAAAGTAAAATTACTTTGCTTTACCTTGGTTAGCAACAGCGGCTGCTTTTGCTGCGATTTCGTCAGCATTACCTAAGTAGTAACGTTTGATTGGTTTCATGTTTTCATCAAATTCGTAAACTAAAGGTACAGCTGTTGGGATATTCAGCTCAAGAATTTCGTCTTCGCTCATGTTGTCTAGGTATTTAACCAGAGCACGCAGTGAGTTACCGTGAGCTGCAATAATGACTTTCTCACCAGAAGCAACACGTGGTTTGATAACTTCTTCCCAGTATGGTGTTACACGGTCGATAGTTAATGCTAGGCTTTCTGTTAATGGCAGTTCTGCCGCAGTTAAAGATGCATAACGAGGATCTTTACCAGGGAAACGTTCATCGTCTTTAGTTAATTCAGGTGGAGTGATAGCAAAACCACGACGCCATTGTTTAACTTGCTCGTCACCGTATTTTTCAGCAGTTTCAGCTTTGTTTAAGCCTTGTAGAGCACCGTAATGACGTTCGTTTAATTTCCAGCATTTTTCAACTGGCAGCCATTGTTGATCAACTTGATCAAGAATGTTCCACAGGGTGTGAATTGCGCGTTTCAGAACAGAAGTATATGCATAGTCAAAAACGAAACCTTCAGCTTTCAGCAGTTTACCTGCTTCTTGCGCTTCATTACGGCCTTTTTCGGACAGCTCAACGTCAGTCCAGCCTGTAAAACGGTTTTCTTTGTTCCATACACTTTCACCGTGTCGAACTAGCACAAGCTTAGTTACTGCCATAGTTTAGACTCCTATAATTACTTTCTTAATATAAGTTTAAAATTAGCACTTCAATCATTATATGGATCATCGACAAGAACGCCAAACATAAGTGACAAAACAAGGGGGATTAAGTCAAAAATATCGTTTGTTCGATGAATTATTGCACAGTTATCACACCTTTTGCTTAATCGTTCAAGCTATTAATCTAGCGGGATCGGTGTAAAAAAACAAAATATCCATTTTGTATGAAAAGTAGACGAAAATGGCGTCCATAAAAACGACATATTTTTTATTTATAATTGTTCGAATAATAAGCAAAAAAGCGTCGATTTAAATAAATAAAGTAAAGCTAAGTTTACCGTTTATTTCTAAAATCATTGCCCTGATTATGACAGTAAAAATCAACATTTAACAAATTTCTTGCTGGTAACGATAAATTTCGCCTTCTTTAATAAATGTCAATCGATGAGTAATACACGATGGCGCATCTTCTTGATGATGGCTCACAAATAAAAGTTGCGTATTACTGTGGCTTATCATGATATCAATAAAACGCTGTACTAAGAGCCTATTGGTTGTATCTAAGCCTTGTAGTGGCTCATCAAGAATAAGCAAAGTCGGGTGCTTAACTAATGCTCTAACAATTAATACTAAGCGTTGCTGTCCCCAAGATAAGGCATGAAATGGATGGTTAGCATGTGCGGTTAAACCAATCAACGCTAACCATTCATCCGCAAGTTTAAGCTGTTTATCTGTAATAGCTTGATAAATACCAATAGAGTCATGAAAACCTGAAATAATGACATTCTTTACTGTTGAAGAAACTCGATAACTCTGATGTAAGGCATTGCTGACATAACCAATATGGCGTTTAATTTCCCATATTGTTTCGCCACTTCCTCTTTTACGACCAAATAGCGTTAAGTCATTGCTATAACCTTGAGGATGATCGCCCGTAATTAAACTCAATAATGTCGATTTTCCCGCACCATTAGGACCTAAAATTTGCCAATGTTGTTGAGGTTTTACCTCCCAGCTTAAATGGTGAAGAACAGGTTTGTCGTTATAGCTCACTACGCCATTTTTTAGCACAATAGGGGAAAGTGTCGGTGATAATTGAGGAATTGCATCTGGTAGATCTTGTTCCGGTAATGTGAGATTTTCCAGCGTTTCACTGTGAGATAATTGCCATATTACCGAGTCAGATAAAATCTGTTCTTTCTTACCGTTGGCGACTAATTCACAATTAATTAGTAGACCTGCATACTGAATAAAATCAGGAATATCATTAAAACGATTTAAAATCAGTATGATAGTAAGATTTTGTTGATGTAATAGAGCTAATAGCTCATTTAAAGCGCGACGAGAATCAACATCTAAGCCATCAAAAGGCTCATCTAAAATAAGTAAATCAGGTTTATTCATTAAAAGCTGAATAAGCAATATTTTTCGAGATTCACCAGTAGATAGATATTTAAACCGTCTTGATAGCAAGTATTCAACGCCAAATTGCTTGGCTAATAAAAAGCATCTCTCATCATCTTTTACCTGCATTTGAATAACTTGAGCTACGGTTAAGCCAGTGTCTTCTTCACCTTCACTTAATAAATCTGTGTTATTACGACGCCACTCTTCTTCAATCATTTTTTGTAGTTTTTCAAAAGAGAGACTAATTGAACGAGAAAATGTATTGATAAACTCACCAGAGAGCAAAATACCTTCTTGGCATAATGCATTGGCTAATGCCGTTTTGCCACTTCCATTACTGCCTACAAATGCCCAACTTTCACCTTCATTTATGGCTAAATTATCAATTTGTAAACAGAGTTTGTCGCTTAAGCGAAATTGTGTTTTTTTGAGTTGCAAGTATTTCATTATTCTTATCCGTCACTTTTTAGAACAAGTAGGGTACTTACCAATATCGGGTTAACCAAAAATTGTCAATATCTGTTGAATTATTCTTAATTTAAAAATTAAAGGTCTTTTAAAAAATGATAACCATTGAGCTAGATAGTTTATGCAATGATATAAAAAATAATTCAAGGATGATTTTTATATGCATAAATTTAAAGATAAAAAGATTAAATTATTATTATTTTTATTAATGTTAGTAAGTAAAATGAGTTTTTCTCATGTTAATAAAAATAATTGTTTTATAATTAATGAAATAAAAATAGAAGATACGAGTTTATTAAGTATTAAAAAACAAAATCAATTAATATTAAAATATTTACATCGATGTTTAACTGAAAATGATATACAGAGTATCACTAATGTTATAACAAATGAATATATTAAAAAAGGTTATATCACTTCGCAGGCATTTATTTCTCATCAAGACTTCTCTAATAATAAATTCACAGTTAAAGTGATAGAGGGAAAAATAAAAGATATTTTTATTAATAATGCTTCTTCTCGATTAGTTAATATTATCTTTCCATCGTACAAAGAAAAAATACTTAATTTACGCGATTTAGAGCATGGGCTTGAGCAACTTAATCGATTAACAACATCACAATATACATTGGATATAAAACCAAGCGATAGTGTGGAATATTCTTCTATTTTTGTTGTTCAAAACAATAAAAAAACTCCATTTAAAAATCAACTAACCGTTGATAACTCAGGTACCAAAACAACAGGTAAAATTCTATTAGCGAATACTACAACCATAGATTCTTTATTTGACTTGGGTGAACAATGGATTTTTTCACTAAAAACAAATACTGATTTCACTCGCACTCACTATTCTCGTGCTTATACTGCAAGTATGAATATTCCTTATGGTTATTGGTTTTATCAGTATCAAGTATCGCATAGCCAATCCTCTTATCCTTTTCAAAGCCATAATGCTCAATATCGTTATAAAAACAAAAATAGCGATCAACACTTTGATATTAGTCGTTTAGTCTATCGTGATAATAAGCAACGAATAATATTAAAGAGTTCCCTGAAACATAAAAAAGCAAGGACACAATTAGCACAACAAAAACTATTAATAACGAGTCCTACATTAACTTCTTTGTCATTTAGTCCTGAATATAATTTAAGTATACATAATGGATATTTAATCATTAATCCAATTGCCGAGCTCGGGATTTCTCTTTTTGGTGCAACACCTGATTATCTTTCTGAAAATTCACCTCGTAGCCATTATCGAAAACTAAGCCTAAACTTAAGCTATCAACATATATTTATTAATAAATTTTCCTATGTTACATCATTCTATGGGCAATATACGCCAGATAATCTTTATAGCATAGAACGGATCGCAATAGGTGGATTGAATTCTATTCGAGGATTTAAAAAAGAAAGTTTAAGTGCAAATCGAGGGTTTTATTGGCGTAATGAAATTAACACCTCTGGGATAATGTCTTTTTTAGGTCAATGGAAATTTATTGCTGCGATTGATTATGGCGTTATAAATTCAGATAAATATGAAACAAAACAGCAATCTTTATTAGGAAGTGCTATAGGAGCTTCTTTTTATCGCTCAACATTCTCTTCACAAATATTAATTAATAAACCTTTATTTTACCCTTCATCATTAAAACCCGATCACTGGTCTTTATTTTGGTCTATTTCTTTGGCGATTTAAAACTTGGAGTTTTTTTATGCACGAAAAGGATATTTCTCAAAAACAGCGTTTAATTAGCTATAGCATCATTTATCTAACAGCTATTTATCCATTACATCCCGCTTGGAGTTCTGCAATTACTCCAATTGATAAAACAATAAAAATAAGTCAGAAAAATACCGTTCCTATTATTAATATTGCAACACCTAATGATACTGGTGTTTCTCATAATCAATTTCACTCTTTTAATGTTGGTAAACAAGGTGTTGTACTTAATAATGCAACAATGCCTGTTAATACTCAATTAGCCAAACAAGTGAATGCTAATACCCATTTAAAAGGTAATGCAGCGCATTTAATTATTAATGAAGTAGTAGGAAATGGACATTCACAGTTATTAGGTAAATTAGAAGTTGCAGGTGAACAAGCGAAAGTTGTTATTGCCAATCCAAATGGTATCACGTGTGATGGCTGTTCGTTTATTAATACCCCAGCAATTACACTTACGACAGGAAAACCTCAATTTAGCTCTCAAGGTGCTTATTCAGCAATAGAAGTGAAAAAAGGCGCTGTTGTTATTGGCACGCAAGGTATAGATCTCCAAGCTCAGAATTATGCCGACATTATTAGCCGAAGTATTGAGTTAAATGGAAAAATTAACGCTAAAACTCTTTCTTTAATGCAAGGCAATAACCGTATTGATTTTGAAAAAGGAACGGTAAACAGCCTTACTGGAGAAGACATAAAGCCAACAATCTCGATTGATACTAAAGCGCTGGGAGGAATGTATGCCAATCAAATACGACTAGTCAGCACAGAAAAGGGTGTTGGTGTTAATTTAAGTGATATTCATACAAATCAAAACAGTATGAATTTAACGGTTGATGGAAAAATTACCTTTAATGGCAATATTCAATCTGAACAAGATATTAATATTAGCAATAAAGAACTACAAATTAATAATAATGCAAAGTTAAAAGCAAAAAGGGATATAACTTTAGCAACTCATGCGCTAACTAATCATAGTGAAATTATCGCAGAAAAAGATATGCGTTTATTTGCAGATAAACTCACTAATAAAGGTGAAAAGGCGCTAGTTCAAGCAAAAGATAACTTATGGATACAAAAAAATGCACAGGGTTATCCTAGTAGTTTAATTGAAAATCAATCCGCCACGATAAAAACAGAAAAGGGTGATTTGATTATTAGAACAAAGAAGTTGGTTAATGAATCTATTACACCTTTATTTAAAGAGATAAAACAAGAGCCTGATTCTAAAATCTCTATGAGTATCGGTAATCATCTCCTTCCTCCATCTAAAAGTCCTACGGGTTATTTTCTTTTAGTTATTTTACTCCCTGAATTAAAAGATTTTTCTCATAAAAAATGGTTTGATATTTTAGATTTAAAAAATAATGGAGGAGTTAATGTAGAACGTTCATTTTTTAAAAAAAGTGATCAATATGTTCCAAGTGTTATTTCTTCAGGGAATAATTTATATATACAATCTAATGAGTTTATTAATAACCAATCTAGAATTGTTGCAAATGATAATTTAATTGCAACAGGAAGTAATGCAAAAACATATTATTATCGTTCTGGATATCTTAATAAATGGGATGTATATTCTCATGATAATGCTCAGTTTTATTATCGTGATGATATAATTAAATATAATCTTGATGACGCTAGGTTTAATAAGGGAAGTCGTTTTGTACCTTTTGTGAAAACGGGGAGTCATTATGAATTTGCTGTAAATGACGTTTCCGACTATTTAATAAAAGCAGGTAACAATTTAGTTTTAGATTTTAAAAATAGTATAGATTTAGAACGTAAACTTCCATTTTCAGAAAAAGAAATAAAAAAATTCAGGGGGTTATCAGATTTTGAAAATACTATATTAGCTAAAAATATATTATTAAATGCTAATAATGTGAATGTTTCTTTAAACTTAACAGCGAAGGATTCCTTATCTATTATTGCTGATAAAAATATAAATATAACTAATTCAGAGTTGTTAGCTGATGAAAATATAAGTTTGACAGCGACTGATGCTATAAATTTTGAGAATATAGATGTAGCAGCAAAATATTTTTCTACTACAACTAAAAAAGGAGATATTAGTCATTTATTTAATCCCACTACTTTTTATACTCTAAAAGGTATTAAATCACCATATATTGATATCTCTGAAAAAATAGATTTTCATTCTGGAAAAAACATTTATATTTCAAATGTAATAATTAATAAATCTAATGAAATAAATTTATCTGCGCTAGAAGATATTAAAATAAATCGTGATGAGTCTTTTCTTCTTGATTTAGTGCCTTTTATTAAAGATAGTAGATATATTCCAGGTTTTTTAATTAATATGGGAGTTTGGGAAAGTAGTAATAATATAACTTTTACTTCCGGTAAAGATATTATTAGTCAAGGAATAAAATATCATAGTGATAAAGCCATAACCTTTAATGCAGGACAAGATATTTTCCTTGCCTCTAAATCAATAAAAGAAGCCGATACTTTCTTCAGTGATGTTTATTACCCCCAATTACAATCTAAGTTATTTTCAGATAATAATCTTATTTTAAATGCCTCTCGTGATATTGATTTAAGTTCAACAATATTAAATTCAAAAGATAAAGCAGTTGTATTAGCAGGTAGAAATATAAAACTGGGTACAAACGCTTATTCTGCTATAAAAGATCCCCATGAAGATGCACAAGATATTCAGTATGCCACAACCGCTATTACGGGAAATAAAGGTATTTCTATTGCGTCATCAGGCACATTAATCACAGAAGGAAGTTCACTTAGATCAGAGGGTGATATTACGATATCCAGTGGTGGCAATATTCAATTAGGATCAGTAAGAACACATTTTCGTAAAGAGTCGGGTTCTGACTTAGAAGAGCTTCGCAAACAAGTTAGCACTGAAATTAATAGTGGCAATAATCTAACACTATTATCTGAAGGCAGTATTTTATTTCAGGCATCAAAATTAACGGTAAATAAAGAGATGGATATCGCTGCTAAAGGTGGATTTCTTTATGCACAAGCGATGGAAGAATCAAGTTATTACGAAGAGGAAAAGAAAAAATGTAATTGGTGGACTTTATGTACAACTAAAAAGAAATATACGAAAACATTTTATAATACCAATAATAAAGTTACCGAATTTATTGCAAATAGCGATATTAACTTATTTGCTAAAGATGATATTACCTTAGAAGCAAGCAAACTAGAAACAGCGAAGAATGCAAAATTAACCAGCAAAACAGGAAAAATTAATTTTAAAGCAGTAAAAAATACGGCATTTAAACAAGTTATTACTAATTCAAAAGATATTTATATTACTCAGCGTGATCAGGGATACACCAAAGGAATATGGGTATTACCCGAGCTCTATATTGGCGGAAAGCTTACTATTGATGCCCCCAAAGGCATATCTGCGGATATTAAGGCTAAGAAAAAAGAATCACTAGAACAAGCATTAACCGTTTTAAGTAATACACCAGAATATGCTTGGTTGAGTGATCTTCAACACCATAAGAACGTTAATTGGAATTTAGTGAAAGACACTTATTCCAGTTGGGATGATAAAACTCAGCAATTAAATCCTGTTATTGGTGCGGTTATTGCTATCGCGGTAGGGGTTGCCACTTACGGTACTGCAACGGCGGCAACCATTGGTGGAATGGCAAGTGAAGCCACCATTGCGGCAGGTGCATCAGCCAGTGTGGCTTCAACAGCATCGGTTGCAGCACAAGCAGGTTTTGCCTCTTTAGTATCGCAAGCTGCGGTGTCTTTAGCTGAGAACAAAGGCAATATTTCTAAAACTTTGGAGTCACTCGGTCGTAGTGACACTGTCAAGTCTGTTGTTACCAGTATGGTGGTTGCAGGGGCATTGCAAGGTCTTGACCAATTTATGGGTTGGGATCAGGCAATCCAAGGAGGAACCTTACCTTCAACAGGTAAGTTATTGCTTACTGATAACGCAACATGGGATCAAGTTGCACAGCGCGTTGCCGCACATTCAGTTGTTAGCTCAACACTGGGTACGGCAATTCAAGGCGGCAGTTTTATTGATAATTTTAAAACCGCGCTATTAAGCAATATTGGCAGTCAATTTCATGCCGAAGGCGCCAATCTAATTGGTGATAACGGTGCCGTATTAGGGCATGCAGGAAAGGTGTTAAGTCATTCAGTTGTTGCTGGAGTGAGTGCAGAAATTGCAGGCGGCAGTGTTACCGGAGCTGTGGCAGGCGCCTTGGCGGCAGAGATAGCGGCGATATCGCTCAACGATAATTTAATTAAGACAGAGCAGTGGCGAGAACAACAGGCTCAGAGAAGCCGTCTAGTGGGTGCTTTTGCTGGTTTACTTGCAACAGGTAAAGCGGAGGGCGTTATTAGTGCGGCTAATTCAGCAGAATTAGTCGAACGTTATAATCGACAACTTCATTTAGAAGAAACAAAAGCAATTAATAAACTAGCCAATGGAGATAAAAATAAATTAGAGCACTTGTTAGCTGCGTCTTGTCGAAAAGTTTATTGTCTTGCTCAAGAATCATTAGATTCATCTGAAAGAAATTATTATGAATCTTTAATGAAAAAATATCCATATACACATGTGGAAGATTCATTACTTTCAGATTATTGGATCACAAAAGAGAAAACTAGGATAGGTGGAAATTATCCCTTATTTAGTGGTTATGAAAAAATCAAATTATTTACTTACACTGAAGCCGATAAATTAACAGATAGTGAAACATTTTCAAAAAATCAATGGATTGAAAATGCGAGTAAATTTACTGGATGGGATAAAAAAACACTTGAAAACTTAACTTCAGTAATTGCAATCGGTGCATCAATAACTAGGCGTAATGGTAATAGAATTTATGGTCCTATAAGTTTTAATGCCAATAAAACGCAGTTTATACCAATAAATGATATTTATTTTATTGACAAATCAGGAAATAAAATCACAATGAAATGGATGTACCAAGGTACAATAGTAGAGCAAGGAATGACATTTGAGAATTACATTGGTCTATCAAATAAACGACTTACACGATTACATCTTAACGCCAAAACATTTGACTATTATGATGGTAATACAGATGAATATATTAGTGTAAAGACATTAAATACCCAAACAGCCTCAAGGATTGAAAATCCAAAATCAATAGAAAATACATTAAATACATATATTTCAATTATGGATAAATATAGTGGTGATGGGCGTGGAACTACAGGAATTTCTAAAAAAGATGTGAAATTAAAAACATTAGAATTAGGAGTTCCAGAAAAAACCACTAGAGAACAATGGGATGCTATTAATGATTCTATCAAAAATGCATCATCAAAAAATATAAAAGTTAATATTACGATTATTGAGGAATAGTATATGTTTAAATTAAAAAATAATAAATTAAGAGCAAGTGTTTATTATAATGATGCTCATTATATTTTATTAACTTTTTCTGGTCACTCTATCTATATAATGGATCTAAAAAAAGGCTATAAAGTTTTACCTAATGATATTCTTGATGAAGAATTAGGTTATTATGCAAAACTCGCTCTGATTAAAAGTGAGCAAATTAAAGGAAATTCAGAACAGTTTCATCAAATGTATAATGATAAAAAATCTTATCAAGACTGGATAAAAAAAATAATCAAACAGTATGATTATAAAAATAAAACAGCACTTTTTAATAATATGAATCGATGTAGCTTAGATCTTACAGATGATGAAATTACTATTAGTCCTCTAAACCATTTACGTATGGATCATTGGGTAGGTGAGGGAATACCCGATAGTGCAATTATTACATTAAAAACTAATTGTAGTGATGAGGTTTTAGGTGCCTCAATAAAAGAAGCTTTTACGCGTTGTATTAGTCGTAGAGTTTAAATGGATACTAAATAAAACCACCTTATGCTAATTATGTGTAAGGTGATTTTTTATTATATGAATTTATCTATGAGTAATAATCAATTAATAAATCATTTACATTCTGTCTATCCAGAGCTTCCTATCAATATTCATAAAATAAAGGGGTATTCTGATGATGAGATAAAAAAAATTGAACGTCTTTATGATATTAAAGTAGCTGGTCAGCTATATGACTTTTTGAATTGCATGGGGCGTTGCAGTGGTGGTTTTTTTTGTGATTATTCATTGTTATTTTATCGATATAATTTTTCGGTTAGAGGACATGTACAGTTTCAAATTGGTACACGTAATGATCTATGTAACATAAAACAATTTAATTTAATTAAAAAGAAACCTTTTTTCATCTCTATAGAGTCAGAAACTCAATATTTATTTTTATTAACTGATTCAGATAATCCAAACCAAGTTTATCATTACGATGAAAATGAAGAAATAGTAAAGGAGACAGAGTGGACACTTTATCAATATTTAAAAAAATTAATCAACACCGAAACTAGAAAATGTGTAAAAAAGCATTGTGTTACAGGCGAATTAATTAATATATGAAGATAACTGTAATAGTAATTTACTACTATTAATTATATAAGGGTGAATAATTTTTATGAAAAACAATCAATTAATAAATAATCTACATTTAATTTACCCCGAGATTTCTATCAATATTCATAAAATAAAAGGATATTCTGATGATGAGATAGAAAAAATAAAACGTTTCTATGATATAAAAATAACAGAACAATTATATAGTTTTCTAAGTTGTATAGGGCGATGTAGTGGAGGGATTTTTGATGATTCATCTCTTTTATTTTATTGCCATACATTTTCTGTTAGAAATCACATTCAATTTCAAATTGATATGTGTGAAAGGTTGTGTAATATACAACAGCATGACTTATTAGATCAAAAACCTTTCTTTTTTTCAATAGAATCAGAAAATGAATATCTATTTTTATTAACTGATTCTGATAATCAAAATAAAGTTTATCAGTATGATGAAAATGAGGAAGTGATAAAAGATACTCATTGGGAATTTAATGATTATCTAAAGTATTTAATAGGTAAGTCAAAGAAGAGGAATATAGATAATATTTTAAATGATGATTTTATTGGTGAGTTGATCGAAATTTAATAATATGAAATCATATGGTTTAAATGGATAATAAATAAAATCACCTTATGCTAATTATGTGTAAGGTGATTTTTTATTATATATATAATATTTTTTAATAATTGTAAGTAATCAAATAAAAAATAGAATTATCTTAGCTGGTTTTATTTTTTAATAAAACTAATCATGTTAATAATTAATAAAGAATAGCAATAATTACCTGAACTTTATATTGGCGGAAAGCTAACGATTGATGCGCCTAAAGGTATATCTGAGGATATTAAAGCCCAAAAAGAACAATCATTAGAACAAGCAGCGGTATCTTTAGCCGAAAACAAAGGCAGTATTTATAAAACTATTGAATCCCTCGGCCGTAGTGATACCGCTAAATCTATTGTTACAAGCATGGTGGTTGCCGGGGCATTGCAAGGTCTTGACCAATTTATGGGTTGGGATCAGGCAATCCAAGGAGGAACCTTACCTTCAACAGGTAAGTTATTGCTTACTGATAACGCAACATGGGATCAAGTTGCACAGCGCGTTGCCGCACATTCAGTCGTCAGTTCAACCCTCGGTACTGCCATTCAAGGCGGTAGTTTTATTGATAATTTTAGAATCGCGTTATTAAGCAATATCGGCAGTCAATTTCATGCCGAAGGCGCCAATTTAATTGGTAATAATGGCGCTGTATTAGGGCATGCAGGAAAGGTGTTAAGTCATGCAACATTATCTGGTTTATCTGCACAAATTAGTGGAGGAAATGTTAAAGGTGCAATTATCGGTGGTTTGGCCGCTGAAATTGCGGCTATTTCGTTGGGTGATAACACTATTAAGGTTGAGGAGTGGCATAAAAAATCAGAATCACAAGCTCAATTTGTTAGGTTATTCGGTGGTATAGCAGGCGGTATTTTTACTGGTGAGCCAGGTGGTGTATATAGTGGTGCTAGTTCAGCTGAGAATATATTCCGTTTCAACCATTTATTTCATGATATTTCGATGGATTTCGATCGAGAAATACATAAATGTGGGTCTAATGCTGAATGCCTATCAAAGATAATCGACAAATATACAGTTTTTAGCAATGAAAATAGTTTAAAACTAGATGTTGAATTAAATACTAATCCGTTAGCAGTTATAGAGATCAAGAAAAAAAGAATTGAAAATGCACTTGAATTAACTAAAAGACCATATTGGGCTAGCTATCTTGGTGCTGATACAATGCAAACTGAGATAGCTAAACAATATGTTCAATATTGGAATTCGCAAGATTTAGATAAAATAGATGTAAACACTCCTTCTTGGTTAAAGTTTTCATCGTGGATCTCAGAGCCAGATAACCAGTTTTTTCTTGTTAGTGCTGGTTTTTTAGTTAAAGAATTAAGCGATTTTGCTATTAGATATTTTGGTAGAAATTCAGCAAGTAAAACAATTTCTGCTTCTGAAATTGGTATGAAATGGTCTTCTGGGGGAGGAAATATAAATACACAAGGAATGTCATGGGAAAACTCTATTGCGAAAAGCTTACCTGTTCACACTAGATTGCCAAAAAATTTTAAAACATTTGATTTTTATATTGCTAAAGATAAAGTAGCAATAAGTGCAAAAAGCCTAGATACTCAAACGATGAGTAAACTTAATCGACCAAAACAAATTTATAATACAATTAAAGGTAATATAGATGATGCTGCAAAATTTGAAGGTTATAGATTGTAAGGAGTTAATTTACATTCAGAAATGATAGCAAAACGAGAAATTTGGCTTGCTGTACCACAATCGACAACAAAGGCCCAATGGATTGAAATTAATCGTGCGGTAGCTTATGGAGAAAGTATGAATATTGAAGTAAAAATAACGCAGATAAAATGATGACGTTTATTAACGATAATGAGTATTGTGCTTTGATAGTAATGACAGATAAATTTTTTTGCTTAAATACGGAATCTGGCTATGGGCTAATGACACTCGATCCTAATTTTTCATCAATTATACTTTCTTTAACATGTTCAAATAAGGAGCTTGGCGAAAGTTTAATTAAAGTTTTAGAGAATAGTCGAACTCAGCTCAAAGATGAGGAATATGACAAACTCTTTAAAAAGGAAAATATAAAAAAAAACTGGGATTCATGGCTAGAATTATTACAGTATAAATATAACTATCGCTCAAAACGTCAACTTTTAGCTAATATGCTAAATTGTTCTGTTTATCTTTATAATAACAAAATATTAATTTCACCTTCTCACCATTCAAGTCTTGAAGGATGGGAAGGAATAGGGGCATCCCATAAGGTTATTTTATCGCTAGATAGCTCATCTGATGAGATAGGTTTGGGTATTCGGCTTGCATTTAGTCGGTGTACTACGAAGAGATTTTAACTTAATGAAAGTGAGTATTTTTGTATAATTGAAATATAATATATATGTGAATTATTAGGTAATAAATAATTAAATGTTTTTAATTGAATTGATAGGAATTTTTCTTTTTTGAGTTTTTAATGAATTATATGAGTACCGCCCAGTAGGGTATGAAGGAGAAAATAAAATTGGTGATTATTTTCGTTTTATTGTCCCTAGTATTTATGCCTCGATTGAAGATATTCCTGAAGATTTAAGAAAATATGTTGTAGTCTCTGATAATATTGATTTTACTAAAGATAGATTACTCGATAATAATAAGATTAATGATTATTTTACTCGTATGTACTCAAAATAATTTTAGTTACTAAATTTTAATGAGAAAATTATTTAATCCAAAAACTGTTGCTTAATATGACAATTAGGTGATGGTTTTTTATTTAACGATAATTATCTAAGTTGTTTATAAAAAGGGAAGTAAAGATGATTATAAACTACTGAATGACAGGAATTAATCAATGGAAAATAATTAGCTATTCAATTAAAAATGCATCTTCAAAGAATATTAGGTTTAATATTACTGTAATTGAGGAGTAGTTAATGATTATATCGAAGGGCTATAATTTATATGCGGATATTTACTTTAATTATGATTACTATATTATAGTAACTATCTCGGGATGCTATATCCACTTTATGGATTTAAAAAATGGATATAACGTTTTATCTAAGAATATCACTGATGATAAGTTAGGTCATTATTAAAAAATTTCTTTAATTAATAGTAGAAAAATAGAAAGTAACTCACAAGAATTTAATGAGATATATAATAATAAAAAATCTTATTCAGAGTGGGTGAAAAAATAATTAAAGAATATAGTTATAAAAATAAAACAGCTCTATTTGAAAATATAAACTTATGTGGTTTAAGCTTTATAGGTAATGAAATTATTATTAAGCCTCAAAACCATTTACGTATGGATCATTGGGTCGGCGAGGGAATACCTGATAGTGCAATTATTACATTAAAAAGCAATTGTAGTGATGAGGTTTTAGGTGCCTCAATAAAAGAAGCATTTACGCGTTGTATTAGTCGCAAAATTTAAATGGATACTAAATAAAATTACCTTATGCTAATTATGGGTAAGGTGATTTTTTATTATATGAATTTATCTATGAAAAATAATCAATTAATAAATGATTTACACGCTATATATCCAGAGTTCCCTATAAATAAAATAAAGGGATATTCTGATAATGAGATAAAAAAAATTGAACGTCTTTATGATATTAAAGTAGCTGGTCAGCTATATGACTTTTTGAATTGCATGGGGCGTTGCAGTGGTGGTTTTTTTTGGGATGATCCTCTGATTTTTTACAGAGAATGGTTTATACGAGGACATATTTTGTTTCAATATGGTTCAAGGGAAGAGTTATATAATCTTGGTTTATGGGATATGTTAGAACAAAAACCATTTTTTATTTCAATTGAATCGGAAACGCAATATTATTTTTTATTGACAAACTCAAAGCAACCTGACTTAGTTTATCATTATGATGAAAATGAAAATGAAAATGAAAATGAAAATGAAAATGAAAATGAAAATGAAAATGAAAATGAAAATGAAAATGAAGATAAGGTAAGAGTGTTAGATAAGAATTTTAATGAATATCTAGGATATATTATTAGTTCATACAATGAGAGTTTCATTGCTCCTACACCTGTTGATTTTTCAGGTGATTTATTACGATTATAAAATATTAGCTGTGATATGGAGTTTAAAACTACAAATACTTAATTACGATTGAATCATTAAGTTGGTAAAAATATATCTAACAATGCAATTTTAAAATCAAAAATTAATTGTAGTGATGAAATTTTAGGTGCCTCAGTAAAAGAAGCTTTTACGCGTTGTATTGGTTGTGAAGTTTAATTGGCTGATATTATATTAATAATGTTTGTTTTAAGAGATAAAATAATGACTAAAAATGAAATATATATAGATATGATGTATTGGATTTTACCTCAATTAAGAAATATTCAGTCCAGAGGAATGATAGCAAAAGCAAAGGATAAATCTTGTTATTATGAATTACAGTTAATTCATAATTTACCAAAAAAAATACTTAATCAAGATTTTGATGAAAGTGATATTTCATTTTTAAACTTTCAAGCTAAAACATATACTGAAAAATGCAGTTCAAAAATAAGTATATTATATGATGGCAATATAAAGTATATCAAAATGTTATTTGATTTAGTTCCTAATGAATTACGTCATCAATTACGATGGGATGGGCCTATCAATTAAAATGAGGATATATGATTTTACCTCTAATCTCAGAATGGATACCAGGTTCATCTTACACATATGCTTGGGTTGCTATGGATAATCAAGGATATCTAGCAAAAATGTATAATAATAATAGTGGGTGGTTACCTAAAGTGCTATTATCGGTACCTGACATTAAATTATATTTGGATCATTTATCTGAATATATTGATGGTGAATCAGAAAAATATAATAACAACATAAATAAGCATGGTAACTATATTATTGATTTATATTCAAGTTATACCTATAGAAAATATGATAAATCAAAAATAATAAAAGAATTTAATTTTGAATTAAAAAAATGGAATGGAAATCATTGTGATGCGGGAGTTGGGGCTAAAATGGGAATGTTTCTTTTTGAAGCACTCAATGAATTATATGAAGATTATCCCATTGGATATGAAGGCGAAACCAAAATGGGTGACTATTTTCGTTTTATTGTTCCAACTATTTATGCAACGATAGAAGATATTCCTGAAGAGTTCAGAAAATATATTGTAGTCTCTGATAGTCTTGATTTTACCAAAGATAGATTGCTTGATAACAATAAAATTAGTGATTATTTTACTCGCATGTATTCAGAATAAATAAATTAGCTACTAATTTTTAATAGAAATATTAATCAAGCCAAAACCATTACTTAATATTATTTTAAAAATAATAACTAGGTAGTGGTTTTATTTATAAATACTTAAATGGATAAATATTCAGGAGAAAAAAAGGGAAAAGTTGATATTTTACCAAGTGATATTAAATCAAAAACTCTAGAATTAGGTGTTCCTGCAAGAACAACCAAACAACAATGGGATGCTATTAATAATTTTATTAAAAATGCATCTTCAAAAAATATTAAGGTTAATATTACAATAGTTGAGGAGTAAATAGTGTCTATATCAAAAAAAATAACTTAAGAGCAAGTGTCTATTTTAATAATGATTATTATATTATAATAACTCTTTCAAAAAGCGGTATTTATTTGATGGATTTTAAAAAAGGTTATAAGGTTTTATCCAAAGATCCACTTGATGCAGATTTGGGTTTCTTTACAAGAAATGCATTAATCCAAAGCGAAATATTAGATGCTAATTCATTTGAATATCATGAAATGCGTAATAACGATGGATTATATTCTGAATGGATAAAAAAATAATTAAAGAATGTGATTATAAAAATAAAACGACACTATTCAAAAACATGAACTTATGTAATGTGAATGTGACTGATGGTATTATATCTATTATTCCTTATGATCACTTACGATTGGATCATTGGATTGGTAAAAGTATACCTAACAATGCAATTATTACATTAAAAAGCAATTGCAGTGACGAGCTCTTAGGTGCTTCAATAAAAGAAGCTTTTACACGTTGTATTAGTCGTAAAGTTTAAATGGATACTAAATAAAATCATCTTATGCTAATTATATGTAAGGTGATTTTTTGTTATATGAGTTTATTTATGAAAAATAACCAATTAATAAATAATTTACATTCTATCTATCCAGAGCATCCTATCAATATTCATAAAATAAAGGGGTGTTCTGATGATGAGATAAAAAAAATTGAACGTTTATATCGTATTAATGTAACAGAGCAATTATATGATGGACAATAGAATAAGTTTCCAAATTGAATTACTAAAACATTTAGCTACAGTAGATAAATTTACTCAGAAAATGGGAATTTCAGGTGGTCATAATGCTAATGTATTTTATAATGTTGTAAAGGATAAAAATTTAAAAATTATAAAAGAGATCCCAACAAATGTGCGAGGGATAACGTATATTGAATATAAAATACCTGCGAAAGCTGAACTGCACCCCAAACTGGAGAAATAACTCATTATAAAGGTAATGGCGCTCAACTTTTAAAAAAAACAATTTATGATCCCAATATTTTTTCTGACCAAAAAATACTTGAATTAGGTCAAAAAGCAGCAGCTAATGGATATAAGAATGCGTTAGATAAAGAATTGCAATCCTATGATGCAATATCAGAAGGCATAACTTTCAGAGTATATTTAGATAAAGAAACGAAGATGGTTACTAATTTCCATCCTAAGTAGGAGCGTTATTGATGAAATATTTATTTGAATTACCCTATGAAAAGAGTGAGCCTAATTGGACTATAAAAAGTTATTTTGATCTTATATATAATGATGGTTGTTTTTTAGATGCTGTTTCTAATATTGTTCAAAAAGAATCTTTTGTCCTCGATGGAATATATTGCTTTTTCCCAGATATGAATAGCCCTGATGTATCTGAGCATTTTTTAGGTGTTAAGTTTGGAGTAGGATATCCTCTAACAGATAAAGATATTGTTATTGTAAGCGAAGATACTTGTTATCAATTTATTAGATTATCTTGTGAAAAGTATTTGTTAATGCATCCTGAAGATAAGATAAAAATTAAAATATTGCTATCAAAAAATAGATTAAATCACCTTAGTTTATAAATGAAAAACCATTTACGTATGGATCATTGGGTAGGTGAGGGAATACCTGATAGTGCAATTATTACATTGAAAACCAATTGTAGTGACGAGGTTTTAGGTGCCTCAATAAAAGAAGCTTTTACGCGTTGTATTAGTCGAAAAGTTCAATTATTCGGGATTAAATTCGTAATTATTTAAATACTAATGAGTTGATTGTTAATGACTAAAAATGAAATATATATAGATATGATGTGTTGGATTTTACCCCAATTAAGAAATATTCAATCTAGAGGAATGATAGCAAAAGAAAAAGATAAATCTTGTTATTATGAATTACAGTTAATTCATAATTTACCTAAAAAAATACTTAATCAAAATTTTGATGAAAGTGATATTTCATTTTTAAATTTTCAAGCTAAAACATATACTGAGAAATGTAGTTCAAAAATAAGTATATTGTATGATTGCAATGTAAAGTATATCAAAATGTTATTTGATTTAGTTCCTAATGAATTACGTAACCAATTACGATAGGATGGATCTATTATCTAGAATTTTTTATAATGTTATTCATAAATTAAAGGAAAAAAGATGATAGATTCTAACTTTAAAATCGATTTTGTAAGTGACAATAAATATGAGAATATTACTGTTGAAATTTCATATAAAAAACAAATACTTTGTCAATTAAATAAAGATAATGGAGCCGATAAAATAGAAATTGAATTTTTTAATGATAGTCGGTGTTTAAGTGAAAATGTGAGGCATAAATTTAATTTAGATAATTTTATGGCCATTTTGAATAGTGCCAAATCAGATTTAATTAATTCCTAATGTTATTCCGTTTCCTACTTTAAAATATGAGCCTATGCGGTTTAAGTGTTGTAGGTAATGAAATTATTATTAAGCCTCTAAACCATTTACGTATGGATCATTGGGTAGGTGAGGGAATACCCGATAGTGCAATTATTACATTAAAAACTAATTGTAGTGATGAGGTTTTAGGTGCCTCAATAAAAGAAGCATTTACGCGTTGTATTAGTCGTAAAGTTTAAATGTATTATTTCTACTGATATTACTAAATAATTACTCTAAGAAATAGAACTAATTAGTATTAGCAATATATATAGTTATTTTCTGCCATGTTAAATATAAAAAATAATCAATCAGTGAAGGGATATATATGTACAGCCTGCGTTTTTTAATTATTTTATTTTTATTTCTACCTTATTTGCTATTTTCTTTTGTCTATGCAACGGATAAGCCTTTATTGATAAATAATGAAATTAATCCATTGTCTATAGTTAGGAACCATGATCGTGTGAATTACATGGTGTCATTAACAGATAATAGTGGAGAAAAAACTCAACATTGGCATTCTGTTGATTGTAAGCAGAATAAGGCTCAGCTTTTATATAAGGATGTATTGAATGAAGAAGGGCTAACCAAAGCTCGCTATTACGGTAATAATTATCTTCGTTATGCACCAGCTCAAGACAATAAGCTGATGACAACAGAAGATATCCGCATGGTTTGTCAATTTCCAATAAAAGAATCGCGATGGGAAAGGTTATCTGACACGTCTATCGGCGGTATGACTAACCTTGTTGATACTAATAGTATTCAGCATATTGGCGACATATTATCAGTACGTACAGGATATGATTTTGCAGAAACCATCTGGGAACCACCTTATGATGCACCTCTTGAGCTAAAGATTGAGCACTATTTATATAATTGTAAAACTCATCAGGGCGACGCTGTAGTTGCAATGAACCTAGATCGTGAGGGGTACATTACTGATTCGCTGATCACTGATGATATTATTCGTCGTAAAAATAGTTTCAAAATAGATCTTCAAATGAGACAACTTTTCAATCAATTATGTCAGTTACCAGAAGGAAAAACGTTCACTGCTGAGGGACACTTTGTACCTGCTATTAATAAGCCTGTATCAACATTGATGGGGCCAACAATGCCCAATTTAAGTAATAATAATCCGCAATGGCTTAATAAATATCCACTTTCTACAGGAATTAATAATCAAACTCAATCATTGATAAAACCATGGGCACTTCCTCGCTTTAAACAGATCCGTTATACCATAGTAAGCGAATACGGTAAGGTCAATGTACAGTTGGATGCCCAATCGGATGGTTATATACGTAATCTAGAAGATTATGGTATCTGGACAGTACAACGTTTAATGTTGGCTAATCAGTTACAATTAAAGTTTGTTATGTCTATCAGTCACGATATTTCACTACTCCGTAAGTTGCAGACAGATCTGCAATTTCCATTAGTCGTTGGCCAACAATATCAAGCACAGTGGGAAAGTATTGATTCTAAAAAAGAAGTAATAACTTCATCAATACGTTGTAATGTGTTAAGCGAAGGAGATGCAGGTAGTATAGCATCTGAGTTTAGTGGAAAATATCTGTTAGTTCAGTGTGATGAAACTCATGAAGGACAACAGAAAATCAGTAGCAAACAAGCTTGGTTGCAAGATTTTAACGTTTTTGTTCCAGTTACCATGCAAGTAGGTGATAGACTAGAAAGCTCAGTAAAACTGGAAAATATTAATGTAATACGTTAATCAGAAGTTTATTAGAATAAATTTGATTTATGTAAATATTATTTCCAATTAAAAACCATCACTTAATATTATTTCTAAAATAATAACTAAGTGATGGTTTTATTTTTTATTTAAAAGCAATCATATTAATGATTAACACAGTGTTGCGACAATCACCTGATCAGCATTAAATAAAGCCGTTACGCTGTCATTAATATGCAGTTTTTGCTCTTTAACATGCTGATTAGAACAGGTGGCACAGACTTCTTGTCCGCCTTCTAATGTTACCACTAATTCACTGTTTTCACTGCCCGTCTCAATTTGAGTGAGTGTGCCTGAAAGCGCATTGTCATATTGTTGCGTTAAAGAGGCGCCTTTTTCAATATTGACCCAAGGTGCCTTAATTAAAATCAGTACTTCTTTACCTTTTTTAAGCCCTAGGCGATCAGCACTTTTTTCTGTTAGTGCCGCACGAATAATGGTCTTTTTATCAGCAAGTTGAACATTAACATGTTGTTGAACTTGAAGGTTATCACGCTCAATAATGGTGCCGAAAAACTGGTTTCTGGCACTGGTTTGTAATGAAAAACGAGAAATAGCCGCTAAAAGGCTATCCAGAGGGAGTGAATCATCTTTCAATACATCAAAGGCTTTTTGCTGGATTTGACCTAACAGATCGTAAAGTTGTAGTAAGCGCTCGCAATAATGAGTGAGAGTTGCACCTCCGCCACCTTTACCGCCTGTTGCTCTATCAACAAGAAGCTCGTCTGCGAGTTGATTCATTTCATTAATGGCATCCCAAGCACTTTTATAACTAATGCCCGCCATTTTTGCCCCTTGGCTAATTGAACCCGTCGCCTTGATCTGTTTTAACAATGCTACGCGACGAGGATCGGCAAAGAGCTTATCTTGAAGTTTAAGAGTTAATAATATTTCTGCTTGCATAATGATAGGCTTCTTCTTTTTTTGTGTGTTTATCGCATTTTTTGTGCCGACACAAAGCGATAATTCTCTAGAATATATACATCTATAGCGTTATTATTCGTCATTCGTGAAGAAATGCCAACTCTGGCTTTCCGAATATACCATGATAAAGAGGTTATCATGCTTGAATTGTTGAAAAGTTTAGGGTTTGCTCTCTTGATGGTACCTGTTGTAATGGTACTGATTATGGGCATTATTTATGGTTTAGGTGAAGTGTTTAACTTGATTTCACCAAGTCAGCCAAAAGCAGACAAAAAATCATAATTTCTCCCTCCCTGATTTAGAATAGCCCTTTATCTTGAAGGGCTATTTTTTTACTCACGATACTCGTCATACTTCAAGCCATAGCCGTTGTTGACTTCACTCTTTCGCACTGATACTCGTCATACTTCAAGCCACAGCGTTGTTGACTACGCTCATTCGCACTAGTCACATACTTATGTATGCTCCTAGCGACTCATTCACTTGTCGCCTAGCTGTAACTTGAATTATTTAGAGTATCTACTTGTTATACTTTAAGTTGTAGATTGTTTGTCACTTGTCGCCTAGCTGTAACTTGAATTATTTAGAGTATCTACTTGTTATACTTTAAGTTGTAGATTGTTTGTCAC
>NZ_JBEETS010000001.1:26253-484460 GCF_040138965.1 Proteus sp. fly-1089
ATTGTTTGTCACTCATCGCCTAGCTGTAACTTGAATTATTTAGAGTATCTACTTGTTATACTTTAAGTTGTAGATTGTTTGTCACTCATCGCCTAGCTGTAACTTGAATTATTTAGAGTATCTACTTGTTATACTTTAAGTTGTAGATTGCTTGTCACTTGTCGCCTAGCTGTAACTTGAATTATTTAGAGTATGTAGATTTCTCTATCTCTATCTCCATTTTTTGTTTCTTTTTAATGGTTATATTTATTGATATATAACCAGTTTCTAGCATCTAATCCTTTCAATTTACGCTGTATCTTGATATATACAGCGTGTCATCCTTTAATTTAAGTGGAATTAGAACATGAAAAAATTATCAGGCAAGCTACTTGCTGGCGCAGTTATCTCTTTTGCTTTAGTAAGCCAAAGTTTTGCATCGGAAAAAGTAACGGTATTTGCTGCCGCTTCTCTTACCAATGCTCTTAATGAAATTTCGGCACAATATAAGCAAGAGAAACAAGCTGAAGTTGTTGCGTCTTATGCATCTTCTTCAACGCTAGCTCGTCAAATTGAACAAGGCGCACCTGCAAATCTGTTTATTTCAGCAGACCAGCAGTGGATGGACTACGCAATCGATAAGAATTTAATGGTTGCAGATTCACGTCATACACTATTAGGTAATGATTTAGTGCTTATTGCCCCTAAAGATAGTCAATTAAATGACGTTGTTATTAATAAGGAAACCAAATGGAAATCCTTACTTAATGGCGGAAAACTAGCGGTTGGCGATCCGGATCATGTGCCTGTTGGTATCTATGCGAAAGAATCATTAGAATATTTAGGTGCATGGGACACAGTAAGCCCAGAAATGGCTCGAACTAATAACGTACGTAGCGGTATGGCGTTGGTGGAACGTGATGAAGCACCATTAGGTATCGTATACGGTTCTGATGCGGTTGCGAGTGATAAAGTGAAAGTGGTCGGCGTATTCCCAGCTGATAGCCACAAACCTGTTGAGTACCCAATGGCAGTTGTAAAAGGTCAGGACAATAAAGCAGTTCGTGATTTTTATGACTATCTGAAAACACCTCAAGCCGCAGAAATCTTTAAGAAATACGGCTTTAGCCCACTGTAGGAATTATACTTTTGGAGATGTTAAGTGAATACGAATGGCAAGCCATTATACTAAGCCTTAAGGTATCGACTGTTGCGGTTATTATCAGTCTACCTTTTGGTATTTTTATGGCTTGGCTTTTAGTTAGGGTACGTTTTCCCGGTAAATCATTGCTTGATAGCATTATCCATTTACCTTTAGTTCTTCCTCCTGTTGTGGTCGGTTATCTTTTACTGATCAGTATGGGAAGACGTGGATTTATTGGTGAATGGTTGTATGACTGGTTTGGTTTTAGCTTTACATTTAGTTGGCGAGGCGCAGCACTTGCATCTGCAGTCGTTGCATTTCCACTAATGGTAAGGGCTATCAGATTAGCATTAGAGGCTGTCGATCAGCGTATGGAACAAGCGGCAAGAACCCTTGGGGCTTCACCATTACGCGTCTTTTTTACCATAACTTTACCTTTGTCTATGCCAGGGATCATCGCAGGAATTGTGCTGGCATTTGCGCGCTCATTGGGAGAATTTGGCGCAACAATCACTTTCGTCTCCAATATTCCTGGGGAAACAAGAACTATTCCTCTGGCAATGTATACCTTGATTGAAACACCGGGCGCAGAAATGGATGCTGCCCGTTTATGTGTTATTGCAATTATTTTGGCGCTCGTCTCTTTAATGGCTTCAGAGTGGCTAACTCGTTGGGGGCGTAAAAGATTGGGGGGCGTATGCTAGAGATGAATTTTAAACAGACGCTAGGATCACTGCGTCTGGAAGTCAATACTGAACTGCCAACAGAAAGTATTACCGCAGTCTTTGGTTTATCTGGGGCGGGTAAAACTTCCCTAATTAATGTGATTGGCGGTTTAACCAAACCCGATTCAGGTCGGATTGTATTAAATAATCACACACTGGTTGATACTGAAAAGAAAATTTATCTGCCGCCTGAAAAACGTAAAGTGGGTTATGTATTCCAAGATGCCAGACTGTTTCCTCATTACACCGTAAGAGGAAATCTGCTTTACGGTATGTCGCCAACAATGAAAGTGCAGTTTGATCGCATTATTCATTTATTAGGGATTGGTCATTTACTCTCTCGGTTTCCTATCACCTTATCAGGCGGTGAAAAACAGCGTGTTGCCATAGGGCGAGCGTTGTTAACAGCGCCTGATATTATGTTGATGGATGAGCCTTTGGCTTCGCTTGATTTACCGCGTAAACGCGAGTTACTGCCATATTTAGAAAAGCTCTCACAAGATGTACAAATTCCGATTTTGTATGTAAGTCATAGTCTTGATGAAATTATTCGACTTGCTGATAATGTCATTGTGATGGATGCAGGAAAAATCAAGGCAACAGGTAAGCTGGAAGATGTATGGGCAAGTAGTGCATTACGCCCGTGGTTACAAAAAGAGACATTAAGTAGTATCGCTAATGTGATGGTAGTCGAACACCATAGTCATTACGATATGACAGCAACCGCTTTTGGTAATCAAGTGCTGTGGTTGCCTCAAATCGAGACTAAAATTGGTCGCGATGTGCGTGTGCGTATTGATGCTTCTGATGTGTCACTGACTACCACTCGTCCTTCAAATAGCAGTATTCGTAATATTTTGCATATGAAAGTGGTTGAAACCATTAAAAATGATGGCCAAGTTGATGTGAAACTTGTCAATGACGGTAATTATTTATGGGCAAGGATCACGCCTTGGGCAAAAGATGAGTTGAATATTCAAGAAGGGCAATGGCTTTATGCGCAAATTAAGAGTATTTCGCTAAGTCGCCATCTTTGATTATCAGTTATATTTATCGAGAAAAAGACCTTATTTTAAATGAGGTCTTTTTCTTTTGGGTGAGGTAAAAATAAGACTAAGACTAAGACAAAATATATTTATGAATAGTTTCTGCAATACCCGGTTGTGAATTCACTTTGGTGACCATTTTAGCGCGAGCTTTTACTTCGTCAGAGGCATTACCCATTGCAACACCTAAGCCAACATGTTCTAGCATGCTAAGATCATTAAAATTATCACCAAAGGCAATAACATCACTCATATTCATGCCATTCGCTTCAACCCAGCGTTGTAAACGGCGGCCTTTACTGTTGCCTTTTTTGGCGATATCAACTTGATCAACCCAAGACCATTCGCACTCTAAACCGACTTGTTGCTCAATTTTTTCAACTAAAGCGCGTAATTCATCGTGATCAGGTGTTGTTGTTGCTATTTTCCAAATGGCATTAACATCATGCATGGCCTTATAGAAATCATCGACTTTAATTAAGTTTGGACGCTGTGCAGTGGGTAATGTTTCTGACCATTTTAAAGTACGCTGCACAGGGGCTGATAGTTGGTCATACATCATTGCATCATCAGCATAAACTAAGTGATGTACATCTGTTTGTTTAACGAGATCTAATACTGCGCTGGTTTCTTGAGTGGTTAATGGATCGGATTCCAGTACCTTTTTACCAATATAGTCATAAAGGTAGGTTCCATTACAGCAGATCGCAGGGGTATCAAGATCGAGTGCTTGATAGAATGGATGAATAGCAACATGATGACGACCTGTTACAATTAAAACTTTAACACCTGCCTTTCTTGCAAGATTGAGTGCTTCTAAAGATTCTGGCAGGATACGTTTTTGGTCATCAAGCAGTGTGCCATCAAGATCCAAAGCAATAACGCGATATGACATAAATAAGCCCCTTGATAGTATTAAGATGCAATGGTGTTGATGTTACACGTTAACCAATAAAAGATAAACTAGCTTAATCGTTACAATCAAACGTTGGTTTTTCTATTATTCTTTATAAATCAATGGGTAATGGATTTTAAGGAGAAGGAATGAAACAGGTAGTCTACGTAGCAAGTCCAGAGAGTCAGCAAATTCATGTTTATGCGTTAAACACCGAAGGTGAAATGGATTTATTGCAGGTTGTTGAGGTTGCAGGGCAAGTGCAACCCATGATTGCAAGTGCTGATGGAAAATACCTTTATGTAGGTATTCGTCCTCATTTTAGTGTGGTGACATTTGCGATTGCTGTCGATGGTCAGTTAGAGCAAAAGGCTATCACTTCCATTCCAAGTACACCTGTTCATTTATGCTTAGATAAAACGGGGCGATTTTTGTTTGTTCCTTCTTATCATCAAGGTAATTTAGCTGTTTTGCCTATTAATGCGCAGGGGATCCCCCAATCACCTATTCAAATTATTGAAGGCTTAAATAAGCCTCATTCATCTAATATTGATTGGAATAATAAACAACTGATTGTGCCTTGCTTAGGTGAAGATCATATTCGTTTATTTGATTTATCAGAAGACGGTCGTTTAACAGAAGCGGGTACTGAAGAGCTAACAACAGCACAAAATGCAGGTCCTCGTCATATGGTATTCCATCCTAATGGTGATGTGTTTTACTGCCTTAATGAATTAGATGCGACAATCAATGTATATCGTCGTATGGGGGATTTATATCGTTTAATGCAAACGGTGGATATCGTCCCTGAAGCTTTCAACAGTACTCGTTGGGCGTCAGATATTCATATTACACCTGATGGCCGTTTTCTTTATGCAAGCGAACGTTCTGAAAGCTTTATTTGTGCGATGACAATTTCAGAAGCGGGCGATTATTTGCAACCTGTGGGTTATTACCCTACACAAACACAGCCTCGTGGCTTTAATCTTGATAATACAGGAAACTACCTGATTTCTTGTGGCCAAAAATCAGATTTTGCGTCTGTTTCTCGTATTGATAAACACACTGGCGCTTTAACTGAATTAGCGTGTTACCCAGTAGGCAAAGGTGCTATGTGGGTTACTGTTGTGACAAAATAAAAGTCACTTTAAACCTCTAGCGAAATATTTTATCGCTAGAGGTTTAATTCTTTATGAAAGATGAACCACTTTCTCAATAGCTTGAGTGAGTTTAGAGAGGTTTGCTGGTGGCATAATAAATGGCGGCATAATGTAAATCAGCTTGCCAAAAGGTCTGATCCAAACCCCTTCATCTACAAAGATTTTTTGTAGTTTTGCCATATTGACGGGCTCATTCATTTCGACCACACCAATCGCCCCTAAAACCCGCACATCTTTGACACTTTTTACCTGCTTTAGTGGTAATAGCTCTTTTTTAAGTTGTGCTTCTAGTTGTTCAACTTGGTTTATCCAATCGCCTTTTGCTAATAGAGATAAACTGGCATCTGCAACAGCACAAGCTAAAGGATTTCCCATATAAGTAGGACCATGCATAAAGCATCCTGCATCGCCTTGGCTTATGGTTTCTGCAATATGGCGCGTGGTTAAGGTTGCCGATAACGTCATATATCCACCTGTTAATGCTTTACCTACACACATAATATCAGAAGAAATTCCAGCGTGTTCACAGGCAAAAAGTTTACCTGTTCGGCCAAAACCAGTGGCTATTTCATCGGCAATGAGTAGTACATCAAACTCGTCACACAGTGCTCTTGTGTGTTTTAAATATTCAGGATGGTAAATCCGCATTCCACCCGCGCCTTGAACAATAGGCTCAAGCATTACTGCCGCAATTTCGTGGTGATGTTGTTCTAATGTTGAGCGTAATGAATTGATATCACTTGGGTTCCACTGTTCATAAAAGCCTGTTTGAGGCGCATCAACAAATAGGTGATTAGGCAAGTAGCCTTTATAAAGACTGTGCATGGAGTTATTCGGATCACACACTGACATTGCGCCAAAGGTATCACCATGATATCCCTGTTTTAACGCCACAATACGTTGACGTTTTTCTCCTTTAGCTTGCCAATATTGCAAGGCCATTTTCAGTGCGACTTCAACGGCAACCGAACCTGAATCCGCTAAGAATATGCATTCAAGAGGCTCAGGTGTTATTGCTAATAATTTTCGACAAAGTGATACTGCTGGAGGATGAGTAATGCCACCAAACATTACATGAGACATATTGCTTAGTTGTGTAGTAACCGCATTATTAAGCTCAGGATGATTATATCCATGAATTGCTGCCCACCATGAAGACATTCCATCTATCAGTTTTCTACCATCAGCCAAGACTAGTTCAACGCCTTTTGCACTGACGATAGGGTAAGCAGGTAACGGATTACTCATCGAGGTATATGGATGCCAAATGTGGCGTAAATCAAAAGCGATATCTTCAGGTGTCATTCTATTTTTCACTTAATCATGTAAACCAATGGTGATCAATTTTAGTTGACATGATAACCCTATTATTTAAACTGGCAATCACTTTTAAATAGGAGATTGTATTGTGAGCACACTAAAACGCTGGACATTAAAAGAAGCCAGAGCATTGTTTGATATGCCATTTTTAGATTTGGTTTTTCAAGCGCAACAAGTGCATCGTCAACATTTTGATCCTTCACAGATCCAAGTCAGTACGTTGCTTTCTATCAAAACAGGGGCTTGTCCTGAAGATTGTAAATATTGTGCTCAAAGTGCGCGCTATAAAACGGGATTAGAAAAAGAACGTTTAATGGAAGTGCAGCAAGTAATTGAATCAGCAAAAAAAGCAAAAGCGGCTGGTTCAACGCGTTTTTGTATGGGAGCTGCTTGGAAAAATCCGCATGAACGTGACATGCCTTACCTTGAACAGATGGTGAAAGAAGTCAAAGCATTAGGTATGGAAACTTGTATGACACTGGGTAAGTTAGATGATTCACAAGCTAATAGATTAGCTGATGCGGGGCTAGATTTTTATAACCATAACCTCGATACCTCACCTGAATTTTACGGTAGCATTGTGACAACGCGAACGTACCAAGATCGTTTAGATACACTCGATAAAGTCCGCAATGCAGGTATTAAAGTCTGCTCTGGCGGAATTTTAGGTTTGGGTGAAGAAGTGAAAGACAGAGCCGCAATGTTGGTACAATTAGCTAATTTGCCACAACCTCCAGAAAGTGTACCAATTAATATGTTAGCCAAAATCAAAGGTACGCCATTGGCTGATAATGAAGATGTCGATCCTTTTGATTTTATTCGTACTATCGCCGTTGCTCGTATCATGATGCCACGCTCTTATGTTCGCCTTTCTGCTGGTCGTGAGCAAATGAGTGAACAAACACAAGCATTCTGCTTTATGGCTGGGGCGAACTCTATTTTCTATGGTTGCAAATTATTAACAACAACTAATCCAACTGAAGATAAAGACCACCAATTATTCCGTAAATTAGGCTTAAATCCTGAACGATTAGCAGTATCTATGGGCGACAATCAGCAAGAAGAAGCTTTAATACAAGCAGTTGCTAATAAAGACACTGAACAATTTTATAACGCGGCACTGTAATGAGTTGGCAAACCTATTTAAATGAGCAACTTAATGAGCGTAGAAATACGCCATTATGGCGAAAACGCAAAGTGATCAAACGAGTAGATGGGCGTTTTTTGATCACAATATCAGGTGAAAAGTACCTTAATTTTTCAGGCAATGATTATTTAGGTATTAGCCAACATGCGGATGTTATTAAAGCATGGCAACAAGGCGCTGATGAGTACGGTGTAGGTAGCGGTGGATCAGGACATATCACCGGGTTTACACAAGCTCATGCACAATTAGAACAACATCTAGCAGATTGGCTAGGTTACGATAATGCATTGTTATTTTCATCAGGTTACAGTGCCAATCAGGGCATTATTTCGGCATTACTTGAAAAAGACGATGCCATTATTGCGGATAAACTTTGCCATGCCTCGTTAATGGAAGCCGCTGTATTATCACCAGCCACATTATGGCGTTTTTTACACAATTCTTTTGACTCTTTATCTCAACGACTTAATAAAACGTCAGCTAGTAAAACCTTGGTGGTTACAGAAGGGGTATTTAGCATGGATGGAGATCAAGCACCATTAACAGAAATAGCAACAATAAGCCGACAACATGATGCATGGTTAATGGTCGATGATGCACACGGTATTGGTGTTTTAGGTAAAGAAGGTCGAGGCAGTTGTGATAAATCGGGTATCAAACCTGAGTTATTAGTGGTGACTTTTGGTAAGGCTTTTGGTATCAGTGGGGCGGCAGTGCTTTGTAACAAGCCAACAGCGGAATTTTTTGAACAATATGCTCGTCACCTTATTTATAGTACCTCAATGCCACCTGCACAGGCAGTCGCGTTACATTCAGCATTAAATATGATTAAGCAAGCTGATGGCGAGCGAGCATACCTTCAACAATTAATTGATACCTTTCGTCAAGGTGTTATTTCGCTTCCTATTAAATTATTACCTTCACAAACAGCTATTCAGCCATTAATTATTGGTGATGAACAATTATGCCAAACACTTTCAGATTATCTGCAATCTAAAGGGCTTTGGGTAAAATCTATCTTTCCACCTACAGTTCCACCTCATAGCGCACGTTTACGAATAACGTTAACCACTCGCCACCACCTTTCAGATATTAAGCTGTTAATCGAGACGCTTCATGCATTCTTTAGTCAAAACAGATAAACAACGTATAGCCCAAACATTTGGTAAAGCGGCTATTCATTATGATAATCACGCCAATATTCAGCGCTACAGTGGCAATAAATTAATGGATTTAGCGCGTTATGATAGTGGCAATATTGTCTTAGATGCAGGATGCGGAACAGGGTATTTCAGCCAAAAATGGAAACAACGCGGATACTTTGTTATTGCACTTGATTTATCACATAAGATGTTACAAGTGGCAAAACAACAACAACGGGCAAATGATTATCTACAAAGTGATATAGAGCATTGTGCAATTATGCCACAAAGTGTGGATATCGTGTTTAGCAATTTAGCGATGCAATGGTGCGATGATTTATCCGTTGCGATTAATTCACTCATGAATGTAGTAAATAAAACAGGAGCACTTTATTTCTCAACACTCGCTACGTTGACACTGCAAGAAGTCAGAGATGCTTGGCAATTTATTGATAGCCACCCACATGTTAATCCTTTTTTATCACTTCATGATATTGAGAAAGCGTGTTGTGGTTTTCATTGCCAATTTTCTACTGAAACTGTCACGGAACACTATGATTCATTACATGCGTTGTTTGCTTCTTTAAAGGGGGTTGGTGCCAATTTTGTACAAGGTGATAGACAAAAAGGGTTAATGACGCGACAAAAATTTCGTGCACTAGAAACGGTATGGAAAACAGATTCAGGTAAATATGTACTTACCTATCAAATTGTTATAGGAAAAATATCACATGGCTAAAATAGTGTTCTTAACAGGTACAGATACAGAAGTAGGTAAAACCGTGGTAAGTAGTGCTCTATTACAATGTGCTACGCATCAAGGATATCAAACTGCGGGCTACAAACCTGTTGCTTCGGGAAGTGAGTGGCTAAATGAAGGTTTACGTAATTCAGATGCACTAACATTGCAAAAATTCAGTACGGTAAAGTTAGATTACCATCGTGTGAATCCTTATTGTTTTGAAACGCCAACATCTCCTCATATTATCAGTCAAGAGATGCATCAGCCTATTGATTTTAATGTGATGTCAGAAGGCTTATCTTACTTAAAACAGCAAGCTGATTGGATTTTAGTTGAAGGGGCTGGTGGTTGGTTTACGCCACTATCAGAAAAGCAATTTTTTTCTGATTGGGTTATTAGTGAACAACTTCCCGTTATTTTAACGGTAGGTGTTAAATTGGGTTGTATTAATCATGCGTTATTAACGCAACAAGCAATTATTCAGTCTGGTTTAACATTGGCGGGGTGGGTTGCCAATGAAGTTGAACCCGCAGGGCGATATCAGAAGGAATATCTGGCAACATTAAAGCAACATATTAAAGCACCATTCTTAGGCAAAATACCCTATTTAAATGAAGTAAAAGAGCATGATTTTACGTCTTACCTCGATCTTTCTTGTTTAAAACTAGGTTGATAAGCCATTATTGGATAAATGATCAAAGTCTATTTCTTATATCAATAAAAAAATAAAAAAAATAAATTTCTCCGATTTTGAGGGATATTTTAAGCTGGAAAAAAAGACGTAACCTACCGAGAGATAACAACTTTGTGTAGTTATCCACTATTCCTGTGGATAACCTTGTGTATTACCATTATAAAAATACTCTGAATAGAGAGAATACAAGGCATTGCTAAAGATTGGTGTTATTCTCAACTTTTATTTTTAATTCTTATATATCAATTGATTAAATAAAATCAATAGAGTGGATGTTGTTGATGTGTCTCTTTGAATAATTCACAAAATAGGGACTTGCTTTTTGAAAAAAAATCCAGTTCCGAAACTGGGGATAACTTATGCTAATTATTCAGACAAATTTTAGTAGATAGAGATTGAAGCTGGATTTTTATCCAGTATCATAAGGAGTGTCAGCGAGGAGAAGAAAATATGAGCAAAGCTTTTAAACTGCATTCTGAATTTAAGCCTGGTGGTGATCAACCTACGGCTATTGCTTCACTTTGTGAAGGATTAGACGATGGGCTTGCACATCAAACCCTCTTAGGGGTAACTGGTTCAGGTAAAACTTTTACTATTGCTAATGTGATAGCCAACTTAAATCGGCCTACGATGGTGCTTGCGCCAAATAAAACTTTAGCAGCACAGCTTTACAGTGAAATGAAAGAATTCTTTCCTGAAAATGCAGTAGAATACTTTGTTTCTTATTACGATTATTACCAGCCAGAAGCCTATGTGCCAAGTTCTGACACCTTTATTGAAAAAGATGCCTCAGTTAACGAACATATTGAACAAATGCGTCTGTCTGCCACTAAAGCCTTATTAGAGCGCAAAGACGTGATTGTGGTGTCATCCGTTTCTGCGATTTATGGTTTGGGTGATCCTGACAGTTATTTAAAAATGATGCTTCACCTGACGAACGGCATGATAATCGACCAACGTGCGATTTTACGGCGTCTCGCTGATTTACAATATACTCGCAATGATCAAGCTTTTCAGCGCGGGACATTTCGTGTCCGTGGTGAGGTGATTGATATCTTCCCTGCTGAATCTGATGATTACGCTTTACGTGTTGAATTATTTGATGAAGAAGTCGAACGCCTTTCGCTCTTTGACCCTTTAACTGGGCAAATCCACTACAATGTGCCCCGTTTTACCGTTTACCCTAAAACGCACTATGTCACCCCACGCGAGCGTATTCTTGAAGCAATGGAGGAAATCAAAAAAGAACTTGCAGAGAGACGCAAAGTGCTTTTAGCGAATGATAAACTTGTTGAAGAACAACGTGTGACACAGCGCACCCAATTTGATCTAGAAATGATGAATGAGCTGGGATATTGCTCAGGTATCGAAAACTATTCACGTTATCTATCAGGTAGAGGGCCAGGTGAGCCACCACCAACCCTATTTGATTACCTTCCTGCTAACGGTCTATTAGTGATTGATGAATCACACGTTACCATTCCACAAATTGGTGGAATGTATAAAGGCGACCGTTCTCGTAAAGAAACTTTGGTTGAATATGGTTTCCGTTTACCCTCGGCACTCGATAACCGCCCATTACGTTTTGAAGAGTTTGAGGCGTTAGCACCACAAACAATTTATGTTTCAGCAACACCGGGTAAATATGAGCTTGAAAAATCAGGTGATGAAATTGTCGAACAAGTTGTAAGACCAACAGGCTTACTTGACCCGATTGTTGAAGTGCGACCGGTTTCTACACAAGTTGATGATTTACTCTCTGAAATTCGTATTCGTGCTGCAAAAAATGAACGTGTACTGGTTACCACATTAACAAAACGAATGGCAGAAGATTTAACAGAATATCTAGAAGAGCATGGTGAGCGAGTTCGCTATTTACACTCTGATATTGATACGGTTGAACGTGTCGAAATTATTCGTGATTTGCGCCTTGGTGAGTTTGATGTATTAGTCGGTATCAACTTACTCCGAGAGGGATTGGATATGCCAGAGGTCTCTTTGGTTGCTATTTTGGATGCAGATAAAGAAGGTTTCTTGCGTTCAGAGCGTTCATTAATTCAGACTATCGGCCGTGCAGCTCGTAACCTTGAAGGTAAAGCGATTTTATATGGCGATAGAATTACGGACTCAATGGCGAAAGCAATTGGTGAAACTGAACGTCGCCGAGAGAAACAGCAACAATTTAACCTTGAACATGGCATTGTACCTAAAGGGCTAAATAAAAAAGTGGGTGATATTCTTAAAATTGGTCAGCCTTCTCAAGGTCGTAACAAGAAAGGGCATAAAGCAAAAGATATTCATGAAAATTACCCATTATTATCGACTGCTGAGCTAGAAAAAGAGATCCAGCGTTTAGAGGCTGAAATGTATCAACATGCCAAAGATCTTGAGTTTGAAAAAGCCGCAAGTACGCGAGATAAACTACAAGCGTTGCGAGCTCAATTTATTGCGAACTCTTAATAACAGAATTTAAACCAGTACAATAAAGGGATATTTGTATTTTTACTCCAGATTATCCCTTTTTCCCTTTTATCTTTTACTTTTTCCCTAGTTTTATATTCCCTTAATGGCGTTCAACTGTTTAAATATCACCACAAACAAGCGTCAATTATTTACAAAGATAAAAAAGATATTAAGGACAGTGAATGAGCGGTTATGTTTATGCAGGGTTTCCCAGCTCTGCAGGGGTTATTATTGGTGTTATTCTTCTTATTTTGCTTTTTAAATGGTTACGCAAATTTGCTGTACAAGATAGTGAATTATCAAAACCATCAACAGCAGGGCAGGAGCCCATTTTATCTGAAGCAGAAGATACAACAGATCAATTATTACCTCATGAATGGGGATTATATGTAGCAGCACCTTACGCTGTGATGAATGAATGGGCATATAACGAATATGACCAAGGTAAAGATGATGGTGGATTATCAGCAGGTTGGGGAATAAACGACCGTTGGGATTTAGTCTATCAATTATTTTGGTTGCTCACTCAAGGTCACACTAATGATTTTTATCAGCTACGTGACCAAATTTTGGATGGCAAAGAAGACGATGTTCAGTCATTAAAAAATGACATTTTGCTTTCAGAGTTAACAGAACATGATAAAAACGAGCGTTTATGGCAAATCGATATGATGAGCACTAATCGCATGAATATTCAAAATGTGAAATACCTTATTTGGGATCTCTGCCGTTTTAACAAGCTCTGTTTAGAAGGATGTCAGCAAGGTTATATTACCCAGCAAGAAGCGCAAACATGGTCGCTAATGAGTGCCTCAATGTTACGTCGAATTTACGATGGCTGGGAAGATATGTGGAAAAACTTTATTGCAGCGCGTTGGTTTTGGGCGAGTGGCGATCAAGATTGGGTTTCTTCTCATCAAGCTTTTACGGATGTTATACAAAATATTCTTAATGCAGAAGATACGTTGGCAACAGAAGAAAACTGGATAATGGATTTGCCACCATTGGATTTAACATCTTTCTCTCGTACTGTAGCTGGCCTCGGTTTAATGAAAAATGACGTGCCAATGACACTTTCTGAAATTGAAGAAACCATTAGCCAACGTATTACGTTAAAACACCTTAATAGTTAATAATGCGTTGAAAACCAATAGCAATATTATGTTTTTATCGACAAAAAAAAACGCATTTGCTGTTTATTGCAGATGCGGTTTTTTAATGAAATTAGGTAATTAAATTTTATTTAATAGCTTGAGTCGATGCGTTACGTTGCCCTAATTGTTGTAGTGTTAACTCAATAGCTTTACCTAATAAATGGCGATCGTGACGATAAGGAATATCTTTAGCTTCCAATTGAGCTTGTACAATTAATCGACCTTTCATGGATTCATATTGAGTTTCAGGGCTAATGATCACCGCATCTATTGTTTGTAAACCAATATAGTTCTCCATCATGGCGATTTTATCAGACATCGTCATACTGGCAGCTGCGGGACTTAATTCTTTGCCTAAATTACCAATATAAATGGTTGTTGCACTACTACGGCGCAAGGCTTGTGCAAGCTCTGGCAATAATAACAAAGGCATTAAACTGGTAAAAAAACTACCGGGGCCAATTAAGATAAGATCAGCTTGTTCAATGGCTTCAATAGCTTCTCTTGTCGTTGGTACTTTAGGATAAAGATCAAGTTTTTGTGGGATCTTAGGCAAAATATCAACGTTAACTTCACCATAAATCTCATTTCCTTGATCATCTATCGCCATAAGGTCAACAGCTTGTTCAGACATTGGGATAAGATGCGCATTGACTCTTAATAATCCACGAATAAGATTAATAGCTTCTAAAGGTCGAACACTTAAGTTATCTAACGCTTTTAGCATTAAATTTCCTAAATTGTGTCCAGCCAGCTCACCTGTACCTGAAAAGCGGTATTCAAACATTGCAGAAGCTACTGAAGGCTCTGTAATTAATTGATTAATGCAATTGCGCATATCACCCCACGCAATGCCACCTTCTTCTTGACGAATACGGCCAGTAGAACCGCCATTGTCCGTTGTTGTGACAATACCAGTAAGGCGAGAGCCTAAGTAGGAGAGTGCTGAAAGCACACGCCCAAGGCCATGACCTCCACCAAGGGCAACAACACGATCTAAATCACTTAGCGTGCGATTTCGCATATTTGTTCTACTCATCTTTAAAAATTTGCCGCTAATTTATCACAATTAAATTTTAAGCCTATGATCACGGCGTGATTTCATCACATTCCTAGTTTAATTTTACTTTTGACAGCCTAATATTTAATCAATGAAAGTGTTTTTATTTATGTTATTAGCGTGACTAAAGTTTTGTAAGTCGTTGTATTATAAATTATATAGCGAAAACATTATTCGCTTTTTACATAATTAGCAGGTAGAATCCACAATAAATATATAGGTATTAGAAACCTGTGAAAAACAGGTAAAGATAAACTCCTAGCCTTAACGTCTAAGTCGTGTTTTGACAAGATATGATGTTCTGGCCGTGACGAAATAAGTCACCAGGGTGCAAGGTAGAAATGTCTGCATCTCCCGATTTGGAAAGGTGTTATTATGCAACAACTCGTTGATGCGTTTTCCCGCAAGTTTTTCTATTTACGTCTTTCAATTACAGACGTGTGCAATTTCCGTTGTACTTATTGCCTGCCTAATGGTTATAAGCCTAATGGTCACAAATCATTCCTTTCATTAGATGAAATCAGTAGACTCACACAATCTTTTGCTGCATTAGGAACAGAAAAAATCCGCTTAACGGGTGGTGAACCAACAATGCGCCGTGATTTTACTGATATTATCGCGATAATCAAAGATAATGCGGCGATTAAAAAAATTGCAGTAACAACAAATGGTTATCGTTTATCACGCGATGTTGCACAATGGCGTGATGCTGGATTAAATGCGATTAATGTGAGTGTTGATAGTCTCGATCCCCGCCAATTCCACGCTATTACTGGACAAGATAAATTTAGCCAAGTGATGGAAGGTATTGATGCTGCATTTACCGCAGGGTTCGAAAAAGTCAAAGTTAACGTTGTGTTGATGCGCAATGTGAATGACAAAAATCTTCCTGATTTTCTTAATTGGATCAAAGACAGACCTATTCAGCTGCGCTTTATTGAATTAATGGAAACAGGGGACGGTAGTGATATTTTCAACCGCTTTCATTTGTCTGGTGAAGTTATTCGCCAGCGCTTACTCAATGAAGGTTGGTTACAAATTCCTCGCGCCCGTAGTGACGGGCCTGCTCAAGTATTTACCCATCCTGATTATCAAGGTGAAATAGGTCTGATCATGCCTTATGAGAAAGACTTTTGCCTAACCTGTAACCGTTTACGTGTTTCAGCTATTGGTAATCTCCATCTTTGTCTATTTGGTGAAAATGGTATTCCTTTACGTGACCTACTTGCTGACGATAGTCAACAAGAGGCATTACAACAACGTATTCAGGGTGGTCTTCTTCATAAACGAGAAACACATTTTCTTCATCAAGGTGATAGCGGTATTACACCGAACTTATCTGTTATTGGTGGGTAGTTTTTCGCTCTGTTATTTCATTAATTTCAGGAGTTGTGCATGTCTCAACTAACTCATATTAATGCTGCCGGTGAAGCTCACATGGTGGATGTTAGTGCTAAAGCTGAAACAGTACGAGAAGCGCGTGCTGAAGCCTTTGTTGAAATGTCAGCAGAAACATTAAGTATGATCACCGAAGGCAAGCATCATAAAGGTGATGTATTTGCGACCGCAAGAATTGCAGGTATTCAAGCAGCAAAAAGAACATGGGAGTTAATCCCATTATGTCATCCACTGTTATTAACTAAAGTCGAAGTGCGTTTAGAAGCACTCATTGAATCTAATCGTGTACGTATTGAATCTGTTTGCCGTTTAACGGGTAAAACAGGGGTTGAGATGGAAGCATTAACTGCGGCATCAGTAGCTGCGTTAACGATTTATGATATGTGTAAAGCCGTTCAAAAAGATATGGTGATAGGGCCTGTGCGTTTATTAGAAAAAACAGGTGGTAAATCAGGTCATTTTAAGGTGGAAGCATGATTAAAGTTCTCTTTTTTGCTCAAGTCCGTGAGTTAGTCGGTGTTGATTCTCTTGAATTAGATTGTGAGTACCACACAGTAGACGATTTACGTAAAGCATTAATTACCAAAGGTGAACGTTGGTTGCTGGCATTAGAAGATGGCAAGTTACTCTCTGCGGTAAACCAATCCTTTGTTCAAGGTTCTCACGTTATTAATGACGGTGATGAAATCGCCTTTTTCCCACCTGTTACAGGAGGATAAGATGAGCGCATCAACTCGTATTTCAGTACAAACCGAAAATTTTAGTGTTGGCGATGAATACCAATGGCTTTCTGAGTGCGACAGTGATGGCGCCGTTGTGACCTTTACAGGTAAAGTGCGTAATCATAATCTCGGTGATGAAGTGAGTACGCTTACCCTTGAGCATTATCCCGGTATGACTGAAAAGGCACTTAATGACATTGTAAGTGAGGCGAGAGCTCGTTGGCCTTTACAACGTGTAAGTGTTATTCACCGTGTAGGAACTTTGCATATTGGTGAAGAGATCGTGTTTGTGGGTGTTACCAGTTCTCATCGTAATAGCGCGTTCGAATCTGCTGAATTTATTATGGATTTCTTAAAAACACGCGCACCATTTTGGAAAAAAGAAGGGCTTTCTGAAAATAAAGACAGGTGGGTTGATGCGCGACAAAGTGATTATGATTCAGCCGAGCGTTGGGAATAAATTATTACGTTCAATTAAACGCTACATTACTTTACCTAAATTTATTTTGTGATGACATTTCATACAGTTTATTTCATGGAAATGTAAAATCAGTGTGATAAAATTAAATTCTAATGAGTCCATAATGGGCTCTTTACTGAAATAAACGTTATTATTAAATCTAACGTTATCACTATGATTAAAGGGTAATCATCATGGATCGATTTTCACGTTCAAATGATTCAATCGTACAACGCACAGGTTCTGGCCTACAAACCTTTATGGCTCAGGTTTATGGTTGGATGACTGTAGGTCTGTTATTAACTGCGTTTGTTGCATTCTACGTTGCATCAAGCGAAGCATTATTATCAATGATTTTCTCAAGCAAGATCGTCTTCTTTGGTCTGATCATTGCTCAATTAGGATTAGTTTTCGTGTTATCAGGTATGGTTCATAAAATGAGTGGTGCAATGGCAACCTCATTATTTATGCTCTATTCCGTGTTAACGGGTGTGACTATCTCAAGCGTATTACTGCTTTATACCGCATCTTCAATCGCTAGCACATTCTTTATCTGTGCTGCTATGTTTGGTGCATTAAGCATTTACGGTTACACCACTAAGCGTAGCTTAACGGGTATGGGTAGCTTCCTGTTTATGGGGCTTATCGGTATCATTATTGCTTCTATCGTTAATATCTTTATGCAAAGCTCAATGATGAGCA
Organism: Proteus sp. fly-1089; assembly: GCF_040138965.1. Lineage (NCBI taxonomy): Bacteria > Pseudomonadati > Pseudomonadota > Gammaproteobacteria > Enterobacterales > Morganellaceae > Proteus > Proteus sp. fly-1089. The sequence continues at coordinate 44,207 of NZ_JBEETS010000001.1, forward strand.
TGGTTATCTCTTACGCAGGTGTGTTAATTTTTGCAGGCTTAACGGCTTATGACACACAAAAACTAAAAGATATGGGTAATGAAATTAACCAAGAAGATAAAGAAAATATGCGCCGTTACTCAATTATGGGTGCATTAACGCTTTATTTAGATTTCATCAACCTGTTCTTAATGTTACTGCGTATTTTAGGTGATCGTCGTTAATTTTAACGATATCTGCGGATAAACGTAGTTAAAAAACAGCATAAAAAATAAATCCCACAACTTTATAAGCTGTGGGATTTTTTTGTGCTTTAATTGCTATTATTTTAAGCAATCTTCCTTTGGAAAAGATAATAGGCAATGCTACCCGTTCCTGCTGCAATCACTAATAAAGGCCATAAACTGTGCCATATTACTGTAATATCAGCATTTTTAAGGTAAATCTGCTTTGTAATATCGGTGAAATGACGAATTGGGTTTATCCATGTGGCATGTTGTAGCCAAACTGGCATGTTTTCTACGGGAGAAATATAGCCTGATAATAAAACGGCAGGCATCATAAATACGAAGACACCAATAAAAGCCTGTTGTTGTGTTGAACTTAATGCTGATATTAATAAGCCAAAACCCACCAGCGATAAACCATAAATGAGCATGGTAAAATAAAACAATAATAATGAACCTGAAAAGGGTATTTGATAACCAAATATCCCTATAATCAATACAATAGTACCTTGAATGGCGGCAACAACCATCGCCGGAACCGCTTTACCCACAAAAATTTGCCATGTTGATAGAGGGGAAACTAATAGTTGATCCAAAGTACCTTGCTCTCGCTCTCTAGCAACTGATAGTGAAGTGACTATCATTACGCCAATGGTGATAATCAATGCTACTAATGAGGGCACAATAAACCATTTATAATTTAAATTTGGGTTATACCAATTACGAACAACAAGTTCTGTTTTATTCAGTAAAGACGGTGTATGTCCTGCTAATTCAGTTTGGTAATTTTGTACGATTTGTTGTACATAATTAGCAGCAATTTGAGCACTATTAGAATTTCGCCCATCTAAGATTAATTGTAATTTAACAGGGATTTGGCTTTCTAAATTAGCACTAAAATTTTGTGGAAATCGAACCAATAAAAGTGCTTTACGATTATCAATGGTCTCTTTTATTTCATGTTCATTTTTCAGTAATAATGTTTGAGAAAATGCACTAGCTTTGGCAATACGTTGGGTTAACTCAATAGATTGTTTACCATTATCTTCATCAAAAATTGCGATAGAGGCATTGGTAACATCTAATGTTGCGGCAAAAGGAAATAAGATCATTTGAAAGATAACAGGCATTATCAAAATAATACGAGTCTGAGGCTCTTGTAATAATGACTGTAGCTCTTTCATTATTAGGGTGAGAAGACGATACAACATAAATACTCTCCCTTTAATCTAATCGACGTCGTGTTGCTAATGCTGTTAAGCCAATAAAAAATAGGGCAGAAACGATCAGCAACCACATATCTAATATTAATATCAATGGAATATCACCTGCTAAAAATAGCGTTTGTAAGCTACTGACAAAATAACGTGCGGGAATGAAATAAGTCACTACCTGAATAAAAAATGGCATGCTATCAATTTCAAACACAAAACCGGACAGCATAATCGCAGGTAAAAAAGCTGCATTTAGGGCAATCATGGCGGCATTAAATTGATTGCGAGTCAGTGTTGAAATGAGTAATCCCATTCCTAAGGCAGTGGCTAAAAAGAGCGAGGTGATCCCCCCTAAAATCCAAAGTGATCCTCGATAAGGTACTCCTAGCAAAAAGACGGTTACCACCATGCACAGTACCATGACAAAACTACCTAAAACTTGGTAAGGAATAAGTTTTGAAAGCAAGAGCTCGGTGCGTGTTATTTGGGTTGAAAGCAGAGCTTCCATTGTGCCACGTTCCCATTCACGAGCTATGACTAACGAAGTGAGAATTGCACCCACAACGGTAATAATAATAGTAACGGCACCCGGAATAATATAGTGCTGACTAATTGCCGCTGGGTTAAACCAATAGCGCGGTTCTATTTCAATTAGTGGTGTAGTATCAATACCCTTGCTGATGGCTTGTTGTTGTAGCCAGATTTGCCAAACCCCTTTGGTATAGGCTTGTACAAAGTTTGCAGTGTTAGGTTCACTGCCATCGGTGATCACCTGAATGGGCGCATGAGTATCTTGTCGGGTCAGTAACTCAGCAAAGTTCACAGGAATAACCACAATGCCCCGAATTTGTCCCGCTTGCATCTTATCAATCAATAATTGGCGATTATCGCTAATAGTTGCGTTGATATATGGTGAATTGGTAAAAGTGTAAACGAGTTCTTGTGCAGGTTGGCTTTGTTGATTAGTCAAAATACCAATATTTAACTTACTTGAATCCAAGTTAATACCGTAGCCAAAAATAAACAACAGAGTGAGAGGGATCACAAAAGCGATAAGGGCACTACTGGGATCACGGGTGATCTGTTTTGTTTCTTTTAAACATAATGCGAACAAACGCCGCCAAGAAAAATGGGCATGAGAGGATTGAGCTGAATTACGCATGTTTTTCGCTCCCTTTATCATTTTCACGTTCAAGTTTTTTATCGTAATCCAACACTAAACCTATAAAAGCATCTTCCATTGAAGGCGTCGGATTATCGTCGTTAGCAACCATTTTTTTGAGAGAATCTGGCTCTCCTGCAGCAATAATTTTTCCGCGATAAACCAAACCAATACGATCACAATATTCTGCTTCGTCCATAAAGTGAGTGGTCACCATTACGGTTACTCCCTTATCAACCATGCCATTAATATGTAACCAAAATTCTCTTCGCGTTAATGGGTCAACGCCTGATGTGGGTTCATCTAAAAAAAGAATATCAGGCTCGTGCATTAATGAGCATGCAAGGGCAAGGCGCTGCTTATAACCTAAAGGCAAGGTTTCAGTGATTTGATTCACCATCGGCTGTAAGCTAAAGGCAGTTATCATATCGTTGATTTTATTGCGTTGTTGTTTACCGTGTAATCCATAAACACCAGAGAAGAATTTCAAGTTCTGTCCCACTTTAAGATTGCCATAAAGTGAGAATTTTTGTGCCATATAACCTAAATGTTGGCGAGCTTTACCTGAGCTCTCTTTTAAGTCCATACCTAATACCAGCGCTTTACCGCTGGTGGGAACTAATAAACCACACATCATTTTAAATGTTGTCGATTTACCTGCACCATTAGGCCCCAATAACCCAAAAATTTCACCTCGTTTAACTTGAAAATCAACGTGATCGGTTGCTGCAAATTGACCAAACATTTTAGTTAGTTGCTGTGCTTCAATAACGGTTTCATTGGGAGCTGGAGGAATTTGAGGCATAATTTCAGCTAATTCAGATTTATGAGAAGGGCCACCTCCTAATAAATCAATAAAGGCATCCTCAAAGCGTGGTGTAGCTGGAATAAGTTTAGCATCAGGTTTACCCAAGGCATTGAGTAATTCGGATTGATTACTTTGTTTTTTCAATATCAAACGAACAGATTGTCCTTGAATAACTCCATCTGTCACTTGAGGCTGAATGATAGCTTGTTGTAATATTTTTCTTCGTTGATGGCCTTCAACATCAAGCAAAAAAGAACGACCTGCCATTTTCGCTGTTAAATCTTGTGGTATACCACTATAAAGTAACTCTCCTTTATTAAGTAAGAGAATGTTTTTACATTGCTCTGCTTCATCAAGATAAGAGGTACTCCACAGTATCAACATACCATCGCTGGCTAAGGCATGTACCATTTGCCAAAGCTCACGGCGTGCAATGGGATCAACGCCGACGCCAGGCTCATCAAGTAGCAAGACTTTAGGGCTACCTAATAAAGTACAAGCCAGTCCCAGTTTTTGTTTCATACCCCCTGAAAGATTACCGGCAAGGCGAGAGGTAAAACGTGTGAGATCGGTAAAAGAGAGCAACTGTTGGTAAACTTTTTTGCGCTCTTCACCGATGACATTTTTTAAATCAGCATAAAGATTAAGGTTTTCTAATACCGTTAAATCTTCATAGAGACCAAATTTTTGAGGCATATAGCCAAGAATAGCTCGGACATCTACACTTTGTTTTTGTGGCTCCATTCCTAAAATACGAATATCACCAGCATCTGGTTTTAATAGCCCTGCAAGCATACGAATTAATGTGGTTTTACCTGCACCATCTGGGCCGACTAAGCCTGTGACAGAGCCACCCGTTATGGTGGCTGTTAATGCAGAAACCGCAGGGCTTTCTAGTCCGGTAAAGCGTTTTTCAACGCCTTGTAGCTCGATAGTGTAATCAGTGTGTTCCATTTCGCCTCCACTTAATGAGTGGGTGCAAATTTTAAAGTCACGGGCATTCCTTGACGTAATGCATCGTCAGCATCCGTCACAACAACGCGGAGTCGATAAACTAAATCAGTTCTTAATTCCGGTGTTTCGACACTCTTTGGCGTAAATTCTGCTGTCGGTGAAACAAAACCAATCGTACCATGATAAGGCTTATCTTTACGTCCATCAGTGTAGAGATAGACTTCTCGATTAGGGATTGCTTCACTTAAGTAGGTTTCACTAATATACGCTCTAACCCAAACAGGGTTAGTTAAAGACACCGTAAATACGGGATTACCAGCAGACAAAATAGTGCCAGGCTCAACGGCCCTTGTTAATATTGTACCTTGTGAAGGTGAGACTAACTGTGTGTCTTGAAGGTTTAACTCCGCTTGAGCAACGGCGGCTTTTGCCTGCATAACTTGCCCTTTAGCCGCATCAATATCTTCTTTTCGATAACCATTTTGATATTGATTTAATTTATCTTGGGCTGCTTTTAAGGCTGCAGCTGCTTGATTGCGATTATTTCTTGCGCTATCTAAATCATTGGCTGAAATTACTTTTCGGTTAGCCAAATCTTGCTGGCGTTTATAAAAGTTGTCGGCATATTGCCAAGCGGCTTGTTTTAATGACACGTCAGATTGGGCTTGTGCAATTTCTTCACTACGATAACCAGCTTCCATTAACGCTAATGCAGCAATAGCACTATCACGCTCACCATAAGCTTTATTTAGTGCATTACGATAGGGGGCATCATCAAGTTTTCCTAACAATTGCCCTTGTTTGACGGGGGCTCCTTCATCAACGAGTAGGGAATCTAATTTCCCTGCAACACGAAAACTCAGGTTAACAGTACGTATATCGACATTACCATAGAGTACTAATTCAGACTCTTTGTTTTCTTCGTAATAATAGATACCTGCAATAATACCGATAATAATCATTAAGATGATAAAGAAACTGATTTTTTTAGTTTTCATAATAACTCTATTTATGCATGATGTGGGTGAGTGTAAATTTCTCTTAATCCATTGAGTAATAAAGTAATATGTGTTTTTAAAGTATTAGAGATAATTTGATACTCATTCTTACCAATTCTATCCCATCCTGTTTGTCTTAGAATGGTTTCTCTCACTAAGCGAAATGATAGCACTTCTCCTAAAATAGCGTGAGTGTGTAGCATTGTCGTCGGAAGAGTGGGATCTAAACCAATATAGATAGCTAATAATTTATTCACACGCGTTAAAAGTGGTGATAACGCTTGCTGGTGGATAAGGGAATACGCTTCGGTAGGAACAAGCTGTTCTCTTGCCATGATACGACTAAGATGAATATTGGCTTTATCAAGTACCAGTTGAGCATATTGTAAAAAGCTATCTATGATCAGCGTTTGTAGCAATGGTAGATGCTCTGTGGGATTGGGCCGCTCAAGAAATTCGTCAAGGATGGCAACAGTAGGTTCAAAATCAAGACGGATAAGATCAGCAATATGTTGCGCAACGGCGAGATACAATCCTTCTTTAGAACCAAAATAATAAGCGATAGCGGCAATATTTTGTTGAGCAGCTTGTGCAATTTGGCGTGTGGTGGCGGCATCAGGGCCATTTTTACCAAAGATCTCACATGCCGCTTCCAATAATTGTCGTTTTGCTAGTTCACCACGAGTCGTCTTCTGATGGGTTTCTGACATAATAGAAGATACCTTACTTAAGTAAAATGTAACAAAACCAATGATATTAAAAACAGCGATAACAAGGAGTATTATATTAGATGATATTGAACAATAGGGAAATTTTGTAATAAATAATCCAATAAAGGTGTTTTGTAATAAAAAACGCCATCTATTATTGAAAATTATTTTTGTATTCTGAATACAGCAAAAACTGTTAAAATAGGGGTTATTAGGTTAATCTAGCAAGGTTCATTCTCTTTCATCACTGTCTTACTAACTAAATGATAGTACCTATAGAGTAATAATACCTATAGATTGACAGCATGAAAGCCCGTCATTTTTAATTTCAATCACCGTGTTATACGTTCTGGTTGTAGGAGACTACTGTTTTGACCGATTTTACATCGCTTGGTTTAAGTGAGGCGCTTCTCCGCGCTATTGATGAACAAGGGTATAAAACCCCAACCCCTATTCAACAGCAGGCGATTGAGCCGATTTTGGCGGGTAAAGACGTATTAGCCAGTGCGCAAACAGGGACAGGAAAAACGGCGGCTTTTACATTGCCGATCTTGGAAAAGTTAGCTCAATCAGCAGAAAAAACTAAAGGTCGTCAACCAGTTAAAGCACTAATTTTAACACCAACCCGTGAACTCGCTGCGCAAATTGCTGAGAATGTGAAAGCTTATAGTCGCTATTTACCAATCCGTTCACTGGTCGTTTTTGGTGGTGTGAGTATTAACCCACAAATGATGAAATTGCGCGGTGGCGTTGATGTATTGATAGCAACACCTGGACGCTTACTCGACCTTGAACATCAAAATGCAGTCGATCTTTCTCGTGTTGAAGTCTTAGTGCTTGATGAAGCTGATCGTATGTTAGATATGGGCTTTATTCATGATATTCGCCGTGTGATCAATAAATTACCTAAAAAACGTCAAAATTTATTGTTCTCTGCGACATTCTCTAAAGAGATCACAGGACTTGCCAACTCGTTGTTAAACAATCCTGTGAGTATTTCCGTTGCACCAAAAAATTCAGCAGCTGAATCTGTAGATCAATATGTCCATTTAGTGGATAAAAAACGCAAAACAGAGTTGTTATCACATTTAATTGGCTTAGAAAACTGGTCACAAGTGCTTATTTTTACGCGTACTAAGCACGGTGCTAATAAGCTTGCTGAACATTTAAATGCTGATGGTATCAAATCAGCCGCTATTCATGGTAATAAAAGCCAAGGTGCAAGAACTCGTGCTTTAGCTGACTTTAAAGATGGTAAATTAAAAGCACTGGTGGCAACTGATATTGCAGCTCGTGGCCTTGATATTGACCAACTGCCTTATGTTGTCAATTTTGAATTACCCCAAGTTGCAGAAGATTATGTTCACCGTATTGGTAGAACTGGTCGAGCAGCTGCAACAGGTAAAGCTATTTCATTGGTTTGTGTTGATGAACATGGATTATTAGCTGATATCGAGCGTCTATTAAAACGTGAAATTCCGCGTTTAGCGTTAGATGGTTACGATCCTGATCCTTCGATTAAAGCGGCTCCATTGCATAAAAAGCCAAAAAATAATGCTCCACGTAGAAATGGCGGTGGTCATGGACGTGCAGATATTCGTGGCAAAGATAATCGTAACAACGCTCGTAAAGAGAATGATAGTGAAGGCAGTAAAGAAGGCGGTCGTAATAAAAGCAAAGAAAATTACCGTAATAAAGATGGCTCACGTACTGGTAAATTAGGGCCTCGTCGTTCACGTAAAAGTGATGAAGGTAGTGCTAATCAAAGCCCTTGGTCAAAAGCTAGAAAAGAGTTTTGAGGTTAAAAAGTGCGAGTTCTATTAGCGCCAATGGAGGGGGTTTTAGACCCCCTTGTGAGAGAATTACTTACTTCGATTAACGATTACGATCTCTGTATTACAGAATTTGTGCGTGTTGTTGATTCATTATTACCAACAAAAGCCTTTTATCGCTTATGTCCTGAATTACATACAGAAAGTCGCACAAAAAGTGGTACGCTTGTACGAGTGCAATTACTAGGTCAACACCCTCAATGGTTGGCTGAAAATGCGTTTAGAGCCGTATCGTTAGGCTCTTGGGGCGTTGATTTAAACTGTGGTTGCCCTTCAAAAACGGTTAATGGTAGTGGTGGAGGAGCTTCACTTTTAAAACAGCCTGAAACTATTTATCAAGCAACTAAAGAGATGCGTAATGCAGTACCTTTAGAATTACCCGTATCAGTAAAAGTCAGACTTGGTTGGGATTCTTCTACATATAGCCATGAAATTGCTGATGCCGTAGCACAGGGTGGCGCAACAGAAATCACAGTACATGGCAGAACAAAAGAAGATGGTTATAATGCTGAAAAAATCAATTGGCAGGCCATTGGTGATATTCGTCAAAGACTCTCAATACCTGTAATTGCCAATGGTGAAATTTGGAACCGCGAAGATGCATTGGCCTGTTTAGCCACAACAGGTTGTGATGCGATAATGATTGGTCGTGGTGCAATGAATACGCCTAACTTAAGTCGTGTTGTAAAAGGTATAGAAACAAGGATGCCTTGGTCTGAGGTTATTGAATTATTAAAGCGCTATATTCGCTTAGAAAAGCGCGGTGATACGACAATTTATCATGCATCACGGATTAAACAGTGGTTTAGTTATTTACGCAAAGAGTATCCAGAAGCTGATGAATTATTTAGACAAATTAGAACATTAAAAACGTCGCCAGAAATTGCAGTGGCAATAGAGGCTCTGTAGTTTAAAAATAATCTTATCCAATAAAAAATAGCGCTAATTAATCAGCGATATTTTTTTATTTATTGAGAAATAATCCATCCATTTATCCTAAATATTATGTAATTTATTTCTAATAATTGGAAAAAATTACTTTTTCGACTTACACTCAATAGGTGACTTTTTTAGGTATGTTGTTTATATCATGACTATTTTAGGGGGAAATATGGGAATTCTTGCTTGGATTATCTTTGGTTTAATCGCAGGTATTTTGGCGAAATTCTTAATGCCAGGCTCTTATGATATTGGTCTGATATGGACTTGTATTCTTGGTATTGTAGGTGCGGTTGTCGGTGGTGCAATTAGTAGCTTCTTTGGCAAAGGTAAAGTGGATGGCTTTAATTTTGGTAGCTTTGTTGTCGCTGTGATTGGTGCCATTGTTGTGCTCTACCTTGCAAAAATATTTGCAAGTTAATGCCTTCACATCAAATAGATATTGATAATAAACCCGCGTAATGCGGGTTTACTTTTTAAAGCGTGGACTGATTAAATCAGCATTCACAGGGAAGGGCACTTTCAGCACCCCATTGCGCCCAAGAGCCGTCATAAAGTGCGATAGATTGGCAACCTAATACAGTTAATGCTAAAAATAAAATTGCCGCAGTCATACCAGAGCCACAGGTAACAATAATGGGTTGTGATAAATCAACACCAGCCTGTTCAAATATTTGTTTTAATTCAGTTTTATCTTTTAATTTTCCATCTATAACTAATTCATTCCAAGGCACATTTTTACTACCGGGGATATGTCCACTGCGCAAGCCTGGGCGGGGTTCTGGTGCTCTACCATAAAAGCGATCAGCAGAACGCGCATCAACCATCTGTTTTTGCTTTGTCGCTAGATTATCAATAAGTTGTTGTTTATTGGCATAACGTTGGGAGTGACGTTCAACTACAAATGGGGATTGCCCAGGTGTCTTGATAGCTTCACCTTGTTCTATAGGAAATCCAGCATCAATCCATGCTTGTAGACCACCAGCAAGAATGCGCACATTACGGCAACCTAGAGTGGTTAATGTCCACCAACCTCTAGGTGCGGAAAATAAGTTACCTTGATCGTAAAGAATAACAGTTGTGGTATTAGAGATACCTAATTGCGTCAGCGTTTCTGAAAATAGTGCATCAGATGGCAACATATGTGGCAATGTTGTTGTTTTATCTGCGACTTCATCGAGATTAAAAAAATACGCATGTGGAATATGACGTTCAAGGTAAAGCGCTTGATAATCAATCTGTTGGGTTGGCATTGGTGCGCTGACATCAAGGATCACAATATCAGCATTATGTTGATGTTCAAATAGCCATTTGGGTGTAACAAAGTAATCGTATTCCACGGTGCGACCTCATTTATTTAGCAGAAGGTGAGCTGTCTGGGATAGCTGGAAATTGCTGTGTAGGTGATGTTTCAGGTTGCGTTTGCTCTGTTTCTATTGGTGTGGTGGAGCGTGTATAGATATTTAAGCCCGCAAGGAAAACACCACCGATAGAACCGAAAGCAAGTAGTGCGATAATAACAATAATTATTTTTTTCATAATGTTCATTTGCAGATGAATGTTGCGCAAAAGTATATCTAGATATGAAGTTGAAACAAGTGCTAAGTCAGTTTAATTGACAAATGAGAGTGGCTAAAAAAGAGATGAATAGATAAATAAAAAGGCTATTTATTTTTTATAAATAGCCTGAGTAAAGTTAGCGTTGACGTTAATTATTTCAATCAAAGGTTACAGTCAATGATAAGAAAAAAACCCTTAAACTCAGAAGTAAATGAGTTTAAGGGCAAGGGGTAACGCAACTTAATTAGGAATATAAAAACCAGAATGTCATTGCTAAGTTCACAATAGCTGCGACAGCCATAGGAATGGCAGTACGTTTAACTATTTGGAAAGGTGAGACATTCGCAATACCAGCAATGGCAACAATGGCGGCTGTAATGGGTGAAACAGTACGACCAAAGCTTGTCATTATTTGCATTGGTAAAATTAAAGTAATGACATCGACTTTTAAGAAAGCGGCAATTTTTGGTGTTAAGGCTGCAAATGAGAAGAATGCCGCATTACCTGATCCCATTAAAAAGGCCGCTAATGCAAGAATGGCACTCATTACAATGATCATCGCGGCAATGCCGAAGCCTGCATCTTGAGCAGAGCTAATTAGCGTATCGACGGCACCACTTTTAAGTAGACCATTAGCAAAGAACTCACCAGACACAATTAACGAGACCACTAAGACAAATTGCTTACCCATTCCTTCAAAGAACAGCATAAAGCTATTCATCACCGCTTTTGCATCACGTAAGCGAACATATTCGAAAAGAAGTGCAATTACGGTACTAATAATCATTGCCGTGGTGACTTCTAATTTAATGTAAGGGTGTAGCAAAGGACTGAAACCGATAATCAGAATTAAAGGGATCACAGGTAATAGAGCATAAGACAGTGGAATTTTATTGCCTTCTTCTTTTACAACATCAATGGTTGTTGGGTCAAAAACAAAACCTTCACGTTTATCCCACCAGCGTTGAATAAAGAAGTGAGTAATAGCAACAGCAATAATAATAGGAATAGTAACGGGTAATTGGTGCTGAACAAAATAGACGGCAGGTTCGATATCCGCTGTTTTTGCAGCCATAATCACATTACCAGAGCCAGGACCATGGTCGATAAACTGGCAGCATCCAATAACGGCTAAAGCAGAAAGTGGACTAATACCAGAACGAATTAATATCGGATACATAGTGACCATTAACAGCATACCTAAACCAGCATGGCTAGGAATAAAAATAACCAAGATTTGAGTGACTAGAAATGAAATCACTAACAATAAGTAAGGTGATTTTATGGCTTTTAATGGCTTTTCAAAAATTGCGAATAAAGCACGACTTGCGCCAACGTGTTCCATATAACGAGAAAAGCCCGCAATAGCCATTAACGTTAAACCAAGACCTGCAAGACGAGAACTCATAATATCCGTGAAAATTTGGAAGACATCAAAATACTTAAATTGAGTTGTCTTATTTTCAGGTAATAACGGATTAAGATCGAGAGAAGCCGTTAGGAGCAGTAACAACAAGCCCCCGAGTAATAATACTGGCTGAGGTTTATAACCCCGTGCCAGTAAATAAACCACCAACGCTGTTACCAGCGCGGCAATGATTAAACCTGTCATAGTGAATTCCCCGGTAATGATGCAATATTTTTTGTTATTGGTTTAATGCTGAAAAAGCTTGTGTAATATCTGCAATAAGATCATCTGTTGCTTCAAGGCCGATGTGTAAACGTACAAAAGGGCCATGACCTTCACGCCAATTAGACGCTGTTCTTGCGCCAACGACATTGGCGGGTAATGCAAGGCTTTCAAACCCACCCCAAGATGCACCAATACCAAATAGTTCAAGCGCATCAATAAATTGCTCTGATTGTTTTGTGGTAAATTCTTGTTTAAATTCAATGGTTAATAGGCCATTACTGCCTTTGCAGTCACGTTTCCACAAATCATGACGAGGGTGATTTGGTAATTCAGGGAACCATACTTTTTCAACTTCAGGACGTGTCTCTAACCACTGTGCGATAGCCAAAGCTGATTTACCATGAGCAGCAATACGTTGACCTAATGTTCTCATTCCGCGAAGTACGAGTGCTGCATCATCAGGGCTACTGGCTTGACCTAATGCTTCAGGTAATGCACCAATTTTTTCCCATGCTTTTTCATTCGCAACCATAATGCCCATCATGACATCAGAGTGACCGCACAAATATTTAGTTGCCGCAATAACAGAGACATCAGCACCTAATTCAAGCGGGTTATAAAGCCACGCAGAACCCCATGTATTATCAACACCGACAGGAATATTTCTTTCATGAGCAATACGGCAGATTTCAGGTAAATCAAGCATTTCATAAAGGAGTGAACCTGGTGATTCGACAAAAATAAGCTGTGTATTTTGTTGAATTTTTTGCTCAAAATCTGAACCATCTGTTTTAAAGAAGCTATAAGCAATGTTATTGGGTTCAAGGAAAGCAGATGCGATTTTACGCACAGGTTCATAAACAGAATCTGCAAATAAAACATGTCCACCACTACGCGCATATCCCATGATGGTCACTGCAATAGCCGCCAATCCAGTCGGGAATAACTGTGCACGATGACCGCCTTCTAACTCGGTCACTAATGCTTCTAATGCAAAAGCGGTTTCGGTACCACGTGCGCCATAGCTCAATACACGTTCTGTTGCACGACGATCACGCACATCACGCCAGCTTTTTATTGAGTCAAAAACAATAGTACTGGCTCTCATAACGGGTGGATTAATAGGGCCAGAAGTTTTAATTTCTTGACGTCCACTGTGTATCAATTTTGTTTGTTTATTTTGTTTCATTATTAATATCTCCAAATATAGAAATAGAGTTCCCCGGTAATTAAATAAAATGATTAATTACTGATTGTGCTTATTTTGTTTCTATTATTTATAACAAACTTATTTATTTTTAAAATAGCTATTTTCTAAAAATGATGATCTTCCTCTAACTTTTTAGCATTAATTATTCTAATTAAATCTTAAATGTTATTTAAGAATCAAAAGTTATAACTAATAAATAAAGAGTTATTTATAACTTATTGAATTAATGTTATTTTTTAATTGATAAGAAATATTTGAAATTAGATTAAAATTATCAAAGTGTTTTTTTTGAGATTATATTGCATAAATAAAATAACAATCTAACAAGTCGTTTGATTAAAAAAACGATTTTTTTATTATTTTTTTAACAGGGGAAATAATTATGGGAACCAGCGTTTTTGATTCGGTTTTATTAAAGAATTTATGGTCAACAGAAGAGATGAGAACTATTTTTTCTGATAAAACAAGAATGCAAAATTGGCTTGATTATGAAGCAGCATTAGCTATTGAACAAGCCGAATTAGATTTGATCCCGAAAGAGGCGGCAAAAGTTATTGCAGATACCGCGAAACTTGAAAAGCTCGATATGGATTATGTATTAGAACAAGTGCGTCTTACTCGCCATCCATTAGTGCCAACAATTCGTGGTTTAGAGCATGCTTGCCCAGAACATTATGGGGAATATGTTCATTTTGGCCCAACAACACAAGATGTCATTGATACTGGCCTTGTATTGCAACTAAAAGATGCTCATCATACTTTTTTACGTGATATCAAAGTATTAGGTCGTGCATTGCTTTCATTAAGTGAACAACATCGCAACACGCCAATGGTTGGACGTACGTTAGCATTACAAGCTCTGCCAATTACGTTTGGGCATAAAACAGCGATTTGGTTAACTGAATTAGCGCGTCATTATCAACGTCTTAAAGAGATAGAACCTCGCTTATTTGTTGGCAGTGTTGTCGGTGCGGTAGGTACAAAAGCTTCTTTAAGCGATAAAGCTGATGAATTAGAAGCTCGTGTATTAAAACGCTTAGGCTTAGGTGTACCTGAAATTTCATGGCAACCTGCGCGCGATAGATTCAGTGAATATGGCATGTTAATCGGTTTAATTAGCGGTACGCTAGGTAAAATTGCTAATGAAATCCTACTATTAGCGCATAACGAAATTGATGAGTTATCTGAGCCATTTAGTAAAGGTCAAGTGGGCTCTTCGACTATGCCACATAAACGTAATCCTGCTATTGTGGAAAATGCGGCCTGTGTAAGTAATACCCTAAAAGCAAATCTATCTGTATTAACGGATATGATGAAACATCAGCATGAGCGCGATGGTGCGATTTGGAAAATGGAATGGAAAATCATGCCAGAAATGTGCCTGATGCTGTCTGTTATCTTCGATAATATGAAAACAGTATTAGGTGGATTAAATGTGCATGTAGAAAAAATGCGTGAAAATATGGACATTTTGGGTGGCTTTATGTTGGCAGAACGAGTGATGTTTGCATTATCTGATAAAGCGGGTAAACAAACTGCACATGAAATTGTGTATGAAGCATCAATGTCAGGGCAAGAAGAAGGTATCACTTTTGTTGAAGCGATTAATCGTGATACCCGTATTCGTGATCACATTACTCAAGAAGAGCTTGATGCACTTTTAGATCCAACAACTTATGTAGGAAATGCACCGACCCAAGTTGATCGTGTTGTTGCGCAAACTAAAGCGTCTGGTTGGTTAAATGACTAAGTGACTTGATTGAACTCAACCTTCTTATTATCTAAAAGCCGGTGATATTACTGGCTTTTTCTTATCTATTTCGAGGTGTTTATGACATTAAGTCAGCAGTTAGCCCAATTTATTACGACAACCACTTTCTCTGATTTACCAGCTCAAGTTATTAGCCGAGCTAAAATTCATTTATTAGATACATTAGGTGTTGCACTTGCGGGGAGTGCACAACAAAGTGCGATTCAAAGTCGTCAGGGCATCACTTTTTTACCTGATAGCCAAGGCACTATTCCAATTTGGGGCAGTTCACTCACAACAAGTACAACTGTAGCTGCACTTACAAATGGTATTGCATCACATGCATTAGATTTTGATGATACACATACCGATTCTATTACACATGGTAGCGCGGTATTAACGCCGATTGCTTTTGCATTGGGTGAGTCAATCGGTGCGTCATCACAAGATATTTTAACGGCCTGGGTGATTGGCTGGGAAGTTGCGGCTAGAGTCGGCTTAGCAAGCCATAGTGGATTTCATCAACGAGGCTTTCATGCCACTGCGATTGCAGGTATTTTTGGCGCAACAGCTTGTGCGGCCTCGTTATTAAAATTAACACCAGAACAGACTGTGAATGCATTAGGGCTCACAGGAAGCCAAGCAGGAGGAGTGGCTGAATATCTTACCAATAGTTCTTCTTCTAAATGCTTTCATGCGGGATGGGCTGCGCAATCAGGTATTATTGCCGCATCATTGGCAAAAGGTGGAATGACTGGCCCTGAAACGATATTCGAAGGTCGCTATAGCCTCTATCAAACCCATGGTATTCGAGAGCAAGCACACCCCGAACAAGTGGCATTGGGATTAGGTGATGTATGGGAATTTTTAAATGTTTCGATTAAGCCTTATCCGGTGTGTCATTTTGCTCATGCGACTGTGGATTGTGGGCGTAATTTGCTGAAAAAAGGGATCACGGCTGATGATATTGAAAGTGTGGAATGTGTGGTTGATCCTGTCGCAGCTGCCTTGATTTGTGAGCCTCCTGAAACAAAATGGGCACCTCAAACAGCCTACGGAGCTAAATTTAGTTTGCCATGGTTATTTGCTGCAGGTTTTTTAGATAACGCTTTAACGCTCTCTTCATTATTACCTGAAAACCTACAACGGGAAGATATCCAATCATTAGCAAAGCGTGTAAGTTATCGTTATCCCGAAAAAGGCGAAATACCTTTTCCTACGTATTTTCCAGGATTAATTTTCGTGACATTAAAAAATGGCGAGAAGATCACAGAGAGATTAGATATTCAATATGGCAATCCACAAAATCCAATGACAGATAAAGATGTGATCAGTAAGTTTTACGATAATGCCTCATTAGTAATAGAGGATAAACAATCGGCTCAACTCGTTGAAAAAGTATTAAATTTTGAAAATGTGACTCTTTCTGAGGTAACACAATTATTGCGTATTGAAGAAGCGACCCATTAAGTTAAACATAATGTTAATAAGATGGTGATACGAAGGATTGGTTTGAGCTACCAATCCTTTTTTATTGCCTTGCACACATAAATTCAGATGTACAAATAATCTTTTCACCATTACGAACAACACCAGAAAAACTAACAATAGTACGGCGCTGCCGACGAAATTCGATCTCAATAAGTAGTTGATCACCTGCTTTTACTGCATCATGAAAACGTGCTTTTTTTATACTGGCAAAATAACATTGCTGGCCTTCTTCCATGGGGGAAAGGTAGTAATGTGCAAGAACTCCAGCGGCTTGAGCCATACTTTCAAGGAGTAGTAAGGGAGGGTAAAATCCGCCAAAAACAACAGTGTCATTGGTGGTGATATTTTTAATTGCGATTAATTTGCCACTAGCAAGTTCAGCTGGCTCAGAAATAACACCATCAATTAATAAGAATGGATAACGATGAGGTAATATTTCCATTATTTCACTGACGGAAATGGGCATACATTTTCTCCTCGTTATGGTGATAGAATAAATACGATTTTGTAATAATGTCGGCTATTATTTCATTCTTATTCAATATCGTACAGTACAACCTAATGATTTTAGACAGGAAATAGTCATAAAAATAATAACAATGGCTAGAAAAGTATAAAATCTAGCCATTAGTATGACTCAATAAGAATAGCTTATTAATCAAGGCGAGCAATAATTTGGCGTAGATCCGCCATTGCGACATCGTTTAGAGGCTCTTGCGGTAAAATAGGCAAGCCCACATCAAAACCTTGAATATTTAGAGAGGCTTTAATACATGATGCTAACGAATATTTGGTAAAGGCTTCGTTGATTTGCCACATTTCTTTTTGTTTTGCTAATGCCGTATCAAAGTCACCTTTTGTTGCGAGGTCATATAGTTCAACACATTGCTTTGGTAATACACAAGCAGGGCCGGCCATCCAACCGACACCACCAAGTTTTAATACAAGTAATGGAATATGTGCCGAAGCACTAAAGATCTTCACGCGTTCACCAAAGGTGTTGATCATAGTAAGCAATCGACCTGTATTGCTTGAAGCATCTTTAATATATTCAATATTGGGAATATAGCTAAGTTCATTAAATAAAGAGATGGGAAGAACATCACCTAAAAGTCCCGGATTGGTATAAATTGTCATGGATTTTTCAGGAAATGCTTCAGCGATAGTTCGGAAATAACCTGCTTGTGCGGTTTCACTTAACGGGTACATTTTTTGTGAAATCAGCACCATGCCATCTACACCTAATTGGGCGTATTGTTCGGCTTGATGACAAGCATCTGCGGTTGAAAAACCGGCAACCCCTGCGATAACAGGAATACGTCCCGCAGTTTGATCAACAGTGATACGCACAATTTCATTACGCTGTGCTTGAGAGAGATAAGCGTATTCACCCGTGCTACCTAACGGGCTTAAACCATGAACGCCACACGAGATCAAATGTTCGACCAATCGACGTAATGAAGATTCAAGAATGGTGCCTTTAGTTTGATCAACTGGGGAAACAAGGTAAGGAAAAATGCCATGGAATTGGGTCATAATCGGTGTCCTGTTTTATGGTTTTAATATTTTATTGCTTTGGTTATCAACACTATTTAAGGGCTTTGAAATCTCTATTCTTATTGAAGTGTAATATCAGCATGATTAATCACTTCATTTTGCTCATTCTTTAACGAATCAAACAGTATTTGTGCGGCTTTTCCTGGGCTATTGGCATTGAGATATAGGTTATAACTAATTGCTGGTAAAGGGGGTAAGCCTTCTTTTTCGCCTAAAATACGCAAATCGTCACCTGAAAGCTCAATTGAACGAGCCATAATACCTAAGCCCGCACGTACAGCAGCTCTTGCACCTGAAAGCGTTGTAGCAATATAAGCGATCCGCCAACGAATACCTTGTTGATCAAGGTGATTTATCATCATATCGCGGTATGTACTGGGTTCATCTAATACAACTAATGGCAAGGGTTCATCAAGATCAAACCTGAAATGTTTTCCGCAATACCATAAGGAAGGGGAAACTCGTAGCACAATTTTGGGGTAACCCACATGTTCTTCAGTAGAAATGGCTAAATCAAGCTCGTTGTTTTCTAGCATCGACATTAAAAACGGACTACGTTTAACAATGATTTCCATAATAAGACGAGGATACGCCCCTGAAAAACGTGCAAGTAGATCAGGTAAAATTGTGTTTGCCGTATCATCAGGGGAGCCAATTTTTAAGATCCCATCAATTTCTTCATGCATTAATGAAAGACAAGCTTCATCATTTAGGCGCAAAATACGGCGAGCATAGTTAAGCAGTTGTGTACCCGCTTCTGTCAGTGTTTTATTTCGACCTTGGCGAGCAAACAGCTCTTTGCCTATCAACGATTCAAGGCGTTGCATTTGCTGGCTTACTGCAGATTGAGTACGGCAAACAGATTCTGCGGCTGCGGCAAAGGTATTTCCATCGACAACAGCAACAAAGGTTCGGAGTAAATCAAGTTCTAAGTTAAAAATAGGGCGCTTTGTAGGGGTCATTATGGTGTCTCTTAACTGGTGTTGTTGTATTTAATCAAACAAAAAGTATTATTTTTTATAAGGCTATTTTTAGAAGTTATGGCATCAATACTCATACTATGAAGAGTTGGATTAATAATCTATAACAAAGCTCAATAATTTCGAGGCGTTATCCATTCTTTGATGAAATAAGAGAGCAAATGAAGGTAACTACTGATTTTTATACAGTGTTATGAGACAATAGCGCCCTTCTTAAAATCAGTCACAGAGTAGTTATGTCTCTTTCTCAATCAGTCAAAAATCAAATAAGTCAGTGGTATAAAGCCCTACCAGAGCATATTGAAGGGTTTATTCCGCGTGCGCCACAGCGTGAAATGATAGCTGAAGTGGCCAAGACTTTTTCTGATGAAATGGGACGACACTTAGTGATTGAAGCTCCGACTGGGGTAGGTAAAACACTTTCTTATCTTATTCCGGGTATTGCTATCAGTCGTGATGAAAAAAAACCACTGATTATCAGTACAGCCAATGTGGCACTGCAAGATCAGATTTTTAGCAAAGATCTCCCATTACTCAAAAAAATCATTCCAGATCTTACTTTCACGGGGGCTTTTGGCCGTGGCCGCTATTTATGTCCACGTAATTTAGACGCGATTTGTGTAACAGAAGGTGAACAAATCGACTTAATGTTTTTGCTTGAAGACAAAGTGGATGTGGCGACCAGTGCAGAAAGAGAAATTTGCCAAGAGCTAAAAAATGATTTTACCAGTTTCGGTTGGGATGGTTTGCGTGATCATCATAAACGGGCATTAACAGACAGTTTATGGCGTAAAATTAGCACCGATAAAATGAACTGTTTAGGACGTAATTGTCAATATTATCATCGTTGCCCTTTTTTTATTGCACGCCGTGAAATTGATGAAGTGGATGTTGTTATTACCAATCACGCTTTAGTGATGGCAGCAATGGAAAGCGAATCGGTATTACCCGATGCCAAAAACCTGCTGTTAGTGTTAGATGAAGGTCATCATATTCCTGATGTTGCGCGAGATGCACTTGAAGTCGAAGGGGAAATTACCTTAGTTTCCCTTAATAATCAGCTGGATAATATTACTCGCCATGTTAGTCAGTATTTAGCGCAATTTATTCCTGTAAAACCACCTAAGTTGGCTGATCCTATTCGTTTTGATGCTCATATTGCTAAGTTACGTGAGACTTATCAAGAGGTTGATACCTTTACGCGAGCATTATTACCAGAACGTAGTGAACAAGACGAATATCTCTTTCCATTAGGCGAATTACCTGAACAGCTTCTGTTAAGTTGTCAGACATTATTTAAGCTAACAGATAGTTTAAAAATGTTGGGTGAAGCTATTTTAAATGATTTAACAGAGCGTACAGCAAAAGAAGATGTTGTGCGTTTACATCGTGCCATTTTAACTACCAGTAGAATGGTCGGTTATTTAGAGAATATGGCCAAATTGTGGCGCTTAGCCACATTAGAGCAAACCTCAAAAGCACCTGTATCGAAATGGCTCACTCGGCGTTACGATAAAAAGCAGTCTCATCTCTATTTCCATTGCGCAGGTATTCGAGTAAGCGAACAACTGACACAATTGTTATGGAAAAATATCCCACATGTAGTTATTACATCTGCAACGTTACGCTCGTTAAATAGCTATTCTCGCATTCAAGAATTAACAGGATTAAGTGAGCATTTTGATGATCGCTTTATTACGTTGTCTTCACCTTTTGAACATAAAGATCAGGGTAGATTAGTTATTCCTAAAATGCGCTATGAACCGACGATGACTCATGAACGTGAACATTTAAAAGAAATGGCACGTTATTTTCGACAAAGCATGGAAGAGAATAACCACAGAGGACAATTGGTTTTATTTAGTAGCCAACGGGCAATGGATGGCTTTTTAGAAGAAGTGAAAGACTTACGGTTATGCTTATTGGTGCAAGGGGATCAGCCTCGTTATCGTTTGGTAGAAACACATTGTAAGCGTATAGATGCAGGAGATAATAGTGTATTGATAGGTTTGCAATCATTTGCCGAAGGACTCGATTTAAAAGGCGATTATTTAACGCAGGTGCATATTCATAAAATTGCTTTTCCGCCAGTGACCGATCCAGTGATTGTGACAGAAGGCGAGTGGCTAAAATCGCTGAAACGTTATCCTTTTGAAGTGCAGAGCTTGCCAAGTGCATCGTTTAATTTAATTCAGCAAGTTGGGCGTCTTATCCGCAGCCATCATTGCCACGGTGAAATTATCATTTATGACAGACGTTTACTAACCAAAAACTATGGCACACGCTTATTAACAGCACTACCTGTTTTCCCTATTTATCAACCTGATATGCCTAAAGAGAAATAAAGAGAAATAAAGAGAAAGGCTACCTATATCAAGAGAGGTAGCCTTTCTAAGTCATAATAGCAATTTGTTATTACGAATTAATTCTCAATATTGGCTTCAATAAACCATAAGAATTTATCAAGATCACGCGATGCTGCGGTAAACATATCGGCGGTGTCTTCGTCTTCAACTTCATCAATGGCTTTACGGATATCATTTGCAACGATAGCATAACGATCAGCCAGTGCTTTTAAATGGTCTTGTACATCATGAATATCCAGAGGATAAGCTTTCAATGGGGTTTTCTTGCTGACAACTTGTGCGGTGCCTAATACAGTGCCACCTAATTGAACAATACGCTCTGCAAATTCATCGGTATGCTCATTTATGGTGTCACGGAAGCCGTCAACCATTTCATGAACAGAAATAAAGTTTCTACCACGCATATTCCAATGCGCTTGTTTTGTGATGAGAGATAGGTCGATAAACTGCGTCACCATTTGTTGCAGTAACTCGATAGCGTGCAGTTTTACGCTGTCATCGAGATTATTACGGGTATAAAGCAGAGTTGAAGGTGTGGATTTGACTAATTTAGCAGTACTCATAATCGTTCTCCCTAAATAATTAATAAATCAATATCTTAATTTCTGTAAATCATGATAGTGAATTATTAATGGTTAGTCTTATCGATTGATACTATTAAATTGATAGGTCATCTATTAAAAAAATCTAATCTATCGAAATAGTCTATTTAGGGTAAGACAATGAGCGCAAAATAGCAATGATAGGTCAGTAAAGTTATTATTTAATAAGTAAAAAGGATCATAAGATCCTTTTTAAATTAATATTTATTTCTTACTGAGTAAAATGAGTTAAATATCTATTTTACTTCCTCAATTTTGGTTTTACTTTTCATTGTTGTTGTTGAGCCAATAGAAGCTAAAACAATAAAGGCTAAGGCAACCCATTGTATTAACGTCAAATGTTCATGTAAGAAAATAATACCAATAAAGGCACCCATACAAGGCTCTAAGCTCATTAAAGTACCAAATGTTTTGGCAGGTAAGCGCGTAAGTGCGATCATTTCCAAGGTATAAGGAAATGCGGTTGATAAAATAGCAATCGCTAAGGCAATGGGTAAGATAGACCAGCTAAACATAATATCAGGGCTACTTTGTAATATACCGATAGGCACAAAAATAAAAGCGGCTACTAATGAACCAATTGATACGGTTGCCGCACCATAGCCTTTTCCAGCACGTTGTCCGAATACGATATATAATGCCCACCCCACACCTGCGCCTAAGGCATAAAGAATACCCAGTGGGTCAAGACCATGAATATTATCACCAATAGGCAGTAATAATCCTAAGCCGGCGATGACTAAAATTATCCATAAAAAGTCGATAGCTCTGCGCGATGAAAACATTGCAACGGCTAAAGGGCCTGTAAATTCAAGAGCTACAGCAATACCTAGCGGGATAGTTTCAAGTGCAAGGTAGAAAAGATAATTCATGGCACCTAAAGATAAGCCATATAAAAACAGTGGCATAATTGACTCACGATTAAATTTGAGTCGCCATGGTTTAAAGATAAAAAATAGGATTAAAGTCCCCAATAATAAGCGTAACGCTGTTACCGCAGGGGCACCAATAACTGGAAATAGGCTTTTAGCAAGGGATGCGCCACTTTGTATCGAAAGCATAGAAAGGAGCAAAAGAAGCACAGGGTAAAACACCTGTAATTTAGCTGAGTGTCTGGCTGACAACATCCTATAAAACCTCGTCAATAATCAATCGTATGTGTGCTCTGTTAGCGAGATAACAAATGATCGCATAATATAGAATAAATTTACGTGCTTTAATATAGTTATTTATTAATAAATATTTTTAGTTAAATTTAGTTGAATAAAATTAGCTAAAATATAAATTAATTAATATTTATTAAAATAAAAATTAGGATAATTTAAATATTAGATTTAATAATAATTAACAATATATGTACGATAAAAAGTGAAAAAATACTTTTTTTAACCTTTTTTATCAAAGTAGGCTTAAGTATAATTCAAAATTCGTTTTAACTAGCAAAATGAGAATAAAAAATGAATAAAATAAAATCTATCGCAGTGTATTGTGGCTCTAGTTTAGGCGCATCATCTATTTATAAAGAACAGGCCATTATTTTTGCCAAAGAGCTGGTTAAACGTAATATCACCTTAATTTATGGTGGTGCAAGTGTAGGAATTATGGGGACACTCGCCGATACAGTATTAGCTGAAGGCGGAAAGGTGATTGGCGTTATTCCTACGCTATTAGAAGGGCGTGAAATATCTCATAATAATCTGACTGAACTGCATATTGTTGAGACCATGCATCAGCGTAAAAGTAAAATGATAGAACTGGCTGAAGGTTTTGTCGCTTTACCGGGTGGTTTTGGTACATTAGAAGAGTTTAGTGAAGTCTTTACATGGAGCCAAATTGGTTTGCATCAAAAACCATTGGGCATACTTAATATCAATCAGTTTTATTCACCATTATTAATGATGATTGATAAAATGGCGGACGAACAATTCTTACATGAAAAGTACCGCAATATGGCAATTGTTGAACAATGTCCTATTCAATTATTAGATAAATTTGAAACATATATTGCACCTCCAGTTAAAACCTACAACAAATAAAGGTAAAAAATGATAATAATAAGAAAAGCAATTTTGTCTGATGTAGAAGAAATTAATGACCTTTACACCCATTTATTTAATGAAATGGCTAATTTACAACCCGATCGATTAAAGCCGGGTAAGCAAGACGAAGCTTTTATTATTAATGGAATAAAAAATAATAAATTTCATCTTTTGGTCGCAGATTTAGATGGCAAAGTAATTGGATTTAGCATTGCACAAATTCAAGAAACGCCTATGTTTAACTGTTTAGTTCAACGTAAATATGCCTATATTTACGATATTGTTACTGATCCTACAATACGTAACCAAGGTGTCGGCCGTTTATTGCTAACTGCAATGAAAGAGTGGGCGATATCAGAAAAAATGACACATCTTGAGTTATCTGTATTAGCTGAAAATGGCGCTGCAAAACGTTTTTACGAACGTGAAGGGTTAAAAGAAGTGAGCACAGTGATGGGGATTGCTTTATAACAGACTAAATTTATATTAATTCTCATAGGATTAAGCGCATTGATAAAAATAAACCCGCTTAACGCGGGTTTATTACTTATATTATTCAGCTAAATTGTGGGTTTCCCCGCAATGATCGTACACAATACCCTGACATTTTCAACATCTTCTGCCGATATTTCAAACAGGTTTCTATCTAATACTATAAAATCGGCAAATTTTCCGACTTCTAATGATCCAATTTGAGTATCCATATCCAAAGCTTCTGCCGCATTAATGGTGGCTGCACGTAAGACTTCCACTAATGTCAGATTACGATCGTTATCAAGACGTGGACATGTTGCATCTTTTTGGCGAGTCATCGCAACTTTAAAATCGTACCATTCATTAAGTGGATCAATCGGCCAGTCGCTACCAAAAGCTACGGTGACACCCGCATCAATAAATTTCCCTGCCGTTTCCAAATATTCACAGCGAGATTTACCAAGCATTTCAATATCTTTCTCAATATTGTTCTGATCTACAGCAGCCCATTGGAAAGAGAGAAAAGGGTAGGTTTTTAATTGTGTAAAACGAGCATAATCTTTTTCACACATCAATTCATTATGTGCAAGCCCCGGTCTAATGTCTTTTTCAGGTAACACTTTACGCATTTCACTGATAGCGTCTAGAGCCGTACTAATTGCACCTTCAGCAACGGTATGAATATGAGGATGATAACCCGCACAGGCAATTTCTGTGACTAACGGCGTTAAAATTTCAGGTGAGAAATAGAGATCGCCAATATGTTCAGAGTCTTGCCAGTGTGGCGTATCATCGGTGCCAACATTGATGCGATAAGGTGAGTGTAAACGGGCTGTCATAATCGGCGCTTGTAATACACCATCAAGAAAAAGTTTGATATGACGGATTGCAACACTGGGTTGAGCTCCTTCACTGCGCTGATGCCATTGTGAAAAACGAGTTGCAGCATGGCGTACAGCGTTTGGAATAGCATCAATAGATGGCACATCATCAGGCGTAATTTCAACGGCATTTTCAACTCGAAGAGTCAGTTCACCGGCTTTTCTTAATGTATTAAAGGCGCGTAATTGAGGCTCACCCACACGTGCATCCATAATAGTGGTTACACCTTGTTCATTTAATCGTTTTTGAACATGACGGGCGATTTGTAGGTTTTGTGCTTCAGTGAGTGGTGGCAAGCTATCAATAGCTTGCATTGCAGGTGCGTCTTCAAGAATACCTATTGGTGTTCTATCACCATCACGTTCAATGTTTCCATCAGGAGGATCAGGTGTTTCCGCAGTGATATTTAACAGCGCTAAAGCGCGTGAATTAGCCAATACGCTATGGCAATCACTAGAAAAGAGCAAAATAGGGCGAGCTGTATTTAAGGTATCAAGGTGATAACGTGTCATTTGCACGCCTTCAGGTTGCATACCTTCACGATACCATGCGGAGACTTTTAGCCATTCGGTATCACTATCAATAAAGTTTTCATCAAGGTATTTCTGAATACGCAATAAAATGTCATCGATAGAGAGTGATTGATAATCAAGATGGCAACCCGCTAATGTTGCACCTCCCCAGAATGGGTGCATATGTGCATCAATAATGCCCGGCATGACCATTCTTCCCTGTAAATCAATTTGTTCAGTATTTTCATTACAGTAAGAAAGTAAACCCTCTTTTTTACCAGAAGCAATAATTACACCTTGGCTGATCGCGATAGCATCAACAATATTGTTATTATGATCGGCGGTATAAATAAGTCCGTTGTAATAGAGAGTGTCTGCAATTTGAAATGTCATTCTTCTACCTTGTATTGCTTTTTTAGCACATAAAACGCGTGCTTAAATGATTATTCTGCTTATAGGGCATCCTGTTGCGTTTTGACGCGGGCGGTCATAGTAGAATTAAATCAGAGTGAATACTACAAGCTTGTCACATCGACTTAGCGAGAAATACGACTTAGAGGATGATTAAAATGCTAAGAAAATAGATTGCTGCCTCTATTTTGGGGAAGCGATAAGGTAAGTTTAAAGAAGTTAGACTTACCTTATCTAAGATAGAAAGCGGTTAGTTATCGGGTAAATCGGCAGAGCATACTTCGCAATGTGGATTTTTAGGTAATTTGAATTCACGAAATTGCATTCGCATTGCGTCAAACATTAATACTTTGCCATGCAAGTTTTCACCGTAGCCAGTGAGTAACTTTATTGCTTCAACAGCTTGTAATGTGCCAATAGTACCTACAACAGGTGCCATTATGCCCGCTTCAACACAACTTAAAGCGTTGTCGCCAAAAAGATGGCTCAGGCAACGATAGCAAGGCTCGTCATCTTGGTAAGTGAATACACTGATTTGACCTTCCATTCGAATAGCAGCACCAGATATTAGTGGTTTTTTTTGATGAAAGCAGAGGCGATTAAGTTGCTCACGTACTGCCACATTATCCGTACAGTCCATTACGATATTATGTTGGCTAATAAGTTTATCTAAAGCCTCATCTTCAAGTAATGCATCAACGGTTTCTATTGTGACATGAGGATTAATTGCTTCTAATGTTGCTTTTGCAGATAGTACTTTGGGTTGGCCAATCGTAGCGTCACGATGAAGAATTTGGCGCTGAAGATTAGAAAGGGAAACTGTATCAAAATCTAATAATGTGAGTTTTCCTACACCTGCGGCTGTAAGATATTGCGAAGCACTACATCCTAAACCACCTGCGCCAACAATCAATACAGAGGCACTTTTCAGTGCCTCTTGACCATCAAAATCAAAACCCCTTAATACAATCTGGCGATTGTAGCGCAGTGTTTCTTCATTGGTTAATTCGATACTCATAAAAACTATTCGCTTTTTAACAGGGAATTAAATAGCTCGATTGTGACGGTTTCACCTGCAGCCACTTTACCACGCTCACGTTCTAAGACGATAAAGCAGTTAGCGACACTAAAGGAGCTATAAACGTGTGAGCCTTGGTGACCTGAAGTGTCTACTTGCCACACACCTTCTGCATTAATACTTGCGATACCACGTTGAAAATCAAGACGACCCACTGATTTTTTCAATGGTGATTGTGTTATGGCTTGGAAACGTTGTGGTGCTTTCCAATGACTAAAACCTGATAACCGCGCAATCAAAGGCTGAACTAATTGATAGAATGTGACGGTTGCTGAGACAGGGTTACCCGGTAAACCGCAGAACCATGCATTGTGCAATCGACCAAATGCAAATGGTTTTCCTGGTTTAATGGCTAATTTCCAAAAACCAATCTCCCCAATTTCATCAAGAATTTGTTTGGTGTAATCTGCTTCACCTACAGAAACACCGCCACTGCTGATCACTAAATCTGCTTCTTGATCTGCTTTTTTAAAGGTTTCACGGAGTTTTTCAGGTGAGTCAGGAATAACGCCTAAATCTAAAACTTCACAACCTAATTTTTCAAGCATTAAGCGTACAGCAAAACGGTTAGTATCATATATTTGCCCCGTTTTTAATGGCTGACCGATAGTTTGTAATTCATCACCCGTAGAGAAAACAGCCACTTTTAAACGACGATAAACTTGTACCGTTGCCACACCTAAAGAGGCGATTAAAGGTAATTGCGCTGTTGAAAGTTTAGTGCCAGCAGATAATACAATATCGTTTTCTTTAATATCTTCACCAATACGGCGAATATTTTGGCCTTTCTTAGCAGGTTGTGGAAAATGAACACCATTTTCAGTGACTTCAGCTTCTTCTTGCATAATGACAGTATCAACGCCTGTAGGAACCATTGCTCCTGTCATAATGCGGACACATTGACCAGCAGGAAGTTCTCCCTCAAAAGGAATACCCGCAAACGATTTTCCCGCCACCGGAAGAGGAGTTTGGGTGTCTAAGTCAGCGTAACGAAGTCCGTAACCATCCATTGCAGAATTATCAAAAGGTGGAACATTGAGTGGAGATGTAATATCTGCACTTAGAATATAATCGGCTGCATTATTTAATGGGATGTTAAGGGTATCGGTAATTGCCAGCGGTTTTTCAAGTAGTTTTTCTAGCGCTTCATCAAGAGATAATAAACCGCTAACGTGACATTGACTCATCATATACTCCAAGATCTATCGAAATGTTCTGTTTTATTTCATGATACTAATCTATCACGATGGACATCATCATGTCAGAGATCATCTTGTGACTAGAAAGAAACGAAACGTATTATTACAAAAATGTTAACTGTCTGGGGTTAATATGTTGCATGTTCTGTTATTAATGAACAGCACATTTAAAATGTATAAAACGATAAAACAAAATAATGGATATCAATGAATACTTCAAATCACCAAAGTCATTCAGCGCAAGCTTTTCATATCGCGTTTAGTGGTTTTCTTGCTTTAGTCGTTGCAATGGGGATAGGGCGCTTTACCTTTACACCACAAGTGCCATTGATGATTGCAGAATATCAATTGACGCTAACAAGTGCTGGCATTGTCGCTGCATTTAATTATCTTGGTTATCTTGCTGGCTCCTATGATGCAATGAAAGCAGTTAAAGGAGTGGGGTATCGCTTGTGGGCGGGACTTTGGGGGGCGGTGATAATTACTCTGTTGTCCGCTTTTTTAAATGACGCATTTACACACAGTATTGCTCGTTTTTTTATCGGTTGGGCAAGTGGTTGGACGTTGGTGCTGGTGGCGTCATGGGCCAATGAGTTATTGGCTCGCCTTAATCGCCCTGCATTAAGCGTTGCTGTTTATGCGGGAACAGGGGCTGGTATATTTATTAGCGGAATGCTCGCTGTATTAATTATGAAATGGCAAATGAATGCGATGACTGGCTGGCTTATTTATGGTTCGCTTGCTTTTATTTGTGCAATATATGTGTGTTACCACCTTCCTAAACCTTGGGCGATGAGTCGAGAAGAGGTAAAAATTGCACCTTTAACACTGACACCAGCAATGAAAAAGTTGATTTTGGGTTATACCTTTGCGGGTTTTGGTTATATTTTACCGGCTACATTTCTTTCTCAAATGGCAGCAGAGCGCTTCCCAGGGAGCTTAATCGCACAATTTGTTTGGCCCATATTTGGTGCTTCTGCTGCATTATGTATCGGAATTGCCATTTTAACGCGTAATGTATTAAACACGCAGTTACGCTTAGCCATTACGCTCTGGTTACAAGCATTAGGTATTTTGATCGCAGAGTGGATACCGACAATAACAGGGCTTGCGATAGGTGCTTTTTTAATTGGTGGCGGTTTGATGTGTGCGGTACAACTTGCTTTTTTACGAGGTAGAGAGTTAGCACCTGCTCATGGGCGTTATATGGCGGGTTTACTCACGACTTTTTATGCTATTGGACAATTGGTTGGTCCTATTGTTTCTTCGCTTTCAACGGCATTAACCGGGAAATTAGAACCTGCGCTTTATGTTGCCTTTATTGTGTTGATAATCGGTGGTTTTCTGGTGTGTTTAAAAGAGAAAAAAAAGGCTTAATCTAAAAATAGTTCATACAAAAATGCAATAATTTCATAACGAAAAATGCGGTATCGCTGGATAATGTGATTCATGTCATCTAAAGTGTAGGCTGTTGTCGCTGACAGCGAAACAGATACTTCATTAATGTGTTTATCGGAGAGTCCAATGTCATCATTAAGTAAAGAGGCGCAATGGGTGCACGCTGCGTTAGTTGAACGCGGTTTGGAAACGCCTCTTCGTGAATCAAAGCTATCTCCAAGTGAGAGTAAACAGCAAATTGAACATCATATGACAGAAGTGATGAAGCTGTTAAATCTGGATTTAACTGACGATAGTTTAGCTGAAACGCCTCGTCGTATTGCTAAAATGTATGTTGATGAAATTTTCTCAGGACTGGATTATCACAACTTCCCAAAAATCACACTAATTGAAAATAAAATGCAAGTTGATGAAATGGTGACAGTACGAGATATCACATTAACCAGTACTTGCGAACATCACTTTGTTACCATTGATGGCAAGGCGATTGTGGCTTATATTCCAAAAGATAAAGTGATTGGTTTATCAAAAATTAATCGTATTGTGCAATTTTTTGCTCAACGTCCTCAAGTTCAAGAACGTTTAACCCAGCAAATTCTTATCGCATTACAAACGTTACTAGGCACAAAAAATGTGGCTGTTTCTATTGATGCGGTTCATTACTGTGTTAAAGCTCGTGGTATTCGTGATGCAACGAGTGCAACCACGACAACCTCGTTAGGTGGGTTATTTAAATCGAGTCAAAATACGCGTCAGGAATTTTTACGCGCTGTTCGTCACCTTTGAGATTTCAAATAAATGAATGAATCGTCTCATCAACGTATCGAAGCACTTGATGCGTTGAGAGGAATGGCGATCCTTGGCATTTTATTGCTCAATATTTCAGGTTTTGCCTTATTAAGAGTGGCTTCATTTAACCCGTTACATTCGGGGGAAGCCTCTTTTGGTGATCGTATAACATGGATGGCATTAAACCTTTTTGCCCAAGGCAAGTTCCTCTTTATTTTTGCGTTATTATTTGGTGGTACGCTTTACTTGCTACTACGCAAAGGAACACGTTTTAATTTATCGCGGTTAGTTGTGTTAGCGTTGATTGGTGTTATTCACACACTATTTCTTTGGGAAGGTGATATCTTATTTCCATATAGTGTGTGTGGTTTATTTGTTTTTGTCTTTATCAAATCAATAACGACAAAGAACCAATTTATATTGGGAGCGATACTCTATTTTTGTGGTGCACTTATTTTAGGTGTGTTGTTTTATTATTATCGTGATTTTATTGATACCGTTTGGTACAGCACGCCATATTCCCAAATGGTTGAATCCGATTGGAAAACAGGGCCTTATTTAAATAGTATTTATTATCGTTTGAATGAATTAAGTATTTTTGTTTTTAATTTGGTACGTCAATATAGTTGGTTTTTATTTGGCGCAATGTTGATGGGTGCTGCGCTAATGGCATCAGGCTGGTTACAGCAGAAATTTAGCCGTACACACTATGGTTATGTGGCACTTTGTTTTCTCTCAATCAGTTTAAGCTTACAAACGATTATTGTGCTGGTAGATTATTTTTTTGATTGGGATTATCTCTGGGCTGCGGTTTGGGCACAGCCTTTGACGATGTTGATCCAAGTTATACAAAGCTTGGGATATATTGCGTTATTTTATTGGAGTTGGAATACAATTAGTCACTCTTATTTTGCCTATGCTTTACGTTGCGTAGGAAAAATGGCGCTGACGACCTATTTAATGCAAAGTCTTATCGGCATTATCCTATTTCAGCGGATGGGATTATTTAACCAATTTACCTTACCTGAACTGATGCCTTTTGTTGTGGTTATTTGGGCAATCAATATTGCTTTTGCCGTAATTTGGCTACGCTATTTTCCACAAGGCCCAATAGAGTGGATTTGGCGTAAATCAGCCTCAAAATTAGCGCAATTCTTTTAGGTTTTTTCGTGATTGTTGTCACTTAGAGGAAGTGATTCAACTTCCTCTGGTGAAACTGCGGGATATCCTTTAATGCCATCAGGAATAGATTGTATCGCGGGAATTGTTTCTGGCGGCCCTAAAAAGCGTGGCTCTCGATTTAGAATATATACATCAATTATTGCACCTACTCTGGCAAATACCTCACGTATGCGTACTTTAAACATACTTTTAGGGGATGCAACTGCGAAACATTGCGCATCAATTCCTTTTTCTAATGCGATAAAAACAGCTCGTTCACAGTGAAAACGTTGCGTAATAATAGTAAAGCCATCAGTCCCAAAAACTTCTTTTGTCCGCACAACAGAATCAAGCGTTCTGAATCCTGCAAAATCCATTACGATACGAGAAGCCGGAATACCCGCTTTAATGAGATCTTTACGCATTGTATTAGGCTCATTATAGCTATGCTTTGCATTATCCCCGCTTAATAATAAATACTGGATTTTACCACTGTTATAGGCATTAACAGCACCTTGGATGCGATATTGATAAAATTGGTTAATGTAACCACTGGTGTAATATTTTGATGTACCTAACACCATGCCCACTTTTTTAGCGGGTAATCTATCAATATCTTCAAAAATATAAGGGTTTGTTTTCCACCCGATCCAGCGATCGCAGGCAATCAAGGTGACTGCAAGTAGAATAAAAAGTGTGAGAAAAAGATAAATGAGGCGTTTTAGCATGTCCTTGCCTTAATGACGCAAATAACAAATGACTTTCATAATGGTTAAGGCTACTTGAGCAGAGATAGGGAAGCAAGAAAAAAGCGCCTCATATTAAGTAATGATGCGCTTTTCAGAATGGTACTTAGTGTTTAAAACGATTTAGAATGACGTTCTTTTGTAAATACGGTATTCAGGCTGCCAATAGTTGCGTTCAATTGCTTCTTCTAAGGCTGAATCTGAGGTGACAGTAGCAACACCTTGTACTTGTGCTTCTTTTGCAACTTGTTTTGCAATATAACGCGAAACTTGTTGAATATCAGCCAGTAAAGGTAATAGTGAGCCGTCACCCTCTTTTGCCATTGGTGAGCAATCAGCTAATGCACGACTTGCAACCATTAACATGGCATCAGTCACACGTTTAGCACCACAGGCAATAACACCTAACCCAATGCCTGGGAAGATATAAGAGTTATTACATTGTGCAATTGGATACTCTTTATCTTTGTATTTTACAGGTGCAAATGGGCTGCCAGTTGCAACTAAAGCTTGGCCATCTGTCCAATTGATAATATCTTCAGGGCGGGCTTCAACACGTGAAGTTGGGTTAGATAATGGCATCACAATAGGGCGTTCACAGTGTTTGTGCATTTCACGAATAATTTCTTCAGTGAATAACCCTGCTTGTCCTGAAACACCAATTAAGATTGTTGGTTTTGCATTCTTAACTACTTCTAACAGCGAAATCGCATCGCTTTCTGTTTTCCAATCAGCAATGGCTTCACTTTTTTGGATAAGCTTGCTTTGGAAATCAAGTAAATTTGGTAGTTTATCAGTTAATAAGCCAAAACGGTCAACCATGAATATACGCTCACGCGCTTGCTCATCGCTTAAGCCTTCAGATTTCATTTGGGCAATGATTTGCTCAGCAATACCACAACCCGCAGAGCCTGCACCTAAGAAAGTGACTGTTTGGTCTTTTAATTGGCGCCCCGCAGCACGGCTAGCCGCGATAAGACTACCTAAAGTAACAGACGCAGTACCTTGAATATCATCGTTAAAGCAACATAATTCATCACGATAACGGTTTAGTAAAGGCATCGCATTTTTTTGCGCGAAGTCTTCAAATTGCAGCAAAACATTTGGCCAGCGACGTTTAACAGCTTGAATAAATTCATCAACGAACTCGTTATATTCATCACCAGTAATACGAGGATGGCGCCATCCCATATATAGTGGATCGTTTAAACGTTGTGGATTGTTAGTACCAACATCAAGTACAACAGGCAATGTGTACGCTGGGCTGATACCCCCACACGCGGTATATAAAGAGAGTTTACCGATAGGAATACCCATACCACCGATGCCTTGGTCACCTAGACCAAGAATACGTTCGCCATCAGTGACAACAATCACTTTTACGTTTTGTTTAGTGGCGTTTTGTAGCATATCGTCGATATTGGCGCGGTTAGGATAAGAGATAAACAATCCGCGAGCACGACGATAAATATCAGAGAAATGTTCGCAAGCTTCACCCACTGTTGGTGTGTAAATGATTGGCATCATTTCAGTAAGGTGAGATTCCAATAAACGGTAAAACAGCGTTTCATTGGTGTCTTGGATATTTCTTAGGTAAATATGTTTGTCGTTATCGTTTTTGAAATCAAGATATTGGCGATAAGCGCGTTCAACCTGCTCTTCAATAGTTTCAACTGCTTCAGGCAGTAAACCATGTAAGTTAAAGGTGCTGCGTTCTTCTTCGCTGAAAGCACTACCTTTATTTAACAGGGGAAATTCAAGCAGGATTGGGCCTGCATACGGGATGTAGAGAGGGCGTTTACTTTCGTGTTCCAGTTCCATGAAAAATACTCTTGTAAGGCAGTTAGTCACATGACAATTGTAGATCCTACAAAATAATAAAAATATGTACAGCTTATGTTATTTTTTTATGATTTTTATGCTTAGAAATGAGAGATAGATACAGTTGTTACAACTTTTTCTGGTAAGCATCAGCAAAATTTACATGCTGATGCTTTTTTAGGAGAGATTTTTAGAGGAATAAGTTAAAACTTTTTACAAAGTGATGCGTTGCATCTGGTGGCAACCTAAAGCCGTTAATGTGGCTTGAGTTGCATCCCATTGTGTTAAAATTGTTTCTGCTTTTTCAATTAGGACAGCAGATTCAATTTCCATCACACTCTCACCTGCCATATTTAATAAAATTAATGCGGCTTGTAATGGCGGTAAGCTTGGGTTAAATGCAGCATTTTCTGCGTAGCTACCTTGGAAAATTTTGCCATTTTTCATTTGAACAGCAATACCACTGTGAGACTCACTATAAGGTGCATGGCTACGATTGGCAGCTTGTAGCGCCTGTTGTGCTAATTCACTAGGGTTATCAATTTTGTAACCGTGATTAACCTTATCCATTAATAAAGAGGTGATATTGAGATCCTTCGGGCCAAAGCTATCAGGTAAATAATCCCCTAATGTCGCTACTTTTCTACCAGGTAATTGGATCTGAATATGGGTGCCGCTGTTGAGTTCGTTCATAAACTGGCGACAATGACCACAAGGTGTATAGTTTACAGTGATTGAAATTAAGCGAGATTCACCACGTAGCCATGCATGAGTTACCGCACTTTGTTCAGCATGGACTGTTTGTTGTAATGGTGCGCCAGCAAATTCCATATTGGCACCGAAGTAAAGATTACCACTTTCACCACGAGCAACCGCACCTACTTTGAAGTTAGAGATAGGTGCAACAGCACAAGCCGCAGCAACAGGCAAAAGTGCAAGGGCTAAGGCATCATCATTACATTGTAACTGTGTTTTTATGGCGTTGACCTGTTCTGCCGTGAACATTGCAGGGAATGCACCCTGCTCAAGATAAGGAGCAAGTGCGTGTTGTAACTGCGGAGATAAATCTGACCAAATTGCCTGAAAACGAGTATGCATACATGAGTCTCCCATTAATCTTTCTGTATTATAAGATTCTAGGCATCTTTCCCCATTCTTATATGTGATGAAAATCATATTTTCAATGAAACAATTGCAACAAATTCATTAATTGAGAGATGTGTCTCAAATTTATAGTAAAAATCCCCGAAATAAATTTAATTAAATCGGGGAGTTAAGAATGGAGAGTAAGAAAGAGATCAACTATAAAGATGCAAAATAATAGGGAATATAAATGGAGCAAGTAAAGAGGTAATAATCCCACAGGTCATTAATGCTAATGAACTATAAGCACCTTCGATATAATCCACTTCTGCAGCTCTTGCTGTTCCCACTGCATGCGAAACGGTTCCCATAGCTAAACCTCGAGAGGCGTGAGTCGGAATTCGCAATATCTTGAATAGAGTGTGACCAAAAATGGCACCTAAAATACCTACTGCAATAACACATGCAGCACTGATTGCAGGAATACCACCTATGGAGTCTGCGACTGCCATCGCGATAGGTGTTGTGACGGATTTAGGTAAGATTGATGCTGCGATTTCAGGTGTTGCACCAGCCCATAAGGCAATTGCAGTACCACTAGCCATAGCAGCAACACTACCAATAAAGCAAATACTAATTAATGATTTCCACTGTGCGCGAATTTGGTGTAATTGCTGATAAAGTGGGATAGCTAAAGCGACAACAGCAGGTTGTAGTAAGTCATTTAAAATACGACTACCTGCAAAATAATTTTCATAAGGTATTTTAGTTATTAATAAAATAGGAATAATCACCACAATAGCAATTAAAAGCGGATTTAAAATAGGCAATTTAAATCGGGCTGCAAGCTTACGAGCTAAGTAAAAAATAAAAATACTTAAAGGTAGTGACCACCAAATATTCATCAATATGGCTAACATTTTTTCTTCTCGCTTAACGCGTTATCGTCGTCTTTCTCTTTTGTTTCAACAATATCTTCAACTTGGTCTGGTTTTGAACCCACGATAATGCGTTCACGATGAACGTAGTGTGAGCAATATGCAACGAGCGCCATAACACCAAAGGTACTCACGACGCAGGCTAAAACGATGGGAAAAAGTTGCTGACTTAACAAATCATAATAGTTCATTACACCAACACCGATAGGGATAAAGAGTAATGACATGTTTTTTAATAGGATATTGGCACCGGGTTTAACCCAACGTAAAGGGATAAGCTGGAAAGCAAGTAGACCAAAAAGGATCAGTAAGCCAACAATACTGCCTGGAACCGCGAAGGGTAGAAGGGCTGAAATAAGATTACCAGCAAAGAGACAAAGATAAAGTACCAAAAAAGATCGTAGATAATGCCAAAGTGTAATCTGCAATCGTGCCCGTTTAGATTTCATAAGTAAGTGTCCCAAATCAACTAACAGAATTATCATACACCGATTTTGAAAGTGTGCTATGGATCACAATAAAAAAAGAGCGGGGCTCTAATAGAACCCCGCCATTTATTTACTTGGCAAATGAATTTTGGTTGTTATTTCACTTGTTGGCCCGGTTTTGCACCAGTATCTGGGCTGAGTAAGAAGATATCTTTATCACCCGGGCCGGCAGCCATTACCATGCCTTCTGAAATACCAAAACGCATTTTACGAGGTGCTAAGTTTGCCACCATTACTGTTAAGCGACCTTCTAACACTTTAGGATCTGGGTATGCTGTACGAATACCGGAAAATACTTGGCGAGTTTCTCCACCTAAGTCCAAAATTAATTTCAACAGTTTGTCTGAGCCTTCAACAAAATCTGCTTGTTTAATTTCAGCGATACGCATATCAATTTTTGCAAAATCATCAAACTTGATGGTTTCTTGGATCGGTGAATCAGCTAATGGACCAGAGACTTCTTTTACGGGTGCAATGGTACTTTTAGATGCTTCAACCATTGCATTGGCTTTATCCATTTCAATACGGTTAAACAGCGCTTTGAATTTAGTGATTTCTTGGCCTAACAGCGGTTGTGCAAGTGCATCCCATGTTAATTGAGTTTGCAAAAATGCTTCTGAACGTTCTGTTAGTGAAGGTAAGACTGGTTTCAGATACGTCATCAACACGCGGAACAAGTTAATTCCCATGGTGCAGATTGCTTGTAACTGAGCGTCTTGACCTTCTTGTTTTGCCACTACCCAAGGTGCTTTTTCGTCAATATAACGGTTAGCTTCATCAGCTAATGCCATAATTTCACGGATGGCTTTACTAAATTCACGATTTTCGAATGATTGTGCAATGTTTTCTTGCATATCAACAAAGTGCTGATAAAGCTTAGCATCATCTAAAGAATCTGCTAATTTGCCATCAAAACGCTTGCTGATAAAACCAGCGGTACGTGATGCTAGGTTAACGACTTTATTTACGATGTCGCTATTTACGCGCTGAACAAAGTCTTCTAAGTTTAGGTCAATATCGTCAATGCGTGATGAAAGTTTTGCTGCGTAATAATAACGTAGGCAATCAGCATCAAAATGATCAAGATAGGCGCGAGCGGTAATAAATGTGCCACGAGACTTAGACATCTTGGCGCCATTTACAGTGACATAACCATGAACAAATAGGTTTGTTGGCTTGCGATATTCACTGCCTTCTAACATAGCTGGCCAGAATAAGCTGTGGAAATAGACGATATCTTTGCCAATAAAGTGATAAAGGTCAGCTTTGCTGTCTTTATTCCAAAACTCATCAAAATTTAAATCACCGCGTTTTTCACATAAGTTTAAGAATGAACTCATGTAGCCAATCGGTGCATCTAGCCATACATAGAAATATTTACCCGGTGCATCTGGAATTTCGAAACCGAAATAAGGCGCATCACGAGTGATATCCCATTGTTGTAAACCACTGTCGAACCATTCTTGCATTTTATTCGCAACTTGTTCTTGCAGTGCGCCTGAACGGATCCATGCTTGTAGCATGTTGCTGAATGCAGGTAAGTCAAAGAAGTAGTGTTCTGTTTCGCGCATTACAGGTGTTGATCCTGAAACGACAGAACGTGGATTAATTAATTCTGTAGGGCTGTATGTTGAGCCACATACTTCACAGTTATCACCGTATTGGTCTTGTGCTTTACATTTAGGGCACGTGCCTTTTACAAAACGGTCAGGAAGAAACATGCCTTTTTCTTCATCATACAGCTGAGAAATTGTTTTGCTTTTGATGTGACCATTTTTCTTCAGTGCTAGATAAATTTTCGTCGATAATTCACGACTTTCTTCACTGTGTGTAGAGTGATAATTATCATAGCTGATATTGAAGCCAGCAAAATCCTGCTGATGCTCTTTGCTCATTTCTTCAATCATGGCTTCAGGGGTTATACCCAATTGTTGAGCTTTCAACATAATTGGAGTGCCGTGGGCATCGTCAGCGCAGATGAAATGAACTTCTTTGCCGCGCATTCGTTGATAACGGACCCAGATATCTGCCTGAATGTGCTCAAGGATATGACCGAGATGAATTGAACCGTTAGCATAAGGTAACGCGCAGGTTACCAATAATTTATTCGCGACGTGAGACATAGTAAGGATCTTACTTCCATAAAATTAATAAAAGGGACTTTGATGGTAACCGATCCGTCATGATGTCGCTAGGGCAATAATGGAGTTTTTGCAAGAGAAATTTCAGTTGGCAAATTGAGGTAAGGCATTATCGTAGTCATCTACTATCTGATATGATAGATACACTCATATAGTAAATAAATAATGAAAACGAGAGGAGCCGGGATGAGTGATAAATCCCCCGAGCAGACCACCCCTGAGATTCTGAACGAAAAAGTTTCAGGTGTCTTGTCTACTTTTGAACACCCGACATTGAAACGTAATCTGCTTTCTCTAAAAGCATTACATCAATGTGCGATGATTGACGATGTTCTTCATATCGAATTAGTGATGCCATTTGTTTGGAAAAAACCTTTCCAAGCGCTAATCGAAGAAAAGACAGCTGAACTTCGTGACATCACAGGCGCAAAAGCGATTGAATGGAAACTCAAGCATAATATTTCAACCTTACGTCGTGCAAATGATCTGCCTGGCGTTAATGGCGTGCGTAATATTCTTGCTGTGAGCTCTGGTAAAGGTGGTGTAGGTAAATCAAGTACAGCCGTTAACCTTGCATTAGCTCTTGCACAAGAAGGTGCTAAAGTGGGTATTCTTGATGCGGATATTTATGGGCCGTCTATTCCTAATATGTTAGGTACCACAATGGAGCGTCCAACGTCTCCTGATGGACAACATATGGCGCCAATTATGGCTTATGGATTAGCGTCTAACTCTATCGGTTATTTAGTGACTGATGATAATGCGATGGTATGGCGTGGTCCTATGGCGAGCAAGGCGTTAATGCAAATGCTCCAAGATACGTTGTGGCCTGACTTAGATTATCTCGTTATCGATATGCCACCAGGAACAGGTGATATTCAATTAACCTTATCCCAAAATATCCCTGTAACCGCAGCGGTTGTGGTCACAACACCACAAGATATTGCGCTGGTGGATGCAATGAAAGGGATTGTCATGTTTAAGAAAGTCAATGTACCTGTATTAGGTATCATTGAAAACATGAGTGCGCATATTTGTAGTAACTGTGGTCACCTTGAGCCTATCTTTGGTACCGGTGGCGCGGCGAAATTGGCAGAGAAATATCATTGCCAATTATTAGGTCAAGTTCCTCTTCATATCTCTTTACGTGAAGACTTAGACCGTGGACAGCCAACAGTGATGCGTGATCCAGAAGGTGAATTTGCTGATATTTATCGCGAAATAGCGTCAACCGTTTCTGCTCAAATGTATTGGGATGGTGATGCAATTCCAACGGAAATTTCTTTCCGCGCAGTGTAATCACA
The DNA here is from genome assembly GCF_040138965.1 of Proteus sp. fly-1089. Lineage (NCBI taxonomy): Bacteria > Pseudomonadati > Pseudomonadota > Gammaproteobacteria > Enterobacterales > Morganellaceae > Proteus > Proteus sp. fly-1089. The sequence goes on from NZ_JBEETS010000001.1 coordinate 84,643, forward strand.
GTAGAATAATGCCTGAAATTATTTGCTGATTTAAATGGAGAGTCATTTGGCTTTCCATTTTTTACATGTGATTTCCGGCTGTTTTTGATAAAAAACAAATAGATTTCTGGTTTTACGCTGGAACCAGAGTGATTTCAAAACTATAATCTGCGCTAGCGTAATATTTACATATTATTACGTTATCCCTCTTTTTATTTCAAACCAGGTTTTTGATTATGGCTGACACAGCACATCAGTGCACAATTGTAGGTATCGCTGGAGCTTCTGCTTCGGGTAAAAGTCTTATTGCAAGTACGCTTTACCGTGAATTAAGAGCACAAGTAGGTGATCATAATATCGGTGTGATACCAGAAGATTGTTATTATCGTGACCAAAGTGATTTAACGATGGAAGAACGATATAAGGTCAATTATGACCACCCAAATTCGATGGATCACTCACTTTTATACCAACATTTGTGTGAATTAAAAGCAGGAAAAGCCATCGAACTCCCCCAATATGATTACGTCGCTCACACACGCAAAGCAGAATCCATTCCTTTTAGACCAAAAAAAGTTATCATCATTGAAGGCATTTTGTTATTAACAGACAAACGCCTACGTGAAGAGATGGATTTTTCTATTTTTGTTGATACACCATTAGATATCTGTTTAATGCGTAGAATTAAACGTGATGTAAATGAACGTGGGCGTAGCTTAGACTCAGTCATTGAACAATATAATAAAACTGTTCGTCCGATGTTTTTCCAGTTTATTGAACCTTCTAAACAATATGCCGATATTATTGTGCCAAGAGGGGGTAAAAACCGCGTTGCGATTGATATTCTGAAAGCAAAAATAGGGCAGTTCTGCGAATAATAGGTTCATTTATGGGCAGCTTTCATGCATGATGAAACTGCCTAATTAACTTGAAGAAGGAAATAAAATGCGATTATGCGACCGTGATATTATTCAGTGGCTGGATGAAGGTAAATTAGTCATTGAGCCTCGCCCGCCTGTCGAGCGAATTAACGGCGCAACAGCAGATGTTCGCTTAGGAAACCAGTTTCGTGTTTTCCAAGGACATACTGCCGCTTATATTGATCTGAGTGGCCCAAAAGCTGAAGTGAATGCTGCATTAGAACGTGTGATGAGTGATGAAATTGTTTTACCTGAAGGTGAAGCGTTTTACTTACATCCTGGTGAATTAGCATTAGCTGTGACACTTGAGTCAGTCACATTACCTGATAATGTGGTGGGATGGTTAGATGGACGCTCATCATTAGCACGCTTAGGTTTGATGGTGCACGTTACTGCACATCGTATTGATCCTGGTTGGCATGGACAAATCGTATTAGAATTCTTTAATTCAGGTAAACTGCCTCTTGCATTAAGACCGGGCATGGTGATTGGCGCATTAAGCTTTGAACCTATGTCAGGCCCTGCGGATAGACCTTATAATCGTCGTCAAGATGCTAAGTATAAAAATCAACAAGGTGCGGTAGGTAGTCGAATTAGTGAAGATTAACTATCTTTATAATCATCATTATCAGATTTCACTAAACGGGTAATTATATGAAAAGGTTTTTGACAACACTGGCTATTTTGCTTGTGGTTATTTTGGCAGGCTTAACAGCATTAGTTTTACTCATTAACCCTAATGATTTCCGTGGATATCTTGTTGAAAGAGTTGAAAAACAAAGCGGTTATAAACTCACATTACAAGATGATATGCGTTGGCATGTTTGGCCAAAACTGAGCATTATTAGTGGTAAAATGTCATTGACAGCACCTGGTGCTGAAATGCCTTTAATTACTGCGGATAATATGCGTTTGGATGTTGAGTTATTACCGCTTCTTTCTCATCAACTTGAAGTAAAAGAAGTCATGCTTAAAGGTGCCGTAGTACGTCAAACACCTGAAAGTAAGGCTATTCCAAAAATAGTTTCTCCTTCTACACCTAAAGATGTTTCTCACCCTGTGATTGAAACAAGAGCGAATAATTGGCAGTTAAATATTGCCAAAGTTAAAATTTCAGACAGCTTAATTATTTGGCAAATGAAAGATGGCGAGCAGCTTAATTTGCGTGATATTAATTTATCGCTGAAAACAGATGATAAAAAACAAATTAATCTAGAGATGAGTACGAAAGTAAATCGTGATCGTCGTGAGATAACGCTAAATGTTGCTGCTAATGCTGATATGAACAGCTACCCTTACCAAATCAATGGTACGATCACGCAGTTAGATTATGCATTATCCGGAGTTGAAATCCCTGAAAATGGTATAATAGGAAGTTTAACCTCGGATTTTATGATCCAAAATGAGGGTGTGAGAAAAATTTCATTTGATAACCTAAATCTCACTGCTAATGATAGTCAATTACAAGGCAGTGTTAGTGCAGAGTTTGCGAATAAAACACGTTATCAGGTTGATTTAAAAGGTGAACAATTAAATTTAAATACGTTGTTACCAGAGTTAGCAGTGGCTAAAACAACTGAAACAGCATTATTGGTTCCTAAAGATAATAAAATACCATCATCATTTTCATTATTTAATACTGCGCATGCGGCTCCAGCACCAAATGCCACGATTATGGCCAAGCCGGTTATTACTTCAGTGACTATTGAAAATAAAGAATATGATTTAACCCATTGGGGCGATATTGAATTTACGCTGAAATTAGCACTAAATAAGCTCCTTTATAAAGATTTAGAGATTAATAATTTTAAACTTGATGCGCTAAATAACCCTAATTCGCTAAATATTCAAACTTTAACAGGAAAAATTCTTCAGGGTGATTTTTCACTTCCTACCGTGATTTCTACAAGTATTGTGCCAGCACATATTAGTATGGATATCACAATGAATAATATTCCGTTACAACCTCTATTGCATGCGTTCAATCAGCCTGAAAATTTCAGTGGATTAATTTCAGCCAAAGGAAATGTTGAAGGTGCGGGATATAACCGAAAAGCCTTTTATCATTACTGGCAGGGCACACTGAATACCTCATTAACTCAATTTAAGATGCAGGGCTTAAATGTCCCACAGGTGATCCAGCAATCTATTGCTCAAGCGACAGATAAAGTGATTTATCCTGAAGATATCGAAAGTTACACTCAAGCAGATAATGTCATTGCCCAATTTAAATTAACACCCAAAGGACAATTGGCGGTTAATTCCCTTGATGCTCAAGCTGATGCTTATCAAATTAAAGGGCAGGGTAAAGTTAACCTTCAACGTCATGATCTTGATGTAACATTATTGGTTAATATTAAAAAAGGGTGGGGTAAAGAAAATGAATTTATCCGCCAACTGGCTAAAATTGATATTCCATTAAGACTTTATGGGGATTGGAATGCGGTGCAATATGAGCTCAATGTTGAAAAATTATTGCGCGATCAATTACAGCAAAAAGCGAAACAAGCTATCGATAATTGGCTGAATAAGCAAGATGCTGAAAGCCCAGAAGTAAAAGCACTTAATCAGCTATTGAAGAAAATTTAATTTCACGACTTTTAACTTCATCACACTCTTAATAAAAGCACACAATTTTGATAATTGTGTGCTTTTTGCTTTATATCTATCATTTAATTTACGTTTTGAATGAAAAATAAGCATTCGTGCTATATCTATACAAAAAAATAGTCGTTTTTTTTGATATATGTCATACACTGCAACGTTGCCTTTGGGCAGAGTGTGTCAATCACACTAAACGCAAAAATGATGATAAAAATAAAAAACTTCATTTTATAAATGATTACTTTAGACAGGATAAATAAATGATTGAAATTCTTATCGGCGCCTTAGTTGCTGTAGGCGTTGGACGCTATATTGTAAAAGGCTATTCACCAACCGGCGTTTTAATGACTGGTGGTCTGTTATTACTGATCATCAGCGTTATTATGGGAAGGGCTGTTTTACCTGCAAGTGCAACTGCGACAGGCTACGGCTTAATCGATATTGTTGAGTATGTGAAAAATCTACTAATGAGCCGTGGTGGCGATTTAGGTATGATGATCATGATACTTTGTGGTTTTGCTTCTTATATGACACACATTGGTGCTAATGATGTTGTTGTTAAATTAGCATCACGTCCTCTGAAAATGATCAACTCACCTTATCTGCTGATGGTTGCGGCTTATATTGTTGCGTGCCTAATGTCACTGGCCGTTTCATCAGCAACAGGTTTAGGGGTGTTGTTAATGGCAACACTGTTCCCTGTTATGGTGAATATGGGAATTAGTCGCGGTGCGGCAGCTGCAATTTGTGCGTCTCCAGCCTCTATCATTTTAGCGCCAACATCGGGCGATGTTATTTTAGCTGCTGAAGCATCTCAAATGCCACTGATTGATTTTGCATTTAAAACCACATTACCTATCTCTATTGCTGCAATTATTGGTATGTGTATTGCACACTTCTTCTGGCAACGTTACCTTGACCGCAAAGAGCACATTGAAACTGAAATGTTAGACGTGAATGAAATCAAAACTCACGCACCAAGTTTCTATGCTATTTTACCTTTTACGCCAATCATTGGTGTTTTAGTTTTTGATGGTAAATGGTTACCAGAGCTTCATATCGTTGCCATTATTATCATCTGTATGATTTTAGCAGCTATTATCGAATTTATTCGTAGCTTCAGTGCAAAACAAGTTTTTGAAGGTTTAGAAGTTGCTTACCGCGGCATGGCAGATGCATTTGCTCAAGTTGTTATGTTATTAGTTGCTGCGGGAGTATTTGCTCAAGGCTTAACAACTGTTGGTTTTATTAATGCCTTAATTGAAGGAGCTCAGTCATTAGGCTCAGGTGCCATTGTGATGATGATTGCACTGGTATTAATTACGATGTTAGCTGCAATGACAACGGGTTCTGGGAATGCACCATTCTATGCTTTTGTTGAATTAATTCCTCGTTTAGCAAGCAATATGGGTGTTAACCCAGCTTATTTAACTATTCCTATGTTACAAGCTTCAAACTTAGGCCGTACATTATCGCCTGTTTCTGGTGTTGTGGTTGCAGTATCCGGTATGGCAAAAATTTCACCGTTTGAAGTGATGAAACGTGTTTCTGTACCAGTATTAGTAGGGTTGATTATTGTTATTGTTGCGACTGAAATTCTAGTACCAAGTACATTAGGTTAATTATTAACCAATTGAATTAATAGAAAATTATTGTTTTAAATTTTATTGACGGGCTTTGTCATTAAACAAAGCCCGTTTTTTTATTTGTTTAAGAAAAGTCGTATAAAAAATAATTAGTTAAACTGAATAAAAGCATCTGCGACTTTTTTAGGGCCTTCATAAATTTCAATTTTTTCTAATTTTTCTAATAAATGATGGGGGGCATGTTCAACTAAAAACTGCATATTTCCCTCACTTATCCAATGTTCAGGCTCTTGTTTTGTGTGAGTGATTTCAATGGCAAGACTCCAGCTATTTGGTTCATAAGGTAGTTGAGTGGTTGGATAATAAAAACCAGCTAAAGGCGGTGGAGATTGTCTTCCTCCTTCAACCGAGGTTAACCAGACGATTTTAACGCAGACATTGGTATGCATATGACTTTCCAGTAGATACTATCTTCAGATAAAAAATATCCGCCTTTAAGGCGGATATTTTGCTATTTGACAGGGATTACGCTTCGTCAACGTTTTCTTCGTCTTCAGGTGTAGGTTCCACAATTCGAACTTTATTAATTCGATGGTTGTTCACTTCTAATGGCTCAAATTCAATACCATCAATAAGGATCTTCTCACCAACAGTTGGAACACGTTGTAAATGCTCCATTAATAAGCCTGCTAAAGTTTCATACTCACGTTTTTCATCCAATTTTATTGGAATATAAAGTACTAAGTCTTCAAGTGGTGTAAAGCCATTAACAGTCCATGAACCGTCTTCATTTTGAACCAAATCGTGGCGTGAATCGTTTTCTTCAGAACTGACTGGCAAGTTACCTGCTATGGTTTCCATTACGTCAGTTAACGTGACGATACCCTCAACTGAACCAAATTCATCTACAACAAAAGCGAAGTGAGTATGAGCACTTCGGAATTGTTCTAATGCTTGTAATAAGGATAAACCTTCAGGGAAGATCAGTGGCTGTGTTACTAACAATCGTAAGTTTAACGGCTCATTACGTAATTGTTGATTCAACAGCTGAATAACATTCACAACTCCAACGGGTTCATCACTGTGTTGTTCATCAGTAATCACTAGGCGAGAGTGAGGATCTTTTTCCAATAATTGGCGGATATCATCTTGCGTTGAATTTAAGTCTACATATTCAACATCATGGCGAGAAGTCATGATACTGTTGACATTACGTTGACTTAAACCAAGCACACGCACAATCATTTGACGTTCTTGAGGATCAAATACCTCTTCAGCATTAGAGACTAAATCGGATGTGTGATGATCTAATTCGGATGATTCAGGCTTACCATTAATAATACGTAACACGGCTTCAGCTGTTCGTTCACGTAAAGAACGAGAGGCTGATAAGAAACGGCGACGATTAAATTGTGCTAGCTGATTAAAGACTTCTATCATGATAGAGAAGCCGATCGCTGCATATAGGTAACCTTTTGGAATGGCGTAGCCAAAGCCTTCGGCAACTAATGCAAAACCAATCATCAGTAAGAAACTTAAACACAAAATCACAATGGTTGGGTGGTTATTAACGAAGTTCGTTAAAGGCTTACTTGCCAGGATCATTAAGAACATTGCGATAGTAACAGCCGCAATCATAACACCTAAATGATCAACCATACCCACAGCAGTTATTACTGAGTCAAGCGAGAATACCGCATCCAGCACGATAATTTGGGCAACAACAGACCAAAAGCTGGTTGTTTTACGTTGTTTTCCCTCATTGTGGTCTTTACCTTCTAGCCGTTCATTAAGCTCCATAGTGGCTTTGAACAGCAAGAATATCCCTCCGAGAAGCATAATTAAATCTCTTGCACTGAAAGGATGATCAAACAGTGTAATAAGAGGTTTTGTCAGAGTGATAAGCCAAGAGAGACTAAATAACAACACAACACGCATTATTAAGGCACATAATAGCCCTGTTATACGCGCTTTATCTCTTAGTTTTGCTGGGAGTTTATCTGCCAGAATAGCAATAAAAACAAGGTTATCAATACCAAGTACGATTTCGAGAACAATTAGGGTGGAAAGTCCTACCCAGATCGTCGGATCCAAGATCCATTCCATACAGTTTGTTTTACCTTCTATAAAGACGGCATATGCCGACTTGGGAATAATGAGCAATTTGGAGGAATTTTTCAATAATTTATTATCAATAGAAGGGTAATAATTTCATTTTGTATAAAAGATTGTGATACCAATTACATCAATAACTACCACCAAGTGAGAGAGTGAGTTACTATGTGATCAGGTTAACAAATTGTCAGTACATTGATACTGGCAGGTTTATTTTCAGACGGGAGTTATTTTCATGTCAAAACAGCAAATCGGCGTGGTTGGTATGGCAGTAATGGGACGTAACCTAGCGCTAAATATTGAAAGCCGCGGTTATTCTGTTTCTATCTACAACCGCTCAAGCGATAAAACTAATGAAGTTATCGCTGAAAATCCAGGTAAAAAACTGGTTCCGAATTATTCTATTGAAGAGTTTGTTGATTCGTTAGAAAAACCGCGCCGTATCTTATTAATGGTAAAAGCGGGTGAAGCAACGGATAAAACAATTGCTGCATTGACACCGCATTTAGATAAAGGCGATATCCTTATCGATGGCGGAAATACATTCTTTAAAGACACTATTCGTCGTAACCGTGAGTTATCAGCGCAAGGCTTTAATTTCATCGGCACTGGTGTTTCTGGCGGTGAAGAAGGTGCATTAAAAGGCCCTTCAATCATGCCTGGCGGACAAAAAGAAGCTTACGAATTAGTCGCGCCAATCCTTGAAAAAATTGCGGCTGTTGCTGAAGGCGAACCTTGTGTGACTTATATCGGTGCTGATGGCGCGGGTCACTATGTGAAAATGGTTCACAATGGTATTGAATATGGCGATATGCAATTGATCGCAGAAGCCTATTCCGTATTAAAACACTCTTTAGGTCTGACTAATGAAGAATTAGCAGAAACTTTCACTGAGTGGAATAAAGGTGAATTAAGTAGCTACTTGATTGAGATTACCGCTGATATTTTCCGTAAAAAAGATGATGAAGGTAAATACCTTGTTGATGTTATCCTTGATGAAGCTGCAAACAAAGGTACCGGTAAATGGACCAGCCAAAGCTCTTTAGACTTAGGTGTACCTGTTACTCTTATCACTGAATCTGTGTTTGCTCGTTATATCTCTTCATTAAAAGATCAACGTGTTGCGGCATCTAAAGTATTATCAGGCCCAACCCCTAAAGCATTCTCTGGCGACAAAAAAGCCTTTATTGAAAATGTTCGTCGTGCACTGTATTTAGGAAAAATTGTTTCTTATGCGCAGGGTTTCCAACAACTGAAAGCGGCATCAGATGAATATAACTGGGATTTAAACTACGGTGAAATCGCGAAGATTTTCCGTGCGGGTTGTATCATTCGTGCGCAATTCCTGCAAAAAATTACAGATGCATATAATGAAGATGCAAGTATTGCAAATCTGCTGTTAGCGCCTTACTTCAAACAAATCGCGGATGATTACCAACAAGCGCTACGTGATGTTGTTTGTTACGGTGTACAAGCTGGTATTCCTACGCCAACATTCTCTGCTGCTATTTCTTACTACGATAGCTATCGTGCAGAAGTATTGCCAGCAAACTTAATCCAAGCACAACGTGACTACTTTGGTGCACATACGTATAAACGCACTGATAAAGATGGCGTATTCCACACAGAGTGGATGGAATAAGTAAGATTAAATATTAAGTTATATCTCGATTAATATAACAAATAAAAGGTGCTTATTAATGAGCACCTTTTTTATTTTGAGCGATTAAATTCAATTACAGCCTCGTCTCTTTGCTGGTCTATATAAGATGCTAAGTCATTTACATGGATCATCCTAGGTGATTTTTGACTATCATTTAAGCGATATGTTGGTATCGGTAATTCACCTGCATTAGCTTTTCTTCCTGCTTTAGGTTTTCTTACTTATCAAGGAGTTCTCAGTTTTACATCAAGTCCATTTGTTTCCGCTAACGTTAAGAGTGCTTTTTCTAAATCACTAACAGCGCTAAGAACTAGTGCAGTTGAAGCAATGTCAGTTGCGCCAAAGCTTGCTAGGGTTACAGGTGTTGGAATTGCAATCGAAGGATTGTGGCCAAGTAGCAATATCATGTCTACTCAAGCTGAAATGGCTTTATTGAATAATTATGGCATTTTGGATAGGGATATATTTGATAGAAATAAAGCACGCAAAGTTACCACAATGCCTGCGGATATTGTTACTAATCAAATTAGTGATATTGGTAAAAAAAAATCATTAAGCATACATACTCAGGTCATGTCTGCTTTAGATAAGAATACTGGAAAGCAACGAAGCATTGTATCTACAGGTCAGGCTATTAGTATTCCAATCGTAAAGGCAACAGCAACAAGCACACCTAACATTTATACAGCCCCTATTATTACGGGGGCAAAGCCAGTACGCATTAGCGTTTCTGAAAACAAAGCAGATAAAAATAAACAAGTAGTCATCAACGCTAAGCCCAATGCTGGATATTATATCCCTTCATCTAAATTAAAGACCCATCATGCCATTGTTGATTTTGGTGGTAAACATGAAGCTCTTTATGTCTCTATTATTGATGTCATTGATGTCAATAATGAAAAGCAAATAGTAGAAACAGAATGGGCTGAATGGTCGACACTGCATCCGTTAGAAGCTGCATTATTAGAGCTTGAAGAAGCGAAGAAAAGATTAGCTAATATTGATAAACATTATCAGGCTCAAGTCGCTGTTATTAATAAACTCAAAGCTACGCCAGAAGGTTTAGCATTAGCAGATCCTGTTAAAAATCCTCTAGTTTATTCTCAAAACTATAAACAAAAAGAAGCGCTAAAAAATATTGAAATTTCACTTAATAATAAGAGGTTTCTATCTATTTTACTTAAGGATGGAGTCAAAAGTTATTTAGGAAATGTCGTTAATGAAGCAGTAAAAGAAAATATAGTCACTGGTTGGCAAATATTACTATTTTCTGCTCTTCATAATAGACTGGCAGACCAAGTGTTAGCAATGCATACTCAAATCGAAGATGCAAAGAAAAAATTGGCCCCCATTCTTGAATCGCGAAAAAAAGCAGAAGGAAAGAAAAAAGCCGCTGAGGATAAGCTTAAGGCTGAGCAGGATAAAAAACGCCAGGGCGTTAAGGAAAAAGGCCATGGTTACCATGAGCCACCGAAAACTCAAGATATTAAGGGATTGGGGGAATTAAAAGAAAGCAAGCCCAAAACACCTAAGCAAGGCGGAGCTGGTAAACGAGCTCGTTGGCTCGGGGATAAAGGACGTAAAATTTATGAGTGGGATTATCAGCATGGTGAAATTGAAGGTTATCGTGCTAGCGATGGACAACATATTGGGGCATTTGACCCGAAAACGGGTAAGCAACTTAAACCGGCAGATCCGAAACGCAATATCAAAAAATATTTATAAGGAGATGACAAATCATGGGATTGAAATTAAGAGTTTATTGGTTCGATAAAAAGACAGAAGACTTTATTGGTGAAGAATATTCCAAAGATTTTGGAGATGACGATTTTTTAATTGGAGAAACGGTTAATCCAAAAAATGAGAATATTATCAATAATGGTGAGTTTGACTTGGAAAAAGAATGGATAGATACAATTCAAAAGCATATAACTCATAAAATTGAACAAAATAAGTATGATTATTTTATTGCTTTTGCTTACCGAGATAAGTGGTAATTAATTATCGTCAGGGATGAAAGGAAGGCGAATACCCGTTACTCACGGATGAGTGGCGGGTATTCATTAACTGGCGTGTTAATATCGTGGGTAACATCTATCCTACAATAAGAGAATGAGAATAGATGTAAATCATAAGGCTGAATTTATTTATTAGTGAGCATGTTATATTTGTCATGTAACGTTTGGGGGAACAGTTCAGTGTAAACTTGCCAGAGGGTTGTAAGTGACTTGTGCTACTTCCTCTATACTAAATCTTGCCTCAAATAAACGACTAGCTCCTTCACGTCTAAGGTCGTGATATCGGAAGTCAATAATTCCCAGTTTATCCCTAACCTTGTGAACACCTTTAGATACAGACTGAGAATTATATGGAAAAATCCTATCATTAGTTTTGCTTTGTCGGCTCAAAATTTCCCAAGCTTCACCAAGTAAAGGCACCACCATGTGATTGCCGATTTTTTTCTTGGATCTTTTCTATCTATAACTAAAACCGAACGACTAGCATAATCGACATCAGTCCATAAAATCTTACAGACTTCACCTATTCGCATACATGAAAGTATAGAAAACATAAAAATATCCCTGTATGGAATAATATCTATTTAAACTTACTTTAAAACTAAGCTTAATATGCATGTTAATTAACTGAAATCGTCTATTTTAATTATCTTTATTTCCTATGGGCAGATTTTTCTAATAGAGGTATTGCTCTTTCTTCTCCCCAGCTTTGTAGTGCAGCTAAAACGTGAGAGAGTGATTCTCCGTCTTCACTTAATTTATATTCAACTTTGGGTGGAATTTCGGCATATACTTTGCGCTCAATAAGCCCATCAGACTCAAGTTCACGTAATTGTTTAGTTAGCATTCTAGGCGTTATTGAAATAAGTTTTCTTTTTAGTTCATTAAACCGCAGTATTTTCCCCTGTAAATGGTAAAGGATCATGCCTTTTCCTTTACCTCCCATTAGCTCTAAAGAAGCCTCAACCGGGCATCCATCATAGGTATAGTTGTTATATCTGTTCTTTTTGACAGTATCCATTTGTATCCTATATACATAAATTGTGCGTACTTGCTAGATGGTAAATTATTATTAAAATAGCACAGATACAAGTGTCTTATTTGGAATAGGTGTAATAAATGAATTTATTAAAGATATTAAAAACACGTTATGCGACAAAACATTTTGATAAAAATAAAGTGATCCCTGAGCAAGAGTTAGAACAAATAAAAGCATTATTACAACTAAGCCCATCAAGTGTGAATACTCAGCCATGGCATTTTTTTATAGCAAAAAGTGATGAAGCAAAGCAGAAAATTGCGGGATCAACAGAAGGCGGATATGAATTTAATAAAGAGAAAATATTAAGTGCTTCACATGTTGTGGTTATGTGTGCAAAAAATACTTTATCTGAAGAATATCTCTCTCATCTGCTTGAATTAGAAGATAAAGCTGGACGATATTCTACAGCAGAATTTAAAGAGCAGAATAAACTTGCTCGATCATTTTTTGTTAATTTACATGAAAAGCAACTTGATGATTTATCTCATTGGATAGAGAAACAAGTTTATTTAAATATGGGCTCTTTGTTATTAGGAGCTGCAACGTTAGGAATTGATGCTTTACCAATGGAAGGCTTTGACCTATCAAAAATAGATTCAACATTTTCTTTAAATGATAAAGGCCTCCATGCCGTGGCAATTGTTGCATTAGGCTATAGAGAAGAAGATGATTTCAACTACAATTTGCCAAAATCAAGATTGCCACAGAGTGAAATTATCACAGATATTTAAATTTTAAGTTTTTGATTTAAACCTCACTTTATTAAGTGAGGTTTTCTCGTGATATTTTTTATTTTGTGTTTTATTAAGAAATATAAAAACTATTGTTCAGATGCTTTTATATAGTGTGTTTTTTCATTTATTTTATCTGATACTAAATCAGAATCTAGCTTAGTTTCTATTGATACATTTCCACTAAAAACATCATTCATTCTCTCTTTGTCTAATGCATTTTCCCAGCGAGCGACAACAATACAAGCGCAAGCATTACCCACAAGATTAGTTAATGCGCGACATTCTGACATAAAACGATCAATACCTAGGATCAAAGCCATACCGGCAACGGGAACGCTAGGAACAACCGATAATGTTGCGGCAAGAGTAATGAAACCAGCTCCAGTAACACCTGCTGCACCTTTTGAGCTGATCATGGCAACAAACAGTAATGTAATTTGCTCTGTTAACGACAAATCAACGCCTGTTGCTTGAGCGATAAATAATGCCGCCATGGTCATATAGATATTAGTACCATCCAAATTAAAGGAATAACCAGTAGGAATAACTAAACCAACGACTGATTTTTTACAGCCAAGTTGTTCCATTTTACTCATTAATGTGGGCAACGCAGCTTCAGATGAAGAGGTGCCTAATACCAACCAAAGCTCATCTTTTATGTATTTAATTAAAGAGAGGATAGAAAAACCATTATATTTAGCAACAGCACCTAAAACTACCAACACAAAAAGTAATGCAGTTAGATAAAAAGTAATCACCAACAACATTAAATTACCAATGGAAGAAATGCCGTATTTGCCTATAGTAAAAGCCATTGCACCAAAAGCACCAATAGGCGCTAACTTCATTAGCATACCAACCATCTTAAAAACCGGATCGCAAAGATGCTGTAAGAATTTTAATACAGGTTCACCTCGTGAGCCTATTGATGCTAATGCCAAACCAAAAATCACAGAAACAAACAGCACTTGTAAGATATTGCCGTTAACTAATGGGCTAACGATAGTATCAGGGATGATATTCATGAAAAAATCAACAAGAGAAGAGCTGTGTGCCTGAGTGACATACATTTCTACTCGGCTACTGTCTAATGATTCAGGAGAGATATTTAAACCATCACCAGGGCGAATAATATTGGCAGTGATTAATCCAATAACAAGTGCAATTGTAGAAAATGTAAGAAAGTAAATCATCGATTTACCCGCTACTTTTCCAACGGCTTTCATATTGTTCATACCAGCAATGCCGGTTACTACGGTTAGAAAAATAACAGGAGCAATGATCATTTTTACTATTTTGATAAATCCATCACCTAACGGTTTGAAAGATTCACCAATATCAGGATAAAAATGGCCTAATAAAATACCGAAAATGATAGCTATAATGACTTGGATATATAACACACGATAAAAGGGGAGCTTGCGGGATGAAGTCTGCATAAAAATTCCCTGTAACTGAAAGATATTGACTAAATAAAAAAGAAATTATGATGTAAATTATTATTTACATTTATTTTGTTGTGACAGGTAACTTAAAGGTATGAGTAAACTAGGTCAATAAAATAAAGTTGATTTTATCAAATATTGTGCTCTTCATCTAAAAAATTAGATTTTAATTCCTATTTTTGTATTTTTTTTGAAATTTATTTAACTTAAACGTTAGGTTAATAAAATTATTTTTTTGTTTATTTTTATTGTGCTTATTTAATGACATGTATATTTAAATCGATTTTAAAGTGAATAAGAAAAGAGAAATGTAAATAAAAGTGGACGAGGAAAAATTAGTTTAAGAGGTAATAAGCAAATTATTTTTATTCTTAGGTTTATTATGGAAAGTATGTACCATTCACAAAATCCGTAATAAAAATAAATTCTAACCAACAAACAAAGAAAAATTCAGAAAGAATAATAAAGGCGAATATTGAGCGGAATTCTGAGATATCTCGTATTAAAATAAACAGAGAGGTATTATGATTGCAGAAAATAGAAATTTTAGTGAATATCTATTTTATTAGTTCTTTTAGTTTGTTCATAATATTATTTCTTATTTATAAATTATAAAAAAATAAGTATTTATTTTTGAAGGTAATAGATATGAAAAATAGAAGAGCACATAAGTGCTCTTCTATTGATTATAAAAAATACTTTTTATTTCACTGGGATTTTAATTGCATTATCAGATTCAATTTCAATAGCATCTAATGGAGCATCTTCAATAAATTCACTTGATGTTCTACCACTAAAGACATCATTCATTCTTTCTTTATCTAAGGCATTTTCCCAACGAGCAACCACGATGCAGGCGCAAGCATTGCCCACAAGATTGGTTAATGCACGACACTCTGACATAAAGCGGTCAATGCCTAGAATTAATGCCATACCTGCAACAGGAACACTTGGTACAACGGATAAAGTTGCAGCTAAAGTAATAAAGCCTGCACCAGTAACACCAGCAGCACCTTTTGAACTTATCATTGCGACTAAAAGCAGTGTAATTTGTTCTGTTAATGAAAGGTCGATACCAGTAGCTTGTGCAATAAATAAAGCTGCCATGGTCATATAGATGTTAGTGCCGTCTAAGTTAAAGGAATAACCTGTTGGAATAACTAAACCGACAACTGATTTTTTACAACCTACATTTTCCATTTTACGCATTAAGCTAGGTAAAGCCGCTTCTGAAGAAGATGTCCCTAATACTAACCAAAGCTCATCTTTTATATATTTAATTAAAGAGAGAATAGAGAAGCCATTATATTTTGCAACAGCACCTAACACGACAAGAACGAATAATAATGAAGTTATATAGAAAGTCAGAACAAGTAATACCAAGTTACTGATTGATGAAATACCATATTTACCAATGGTAAAGGCCATTGCACCAAAAGCACCGATAGGGGCTAATTTCATTAGCATACCGACCATTTTGAATACAGGTTCAGAGAAGTTTTGTAAAAATTTAAGAACCGGTTCACCACGAGCACCGATAGACGCTAAGGCAATACCAAAGATCACAGAAACAAATAGTACTTGTAAAATATTCCCATTAACCAATGGGCTAATAACCGTATCAGGAATAATATTCATTAAGAAGCCAACAATTGAAGAGTCATGCGCTTTTGCTACATAACTTTCTACTTTGCTCGCATCTAATGAGGCTGGAGAAATATTGAGACCATCACCAGGGCGAATAATATTTGCAACAATTAAACCGATAATTAATGCAATGGTAGAGAAAGTAAGGAAGTAAGCCATGGATTTACCCGCGACTGTACCTACCGCTTTCATATTATTCATACCAGCAATACCCGTTACGACAGTTAAGAAGATAACCGGTGCGATGATCATTTTTACGATTTTAATAAAAGCATCACCAAGTGGTTTAAATGATTCACCAACGTCAGGATAGAAGTGACCAAGTAAGATACCGAGTAAAATAGCAACAATCACTTGCACGTATAATACTTTATAAAGCGGTTGTTTTTTAGTTGAAGTTTGCATGAAAGTGTCCCTGCACCTATTGGTACATTATTTATATATTTATAAGTTAGAAAAAGACAGAGTTGTAAATAAAATTTTACATTGTTGTAATTTTATTGATGCTAACTTAAATGTACGAGTAAATCAGGTCAATAACATAAAATCTATTTAGTTAATTATTGAGTGCTGAATCGAAAAAAATAGTAAAAAAATTCTATTCCGTACATTTTTTAGTGTTAAATGTAACCGAATATGGAATTTAAGAGATAAAATCTACCTTTTAAATGATTGTTAGTATTAAATCTTGGCGAGGTTTTTGATCAGATAATTTAAATATTGCTTTTGGCGTGTAAATCTATATATACAATAAGAATTGATATTATTATAACAATTACCCTTAGCTGAATGATGACGAGGGTAATTGTTAAAAATAAATTAGCTCTTTTTATTACTCACTTTATTCTTCACGAATAAAAGAAATTAATTCAGGTTGTGCAATTCGTTTATAATCTTGCGTATTAAGAATAATTGAGCGTTCTAATGTACCCGCATTAAAAGCGAGTTCATCAAAGCGTTCAAAAAGTAGCGGGTCAGCCACAAGCTTTAACGCTGGGTGAAAACTAAAGGGAGGGATAGCACCAAATACACATTGGGTAAGATCATCAACTTCCTTAGGGCTTGCTAGAGACGCTCTAGTTCCACCAATTTGATGCGCAAGTTTTGATAGATCGGCTTGTTTATCAGCGGGTAATATTGCAAGAACATGTTGTTTAATACCGTTACCTTTAATATGGCAAACAAGTCCTTTTGCTCCCTGTCCTAATTGTGTTCCTCTTATTTTTGCAACTTCTTCAGAACGACCTGCGGTAGGGTGTTCCATTACACGGTAAGTAGCATTATTTTGATCTAATAAAGCAGTCAGTTGCTCAAAAATAGTCAAAGACATCAATGACTCCTGATTAATAAGTTATTTATTTAAGGTCATTATACGACTTTAAAAAAAATATTCTGCTGTGATGTTTATGATTGGTTTTGATTATTTTGATAAGCTTTTCAAATTATTTTGTTACAAATGATAATATGTTAATAGTATTATCCTATTGAATTAATAGGGTAATTGGGCTTCTTTATTTAATTACCTGTAATAACATGACAAACAAATTGATATTTATTCATTATCTTGATGATGATCAATTTAAGAACAAAAAGAATAGAACATATTAAAACATAGATTTAATTACTAAAAAGGAAGTCAATAATGGCAGTTTCAACATTCTATATCCCTTCTGTAAATAAAATTGGTTCGGGTTGTCTGGCTGAAGCGGTAAGTTCAATGAAAGACTTTGGCTTTCATAAAGCACTTATCGTCACTGATAGTATTTTAAATCAACTGGGTGTTGTTGATAAAGTCAGTAAGTTACTGACAGAAGCTGGTATTTCTAGTGTAACTTATGATGGTACTGCACCAAACCCTACGGTTGAAAACGTAGAAGCAGGTTTAGCTCTGCTGAAAGAAAATCAATGTGACTGTGTGATTTCTTTAGGTGGTGGCTCTCCACATGATTGCGCTAAAGGTATCGCGTTAGTGGCTTCTAATGGCGGAAAAATCGCTGATTATGAAGGTGTTGATCGTTCTGCAAAACCTCAATTACCTTTAATTTCTATTAATACTACCGCAGGTACGGCTTCTGAAATGACGCGTTTTTGTATCATCACTGATACTGCTCGTCATATTAAAATGGCTATCGTTGATAAAAACGTTACCCCAATCTTGTCTGTAAATGACTCAGAATTAATGATTGGTATGCCAAAAGGCTTAACCGCAGCAACAGGTATGGATGCATTAACTCATGCTGTTGAAGCGTATGTTTCAATTGCCGCAAACCCAATCACTGATGCGTGTGCATTAAAAGCAGTTACTATGATCAGTGAGTCTTTACGTAAAGTTGTTGATAACGGCGGTGATGAGCAAGCACGTGAAAATATGGCTTACGCACAATTCTTAGCGGGTATGGCATTTAATAACGCTTCTTTAGGTTATGTGCATGCTATGGCTCACCAATTAGGTGGCTTCTATAATTTACCTCATGGTGTGTGTAATGCAGTGTTATTACCTCATGTTCAAGCTTATAACATCCAAGCTGCCGCGGGTCGTTTAAAAGATATCGCACAAGCAATGGGTGTTGATGTTTCTGCAATGAGCGATGAGCAAGGCGCTAAAGCGTGTATCGAAGAAATTCGTAAAATGGCTAAAGATGTGGGTATTCCAGCAGGTCTGAAAGAATTAGGCGTAAAAGAAGAAGACTTCAAAACATTAGCTGAAAATGCGCTGAAAGATGCTTGTGCAATCACTAACCCTGTTCAGGGCACTGAAAGTGATGTTATCGAGTTATTCCGCCAAGCAATGTAATACTCAAGAAATAAATAACAACTAATCTTTGTTATTTTTATGTCTTAACTGAGTAATAAAAGCACCTCAAAATCTCATGAGGTGCTTTTTTGTTTATGTGTTATTTTCTCGTTTGGTAGCTCTAGATAGGGCTAATTAGCTAGAAATTATTCAGCTTTTTTATGACGCTCTTGCAAGCAACCAATGACATCAGAGAGTGATAATGATTGGTCTTGTAACAATACCATTAAGTGATAGAGCAAATCAGAGGCTTCATTTCTTAGCTCTTCTCTATCATTAACTGTGGCAGCTAATGCGGTTTCTACACCTTCTTCTCCGACTTTTTGAGCTATTCGTTTTGTACCACTGGCGTAAAGACGGGCAGTGTAAGAGCTATCTGGTGAGGCATTTTTACGCTCACGTAATATATTTTCCAGCTCATAGAGAAATCCCCACTGGCTTTGTGCAGGAGCAAAGCAACTCTCAGTGCCATTATGGCAAGTTGGTCCAATCGGATTCGCTAAAATAAGTAAAGTATCATTATCACAGTCAGGATAAATATTGACTAACTTGAGAAAATTGCCTGATGTTTCACCTTTTGTCCATAAACGTTGTTTAGTGCGAGAATAGAAAGTGACATTTCTACTTTTTAGTGTCACATCTAGCGCTTCTCTATTCATGTAGCCTAGCATTAATACATCACCTGAAATGGCATTTTGGATAATAACAGGCATAAGATTATCCACTTTTTCCCAATCTAATTGCGCTAATGTTTCACTATTCATTATATTCTTACCTTAACGTCATTTTCTGCAAGATATTGTTTTAATTCGTTAATGTTAATAATTTGTTTGTGAAAAACAGACGCTGCAAGTGCGCCATCAACATTGGCTAATTTAAAGGCATCAAGAAAGTGTGACATCTCGCCAGCACCACCAGAAGCAATAAGAGGTACATCGGCAACTTGGCGTACTTGAGCTAATTGTTTCAAGTCATAACCTTGTCTGACACCATCTTGATTCATCATATTTAAAACAATTTCACCCGCGCCTAGCTTCTGAACTTCACGTACCCAATCAAGTGTTTTCCAATGTGTTTGTTGAGTGCGTTTTTCATCCCCAGTGAATTGATAAACTAGGTATTCACCTGTTTTTTCATCAAACCAAGTATCAATGCCTACAACAACACATTGAACACCGTAACGTTCTGCTAAGCGTGAAATCAATGTTGGATCAGAAAGTGCGGGGGAGTTGATTGAAATCTTATCTGCCCCAAAAGAGAGAATTTTTCCTGCATCCTCAACGGAACGAATGCCACCAGCAACACAAAATGGAATATCAATGACTTCAGCTACACGTGACACCCAGCTTTTATCAACAACTCGACCATCAGAAGAGGCGGTAATATCATAAAATACAAGCTCATCAGCGCCTTCTTTGGCATAGCGTTCAGCAAGAGGAACAATATCACCAATGATTTCATGATTTCGAAATTGAACACCTTTAACAACTTGTCCATCACGAACATCAAGACAAGGAATTATGCGTTTTGCCAGCATGATATCGCCTCTTTTAATGTAAATTTGCCTTCTAATAATGCTCTACCAACAATAATACCAGCGACGCCAGATGCCGGAAGTGCTGCGATATCTTGTAAATTACCAATACCACCAGAAGCTTGAAATAAAATGTCAGGAAAACGTTGGCTAATTTCTGTATACAATTCAACGTTAGAGCCTGTTAATGTGCCGTCACGAGAAATATCAGTACACAACACATGTTTTAACCCGACACTTTGATAAAGTTCGATGATCTCTTCGAGGGTATAAAGAGAATTCTCTTGCCAGCCACTCACCGCTACCCATTTTTTGCCTTGTTTATCAATACGAACATCAAGGGCTAATACAATGCTATCTGCGCCATAACGCTCAAACCAAGTTTTTACCATTTCGGGCTGACTGATCGCGGTAGAGCCAATAACAACTCTACTTGCTCCTGCATCGAGTAATGATTTCACATCAGCTTCAGTGCGAATACCTCCACCTACTTGTACTGGTACATTCACACAAGCAACAAGCTCTTTTAATAGTGAAATTTGGCGAGCTGAAGGATCTTTTGCACCCGTTAGATCTACTAAATGAAGCAGTTTTGCACCGTCTCTTTCATATTGTTGATAACGAATCAGCGGATTATCATCGTAATCGCGTTGCTTGGCGTAATCACCTTGATGAAGACGGACGACTTTCCCGTCAATCAAATCTAATGCTGGAATGATCATAACGCGTTACATCTCCAAAAAATTCTTGATAAGTTGAGCTCCAGATTTTCCAGAGCGCTCTGGGTGAAATTGCACACCATAAAAATTATCTTTTTGAATTGCGCTACTAAAACGAGAGCCATATTCAGTTTCGGCAATGGTTGATTCATTTAATGCTAAACCATAACTGTGAACAAAATAGAACCAAGCATCGTTATCAAGAGAACGAAAAAGAGGATGAGCAGGTTTCGCTAATACTTGATTCCAACCCATATGAGGTAACGGTAAACCTGCTGTATCTAACTTATCAATGGTGCCATCAACGAGCCCTAATAAAGGAACACCTTTTCCTTCTTCGCTTAGTGAAGCCAATATTTGCATACCTAAACAAATCCCTAAAACAGGCTGTGTTAACGCTTTAATTAAAGGAATTAATTCGCGTGCTTCCAGTTGTTCCATTGCTGCGCGAGCCGTTCCCACACCAGGTAAAAAGAGTTTATCCGCAGATAGTACAACGTTTTTTTCATAGGAAATAATGGGATCATAACCGAGTCGCTTAACGGCATAAGCGACAGAGGCTAAATTGGCACAACCTGTATCAAGAATAACCACTTTCATCACAGAACACCTTTTGAGCTTGGTAAAGTATTACCTTCAACACGAATGGCTTGGCGTAATGTACGACCAAAGACTTTAAATAAGCTTTCCGCTTTGTGGTGATCGTTTTTGCCTTTCGATTTTAGGTGTAATGTGCAACCCATGGTGTAAGAGAGTGAACGGAAAAAGTGTTCTATCATTTCCGTACTTAGATCACCGACACGTTGATATTTAAATTCTGCTTTGTATTCAAGGTGTGGGCGACCTGAAATATCTAATGCACAGCTTGCAAGGCATTCATCCATCGGTAATGTAAAACCAAAGCGAGCAATGCCGCGTTTATCACCCAATGCTTCACGCAGGGCTTCACCTAAAGCAAGGCCCGTGTCTTCAACAGTGTGGTGGTCGTCAATCACTAAGTCGCCTTGTACGTCGATATTCATACGAAAACCGCCATGAGTGGCAATTTGATCAAGCATATGATCAAAGAAACCAACACCAGTGCTGATTTGGCTGTCACCTTCACGATCAAGCCAGATATCAATAGCAATTTGCGTCTCTTTTGTTTTACGCTCAACGTGAGCGTAGCGATCTTTTTTGGTGAGTTGTTCTGTGATGACCGTCCAATTAAGCTCATTGGTATTATAAAGTAAGCCTTTAATACCCATATTTTCAGCTAACTGAATATCTGTTTGTCTATCACCAATAACGTAGCTGTTATCTTTATCGAGTGCACCATCAACTAAGTATTGTGTGACAAGCCCTGTTTCAGGTTTGCGACAAGGGCAGTTATCTTCAGGTTTATGAGGACAAATTAAAACATCATCAAAGGTTATTCCTTGTGATGAGAAAATTTGCATCATCAAATTATGTGGCGGATCAAAATCTGCCTGAGGAAAACTTTCTGTGCCTAATCCATCTTGATTAGTGATCATAATAAGCTTGTAACCGGCCTTTTGTAGCGCGGTCAGTGCGGGGATCACGTCATTTTCAAAGGCGAGTTTATCGAGTCTATCAACTTGATAATCTGTAGGTGGCTCGGTGATTAAAGTACCATCACGGTCAATAAAAAGAATTTTTTGGCTCATGGTAAGTTCCCTCAGTTGCGATTTTTATTGTTATCGTTTTATATTTTATACGTTTGCAGTTTGAATATTTTTTATGGCATTGATCACGCTATCACATTCTTCGGTTGTACCGATAGAAATACGCAAGCAACCATTAAGCCCATATTGACGTTGTTGATCGCGTAAAATGATCCCTTGCTCCCATAAAGTACGGAAAACCAGATTAGCATCAGTGAATTTCACTAAAATATAGTTGGTTTCGCTGTTATAAACCTGCTCAACATTCGGTAATTTTTTTAATGCATCAGATAAAACCGTTCTGTTACGTGATATTTCAGCAACACGATTTTTCATCACGTCAATACCCGCTTCAGTTAATGCTTGTGCTGCAATGTCGGCAACAGGTGTTGACAGTGGATATGGTGCGATCACTTTTAGCAATAATTCAATGATGGGTGGATTGGCAAGCGTAAATCCACAGCGCAATCCAGCTAATGCAAATGCTTTCGATAAGGTTCGCAAAATGACTAAATTCGGATAATCTTCAAGCCATGAAACAATGGATGCTTGTGGGTAGAATTCTATATAAGCTTCATCAACTGCAACTATAGTTTTACCTTTAGCAAGTTCTAATACATCACGAATAAGTGAAGGGTTAACAATGTTTCCAGTTGGGTTATTAGGGCTACAAAGATAGATCAGTTTTACATTATCAAGCTGTGATGCCATTGTTTTAACATCAGGGTTCCAATCAGCGAGCGTAGGAATAACACGTTGTTCTATACCAAATGTTTCTGCACTTACGCTATACATGCCGTAAGTAGGAGGGCAATAAAGCACAGCATCTTTACCCGGTTCGCAAAAAGCACGAATAAGCAGTTCAATGGCTTCATCTGCACCACGGCTGACTAAGACTTGATTTGGATTAACACCCGCATATACGGCATAACGATTAATGACATTAACAGGCTGACACTCAGGGTAACGGTTTAAATTTTTTTCATTAAAAGTAAATTCGGGTGCAACAGGGTATTCATTTGCATTTAACCAAACCGAACCATTTCCGCCTAAACGTCTTGCCGACTGATAAGGCGTTAACTCACGTACATTTTTTCGGGCAAGTGAGGTGATATCAAATTCATTTTTCATCGTTATTTTTCCCCTGAGCCAAAGCATTAACACGAAGTGTGACCGCATTTTTGTGAGCGGTTAATTGTTCAGCTTGCGCTAATATTTCAATAGTTTGTGCTAAATCAGATAAACCTTTTGCCGTGAGTTTTTGTACAGTCATGCGTTTCATAAAGTCAGCCAAACCTAAACTTGAGTAGGTTGAGGTGTAGCCATAAGTCGGTAGAACGTGATTAGTGCCTGAAGCATAATCTCCCGCTGATTCAGGAGACCAAGCACCAAGAAAAACAGAACCAGCACTGGTAATGCTATCAACACGTGTATCAGCATCATTAGTTTGAATAATCAAGTGCTCAGGACCATAGCTATTGCTGATTTCAATACATTGATTGAGATCGCGAGTAATAATGACTCGACTTTCAGCTAAAGCTTGTTTGGCAATTTCAGCTCGGCTTAATTGTGTAAGTTGTGTTTCAGTTTCAGCAATAACTGCTTTGGCTAATGTTTCATCTGGAGTTAATAACACAACTTGTGAATCAGGGCCGTGCTCTGCTTGTGACAGTAAGTCAGCAGCAATAAATGCAGGATTTGCATCGGCATCAGCAATCACCAAAACTTCTGAAGGGCCTGCTGGCATATCAATAGCTGCACCTTGTAGTGATTGGCTGACTTGGCGTTTGGCTTCGGTAACATAAGCATTACCGGGGCCAAAGATTTTATCTACTTTAGGAATAGATTCTGTACCAAACGCCATTGCCGCAATCGCCTGCGCACCACCGACTTGGAAAATTTCATCAATACCAATTTGTTGAGCAATATATAAAATTTCATCAGCAATAGGAGGAGGAGAGCAAAGGATAACTTTGCGACAACCTGCAATACGCGCTGGGATGCCTAACATCATTACGGTTGAAAGTAATGGAGCCGAGCCACCAGGAATATAAAGTCCTACTGCATCAATGGGTCTGCTTACTTGTTGACAAAATACGCCTGGCTGAGTTTCTACTTCAATAGTGTTAGGAATTTGAGCTTCATGAAAACGGCGAATATTATTCATCGCCTGTGCTATTGCTTGCTTTATTTCGTTATTAAGTCTTGTTGTGGCTTCATCAATTTGCGTTTTTGGCACCAAAACACTTTCCGGCGCTGCCTTATCGAATTTTTGGCTAAGTGCTTTAAGCGCTTTATCCCCATCATTGCGTACCTGTGAAATGATGCTAGCAACTTGTTCTGTAATTGAACTGGATGCTGAAATAGCAGGGCGAGTTAATAGCACTTGTTGCTGTTCTTGTGTGCATTCATTCCAGTAATTTAATGTATTAAAACCCGTTTTCATCATTTCACCTTATTCCATCATTTTTTCAATTGGTAAAACAAGAATTGAACTTGCACCTAATGCTTTTAACTTTTCCATTGTTTCCCAGAATAGGGTTTCACTGCTGACCATGTGCATTGCAACGCGATTCTGGTCACCTGCAAGAGGCAGAATGGTTGGTCTTTCAGCACCAGGAAGTAACGCAATGACATCTTCGAGGCAATCACTTGGTGCGTGTAACATAATGTATTTTGATTCTCGAGCTTGGATAACGCCTTGAATACGCGTCAGTAAACGGTCGATAAGGGCTTGTTTGTCAGTTTCCATATCCCCATCGCGTTGGATCAAACACGCTTTTGAACGATAAATAACTTCAACTTCTTTTAAACCGTTAGCTTCTAATGTTGCACCAGTAGAAACTAAGTCACAGATAGAGTCAGCAAGACCTGCACGAGGAGCGACTTCAACAGAACCATTTAATAGGCATGATTTAAATTTGATGCCTTTTTGGTCTAAATAACGTTTTAGTAGATTGGGGTAAGAGGTGGCAATGCGTGTATTATCTAGGCATTCAGCACCTTGATAGTTAAAATCGACAGGGGTTGCAAGAGATAAACGGCAACCACCAAAATCAAGACGTCGTAGTGTGAGATAACTTGGGTTTTCGCCTTGTGCTCGGCGTTTTAATAGCTCTTCTTCTAATACGTTTTCTCCAATAATTCCTAAATCAACCACGCCGTCCATCACCAGACCTGGAATATCGTCATCTCTTACACGTAAAATATCGATTGGCATATTTTCCGCATAAGCGATCAGACGTTGTTGGTTTAAGTTAATTTTGATGCCACAACGTGCTAAAAGGGCACGAGACTCATCACTTAAACGACCTGATTTTTGCATTGCTATTCTTAATCTTGTTTTGTCTAACATAATATTACCCTGTCCTTGTCTTAATTTTTTGTTTGAAAATTAGCTATAAAAAAACCCCGGAAGTTGCCTTCCGGGGTTTTTATTGTTTGTCTGCATTCAGACCACCGGAAGCGTTTCTTAAACGTCTTCCAGCACTCATCGCCTGAAAGACTAGTCAGGATGATGGTGATGATGGTGGTTTAGTTGAATGCTATACATAATTATTTTCCTAGCTAATTACACTATTTGTTATTTGATGTGCTCGTTACTATTAATTTGTATGTATGTAGTAACCAACATTCAGAATTTGTCTGCCTTTCAACCTACATGATTTGCAAAGTGAAAAGCAACCTATTTTTTAATAATAATTTAATTATTTTGTAACCTTTTGTTTTTAATGCTATTTTAATATTTCTCTTATTTACTTAATGCCGCAAGTGAGCGAGTATATAGGGGTATGCTAAAAATTAACGAAATATAAGTAGTATTTATATGTAATGGCGAAATGAAAATTTTATAGCATACTTTAACTAAGCCATTTAAGTAGGGGAGCAAAATGAAACGAATAACCATCGTTGGATTAGGTTGGTTAGGTTTACCACTTGCCGCTGCGTTGCGTGATGCAGGTTATCAAGTTAAAGGGACTAAAACCACCGAAGATGGCGTAGAAGCAGCAAGAATGAGTGGCGTTGATTGCTGTTTAGTGAATTTAACACCCGCAATTGAATGTGATAGAGATGATTTTGATTACTTAATGGAAACTGACGTACTGATCATCACGTTGCCGCCAAGTGCCGCTGGTGGCGGTTATGATTATGTTGAAGCTATTCAAACGTTAGTGGATAGTGCAATGTCTCGCCATGTTACAAGAGTGATTTACATTAGTTCTACTTCTGTATATGGCAATCAAACAGGTAATATCACAGAAGAAATGGATATTCGCCCAGAAACACAATCGGCAAAAATGTTAGCTGAAGTTGAAAACTGGTTACATCGTTTACCGTTAACCACGGTTGATATTCTTCGATTAGCTGGGTTAGTTGGCCCAGGTCGTCATGCCGGACGTTTTTTATCGGGTAAAAAACAAGTAAAAGGCGCGCATCAGTGTGTCAATTTAGTTCATTTAGATGATGTGATTTTTGCGGTTGAACAACTGCTTGCACAAAACGAAGGTGGTCATTTATATAATTTATGTGCCCCAATTCATCCTAAAAAGAAAGATTTTTACTCAAGAGTATCCTCTCAACTTGATCTTATTCCCCCAGAATTTGCAGATGAAGAGAAGCCGTTAATACGGGAAATTGACGGTCAGGAGATCTGTCGAGATCTTGGATTCCATTATCATTATCCAGATCCCGACAAAATGCCAATGAATTAACTTATAGGCAGTAATACAACATCACGGAAAATAGATCTTTCACTTAATTGTGCAAACCAGCGCTCAATATGTGGGAAGTGAGGTCTATCTTTACAAACCTCGAGCCATGGATAAACCAGTGGCGCGATAGCGATATCAGCAAGAGAGATTTCATCTCCAGCAAAATAAGTTGTTTTTGCCAGTTGGTTATCTGCAATTTTGATCAGTTTGTTAAGTTTTTCTTTTAATGCTTCAACAAGCTCGGGGTTCTGTTGCTCTTTAGGTGTGCGAACAATCATTATCATCATTTGTTGAATGGGTGAAAATAGGCTGCCATTTGACCAATCCATCCATTTCTCTACATTTGCTCGTTGTTTAGGATCAATTGGATAGAGTGCGTTATTCTCATATTTTGAGCATAAATAACGAATAATGGTATTAGACTCCCATAAAACAAAGTCATCATCTTGTAATGTTGGGATAGAAGCGTTGGGATTCATTGCTAAATAATTTGCTTCATTGAGTCCACCAAATGGACCACCAACATCAATTTGCTCATAAGGTACGTTTAACTCCTTTAAGCACCAAAGAACTTTTTTAACGTTAGATGAGTTTTTTCTACCCCAGACTTTTAACATAAAGGTCTCCTAAACCACGATAAGTAATAAAATTTCCCTCTATAGGGCGTTAAACATGAATATAAGATAAATCT
The DNA here is from genome assembly GCF_040138965.1 of Proteus sp. fly-1089. Taxonomy (NCBI): domain Bacteria; kingdom Pseudomonadati; phylum Pseudomonadota; class Gammaproteobacteria; order Enterobacterales; family Morganellaceae; genus Proteus; species Proteus sp. fly-1089. The sequence goes on from NZ_JBEETS010000001.1 coordinate 112,510, forward strand.
CTATATATCAATGTTGGCGTCTTATTCCAGAAAGCCATATAGTAGGAAAGCTTTAACAAATTGATATAAAAGGGTGATCGGTAATGAAAAAAAATATTCCATCTGTTCTGGGTAAGGTTACCGCGGGAATGGGTTTACTGCTAATTATTTCTAGTCCTTCATTTGCGGTAAATAATCCTGTACCTCCTCAAATAGAGGCAAAATCTTATGTATTAATGGATTACAATAGCGGAAAAATTCTGGCATCGGAAAAACCTGATGAGCGTTTAGATCCCGCAAGTCTGACAAAAATCATGAGTAGTTATGTGGTTGGACAAGCCATCAAAGAAGGGCGGATGTCGCCAGACGATATGGTGATTGTAGGGCGCAATGCATGGGCAACAGGTAATCCGGTATTAAAAGGTTCATCATTGATGTTCTTGAAACCGGGTGATCAGGTCAAAGTCATTGATTTAAATAGAGGTATGGTCATTCAATCAGGTAATGATGCTAGTATCGCATTAGCTGAACATGTTGCGGGTAGTCAGGAAACCTTTGTGGATTTAATGAACTCCTATGCCAAAAATCTCGGTTTAACCAATACACATTTTAAAACAGTCCATGGATTAGATTCTGACGGGCAATATACAACAGCGCAAGATATGGCACTGTTAACAGCGGCTATGATCCGTGATGTACCATCAGAATACGAAATACATAAAGAAAAAGAATTTACATTCAACAATATTCGTCAGCCAAACCGCAATCGTTTATTGTGGAATAAGAATATGAATGTTGATGGCGTGAAAACCGGTCACACGAATGGTGCTGGATATAACCTTGTATCTTCAGCAACTGAAGGTGATATGCGCTTAATTGCGGTTGTTTTAGGAACTCCATCAGATAAAGTCCGTTTTGCTGAAAGTGAAAAATTATTAGGTTGGGGTTTCCGTTTTTTTGAAACGGTAACACCGGTTAAAGAAAATACACCACTAACAACGCAAAAAGTATGGTATGGCGATAAAGGTGAAGTGGCTTTAGGTGTAGCTAATGATGCTTCAATCACTATTCCTAAAGGTGAACTGAAAAATTTAAAAGCCTCGTTTACTTTAACCAATCCAGTATTAGAAGCACCATTAACGCAAAATCAGGTTGTGGGTACAGTTAACTTTTTATTAAACGATGAAGTCATTGAACAACGTCCTTTAGTGGTAAAAGAAGCGGTTGAAGAAGGTGGTTTCTTTAGTCGTATCTGGGATTTTGTGGTTAAAACAGTATCTGGCTGGTTTAACGCTATTTTTGGTTAATTTATCAATAATAGTTTTATCAACGCGTTACTGAGATTTCACCCATAAAGAAAGACTCATTGTTGTTTTTGTACAAAAATCCGTAATTGAAATACGATTACGGATTTTTTTGTATTTAATGAAATAAAGAGATTGCACACTTTAGCGTTTAAATAAGTCCATCAATCTTCCCTTGATTATCAACATTTACGGCAATGGCCGCTGGCGTTTTCGGTAATCCAGGCATGGTGGTAATAGAGCCTGTCAACACAACAACAAAACCTGCACCTGCTGAAACATACACTTCACGCACATTTATCGTAAAATCAGTAGGGCGACCTAATAACGCGGGATTATCTGAGAGTGAATATTGTGTTTTTGCCATACATACAGGGAAATGGCCGAACCCCATATTTTCTATTTTTTCCAACATATTGCGAGCATGTTGGCTATAGGTCACTCCATTTGCTCCATAAATCTCTTTTGCGACAGTATTAATTTTTTCACTAAGCGAGGCATTATTAGGATAAATTAATTGAAATTGGCTATGCTCATTTTCAAGTGTATCAATGACTTGATTTGCTAATTCAATACCGCCTGCGCCTCCTTTTTCCCACACTTTTGTAATTGCAAATCGACAATCTCTATCTAGACAAAATTGCTCTATAAACTGATGTTCTGCAACACTATCAGTAACATAGGCATTAAGTGAGATAATCACAGGTAAACCATATTTTTTTAGGTTTTCAATATGTTTTTCTAGATTTACAATTCCTTTTTCAAGCGCAACTAAATCTTCATTATTCCATTCGCCTTTACCTAAACCACCGTTGTATTTTAGTGCTTTTGTCGTCACAACAATCACTGCACAATCTGGGCGTAACCCACTCATTCGGCATTTTATATCAAAGAATTTTTCAGCACCTAAATCAGCGCCAAAACCAGCTTCCGTAATAGTGATATCAGCAAGTTGAAGGGCTAATTTTGTTGCTCTCACACTATTGCAACCATGAGCAATATTAGCGAATGGGCCACCATGAATAATTGCAGGCGTATTTTCGAGTGTTTGCACTAGATTAGGGTTAATAGCATCTTTTAACAAACTGGCCATTGCGCCAACGGCTTGTAAATCGTTGGCAGTGACAGGGTTGCCATTGTAAGAATAAGCAACAATGATCTGAGAAAGCCTTTGCTTTAAATCTTGAATATCCTCAGCTAAACATAGAATTGACATAATTTCAGAAGCAACAGTAATAACAAAGTTATCTTCTCTTGTAATACCGTCTTTTTCGCCACCCAATCCCACAACAATATTTCGTAAAGCGCGATCGTTCATATCCATACAACGTTTAAATACGATTTGCTTGGGATCGATATTTAAAGGATTACCCTGATAGATGGAGTTATCAAGCATGGCGGCCAGTAAATTGTTTGCTGACGTAATTGCATGAAAATCGCCAGTAAAATGAAGATTAAGATCTTCCATTGGTACAACTTGAGAATAACCCCCCCCTGCAGCCCCCCCTTTAATACCAAAACAAGGGCCTAATGAGGGTTCGCGTAACGCGATAATGGCACTTTTTCCAATATGGTTAAGGGCTTGCCCTAATCCAACGGTGACGGTTGTTTTACCTTCGCCTGCGGGGGTAGGATTAATTGCTGTGACTAAAACGAGTTTTCCTGTTTTTTTTGTAGCAACTTTAGACCAAATGCTGTGGCTAAATTTAGCTTTGTATTTGCCATAAAACTCGATATCATCTTGATCAATATTTAAATTTTTAGCGATATCTTGAATTGGTAAGAGGTGTGCTTCTTGGGAGATTTGAATATCTGATTTCATTTTAGTTCTCTTTTTTATCCCGTTTCTGATGTCTCTAGTGATCTTTACTCATCAACTGTAGCCAAGGATCTAAATAAGGCCAATAGATTGATTAAGTTGTAATTATTTTCTATTCGATAACGTGTTTATCGTCACACCCTTTAAATAATTTTTGTAACAGACTCCTATCTTTGACATTTTGCTACTTATATTGAGTAAGATTTTTTTTCAATATCGAGTTTTCTTCTACACGTATTTTAACTAAGGATGATAATTTAATCTCATCCAAAAAAGATATTCAAAGAGAAGAGCATCTTTCTTTATTTTAGATAATAATAAAAAAGGCGCTGATATCAGCGCCTTATCCATTATAAATATCTGTATTTCGGACTCTCAGGTTTAGTCACAAGAAATTTTAATGGCTAATCCACCTTGAGAGGTTTCACGATACTTAGCATTAATGTCTTTACCTGTTTCGTACATTGTTTCAATGACTTTATCTAAACAAATACGAGGGTCGCTGACACGACGCAAAGCCATACGAGATGAGTTTACGGCTTGTACGGCTGCGATAGCATTACGTTCAATACAAGGAACTTGTACTTGTCCTGCAACTGGGTCGCAGGTAAGCCCTAAGTTATGCTCCATTGCAATTTCTGCAGCAATACAAACTTGCTCTGGGCTACCGCCTAAAAGCTCAGTTAATGCACCCGCTGCCATTGAACAAGCAACACCCACTTCGCCTTGGCAACCTACTTCAGCGCCTGAGATAGATGCATTCATTTTGTAAAGAGAACCAATAACACCTGCGACTAAGAAAAAGCGAGTATAAGAATTTTCATTTACAGGACGAATGAATTTATCGTAGTAAGAAAGTACAGCAGGGATAATGCCACATGCTCCGTTTGTCGGTGCTGTTACAACACGTCCACCAGCCGCATTTTCTTCATTGACGGCAAGGGCAAACATATTGATCCAGTCAACAACAGTCATAGGGTCGGTTGTGGTTTTATCTTCTGTTACTAACATACGGCGTAATGCAGAAGCACGGCGCGGTACGCGTAATGGTCCAGGTAATAAGCCTTCGGTATTAACACCACGCTCAATACCGGACTTCATCACTTCCCATACGGCACCGAGATGAGCAGAAATTTCTTCTTTACTGCGCAATGCTAATTCGTTTTGCATCACTAATGCAGATAAAGAGAGGCCTGTTTCTTTACAATGGCGACGTAAATCAGCCGCATATTGATAAGGATAAGGGACTTGAACCGTATTTTCTTCAGGTTGACCAAAATGCTCTTCATCAACAATAAAACCACCGCCAATAGAATAATAGGTTTTTTTCAATAGAACCTGTTCACCATTATAAGCGGTGATGGACATGCCATTCTCATGGAGGGGTAAATTACTTTTATGGAAATTCATACCACCATCAACAGGGAAGTCTACTTCTTTAATGCCATTTGCTAGCATTAAGCGACCGGTTGCTTCCACTTGTTTAATGAACGGTGTAATAGAATCTATATCAACAGTATCGGGTAAGTTTCCTGCTAATCCCATAATAATTGCCGTATCAGTGGCGTGGCCTTTACCAGTTAAAGATAAAGAGCCATAAACATCAACGATAACGCGGGAAACGGAAGAGAGAAGGTTTTTTTCAGCAAGGATATCAACGAATTCTTTCCCAGCTTTCATTGGGCCTACGGTGTGTGAGCTTGAAGGACCGATACCAATTTTAAAAATATCAAAGACGCTAACCATAATATTCGCCTCCCTAATTAATTAAAGGCGCAACTGTGTGATTATTAGAGTGATAAGTGTCAGTTTTGAAGTCTAAATCTGTAATGGCTACTTCCTTTTACGAAAGTAGCCATTAGATGCCTTATTAGCCCATGAAAGAGTTAATTAAGCTATAGAAAACTGCTGAGATTGCGATAAGACCCATGATTACAACGAATACGTTGCTGATATGGCCTTCGTATTTCTTCATCGCTGGTACTTTACGGATTGCATACATAGGCATCAGGAACAGTAACATTGCGATAATTGGGCCACCTAATGTTTCAATCATACCTAAAATGCTTGGGTTTAATGTTGCAACGATCCACGTTGTAACCAGCATAAACAGTGCAGTGATTTTGTTTAAACGATCTTTTTCGATTGTTTTACCTTTTTCACGCAGTGATTTGATGATTAAACCGTTGAAACCTTCACGAGCACCTAAGTAGTGACCTAAGAAAGATTTAGTGATCGCAACGAAAGCAATAAATGGAGCAATATAAGCAATAACGGGTGCTTCAAAATGGTTAGCTAGGTAAGACAGGATACTGATGTTCTGTGCTTTTGCTTCTGCTAAGTTTTCTGGTGTTAAGCTAAATACACAGCTAAACACGAAGAACATAACAGTGATAACCATCATAATGTGAGCATAAGCTAAAATGCGTGAACATTTTTTCTCAGCGTTTTCACCGTATTCTTCTCGTTTTGCAACAGCAAATGCAGAGATAATAGGCGAGTGGTTGAAAGAGAACACCATAACTGGGATAGCCAACCATAGTGTGACTAACAGACCTTGACCCATACCTGATGTTGTTGCGTGATCAAAAGAGAGCGTCTCAAGGATAGCACTATTCCACTCAGGAATAAGATACAGCGCTAAAACCATCAATACTGCAACAAATGGGAACACTAACACGCTCATTGCTTTAACGATAGCTTGTTCACCAAAACGAATAATCGACATGATACCAAGGATCAGTACCAGTGATAAAATTGCACGAGGTGGTGCAGACATGTGCATTTGGTTCACAATAAAGCTTTCTACTGTATTGGTGATAGCAACACTATAAACCAATAAAATAGGATAAATAGCAAAGAAATAGAGCAGAGTAATCAGTTTACCTGCTGTTTTACCAAAGTGTTCTTCAACAACTTCAGTGATATCTTCACCTGGGTTTTTACCTGATAACACAAAGCGAGCCATACCGCGGTGTGCAAAGAAGGTCATTGGGAATGCAAGAACTAACATAATCAACAGAGGAATTAATCCACCAATCCCTGCGTTGATAGGTAAAAATAGAACACCAGCACCGATAGCCGTACCGTATAAACCTAACATCCATACTGTATCTGACTTACGCCATGCTTTGTAATCACCTTGGGTGTTACCCGATGCGATAGAACCAGCTTTGGTTGTATCCATAATACTCTCCGAAATAACGCGGTAAAAAAATAATGAATAAAATAAGTGTGCGATTTTATTTCTTATCAGAAACAATCACGACATAAATTTAATTATGAATAAATGAGTGCATTGAGTACCTGGTGTTATCTCAATATCTTCAATTACCACATACTAAAATCTTTAAATTTCAAAAGAATTAGACTCTTTTAAAATTTGAAAAAATATTCGATAAGTTTATATCCAGACTTAAGAGGTGCAGAATATAGTGTTTTTCAGGATAAACTACCGTGATCACCATCTCAAATGCTAAATATAACTGAAAAACCTAAAAATGTAACATTTTTTATATTTTGTGTTTTCAGAGGGGGTTTTTAAAACATTTTGAAATACTTTTCCATTTTTAATTGGTATTGAAAATAAATCCAAACACCTAAATGTTCATATGTTAATGATTGAATTCAGGCTTTTTTATTTCGTATGAAATAAATGATTTAAATCAATTGAGTTATTTTTGTTCACAATTAAAACATTATATTAACCTTGTATATTATTGATATATAAGAGTTAATTATTTTATTTTATTTGTGTATAAAACTAGACAAAAGAATATAAAAATAAGGGAATACGATTATTTATTAATGATTTTACTTTATTCTATGAAATAAATATAACAATAACTCAATCATAAGTAGAATATTGTTTATTATTACGGCAATAAATTTGTTAATAAATGAGTTTGATACATTACTATATAGCGAATATAAAAACTTCATTTTGATTAAAATAACAACATATTTATTTTTGGACAAATAATATAATAATAGAGGATATTTTTATTTATATATTAATATATCGAAGTGGAAGTTTACTTAAGTTAAATATTAAAAAGACCACAATAAATGTGGTCTTTTTAATGTAAGAAAGATTAGGCTTTTGTCCAACCTTTACGAATAGGATAAGCAAAACAGAGCTGATAAAGCTGTTGTACCCATTTTTGGAGTATATCGCCGCCTTTAGACCAAAAGATCTGGCTTAAACCACAAGACAGTAGTGCAACGATAAATGCGCCTACCATATCGATTGGCCAATGCACACCAAGGTAAATACGAGCCCAAGCAATCGCTAGTCCTAAACCCAGCATAATATAACCAATACGTTTACTGTTATGCCAAAACAGATAAGCTAAGGCAATGGTAAAAACAAACGTACCGTGGTTGCTAGGGAATGAAGGTGTTGCATCATGGTCAAGGAAGTTATGGCCAATATTAGCGGCAAACGGGCGTTCATGAGGGGCGATTGCACCAATCAGCCAAGAAATAGAGAGCGCAATACCCAAAGATACAGCTGCTTTACATGCTAATGTTCTTTGCTGGCTAAGATATTTTTCATTACCCCATAGCCAATAGAACACTAAAGAGAGCGGAAAAAGATAGACAAGGTACTTAGCAATAATAACCGCCATGCCAATTTCGAAAGGTGATGCTGCAGGCGTTGCATTCATCATTGAAAATACGGCTAAATTAAGTTGTTCCAGCAAAGTAAGCTCCATACATGTCGTGCTGATAAGCGATGTTTATGATACATAATACGCAAGTTTTCAAGGGTAAATGAGGGAGTAATAGGGGTAAAGTGTTTTTTTCTTATTTAATTGTGCTTTTTTTAAAAGATTTGTCAGTTTTAGCTCAAATTGACCAAAAACACGCTTAAAAAGAGTATTACGATTACCGTATTGCCCTCACATTGCTCTTTTTCTTATCTTCAATGAGGAATAAATAAATGTGGCTCCAAAAAAATATTGTACTTAATGCCAAGCCAAGAGGGTTTCATTTAATTACACAAACATTGATCCAAGAATTACCCGAACTAAGACAATACAAAATCGGAATTGCTCACTTTTTTATTCAACATACTTCAGCTTCATTGACGATAAATGAAAATGCCGATCCGACAGTACGAAGTGACTTTGAAAGCTTCTTTAATCAAAGTGTAAAAGAGAATGAAGATTACTATCTTCACACTTATGAAGGTAGTGATGATATGCCAGCCCATATAAAAAGTAGCTTACTTGGGCAAAGCGTCACTATTCCTATTAGCCAAGGTGAACTTAATTTAGGAATTTGGCAGGGGATTTATCTCGGGGAGCACCGTGATCGTGGTGGGCGTCGTCGTATTATAGTGACATTGCAAGGTGAGTGTTATTAGATTGCAGGCAATAAAAAACCCGACAGTTATTTCACCAAAGGGGTTGAAACTATCGGGCTCCTCAATATTTGGGGACATCAAAGAAAAGCAGTGGCACTAATTCAGACTCCGGGTTAGACAGAAAGTTCTCTGACTAATGAAAAAAAATAGAATTATTTTTTGGAAAGAGGGGAATATAAAGAGATAATGAATGAAATAAAAAGGGAAAAGCGCTAAAACGTATTGAATATTAAGCTGTTTTAGCGCTTTTTTAATTAGTTGTAGATGCCTAAATTTTCTTTAGCATATGCTTCAAAATCTGTGCAACCACCAATGTGTTTCTCATCAATGAAAATTTGTGGCACAGTTTCGACTTCTTTACCGACGGTTTTAGATAAATCAGCTTTTGTAATTCCTTCAGCTTGGATATCTACATAGCGGAAATCAAAATCGTCACGTTTTTCAGCCAGAGTTTCAGCCAGTTGTTTAGCACGTACACAATATGGGCAACCCGGACGACCAAAAATAACAACAAACATACGACACTCCTTATTGAGGAAATAAAATTCAGGCATAATAGTCTTTATTGTTTGATACTATGCCCTTTTATTAGACTAAACAAAAACAGTTATTGCCTTTTAGTGTGATAAATTATACCAATTTGCCGAATAATGAGATAGGACTGCGATACAGCATTTAGCGGAGAAAATATGGAAAAGCCTTCTAAACGGGATATGAAATCACTGTCTGATATGCCAAAACCCATCATAATCATAGAGATCGTAGGGATTATTTTATTAGTAGTTGCTTACTTATATATCAATCAATATATCACCTCTCCGCAGTGGTTAGGCACCTACACAGGGCAATTAACTCTGATTGTTCTAGGGGTTATCTGTATGATCCCACCTTCTATTCATATTGTATGGCGGGCGATTTATCGTTTAACATTTTTAGGTATTGATAACAATCCCCCTAATAATAAAAAGAAAAAAGAGAATAACAAAAAATAGCGTACTGTTTTTTCTCAACAAAGCATGAAAAACTAAGAAAACCCAATTTGTAAATTGGCTTAATTTTCTTAGTTTTTCTATTTATTAGTGCCTTCAAGATAGAAAAAGTGGCAAAATAGCCTCAATGCCAAAAGGCACTCTTTTCTTTAGCGCGTAAAGGTTATTTGAATGAACGCTGTTGTTACCCCCGATCTGGATCAGCTAAAATCTTGGCTTGATGAACTACAGATTGCTTATTATGAATGTGACTCTTGTCAGGCGTTACATTTACCACATCTTCAATATATCAGCGGCATATTTGACGCTAAAATTGATATTCTTGAAGATGTGCTTGTATTTACCGCTATCGCTGAATTAAAACCCTCAGCAATAGTGCCTTTAATGGCCAATCTTAGCCAAATTAATGCAAGTTCTTTGTTTATTAAAACATTTTTAGAAATTAGTGATGAAAACTTACCTAAATTAGTATTCTGTCAATCATTCCCTGTTGCTGCGGGGATCTCACTGAATCAGTTTGATCTGTTCTTACAAAAAGCAGAAGAACAATCGGCTGAAGTTGTCAGTGAAATTTTTAATAATGGTTTCTTGTATGGTGAAAAACAAGAAAGCGAAAATGAAGAAGATGAAGAAGAAGTTGAAATAAGTAGTTCATCAACGGACTCTTCCTATACTGTACATTAATATTAATCTCCATAACGGTCTCAAAATCTTATGCAATGCGCACGATTTAGTGCGGGTGATTGTCATTCTTGTGAATGGCTTTCTCTTGCTTATTCTGAACAAATCAAGAAAAAACAGCACAGCTTATTAGCATTACTACCTGAAAATTATGCTTTTGATAAATTAGCGCCTGTTGAAAGCCGACAAGCGCAATTTCGTAACAAAGCTAAAATGGTAGTTAGTGGCAGTGTTGAAAAACCAGTATTAGGCCTAAAAACACGAGAGGGTGTGGCCGTCGATTTATGTGAATGTCCTCTTTATCCTGACTCATTTATACCTATATTCCCGATTTTAAAAACATTTATAGCGAGAGCAGGGTTAGTACCTTACGATATTGAGCGTCGTCGTGGCGAACTTAAGTTTATTTTATTAACCGAAAGCAGAAGCAATGGCTCGATGATGTTGCGTTTTGTTTTGCGTTCAGAAAAAAAATTAGAACAACTTTATAAAGCACTTCCGTGGTTACAAGAACAATTGCCTCAATTAGCTGTTATCTCTGTGAATATTCAACCTATTCATATGGCTATTCTTGAGGGTGAAAAAGAGATTATTCTGACTGAAAAAACATTTTTAGATGAATCTTTTAATCAAATTCCATTACATATTCGCCCTAGAGGTTTTTTTCAAACTAATCCAGAGGTCGCTTCATCACTTTATGCAACGGCAGGTCGTTGGGTAAGAGAATTAAATATCTCACATTTGTGGGATATGTTTTGTGGATCAGGAGGTTTTGGATTGCATTGCGCAGATAAATCAACCCAATTGACAGGAATTGAGATCAGTCCTGAAGCAATAGAATGTGCGCGTTTATCTGCTCATGAATTAGGATTAGAGCATGTTGAGTTTCAAGCCTTAGATTCAACAGGTTATGCATTAGCTAAAGAGTCAGTACCTGAATTAGTGCTTGTTAATCCGCCAAGACGGGGGATCGGTGAGGCACTGTGTGGCTATTTAAATAAAATGAAACCTCGATTTATTCTGTACTCTAGTTGTAATGCTCAAACCATGGCAAAAGATATCCAGCAACTTTCTCATTATCGTATTGATAGAGTGCAGTTGTTTGATATGTTTCCTCATACTGCTCACTATGAAGTGCTTACATTATTGGTATTACAAGACAGTTAAGATATTCATTACAAAATAGGTAATGGGTGTTAGTATAAATAAGTATTTAACGCTCGATGGATAACATCGGGCGTTTTCTTTTTTGATTAGATAGGCATTCTATTTTATGCAGAATTTAAAAGCGTTGTTACTAGTGATGGTGCTATTAGGGCCATTAGGGATCGATCTCTATTTACCGACCATACCTGCTATTGCTCAAGACTTAGAAAGTAGTGAATCCCTTATTCAATCGACTATCGCTTTATTTATTTTAGTGTTGGGGATAGGGCAACTTATATCAGGGCCTTTGGTGGATAGGTTTGGTCGTAAACCTATCGCTATTGTTGGGATCTTTATCTATATTGTAGGCTCTATTATTGCTACGATCTCAACAGACTCAACACTTTTTATTATTTCACGATTATTACAAGCGTCTGCAGTGTGTTGTACTTCCGTTGTGGCTTTTACCTGTGTTCGTGACTGCTTTAATGGTAATGATGCTGCTCGTGTTTTCGGCTTTTTAAATGGTACTTTAAATATTATTCCCGCACTCGCACCCTTATTAGGTGGATTATTGGCTGAGTATTGGGGGTGGCGCGCACCTTTCGGATTTTTAATTTTCTATTCAGTATTTGTGCTAGTTTTGATCACTCGTTTCTTACCTGAAACTAAGCCTGAAAATACAGCTCAATCAAAACAGAAATTAGGTAAAACATACCTTGAGATTTTGTGCAGTAAACGTTTTTTAACTTTTGCCCTAGTGAATGCAGGCACAATGGGAATGGCATTAACTTATGTTTCATTTGCCCCTATTGTTTTGATGAATGATGCGAAACTATCACCGCTGATTTTTTCCATTGTTTTTGGTGTAAATGGTTTTTGGATAATGTTTGTTAGTTTTTATGTAAACCGTGTGATCCACCGTGTTGGCAGACCAATTTGTTTGATCTTAGGAGGCGGATTAATGGGCTTAGGCTGTGTGAGCTTGTTATTAAGCTTAATGTTTATTCCTGCTGGAATACAAAACCATTGGCTGATTTATATGCTCCCTGTAGCAAGTGCTTGTGCCGGATTAGCCTTTATTATGGGGCCTGCGACAAGTTATGCACTTGAGCCATATTCGCAAACGGCAGGTATTGCCTCTGCTTTAGTTGGTTTTATTCAAATGGCAGGCGGTGCTACTTTGGGTTTAACTGCACTGGCATCACCTGTACAACCTAAATTAGCGTTAGCCGTTGTCATGTTAATTGGGAGCTTGTTGGCATGGAATGCGTATCGAGTAAGCCATAAAGAAGCATTAATAGAAAAGCTGGCGACACAAGAATAGAACCATTATTTGCTATTATTTATTCAGCAATAAAAAATACCCCAGAGTGAAAAAATTCTGGGGTATTTTTTTATCGACAACTTGGCTTACGTGTTTTTAATTACGATGTTCAAACTCTAAGGCTTTTTTCTCAATCAATCTCATTAGAAGTGTCAGTATTCCGTTGATGCCTAAATAAATAATGCCTGCGGCAACAAAGACCATCACATCATAACTTTGACCAAATACTTGTCGGCTATAACCAGTTAATTCAAGCAAAGTGATCGTACTGGCGAGTGAGGTACTTTTAAATATTAATACAACTTCGTTTGAATAGGATGAAAGCGCACGTTTAAATGCATAAGGCAATATTACTCTTGCAGTTTGCACTGGTGACATACCTAATGCTTGGCAAGATTGCCATTGTCCTGAAGGAATAGCTCTTACTGCACCATAGAAAAGTAAGGTTGAATAAGCGGCACTATTTAATGCTAATGTGACCATGGCACAAAACCAAGGTGTTGATAATAACTCCCAAATCATAGGGAATTTTTGCAACACAGGAAATTGTCCCGGGCCATAATAGATTAAGAAAAACTGCACTAATAACGGTGTACCGGTAAATAAGGTGATATATGCCTTTACAATTTGAGTAATAACAGGTGTTTTTAATGCCAAAATAAATGTCATTAAAACTGAAAGTGTAAATGCTACCAATAAAGCCACTAATGTTAATGACAAGCTGGTTGGTAATCCCGGTAAAATATCAACAATATAATCCCACATTATGAGGCACTCCGTTCAAATCGAGTTGTTCTCATTTCTAACCATTTCAGGATATATTGACTGACCAGCGTAATGGCTAAATAAATCAGTGCAACAATACTATACCAAGTAAAAGGTTCTTGGGTTCTATTAGCTATACTTTGTGTTTGTAACATTAAATCATTAACACTGATTAATGAGACTAAAGCCGTATCTTTTAATAAAACTAACCACTGATTACCTAAACCGGGTAAAGCATGACGCCACATTTGAGGCATAATAAAGCGGAAGAAAATAGTAATCCGACCCATACCTAATGCTTGGCCGGCTTCCCATTGGCCTGTTGGTACCGCTTTTAAGGCGCCACGTAATGTTTGTGAAGCATAAGAAGCATAAAGAAGTGAAAGGGCGATAACACCACAATAGAAAGGTAGAGATTCAGTATCACCAAAATCTATTTGTAAGGTGAAAGAACCTAATTCAATGCCATCCATTAAGATCATGACACCTTGTAAGGTGCCATAATAGACAAAAAGAACCACCAGCATTTCTGGTAGTCCTCTGATTAGTGTTACCCAGCATGTTCCTAAGAAAGCAAAGGCTTTCCATCTCGCGGATTCCCATGCTGTAAACAACATGGCGAGAACTAATCCAATGATAAGAGCAGAAATAGCAAGTGAGACCGTAGTAACGGCCGCACCTGCTAGAGTTGTTATTTCATTCATTTATTAAGCTATTATTGTTATTCAAACCATTTTTTATAAATGACATCATAAGTGCCATCAGCTTTTACTTCAGCTAATGCTTTGTTCAATTTATCTTGTAAATCAGCATTGCCTTTTCTTACTGCGATCGCAAGGCCTGTACCAAAATAGTTAGGATCTGCAACTTTATCGCCTACAATACCTAATTCAGGATTTTTTTTCAGCCATTCATTTACAACTGCAGTGTCACCAAAGATAGCTTCAATACGACCATTTTTAAGATCTAATACTGCATTTTGGTAACTGTCATAAGGAACAGTTTTCATTTCTTTGTGTTGCTCATTGATGAATTTCTGATGGGTTGTCCCATTCTGAACACCAATTTGTTTGCCTTTTAAGCTAGCAACATCAGAGATTTTACCTGTTACTGTAATAAATACAGCGGAGTTATCATAGTAAGAATCCGTGAAATCAACTTGTTTTTGACGCTCAGGGGTAATATCAATACCCGCCATTAAGGCTTCAAAACGACGGAATTTTAGACTAGGAATTAAGCTATCAAAAGACTGATTGGTAAAGGTACAATCTGCATTAATTTTTGCACACATTGCATTAGCGAGGTCAACATCAAATCCTACAATTTGGTTATTAGCATCAATCATTTCAAAGGGAGGATATGTTGCTTCAGTGGCAAAACGGATTGTCTCTTTCTCAGCCGCAGTTGCAGAAAGTGTAATACTGGTCAGAAGTGCCGCAAATAATATTTTTTTCATTGTCTGATCCCGATTTAGTGTGACAAGTAATTAGCAAAAGCTTCCGTTTGTGGAGCTGTGAAACGATAGTTATCACCTTGCTCTATAATACGGCCGTTTTCCATATATACAACTTTGCTCGCGGCTTTGCGTGCAATTTCAACTTCATGGGTCACAATCACTTGTGTAATACCCGTTTCTGAAAGCTCTTTAATAATATCAACAACTTGAGCTGTAATTTCAGGATCTAATGCTGCTGTCGGTTCATCAAATAAGAGAACTTGAGGCTCCATCATTAATGCTCTTGCAATGGCAACACGTTGTTGCTGTCCACCCGATAAATGTAGTGGGAAGCGTCCTGCATAATCACTTAAACGTAAACGCTCAAGTAACTTCATCGCTTTTTCTTTAGCTTGCGGTTTTGATAAACCTAATACACGACAAGGTGCTTCAATTAAATTATCAATAACTGTCAAATGTGGCCATAAATTATATTGTTGAAATACCATGCCTACATTTTGGCGTAATGAACGAATTGCCTTTGCGTTAGGCTGTTGGCCAAAGTCAAAATGTAGACCCGCAATTTCTAATTCGCCTGAACGTGGCATTTCTAATAAATTAAGAACTCTCATTAGTGAGCTCTTACCTGCACCGCTTGGTCCTAATAGAACCATTGTTTCACCAGCAGAGCATTCCAGATTAATATCATAGAGTGCTTGGTGCGAACCGTAGAAACAATTTATGTTTTTTAATTGAATACTCATGCGTTTTTTCTGAATAGTCATTAACTGGTTCAAATAATAAAACGGTAAGAATAATTATGCAACTAAAACTGCATAATAAAGTGGTTTTTTTACGTAAAAATGGGTAATAAGGCTATTTTTTTTCACTGTTAGGTGAATTTTTATCCAGCTTGTAAGCGTTATTACTTATCGTTTTAGCCATACCTTTGAAAATAAATAAGTGTGCAGGCATCATCGCAAACCAATAAAGTAACCCACTAAAACCGGCAGGATGCCACCAAGCACGAACATCGATTGAGCGAAGATTGCCACTATCATGGATAGTAAAAGAAAGTCGACCTAAACCGGGTGCTTTCATCCCAAATAATAAGGTAAGTTGTTTTTCTGGCTCTAGTTTGATCACTCGCCAGCCATCAATCATATCACCAAGCTCTAATGTGTCTCTGGGCGGTCGGCCATAAGTCACTTTATTTCCGACTATATCATCCATGATGGCGCGGGTTTTCCATAGCGCGTTACCATAAAAGTAGCCTTGTTCACCGCCAATCTGTTGTACTGTATGCCAAAGAGATGCAGCGCTAGCGGGTGTTGAGACAGTACAACCTGCATTTTTAGGGTAATAACCGTACCCCGGTTTCCAGCGATTACGAACCGCTGGAGAATATCCCCAATCCTGATTATCTAAAGCTGCTTCTTCATCAGCCAATGTTTCTTTTACTGCGTCATCAAATTTAATTAGGGATTGAGGAATAAGTTCGCGCAAAGGAGCATCGTTGGCTGGAAGATCATGTTTTAACCCTTGAATAAGCTCTTTAGCAATGGAAGTTGGTACGGACGTTATCATACTGATAAAGCCCGCAGAAATAAGACTGCCCGGCATAGGTAAGGGGATCAATACACGCTTTTTCCCTGAAATTTTAATAAAGCGCTCAAAAAGAGTTTGATAGCTAATATATTCGGGGCCACCAGCATCAAAAATACGATGTTGATGTGTGGGATGATGGATAATTTCTGTTAAATAGTGAATTAAGTTTTTTAAGGCAATAGGGGAAGATTTTGAACGAACCCAGCGCGGGGGCGTAAGAATAGGGAGGTTATAAACCATATCACGCATAATTTCAAAGGCGGCGGAGCCTGGGCCGACAATCATTGAGGTACGAATTTCAGTCACAGGGATCGCACTCGTTCTTAATACCTCACCTGTGAGTTTTCGGGCAATGAGATGGGGAGAATATTGCTGATCTTCATGTTGTAAGGCACTTAAAAAGATAATTTGTTTAACTTTTGTACCTTCTAATGCGTCTACAACATTAATTGCCGCTTTACGCTCTTGTTCAACTAAATTATGTGCATCGCCCATGCTATGGACAAGGTAGTACACGATATCAGTATCATGCATGACTTTGCTTAAGGTTTCTGGATTGTGCAAGTCCACAAAAATACAGCGTGTATTTTCCCAACCTTGAGACATCATCCAGTCAACTCTGCGCGCTCCCGCAGTGACTTGATGACCTTGTTTTATCAGAGCTGGAATAAGATTTTGACCAATATGACCACTTGCACCAAGTACTAATACACGCTGTTGATTCATTGTTAATCCACTGTAAAAAGAGAACGTTATTGTTCTATTGTTACTGATTTTTCTATGAAGTAAAGAAAGCCATTAATATTGGGGTGATTAAACTTAACACAAATCCATGCACAATAGCCGCAGGCACAATGGCAACACCACCACTTCTTTGTAAAACAGGTAACGTAAAGTCCATGGAAGTTGAACCACAAATCCCTAATGCTGTATTTCTATAACGATTAACAATGATAGGTATAAGCATAATTGCCGCTAATTCACGCATTAAGTCATTGAAAAACGCAGTACTACCAATAACAGGACCAAATGCATCGGTAAGTACAATCCCAGATAAAGAGTACCAACCATATCCAGATGCAATGGCTAATCCCATTTTCATTGGTAATCCTAGTAAATAAGCAGCTAAAGCACCACCTGCAAGCGCACTTACCCCCATGACGACAGCAACGGTTGTTCCTCTGCGGTTAATTAAAATTTGTTTTGGGCTCATTCCGCTATTACGCAATTGTAATCCGACTAACCACAGCAAGAAGATAAGTGCACCTTGGCTGGCATGAGATGCATAATGAAAAATTGACCAGCCTGTTAAGCCAACAAAAAAACCGACAACAACGACACCGCATAATTGTAACGATTCAAGAACCATTTTTATGCGTGATGGTGGCTTAGATTGCTTATGTGCAGGGACATGCCAAGGATCTTTTTTATCCAACAACCATAAAAATAGTAAATTTGCACCAAAGGTACATAAAAAGAAAACGCTGGCATAAGCAAGAATAGAGACTAAATTTTCACCAATATTATCTAACATGGCTAAACTGACGCCCATTAGAAATAGGATAACGTAGACCATCGCACTAAGTAGGCGATTTGCCAAATGAAGTAATGGGCGATTGTTTAACTTAATCAAATACCCTACAAAAAGTGGAAGTAGGATAATCAATAACCCTGATAACATTTCTATTCCTTACTGAGTGCACTCAAATTATAAAATAAACTAATAACGTGACTTGTATTATAACATTTACTTATGTTGTTGTGGATACAGAAGCTGAGATAAATCTAAAATTTTTATTGAAGGCATGAGCCTAACATGTTTATCGATAAGTGGCTTTAATTGTTTGAAAAGCGAACGATTTGGGTATATATCGAATAGTTGAGTAAATTTTATTACGACACTCTTTAACTGTGATTTAATGAAAATATTCATTAAATGAAATTATTGGCAGATTAAGCATAAAATTAAGGTAGGAAGAATAAAAAACATAGCTTAGTCGTAACTAACGAGGGGATTTATGTATTTAGAAAGAGTGGAAATAGTTGGATTCCGTGGACTTAATCGTCTTTCACTACCTCTTGATATGAATACAGTTTTAGTGGGTGAAAATGCGTGGGGTAAAAGCTCATTACTTGATGCGTTAACACTCAGCTTGGGTATTGAAACCTATCAATATGCATTTACACCTGATGATTTCCATCGTCTGCCGAATGAGTCGGAAGAAAATAGTAAAAAAACCCTACAAATTATTCTGACATTTACTGAATCACGCCCTGGACGACATCGTTCTTATCGTTTCCATAAAATAGCACCTGTATGGGTTGCAAATGGTGATGAGCTAAAACATATCTACTACCGCATCAGTGCAGAATTAGATGAACAAAAGAATGTAAAAACATTTCGCTATTTTCTTGATAAAGAAGGAAAGCAAATTCGCTTACCTAATGGGCAAACTCAAGAAATCATTGCAGAGATTGTTAGGCTTTATCCTGTTCTTCGCTTGCAAGATGCGCGTTTTGTTCGTGATCTTACCTCTGACGTTATCGACCCTCATAAGGATCCTCATCGAGAAGCGTTTAATAATAAAATGAGTGAGTTAACCAAGGCATTAGTCAAAAATCCAGACGAGTTGTCAGATGAGGATTTACGTGAAGGGCTAGATGCCATGCAACAGCTATTAGGGCACTATTTTGCCGACCATGGTTCGTTGTTGTTTAAATCACATGCTCGTCATCGCAAAGTCAATGAGCCTCATGTGCGTGGATGGCATGCGTTAGAAAATATTAATAAGGTGTTGGCAAAACCAAATCAACGAAGTATTCGATTAATTATCTTAGGCATGTTCTCCTCTATATTACAGTCTCGAGGTAGCGTTGCATTAGATCCTTATGCAAGGCCTATTGTCATTGTAGAAAACCCTGAAACACGTTTGCATCCTATTATGCTTTCAGTGGCTTGGGGCTTACTTAATCTTTTCTCACTACAACGGATAACAACGACTAATTCAGGTGAGTTACTGTCACTAGCACCATTAGAAAGTGTGTGTCGTTTAGTACGTGATACTGACAAAGTAGCTGCTTATCGCGTTGGTAATCAACAATTACATTCAGATGAAGAACGACGCATTTCATTTCATATTCGTTATAACAGGCCGTCTGCACTTTTTGCTCGTTGCTGGCTATTAGTTGAAGGTGAAACGGAAATTTGGCTAATGAACGAACTGGCAAGACAATGTAATTATTTTTTTGAAGCCGAAGGAATAAAAGTTATTGAATTTGCGCAATGTGGACTTAAGCCATTATTAAAGTATGCAACATATATGGGAATAGAATGGCATACCTTAGTGGATGGTGATGAAGCGGGTAAGAAATATGCCGCAACGGTTAAAGATTTTGCATCAAAAAGCAATGATGCTGAGCGTGATAGATTAACAAAACTTCCCGCCTTAGATATGGAACATTTCTTATATAAAGAAGGCTTTCGTAATGTGTATCATGATGTTGCAGGTGTGCCTGATAATGAAAAATGGCCAACCCGACGTGTGATTATTAAAGCTATCCAACGCTCATCAAAACCTGATCTCGCACTAACGGTAGCTAACAATGCTGCTCAACGAGGAGTAGACTCCATCCCCTCCATACTGAAAAGTATGTTTTCTCGTGTTGCATGGCTTGCTAGAGGCAAAGCAAATTAGGCCGTTATAGCAAGAAAGATAAACGCACGAGATCAATGTAGATTCTATTTAGCGATGAAGGTGAATATCATCGCTAAAGTTTTTTATGGCTGATTAAATTGTTATGTTTAGGAAGGATATTGTATGGCTTTTTTATCTTTAAAAAAGCGCGGGAGAGTGCTCACCCTTATTTTAATTACGTTTGCTATTGTCGCCTATTTTTTTTGGCCGAAAGAAAATGTACCGTCATATCAAACACAAATCATTACGAGAGGTGATCTGTCAAAAGAAGTGACAGCAACAGGTAAACTTGATGCTGTGCGTAAAGTTGATGTGGGCGCGCAAGTCAGTGGCCAATTACAAACTTTGTTTGTGAAAGAGGGTGATGCGGTTAAAAAAGGTGATTTATTAGCGATTATTGATCCAAAAAAAGCGCAAAATGAAGTCACTGAATCGCAGGAAACTAACAATGAGCTTAGAGCGAATCTTCAACAAGCACAGGCCGAATTACGTTTAGCGCAACTTACATATCAACGTCAGTTAAAGTTGATTGGTACACATGCAATTGCACAAGATGAGCTTGATCGTACTAAAACGGATGTTGATGTTAAAAAAGCGCGCATTATTACCTATGAGGCGCAAATTAAAAAGAATCAAGCGACCTTAGATACAGCGAAAACTAACCTCCAATATACACGTATCACAGCACCTATGGATGGTATAGTGACGTTTATTAAAACCCTAGAAGGTCAAACCGTCATTGCTGCGCAAGAAGCACCAACGATTTTAACTTTAGCAGATTTAGATACGATGTTGGTAAAGGCGGAAGTATCTGAAGCAGATGTTATTTATTTAAAACCTGATCTTAATGCTTCTTTTACAGTGTTAGGTGCGCCTGATAAAGCTTTTAGTGGCAAGTTAAAAGATATTCTGCCAACGCCTGAAAAAATTAATGATGCTATTTTCTACTATGCCCGTTTTGAAGTGCCTAATGAACAACATTTACTACGTTTACAAATGACCGCGCAAGTTAAAATTCTTATCGAAAATAAGAAAGACGTACTTCTCATACCGCTTTCTATTTTAGGTGAGGATGCTGGTATTAATGAATATTACGTTGATGTTTTAGTTAATGGTCAGCCAGAAAAACGCACGGTAAAAATAGGTATGCGTACTGATGTTTATGCTGAAGTTCTCAGCGGATTAAAAGAGAACGATGCGGTTATTCTGGGTGAAACTTCAGGAGATGCATAATGCCGGCATTATTAGAACTCAATGAGGTTAGTCGCGTATATAGCAATGGTGAAGAAGAAACTGTTGTTCTTAATAAAGTCTCATTAACGATTAATGCGGGTGAAATGGTCGCTATTATGGGGGCGTCAGGCTCTGGTAAATCGACCTTAATGAATATATTAGGATGTTTGGATAAACCAAGTAGCGGTGAATATAAAGTTGCAGGTCAAAGTGTTGCACAAATGGAAGGTGATCAACTTGCAGCATTACGTCGTGAACACTTTGGATTTATTTTTCAACGCTATCATTTAATGGCACACTTAAGTGCAGAGCAAAATGTTGAAATTCCAGCCATTTATGCAGATAAAAATGCCACTCAACGTAAAGAAAGAGCGCGTGAATTATTAACTCGTTTAGGATTAGGTGAGCGAGTTAATTATCGACCTAATCAGCTTTCTGGCGGTCAGCAACAACGTGTAAGTATTGCGAGAGCGTTGATGAATGGAGGTGAGGTCATTCTTGCTGATGAGCCTACTGGCGCATTAGATAGTCATTCTGGTAAAGAAGTAATGGCTATTTTGAAGCAATTAAATGAACAAGGGCATACAGTTATTATCGTAACGCATGATCCTTTAATTGCAGAACAAGCTGAACGAATTATCGAAATAAAAGACGGTAAGATTATTAGTGATAACCGCCATCAAACAACGATACATAAAGTTAAAAAAGAAACGACAACGGTTTTAACTTCCTCCTATTTGGGCCAAATTGTAGGGCGCTTTACTCAAGCACTAGAAATGGCTTGGCGTGCCATGGTTGTTAATAAAGTACGCACATTATTGACAATGCTCGGCATTATTATAGGGATCGCTTCTGTCGTAACGATTATTGTCATTGGTGATGCTGCAAAAAGTATGGTGCTTTCTGATATAAAAGCCATTGGTTCGAATACCATTGATATTTATCCGGGGAAAGATTTTGGTAGTGATTCCCCTGAAGACAGACAATCATTAACACTACAAGATGTCTTCGCTTTAAAGCAGCAACCTTATGTGCAAGCGGTCACACCACAAGTGCAATTTAGTACTCGATTACGCCGTGGAAACCAAGACTCTCCAGCCTCTGTTGCGGGTGTGAGTGAAGATTATTTTATTGTATATGCTATGAAGTTTTCACAAGGCCGCTCATTTACTCAAGATATGATCCTGCGACAAGCGCAGGTTGTTGTGATTGACGAAAATACTCGCCATCGATTTTTCCCAGTTAAGAAAGATGTGATTGGTGAGCAAATTATTATTCGCAATATTCCTTCTACGATTGTTGGGGTTATTGCAGATAAAAAATCAGCTTTTGGTAATGGGCAGTCATTACGTGTTTGGGTGCCTTATAGTACGTTAAATAGTCGTATTTTAAATCGCTCATATCTTGATAGCATTACGGTAAGAGCAATAGAAGGTTATGATGCCAGTGTAGCAGAGCAACAAATGATCCGTTTGCTCACGATCAGACATGGTAAAAAAGATATTTTCACTTATAACCTTGATAGTTTTATTAAAGCGGCTGAGAGCACTACGCAAACAATGCAATTATTTCTTACACTTGTCGCCGTTATTTCATTAGTAGTTGGTGGCATTGGTGTTATGAATATTATGCTAGTTTCTGTGACTGAAAGAACGCGAGAAATTGGTATCAGAATGGCGGTTGGTGCGAGAGCAAGTGATGTGATGCAACAGTTTCTCATTGAGTCTGTGCTGGTTTGTTTAGTTGGGGGAGTGTTAGGAATTGCTCTTTCGTTTAGTATCGCAATGATTGCAAGCGTAATGTTACCGGATTGGCATTTTGTCTTCCAACCTATTGCATTAATCAGTGCTTTTATTTGTTCAACTGCTATTGGGGTTATTTTTGGATTTTTACCTGCAAGAAGTGCCGCAAAAATGAATCCTATTGATGCATTAGCAAGAGAATAATTCAAACAATAAGATAAAAGCCCTCAAGTATATAAAGGGCTTTTATTTGAATGAATTAGGTATCATTCTTGACTGAAAATACTCGATTTCATTGGGCAAAATGTATTATCAGGTTTATCTATACTGTGCGTATCTTCTATTCAATGATAGGAATGATAAGGTCAGCATGGTCACCTTTAGGCCCTTTTATCGTGCTATAATTAACTTTCTGCCCCGCTTTAAGTGTGCGGTAGCCTTCCATTCTAATTGTTGAATAGTGGGCAAAAATATCCTCGCCACCTTTTTCTGGGGTAATAAAACCAAAGCCCTTAGCATTATTGAACCACTTTACTGTACCTGTCTCCATACTTAGCTTCTCTCATATACTTGTATTTATTTGTTTAACATCACTTTCAGTATATTTACTGAGCTGTTCATAAAACATACTCTATTTTATTGTTTCAGTCGTCAAGAGGTGAAAGGGACAGAAAGTGTTCCGATAAGGCGAAATTTTGATGTAGCTAACGCTTTGTTATTTTTTAGATGTAAAAAGAGGGAATAAAAAAGCGTTGATAGGCAGACTTTCCTGTGAGATGGTAAACTAAATGTCATAATTGAAAGTGACGTTTAACAAAACTATGAGTAATACAAAACAATGGGTCAGTTTGATTTTTTAACAGAAACCACGTTAAGGGATGATGTTCTTCAGGTAAATGAGCCACCAGCAATGTATAAGGTGATCTTGAATAATGATGATTACACCCCCATGGATTTTGTTGTAGAAGTGCTTACGATGTATTTTTTTCTCAGTGAGGAAAAAGCAACACAAATTATGCTGGACGTTCATCATAAAGGGAAAGGAGTTTGTGGGGTTTATAGTGCGGATATTGCTGAAACAAAAGTGGCACAAGTTAATCTGTATGCAAGAGAAAACGAATACCCACTTTTATGTACTCTTGAACAAGCATGATCCGGTTAGTCTTTTAAGGAGGAGGTGCTTATGCTTAATCACGAATTAGAGCTGAGTCTTAATGTTGCATTCGCGAAAGCCCGTGATAACAGACACGAATTTATGACTGTAGAGCACCTGTTGTTGGCGCTATTAAGTAATAAATCGGCACGCGAAGCATTGGAAGCTTGTAAAGTCGATCTGGCAGTCTTACGCGAAGAACTTGAAGTTTTTATTCGTAAAACAACCCCTATTTTGCCTGAAAACGTAGACAGAGAAACACAACCAACGCTGAGTTTTCAGCGTGTCTTACAGCGTGCTGTTTTTCATGTTCAATCATCAGGTAAAAATGAAGTCTCTGGTGCTAATGTGCTGGTGGCTATTTTTAGTGAACAAGAATCTCACGCAGCTTATTTATTACGTAAGCATGACGTTAGTCGCCTTGATGTCGTGAATTTTATTTCTCATGGTATTTCAAAAGAAGATCAACAAAACGAAGATCTTTCTGACATGAATGATATGAACGCGCAATCTCAGCAAGAGATACCTCAAGGTGACGATCATATGGATAATTTTACAACTAACCTTAATCAGTTAGCTCGGCAAGGTAAAATAGATCCTCTGATTGGGCGTCAAGCTGAATTAGAACGAACCATTCAAGTATTATGTCGTCGTCGCAAAAATAATCCGCTATTAGTGGGGGAATCAGGCGTCGGTAAAACCGCAATTGCAGAAGGGCTTGCATGGCGTATTGAGCAAGATGATGTTCCTGATGTTATGAAAGGCTACACCATTTACTCACTAGATATTGGCTCGCTATTAGCGGGAACTAAATATCGTGGCGATTTCGAAAAACGCTTTAAAGCGTTACTGAAAACCCTTGAAAAAGATGAGAAAAGCATCTTATTTATTGATGAGATCCACACTATTATTGGTGCAGGAGCCGCATCAGGTGGGCAGGTAGACGCGGCAAACTTAATTAAACCGCTGTTATCAGGTGGGCGAATTCGGGTTATAGGCTCTACGACTTATCAAGAATTTAGTAATATTTTTGAAAAAGACAGAGCACTTGCGCGTCGTTTCCAAAAAATTGATGTAACAGAACCTTCACCTGATGAAACCGTTTTAATCATCAAAGGATTGCGTCAGAAATATGAAGCGCACCACGATGTACGTTATACCAATAAAGCGATTCAGGCTGCGGTGGATTTATCTGTTAAATACATTACAGATAGACATCTACCAGATAAAGCCATTGATGTTATTGATGAAGCTGGTGCAAAAACACGTTTAATTGCGCCGAGTAAACGCAAAAAAACGATCAATGTTTCTGATATTGAATCTGTAGTTGCTAAAATCGCACGTATCCCTGAAAAAACAGTTTCTAGTAGCGATAAATCGATACTGAAAAATCTCGATAACCAATTAAAAATGTTGGTATTTGGTCAAGATCCTGCAATTCATGCATTATCTGAAGCCATTAAAATGAGTCGAGCAGGCTTAGGCCAAGATAACAAACCAGTAGGTTCATTCTTATTTGCTGGCCCAACAGGGGTAGGTAAAACAGAAGTTACTGTGCAATTAGCGAAAGCGTTGAATGTTAAATTACTGCGCTTTGATATGTCTGAATATATGGAACGACATACTGTTAGCCGTTTAATTGGTGCGCCTCCTGGTTATGTTGGTTTTGATCAAGGTGGATTATTAACTGATGCAGTAATCAAAAACCCTTATTCTGTTGTGTTGCTTGATGAAATTGAAAAAGCACATCCAGATGTGTTCAATATTCTTCTACAAGTCATGGATAATGGTACATTAACAGACAACAATGGTCGCAAAGCAGATTTCCGTAATGTTATTTTAGTAATGACGACTAATGCGGGTGTGCGTGAAACGCAACGTAAGTCGATTGGATTTACAGAGCAAGACAATAGCACCGATGCTATGGCGGAAATTAAAAAAGCGTTCTCACCTGAATTCCGTAACCGTTTAGATAACATTATTTGGTTTAATGCATTATCACCTGAAATTATCTCTATGGTAGTGGATAAATTTATTGTCGAGTTACAAGTACAGCTAGATGATAAAGGGGTATCGTTAGAAGTTAGTCAAGAAGCACGTCAATGGTTGTGTGATAAAGGCTATGATAAAGCGATGGGCGCAAGACCTATGGCGCGTGTAATCCAAGAAAATCTGAAAAAACCATTAGCCAACGAGATTTTATTTGGCTCTCTTGTTAATGGCGGTTCAGTTTCTGTCACATTAGATAAACTAGCAGATAAGTTAAACTACGAGTTTGTCAGTCAAGAAAAGCTGGCTAAGAATGAAGATACCGTTATCTAAAAAATAGCGGTTAACTTACTAAGCCATAAACGCATACACCACAGGTGAGCATCAATAAATGCCTTGCCTGTGGTGTTTTTTTCACCCGTTATATAACAATAACGGGAGAGAACAGATTGGGATCAACGGCTACGGAAGATGATACGGCCTTTGCTCAGGTCATATGGGGTCAGCTCAACGGTAACCTTGTCGCCTGTCAGGATACGAATATAGTTTTTACGCATTTTTCCTGAGATATGAGCGGTAACGACGTGTCCGTTTTCTAATTCTACGCGGAACATCGTGTTTGGCAGAGTATCCAGTACAGTGCCTTGCATTTCAATGTTGTCTTCTTTGGCCATCTAATCCTCTAAGTTTTAATAACCATATTTTTTAAACGGCAAGATAATGCCGAAAATATTGTCCTATGTAAAGGAATGTTATCGGATAGCAATGGTGTTCACCTTGCTATTGCACTTAACATCCTTACCGTGACTTGCGTTTTACTGAGCTAAAGCAAAAGTAATAACAGAAGTCGTAATTCTTTATTTTGTGGTATTTATAACAATAAAATAGCAACACACCTTAACCACATAATAGGTGTGTAAGATAAAATTTTTGTATAAACCTTTTTGTATAAATAACAGAATGGCATTCTCAATTCTGTCTTAAATAAGAAGGGCTTTACAAAAACAAGCAGTGATTATAATTCCAACGATTGCTGATACCAACACTTTTTATCAATAATCACTTTTTTCCAGCGAGATAATGCATCTAAATAATGGTCACGCGAGATCTCACTGGCGCCTAACGAGGCAGTATGAGAGTTTAGCACCTGACAATCAAATAGTTGACCCCCATAACGAAGAAAATGGTTATAAAAAGCAATAAAGGCACATTTAGAAGCGTTATCTCTGCGACTAAACATCGATTCACCACAAAAAACCGCACCAATATTGACTCCATATAAGCCACCTACGAGTTCATCGCCTTCCCATACTTCAACAGAATGTGCTTCACCTTGATGATACAGCGCTTCATAACCTTCTTTAATATCAGGGCCTATCCATGTACCTTCATCACGAATAGAACAGGCCTCTATCACTGAAGTAAAGGCGTGATTTAACGTTATTTTATACGGATGATGACGAATAAATTTACGTAAACTACGCCCAATATGCAAATCACCAGCAGGCAAGACAGCTCTTGGATCAGGTGACCACCATAATGGTTCTTCGTAGGGGAAGTACCAAGGGAAGATCCCTGATTGATATGCAACACGTAATCGAGAAGAGGAGATTTCTCCTCCTATCGCTAATAATCCATTAGGCTCTTTTAATGCTAAATGAGGCTCTGGAAAATCCAAATCACTATCGTCTAATTGAAACAACGGCATATTATGCCTCGTGAGCCGGAGTTAATAGTGCCTGTCTTTGGTGAAATTTAGCATAATGTCCTTGTTGTTTTAACAATGAAGCATGAGTGCCTGTTTCAACGATTTTTCCGCCATCCATAACGCAAATTTTATCCATTTTATCTAAACCGTGAAGTCGGTGAGTGATCATTAATACCGCTTTACCCTGACAATGTTGGTGTAAGAGAGCAAGGATCTGCTGTTCTGTGTCGGCGTCAAGGCCCTCTGTTGGCTCATCAAGCAATACAAGAGGTGCATTATGGAGTAGGGCTCTTGCCAGTCCCAAACGTCGCTGTTCGCCACCTGAGAGCTGTCTACCACCATCGCCCATCCATGCGTTTAAGCCTTCATCATTTTCCAGAAGGTGTCCAAGGCCAACTTGTTGAAGTGCATAGACTAGCTCTTCATCCGTAGCCTCTTCTTTTGCCATAATTAAGTTTTCTCTTAGGGTATGACTAAAGACATGAACACGTTGAGGAACAACAGACATCATTGAACGCAAAGTCGCTTCATCATAATCGGCAATAGATGAATTATTTAAGCGGATCGTGCCGTGAGTTGGATCAAAAGCACGGTTGATTAGTTGTAAGAGTGTTGATTTACCACAACCTGTTTTTCCTAACAATGCAATATGTTGTCCTGCTTCAATAGTTAAATCTACATGATTAATAACTTGCATCGGCTGAGCTGGATAAGTAAAGCACACATTATGTAGGGTAAGTGAAGCACTCTTTTTTCTTTCTTCTCCTTTTTCAGGGAAAGTGACATCTGGTTTTTGCTCAATTAAATGAGAAATACGTGTTGCAGATGTCATCACTTGCCCCAAATGTTGGAAAGCAACCGTAACAGGAGCTAAAGACTCAAATGCTGCCAATGCACAGAATGTGAATAAAGCAATTAGGGCTTCAGGCATAAAGCTATGGTCTATTCCATCTGCTGCTAGCCATAAAATTAAGGTTGCAGTCAGCCCTGAGGCAAGGATCATCAATGATTGCGATAATCCTGTTAAGTTTGCTTGTTGTGCTTGTCGGTGTAACCACTTGGCTTCAAGTTGCGCTAAATTTGCTCTAAAACGAGGTAACGCACCAAAAACAGTTAGTTCTGCTTGCCCTTGTAACATGCTAGTTAGCACAGTGCGATATTGCCCACGTAAATCAGTCAGATCTCGGCCGATAGGCTTACCCGCATAATAGAACACAAAAGGTAAAACAATCAGCAAGGTGAGCATAATGCCACCTAATGTATTGGCTAAGCGAGCATCAATTAACCCAAGGCCAAACATAATCATCATAATGACGACAAAAGCGGCAATAATAGGTGATATAACACGAATGTAGAGGTGATCTAATGTTTCAACATCAGCCACTAAGCGGTTAAGTAGCTCACCTTGACGAAAACGGGCAATTCCACCAGGAGAAAGAGGCAAGATCTTTTCAAAGGTGAATACCCGTAAGTGTGATAACACGCGAAATGTTGCATCATGACTAACGAGTCTTTCAAAATAACGACCCGCAGTACGAAATATCGCTGCACCACGAACACCTGCCGCAGGTAGCATATAGTTAAAGCTATAAATCCCCGCAAAACCGGCTAGAGAAGTACCTGCTAAAAACCAACCTGATAGTGTTAAAAGGCCAATACTCGCCAATAAAGTTAAGATAGCAAGAATAATACCTAGCAATAACATAAACCAATGGCGACGATAGAGTGCGAGAAAAGGAAGCAATACTTTCATAATTAAAGTTCCTCTTTACGATGAGCAAGAAGACGAGCAAAAGCCCCTTGTTGCTGGCTTAATGATGCATAAGTGCCCGTTTCAATAATTTGACCTTTTTCCATTACCCAAATCTGATCATAACCTAATGTTTCTTCCAATAAATGGGTAACAAGCAATGTAGTTTGATTTAATGATGCATTATTGAGTGCATGCATCACACGTTGTTCGCTATGAGAATCAAGGCTTGCCGCTGGTTCATCTAGTAATAATAATTGGCAAGGAGATAATAGGGCACGGGCTACGGCAATTCGTTGTGCTTGACCAACAGAAAGACGTGCAGCACTATCGCCAATGACTGTATTTAACCCATCAGGTAAATCGTTAATAAAATCGCTGACATAGGCGTTTTCAATAGCCAGATTAATTTGTTCTGAACTGGCATTTGGAGCGCTTAAACGTACATTATCAAGTAAAGTTTGTTCAGGTAAATTTGGATTTTGTCCCACCCAACTTAAACATTGACGCCATGCTTCAGGTGAAAGCTGAGTTAATTCAATACCATTAACTTTTAATGAACCGTGATAAGGTAAAAAACCTAAAAGTGCATTTAATAATGAGCTTTTTCCTGCGCCACTTTGACCTACAATTGCAATACGTTGCTGAGGATTAATTGTAAAACTTAATGGACCAGCCAATTTTACGCCTTGATGCGATAAAATCTCTAGTTCATGTGCCGTTATTTCAATACTTTCGTTTGTATTGATACGCTCATTACCGGCTAATTGAGGTTTTTCGCCATCAGTCTCTAAAAACTCAACCAGAGACTCCGCTGCGCCCACTGCTTGCGCTTTTGCATGATAATAAGTGCCTAAATCTCGTAAAGGTTGAAAAAATTCAGGAGCAAGGATCAGCGCTAAGAAACCTGAAAAGAGGGTAACACCCAAACCATAACTGCCAAAATTAAGTTCACCTAAGTAAGAAAACCCGAAATAAACGGCAACAACAGCAATAGAAACAGCTGTAAAAAACTCCAATACACCAGAAGAAAGGAAAGCCATTCTTAGTACTTCCATCGTACGTTTACGGAAGTCTTCTGTTGCTTCTGTAATTTGTTTGACTTCAGCATTACCACGATTAAATAGCCGTAATGTGTCTAGTCCTCTTAATCTATCGAGGAAATTACCACTTAAACGGCCTAACGCGAGAAAGTTTCTACGGTTTGCATCAGCCGCACCTAAGCCAACCAAAGCCATAAATAGCGGAATAAGCGGAGCAGTAAAGAATAAAATTAGCCCCGCAACCCAGTTAACAGGGAATAGGGTGATAAGGATAAGAATAGGAACAATAGCGGAAAGATACATCTGTGGAAGATAACGTGCATAATAATCTTGCATATCTTCAATTTGTTCTAAGATAATCGTTGCCCAACTTCCTGCTGGTTTACCTTTAACCCAAACAGGGCCTAATTCTTCAAGTCTATCAAGGACAATTTTACGAATTTGTTGCCTAACAGCCATACCACAGCGATAACCAACACGCTCCCGTATTGCCATTACTGCTGCACGTAAGATAAAAATACCAATAAGAGTGAGAAAGGTAGGTATATGCGTATCACGGTTAATACTGTCCATGATAAATGCTTGAAGTAAAACAGCTAATAACCACGCTTGAGCAATAATTAATAAACCGCTTACAACACCTAGAATCATTGATAGCCGTAGCCATCGACGGGCTGGAGCACTTTGCTGTTTCAGCCATCGAACCAATTCATTTTGTTTAGTTTTATCCATAAGAAAAGATTCAAATCTGCAGGTGAGATACAAAGTATCAGAAAGGCCAAGGTAAGTAGTTATACTCTTTGGCAACCAGGTTAGTATGTTACATGGTAAAAGGCGCTACTGAAATAGCGCCTTGAAAGGAAGTGATGATTTTAGTTGGATTTTTGTGCGTCTAAGTAACGTTCTGCATCTAAAGCGGCCATACAACCGGTTCCTGCAGAGGTAATTGCTTGACGATAAATGTGATCCATTACGTCACCTGCTGCAAAAACACCTTCAATTGAGGTTTGTGTTGCATTACCTTGTGTGCCTGATTGTACCTTGATGTAACCGTTATCTAATTCCAATTGTCCATCAAAAATAGCGGTATTTGGGCTATGTCCAATGGCAATAAATACACCCATTACATCCAATTCTTCGGTTTTATCGCTCTTAGTATCTTTTAAACGAACTTTAGTCACTCCCATATCGTCGCCAAGAACTTCGTCTAAAGTACGATCAGTATGCAAAATAATATTGCCACTGTTTACTTTGTCCATTAAACGATTAATTAAGATTTTTTCAGAACGGAATGAATCACGGCGGTGTATCAGATGAACTTCGGATGCAATATTGGCTAAATACAGTGCTTCTTCTACTGCAGTATTACCGCCACCAACGACCGCGACTTTTTGGTTACGATAGAAGAAACCGTCACAGGTTGCACAAGCAGAGACACCACGGCCTTTAAAAGATTCTTCTGAAGGTAAGCCGATATAACGTGCAGAAGCACCTGTAGCGATAATTAATGCGTCACAGGTGTATTCTTGTTCATCACCAAATAGGCGGAAAGGACGGTTTTTCAGATCGACTTTATTAATATGGTCAGAGATAATCTCTGTATTAAATTTTTCAGCGTGCTGAAACATGCGATCCATTAAACCTGGGCCTGTTAACCCTTCAGGGTCACCGGGCCAGTTTTCGACTTCTGTTGTTGTTGTCAGCTGACCGCCTTTTTCAACACCCGTAATCAGTACTGGTTCTAAGTTTGCTCTTGCAGCATAAACGGCAGCGGTATAACCCGCAGGGCCTGAACCTAAAATAATAAGTTTGCTATGTTTGATGGTGCTCATGTGTACCTCATCTCTGATTAGGCGTGATGCGAATTGTGGGATTGTAGGAGAAATAAGACGTTAAAAAAAGCCAATGACGAGAAATAGACATAATATTTTAGCTATTTTAGCAATAGTTAATACTAATATAGTTTAATAATTATAGAGTTATATTGGGCTAACATCATCGAATCAACATGAAACATTTTGCTTTACAATTGATGACTATCTTGCGTATATAGAGAATAACATAGCGCCTTGTTCTGATTTTTACTCATTTGCTTTGACAATCCGCTGTACATTTGCGAAAACATGATTGTTAAAGATAATTATCTTCGGATGTTATAGGTACAATTTTTCGACAGACAGGGTGTAAGATAGTTACTTTGCGATATTTGCTAATGAGTATTTAGATAAAATAGATGTTTTATCTGGCATTAAAAGAAAATAGATTGGTAGTTTGCTCTGACCGTTTGATACCGAAGTTTCGACATTGATGCTGAAGGTGTACAGGTATGGGTATAGGAAAATAAAGTAAGAGAAAAAGAGAAAGAGAGTATAGAGATGATTGATAATAAAAAACGTCCGGGTAAAGATCTTGATAGAATAGACCGGAATATTCTAAATGAGCTCCAAAAAGATGGTCGTATTTCAAACGTTGAGTTATCTAAACGTGTTGGTTTATCACCAACACCTTGTTTAGAGCGTGTACGTCGTTTAGAGCGCCAAGGATTTATTTCTGGTTATACTGCGCTGTTAAACCCTCATTACCTCGATGCATCATTACTGGTATTTGTGGAAATCACACTAAACCGTGGCGCGCCAGATGTTTTTGAACAATTTAATATGGCTGTTCAAAAACTTGAAGAAATCCAAGAATGTCATTTAGTTTCTGGTGATTTTGACTATCTGTTGAAAACTCGTGTGCCTGATATGTCTGCTTACCGTAAATTACTGGGTGAAACTCTGTTACGTCTTCCGGGTGTTAATGACACACGTACTTACGTGGTTATGGAAGAAGTTAAACAAAGCAACCGCCTTGTAATCAAAACTCGCTAAGCCAACTTAATAGGTTGGTGCAAAGCAGGAAAAAATTAGGTACACTCCTGTTTATGCATACAGTTTCAACGCTGAGATATCTCAGCGTTGTTCCGTTTTAATTTAACCCTAAGTTAAACCTGGAGAGCCCTCTTTGAGCCAGGAATATACAGAAGACAAAAATATTCGTTTAACAAAGATAAGTAACCGTCGTCGTGTTTGGGAAGCTATTCTCATTTTAATCGGGATTGGTGCTGTCTTTTTGATGGTTTCTTTATTTAGCTTTCATCCCTCTGATCCTAGCTGGTCACAAACCACATGGAATGAACCTATTCAAAACCTAGGTGGCAGTATCGGAGCATGGTTAGCTGATATCCTATTTTCAGCATTTGGCTTACTCGCCTATGCCATTCCTGTTGTGGTTGTTTTTGGTTGTTGGAATTCATTGCGCTACCAAAAAAATCGCGAATATACTGACTTTTTCTCCCTTGCACTTCGCACGATTGGCGCCTTGGCTCTGGTTTTTACCTCTTGTGCATTAGCTGATCTTAATTTTGATGATATCTACAATTTTAGCTCAGGCGGTGTTATTGGCAGCTTATTTAGTAAGGCATTGTTACCTTGGTTTAATGTATTAGGCGCAACACTTGCATTATTATCTGTTTGGGCTGTTGGTTTTACATTATTTACAGGATGGTCGTGGCTAACTATCACCGAAAAGATTGGTGCTGTTATCCTTGGTACGGTAGGTTTTATTACTAATCGAGGCCAACACGACGCTGAATATGAAGACGAACAAGATGATAACACTCAAGATTTTGTTGATGCAGTTAATGAACATTCAAATCAAACAGAAAAACAATCATCAGAACTGACAACAGAAGAGTGTGATGACATCTTATTTTCTGCGCCTTCAGCGCTTGAACTTGCTCGTCAGCAAGATATTGATTCATCTCAGCCTTCTAAAACAGAAGAAGATGACTTGCCTTCATTCAGTGCAACAAATGATACCGACGATCATGTTCAATCATTAACACCAGCTGCGCCTGTTATCGCCGAGTCTGTTGTAGAAAATACGCCTGAAATAACAGAAGAAGCACCTGAACATTACCGTTTTGATATTCCGGAAGCCTTCCTTAAAAAAGATATTCAGACAGAAGTCAGTACTCCTCAACATTCTGTTTATTCAATTCCAGAAGAGAACACATCTTCTGTGAAGCCATTAGTTGAAAATAATTCTATTGCACAACCTGCAGAGAGTTTTATGCCTGTAGGACGAGCTGAACCTACATTTTCACTGGCGCCAGATAGCGATGATACCTTAACACAAGTTGCAACGGTGACTGCTGGAGTCGCAACAAGCGCCTTAGTTAGTCACGGAGCACAAGTTAAACAGGGCTTAGGGCCTGAACTGCCACGACCAAATCCAGTACGTTTGCCTACTCGCCGTGAGCTTTATGGTATTCACATCCCTTCGCAACGTGAAGCAGAGTTACGTCGTCGTGAAGAAGCTGTTCAATCTGAGCCTGAAGATGAGTTAGCTGATATTCAAGACCAAGCGAATTTTGAACAAGAATTACGTCAGCAATTTCTAGAGCAACAGCGTAAACGCTATGGTGACGAAGCTGATGAAGTTATTGAGCAATCCGCTTCTCATTATGAGCCGAATATTGAAACGCCACTTTCTTCCTTTGATCATCAACAAGATAATTATCAAGACGAACCTACTGTTACTGCAAATACATTCTCTTCAGCAGAAGATAATAGCCATGATATCGACGAGAACGAGCTTTATGAACAGCAACAACTCGCTGCGCAATTTAAGCAACAATTGCAGGATCGTTATGGTGATGATGTTTCGTTAGATGATGACAATGATGAAGTTTTACCTCAAATATCAACATCAGCACCTTCATTACAAGCAACTACGGGTTATCAACCTCATATTCAACATTCGTTTGCCTCACAATCAGCAAAACCAACGCAAACAATGGAGAAAAAAGTAGAGTATCCAACCAGTAATGCGTTTTTACAAATCTCACCTCGTGATGATGACGAGGAAGAGTACACCCCAAAAATTGAGTTAGAAAGAGAACTCACCGCATTAGAAGCTTTCTCACCTATTGATGATTTATTGGATGAAGAGCCGATAGAGCCGGTATTTACACCGATTGTTTCTGAACCTGTTACGCCACATGCTGCATCTCAAACTGCATCGCAATCACGTATTGAACCACAGCCAAATATGGCTCAGCATTTTGCACAGCAACAGCAACAGCAACAGCAACAGCAACAGCAACAGCAACAGCAACAGCAACAGCAAGAATCTTTAATTCACCCATTCTTGATGCGTAATGACAGACCGTTGCAAAAACCAACCACACCAATGCCTTCTCTGGATCTATTAACAACACCACCAGTAGAAGAAGAACCTGTTGATATGTTTGAGCTTGAGCGTATTGGTAAACTTATTGAAGCGCGTCTTAATGATTACCGTGTTAAAGCCAAGGTGGTTGGTATTTCGCCGGGGCCTGTTATCACGCGATTTGAACTTGAACTTGCACCGGGTGTAAAAGCCGCTCGTATTTCAAATTTATCACGCGACTTAGCACGTTCATTGTCTGCTATTGCAGTACGTATTGTTGAGGTTATTCCAGGAAAACCGTATGTAGGATTGGAATTACCTAATAAAAAACGTCAAACCGTATATATGCGTGAGTTGTTAGATAGTGATGCATTTCGTGACAGTCGCTCTCCACTGACAGTTGTCTTAGGTAAAGATATTGGTGGACAACCCGTTGTTGCCAATCTTGCTAAGATGCCACACTTACTGGTGGCAGGTACAACAGGTTCAGGTAAATCTGTCGGTGTGAATGCGATGATTATCAGCATTCTCTATAAAGCGAAACCAGAAGATGTTCGTTTTATTATGATCGACCCTAAAATGCTTGAGTTATCTGTATATGAAGGTATTCCACATCTTCTGACTGAAGTTGTGACAGATATGAAAGATGCCGCAAGTGCGTTGCGATGGAGCGTGGCGGAAATGGAGCGTCGTTATAAATTAATGTCCGCACTTGGTGTACGTAACCTTGCGGGCTATAACGAAAAAATTAAAGAAGCTGAAGCAATGGGACGCCCAATTCCAGATCCATTCTGGAAACCAACAGACACTATAGCGACAGAATTGCCAACGTTGGAAAAAGAACCTTATATCGTGGTTGTCGTCGATGAATTCGCTGATTTAATGATGACTGCGGGTAAAAAAGTGGAAGAGTTAATTGCTCGCTTAGCGCAAAAAGCACGTGCTGCGGGTATTCACCTTGTACTTGCAACACAAAGACCTTCAGTTGATATTATTACTGGGTTAATTAAAGCCAATATACCTAGCCGTATTGCCTTTACAGTTTCAAGCAAAATCGACTCTCGAACTATTTTAGATCAAGGTGGTGCTGAATCATTATTAGGCATGGGTGATATGCTTTATGCACCGAATGGTTTTGTGCCTGAGCGTGTCCATGGTGCTTTTGTTAGCGATGATGAAGTACATGCTGTTGCAACTGATTGGAAGGCACGAGGTCGCCCGCAATATATTGAAGCTATTACTAAGTGTGGTGAAGAAGGCGAAAGTGGTAATGGTGGTGGTTACGATGACGGTGAAGAACTTGATCCATTATTTGACCAAGCGGTAGAATTTGTTGTTGAAAAACAACGTGTTTCTATTTCTGGTGTACAGCGTCAATTTAGAATTGGCTACAACCGTGCTGCAAGAATTGTAGAGCAAATGGAGATGCAAGGTATTGTCAGTACGCCAAATCACAACAATACGCGTGATGTACTTTCACCACCACCGTCTGATATGTAATATCTTGAAAACTCAGTTATCAGCTAATGAGATAGCATGATAACCTGCACAATATCATTAAAATTTATACGCCGACATTATGTCGGCGTAATCTCATGCCGAGGCTTGTAGAATGAAAAAAGTATTATTT
This sequence comes from Proteus sp. fly-1089, assembly GCF_040138965.1. NCBI lineage: Bacteria > Pseudomonadati > Pseudomonadota > Gammaproteobacteria > Enterobacterales > Morganellaceae > Proteus > Proteus sp. fly-1089. The sequence continues at coordinate 150,091 of NZ_JBEETS010000001.1, forward strand.
GCAGTGTGCGCGATGACATTAATAAGTAGCCAAGCCGCTTGGGCTGATGCGCGTCAAGATCTGCAACAACGATTAAATAAAGTAAATAGTTTTCAAGCTAACTTTAGTCAAACTGTCACTAGTAATGAAGGTGCCCTTATTCAAAAAGGGGAAGGAAATTTAAAAGTACAACGTCCTGATTTGTTTAATTGGCAAATGACTGCGCCTGATGAGAGCACATTGATTTCTGATGGCAAAACATTATGGTTTTATAATCCCTTTGTAGAGCAAGTCACAGCGAGTTGGCTTGAAAGTGCGACAACCAACACTCCGTTTATGTTGATCGCGCGTAACGACAGTAAAGAATGGCAAAATTACGAAATTAAACAAACGGGTGACCGTTTTGAGCTAACACCAAAAGTAGAAAATAACTTAAAACATTTTACGATCACCGTGTTACCTAATGGGCAAATCCAGCAATTTGCTGCCACAGAACAAGATGGCCAGGTGAGTAATTATCAACTCACAGCTCAAACGGTTACACCAATCGATGCATCCGCATTTCGCTTTACACCTCCTGCGGGTGTGACTGTGGATGACCAACGTCAGTGAGGATATTTTGAGTAATTTATCACTCGATTTTTCACGCAATGAGTTCCAACCTCTGGCTGCAAGAATGCGGCCTGAAACATTGGAGCAATATATCGGACAAACGCATTTGCTTGCCGAAGGTAAACCATTACCTCGTGCTATTAAGGCAGGGCAATTGCACTCCATGATTTTATGGGGGCCACCAGGAACAGGGAAAACAACCCTAGCTGAGATTATTGGTCGCTATGCACAAGCTGATATAGAACGTTTATCTGCGGTAACATCGGGTATTAAAGAAATCAGAGAGTCTATTGAAATTGCGCGCCAAAATCGTAATGCAGGGCGCAGAACAATACTGTTTGTTGATGAAGTACATCGTTTTAATAAAAGCCAGCAAGATGCTTTTTTACCTCATATTGAAGATGGAACTATCACTTTTATTGGCGCAACGACCGAAAATCCTTCTTTTGAACTTAATTCAGCCTTGCTCTCTAGGGCGAGAGTTTATCTATTACGTTCATTGAGTGAAGCTGATATTGAGTTAGTACTTCAACAAGCATTAGATGATACTGAGCGTGGTTTAGGTGGTCGCAATATCATTTTACCTACTGACACCCGTAAAATGATTGCACAATTGGTTAATGGTGATGCACGTCGTTCATTAAATTTACTTGAAATGATGGCAGATATTGCCGAAGTAGATAGCCAAGGAAAACGTACATTGACACCCGCGTTACTCACTGAAATCAGTGGTGAGCGTAGTGCGCGTTTTGATAATAAAGGTGATCGCTTTTACGATCTTATCTCTGCATTGCATAAATCAGTAAGAGGGTCTGCACCTGATGCAGCACTTTATTGGTACGCAAGGATCATAACAGCAGGTGGCGATCCACTTTATGTTGCTCGCCGTTTATTGGCAATCGCATCAGAAGATGTAGGTAATGCCGATCCTCGCGCAATGCAAGTTGCTATTGCTGCATGGGATTGCTTTACGCGTGTAGGGCCAGCTGAAGGTGAACGCGCGATTGCGCAAGCCATTGTGTATTTGTCTTGCGCACCAAAAAGTAATGCGGTTTATACTGCATTTAAAGCAGCTATTGCAGATGCCAAAAGTAAACCTGATTATGATGTGCCTGAACATTTGCGTAATGCGCCGACAAAACTCATGAAAGATATGGGGCTTGGTGCTGAGTATCGTTATGCTCATGATGAGCCTAATGCTTATGCGGCAGGAGAGGTTTATTTTCCTAAAGAAATGGCCAATACGCAGTACTATTACCCAGTAAAAAGAGGGTTAGAGATCAAGGTTGCAGAGAAATTAGACTGGCTTTCTCAACAAGATCAAAATAGTGCTACAAAACGCTATCGCAAAATGTAAAGATGCGGTAAGGTTATTAAATTATCATTAATTTCTTAACTATGCCTTGTCTCAGATATCTTTTTATAAGATAGGAGAGAAGGTTTTTATTAATCTATCAATAAGCACAGGATAAGCATGCTCGATCCAAATCTACTGCGTAATGAGCTAGACGCGGTCGCCGAAAAACTGGCTCGCAGGGGGTTCACCCTCGATGTGGAAAAAATCCGTCAACAAGAAGAACGCCGTAAGGTGTTACAAGTTGAAACCGAATCCCTGCAAGCAGAACGTAATTCTCGATCGAAGTCCATCGGTGCGGCAAAAGCGCGTGGTGAAGATATTGAGCCACTTCGTCAGGAAGTTAACCTGTTAGGTGAAAAACTTGAAGCTGCAAAAGCAGAACTTGAAGTTCTTCAAGCAGAAATCCGCGATTACGTTTTAACTATCCCGAATATGCCAGATGATGCTGTGCCAAATGGTAAAGATGATAGCGAAAACGTAGAAGTTTCTCGTTGGGGCACACCAAAGACTTATGATTTTGAATTAAAAGATCATGTAACTTTAGGTGAGCTGACTGATGGTTTAGATTTCGCTTCTGCGGTGAAAATTACTGGTTCACGTTTTGTTGTGATGAAAGGTCAAATTGCACGTTTACATCGTGCTATCACACAATTTATGCTGAATCTGCACACCGAAGAGCACGGCTACCAAGAAATGTATGTTCCTTACTTGGTTAACCACGCAACTCTGTACGGTACAGGTCAGTTACCTAAATTTAGTGAAGACTTATTCCACACTAAACCGTTAGAAGAAGAAGCAGAAAGCCAATACGCGCTTATTCCAACAGCAGAAGTACCAGTTACCAACATGGTAAGAGACGTTATTCTTGAAGAAGACGATTTACCATTGAAAATGACAGCTCATACGCCATGTTTCCGTTCAGAAGCGGGCTCTTATGGCCGTGATACTCGTGGCCTTATTCGTATGCACCAATTTGATAAAGTTGAGCTGGTTCAAATTGCTCATCCTGAAAAATCAATGGAAGCATTAGAAGAGCTAACAGGTCATGCTGAAAAAGTACTGCAATTACTGAATCTGCCATATCGTAAAGTTGTGCTTTGCACAGGTGATATCGGTTTTGGTTCACGTAAAACTTACGACTTAGAAGTTTGGGTTCCGGCTCAAAATACTTACCGTGAAATTTCTTCATGCTCGAATATGTGGGATTTCCAAGCACGTCGTATGCAAGCACGTTTCCGTTCTAAAGGTGACAAGAAAACACAACTGGTTCATACATTAAATGGTTCTGGTTTAGCAGTAGGTCGTACTTTAGTCGCAATCATGGAAAATTATCAAATGGCTGATGGCCGTATTGAAATTCCAGAAGTGTTACGTCCTTATATGAATGGTTTAGAATATATCGGTTAATTATTATCTAATTAATTGAGTATTAATAATTTAACCCTCTGCTTAGGCAGGGGGTTTTTTATTGTTTGCAATAAGTATTAATCTCTATTAATTTAATTTAGCTTAGAGATTAAAGCTAATATATAAAAATATAATCGAGTAAATGTTTTCTAAAAAGATAATTAGAAACCTTTTAATTCTAAGGTATGCCATTTTTATTTATCGCATTTTCATTCCCTGCTTGACAATTTCTCTCATTAACATTAATTTGGATTTCTAGATGTTTAGCCATCTAGATTTCTATTTGATGAGTGGGTTACTTAAAATGATAACACTAAAAAATGTCAGCAAAATTTATCTGCGAGGTAAAAAACAAACTGTTGCAGTTGATGATATTAATCTCAATATTGAACAGGGGGATATCTTTGGCATTATTGGTTATAGCGGCGCAGGGAAAAGTAGTTTGATCCGACTATTAAATCGCTTAGAGCCAGTAACTAAAGGTGAGGTGATTGTAGGTAAATATAATATTACTACCAGTAGTGAGCGCGAGATCCGTAAAATTCGTCACTCGATAGGCATGATTTTTCAACATTTTAATTTATTGTGGTCACGCACAGTTAGAGAAAATATTGAATTTCCACTTGAAATCTCTGGTTTAGATAAAAAACAACGTTTTCAGCGAGCAAGTGAACTTATGACGTTGGTTGGGCTTGCTGATAAAGCAGATGAATACCCATCAACATTAAGTGGTGGACAAAAGCAACGTGTGGGCATTGCTAGAGCGCTAGCAAACAATCCTGATGTTTTATTATGTGATGAAGCGACATCTGCATTAGATCCAAAAACAACACAAACAATTTTAGCACTGCTTGCTGAAATTAATAAAAAAATGAATATCACGATAGTGTTGATCACACATGAAATGCAAGTTGTAAAAGCAATATGCAATAAAGTTGCAGTTATTGAGCAAGGAAGAATAATAGAACAAGGTGAAGTGCTAAAAATATTTAATCAGCCAAAACATAATGTGACGAAACAATTTTTATCTCAATCAATACAGGTTATAGATAATAATGATGATATTGATGATATTGATGATATAAAACAACAAAGCACAGTAATAAAGCTGTTACTGCAAGAGGGTAAAAAATATGACTATTTACTTTATGATTTAATTTCTAAATTTAATGAGCCTGTTAATTTAATAAAAGGTAGTTTTTCACAAGAGAATGGATTTATTTATTTACAGTTAAATAATAAATCAGATGAAATAATCCAATATCTTGAGAGCAATAATTTTGATATAGCGGTTGTATGATATGGATGAAATACAAATTTTAGTTAATAATTATTTTCCACATTTAAAACTCAATGTCTTAGGAGAAGAAACATTAAATACTCTATATATGACATTAGTTTCGGGCCTATTATCTTGCTTATTAGGTATATTAATTGGTGTCGCATTATTTTTAACAGCAAAAGAAGGCTATAAAGAGCAGATTTCTATTTATAGAACGCTCTCATTTATTGTAAATATTTTTAGAGCCGTTCCTTTTATTATTTTAATTATCTTATTGTTTCCTTTTACCAAATGGATTGTGGGAACTATATTAGGTGTTAATGCAGCACTACCTGCATTAGTGATTTCTGCGGCTGCTTTTTATGCTCGATTGGTTGAATTAGCACTGCGTGAAGTTGATAAAGGCGTAATAGAAGCAAGCCTTTCAATGGGGGCTAGTTTACCTACATTAATATTTAAAGTGTTGCTGCCTGAATCATCTCCTGCGCTGGTTTCTGGATTAACCGTAACATTAATTTCTTTAGTTGGAGGAACGGCTGTTGCCGGAGCGATTGGTGCCGGTGGATTAGGGAACTTAGCTTATTTAGAAGGATTTCAGCGCAGTCATCTTGATGTGGTTTGGGTCGCTACATTAGTTATTTTATTAATTGTGTTATGCATTCAGCTATTGGGAGATAGTGTTGTAAGAAATATAGATAAACGCTAATCAAAGAATAAACTTAATTAAAAATCAAATTTAAAAATAAGGTTATAACAATGAAATTAACAGTAATTAAAAAACTGGGTTCAGTGCTACTTGTTAGCTTAGCTTTATCTGCTTGTAAGCCAACGAATGAAAAGTCAGAAAATAAATTAATTATAGGTGCATCAAGTACACCTCATGCTGAAATCCTAGAATTTATAAAACCCCAATTGGAAAAAGAAGGATTAGAGTTAGATATTCGGATCTTTAATGATTATATTATTCCTAACCAAGCATTAGCAGAAAAAGAATTAGATGCGAATTTTTTCCAACATGTGCCTTATTTAAATAAAACCTTAGCAGATCATCCTGATTGGAAATTAGTTTCTGCTGGCGCTGTGCATATGCACCCTTATCGTTTTTTCTCACAAAAATATAAAAGCTTACAGGATTTGCCTAATGGATCGAAAATGATAAGTAGTAATAATCTGGCACAGCATGGACATATATTAAAATTATTCCAAGACGAAGGAATAATTAAATTACGTGATGGCATCGATCCTGATGATTCTACAATTGACGATATTGTAGAAAATCCTCGTAATATTAAATTCCTATTTACTTATGATGGCCCATTATTACCACAAATTTATAAAAATGGTGAAGCGGATGTTGCTTCTATTGATGGGCACTTTGCTATTAATGCGGGGCTAGATTTAAGCAAAGAAGTGATTTATACCGAGCCTGCCGCAAATAGTAAATTTGCTAACGTGGTTGTGATTAGAGAAGAAGATAAAAATGATCCGCGTATTGCTAAATTAATGACGCAATTACGAGCTCCAGAGACAAAACAATTTATTCTAGAAACGTTTAAGGGCGAAGCTGTTCCTGTTCCATAATATTATCTGTAGCAAAAATTTGTGATCAAACCATCAGTGGAACAAGAAATTGTTCCACTTTTTTGTTTATAACAAGAGCTATTATAAAAAGGTTTTTAATAAAGAAATGACTATTTAACAAAAATATAACGCAATCCTTCATTGGTTAAACCGATCACGGCAGATCCTATTTATGCTGTTAAATTAGACCTATCGCTCGAATTTACCTCAATTATTTTATGACGTTTCTATTTACATAGAACCCTACAAAAGAGCATATTCTATGATAGTTTCTAAACCGCAGTTACATCAATTAATTAAAAATAAATTACATCATGCAGGACTAAATGAAGCGCATGCAGATACGGTGGCTGATGTCTTAGTCCATGCTGATGGTAAAGGCATTCACTCTCATGGTGCTGTGCGTGTAGAGTATTATGCAGAGCGCATTAGCAAAGGTGGTACAAATACCACACCTAACTTTACTTATACTGAAACTGGACCTTGTAGCGCTGTATTTGATGGCGATAATGGTGCTGGGCATGTTGCAGCTAAAGATGCAATGGAACGTGCTATCAAAATGGCACAAGACAAGGGCGTTGCTGTTGTCGGTGTTCGACGCATAGGTCACAGTGGAGCACTATCTTATTTTGTCGAGCAAGCATCACAAGCAGGAATGATTGGTATCTCACTTTGCCAATCTGATCCTATGGTTGTTCCTTTTGGTGGCTCAGAAGTGTATTACGGTACAAACCCTATCGCGTTTTCTGCCCCAGGTGTAGGTGATAAACATATTACATTTGATATGGCGACAACCGTGCAGGCATGGGGTAAGGTACTAGATGCACGTTCAAGACATACTGATATTCCTGATACTTGGGCGGTAGATGAAAGCGGAAAACCTACGACAGATCCTTTTGCGGTAAAAGGCTTATTGCCTATTGCTGGTCCTAAAGGTTATGGCTTGATGATGATGGTCGATGTGTTGTCAGGTATTTTGCTTGGACTTCCTTTTGGTAAACATGTTAGCTCGATGTATCACGATTTAACGCAAGGACGAGAGTTGGGTCAATTGCATATTGTAATTAATCCAGCATTCTTTACTGATGCGACATTATTTAGAGAGCATATCTCACAAGTTATGGGGGAATTAAATGCCATTAAGCCGGCCCCTAATGTTGAAAAAGTCCTTTATCCTGGTGAAAATAGTCAAATAGAAGAACAGAGAAGTGAAAGTGAAGGTATTGAAATTGTTGATGAAATTTATGACTATTTAATATCTGATGCACTTTACAATAAATCTTATGATAATAAAAATCCGTTTGCGGGTTAATGATAATAGCTATTTATACTAGACAATAAAAAGCAGTAGAATTTACGCTCTACTGCTTTTTTATTTAAGTTAATGCTAAGAATTAACTAACTAATTTACCAATATTAGATTCAGCGGTTTTATTTAGAGAAATTGTTCCATTTCCACCATTTCCACCGTTATTTCCTTGATTTCCTATATTATGGTGATAAAAAACGTCACGATAAGAACCATACATTGCAGTATAGGAAAGAGGGATGGTAATAAGTAAACCTAAACCAAATGGAATAATACTAATAGCAATAATAAAGAACAGTAAAATAAAGAAGAAGAAACCACCAGATAAGTTTATTTTTACTGCTGAAAGGCTTGCTTTAACTGCAGGGAATGCTTTATAGCCATTGACTAATACCAGAGCTGGTACAAACCAATAGGCTGCAGTGCTTAACGCACCAAAAATAGCGATAATAACAAAAAATAATGTAAACCCAGATGAGTTATCCATCATCATTTCAGCAATGATTTCGTCAGGGTAATCGCTATTGATAGCATAAAAAATATCCATCATAGCAGCACTGCTGACGACAACCGCAAGAATAATCCCTACGAGTAAGATAAGAAAGCTGATCCCATAAGCGCCCATTAAACTGAGATAGCGCTTGTTATAAAAACCAAAAAATAAATTATCAACATCAATACGCTGTGTTTCATACTGTTGATGAGCAATTGCCACGACACCTGCGGCTAATACAGTAGTAATAAAAGGTGAGATGATTGGACCAATTAGTGGAATAAACCCAAGAATGGTCGAGATAATAAGACTAACGATAAAGTAGATAATAATAACGCCTATCCACATCCAAAAACGTTCTTTTATTAAATCCCATCCTAGCCCTAACCAGCGAACACCGCCTGAGGCACCTCGCGCTTGAGGGATAGGCGTAAATACCTCTTGTGGCTCTGTTAGCGATGAATTGTTGTCTTGTTCCATTTCCTGTACCTTAATCCCGATATTTTTGTTTATAAATATAAGCGCTCTATAATATCTTTTTGTTTTGTTATTAATCAACTGTATTAAAGCTAATATAGGTTAAGGATAATCTTATTATGAGGTTAATTTTATTTTGCCTATAAAAATATTCGATGTGAGTTTGATAAAAGCAGAATAAAGATAATTAATTGTCTTTTTGATAAAGGATTAGTTTATTTATCAGCATATAGAAAATTTATAGTTTAATTATGATGTAGTACTACATTGCTCACTTTAAGTTGATACCATCTTTCTTATATTAAAATATACGTGAATTAAATAAGAAGTATATCATGGGGAATAAAACAGGCGCTAAACCTGCTGCAAAAGCGACAGGTGAAACAGATAAGCGATGAAGAGTAACACCTGTAAGTAAGAAGAAACTCCCTGATTTTAAAGTTCATGATCATAAAAAAGGTAATTAATATAAGCTTTTGCTAATTTTAGTAAAACAAAAAAGCAGCGCTAAAAACGCTGCTTCTTAAATTAATTTTAAGTAGAAAAACTTAATACATGACTTTATGGCCGTAAGACTCAAGAATAGATTTTACATTTTCCATTGTCTCTTTTGACGGTGGATGAATACCATCTAATTTGTATTCTTCGCCTAAAGCGACCCATTTATGTTTGCCGAGTTCGTGGTAAGGTAGTAGCTCTACTTTTTCAATGTTTTTCATATCTTTAATAAATTCGCCTAAACGATGAGCAGAATCATCATCATCAGACCAACCCGGAACAACCACATAACGAACCCATGTTTTTTGGCCTCGTTTTGCTAAATAACGCGCAAATTCAAGTGTACGTTGGTTTGATACGCCCACTAATTTTTGGTGAATTTCATCATTGACTTGTTTTAGGTCGAGCATCACCAAGTCAGTAGCATCCATTAATTCATCAATAACGGGATCATAACGACGAACAAAGCCGTTAGTATCTAAGCAAGTATGGATATTTTCTTTTTGACATGCGCGGAACCAATCGCGCACAAACTCTGCTTGCAAAATCGCTTCGCCACCAGAAGCAGTAACACCGCCACCAGAAGCATTCATAAAATGACGATAGGTTACCGCCTCTTTCATTAATTCATCAACTGTGACGATTTGCCCACCATGAGTATCCCATGTGTCACGGTTGTGACAATAGAGGCATCTCATTAAGCATCCTTGAAAGAAAACAATGAAACGTATTCCGGGACCGTCAACAGTACCGCAGGATTCAAATGAGTGGATACGACCAAGTACGGACATAACAGGGTTACTCCAAAACTGTCTAGATAAAAAGGCCCCAAAGTAGGGGCCTTTATTCTAAGCGATTTTATCTACTTTCTCAGTAAATAAATGCATATAGTTATCTTTATTACATTGTTTGTGTAAATGTACGAGTGATAACGTCTTGCTGCTGCTCTTTAGTCAGTGAGTTAAAGCGAACTGCATAACCAGAAACACGGATAGTTAACTGAGGATATTTCTCAGGATCTTCCATTGCTTCTAACAGCATTTCACGATTCATCACGTTAACGTTCAGGTGTTGACCACCTTCAATGCCAGCTTCATGGTGGAAATAACCATCCATCAGACCCGCAAGGTTCGCTTTACGAACATCATCATCTTTACCTAATGCATTAGGTACGATTGAGAAGGTGTAAGAAATACCGTCTTTTGCATAAGCAAATGGCAGTTTAGCAACTGAAGTCAGTGAAGCAACAGCACCTTTTTGGTCACGACCGTGCATTGGGTTAGCACCTGGTCCGAATGGTGCGCCTGCACGACGACCGTCTGGAGTGTTACCCGTTTTCTTACCGTAAACAACGTTTGAAGTAATAGTCAGGATAGACTGTGTAGGTACCGCATTACGGTAAGTACGCAGTTTCTGAATTTTCTTCATGAAACGTTCAACTAAGTCACAAGCGATATCATCTACACGTGAATCGTTGTTACCAAATTGTGGGTATTCACCATCAATTTTGAAGTCAACTGCTAAGCCGTTTTCATCACGGATTGGAGAAACTTTTGCATATTTGATAGCAGACAATGAGTCAGCTGCAACAGACAGACCTGCGATACCACATGCCATTGTACGATATACATCACGGTCATGAAGTGCCATCAGAGCTGCTTCATAGCTGTATTTATCGTGCATGTAATGGATAACGTTCAGTGCAGTTACGTACTGAGTTGCTAACCAATCCATAAAGTGGTCCATTTGGTTCATCACAGTATCGAAGTCTAATACTTCATCCATGATTGGCGCATGTTTTGGACCTACTTGGATCTTCAGTTTTTCGTCAACACCACCATTGATGGTATACAGTAAGGTTTTCGCTAAGTTTGCACGAGCACCGAAGAACTGCATTTGTTTACCAACAACCATTGGGCTAACACAACATGCGATTGCATAGTCATCGCTGTCGAAGTCAGGACGCATTAAGTCATCATTTTCGTACTGGATTGAAGAAGTATCGATTGAGACTTTCGCTGCGTATTTTTTGAAGTTGATAGGCAGTTGTTCTGACCACAGGATGGTCATGTTTGGTTCTGGAGATGGACCCATTGTGTACAGGGTATTTAAGAAACGGAAAGTATTCTTAGTTACCAGAGTACGGCCATCTAAACCCATACCAGCTAAAGATTCTGTTGCCCAGATTGGGTCACCAGAGAACAGTTCATCATATTCAGGAGTACGTAAGAAACGAACCATACGTAATTTCATGACTAAGTGGTCAATTAATTCCTGAGCTTGTTCTTCTGTCAGTAAACCAGCTTCAATATCACGTTGGATGTAGATATCTAAGAAAGTAGATACACGACCAAATGACATTGCAGCACCGTTTTGAGATTTAACAGCGGCTAAGTAACCGAAGTAAGTCCATTGTACTGCTTCTTTTGCGTTTTGAGCTGGGCGAGAAATATCGTAACCGTATTTCGCAGCCATTTCTTGGATTTGACCTAAAGCAGCATGTTGCTCTGCGATTTCTTCACGCAGTTGGATAGTCATTTCCAGATCTTCGCCTTTTTCCATTCTTTCTTGTAAAGAAGTGAACTGAGCGAATTTGTCTTTACGCAGGAAGTCGATACCGTACAGTGCAACACGACGGTAGTCACCGATGATACGGCCACGACCATAAGCATCTGGTAAACCTGTTAAGATACCAGATTTACGGCATTTCATGATGTCTGGAGTATAAACATCGAAAACGCCTTGGTTGTGAGTTTTACGATAATCAGTAAAGATTTTTTTCAGTTCTGGGTCCAGCTCACGGTTGTAAGCGTGGCAAGAACTTTCAACCATACGGATACCACCGAATGGGATGATCGCACGTTTCAGAGGTGCATCAGTCTGTAAACCTACGATTTGTTCTAAATCTTTAGTGATGTAACCCGCATCGTGTGATGTGATAGTTGAAGCAACAGAAGTATCAAAATCAACCGGCGCATGCGTACGGTTTTCGATTTTGATGCCTTCCATAACTTGTTCCCAAAGTGTATCAGTTGCTTTAGTGGAACCTGCTAGGAAAGATTCGTCGCCTTCATATGGAGTATAGTTTTTTTGGATAAAATCACGAACGTTAACACCGTTCTGCCATTCACCTTCAGAAAAACCTTTCCATGCTTCAGCAAATTTTTCATTTAAATCAGACATGATACTTCTACCTTTTTACAATGGAACTTAAGAAATCAGTCATACCTGCACGGATTAATGTTTGTCACCGCGCAGATGCATTAACCAGTATACCAGACCGACTAGGACTGCCCCGCCAATAATGTTACCGATAGTGACAGGCAATAAATTATCAGAGAGAAAATTTGATACCGTTAAATTTGAAAATTGTTCGGGTGATGCACCTACTTTAGTCCAGAATTCTGCGGGTGCAAAATTCTTAATAACAATACCTAAAGGAATAAGAAACATGTTAGCGATACTGTGCTCAAAACCGCTAGCAACGAACATACCGATAGGTAAAATCAGTGCAAAAAGCTTATCAATGAGTGTACGACCTGCATAGCTCATCCATACTGCAAGACAAACCATTAAGTTAGCTAGAATGCCTAAACAGACTGCTTCGATAAAGGTGTGTTCAACTTTATGTTGTGCAGTTTGTAAAACGTTTAGCCCCCAAAGCCCATTCGCAGCCATATGTTGGCCAGCAAACCACATTAAGGCAACAAAAAAGAGTGCGCCAATGAAGTTACCAAGATAGACATTTATCCAGTTAGCAAACATTTTGCCCCAAGATATACGTCCAGTCGCTTTAGGAATAATAGTCAGAACAGTTGAGGTAAATAAATCTGCGCCACAAACGACGACGAGCATTAACCCCAGAGAGAAGCAGATCCCGCCAACTAATTTAGCCAGCCCAAATGGAACAGATGCGGTGCCTGTAGTAGCAGTAATATAAAAAACAAAAGCAATTGATATAAACATTCCCGCAGTAAATGCAGATAAGTAAGTCGTTGGAATATGTTTATTTGCTTTATAACAACATGCATCATCGGCAACTTTTGCCATATCAGCAGGTGATAATAAATTAAAAGGGCTGTCAGCTTTCATACTAACACTCTCTTATATGTTGGAATAATTATAGCACGCAATAATAGTAGCAAAGGGGCTTACTTCTAAAATTGATATGGATCATGGTCGCTTATTAGAAACCCGTTTTTAGTGCGTAAAAACCCGCTATTTATGCTATAACTATTTGATTAATAAAATAAAAAAATTTTTTAAAAATTATCAAAAAATTTTAGGGTAGCTGGATAAATAAAGTAAAAAGTAAAGATAAAGTATTATTTAGACTCCGTATGTTAAGAATTAAAAATCAAATTTAACGCCTTATTTACTTTTGCTATAAATATAAACATTACTTTATTTGTGGTTAATCAAGATTGATTACTCCAGACATATAACCATTATAAAAATAAGGTTTTTAAATTTTTGAGATCTGGTTAAACAAATAGCAATTTAAACTACACTTAAGCACTATTCTTAGTGCAAAAGTTTAATATCCATTTATAGTGTCGTATTAAATATCTCAAATCGTCACTTTTGCCATATTTTGGCAATTTTGTCGGATGGCATATTTGTCAAGTTGACAAAATTGTCAAAAATTTATTTTTAGCAAAATAAAACACTCTACTTTTCAATAGAGTGTTTCAATTTAAATACGCGCTTATTATTCAGTTAAATCTAGTGATTATTTAATAAGTCATCCTAAATAAAATAGGCTTATTTGTTCGATTGACGTTTTGCTTTTTGTAATTTTTCATAAGCAGCAAGTAGCGACTGATGAATAGGTAAATTTGTTAAGTCAGCATCGATAGGCTGTAAACCATAAAATGCTTGTTTACCTTGTATTGCGTTTAAGGCTGCTTGTAATGTTTCTTCTCCATACATACGAGAGAATGCATACATGTATTGCGCAGGTTCACGTTCAGTCTCTTGTTGTAATAATAAGAGATTGTGTAAGCAACGATAATAATTTTGGCGTTCTGGCGTAAATAAAGAAGCATTGAAATCTTGAGTCCATTCAACCCAAACAAGCGCTTGGTCAAGATCACCACCAGCCAGTGCAAGCATGGATTTTAATTCACCCACTCGCAAATGGCTCCAGCCATTATCTTTACCTGGTGCAATACCAATCATTTCTCTGATGCGAGTAAAGTCGTCTAAACCATCTTCATCAAATTGACCGATAAGTGATAAATATTCTTCTTTTGTACCTTCGCTTGTTGGTAACGAAAGAATAGTATCACGCCAATGTACACCCATAATGTTATTGGCTAACTGTAGATCTTCTGCAGGGTAAATATCCGATAAACCAGGCACTAAAATACGGCATGCATAAACGCCTAAGTGTGAGTAATCCATAATATAGACTTCAGCATCACACTGTTGGCATAGTGCCATTAAGGTATGGAACTCTTCTTCAGTGGTGCCACTGAAATTCCAATCAGCAAAAGTATAATCGGCATCTTTCTTAAATAGATCCCAACTAATTAAACCACTTGAATCAATGAAATGTGTTTCAAGATTGGTGTGATCACCCACTTCTTCATCATCAAAGCTTGGTGGGTTGAAAACATCAAGATCTTTAAGACTACGGCCTTGTAATAATTCAGTGACAGTACGCTCTAAAGCGACACCAAAATCAGGATGAGCTCCAAAAGAAGCGAAGCAAGTTCCATTTTGTGGGTTAAATAACACGACACAAATAACAGGGAATTTTCCACCTAAAGAAGCATCAAAGCTAAAGATTGGGAAACCTTCTTGCTCTAAGGTATTAATCGCTTCAATAACAGCAGGGTAGCGAGCTAAAACCTCTTTAGGAATTTCAGGTAAGCTAATTCTTTCGGTGATAATCCGGTTTTTCACATAGCGTTCAAAAACTTCTGAAAGTCCTTGGACACGAGCTTCATTCTTTGTGTTACCCGCAGACATACCATTAGAGGCATACAAGTTAGCGATAATATTTACAGGAATATAAACCGGTTTTTCATCTGATTGACGTATAAATGGTAGTGCGCAAATTCCACGATCATGATTACTTGATTGTAAATCAACTAATTCACTGCCACATAACTCACCTTCAGGATCATAAAATTCACGTAAACGTGCATCCAATAAGCCCGTAGGAACAGAATCATCCTCAGTGAGAGGGAACCATTTTTCACTTGGATAGTGAACAAATTCACCTTCTGCAATATCAGTACCTAGCCAGAAATCAGAGAAGAAATAATTAGTTGAAAGACGTTCAAAGTATTCGCCTAATGCGGAAGCTAATGCTGCTTTTTTGCTGGCACCTTTACCGTTAGTAAAACATAAAGGGCAATCTTTATCGCGAATATGAACAGACCAGACATTAGGAACTGGGTTTAACCATGAAGCTTCTTCAATGTTAAAGCCTAAGTCGGTTAATTTTTTTTGGAAGCTAGCGATAGAATCTTCCAGTGCGGCATCTTTGCCAGGAATGAATGTTTGTGACATGGCAGGTTTCATTAATATTTTGCGGATGATAGTTAGGGGCACATGATACTGAAATCCCTTGTTAAGCACTAATAATTTCTCTTATTTCGAACAGGCTAACCATATTCTTCACTAATAAATTGTTTAACATATGAGTTTTTTTAATAAATACGTTCGATTTATCACGGAATTAATAATTTAAAATCATCATAATTAGATTTATTTATAAACTCATAAGGGATCAGTTCGATGATGAAAAAAACATTACTTGCCAGTCTATTAGCTGTAGTTAGTGGTTCTGTTTTCGCCTTACCTAATGTCACCATTTTAGCAACTGGTGGTACCATCGCAGGTGGTGGTGATTCAGCAACAACATCAAGCTATACAGCAGGTAAATTAGGTATTGATACGTTAATTAATGCCGTGCCTGAGGCTAAAAAAGTCGCTAATTTAAAAGGCGAGCAAGTCGTTAACATTGGTTCTCAAGATATGAATGACCAAGTATGGCTTAAGCTGGCTAATAAAATTAATGCAGATTGTGATAAAACGGACGGATTTGTTATCACTCATGGTACTGATACCATGGAAGAGACGGCTTACTTTCTGGATTTAACAACAGCCTGTAAAAAACCAGTTGTTATGGTTGGTGCAATGCGTCCTGCAACTGCATTAGGTGCTGAAGGTCCTTTAAATCTTTTTAATGCAGTTGTGATTGCCAGTGATAAAGCCTCTGAAAATCGTGGTGTGTTAGTCACTATGAATAATGCGGTTATCGGCGGTAAAGATGTCGTGAAAATGAATACGACTGAAGTACAAGCATTCCAGCCGGTTAATGCAGGCGCTCAAGGTTACGTACACAACGGCAAGGTACATTATTATACTGCAGCATTACCTCGTGCTGATAAGCCTGCATTTGATATCAGTAAATTAACTGAATTACCAAAAGTGGGTATTGTTTATAACTATTCAAACGCTTCTAATTTACCAGCAAAAGCCTTTATTGATGATGGTTACAAAGGTATTGTCAGCGCCGGTGTTGGTAATGGTAACTTATATACTGATATTTTTGATACTTTAGCTGATGGCGCTAAAAAAGGTGTCGTAATTGTTCGTTCAAGCCGAGTACCCGTTGGTTTCACTACACAAAATGGCGAAGTCGATGACGTAAAATATGGTTTTGTGGCATCAGAACGCCTGAATCCACAAAAAGCAAGAGTATTATTACAATTATCACTCACACAGACTCAAGATCCTGCTAAGATCCAAGAAAATTTTGAAAAGTATTAATTTAAAATAGCTTGAATAATAACAAGGCCTCATTAAAGAGGCTTTGTTATTTTTAGCAATAAAATCAGGTTAATTTTTTTTGGTTCGAGACACGACTATTTGTGCTGTAAAGAAAGCAATTAGCGGAGTTACTGCAAAAACAATAAATAACCAATGTGCTGCATTTTGTGCACCCTCTAATCCCCCTGGCTCAGTCAAACCAGCCATATTAACGACAGTACCTGATATCGAAGCACCAACTGCAGCTGAAAATAATTGAATTGTCGTAATTGATGTCGCTGCTTTTTGAGCCTCTTGCCCCTGAGAGACATGTAATACACGGGTTAAATAATGAGGCCAAGCCATACCAATTCCTGCACCAGTAAAAAAGAGTGCTACACAAATAACGACAATTTGCCCATAAGGTAATGTGACGTTATTGGATATAAATAAACCAAGGATCACTATGGCAGAAAAATTAATCATAGGGCCAAAGCGCATTAAGCGTTGAGCAGTATATTGTTGGCTAGATGAAGAAATAATCGCAGAAAAAGACCAGCCAGCGCCCACTAATGCTGCTAAATAACCGGAAAGCAATGGGGTAATATTATGAATAGTCTGTAAAAAATAGGGCACAAAAACTTCAGTTTGTACACTTATACCTAATAATGCCATGGTGAGATAAATAGGGGCTAAAGGTGCAGAAAAAGAGAATGTCCCTTTAGGAAATAAGCCATCATTTGATTTTTTATCTATGTGTATTAAAAGCAAAATAAAGATAATAGCAAATAAAAATGATAATACATGATACAACGTGGTGTTATAAAGACTGCCGATTGAAATAGATAACACAGCAACCATTAATAGAAAAAGTTGCTGATAGGGTAAAGGTGATTTGGCGATGATATTATCAGCATTATTTTCAGTAGGAAGAATAGTAAATAATAAAATAGCATAAGGAATACCTACAAATAGAATAGACCAAAATGCACCGCGCCAAATATCATATTCTGCAAATACTCCACCTAATGCAGGGCCTAACAGTGTTGATATTCCCCACATACTTGACATTAATGCCATAGCTCTAGACCAAAGTGGCTGTGGAAACATCACTCTGACTAGAGAATAAGCTAGTGCAAGCAACATGCCACCACCCGCCCCTTGAATAAATCGGCCTAGCAGCAATATCTGCATAGAAGGTGCTGTTGCACAGATAACGGAACCGATTAAAAAACAAAGCGTAGCAATCATGTAACTATTACGAGGTGCAAATTTGCTCAACAAACGAGACGTCAACGCGGAAAAAAGAATAGAGGCTAAAATAAAAACAGTCGTATTCCATGCATATAAATTGAGCCCACCTATATCTCGGACAACTGAAGGTAGTGTTGTTATCGTGATATAAACATTAATTGCATGTAATGCAACGCCTCCTGCTAAAGCTAGCGATTTTAGACTATTTTTTCCATGAAGAAGCATTCCCCAGCTTGCTTCTTCTTTTTTATTCACACTCCCCGACATAAAACACTCCTAATCGTTATTTTTACGCACTGCGTATTATGCGTTAGCTCACAATAATCATTGCGCCAATTTAATGAGAATGATACAACCGATAAAGGTCATTTTGTAAAAACATATTCAGATAGGGTGAATTTGAATGAGTCAGGTATATAACTTTAGTGCAGGTCCGGCTATGTTACCGGCAGAAGTCCTTCGTCGTGCAGAATTAGAATTATGCAATTGGCATGAACTTGGGCGCTCGGTCATGGAAATCAGCCACCGCAGTAAAGAGTTTCTTGAAGTTGCTCATCAGGCAGAGCAAGATCTTCGTGATCTTCTCAATGTGCCAGAAAACTACAAAATTCTTTTTTGCCATGGTGGGGCGCGAGGCCACTTTGCAGCTTTACCTCTCAACTTATTAGGTGAGAAGACAACGGCTGACTATATTGATGGTGGCTATTGGGCGAAAAGCGCAGCTGAGGAAGCTGAAAAATATTGTTCGCCAAATATCATTAAAATTAAAACAGAAATTGATGGTAAAATTGGTATTAAGCCAATGAAAGAATGGCAATTAAGTAATGATGCTGCTTATGTACATTATTGCCCAAATGAAACTATCGATGGTATCGCCATTCATGAAGAACCCAATTTTGATGACAACAAAATTGTTATTGCAGACTACTCATCTTCTATTTTATCCCAACCACTAGATATTAGTCGCTTTGGTGTAATTTATGCTGGTGCACAAAAGAATATTGGCCCTGCGGGTTTAACCATCGTTATTATTCGTGAAGATCTATTAGGTAAAGCTCGTAAAGAAACACCATCAGTGTTTGATTATACAGTGCTCGCTGAAAATGACTCAATGTTTAATACACCACCTACCTTTGCTTGGTATTTATCAGGTATGGTCTTTAAATGGCTAAAAGAGCAGGGTGGTTTGCAAGAAATGGCAAAACGTAACTATGAAAAAGCGACGCTTCTTTATAGTGCTATTGATAACAGTGATTTTTATATCAACCGTATTGCAACAGAAAATCGCTCATTAATGAATGTACCTTTCCAAATGTCTTCTCCTGAATTAGATTCAGTCTTCTTAAAAGAGGCAGAAGCACAAGGCTTAGTCGCATTAAAAGGTCATCGTGTATCAGGTGGTATGCGTGCATCAATTTATAACGCAATGCCATTAGCTGGTGTTCAAGCATTAGTTGATTTTATGGCTGATTTTGAGCGTCGCCACGCATAATTGATACATTATATGTTTAGGAAGCCTATGTGAAAGTGGGTTTCCTTTTATCCAAAGATGTTGATAATGACAATCAAATTATCCCAGTACTAAAAATAAATAAAAAATAATAAGTACCTAAGTCGTTTTCTTATTTTTTGATTAAACCGTATCCCATCTTATTTTATTTGTTTATCGGAGTTCTTACCTGTTTATGGAATCGTTGACATTACAGCCTATTGCTCATATTGAAGGCACTATTAATTTACCAGGTTCAAAAAGTGTCTCTAATCGTGCGTTATTATTAGCCGCTTTAGCTAAAGGTAAAACACGTTTAACTAATCTATTAGATAGTGATGATATTCGTCATATGCTAAATGCATTAAAAGCATTAGGTGTGCAGTATCAATTATCAAATAACAATACAGTCTGTGATATAGAGGGTTTAGGTGGTGAATTTAAAACTAAGTCACCATTAGAACTCTTCTTAGGTAATGCAGGTACAGCAATGCGTCCATTGGCAGCTGCATTAAGTCTAGGCTCGCATGATATTGTATTGACGGGTGAGCCACGAATGAAAGAGCGTCCCATTGGGCACTTAGTTGATGCTTTACGCCAAGGTGGAGCGAGTATCGATTATCTCGAACAAACGGATTATCCACCTATTCGTTTACGTGGAGGTTTTAAGGGGGGGAATGTAGAAGTCGATGGCAGTGTTTCAAGCCAATTTTTGACCGCCTTATTAATGACCGCTCCATTAGCTGAGCAAGATACAACTATTACAATTAAAGGTGAGCTAGTATCAAAACCGTATATCGATATTACCTTAGCATTGATTAATACCTTTGGTGGCAAGATTGAAAATCAAAATTATCAACAATTTGTTGTGAAAGGTGGCCAACAATATCAATCACCTGAAAAATACCTTGTAGAAGGAGATGCATCATCAGCATCTTATTTCTTAGCAGCCGCGGCAATTAAAGGTGGAATAGTCCGAGTGACAGGTATTGGCAAAAATAGTTTGCAAGGCGATATTCATTTTGCTTCTGTACTTGAAAAAATGGGAGCGAAAATACGTTGGGGTGATGATTATATTGAATGTGAACGTGGCTCGTTAAAAGGCATCGATATGGATATGAATACTATTCCTGATGCAGCAATGACCATTGCTACTACAGCACTGTTTGCAAAAGGTGATACTGTTATTCGTAATATCTATAACTGGCGAGTAAAAGAGACAGACCGATTGGCTGCAATGGCTACAGAGTTGCAAAAAGTGGGTGCAATTGTAGAAGAAGGGCATGATTACTTAAAAGTAACGCCACCACAGCAGTTAACAACTGCAAATATCAAAACTTATAACGATCATCGTATTGCTATGTGTTTTTCGCTGGTGGCATTGTCTGACACACCTATTACTATTCTTGATCCGGGTTGTACAGCCAAAACATTCCCAGATTATTTTGATAAGTTAGAAACTCTTTCTCAGCATCATGGTTAATATCCATTATATTTAATAAAAACCAGTCAAATTTAAATCAGTTAAATCGGCAGTATTGGACTTTTAAAAGCACAATATTGCCGATTTTTTATTATATTCGGATAAAATTTTCTAAAAAATAACCTATCTATAAAAAATTGTATTGAATAAATCTCTTTGGCCTTTATCTGCTTGTTTCTTCCTATACATTGTATGCGTATAATGACGCGCATACATTAATACTGTTTTTCTCTGTTTGAATTTTAAGCCTGTTATATCAATGTAATAAGCGCGATAAACACAGAAATACAGTGCCCACGAAAAGGAGAAACTCATGGCGGTTATCGTCCCTGTTATAACTGTTGATGGGCCTAGCGGAGCCGGTAAAGGAACATTGTGCCAAGCATTGGCGAAAGCGTTTGGCTGGCATTTACTCGATTCTGGCGCTATTTATCGTGTATTGGCATTAGCTGCATTACATCATCATGTCGATATTACTTCTGAAGATGCATTAGTACCTCTAGCAGCAAATTTAGATGTACGTTTTGTTCCTAATGAGAATGGCTTAAGTGTTATTCTCGAAGGTGAAGACGTGTCGAATGAAATTCGTACTGAAACAGTTGGGAACACGGCCTCACAAGCAGCAACTTTTCCCCGTGTAAGAGAAGCATTATTGCGTCGTCAGCGAGCATTCCGTACAGAACCTGGTCTTATTGCCGATGGGCGAGATATGGGAACGATCGTTTTCCCTGATGCTCAAGTGAAAATTTTTCTTGAAGCCAGCGCAGAAGAACGAGCGCGTCGTCGCATGTTACAGTTGCAGGAAAAGGGCTTTAATGTTAACTTTGAGCGCCTTTTATCTGAGATAAAAGAACGCGATCACCGTGACCGGAATCGCGCCGTTGCGCCACTTGTTGCAGCGAAAGATGCATTAATTCTCGATTCTACAAGTTTGTCTATCGACGAAGTTATTGAAAAATCGTTAACTTATGCTAAAAAAAATCTGCAATTATCAGCGTAATTAATTTTTATTTCGTTTATACTAGGTAATTATCAAAATCGGGTTGACGTGTTAATGAAAACACAATAATGCCCGATGACCTTGTCACAAAGGATGTAACGAGGTATGTGAAACAACCCCATTCGGCCGGATGCTAAATGGACGTTAATTAAATTTACTTGAAGATCATTAACATGACAGAATCTTTTGCTCAACTCTTTGAAGAATCCCTAAAAACAATCGAAACTCGTCCTGGCGCTATCGTTCGCGGCGTTGTAGTTGCTATCGATAAAGACGTTGTTCTGGTTGATGCAGGTCTGAAATCAGAATCTGCTATTCCTGTAGAACAATTCAAAAACGCTCAAGGCGAATTAGAAATCCAAGTGGGCGACGAAATTGATGTTGCTCTGGACGCGGTTGAAGATGGCTTCGGTGAAACCGTTCTGTCTCGTGAGAAAGCTAAACGTCACGAAGCGTGGCTGATGCTGGAAAAAGCTTACGAAGAAAACGAAACTGTTGTTGGTATCATCAACGGTAAAGTTAAAGGTGGTTTCACTGTTGAACTGAACGGCATTCGTGCGTTCTTACCAGGTTCACTGGTAGACGTTCGCCCAGTTCGCGATACAACTCATCTGGAAAACAAAGAGCTTGAGTTCAAAGTCATCAAATTAGACCAAAAACGTAACAACGTTGTTGTGTCTCGTCGTGCGGTTATCGAATCTGAAAACAGCGCAGAACGCGATCAGTTATTAGAAAACCTGCAAGAAGGCATGGAAGTTAAAGGTATCGTTAAGAACCTTACTGACTACGGTGCATTCGTTGATCTGGGCGGTGTTGACGGCTTACTGCACATCACTGACATGGCTTGGAAACGTGTTAAACACCCAAGCGAAATTGTCAATGTTGGCGACGAAATCACTGTTAAAGTCCTGAAATTCGACCGTGAACGTACTCGCGTATCATTAGGTCTGAAACAACTGGGCGAAGATCCATGGGTAGCTATCGCTAAACGTTATCCAGAAGGTACTAGACTGACTGGTCGTGTAACTAATCTGACTGATTACGGCTGCTTCGTAGAAATCGAAGAAGGCGTTGAAGGTCTGGTACACGTTTCTGAAATGGATTGGACTAACAAAAACATTCACCCATCTAAAGTTGTTAACGTTGGTGATGTTGTTGAAGTTATGGTTCTTGACATCGATGAAGAACGTCGCCGTATTTCACTGGGTCTGAAACAGTGCAAATCTAACCCATGGCAGCAGTTCGCAGAAACTCACAATAAGAACGACCGTGTTGAAGGTAAAATCAAGTCTATCACTGACTTCGGTATCTTCATCGGTTTAGACGGCGGTATCGACGGTCTGGTTCACTTATCTGACATTTCTTGGAATGTTGCAGGTGAAGAAGCAGTTCGTGAATACAAAAAAGGCGACGAAATCGCTGCTGTAGTTCTGCAAGTTGATGCTGAACGTGAACGTATCTCACTGGGCGTTAAACAATTATCAGAAGATCCATTCAATAATTACCTGTCTGCTCACAAAAAAGGTGCTATTGTTTCTGGTAAAGTAACTGCTGTTGACGCTAAAGGTGCAACTGTAGAATTAGCTGACGGTGTTGAAGGTTACCTGCGTGCTTCTGAAGCTTCACGTGACCGCGTTGAAGATGCAACTCTGGTTCTGAATGTTGGCGAAGCTGTTGAAGCTAAATACACTGGCGTTGACCGTAAAAACCGCGTTATCAACTTATCTGTTCGTGCTAAAGACGAAGCAGACGAGAAAGACGCTATCGCTTCTGTAAACAACAAAGAAGAAGTTGGTTTTTCAAACAACGCTATGGCTGAAGCTTTCAAAGCAGCTAAAGGCGAATAATTTAAGTTATTAACGGAGGCAACGTTAATCGTTGCCTATATATCGGTAGTTTAGGGAGGTAATATGACCAAGTCTGAGTTAATCGAGAGACTTGCAGGCCTACAATCTCATCTTTCGGCTAAGACGGTTGAAGAAGCTGTAAAAGAAATGCTTGATCATATGGCTGATACTTTAGCTGATGGTGAGCGTATCGAAGTCCGCGGATTCGGCAGTTTTTCTCTACACTACCGTGCGCCGCGTACGGGTCGTAACCCGAAAACTGGTGATAAAGTAGATCTGGAAGGTAAATACGTTCCACACTTTAAGCCAGGTAAAGAGTTACGTGACCGTGTAAATATTTATACGGAATAATAACTCCTGTCGAAATGGCACGATGTTAGTTAACTTTCTCAAAAACGGTGCTTCGGTGCCGTTTTTTATTATCTTTTATTTGTGTTGATTATTTTTGATTACTTACATACGTTAGTTTTTGATTGTTAGTCCTTTACTTCATTTACCATATCTACTTATTTTCCTTTTCGTTCCCCTTTTTATTCTCTTTACTTACTTTTCTTTGTGTTACTTTATTGTACTTCTCTCGTTATTTCTTTATTTAATTATCACAATTGTTGACTTGTTTTGTTTTTTTCGAGTTTCTTCTCAAAATATAGTGTATACGACAATAAAGAATTTTCTTTTTATAGCGAAGTACAAAAAAATGCTCTAAAGAGCTACCTTTAATAAAAATATAACTTCATGATATTTAGATATGCTTATGAAGGGATGCAAAAATGATTCTATTGAGAGGAATAATAAGTATTTTGAGGTTGAAAATATTATCAATAAAACAACACTTCTTTTATTCAAAATATTTTAAACAGTTTTACTTCACAACACTGAGTTTAGATAGTATTGCTTTGACAATATTATTAGGTTGTTTACCTTTATTATTTCAGTATACGCTTTTTAGTTTAACGACTTATTATATTGCAATTATTATTGCAGTATTCTTATTATTTATTCCTTTTTCATTAATTCGTTTCTTAGCATTTTTTTTGTTTTTCTGGGTTTATTCTAATCTTATCGCACACTCATTGATGGCAAGAACAGTTCAACTTGTTGATAATATTGTGTCATTTGAAACAAATATTGTTGAATATCGTCAATTATCAGATGGTAATATTATTATCAAAATTCCCATTCCCAAAGAGACATCTTTTTCATCTTCTATTTACGCTAACGTATATTGGAGAAATCCACCTAAAAATATTGAAGTAGGGCAGTTTTGGAAGTTTAAAATTCAATTTAAAGCTGTACATAGCTATTTAAATGAAGGGGGATTTGATAGCCAAAAATATGCAGTTTCTAAGAAAGAAACCTTAGCGGGAAAAGTGATGTCAGCTACATTCGTTTATGCAGATGTTTCGCTACGTACTCAATTTATTCATTCACTTTTAACCTATTGGCAAACAGCAAAAAATAAAGGTGAGATTATTGCGTTAGTTTTAGGTGATAAACGCGATATAGATCATGAAAAAAAAGATCTTTATATGAAAACGGGAGTTGCACATCTTATTGTTATATCGGGATTACATATTGGATTAGCCGCGCTTGTAGGGTGGGTTATAGCAAGGGGTATTCAGTTCTTATTTCCTATTAAATGGATAAATACACAATTTCCATTGTTAATGGCTTGGGGATGTGGTGTATTTTATGCAACTTTATCGGGTTGGGGAATACCTGCAACAAGAGCTGTTATCGGATTAAGTGTTTGGGTGATTTTATATTGGCAAAGCCGGTTATTTCTGCCTTGGCAATGGGCTCTCTGGAGCGCTGCTCTTATTTTGATTATTGAGCCACTATCAATACTTTCAGCCAGTTTTTGGCTTTCATTTTCAGCTGTATTTGCCATTATTTTTTGGTATTGGATGTATCCATTAAAAGCTAAATATAATTATCAAAAACGGTGGTTTATTTTAAGGCTACTTCACTTACAATTTGGATTGTTAATTATTTTATTACCTTTTCAATTTTATTTATTTGGTGGTGCTAATTTTTTTAGTTTTATCGTTAATTTATGGGCAGTTCCTATTATTTCATTTATTACCGTACCGTTAATAATGTTTGGATTATTGACATCTTTTTTCTCATTTATACAACCAATAATTTGGCACTGGGTTGATCTTTCTATTAATCTTGCTTTTTGGTGTGCTCCTTTATTTTTACCTTATTGGCAATATAGTGGTGCTATTCCTTTTTTATTGGGATTTCTCGGTGTTGGTATTCTTTTAATTATAAAAATGTCATGGTGGCGTCATCATTTTATTTTGCTTATTGCTAGTGGTATTCTTTTATATTGTGAATTCACTACTTTCTCGCGTTATCAATGGTGTATGTCTATGCTAGATGTTGGTCATGGTTTAGCTATTATTCTTGAAAAAGACAGAGAAGCGATTATTTATGACACAGGAATACGTTGGAAAAGTGGTGGTTCAATTGCAAAAAGTGTCATTATTCCTTATTTAAAATATCATCGACTTAATCCAGTGGCATTAATAATCAGCCATGATCATTTAGATCATACTGGTGGTATTAATGATTTAATGATGGCTTATCCTAATTTAACACTTCGTAGTAGTTTTGATAATTCTTCACATTTACCCTGTTTACAGGGGGGATCATGGCAATGGAAAGGGATTAAGTTTGAGGCATTATGGCCACCCAATAAAGTTCTTTCACCTAAAAATAATCAATCATGTGTGATCAATGTAAGTGATGGTAAACATAATATCCTGTTGACAGGTGACATTGAAAAAGAGGCTGAAATTCAATTAACGAGGTCAAAAAAACGCCAGTTAAGTGCTGATATTTTGCAGGTTCCTCATCATGGTAGCCAAACATCGTCCACATTGGCGTTTATCCAAACAGTATCGCCCAAATTTGCACTCGTTTCTGCCGCTCGTTATAGCCTTTGGCGTTTACCTTCTGATAAAGTACACCTTCGTTATAAAAAAGAAGCGATTAATTGGCTAACAACCTCTATTAGTGGGCAGATATCGATCGAGTTTAATCAAGACAATATTGATGTATTTACCTATAGACGAGATATTTTACCTCGTTGGTATCATCAGTGGTTTGGTGTTTTGACGTTTCCCGAGTAGAATGGCCGGCTAATTATTAAAAGTTTGGTAATATATATGAATGATATAGACCTATCAACGTGGCAAACATTCCGACGCTTATGGCCGATGATTCGGATTTTCAAAGCGGGTTTGATCGCTGCAGCAATTGCATTAATCGTCAATGCGGGTGTGGATGCATTTATGATTTCTTTATTAAAACCACTGCTTGATGAAGGTTTTGGTAAAGCAAGTAATGACGTATTAAAATGGATGCCGATTGCTGTTATTGGACTGATAGTTCTGCGTGGTATATCTAACTTTATTTCAAGTTACTGCCTTTCTTGGGTATCTGGGAAAGTTGTAATGAATATGCGTCGCCGACTGTTTTCCCATATTATGGGAATGCCAGTGAGCTTTTTTGACCAGCAATCAACAGGAACTTTGCTTTCTCGTATTACATATGATTCAGAGCAAGTTGCGTCTTCATCATCAGGTGCATTAATTACAGTTGTTCGTGAAGGTGCCTACATTATTGGGCTCTTTGGCTTGATGTTTTATTATAGTTGGCAATTATCCATGATCCTCATTGTTATTGCCCCTATTGTTGCCATTGTTATTCGTTTGGTATCAACACGTTTTAGAACGATCAGTAAACGTATCCAAAATAGCATGGGACAAGTAACAACTAGTGCTGAACAGATGCTGAAAGGGCATAAAGAAGTGCTTATTTTTAATGGGCAAGAAGTCGAAAATAAGCGCTTTAATCATGTGAGTAACCATATTCGTCGTCAAGGTATGCGTATGGTTGTTGCATCGTCAATTTCAGATCCTATTATTCAATTAATTGCTTCCTTCGCATTAGCATTTGTTCTATACGCGGCGAGTTTCCCTGACATTATGGATACATTAACCGCAGGTACAATCACTGTTGTTTTCTCATCAATGGTTGCATTAATGCGCCCATTGAAATCATTGACGAATGTAAATGCTCAGTTCCAAAGAGGTATGGCGGCTTGTCAGACCTTATTTGCTATTCTCGATATGGAACAAGAGAAAGATACAGGTAAGCTAGAACTGAAAAAACCAACGGGTGATATTGAATTCCGTAATGTGACTTTCCAATATGTGACAAAAGATACACCTGCCTTGAAAAATATGTCATTTACTATTCCAGCAGGAAAAACTGTTGCATTAGTGGGGCGTTCTGGTTCCGGCAAGTCAACAATAGCTAATCTGATCACACGTTTTTATGATATCAATGAAGGACAAATATTGATTAATGGTCATGATATTCGTGAATACACATTGAAATCTTTACGTAATCAAGTTGCTCTTGTTTCTCAAAATGTTCACTTATTTAATGAAACAGTAGCAAACAATATTGTTTATGCGTGTGAAGACCAATACAGTCGTGACGATATCGAAAAAGCAGCCAAAATGGCACATGCAATGGACTTTATTAATAAAATGGATAAAGGCCTAGATACTGAAATTGGTGAAAATGGTGTTCTGCTTTCGGGGGGACAGCGTCAACGTATCGCGATAGCAAGGGCTTTACTACGTGACTCACCAATTCTTATCCTTGATGAAGCTACATCGGCACTTGATACAGAATCAGAACGAGCTATTCAATCTGCACTTGATGAACTGCAAAAAAATAGAACCTCTTTAGTAATTGCTCACCGCCTATCAACCATTGAAAAAGCAGATGAAATTTTAGTTATTGAAGATGGTGAAATTGTTGAACGTGGCTCACACATTGATTTAATCGATCAAAAAGGTGTTTATGCCCAACTTCACAGGATGCAATTTGGTAAATGATTGAACGGATTTGGTCTGGTAAATCTTGGTTTTATTTCCTCTTACTTCCATTTTCATGGTTGTACGGTGCAATTACTCTATTAAGGCGCTTTGCATATCAAAAAGGATGGTTGTCATCATGGAAAGCTTCTGTTCCTGTTGTGGTTGTTGGTAACTTAACAGCAGGTGGCAATGGCAAAACACCGGTTGTTATATGGCTCGTTGAGCAATTAATACAGCAAGGATTTAAACCAGGCATTGTTTCCCGTGGTTATGGCGGAAAATCAGATCATTATCCATTACTGCTAACATCAGAGACCCCACCTGCAATGGCAGGTGATGAACCTGTGTTAATTTATCATCGAACAGGTGCACCCGTTGCGGTTGCACCTAATCGACGAGATGCAGTAAAAGCCTTATTAGCGCAACATGAACTTGATGTAATTATCACTGATGATGGCTTACAGCATTATGCACTACAGCGTGATTATGAAATTGTTGTTATTGATGGGCAGCGTCGATTTGGTAATGGCTGGTGGCTTCCTGCTGGTCCTATGCGGGAACGAGCGAGTCGCTTACATTCAGTTGATGCAATTATCGTTAATGGTGGTTTAAGCCAAGATAATGAGATAGCTATGGTTTTAGCGGGTGATATTGTGGTGAACCTTAAAACAGGTGAGAAAAAACCAGTTCAACAGATCGCTAAAGCGGTAGCAATAGCCGGAATTGGTCATCCCCCTCGTTTTTTTAATTCTTTGCGTGAAAAAGGAATTCAATTAATTTCAATTAAAGCATTTAGTGATCATAGTGATTACAGTGCCAAAGAATTACAAGATTTAACACCTTTCAATGAAACCCTTATTATGACAGAAAAAGATGCTGTTAAATGTCAGCATTTTGCTCAAGATAATTGGTGGTATTTGCCAGTCAGTGCTGAATTAAATAGTCAATCGGTGCTAAAACAAGTCAGCAATTTAATTTACAGCTCGAAAAAAACTTGTATCTGATCTGAAACAATGATATTTATAGTGGAAATCAGGATAGCGTTACATAAAAGATTACCTACCCACAGTCGCATATCGCTTTTGTCGTAGTTCAATTTAACTCGCCAATACCCTATCTACTCAAAAGCCTTGTGTGGAGATTTTGTGGATCTTTAATGTAGACGTAGTATTTTTATGCTGTGAATGCAATTGGCTTTGTACCTAATGGATTGTAGAAACTATTTTAAATGGTGATTATTAATCCTTATATATGATTATTTTATTTATAGGTGCACAATAAAGTATTTTTCTCATGTCATCGTTTTGTCATGTTGATACTGTAAATATTGATTGAGCCTTAGAATATTCATTAAGCTTAGCTATCATGGTTTTGAACATTTATATTAAATAATAAAATGCACTACTTAAATTAATGTGTTCAGAATTTAATTGGGGTTTTATATAAGAAGACATAATAAAAAGTAGGATGCATTAGTATAGAAAAATAAAAACTATACGAAGAACAAAAGGAGTTTATCTATCATGACATTACAATTAAGAATGGGTCGCGTAAAATGGTTTGACAATAACAAAGGTTATGGTCTTATTGTTGCAAGAGATATTGAACAAGAAGTTTATGTCAATAAAAAAGCGATTGCCAATACAAAAAACAAAGCATTAACAGAAGGTCAAGACGTTGAATTTTCTGTTATCAGAACAGCCGCTGGCTTGGAAGCCGCTGATGTTATCGGATTTTAAATAAGGTTTACCTTGTTGATGATGTAGTTGAAACGATAGTTTAACACTGAGATTGAATTATCGTTTATACCTATTTTGGGGCAGGTAAGGTCAAATAGCTTACTACCAAGCCGAATAAGTAATATAAAAGAGTTATAACGTTAATTAGAATGCAATAAAGATAATAAAAAGGTTAAATTATTATCAATAAAAGCGGAATGTAATTCTTTATTAATGATGTTGCAGACTCAACGATAAAAAGCCACATTAATGTGGCTTTTTTGTTGCCTATAGTAAAAAAGAAAATAATAAATTTATTAATAACTAAAATAATTTTCGAATTATCACTAAACGAGAGGCTTTGAGTATTAACGCAGATCCTTCCTTATGATATCCTTTTGCTATATAAAATGATTAACCCTTGAGAGGGACAAAATGGATCACCGCTTACTTGAAATTATTGCTTGTCCAGTTTGCCACGGCAAACTTATCTTTGATAAAGAAAATTCAGAGCTTATCTGCAAAATTGATCATTTAGCTTATCCTGTTCGTGACAATATCCCCGTTCTTCTGGAGAATGAAGCAAGAGAATTATCACTAGAAGAGGAAAAGTAACTTCATGTTCACGGTCATAATCCCTGGTCGATATGCATCGACCCGCTTACCGGGTAAACCCCTCGCGGATATTCACGGTAAGCCTATGATTGTTCGTGTTATGGAACAGGCTATGCGTTCTGGAGCAAACCGTGTCATTGTCGCAACCGACAACTTAGATGTTGTTGCCGCTGTGGAAAAGGCGGGTGGGGAAGCGTGTATGACTCGAGAAGATCACCATTCGGGTACAGAACGTTTAGCTGAAGTCATTGAAAAATACCAATTTGCAGATGACGAGATAATCGTTAACGTACAAGGTGATGAGCCTCTTATTCCTCCCGTAATTATTACTCAAGTTGCTGAAAATTTAGCAAGTTGTGGTGCCGGAATGGCAACATTAGCAGTGCCTATTGTTGATTCAAAAGAAGCTTTTAATCCTAACGCTGTGAAAGTAGTGATGGATGCAAAAGGTTTCGCACTTTATTTTTCTCGTGCAACCATTCCTTGGGAAAGAGACCGTTTTAACTTATCACACGATGAAATTGGTGAGCATTACTTACGCCATATTGGGATTTATGCTTATCGCGCAGGTTTTATACGTCGATATATTACTTGGGAACCAAGCCCATTAGAATCTATTGAAATGTTAGAGCAACTGCGGGTGTTGTGGTATGGCGAAAAAATCCATGTTGCAAAAGCATTAGAAGTTCCAGGCGTGGGTGTTGATACTCAAGATGATCTCGTCGCAGCCAGAGCTGCATATCGAGCACTAAACCAAGAGTTCTGATCTTTTAACGGACACAAATAAATTTCAACGGCACTTCAATTAAGTGCCGTTTTTGTATCAGTCTGTAATGATATTTTTTAATTATTGGTTTGCTTCTTCATCAGATTGATGACTTTCATTTTTAGGAATAGTGGTGGGTTGTCCTGCTGGTTTTACTGATTGCCATATTGAGCCTAAAAACTCATACCATGCACGTTCACTATGTTGAAAATAGGTCGCTGAAGGGAAATATTTCTCCCAAGGATGTAATGGCGAAGTGATAGCCAATTGGTTAGCTGGTGCAACGATAGGTTTCATGCCTCTAGCTAAAAAGAAACGTTCAGCGCGTGCTAAATGGTTAGCAGACGTCACAAGTAAAAATGGTTTCTTACCAATTAATTTATCAACTTCATAGGCTTCTTCTTCAGTATCTTTCGGTGTTGATAATGCGATAGTTCTTTCAGGAGGTACACCTAAAGATTGTGCCACCTGAGCTGCCACCTCTGCACTACTTATTTGATTAACACCTGCACCACCTGTAAAAATCAGTGTCGAATTAGGATTGCGATAATAGAGCCTTACACCTTCAGCAACACGAAACAAACTATTATTAAGAAGATTAGAACTGGGTGCCCAATCTGGGTTATAAGTAAATCCACCCCCCAAAACAACAATGTAGTTCACATCTTGTTGTGAATTTTCTCGTAATTCATAACGAGCTTGATACTCTTTTTCACTTGGCATTAGTAATGTATCAGCAACAGGCTGTATGCCTAACATCGTCAATAAAATAAGGACAACAGTAAGTAGGCTTTTTCCTGTTTTTTGCCAACGAGTAAACCAAAGTAGAGCTAAGGCAAAAAAGGCGATTAATAAGAGTAAAGGCAAGGGCATTAGAAAACCTGCAACATACTTTTTGAGCAAAAACAGCATAAATCATCCTAAATTGAGTGAAATACATGCAATTGATAGAGAAAGCTTAGTGAAAACTAGGGGATCACAGAGGCATTGTGTCAAAATAGTCGCTACAACAACGTTTCACTAAGTTTTAATCAATAGAAATAAAGAACCGTTAAATTATTTATAAAACGATAAGCGTTCGAACATTAATTTTTTCATTAATAAGCGTTATATTTATACTGCGCTTTGCGAATAATCTGATTCATGGCTTATTTCTTTAGAGAAAACAGTCAGTATCATAGAACACTGGTAAAATTGCCGTCTTAATTTTATGTACAGTGTCTCATATTTTTTGAATTTATCAGAATGCAAAGAGCGCAAGTAGCAAGTTGTTATCATGAGGCGTTTTAATGTCAGATCGTAATTTTGACGATATTGCAGATAAATTCTCCCGCAATATCTATGGCACAACAAAGGGTAAAATTCGCCAAGCAGTGATTTGGGAAGATTTACAACAATTATTAACCCTTCTGCCTAATCGCACTTTGCGTATTTTAGATGCCGGAGGTGGAGAAGGGTATTTTTCTCGCCAATTGGCTAAATTAGGACACCAAATTATCTTATGTGATTTATCACAAGAGATGCTTAATCGTGCACAAGAAGCGGCGATTGATGAAGGTGTTGCTGAGAACATGACGTTTATTTGTTGTGCTGCTCAAGAGATTAAAGAGCATATAGATGAAAGAGTTGACTTAATTCTGTTTCATGCCGTATTGGAGTGGATCACGGATCAGAAAGACGCCGTAAATGTTCTTACCGATATGCTACTACCTAATGGTATCTTATCGCTGATGTTTTACAATGCGAATGGCATTGTTATGAGAAATGCGATATTGGGGAATTTTCATCTGGCAAATCCTGAAATTCCTCGAAGAAGAAAAAAATCATTATCGCCTCAAAATCCATTGCAACCTGAAGATGTTTATCAATGGCTGACAGAATTTTCAATGACAATATTAGGAAAAACGGGAGTTCGTGTTTTTCATGATTATTTACAAAGTCGCCAGTTGCAAAATAAAGATTTTCCATCGTTGCTTGCATTAGAGCAACGTTATTGTCGGCAAGAGCCCTATATCAGTCTGGGGCGTTACATTCATGTCATGGCACAAAAGCGTGTAAATTAAGGATGTACTATGAGTGATTTTACCCAGACCGTTCCTGAGTTAGTGTCTTGGGCGAGAAAAAATGATTTCTCAATCTCACTGCCACCTGAAAGATTAGCTTTTTTGATGGCAGTCGCTGTATTAAACAGTGAACGCCTTGATGGCGAAATTAGTGAAGGGGAGTTAATTGATGCCTTTAGAGAGGTCTGTAAAGGCTTTGAGCAACCCGCAGAATCAATACAAGTTCGTGCCAATAACGCCATTAATGATATGGTTAAGCAACGGCTTTTTAATCGTTTTACCAGTGAATTGGTAGAAGGCAATGCAATATACCGTTTAACACCGTTAGGCATTGGAATTAGTGATTATTATATTCGCCAACGTGAGTTTTCATCGTTACGTTTATCTATGCAGTTATCTATTGTAGCGGGAGAACTCGATTCTGCTGCAAGTTCTGCTGAAGATGGTGGCGATGAATATCATTGGCATCGTAACGTTTTTGCGCCACTGAAATATTCAGTCGCAGAAATTTTCGATAGCATTGATTTGTCACAGCGAATAATGGATGAACAGCAAAATACAGTAAAAGACGATATTGCAGCGCTATTAAATCAAGACTGGCAAGCCGCTATATCAAGCTGTGAACAACTGTTATCTGAAACCTCTGGCACATTAAGAGAGCTACAAGATACGCTTGAAGCCGCAGGTGATAAACTTCAAGCTAATCTATTGCGTATTCAAGAAGCAAACATGAATACGGGTCATGTTGATCAAATAGATACGTTAGTATTTGAGCTACAAAGTAAGCTAGACCGTATTATTAGTTGGGGTCAGCAATCTATTGATTTATGGATTGGCTATGATAGACATGTCCATAAATTTATTCGTACTGCGATTGACATGGATAAAAACCGTATATTTTCTCGTCGATTACGTCAATCAGTACAAAACTATTTCGACAGCCCATGGGCATTAACTTACGCTAATGCAGATAGGTTGTATGATATGCGTGATGAAGAACTGACTTTACGAGATGAAGAAGTCACGGGTGAATTACCTGAAGAACTCGAATATCAAATGTTCAGCGAAGTGAATGAACAAATAGCGCAATGGGTAGAGCAAGAGCTTGCTTCTTACAAATTAGAGCAACGAGCATTAGATCTCAGTTCAGTATTAGTTGAATATCTTGATCGTTACCCGCAACAGAAACATTTTGATGTTGCCCGTATTGTTATTGATCAGGTGGTACGATTAGGTGTAGCAAAAGCTGAGCTCGCAGGATTACCTGCAAAATGGTCAGAAATTAACGAATATGGAGCTAAGGTACAAGCGCATGTCATCGA
The DNA here is from genome assembly GCF_040138965.1 of Proteus sp. fly-1089. Classification (NCBI taxonomy): domain Bacteria; kingdom Pseudomonadati; phylum Pseudomonadota; class Gammaproteobacteria; order Enterobacterales; family Morganellaceae; genus Proteus; species Proteus sp. fly-1089. Next base: position 185,314 of record NZ_JBEETS010000001.1, read on the forward strand.
TACATACTGAACAATTTATGCCAGCAAAACTAGCGCAGGCATTAGCGAACTCACTTTTTCCTGAACTGGATAGCCAGTTACGTGCAGGTCGACATATTGGTATAGATTCTCTGGATAATCATGCTTTCTTGATGGACTTTCAAGATGAATTGTCAGATTTTTATGCGCGTTATAATGTTGAATTAATCCGAGCTCCAGAAGGCTTCTTCTATTTACGTCCTCGCTCAACTACGCTTATTCCCCGTTCTGTATTGTCTGAAATGGATATGCTGGTGGGGAAAATTCTTTGTTATCTCTATCTTAGTCCAGAGCGATTAGCGAATCAGGGTATATTTACTGTTCAAGAACTATTCGATGAGTTAAGAACGTTAGCAGATGAAAATAAATTATTACGTTTAGTGAATCAGCGTTCCACCGGTTCTGATCTTGATTTGCAAAAGCTACAAGAAAAAATGAGAACCTCTCTAAATCGTTTACGTCGTTTAGGTATGATCTCATTCTTATTAAATGACTTGCAGCGTTTTTCAATAACAGAATCAGTGTTCCGCTTTGGTGCTGATGTGCGTAGTGGTGATTCTCCACTTGAAGCTCAAATGCGAATGATCCGTGATGGTGAAGCGATGGCGCTTGATACAGGATCAGAGACACCAAACGATGATGAAGAAAATGAAGATGAGCAATTACAATCAGGTGAAGATGATGCGGAGGAAGAAAATAAATGATTGAACGTGGAAAATTTCGCTCATTAACACTGATCAACTGGAATGGGTTCTTTGCTCGCACTTTTGACTTAGATGAATTGGTGACGACATTATCAGGCGGGAATGGTGCAGGTAAATCAACCACTATGGCTGCATTTATCACAGCAATGATCCCTGATCTTACTTTACTGCATTTTCGTAATACTACTGAAGCTGGATCAACAAGTGGCTCTCGTGATAAAGGATTATATGGAAAGCTACGCCCGGGAGTTTGTTACGCTGTATTAGATGTGATCAACTCACGTCATTTACGTGCTGTGGTAGGGGTTCGTTTACAGCAGATTGCTGGTCGCGATAAAAAAGTTGATATCAAACCCTTTATGATCCAAGGGTTGCCAATGGCAGAAAACCCAACAGAAATTCTGACTCAAGCTGTTGCAGATCGCCAAGCACGGGTTTTACCACTCAATGAACTAAAAGAAAAAGTTGAAGCCATTGATGGGGTTGTTTTCAGACAGTTTAATTCAATTACTGACTTCCATGCAGTGATGTTTGATTTAGGGGTGATCCCTAAGCGCTTGCGGTCAGCCAGTGATCGTGCCAAATTTTATCGTTTAATTGAAGCTTCATTATATGGTGGTATTTCAAGTGCGATCACTCGTTCTTTACGTGATTACTTACTACCTGAAAATAGCGGAGTCAGGAAAGCATTCCAAGACATGGAAGGTGCGTTGCGGGAAAACCGTATGACGCTTGAAGCTATTCGTGTCACACAATCAGATCGTGATTTATTTAAACACCTGATCACAGAAGCAACATCTTACGTTGCGGCAGACTATATGCGTCATGCAAATGAACGACGCGTTCATCTTGATGAAGCTTTAGAAGTTCGCCGTGAATTATGGAGCCAGAGAAAATCCATCAATAACGAGGCATATCGCTTTGTTGAAATGGGTAAAGAGCTGGAAGAACAACAAGCACTTTCTTCTGATCTTGAAGCAGATTATCAAGCAGCAAGTGACCGATTAAACTTAGTACAAAATGCAGTTCGTCAACAAGAAAAAATTGACCGTTATGTTGCCGATGTGGAAGAAATAACTTTCCGCTTAGAAGAACAAAGTGAAGTAGTTGAAGAAGCCGCGTCTAAGAAAGAAGAACTTGAAGCACGAGTAGAATCGGCAGAAGAAGAAGTCGATGAACTGAAAAATCAGTTAGCAGACTATCAGCAAGCATTAGATGTACAACAAACACGCGCTATTCAATATCGCCAAGCTGTGCAGGCTTTAGAGCGAGCTAAAGCACAATGTGATATTGCTGATTTAGATGAAAGTAATGCTGATCAGTGGGCTGAACGTATTCAAGCAAAAATTCAGACCATTACTCATTCACTACTTTCTATGGAACAGAAACTTAATGTTTCTGAAGCAGCGAAAACACAGTTTGACCAAGCTTATAAATTGGTTAACGCTATTGTTGGTGAGGTTGATCGTAAAGATGCATGGAGTGCCGCCAAAACGGCATTACGTGAATGGTCTTCGCATCGACACCAAGCGGATAGGGTTCATCCTATTCGTATGCAATTAGCAGAATTAGAGCAACGTTTACATCAGCGAAACAATGCTCAGCGTCAACTTGAAGAATTTAATAAACATCATGGCAAATCAATGGAGCCAGATGATCTTTTAATTTTACAAGATGAGTTAGAAGCTAAAATTGAAGAGCTTAGTGATTATGTTAATGAGTCTGGTGAACATCGCATGCAAATGCGCCAAGAGCTAGATCAACTCAAGCAACAAATTGAAAAGCTGAAAAAACAAGCCCCAGCATGGCTTGCAGCACAAGATGCATTAACGCAACTGTGTGAGCAAACTCGTCAATCTTTTGAAACAGGTCATCAAGTAACTGAATATATGCAACAGTTACTTGAAAAAGAGCGCGAAGCCACCGTATTACGTGATGAAACAGCAACACGCAAACAACAAATTGAAGCACAAATTGAACGTTTAAGTCAGCCAAGTGGTGCTGAAGATGGGCGGTTAATTACGTTAGCAGAGCGTTTTAATGGGGTTTTATTATCAGAGATTTATGATGATATTACATTAGATGATGCACCTTATTTCTCAGCGTTATATGGCCCTGCACGTCATGCCATCGTAGTACAAGATCTCTCTCTTGTTCAGGCGCAATTAGAAACATTAGAAGATTGTCCTGAAGATCTCTATTTTATCGAAGGCGATCCTCAATCTTTCGATGATAGTGTATTTAATGCACAAGAGATGGATAAAGCGGTTCTTATCAAGAGCTCTGATAGACAATGGCGTTATTCTCGCTATCCTGAGATCCCACTTTTTGGTCGTGCTGCGCGTGAAAATCAATTAGAAATATTATCTCGTCAACGCGATGAGCTTTCTGAACTTTATGCAACGCAAGCTTTTGATGTGCAAAAAATTCAACGAGCACACCATGCCTTTAGTCAATTTGTTGGGCAACATATTTCAGTCGCTTTTGAAGCCGATCCTGAAGAGGATATCCGCCAGCTTAATCAAAGACGTAATGAGCTAGAAAGAGCATTAGCACAATATGAAGAAAGTACTCAGCAGCAGCGCCAACATTATGCTCGTGCCAAAGAATCACTGAATCTGCTTAATAAACTGATCCCTCAAGTGAATATCTTGATGGATGAAACATTGATTGACCGTGTTGAAGAGCTACGTGAAGAGCTATATGTCGCTGAAGAGTCTATGCGCCACTTACAGCGTCATGAAAAAGCACTAGCAACGCTAGAACCTATTGCGTCAATTTTGCAAAGTGATCCACAAGAGCATGAGCAATTAGCGCAAGACTATGAACAAGCAAAGGAAGAACAACAGCGTTATCAACAACAAGCTTTCTTGTTGGTGGAAGTCGTACAACGTCGTGCGCATTTTAGTTATAGTGATGCAGTTGAGATTGTGAGCGAAAATAGCGATCTTAATGAGAAGTTACGTCGTCGTTTAGAGATGGCAGAAACAGAACGATCTACAGCAAGAGAGCTTTATCGCCAACAACAAGCGCAATGTGCTCAATTTAATCAAGTGCTCGCATCATTAAAAAGTTCTTTTGATACTAAATCTGAATTGCTTAGAGAGCTTGAGCAAGAGATGCGTGATACGGGGATACATATTGATGTTGGCGCAGAAGTAAGAGCAAAAGAACTGCGTGATCAACGTTATTCTGCCGTTAGTGCTAACCGTACTCGTATTAGCCAACTTGAGCGCGATATCGCACTTAGTGAAGCCGAACGCGATAATTTAACCAAAAAAATTCGTAAACTTGAGCGTGATTACACTCAAATTCGTGAGCATGTTGTGAGTGCAAAAGCGGGTTGGTGTGCAGTGATGCGATTGGTGAAAGAAAATGGCATGGAACGTCGTTTACATCGCCGAGACTTCGCTTACCTTTCTGCTGATGAATTGCGTTCAATGTCAGATAAGGCACTAGGTGCATTACGTCAAGCTGTTGCTGATAATGAATATTTACGTGATGCATTACGTCGTTCTGAAGATGCTAAATATCCTGATCGTAAAGTTCAGTTCTTTATTGCGGTATATCAGCATTTAAGAGAGCGTATTCGCCAAGATATCATTAAAACTGACGATCCAGTTGATGCAATTGAACAGATGGAAATTGAGCTGGCTCGCTTAACGGAAGAACTGACAAGCCGTGAACAGAAATTAGCGATTAGCTCACGAAGTGTAGCGAATATTATTCGCAAAACCATCCAACGAGAGCAAAACCGTATCCGTATGCTAAACCAAGGTTTACAAGCGGTTTCATTTGGCCAAGTGCGAGGTGTTCGACTTAACGTCAATATTCGTGAAAGCCATCAAGTGCTTCTTGATGTGTTATCAGAAGAAGATAATCAATACCAAGACTTATTTAAAAACCAAAACCTTACCTTCTCTGAAGCGATGGCGAAGCTCTATCAACGTTTAAATCCACAAGTAGATATTGGGCAACGTATGCCACAAACGGTGGGAGAAGAGCTGTTAGATTATCGTAATTATCTAGAAATGGATGTCGAGGTTAATCGTGGGCCAGAAGGGTGGTTAAAAGCGGAAAGTGGCGCGTTATCAACGGGTGAAGCGATTGGTACTGGTATGTCAATTTTGGTGATGGTTGTACAAAGTTGGGAAGAAGAATCTCGGCGCTTAAGAGGAAAAGATATTTCCCCTTGTCGTTTGCTTTTCCTCGATGAAGCTGCACGTTTGGATGCTAAATCTATTGCAACGCTATTCGAGCTTTGTGATCGTTTAGATATGCAGTTAATCATTGCGGCACCAGAAAATATCAGTCCAGAAAAAGGTACGACTTATAAACTCGTCCGTAAAGTGTTCAATGGTACAGAACATGTTCACGTTGTGGGTTTAAAAGGTTTTGGTCAACACGCAGAAAAAGATAAAATCGCATCATCAAATGTTGCTGAAATAACAGAATAATTTTATTTGATTATCAGCTAAAAATAGGCAAATAGAAGGCGTTACGGGCATATGTTCATAGCGCCTTCTTTTTTTCAAAGTGTTAGACAGATCAAAAAATGAAAGTAAATTAACAAAAAAATGAAAATTTAAATGATATAACGTGCGCTATATCTCATTTAAATGTAAGCGTGATGTCTATGATTGTTCCCGTATGTGATTAATATAAAAATTAAAGGAAAGAAAATGCGTAAAGTCACGTTAGCTTTTAGTGCAATTGCTTTAGCGTTAAGTTTAAATGGCGCGGCAATGGCAAAAGTCCATATGCCAGAAGTTGTAAGCCCAGGTGTTACTGTTGCTCAATTAGCACAACAACAACCAATTAATTGGGTTTCTGTTGCAGAAATCGAGAAAAGCTTAGCTGGTCAAGCACCGATGGCTGTTGGTTTTGATATTGATGATACTGTTTTATTCTCAAGTCCAGGTTTTTACCGCGGTAAACTAGAATATTCTCCAAATGATTTCAGTTATCTGAAAAACCCAGAGTTCTGGGAAAAAATGAATAACGAGTGGGATAAATTCAGCATGCCTAAACAAGTCGGTATCGATCTTGTTCAAATGCACTTAAAACGTGGTGATACTGTTTATTTCATTACTGGTCGTACTCAAACTAAAACTGAGACTGTGACCAAATATGTTCAAGAGGGTTTAAATATCCCTGCTGATAAAATGCAGCCTGTTATTTTCGCGGGTGACCAACCTGGTGCAAATAATAAAGTAAGCTGGATGCGTGATCATAAACTGAAAATTTACTACGGTGATGCGGATGCAGATATCGCAGCAGCAGATGAACTGAATATTCGTGGTATTCGTATTCTGCGTGCAGCTAACTCCTCTTACCAACCACTGCCTAAAGCGGGTCAGTTTGGTGAAGAAGTCGTTATCAATTCAGAATACTAATCTTTACCCTTTGTTTACCTTTATTTGTAAGGCGTAGGAAACTACGCCTTTTTTCTATTTAAAAATACCATCCATTTAAATAATTTTATTTATTTAGTACATTGTAATTCTTAATTTCTATAAAACGCTCACTTTATTTGTCTGTTTTTTGCGCACTGATTATTTTTCCAGATAAAATAATATATTGAAGATAAAAATAGAAAATTAGTCTTTTTATGATTGGATAAAATAAAATTCCCGACAAAGGTTTATAAAACTTTAAAAATATTAGTTTATTCCTATAAAACTCTTTTCCAAGCTCATCTAATATTCTAGGATACCAAAATAATAATAAGGGATGAGGGTAGAGGATTTATGGCGCACCAACCAATTAAAAGAGCAATCGCATATTCAGTTGTTGTAGGTACACTTCTTTCTGGGCATTATGCTATGGCGACTGAAACTAAATCAGTTGTATTATCTACACCCGAAACAGAAACTATGACATTAATGCCTGTCATTAATGAAACGATGCTAACATCCACCAATGTGGCAATGAATATCCCACAAGTGACCGAGCTAGAGACAAAAGCAAAGTTACAGTCTTGGCTCCCAATAGGATATAAACCGTCATATTTAACTCAACTGGTAAAAGTCTACCAAGCAAATAACCTCGCACTGATTTGGCAAGATGAAAAAATTGCACAGCAATTACAGGAACAAATTGCAGAAGTGGCTATTTCAGGTATTCAGCCTCAATTTGGACAATGGTTAGTACAATTAGAAACACCGGAGTTAACAAAAGAAGGGCGTGATATTATTTTATCAGACGCATTTTTAGGTTATATCAGTTTTGTTGAGCAAGTGAATAAATCAGGTGCGTCTTTGCTGTATCGTAATGGCTCACAAACTTTGCCATCACCATCAGATAAATTTGTGGTTGACCTGCAACAAAATATTCAAAATGGCACTTTAGGCAGTTTCGTTATTTCTTATGCACCTTCTCATCCTTATTACAGTTTAATGAAAGAAGAAGTGCACAAACAATTACATAGTGCAGTTGTTTGGCCTGAAATGAAAGGAACAGGATCATTAAAGCCAAATCAATCCTCTGAAGAAGTCTTAGCACTTAGACAAATTTTACGCCATTTAAAATTGATCCCTGAATTAGCAGAAAATGAACAAGAAATTGCCACAACTGTTTATGATGCTCCTTTAATTTCCGCAGTTAAAGTGTTTCAAACAGCTCACGGATTAGAGCCTGATGGCATTATCGGGCGACAAACGCGAGTGTGGTTGAATATAACTCCCGAACAACGTGCCAGTATTATGGCACTAAATATTCAACGTCTTCGCTTAACACCAGCCATAGGTAATACTGGAATTTGGGTAAATATCCCTGATTTTTCGCTTTATTTTTATGCCAATAATGAACTTATTCTTGATTCAAAAGTGATTGTAGGCAGACCAGATAGAAAAACACCGATTATGAGCAGTGCGTTGAACAACGTAGTGGTTAATCCACCTTGGAATGTGCCAACAAGCATGACACGTAAAGATATTGTGCCTAGAGGTAAAGCAGATCCTAGCTACTTTAGCCGTAAGGGATATACCATTTACTCTGGATGGGGAAATGATGCTTACCCAATTAATCCTTATGATATTGATTGGCAAAATATGAGTGCAGCAAACTTTCCTTATCGTATTTGGCAGGCACCGGGTCCAACCAATTCATTAGGTCGCTATAAATTTAATATGCCAAATTCAGAAGCGATTTATTTACATGACACTCCAAATCATTCACTATTTTCAAAAAATATGAGAGCAATTAGTTCAGGTTGTATTCGTGTAAATAAAGCCTCTGAGCTTGCTTCAATTTTATTGGGTGATGCAGGATGGAAACAAGATAGAATTGATGCGGCGTTAAAACGTGGTTCAACACAATATGCTCCAATTCCTGAACGTATCCCAGTTTATTTATATTATCAAACAGCATGGGTAGCACAGGAGAATGTGCCTCAATATCGTGTAGATATTTATGGTTATGACAAAAGTATTTCAAATGCACAACCTTATTTAGAGAATATTAAGAAATACTTGTAATATAAAAAAACATAAATTGAATAAAGGGTGGCTAAATTGACTGCCCTTTTTTATATATAAATCAATAATATATTTTATTTACTGTGTTTTTTTAATAAGGAAATCAAAAGAATAATAAATTACAAAATATTTTTAAAATTTCCATTAAAAATAGAATGATAAAAAGAGTCTTTAGTATAAATAACTAAATTAATAAGATTTGAAATTCTTATAAATAAAAACGAAGTGTTATTTACAATACTATACAAACCATAAGAAACAATTCGGGAAAAATATTGTCATAATAAAGGTTCTTCCTCCTGAAATAATTTTTTGAGTGCATATACTATGGATATTATTGATTCACACCGCCGTAAGTGGCTGGGGTTGGGTATGGCGGCCGTGGGATTAGGTTTATTGCCTTCTCATGCTTTTGCTTCGTTAGCTACACCTCGTCCAAAAATCCTTCGCTTTAATAATTTAAATACGGGTGAAACTATTAAAGCCGAGTTTTTTGATGGTAAACGTTATAATAAACATGAGCTAGCTAAGCTAAACCATCTATTTAGAGATTACCGACAAAATAAAATTAAAACGATTGATCCCGCCTTGTTTGATCAAATCTACTTATTGCAAGTGATGCTGAATAACAATAAACCTGTTGAACTTATTTCAGGTTATCGCTCTTTAGTGACGAATAATAATCTACGTAATAGCAGTAGTGGAGTAGCAAAAAAGAGCTATCACACGCGTGGACAAGCAATGGACTTTCGTTTGGTTGGTACTGATCTTTCTAAAGTGCGCCAAGTTGCATTAAGAATGAAAGCGGGTGGTGTTGGATATTATCCAAGAAGTAATTTTGTGCATATTGATACAGGACCAGTTCGCTCATGGTAATCTATTGAGAATTAGTTAATAGAGAGTGGAGTGATTCATGATGTATCACATTGTACCTGTGACAAACTATATGCAAAATTGCACCCTTATTTGGTGTGATGAAACGAAGGAAGCGGCAATTGTTGATCCTGGTGGAGATGTCGAAACGCTTATTGCGGAAATCGAAGCCCGTCAATTAACATTAACCAAAGTATTATTAACTCACGGACACTTTGATCATATTGCAGGCACCTCTCAAATTGTTGAACATTTCAATGTTCCTGTTTATGGGCCTCATAAAGATGATAGTTTTTTACTTGAAGAATTAGAACAACAGTGTCGTATGTTTAATTTTCCTTGTGGAAAATCATTTACACCAGATAGTTGGTTAAATGAGGGTGATACCGTGACAATAGGTAAAACAATTTCGTTATCTGTTTTACATTGCCCTGGTCATACACCAGGACATATTATTTTTGTTAATCACCAGAATAAACTTATTTCAATGGGTGATGTGTTATTTAAAGAAAGTATTGGTCGTACCGATTTTCCACGCGGAAACCATGCTGATCTTATTGCATCAATCAAAAATAAAGTCTTACCTTTAGGTGATGATTATCTGTTTATTCCGGGACATGGACCTATGTCTAACTTAGGCCATGAGCGCCAATACAATCCGTTTTTACAAGATGAAATGCCAATTTGGTAATAGTGCGCTGATATAAGTGAATAAATATGAAAGCACTTTATTATAAAGCGCTTTTTTATCAGTAAGAAATGAGATTTATATTTCTTTGATTCTAAATATAAATGCCACATTATTAAATAAAGTGGCATTTATCTTAATTACGCTTTAGAAGGCAATTAAAGCACAGCAACAATGGCTTCACATAGTGGAACCATATTTTCAAGGGTTAAACCAGCTACGTTAATACGGCCTGATCCTACAATATAAATACCGTATTCAGCGCGTAAACGCTCAACTTGTTCTTTATTTAAACCACTAAATGAGAACATCCCATTTTGGTCAATAATAAAGCTAAAGTCTTGCTTAGCACCTTTTTCTTGCAGTGTCGTCACTAACAGTTGACGCATACGCTGAATACGTTCGCGCATAGTTGTTAGCTCTTCAATCCATTCTTCTTTTAACTCAGGGTTAGAAAGAATGGTTGTTACTACTGAAGCACCGTGTGCTGGTGGATTTGAGTAGTTGGCACGAATAATTGCTTTTGCTTGGCTAAAGGCTTTTTCAGCAGTATCGCTGTCTTTGGTGACAATGGTGCATGCACCTACACGTTCATTGTAAAGGCCGAAGTTTTTAGAATATGAACTTGCAACAATAAGCTCAGGATTTTTTTCTGCAAAGAGGCGTAAGCCTTGTGCATCTTCTTCAAGACCACGAGCAAAACCTTGGTATGCAAAGTCAAAAACAGGTAACCAGCCTTTTTCTGCGGATAGTGTCGCTAGTTGGCGCCATTGTTCTTCTGTTGGATCAATACCACTTGGGTTATGGCAGCAACCATGGAATAAGACAACGTCACCAGCTTGAGCATTTGCAAGACTTGCTAACATACCGTCAAAATCTAACCCGCGATTTTCTGCATCATAATAATCATAATTACAGATCTCAAGACCTGCAGTTTGGAAAATATTATTATGGTTAGGCCAAGTTGGATTACTTATCCAGACGCGTTTTGCAGTGGTTTGTTGAGCAATAAAATCTGCAGCAATACGTAAAGCTCCTGTACCACCAGGGGCTTGTGCTGTGCGTGCGCGTTTTTCAGTGATGATAGGGTGTTGTTCACCAAACAAAAGTGCTTGGGTCACATTACCAAATTCAGGAATACCGCTAATAGGAAGGTAATTTTTAGTGGTTTCGTTTTCTAACAGGTATTTTTCTGCTTTTTTAACAGTGGTTAAAACAGGAGTTTTGCCTGTTTCATCCTTGTAAACACCAATCCCTAAATTAATTTTGTTTTCACGAGGATCAGAACGGAAACTATCAGCTAAACCCAGAATAGGATCGGCTGGTGCAGCAATGATTTTCTCAAACATAGTGTAATTGTTCCCTAAGCTCAAAACGAAGCCGAAATATGAGTATCAAGAGTAACGCTATGAGGACTTTTTGCCAACTGTTTGTAGAGAAATTAACAAGAAGTTGTGAACTAAGTGAGAATAAATAGCAAATCAAGATGTAAATAAGTGAATATCCTGTGATTACATTAACATGTAAAAATAATCACTGAAAAGTCATAATTGTTTAGTATGATAAACTTTTATGATTTTAAAAAAGAGAAGTAAGGGGATTTATTGTATTCAATAAGCTAGTTGGGTGTGATTGGTTTAGGTAAAAAATAAGCAAGTAGGGAGGAGAGAGTGATGGTTAAATTGAACAAATAAAAAAGCAACACCGAAGTGTTGCTTTTCAAATCAATTAACTTGACTGTTTAATTACCTATAAGGGTAATTAGAACTGATAAGTCAGACCTAAACCAACTACGTTATCAGTTGCAACGCCGTAAGTTTTAGTGAAGTCATTTTCATCTAACAGGTTGATTTTATAATCAACAACTGCAGTCATGTTTTTGTTAAATTTGTAGAAAGAACCTACAGAGATATATTTAACTAAATCTTGATCGTTGCCTTGAGCAGCACCTAAGTCTTTACCTTTAGATTGTACATAACCTAAAGATGGTTTCAGACCTAAGTCAACGAAGTCATACTGTGCAGTTAACTCGATGTTTTGAGTTTTGTTAGCGATCAGAGCATCTGAACCGTAGTAGTTCATGTTACGGCTTTCACCGTACATAGCTGCTAAGTAAACGTTGTTAGCTGCGAATTTACCACCGAAGTTCCATGCTTCTGCATTTTTACCAGTAGCAGAACTGTGGTGTTCCTGCCAGTTAGTACGAGCAGAGTTAGAGTAACCACCACCCAGTGTTACGCCCCAGCCTAAGTTATAAGCTGTAGAGAAACCGAAACCGTCGCCATTCGCTTTAGCTGTGTCAACACGTTTGCTGCTGTTGTTAGTGTTTTCGTTGTTTTTGCCTTGATATTGCAGAGCAAAGTTCAGGCCATCAACGTAACCGAACATATCAGTGTTACGATAAGTTAAAACACCAGTAGTACGGCCAGTCATGTAAACGTCAGACTGAGACATTGAGTCACCGCCCCATAAAGGCAGAACGTCTGTCCATGCGTTGGTGTCGTAAATTACACCGTAGTTACGACCATAGTCTAATGAACCGTAGTCAGCAAATTTAAAACCAGCGTAAGCAAAACGAGTTTTAGATGAGTTTTCGCTTTCAGTAGTGTTAGTTTTGATTTCATACTCAAAACGACCGAAACCAACTAAATCTTTATTGATTTGAGTTTCGCCTTTGAAACCGATACGTGCACGTGAAGCGTCACCGCTTTCGTGATCACTCTTAGAATCAGAATCTGCGAAGTAATGACGAACGTCAACTTTACCGTAGATGTCTACTTTGTTGCCGTCTTTGTTATACATTTCAGCTGCGTTTGCTGCACCAGCAAACATTAAAGCTGGGATTACCACTGCAAGAAGATTGCGCTTCATCATTATTATTACCCTCATTGGTGTTATTCAGACACCTTTGCCACTGCCAGAAATAGTTTCTTAATTTTTATGGAACTATTTATGAGAGTTAAGTGTCGTCTGTGTCGGGTGACAGTGTTCCATTGGTAAAAAATTTTATCTACCCCCAATTTGCTACAAAAACGAAAAAAGTGTAACAAATTGTAACTATGTATTTCAAAGTGTGTATTTCGGGGAACTTTTGAATCAAATAACAGCCATGCATAAAAAAAGCCAACCTTGCGGTTGGCTTCTTTACTTAAGCTAAATCTGTACAATAAAACAGCACTACAAAATTTTAACTGAATACTAATTAATCACTAAATTAAAAATCTGCATTTCTTGGTGTGCGAGGGAACGGAATAACTTCACGAACGTTTGCGACACCGGTCACATAAGCAACTAAACGTTCAAAACCTAAACCGAAACCTGAATGAGGCACTGTGCCATAACGACGTAGGTCGCGATACCACCAGTAGTCTTCTTTATTCATTCCCATTTCTTCTAAACGTTTATCAAACATATCTAAACGCTCTTCACGCTGAGAACCACCAATGATCTCACCAATTCCTGGTGCTAATACATCCATTGCTGCAACTGTTTTACCGTCTTCGTTCATACGCATATAGAATGCTTTGATATCTTTCGGGTAGTTTTTCACAACCACAGGTGCTTTAAAGTGTTTCTCTGCAAGATAACGCTCATGCTCAGAAGAGAGGTCAACACCCCAATAAACTGGGTTTTCAAATTTCTCACCACAGTTTTCAAGCACAGTAACTGCATCGGTATAATCAATTTGAGCAAAATCAGAGGTGATAAAATTCTCTAAGCGTGTGATAGCGTCTTTATCGACACGTTGTGCAAAGAATTCCATATCATCTTTACGCTCTGCTAATACGGCTGCAAAGGTGTATTTCAGCATTTTTTCAGCAAGTGCTGCGATATCGCTAAGATCAGCAAATGCCACTTCAGGCTCAACCATCCAGAATTCAGCAAGGTGACGACTGGTATTTGAGTTTTCAGCACGGAATGTTGGGCCGAAAGTATACACTTTGCTTAATGCAGAGGCATAAGTCTCACCATTTAATTGACCTGATACGGTTAAAAACGCTTCACGGCCAAAAAAGTCTTCACTGAAATCAACTTCGCCTTTATCTGTACGTGGCAGATTGTTCATATCAAGTGTAGAGACACGGAACATTTCACCAGCACCTTCTGTATCAGCCGCTGTAATTAGTGGCGTAGAAACCCAGAAGAAGCCTTGTTCATCGAAGAAACGATGTAGTGCTTGTGCTAATGTGTGGCGAACACGAGCAACTGCACCAATTAAGTTAGTACGAGGACGAAGGTGAGCAACTTCACGCAGGTACTCAATACTATGACGTTTGGCGGCCATCGGATAAGTTTCCGGATCATCGACCATTCCTACCACAACAACATTGGTGGCGTGAATTTCAAAGTTCTGTCCCTGGCCCGGAGATTCAACAATTTTACCGGTGACTTCCACAGAACAACCTGTGGTTAAGTGCAGCACTTCATCTTGATAATTCGGTAAATTATTATTAATGATGGCCTGTACTGGATTAAAGCAGGAACCGTCATAGACGGTAAGAAATGAGATACCAGCTTTTGAATCTCTTCTTGTACGTACCCAACCGCGAACGGTGACGTCTTCGCCAACCGCGATACGGCCTTGCAGTACGTCGACTACAGGCGCAACGATCATAAATAAATCTCTCTTCGTTTAATTAAAATAATTGTTTGGTTAATTCACTCTGCCCCTGTCGGACAGTTTTTCTATGTTACTTGCAATAGCGCAGGAAACAAGTAGGAAATTTTAGTTTAAAGAGTCAATAAAGAAGAGAAAAGCTTTTGTATAAAATAAATTGGCAAAAATAGGAGAAATATTGATAAAAGTAGGAGTTATGACAAAAGAAAGGGTAATTATTACCCTTTCTTTTATTAATAAAGATTTTTGGCTAATTAACAGGCTTGTTTGACAAGTGGAACATCAAAGGCTTTGCGTAGCTTGTCAACAAAATCATCGTCTTCGCAAATCGTTTTACCTGGACTATCTGATAATTTAGCAACTGGCTTACCATTACACTCCACCAGCTTAATGACAATATTAAGTGGTGTTATTTCTGGAATGTTACAGGTGAGCCGAGTACCAATACCAAAGATTAAACGAATACGTTTATGGAAATGTTTATAAAGTACTAACGCCTTTTGAAAATCGAGGCTATCAGAAAAGACTAATACTTTACTCATTGGGTCGATGCCCAGTTTCTCATAATGCGCAATCGCTTTTTCACCCCATTCAATAGGATCACCAGAGTCGTGGCGTAAACCTTGATAACTCTCTGCGAAGGCCTTATCAAAATCACGCAAAAAAGCATCCATCGTAATACAGTCTGTTAATGCAATACCTAATTGATCGGGGTATTCATCTAACCAAGATTGTAAAGCTGCGCGCTGACTATTGGCCAGCTCCGGGCTAATTTGCTGATGTGCCTGAAACCACTCATGAGCTTGTGTACCCACAGGGGCTAATTGCATGCGTTCTGCTAAATGATAGTTACTTGTACCAATAAGATAAGGGAAATGATTTTTCAGCTCATCCACAATGGCGCACTGCACATCATAAGAAAAACGGCGACGAGTACCAAAATCCATCAATTTAAAATCAGCTAAGTCAATCTGCTGCTCAGCGGCATCACGGTAGAAAATATCAATTAATTTACGTAATTGATTAACTGCGTCATCTGGTGTGATTTGAGGTGAACGAGCACGATGTACAATTTCACTCACTAGAGCCAACAAAGGTACTTCCCATAAAATAACTTCACGCCAAGGGCCTGTGATTTTAATGGTAAGTTGGTTTTCAGGTGTCGTTGAAATATGGACTTGTTCTGGTTTAAAACGGAAATGCTTAAACCATTGCAGATAGTCATTTTTGAAAAAAGGGAGACTCTGAAGATAGTCAAATTCTTCATTCGTTAATGACAAGTCTGCCATCATATTAACTTGATGGCGTAAGGTTGTTGCATATTCACCTAGACGTTCATCACTCCGACAACGGAACTCAGCAACGACAGGAATATCACTATAATGATGGTAAACCGCTTGCTGCATGTGGAGCTTGTATGCATCGGTATCCAACAGTGATGTAATAATCGGTGTAGCGTCTAAAATCATAGCGCGTCAAGCATCCTCACGGAGCGTTTTTATGTCTGCTAAATCGTTAAGGTTGGAGAGTATACCCGAATATGGCGACAAAGCGTCACTATTCAACAATATTTCTCTGCAACATAAAAACAAGCTGTAAAACTTAGATGAGTTTACCACGTTAAACATAATTTGGGAGTATATTAGCATCATTTACCAAATAAATTGATTACATGTATTAATAAACTATTAACATTCCGTTGACTTTTAATGTTTTCAATTGAATATTCGACTGGCTAAACAGATTTTTGACGAGTAAGCTTTGGCAATATAACCGTTAAATAGTCGTGTTAACTAAAAGGTTTTTTCTATGACACAACAAAGAATCGCGAAATTTCGCAAAGATTATCGTGCCCCTGACTACACAATCACCGATTTACATCTTGATTTTATCTTAGATAAAGAAAGCACTCAGGTTACAGCAATCAGTCAATGTAAACGTCTAAACTCAAATGCGACGGTATTAGTATTAGATGGTGAAGATTTAACATTAAAATCAATTTCAGTTAATGATGTTGCTTGGACACACTATAAAGAAGAAAACGGCAAACTCATCATTGAACAATTACCAGAGCAATTTACATTAAAAATTATCAATGAAATTAATCCATCAGCCAATACAGCATTAGAAGGACTGTATGTGTCAGGTGATGCATTGTGTACACAATGCGAAGCTGAAGGTTTTCGCCATATTACTTATTATTTAGATAGACCTGATGTGCTAGCTCGTTACACCACGACAATCACCGCAGATAAAAAACAGTATCCTTATTTATTATCTAATGGTAACCGCATCGCACAAGGTGAACTTGAAGATGGACGTCATTGGGTAACATGGGAAGATCCACATCCAAAACCAAGTTACTTATTTGCGGTTGTTGCAGGTGATTTTGATGTACTACGAGATACTTTTATCACCAAAAGCGGTCGTGAAGTTGCTTTAGAGCTTTTTGTTGATAAAGGTAATTTAGATCGTGCAGATTGGGCAATGACATCATTAAAAAATGCGATGGCATGGGATCAATCTCGCTTTAATTTAGAATACGATCTTGATATCTATATGATAGTTGCTGTTGATTTCTTTAATATGGGTGCAATGGAGAATAAAGGGCTGAATGTCTTTAACTCTAAATATGTACTAGCGAAAAGTGAAACGGCAACTGACAAAGATTACTTAGGCATTGAGTCTGTTATTGGTCATGAATATTTCCATAACTGGACAGGTAACCGCATTACTTGTCGTGATTGGTTCCAACTAAGCCTAAAAGAAGGCTTAACGGTTTTCCGTGACCAAGAATTCAGTTCAGATTTAGGCTCTCGTTCCGTTAATCGGATCAACAATGTACGAGTAATGCGTACTGCTCAGTTCGCAGAAGATGCAAGCCCAATGGCACATCCAATTCGTCCTGATAGTGTGATCGAAATGAACAACTTCTATACTTTAACAGTATATGAAAAAGGTTCAGAAGTGATCAGAATGATCCATACATTATTAGGTGAAGAGCAATTCCAAGCGGGCATTCAAATGTATATTCATCGTCACGATGGTAGTGCTGCAACCTGTGACGATTTTATTCAAGCGATGGAAGATGCTTCTAATGTTGATCTTACTTTATTCCGTCGTTGGTATAGTCAATCAGGTACACCACAACTGACAGTGCGTGACAGCTATGATGTGAATAAAAAACAATACACTTTAACTGTTGGTCAAATGACACCACCAACAGCTGATCAAGCAGAAAAACAAGTACTACATATTCCATTAGATATTGAATTGTATGATCATAAAGGCAATGTGATCCCTCTGCGTTCACAAGGTCAGGCGATTTCTAATGTATTAAATGTCGTCCGTGAAGAACAACAATTTGTATTTGATGACGTTCCAGAACAGCCAATTCCCTCTTTATTACGTGAGTTCTCTGCACCTGTAAAACTTGATTATCCATTTACGGATGAACAATTGTCCTTTTTAATGAAATATGCTCGTAATGCATTTTCACGTTGGGATGCGGCACAATCATTGTTGGGGCGCTATATAAAAGAAAATGTTACTCGGGTGCAAAAGGGTGAAAACTGCATTCTTCCTGAAATGGTAATTGATGCTTTCCGCGCAGTATTGCTGGATAAAGATATCGATCCTGCATTAGCAGCACTTATTCTGACATTACCAACAGATGTTGAAGCGGGTGAGTCATTTAGCATTATCGATCCAATAGCTATTCATGAGGTACTTGGTTTTATTCGTAAAACACTAGCAACTGAAATGGCAGATGAATTCTCTGCTGTTTACCATTCTATGCATATTGACGCTTATCGTGTTAATCATGAAGATATTGCAAAACGTGATTTACGTAATGTTTGCTTAGGTTATTTAGCGGTTGAAAATGAGCAAACAGGTAACAAACTTGTTGATGCACAATATCACAACAGCGATAACATGACTGATGCTCTTGCGGCGCTTCATGCTGCTGTAATGGCGCAGTTACCTTGTAAAGATGTGCTATTACAAGAGTTCGATGATAAATGGTATCAAGATGGATTAGTGATGGACAAATGGTTTAGCTTGCAAGCCATGAGCCCAGCAAAAGATGTGTTACAAAAAGTACGTAGTTTGTTATCTCATCGCTCATTTACACTAGCAAACCCTAACCGTACTCGTGCATTAATTGGCGCATTTGTAAATAATAATCCAGTCGCTTTCCATGCTGAAGATGGTTCAGGTTACTTACTATTGACAGAAATTCTGACTGACTTAAATAGCCGTAACCCACAGGTTGCTTCACGCCTTATTGAACCTTTTATTCGTTTAAAACGCTATGATGCAACACGCCAAGAAAAAATGCGTGCAGAGTTATTAAAACTGAAAGCACTTGAGAATTTATCTGGTGATCTCTATGAGAAAATTACCAAAGCGTTAGCTGATTAATATCGTGCTTAATATCACTTTATAAGTGAATAAGTAGCGAAAAATTAGCATGATAATCAGATCCCCAGCATAGCCTGGGGATTTTTTATGGCAAATTGTGAAATTAGAGCGTTTACTTTTCATGCTTTTATCTATATTATGCTCGACGCTTAAATCGTCGTAGACATATCATTCCTAATACCCGATATTCTCAATGGAGATCGTATGTATTATTCCTTAGTAAGGAAGGCATTGTTTCGGCTAGATCCTGAACGTGCCCATGATTTTACCTTCCGTCAGTTAAAACGTTTATCTCATTCCCCATTTCAATTTCTTATTCAGCAATCACTTCCTTCAAAACCTGTTTCCTGTATGGGACTCTCATTTAAAAATCCACTTGGTCTTGCAGCTGGTCTTGATAAGAACGGTGATTGTATAGATGCCCTTGGTGCTATGGGATTTGGTTTTATTGAAGTCGGCACAGTGACACCACGCCCTCAAGTGGGAAATGATAAACCGCGTTTGTTTCGGTTAGTGGAAGCTGAAGGGTTAATTAACCGTATGGGATTTAATAATCTCGGTGTTGATAACCTTATTGAAAATGTAAAACAATCTCGTTATGGCGGTGTGCTAGGTATTAATATTGGTAAAAATAAAGATACTCCTGTAGAGCAAGGCAAAGACGATTATCTGATTTGTATGGAAAAAGTTTATGCACATGCTGGTTATATCGCGATTAATATTTCATCCCCAAATACCCCGGGCTTGCGTACACTGCAATATGGCGAAGCATTAGACGATTTGTTATCTGCAATTAAAAATAAACAATTAGAGTTGCAAGGAAAATATCAAAAATATGTTCCTGTTGCCGTCAAAATTGCACCTGATTTAACACATGAAGAATTAATTCAAGTTGCAGATAGCTTAGTGCGTCATCATATTGATGGTGTTATTGCGACAAATACCACATTAGATAAGTCATTAGTCAGTGGATTAGATCATTGTAATGAAGCTGGGGGATTAAGTGGTCGCCCTGTACAATCAAAAAGCACACAAATAATTCGCCAATTAAATGAAGAATTAAAAGGCGCATTACCTATTATTGGTGTAGGTGGAATTGATTCATTAACAGCAGCCAGAGAAAAAATGGATGCGGGTGCTTCTCTTATTCAGGTCTATTCAGGATTCATTTATCAAGGTCCTGCACTTATCAAATCCATAATTAATCACATATAAATACATTTAATAATGAGTTAAGGGCTTTTCTTCTGCCCTTAACTCGTTTATATTGCCCCTAGTTGGTTATTTTTTATTAAATTGCACTGATTGTGCTTAATTAATAGTAAAATGAATCCTGTTTTTGTTAGGTGATATTAAATATTTTATTTATGTCATTTAATTTTGATTATTTTTCAGAGTATAAAACAGGTAATGAATCGAAGGGGGATTAATTAGTGATAATAAAACCCGATGATCGCTGGCGTTGGTATTTTGATGTTGAGCAACAAAGATTAATGCTTGATTTAGCCAATGGCATGGTTTTTCGTTCTCGCTTTCCAAGCAAAATGCTAAGTGAGAGTGCTTGCCAATCAGCATCTTTTACCGTCGATGATGCAGCTCTTTATTATGGATACGATGAGCAGATCCGCCAAATTGATATGCCATCAGAATCAAGAGCTGAATTAGCTTTAAATGCATTAATAGCCCATCGCTTTTTAAAGCCACTGATGCCCAAGAGTTGGTATTTTGAAGTTAACAATAATCCAACCAACCCTTATTTATCGCAAGTGGTAGGGGCTTCATTAAAAGAAGGTAATGAAAAAGCTCTTTTTTTAGTGGCAGAAGTGGGTACTCAAGCTTGTTTATGCTTATTAGCGCAACCTCAATTAACGTTATTCGATAGAACACTTAATTTTTGTGACCCAATAAAAATTATGAATGACAGGTTAAGCAATTACCATAAAGAATCGGAGTCAGGATCATTTTTGTACGAAAAAGTTATTTAACAAAAAGAGTAAAAAGGACTTACTCTTTTTATTATTACTCATTAATTTAACATCCAAAAAAATTTACCTTAAACAACACTTCCTAAAACCAAATCTCTATTATCCTTTTCTTATAATACACTTTTAGAAACAAATAAAATGAGTTCATCGATAATTCATTATTCAGGTCTTAATGAGATAATTCTTATTAAATAAACTGTTTTATTTAAAATAAAAAAAGAAGATAAGGGCAAATTACCTTCTTTTAATTTGTGATAAAGATAAGTGTTATTTTTTGTTAAGTGAAAGTTTTACATTACTTTTAGGTATGCAACTGCATGCTAAAATTTTACCTGCACGTTTAATGGCTCCTGCTTTTAATGCGTTAACATCACCTTCATCTAATTGAATTAGACAAGAGCCACAAAGACCAGCTCGACAACTATAAGGAATGGTATAGCCATTATTCTCAAGTTGCTCTAATAGTACTTCTTGATTATTACCTTCAAAAACTTCACCGTTAAATTCAATACTGACAGTCTGTTCTTGTGTGTTTTCAACAATAGGTACTGATTGTGTTTCAATAGGAGCTGTTACAAGATACTGTTTCGCTTTTTTATAAGCTAATACCTCAACAGTATCCCCCACACGAATAATGCCAGTTTGACGAATGATGACATTTTGACCAAAATCGACATCACCTGTTTCATCACTACGGAATGTTTGCAGTGTTGCAAGTGGTTCTGTGTTAGGATGTTTAACGCCTTTATCAATACTAATTGTAGTCATGATGCAACGGCTACAAGGTTTCATCAGATCCATCACAACAGAGCCAACACGAATAGTCTGCCAAGTATCTTCTTCAAAAGGCTTTGCACCTGTTATGAGGATATTACCTCGAAATTGCTCAATATTAATTGAAGCGGGGCAACGCTGTTGTAAGTATTGAAATGAGGCTTCATTAATTAATAAGTAAGGGTAACCATCAGCAAAAGAAACAGAGGTTTCCGGATTTTTTTTCACTCGACGTGTCGATTTTTCGCCAGTCCAACGAAGTTGAACATCCATATTTAAATAACGACTGAACCACTGATTTATTTCATCTGGAGCCACATACGCGGTAAAATGGTTGCCCCAAACTTCTGTCGGTTGCAATGTGGTCTCAAAATCTTGATAAGTGATAGCAATACCCTCACCATCAGGTGCTTGAATATAAATACCATTTGCCATGACAGTGGGAATAAAACACAGCAAAACGGGAAATTTTCGTGCCGTGATAAAAGTCCCTTCAGGGGTAGTTATCATAAAATCACGATCAAACGTGAATCCGCTCTCACGAGCAAATGCATGAGAAAGGCGAATTCCCTTCATTGATTTAACTGGGTGTATATAAAGGCGTGAAACGTTGATCATCGGTGCTCCCAAAAGACATTATTATTTTTTATAGCCAGTAACTTTATGACAACGTAATACAATTAGCTATAATGCCCAACAATTTTATTTTAGGTGGTAACAATACTATGCGCTCTCTGTTTGCCAGCACAGGCCGAGGTCTGGAAGAACTATTAAAATCTGAACTTGAACACCTTGGTGCTCAGGCTTGCCAGATAACCCAAGGCGGTGTTTATTTTCGTGCAGATGATAAAACCATGTATCAGTCTTTGCTTTGGAGTCGTTTAGCGTCACGTATTATGCTGCCGTTAAATGAATTCAATGTGTATAGTGATCTAGACTTATATCTTGGTGTGCAGGCAATTGATTGGAGTGAGATTTTTACTGTTAATCAGACCTTTGCTATCCATTTTAATGGTACTAATGACATTATTCGTAATAGCCAATATGGTGCATTAAAAGCAAAAGATGCCATCGTTGACTCATTTCAACGCAAAATAGGGCAACGTCCTGATGTAGCTAAACAATCTCCTGATATCCGCTTAACGATCCATCTTCATAAAGAAAAAGCATCACTCTCTTTAGACTTAAGTGGTGATGGCTTACATCAACGAGGTTATCGTGATTTAACTGGGCAAGCACCTTTAAAAGAAAATTTAGCGGCTGCGATCATTATGCGTTCTGGTTGGAAAACCGATACACCATTAATTGATCCAATGTGTGGCTCAGGAACATTATTAATTGAAGCTGCTATGATGGCGACAGACTGCGCTCCAGCATTAAATCGAGTTCATTGGGGCTTTCGTCATTGGTTAGGCCATGATGAAGCATTATGGAAAGAAGTCACTCATGAGGCTTTTGCTCGTTTTCGTGAAGGTAAAAAGAATACCACTGCTCGTTTTTATGGTTTTGATGTTGATAAACGCGTGTTGGATATGGCAAGAGCTAATGCGCGTAGAGCTGATGTTGCTGATTTAATTACTTTTGCTCATGGTGATGCGGCAAAACTGACTAATCCTGTGTCAGCAGAAATAAAAGGAACAATTATCAGTAACCCGCCTTATGGTGAGCGTTTAGAAAGTGAGCCAGCACTAATTGCACTGCATAGTCAATTAGGAAGAGCTATAAAGGCACACTTCCCAGGTTGGCGATTATCATTATTTAGTGCATCACCTGAGTTATTGAGTTGTATTCAATTACGTGCAGAACGCGAGTTCAAAGCAAAAAATGGCCCTCTTGATTGCGTACAGAAAAACTATTTACTTTCTGATACCCCATCAACAATTAACACTGGGCTTGCTGAAGATTTTGCAAACCGTTTGCGTAAAAATGAGAAAAAACTCGCGAAATGGGCAAAACAACAGCAAATTGAATGCTATCGCTTATACGATGCTGATTTACCTGAATATAATGTTGCCGTAGACCGTTATGGCGAAAAAGTCGTTATTCAAGAATATGCACCACCTAAAACTATTAATGAACATAAAGCTCGCCAACGTTTGTTTGATGTTATTAGCGCTACGATGGAAGTATTAGCATTACGTTCTGATCAACTGATTTTAAAAACCCGCCAACGCCAAAAAGGTAAATTACAGTATGAAAAAATGGCAGAGAAGGGTGATTTCTTTTTAGTTAATGAATTTGGTGCAAAATTTTGGGTAAATCTTACGGATTACCTCGATACAGGGCTGTTTTTAGATCACCGTATTGCACGAAAAATGCTGGGTGAAATGAGCAAAGGAAAAGATTTCTTAAACCTCTTTGCTTATACCGGTACTGCATCTGTACATGCTGGGATTGGTGGTGCAAAAAGTACGACGACAGTCGATATGTCACGCACTTATCTTGAATGGGCGGAGAAAAACTTCCAAGCAAATGGCCTATCAGGTAGACAACATCGTTTAATGCAGGCTGACTGTTTACAATGGTTAATGCAAAGTAATGAACAATTTGATGTGATTTTTATCGATCCACCTACGTTTTCTAACTCAAAGCGTATGGAAAATACCTTTGATGTTCAACGTGATCATATTGAATTGATGAAACATCTAAAGCGTTTGTTGAGAAAAGGTGGCACGATCATGTTCTCAAATAACAAACGTGGGTTCAAAATGGAACATGAAGAGTTAGCAAAAATAGGATTATCCGCAAAAGAGATAACACAGAAAACATTATCGCAAGACTTTGCGCGTAACCGCCAAATCCACAATTGCTGGCTGTTAACTCATGCTGGTGAGGAATAATTTACAATGCCGTTAATTAGTTTGACAGGGGCTTATTTATCTTTCAGTGATGCTCCTCTATTAGATAGCACCGATTTATTTATTGAAGAAAATGAACGCGTTTGTTTAGTTGGTCGTAATGGTGCCGGAAAATCAACACTATTAAGAGTGTTATCAAAAGAACAACCTTTAGATGATGGTCAAGTTGTTTATGAGCAAGATCTTGTAACTGCTCGCTTACAGCAAGATCCCCCAAGAGATATTGAAGGCACTATCTTTGATTTTGTTGCTGAAGGTGTTGAAGAGGATGCTAAATATCTAACGGATTATCATCATATTTCTAAATTGATTGAGACAGATCCTTCTGATAAAAATCTCAATAAAATGGCAGAGCTGCAAGAAGTACTCGATAGTCGTAACTTATGGTTACTTGATAGCCGAATTGCAGAAGTGCTAGAGAAACTTGGTTTAGATGGTGAAGCTGAGCTTTCTTCTTTATCGGGGGGTTGGTTAAGAAAAGCGGCATTAGGGCGTGCATTAGTTAGCGCACCAAGAGTGTTGTTTTTAGATGAACCAACAAACCACCTTGATATTGAAACGATCCTTTGGCTTGAGAAATTTTTAAAAGATTTCCAAGGAAGCATCGTATTTATTTCCCATGACCGTTCCTTTATTCGAAATATGGCAACCCGTATTATCGATCTTGATCGAGGCAAACTTTCTTCATGGCCGGGAAATTACGATAAATATCTTGAGAGCAAAGAAGAAGCATTACGTGTTGAAGAGCAACAAAATGCAGAATTTGATCGCAAATTAGCGCAAGAAGAAGCGTGGATACGACAAGGGATTAAAGCACGACGTACTCGTAACGAAGGTCGTGTACGTGCTCTAAAAGCATTGCGTGTTGAACGTAGTGAACGCCGTGATGTGTTAGGCAGTGCGCGTATGCAAGTCGAAGAAGCAACTCGTTCTGGTAAAATCGTATTTGAGTTAGAAGATGTTAATTATAGTATTGGAACCCGCAAGTTAGTTCGCGATTTTTCTGCCAAAGTACAACGTGGCGATAAAATTGCGCTGGTGGGACCAAATGGTTGCGGTAAAACTACATTGTTAAAACTGATGTTAGGTGATTTAAAAGCTGACAGTGGTCGAGTGCATTGTGGTACTAAACTTGAAGTGGCTTATTTCGATCAACATCGTGCCACTCTTGATCCAGATAAAACTGTGATGGATAACCTTGCTGAAGGTAAGCAAGAAGTAATGGTCAATGGCCGCCCTCGTCATGTATTAGGTTATTTACAAGACTTTTTATTTCCACCTAAGCGTGCAATGACACCGGTTCGGGCACTTTCAGGTGGTGAAAGAAATCGTTTATTACTGGCTCGTTTGTTTTTAAAACCAAGCAATCTACTTATTCTCGATGAACCAACCAATGATCTTGATGTTGAAACATTAGAGTTATTAGAAGAACTCGTGGATGCGTATCAAGGCACTGTTTTACTGGTTAGCCATGACCGTGAATTCGTTGATAATAGTGTCACGGAATGTTGGATCTTTGAAGGTGATGGCGTTATTAATAGTTATGTAGGTGGTTATTACGACGCTCAGCAACAAAGAGCACAAACAGTTTCACTGAGAAGTGAACAAAATAAATCACGTAATGCACCAGAAAAAGCTGAAAAAGAAGCTAAAACTAAAGATAGCGCTAAAAAGAACACCCGTAGTGGCAATAAGTTAAGTTATCATTTAGCGCGTGAACTTGAACAATTGCCTGCTAAACTAGAAAGTTTAGAAACACAGTTAAGTGCCTTACAAGAAGAAGTAAGTGCCCCAGACTTCTTTACTCGTCCCCATGAGGAAACTGAAAAAGTCTTGAAAACACTTGCGGATAAAGAACAAGAGCTTGAAACCGCTTTTGATCGATGGCAAGAGTTAGAACTGATGCAAAGCGGTGAATAAATCGCCAGCCGAAAACGGGGCATTTGCCCCGTTTCACTTTCTGGATTAAATATTCTTTTATTGATCATTAAAAAATAAGAGGTGTCACTGTGTGTTCTGGTCAACAACATCGTCATGAACATAAGCATGAGCAAATATTATGTCCTCAGTGCGATCTGGTGGTCAGTGTTCCTGAATTAGTGCAAGGAACCAAAGCAACATGTCCTCGTTGTCACACAGTGCTAACGGCACGTTGGCGCCAGCCTTTTTATCAACCTGTAGCATTGGCAATCAGTGCATTATTTATGTTACTGATGGCGAGTCAGTTTACATTTGTCAGTATGGAAGTTGCGGGTATTGCTAATAACGTAACATTGATGCAGATCCCAAGAGTGATGTTTAGTGAAAACTACATTGAATTGGGGGCTTTTTTCTTACTATTTGTTCAAATTGTGCCTGCTTTTTGTATGGTGGCAATTTTATTACTGTGTACCCCAATCAAACTGCCTAGAAAATTACAAATCTGGTTATCTCGTATTTTATTCCAACTTAAATCATGGTGTATGGCTGAAATTTTTCTCGCGGGAATTTTAGTTAGTTTTGTAAAATTAATGGCTTATGGTGATATTGGTTTAGGGTTAAGCTTTTTACCTTATGTTTTGTATTGTTTATTTCAAATCCGCGCCTTTCAGTGCCTTGATAGACATACACTATGGGAAAAACTAGAGCCACGCCCTGATTATCCTAGTATTAAATCAGGTAAACCAGGATTAAAACAAGGCGTAAGATTATGTCGCTCATGTACGGCAATCTTACCAGTAGATCAATACGAATGTAGTCGTTGTGAAGTTAAAGGACATGCAAGAAGACCGAAAAGCTTGCAATGGACAGTCTCACTGTTGATTACATCACTTATTCTTTATATCCCTGCAAATTTATTGCCTATTATGGTGACCGAATCGCTAGGTAATAATCTTTACTCTACGATTATGGCTGGGGTGATTTTGTTATGGGAAGATGGCTCTTATCCTGTTGCGATGGTGATATTTATTGCCAGTATTATGGTGCCAAGTTTGAAAATGATAGCAATAGCTTGGCTGTGTTGGGATGCACACAAATCCAGTGGTAAAAGAGATCCTGCTAGAATGCATTTTCTCTATGAAGTTGTTGAATATGTAGGGCGTTGGTCAATGATTGACGTCTTTGTTATCGCTGTTTTAGCTTCATTAGTCAGAATGGGACGTCTGATGAGCATCTATCCAGATTTTGGTGTAGTGCTATTTGCAGTAGTTGTTGTATTAACGATGTTCTCTGCAATGATGTTTGATCCTCGGTTGACGTGGGATAAATGTACAGCCGATGATGATAAACCGATGATTAAGGAGCCTAAGGGTGACTGAAAAGAATGAAACTGCTTTAACAGAAGCAAAAATTAACAAACTAAAAAGCTGGTCTCCAGTTTGGATCATACCGCTTGTCACCTTATTGATTGGTGCATGGATACTTTATTATCATTTCAGCCATCAAGGTCCAGAAGTTACCTTAATTACTTATAATGCTGAGGGCATTGAAGCGGGTAAAACAAAAATCAAAAGTCGTAGTGTTGATATTGGTTTAGTCGAAAGTGTTACACTCGATAGCAATTTTAGTCGTGTTATTATTAATGCGCGCCTAGATACAGGTATGAATGAGCTATTACGGTCAGATACCGCTTTTTGGGTTGTAAGACCTCAAATAGGTAAAGAAGGGGTGACCGGTTTAGGTACCTTGCTTTCTGGTGCCTATATTGAATTACAACCAGGTCTAACTGGTAAAGAGAAAGGTGAATTTAATCTTCTTGATGCACCTCCTCTTGCTTCACCTGATGCAAAAGGTATTCGCATAAACTTGGTGAGTGAAAGAGCCGGGCAGTTAAATGCGGGAGATCCTGTTTTATTCAGAGGTTATCAAGTTGGCTCTGTAGAAACCAGTGAATTTAATATTGATAGCCGAGACATGCATTATCAACTCTTCATTAAAGCGCCTTACGACAAAATGGTGACATCCAATGTTCGTTTCTGGAAAGATTCAGGAATTGCTTTTGATATGTCTTCATCGGGTGTGCGTGTTGAAATGGCATCACTTTCTACACTCTTTAGTGGTGGCGTGAGTTTTGATGTGCCGGCTGGTTGGTTACCTGGTGAACAAATTGCACCTAAAACAGAATTCAAACTCTACGATAATGAAAAGAGTATTCAAAACTCCTTATATACAGATTATCGCAGTTACATCATGTTTTTCTCTGATTCAGTAAGAGGGTTACAAGCTGGAGCACCGGTTGAATTCCGAGGAATTCGAATGGGGACTGTTGTGCAAGTGCCTTATTACACGAAAGGAATGCAACAATCGCTTGATAAAGATTTTCGTATTCCAGTGCTTATCCATGTTGAACCAGAACGTTTTGCCAATGATGTTGGTGAAAGTTTTGATTTCGTTAAAGAGATCTCTTCAGCTTCTAATAATGGTCTAAGAGCTTCATTAAAATCAGGAAATCTTTTAACGGGTGCTCTGTATATTGACCTTGATTTCTATCCAGACGAAACAAAATGGGAAGGACCTCAAGAGGTCGCTGGTTTTCAACAAATTCCTACTGTTAGCTCAGGTTTAGCGCAAATTCAGCAAAAAGTGATGACATCGCTTGATAAGATCAACAATCTTCCGGTTGAACCGATGCTTAAAGAGATGACAGCAACTTTATCTGAAAGCCAAAAAGCAGTAACTGAGGCAAAAGAAACACTGAAAGCATTAAATGCCATGATTGGCAGTGATGAATTTAGAAATCTTCCTAATGATATTCAACAGTCACTGAAAGAGATCAATCGTAGTATGCAAGGGTTCCAACCAGGCTCTCCGGCATACGGAAAAATGATCGATAATATGCAGCAGCTTGATCAGGTTTTAAGAGAAATGCAACCTTTATTGAAAACATTAAACAATAAAAGTAATGCATTAATTTTTGAGGCGAAGGAAGGTAAAGATCCAGAACCAAAGAGGGCTGAAAAATAATGAGATACATTATTGGAATATTTGTTTTGATGCTAACGGCATGTTCAAGCCAAACTGAGAAAACCTATTACCAGTTACCTGATATTTACCAAACAGGGGTATCAACTCAAGTTACGACAACACAGTCAGCGAAAAGGCCTCAAATTTGGGTTCAGCCGATCCGTTTGTCCAATATGCTGGTTAATGCTGGTATTGTTTATCAAACAACAGATATTAACTATACCGTAGCAAATCAACATTTATGGATAAACCCACTTGATCAGCAATTACAACAGAACCTCATTTCAGGTTTAACAAAAGCACTACCAGGAACTGTTGTTGCGAACCAGCCAATTGAAGATAATTTAGCAAAATTAACAGTTACAGTTAATTACTTTCAAGGTCGTTATGATGGGCAAGTGATCATTTCTGGTGATTGGATTTATACTGAAAATAATAAAGTGATTAGTCAGCCATTCTCTCTTGTGTTGACACAAACAGAAGATGGTTATCCTGCTTTAGTCCGTACATTAGGGCAAGGCTGGGAGCAGGTTGTTTCTGATATTGCGACAACAATTCAAACTCAATATTAACTAGCCTAGCATACATTTATTTAAACCCAATATTCTCTTAAATTGCATTTAAGTTGAATATTGGGTTTTGTTTATAAAAAAAGGAACAATATGTTAGAAATGCTTAAAAAGAAATATCCCTCTGCAATCAGCTGGTCATTTGGTGATAATGCTCAGTTAGCGGATGAACTTGCAGTGCTGGTGGTCGAAGGAAAAAAAACGGCAACGTGTAGTTCATTAAGCGGTTTTTTTAGTGACAGTACTATTCCTGTTATTGGTGGTTTTAGCATTATTTTAAATAGTCAAAATGAGCCTGTTTGCGTTATTCGCACACGTTCTATGCAGTTAATCCGTTTTAATGAAGTTACAGAAGAACAAGCTAAGAAAGAAGGGGAAGGGGATTTAAGTTTGGCATATTGGCAAGACGGACATAAAACTTTTTTTACTCGAGAAGGTCATTTCTCAGAAGATATGGAGTTGGTATTTGAAGAGTTTGAATTAATAGAAGTATGTAAGAGGTATTAATAACTTATTTTACTTTCCAAGATGGCTAATTCCTTAATAACAATAAGGTAATTCTAATAGGCTTTTCTATAAATAAATAAAGAAAGAGAAAAAAGTTATATCGGCTAATAATAGCTTATATTGACATTACTTTAAAAATAAAGATTATTTTTGTTTATTTAATTTGTTGATTATATAAGATAAAAATAGATGTTATTATCTGAAATATTTTTAAATATTTTCAGATCAATAGGTTAACTTAATCTCTATTTTAAATCTTAAATTTAACTCTACAA
Source organism: Proteus sp. fly-1089 (assembly GCF_040138965.1). Taxonomy (NCBI): domain Bacteria; kingdom Pseudomonadati; phylum Pseudomonadota; class Gammaproteobacteria; order Enterobacterales; family Morganellaceae; genus Proteus; species Proteus sp. fly-1089. The sequence goes on from NZ_JBEETS010000001.1 coordinate 216,030, forward strand.
ATATTAATTAAATAAAGTTAATGATAACAAGTGTTATTAAAGTTAAATTTAGCTCGGCTTCACAAATATGACATTTGTATTAACTTCTTTACTTGCTTAAATGCTCAATAAAGCGTATCAATTTATAGTGGCTGTTGAAAAAACAATCATTATCTTTCCGCTTAAACTTAGAACGTGAGGGTTGTCTAGACATGAAAAGACAGAAACGAGACCGTTTAGCAAGAGCATTATCGAAAGGTTATCAAGCTGGTATGCAAGGCCGTTCAAAAGAGCTTTGTCCTTATTTCGCGATTGATGCGCGTTCACATTGGCTGGGAGGTTGGCGACAGGCCATGGAAGATCGCCCAAGTCTGGTAAAATAAATAACCCGTCGTAGTAAAATAAACAATGGTGATATTAAATATAATCACTAAATTTTGCCGACGAACAGAATAAGGGTTATTTATATATATTTCTGTGCTCACATTGAACACAGGACAATTTGAGTATAAATAACAAACAGTAGTTATAAATTGAATACAAAAAGGCTTGCATATTTTGCGAGCCTTTTTACATTCAGTTGTACTTATTTTCTTACGTAAACGAAACCCATAAATGGTGAAAAAATATATTGATAAAAACTAAAATGAATATGATCTGTTTTTTATAAAGAAAATAAATACATTATTAGTACAGATAAAAAAATACCGTGTACTGTATATTACACGGTATTTCTATAATAATTTTTTGGAATTACCGATCTTAGAATGCAGTCGTATCTTTAAATAAGCCAACTTTTAAATCTTTTGCTTCATAAATCAGCTTACCATCAACATACACTTCACCGTCGGCGATACCCATAATCAGTCTACGATTGATAACACGTTTGAAATCAATTTTATAGGTAACTTTTTTTGCAGTTGGTAATATTTGTCCAGTGAATTTAACTTCACCGACACCAAGAGCACGACCTTTTCCTTCACCACCAAGCCAGCCAAGATAAAAGCCAACAAGTTGCCACATGGCATCAAGGCCTAAGCAACCCGGCATCACAGGATCATTGACGAAATGGCAATCAAAGAACCATAAGTCAGGCTTGATATCGAATTCTGCTTCGATAAAGCCTTTATTATGGGTGCCGCCATCTTCAGTCATTTTAATGATGCGATCCATCATTAGCATATTACCAGACGGCAGTGGTGGGCCATCTTGGCCAAATAATTCACCACGGCCTGAAGCAATGAGGTCTTCTTTAGAATAAGATTCGCGTTTATCAACCATTGTCTATATAGCCTTTATCAAGTGTAAGACAACAGAATAGCTTACACTTGTACGCTGAACAACTCCGATCACTTGAAACAGAATTATCTGAATAGGCGTAAGAACCAAGGTAACTTAGGTCTATCTTGATTATTTGCAAGTGTTATACGGTCATGGATCACAGCTAACAAGTGTGCATCAGATTGTTCTGGCTCACATTGCTCTTCATAATATGGCTGACGGGTTAGTAATGTTATGGCTTCAGCAACATGTGTTACAGGCCAAATATGAAATTTCTCTTCTTTGACTGCTTGTTGAACATTTTCATTTAGTACTAGATGACGAATGTTCGCGAGAGGAATAATTACACCTTGTGATCCAGTTAATCCTCTTTGCTGGCAAATATCAAAGAAACCTTCGATTTTTTGGTTTACGCCACCAATAGGTTGAACCTGACCAAATTGATCAACAGCACCCGTTACCGCAATTTGTTGATCTATCGGCTGCAGTGCAAGTGTACTAATTAATGCACACAGTTCAGCGAGAGAAGCGCTATCACCATCAACCTCACCATAAGACTGCTCAAAAACAATAGAAGTGCTAAATGGTTGTGGTTGGTCTAAACGTAATTCTGAGTTTAAGTAAGCTTGCATGATCATCATTCCTTTAGCATGAAGATTACCACCAAGCTCAGCTTTACGTTCAACATCAGTAAACTCGCCATCACCAATATGGGCAACACAAGTTATACGAGTAGGTTCACCAATTAAATCAGGATAACCAGGATAATCTAAGACAGAAAGTCCATTGATTTGGCCAACGGCTTCACCTTCTGTTTGTATCATTACCTGATCTTGCAAAATTTCATCACGACTACGTTCTAACAGATAACTATGTCGCCATAAGCGATTTTCTTCTGCTTTTTTTAGTGCGTCTGCATTTAGATAAGCATCATGATTAAAACGCATTGCGTAACGGAGTTGACGTAAGATCCATTCTAAATCTAAGCTCAATATCAATTGATCTTCATGTTGCCTTGCTGCTTGTGTTAATAACACTTCCCAAGCATCTGCTGATAAAGAAGGGAGGCGGTATTTTTGGCACAATGCATTTACAAAACCACACCATTGAGAAAGTGCAGACTCGTCTTCTAAATACATATCGTATTCATATTCGCCATATAAAGCTACGTTGCTTAATTCTGGCTCCATGAATTCAAGCTCTTCAAGGCTTAGTCTATCGCCAACTAAAATCACTCGCAGATTGAGCGGCATACTTTCAATGGGTAAAGGCAATGATTGATTATCATTCCAAACAAGCCATTCAAAGCGTTGCTCTTCAACCATTTTTTTCAGGCGAAACCACATTAATGGTTGAGCTAATAAAGATTTAATGGAGAGAACAAGAATTCCGCCATTCACTTTATGTAATAGACCTGGGCTGACAGTGACATTATCTTTATGACAATAGAAAGAGCCAAAGAGTTGTTCGGGTTCTATCCACTGGCAGCAAGTAATAGATTCTGATGATGAAAATGTACCTTGTACATTTTCTTGCCAATAGATTTTATTTGATTCTGCTTGATAGGCACCAACAACCGGATAGGTTTTGATCTCTGATTGCGTTAATGTGTCTGTCAGCATATCAAAGTAAGCGGTAGAATCATCGGCTTTTAACAGCATAAACTGGCCTGAATCTGCATTATTTAGCCACTGTAGGCTTTCATACAGGCGAGGCTGAACCTCACGTAGTAGTGATGCAGGTAATTGAGATGCTGTTTGAAAGAAAGTCTGGTAGGAGGCGTAATCAGGACGTAACGCCTGCCATTCTAATTCGTTGTTTTTCAAGGTTACCGTTTTTATTATTGGTTAGTGAAAAGAGATTTATTAGATGCCACTATAAGTGGGTATCTATCCTGCAATAAGACGGTTCTTTAACTGTCATCAACTGCATAGGCAGGGAATATGTATCGCTACGACCTTATAATGATGAGCTAACAAATCAGCCATTAAGTTTTATTATAGCGACGCTCGATTCTATCATAACGTGCCTAGAAAACTATCCCTTATCAAGGCTTGTTATTAATTGATAAAAAAAGATTATTCAAAACATCTTTGCTTATAAAATAGGCAAAAAAGTTCGGTTCAATGGCAGTATTTTTGTAAAATTGTTGATATGCTAGTATATAGTTACGTTGTCACGGGGATTTGTATGAAATATCAACAGTTAGAGAATCTAGAATGTGGCTGGAAGTGGGCGTATCTCGTCAAAAAGCATCGTGAAGGTGAGTTAATTACCCGTTATATTGAAAAAAGTGCGGCTGATGAGGTTGTTGAGCAATTATTGTTGATAGAATCACAGCCATTAAAAGTTTTAGAGTGGATAGACTTGCATATGAATCCTGATCTATCCAATAAGATGAAACAAACTATCCGCGCTCGTAGAAAGCGATATTTTAATGCAGAGCACCAACATACACGAAAAAAATCGATAGATTTAACGTTTAAAGTTTGGCAGCGCTTATCGGCTTTATCGCAACGCCGAGGAATAACATTATCAGAAACAATAGTACAATTAATTGAAGATGCTGAACGAAAAGAGCAATATGCTTTAAAAGTACATAGTTTAAAAGACGGATTAATTGAATTATTAGAACGAGATAAAGAAAAGTAATCGATATTATTTTTTTATCTGTGTTAACGACATCTCTTTTTTATTGTGATACTTCATATCTCTTTTTATTTATTCAATCTTTGCCTCTCTATTCTTAATTTGTATATTTTTTCTTCCCATAAAGAAAAACCCTGCCAGTGGCAGGGTTTTGAATTCATCAACAGTAGATTATTCTACTATCTGAATTATTTACCAGGTTGAACAACAACTTCAGTTGTACCTTGGATTTCGATTTCAACACGACGGTCTGGCGCTAAGCAATCGATCAGAGCTGAACGAGCTTTAACGTTGTCACATGTGTTGCCAGTAACTGGATTTTCTTTACCACGACCTTCTGCAGAGATGCTGTTTGCAGGGATACCTTTAGATACCAGGTAATCAACTACAGATTGAGCACGTTTTTCTGACAGAGGTAGGTTGTAGTTTTGAGAACCGATACGGTCAGTGTAACCAATAACTACTACACGACCTTGAGTTGGGTCGATGTTAGCCAGTTCATTGTACAGACCATTCAGAGCTTCTTGACCTTCAGCTTTCAGGGTAGATTTGTTGAAGTTGAACAGAACGTCTGAACGCAGAGTAAAGGTTTTGTTCTCAACAACTGGAGCTGGAGCTACAACTGGAGCTGGAGCTACAACTGGAGCTGGAGTTTCTTGGTTGAAGCGGTAAGCAACACCAACACTCAGCATGCCGTTGTCTGGACGCGCATTCAGAGTACCTTTATCACCAATGTTGTTGATCCATTGATATTCAACACGAGTAGCGATGTTTGGAGTGATCGCGTATTCAGTACCTAATGCGAATACTGGAGAAACGCCAGTGTCGTTATTAGAGAAGCTTTTCTGAGTTGGAGCTGGTGAAGTTGCGTTTTTAGTTGCAGAAGAATCTGCACGCCACACCATACCACCTAAACGTGTATAAACGTCTAAGTCTTCCATTACTGGATAACTTAATTTAGTGGTTAATTGGATACCTTGAGCACGGAATGCGCCATTGTCATATGAACCTTTATAAGTCATACGACCTAACCAATCATAACCCAGTTCAAAACCTAAGTATTGGTTGTACTGATAACCAGCAAATGCACCTGCACCTAATTGATCACGGTGAGTGTTACCATTACCGATAGAAGTACCATCAAAATGGTTGCTAGTACCTTGGTATTGAGACCAACCTAATTTACCACCGGTATACCAGGTATTGTCTTTTGGAGCTGCTTGCGCTGCAGTTGCGAAAGCTGCCACTGCCACTGCTAATGCGATAGCTGTCTTTTTCATTTTTACGCCTCGTTATCATCCAAGTTAGGCATTTGGCTTTAAGCCTTATTATTTGCCCTTGGTTAAATTATTGTTAGGAATCCAATGCTTTCATCAAATGATGATCCCAAAAAATGGGATTTAAAGCATAACCTTAACGACATAAAGTCTACAATGAACTTAAAAAGTTACAAGTAATCCTTTAAAATTCGACTTAAAATTTTAAAAAGATCTGTCTAATTCCACAATGGGTAAGATTCTGTATTTTTGTTAAAATTATTGTAACTATATGATTTAGGTTAGAAATACTTTTAACTTATCTTAAATGATATTGAGGTGTTCTGAGTATTAGGAAAACTCTTAAATTTCACTAATGGTAGTGAATTGAATGAATTTTTACGGAATTCAAATGTCGTTTAGATGTATTAGTACTTTCTAAATGGATATTTGTATTAATTTGTTGACGCATGATAAACCCCAAGCTTTTACCTTTGCTTGCAGCAGATTCTAATCTTTTCATCTCTTCTGGCGATATTTCTGGTAACCAAGCTAGAACGACACTGTAATTTCCACTCATTAACGCTTTTTCCATTAAATCAACCGTATTGATTGTATTTATATGATTTAACTGAATTATTTTATCAAGAGGTAATCCTGCGTTTTTCAACCAAGAGCGATTGAGTCTTTGTTGTGGGCTTAACCACAATAACCAACGTGATTCATGGCTATACTGTTTTAGTAATGGCAAAAGGATGTGATTAATAACGAGTGGATTTTGGTAGAGAAGTTCACTTACCATGCCTTGTTTATTATCACTCTCCAGAGTAACCCTTGCTGAAGGGATAGATAGAGGTAATACCTCATTCGAGATCTCTTGGAGAATGGTGTTTTGTCTTATCGGAGATGATGTTGAGATTTTCATATTTACCCCTGCCTATGTATACTGTATGAATATACAGTATCTCTAAATTTCGCTTAAATCAAGCTCAATTTTTTGAAAGTTCCTCTCAAATTTTATGTAAATCTCTATTTTCAAGTTGTTAGCTATTGGCAATAAAAAGGAAATTCTTTATTGTCTTTATGGTAAGTTTTATATGCATGTTTTTGAATTCAAAGATAAAAATTAACATCAATGTTTATGTTGGAGTTTTAATGTCATTTTTACCTGAGCAACGGAAGGCTCATTTACTATCGCGTATTGCGAAATATGGAGAGTTAACAACAAAGTCTCAATTTGGTGGTGTTAGCTTAATGATTGATGACGTTATGTTTGCTATCACGTCTGATAATCAACTTTATTTAAAAGGAAGCGATTTTTTAGAGACGCTTTATAAGGCAACAAAAATGGAAGCCTATATATATCTGAAAAAAGGAAAACCAATAACGTTACGTTATTATAAAATCACAGCTTCTTTATGGGAAAATCAGAAAAAATTAGATCAATATATTGATTTGTCATATCACTACAGCATGCAAGAGTATTTAGGACAACGGAAAAGGCCTTGTCGAATAAAAGACTTACCTAATTTAGGCGTTATATTAGAGAAAAGACTAAGCCAAATTGGGGTTAATAAAGTTGAAGAATTACGACTTATTGGAGCCAAAGCCTGTTATTTGAAATTAATGCGCAGTCATAATTTAAAAAATAGTGAGCTTTTACTTTCATTAGCGGGGGCAATAATGGGTTGTCATCGTTCGGTGTTACCTAACCAACTAAAAGCAGAACTATTAGATTGGTATAATGAATTATCTTTTCAATAAGCTGAACCTAAGGACAGTTATTTTCTCTGATCTTCATATGAAATTAGAGAAAATAACGTCGATTAGGTATTAATGTTAATGTTGTGGTTCAAGTGCTTTGTTTGTTTCTCCTTGCTCAATCATTTGAATGCAGTTAATGATTTGAGGGAGCAAATCTAGTAATAATCGAATCTGAGTAATGACTAATTGAATTCGGCCATCATCAGCATTAGGTAATGAATTGATCCGTTCAATTAACTCGATATAAGATTGTTTAAATGCTTTATCTTGCGCTGTTTTACGACGCAAAGCAGCGTCGATATAACAAACAGTATCATTAAGCAACGTAAGTACTGTTTCATCTTCGATTTTAGAACGATGAACACCAAGTGCCGAAATATAACTAAGCAAGGTGTGATTCAAACAGAGTAACTGGAAAGCGACCTCTTGGGAGGCTTGATAACTTTTTGGCTCTGATGACATATTCGAGATAAGTGAAGCAAGTTCACCATCACTACTATGAGCATTACGGCGAGCAATTCGATAACCTAAACTATTGTCTTTTCCTTGATAATATTGAATAAGGATAGCATCAAGGTAATAGCAGTTATTTGTCATTGTTTTTTGAATAACAAAAGGTAATTGGCGGAACTTCCAATCAGGCCAAATAAAACTGACCGCAAACCATGCAATAGCGCAACCAATTAAGGTATCAATAATTCGAGGAAGAGCGACATCATAGCCTTCACCAAGTAAATTAAAACTTAGCAAAACTAATAATGTAATAAATAGTGTGGCATGTGCATATTGTATTGTTCTAAATGCAAAAAAGAGCGTACCGGTTATTACGATTAAGACCAGCTGTCCTTCAATAGAGGGAACAAAATACAAAATAGGGAAACCGATTAAAATACCAATAATGGTGCCACTTACACGTAATGTTAAGCGTCTACGTGTTGCATTGTAGTTAGGTTGGCACACAAACAAACTGGTTAATAATATCCAATAGCCTCTGTCTAATTGGAAAAATTGAATAATTGCATAACCAATACAAAGTACGAGTGACATTCTAACCGCATGCCTGAAAAGCGCTGATTTAGGGGTGAGATGTTCTTTTATTCTTAATGCGATATCTCGCCATCCGGTTAAACCATCATCGGAAAGTTGCGTTTCTTCTTTTTGGTCATGAGATATTTGGTACTGCTCTGTGCTAATACTGCGTAAAAGAGCATCAATCCCTTGAAGGTTTTGCAATAAATTATTCAAAGGAGTCATTAATTGCGGTTCTGAGGTTGTATTTTTTAAATGATGGAGGGCATTTTCTAAATAATTAATGGAACGCTCAAGGGCGGGATTATGCTGATATTTTTTATGCCAAAGAATCGATTGTGCAACTTGCTCACAAGCCCGAGCCTGCATAGAAAGTAAACGTTGAAAACGAAAAAGTACATCACTGTGGCGCAATTCATTACTCAATAATTGATACTGGACATGAGATGAACTTGCTCTTTCATGAATATCTTGAGCTACAAAATAGTAATGAAGCGTAAAGCGACTACTGCGCTGACCTCTATCACCTTTGAGTCGGCTTAATAATGTGACTTTAGTTTGATTCATTGTGTCAATAAGCTGGCTGTTTGCCATAGCCAAACTATAAAGCGAGTGTTGATAGTCATCTTCAATATCAGGATCAAATAAAGTTGCTTTTGCCTCTAGGTACGTTGCAAGTTGCTGGTAGCAGCGAGTCAAATTATCTTGTACAGGGCGAATAGGAAACAATAAGTGACCAACCAAGGTTAGCGAATTGTACCAAATAGCACCTAACAGCAGCAAAATAGGTTGTTCATACCAAACGGGGAAAATAGGCATGCCGAGCATAGTGTAAATGGCAATTAATAAAGCTCCAAAAGCAATGGTAGCGTAGCGTTGTCCTAACGCACCTAATAAAATAAATCCCCAAGTTGAAATTGCTAAACCACAAAAGAATAAAATAGGGTAAGGGTAAAGCAATCCTATTGATGCTGATGCAAGAAGAAAACAGCATAAGGTAATGACCAGGTTTTTTAAACGCCCGACAAGTCTGTCATCTAAGTCCGTTAATGCTGCTGCGACCACACCTAAAGTCAGCGGAATGGTATATTTAGGCTCTTGACCTAACACCCAAGGAAACAAAGTCGTTCCCGTAAGTGCGATTATTATGCGAATATAATAGAGAAAGTGGCTATTATAGATAAATCGGCGGGCGCCATTTAGCAAAGTGAACACAAAAAGCCCTTAAATAAACAAGATGGAGATAATTACCTCTTAGAATATAGGGTTTATCACCGATTAAAAAGAGCTTAACAACAGACTATTGTTATTTATTGCAGGAATTACGTATGGAACTGAAATCCACTCCGATGGGGCAACGTTTAGCACAGCATCCTTATAATAGAGTCAAATTGTTAAATGCAGGTATTGAAGTCAGTGGTGAAAAACACCAGTATTTAATTCCTTTTAATGAATTGATTGATATTCACTGTAAAAAAGGGATTGTGTGGGGCGAATTAGAATTTTTATTGCCTGAAGATAAAGTGGTTCGATTACATGGAACAGACTGGGAGGAAACACAGCAGTTCTATCGATATCTATTCCAGACATGGCAAATTTGGAGTCAAGAAATGAGTGAAATAAGTGCTCAAGTTCTTGAGAAACAACTCCAAAATATTACTGAAATTACGCAATCTAATAAATGGATAAAACAATCTAACCTTAGTGAAATTCAACAATCTATAAAAGAAAGCTTCTCGGCTATTCCACTTCCACTCGAACGCCTTACCCAATTTGATAATTGCCAAGTGCTTTATCAGCAATGTTTAGAGTGGTTAAAACAAGGTGAATCACTTATTAATAAAGAAAATTCTGCATGGATAACACAAATGCTAAATGAGCATGCGGAGTTTTTTAATTCGATTGAATCATCTCCACTCAATGGATCACAATGTCGCGCGGTTATTAATGGTGAAGAGAATATTTTAGTCTTAGCAGGGGCAGGAAGTGGTAAAACATCTGTATTAGTCGCAAGAGTAGGATGGTTATTACGTCGAAATTTAGCGCAGCCAGAGCAAATTTTGTTATTGGCATTTGGGCGTAAAGCGGCGCAAGAAATGAATGAACGTATCTCAGCGCGTTTAAATGCCGATATTATGGCGAAAACATTCCATGCATTAGCATTATCCATTATTCAACAAGCGACAAAGAAACAACCTAAAATTAGTGAACTTGAAATAAATAGTGAAAAAAGAAGAGCATTATTATTAGGCGAATGGCGAAATCAATGCCAACAGAAAAAAGCACAAGCAAAGGGATGGCGTGAATGGTTATCTCAAGAGCTTGATTGGGATATTCCAGAAGGTGAATTTTGGCATGATAAAAAATTAGAAAATCAAGTTGCTGTAAGGTTAGAACGTTGGATTGGCTTGTTAAGAATGCAAGGCGGTAGCCAAAAATCACTGATTGAAAGTGTACAATCTGAATATACAGATGCATTTAAAAAATATTTAAAATTGTTATCTCCTTTATTAAAAGCATGGAAGATGGCATTAAAAGAAGAAGATGCGATAGATTTTTCCGGTTTATTACACCAAGCTATTAATCTTATTGAAAAAGGGCGTTTTATTAGCCCATGGAAACATATACTTGTTGATGAATTTCAAGATATTTCGCCACTTAGAGCATCATTATTAACAGCATTAAAGCAACAAAATAAACAAACGTCTTTATTTGCTGTGGGTGATGATTGGCAGGCTATTTACCGTTTTAGTGGTGCAGAATTATTATTAACGACCTCTTTTCATCATTCATTTGGAGAAGGCGCCGAATGTGCATTAGATACGACCTACCGCTTTAATGACATAATTGGTGATGTTGCTAATACATTTATTCAACAAAATCCAATGCAATTATCTAAGCCTTTAAATAGCCTGGTTAAAGGTAATAAAAAAGCGGTTGTTTTATTATCAGATGATCAGCTTGAAAATCTATTAAATAAAATGAGTGGTTACGTTGGTGACAATGAAACTATCCTTTTACTCGCCCGTTATCATTATTTAAAACCTGAGCTATTAAAAAAAGCTAAGACACGTTGGCCTAAATTAAATTTAGAATTTATGACTTTCCATGCATCGAAGGGACAACAAGCTGATTATGTTATTATTTTAGGTTTACAAGAGGGTAAAGATGCTTTCCCTGCACCTGCAAGGGAATCAATTATTGAATTAGCGTTATTACCAAAAGTTGAAGATTATCCTAATGCGGAAGAACGACGTTTAATGTATGTCGCATTAACAAGAGCAAAAAAACAAGTATGGCTATTATTTAATAAACAACAGCCATCTTGTTTTGTTTCAGAGCTAAAATCTCAAGGTGTCCCTATACAGCGAAAACCTTAGAATTATTTTAATCTTTCTTTTAAATAACCTTCGTAATCAGGAATTTTAATTGTTGATTCTTGTGAAAACAGAGGCGATGAAATTAAAAAGTTTGCAGTTGCACGATTGGTGGCAACCGGAATGTTCCATACCGTTGCTAAGCGTAGAAGGGCTTTAACATCTGGATCGTGAGGAACAGCGTTCAATGGGTCCCAAAAGAAAATCATAATATCGATTTTCTTTTCAGCGATCATTGCACCTATTTGTTGGTCACCACCCATTGGGCCACTTAGCATTTGAGTAACACTTAAGCCCGTGTGGTGGTTAATTAAATTTCCTGTGGTTCCTGTTGCAAATAATTTATGTAAAGACAATTGTTCACGATTATTTTGAACCCATTCAAGTAATGAGCTTTTGCAGTGATCATGGGCAACAAGCGCGATATTTTTTTCTTTTAAGAGCGTGCGGTCAATTTGTTCCATTTGATACCTTTAAAAATAAATATAGTTATTGTTCCAGCTGTCAAAATACCTTTTTTTTATCTTACAAGCTATGAACGGATCAAGATACTATGATGTATCATAATATTTTCAATCTTCATGATGAACGGAGTATATAAATGGTGGACTCAGATATTTATGACATTTTAAGAAGTGTCAAAACAATTGCACTTGTTGGTGCGAGTAGCAAAGAAGATCGTCCAAGCTATAAAGTCATGAAATTCTTATTAGAACAAGGTTATGATGTTATTCCTGTAAACCCAGGTATGTCTGGGCAAACATTGTTAGGTCAACAATGCTATACCTCATTAAAAGATATTCCTGTCTCGATTGATATGGTTGATGTTTTCCGTCAATCATCTGCCGCATTAGAAATCGCAAAAGAAGCGATTGAAATTGATGCCAAAGTCTTATGGTTACAAATTGATGTGATTAATGAAGATGCCAAAGAGTTAGCAGAAAAGGCAGGATTACGAGTGGTTATGGATCGTTGCCCTAAAAAAGAAATCGAAGCACATGGCCTTCCTTGGTAAGAAATCAAAATAAAATCGCCGAAAACAAATTCGGCGATTATCATATTTATTCAGATCACAGCTTATTTAGATTATTCGGTTAATTTCTTAATCGTGGAGCCTGTAATTGGCTACGAATTGACTGCGATAGCTCATCCAATGAGTCATTATCTAAGTGTTCATCTGAGACTTCATAAGTTATCTGCGCTTCAGCAAGATAAGTATGAATAGGTTGTCCTTCATCATCTTCCATCACAACATGGTACCAAGGTGCTGCTCGCAAGGTCACATTAGATGCAATATCATCCTCATTAGGCTGATCAAGGGAATATTCAGCATCCACATCGACAACAACGCCTAAGTAGCCGAGTAATTTATGTCTAACTTGCTGTCCTATCCCAAATTTGCTGGCGGTCATCATAGTATCACCTCCATATAGCCTTGCTTATTGGTTATATATATGAGGGCACAAAGTGAAATATCAAGGATTTGAAAAAAATATAATCCTTTGCTTTCATTATGAATAAAGAACCTCACAAAATTAGATTATCTATTGTATAAAGAAAAGACAATAACCTGAGTGGAATTTTTATTTTAACAATACTATCAGGAGAGCATATGAAAAAAGGTAGAGAATATATTATTCAAGGGCGTGTACAAGGTGTTGGATTTCGTTTTTTTACTTATCAATGGATGAAAAAACAACCAATAACAGGTTATGTTTGGAATCGTGACGACGGTAGTGTGGGAGTAAGAGCGTTTGCAAAGGAAGATGTATTCAAAGAATTTGAAAATTGGTTAGAAGCTGGTGGCCCTAGAAGCGCCAAGATTACATTTTGGTCTGCCACACCTTGTGAATATGAATCAATGGCAGATTTTTCAATCCGCCATTATGAGTAATGTAGCTTTTAATTATTTTTTTATTAAAAGCTAATGTTTTAAATACATTTAACGGGTTTAGGCAAACCAGCCAGTTTTGTGGCTTGCTTCGCTGGGCCTTTAGGAAATAAGCGATAAAGGTAACGACTATTGCCTTTCTCTTCGCCATATTTTTGCGCAAGGGCTTTTACCAGCATACGAATAGCAGGGGAGGTATTAAATTCTAAATAAAATTGGCGAACAAAGCGGATAATTTCCCAGTGCTGTTCTGTCAGCTCAATTTCTTCTATTTCAGCTAATGTTGGAACCATATCTTCGCTCCATTCATTGCTATTTTTTAGATAACCGTGACTATCTGTCTCGACTTCTTTTCCGTTAAATACAAACATATGCATTATGACCAATCAAAAATAATAGCGTTAATTTAGCAAAAATAAGGAAAATACCCAAGCAGAACCCATAAATCGTTGATTAATTAAGCCATTGACTTGTAATACGTTTAATTTTACAGCAAACAGTACAATAAGACCTTTACAATATAAGCCTAGGTGTTTATATTGCTCCCCATTGCGGAGGGGTGGCCGAGCGGCTGAAGGCAGCGGTCTTGAAAACCGCCGATGGGAAACCATCCGAGAGTTCGAATCTCTCCTCCTCCGCCATCTCAACATCTCCTAGCGTCTCCTGAAGTCTCCTTATCCCAGTAAAATCAAACCTTCGCACTAAATCATTGTCTCTTGAAGTCTCTTAACGTCTCTTGAAGTCTCTTAACGTCTCTTGAAAGCTCTACCACTTGTTGTATAGTTTTTTGTATAGAATTACCCTATACAAATTCCCTATACAAAATTGGTGATTTATGAAGCTAACGGACATGGCGATTAAAAAAGCCAAACCACGCGAAAAAGTTTATTCACTGGGTGATGGCAACGGATTGTCTTTAATTGTTGAACCTAACGGGTCAAAAGGGTGGAGGTTCAGATATCAGTTCAATGGTAAATCAAAGATGATATCGCTTGGCATATACCCTGTTATTACATTAAATGAAGCCAGAGAAAAAAGAGATGACGCTAGAAGATTGGTTGCAAATGGAACTGATCCAGCAGAAGCAAGAAAAGAAGAAAGGAATAACGCCAATTAAATGACTATCAGGTGGCGCTACTGATGGGCTATATCCGTGAGACTTCTTAAACCAGACTTCAAATGCTTCTTCTAATATATCCATCACTCCACCTTTTTAATTCTTCAATACCTAACTCTGTTAATTGCCATCCGTCCTTTGGGTGAAGCTTAATAAGCCCTTTATTCTCCAACGAGAAAATTGACATACTATTGCTTAACTGACCATATCCATTATTTATATTTTTTAATGTGCTAATTTGACGTTCTGTTAATTTCATATTCATTCCTCTTCATTGCATCCCTGTGAGTTAAATTAAGCTGTGCGTATTCTCGTTAAAACGTATCACCGAACTCATCCTAATGCGCCAGAGTTTGCCAATAATACAATTGATGGTTTCAACGATGGGGATCCAATTGATATTCCTGATGGTCGTTTTATCTCTGTTCGTGTGCAGATGCCAGAACAATCAATCTATAACGTGAGAATGCGTGAAATGGAAGAAGCGCAGAAAGCTGAAGAGGAGCGTAGACAAAAAGAAGAGGAAGAAAATCAGGACACCAATAGCGCACCAGAAATTGATAACTAGCTGATTATATTTATTTGACTCAAGGATGAGTTAAATGCTAATGATAACCATTCCGAGCATAGCCGAAATAAGACGATTGCTTAGTTATTTATATAGGAGTACTGTTTTTATACACAGTGATTGTGTGATTTTAAATATAAAAAGGAGTTTGTATGAGTAGTCGCGTCAAGCCAATTGAGGTCATGAAGCGTAATATTTGTCCCGTATGTGCAAAAATGGACTGCCCATTCTTGACAAAGGATAAGCATTGCAAAGAGATGATGGATGCTTTCAGGGAAGGTGATATAACCAAAGCGATAAAAATTTATTCTCAGCGTTATTTACAGTATGCGGGGCTGATGAGTGGTAGCTTAAAGAAAGCGATTGAATCATACGATTCCATTGTTCAAATGGTTACTTCAACACCTAAGCAATAAATCAGTATTCCTGCTGAGTTAAATACAGCAATAACATCCGCTCAGTCAACTTTAATCCCTGGAAAGACTATTGATAAAGCCACTTTAGCACCAGTTGCTATTTTTACGCCAGCAGTAACAACGACAAGCGCAACGTCCGCGACAGAAACGTTGGGGGCTATTTTAGGGCGCGCATTAGGTTTGGGTGCTGGTCTTATGCTGTATTCTCCTCCCGTTGGTGTAGGCAGTGATAGATATCCTTCCGTCATTTACCAAGAGTATCCTAAAAACCAAGAAACCAAGAAACCAAGAAACCAAGAAACCAAGAAACCGCACTTACTGTAGCTGGACAGAGATTAAACATCCCTAAAGAAGCACATTTAAGAGATATTGCAAAGCGAAAAGGTATCATTAATACCTCAGCTACTGTAATTGAAAAGGTCGTTAATGGAGCGAAGCAAATTGAGTTAGTGCAAACGGATACACCAGTTAAAACTCGTGTGGTTGAGGCGAGAAAAACTGCTGAGAAAGGCATTTTTGCTTATACATTACCACATGAAAAGCAGGAAAGAATGGCTCAAATTGGTAATGTGGCGATATTAACGGGTGCGGCTTTACCTGAGCCTGAAAAGCATAAATACATACCAGGCGGGGTATATGATATTCCTAGGTTTAATAAGCTACCTTTAGAGGCTCCAACCTTTTTTACAGAAGGCGAGAAAAAGCTGTCCACATTGAAAGAGCCTATAATTTTGGTATTTCCATGGGAATTAGGAATAAAGCCAATTTATTTATCGACGGGTAAAAAGGATAAAGCTCGTCAAGGAGTTAAAGAAAAAGGGCATAGTTACCACCCCGCGCCTAAGACCGAAGAAATTAAAGGGTTAGGGGAGTTAAAAAAAGGTCAGAAAAAGACCCCCAAACAAAGTGGAGGGGGAAGACGAGATCGCTGGATTGGCGACAAAGGTCGAAAAATCTACGAGTGGGACTCACAGCACGGTGAACTGGAAGGGTACCGCGCTAGTGATGGACAGCATATCGGTGCATTTGACCCGAAAACCGGTAATCAGCTGAAGCCAGCCGACCCGAAACGTAATATCAAAAAATACCTGTAACGACGGAGATAACATCATGGGATTGAAATTAAGATTAGAGTGGTTTGATAAAAAAACGGAAGATTTTATTGGTGAAGAGTATTCGGTAGATCTGGGTGATGATGATACGGTTATTGAACAAACCGTTAAGCCGACAGAAAACATCATCAATAACGGCGGTTTTGATGTTATTTCTGCTTGGGTTCCTTATCTTCAGAAGCATCTGACTCATAAGATTGAGTTGGATAAATACACTTATTTCATTTCATTTGATTACAGGGATAAGTGGTAATGAACAAACGTATATAATATTTATTCGTATCGTTTTGAAAGCCTCTTAACGGAGGCTTTTTTTGTTCCAAATGACGATCTAGAAAAATCAGTAAGTTAATCAGTCTTAACACACTCACCTTCAATAAAATCCTCTCCGTCATTTTCGTATTTCACCAGGCGACACTCTCCTAGTAAGCCATACCGACTAACTACACAGCGAACACCAGGTGATGAACTTGAGCTTTGGTGTTTGTTTTGTCTTCACTCGTAACTGGACACTTTCTCTAGCAAAGCATCTTTAACCATGCTATCTAATGTTCTGCGGGTAGATTCGAGAATATTTTTCTTATCAAAAGAATCTATTTCTTTAAGCATCGCACTACTCTATTTTCAAATACTGCACCGAATTCCCATCTGGCAACTTCTTACTTCTCTCACGATAAAACGCTAGTCGTTCATTTAAGTGCTCGCGTAAATGTGCTGGTTGTTGTCGTTCAACTTCGGACGCAACAACTGGCATATTGAGTCGTTCTTTATATGCGACACCACTTGCAGCTAAATCGACATTGATCTTGTCTTTTTCTTCTTGAGTTAGGTTTGCGATGTTCATAATAGATCCGGTTAGTTTTTGGAGAGTATAGCAGGGTGTGGAATTAAAGATGAGGAGGTGGTATAAAAGCATCACCTTTCTTTTTTACTGTTCAAAAAATATCTAGCATCAGTCGTGGTTGTATAGGATTTTGTATAGAATAATAATTATTATTAAATTTACACTTATAAATCAACGCTGTATTTCTTTTGTTTTATTCTCTCCTCATCCGCCATCTCAACATCTCCTAGCGTCTCCTGAAGTCTCCTAATTCCAGTAAAATCAAACCTTCGTACTAAATCATTGTCTCCTGAAGTCTCTTGAAAGTTCCATTTTTTGGGTACAAATGGGGGAACATTATACCCCCTTAATACTTAATACCCTCAATATGAAACCTCAGATATTTAATCATGAAACTGGTGATGAAGATGATCTCTATTTAATCAATGCAAAATTGAGTAGGGATAAGTTTGAAAGACTTTCTATTAAAAACATTTCCATGTGTGACCCTATTCAGTATCTATCAGGATTTGAAGCATTAGTTAAAATGAATGCAATCGACCTGAAGTGGTAGTTTGCTACTATAAGTAACTATACCAAAGAAAATAAAAGTACTGCGGAATCATTGCCATTTTAGGGCTGTTTTTTCATTCTATTTTATAGGTGAGAAAATAATCAATAAAACTCACCTATTTAGTATTAGTATCAAAATAATTTTAAAGGCTTATTTGTTGATTTCATTATTTTGAGCTTGAAGAAAATCAGTGAGAAATGCTTGTGCATTACCTTCATGGGATATTTCTTCAGAGTAATTTACTGATATAGGCTGAGGTTCTCCTGGTATATAAAGGTTACCACAGCATTTATTCTCAATAATTAGGGTAACAAATTTATTTCCATTAATATTTATTGAGTACCGGGTATCTCTAGTGGTTTTTTCGACCTGCATTTTTTGAATTTTTAAATTCCAGTCATGGTCAATATTTTCGATCTGTACTAATGCTTCATTAGCATTACGATCACCAACACGTAGAGTCCAAACAATCACTCCTTGTTGACCTTTATAGGCAATGACATTATCTGCCACATCAGGGCGTTGCTCTGCATGTGCGCTCCCTATTATGCAGGTAAATAATATAACGATTAGTGCTATTAAATTTTTATAACTAGTCATATTTTCCATCCTAATTTATTGTTATATATAAATAATTATGTAAATACTAATATTCTATTACTATGATGTTAGTCATCATAATAGATTTATTTATTTTTAGACATAGCACGAATTTACTATTATGATATTTCTTGTTTAATTTTCAACAAAATATTAATCAATTCTTTTTAAGAAAAAAATAATATAATAAAGATTGATACAGAGAAGCTACACTTCTCTGTATTTTTCTTGATTTAGTTTATAAAGATAAAATTCGTTCAGATATCAGCGACATTAATTTCTCTGATTGAACATCAGTGATTATCATCGTATTCATGCGGCATTCATTTGAATTGCCATTACTTCTAGATGGTGTTTGGTCATCATGGATTGTTGCGAAGCTTAGACCAAAGAGTTTGCCTGATCCGTACTCAATATCAATATGACCGTTTATACCTGTAAAAATATCTGGGCGAATTAGATAACCTATTACACAGGGATCATGTAAGAAGGGATCAAATGCAGCATATCCACGAGCCATTTTTGCTGCTGTTCTAGCAATAACGTTACCTTGCTCTAACGATTGACATAAACCAGCTCGAATATCAGCTTTATGGGTTACATCTAATCCCAGCATCGTAATATGTTCTGCTGTATCAAAAACAATATGTGCTGCATGTGGATCAACATAAAAATTGAATTCAGCGGCAGGTGTTATATTTCCACCGCGAAATGCTGCGCCTCCCATTAGAACAATATCTTTTACATTATCTTTAAGCCTTGGTTCTTTGAGCATAGCCATTGCGATATTGGTAAGTGGTGCTGTTGGACAAAGGGTAACTTCTTTAGGGTTAGACATCACTGTATCAATAATAAAATCCACTGCATGTATATCGGGATAAGTGTAATTGGATTTCGGTAACGTAACCCCCGCAAGACCATTGTTGCCGTGTACTTGAGTCTTATTTCCTCGGCGTGTTATCAAAGGTCGTTCACATCCTCTTGCTAGAGGTATATCGGGTCGTGATACAAATGAGAGAATATTACGAGCATTTTCATGAACTTTATCCAACTCAATATTTCCGGCTACGGTTGTGATCCCCAGAACTTTAATTTCTGGTGATGCTAATGCAAGTAAAATTGCAATAACGTCATCGACACCCGGATCACAATCTATAATAATTTTAGTCATATAACTTCTCCTTTGATAACTTACATAACACATTGAATAACAAATAAAACTAAAACTAGGACTAAGGAAATAAATATCAACTGACAAAAATACCGACTATTGTTGCAGATAAGCAACTCACCAACGTTGAACCGACTATCAGTCGAAAACTGTTTGCCGCTATCATTTTTCCATGTTCTTTACTGATACTGGCGACACAGGCAATAATCATTCCTATTGAACCAAAATTTGCGAACGAAATTAGGAATACAGAGATAATGGCTTCTGTTCTCGGGCTTAAATCATCCAATTTGCTATAATCAAACATTGCAACAAACTCATTTGTTAAAATTTTTGTGGCAATAATTTGCCCAAACTGAATACTGTCTTGCCATGGAACACCAAGTAAAAACGCAATGGGTGAGAAAATATAGCCAAGAAGACCTTGGAAACTAATTCCTATGCTGTATAAAAAAATATCATTCAACATGCTAATCAGGGCAATAAAGCCAAGAAGCATTGGAACTATAGCTAGAATTAATTTAAAACCATCAAGCATATGTTCTGTTAGTACTTCAAAAAAACTATGATGCTCATTTTTAGGGGCAAAAAAATGGCTCGATATTTCAATGGGATCGTTAGGATTAATAATAGAAACAATAACAAAAGTACTAAAAAAGTTTAGACATACACCAATAAAGACAAATTCAGGTGATAACATTTGAGTGTATGCACCCAGTATTGCGATATCCACAGTAGACAACGAGCATGCAGCTATTGTGTACATTTGTGGTTTTGTTAAATTGGGAATGTATTCTTTAATCGAAACATATACGGCCATCATACCTACAATAACAGCACTAACTGCTGAAAAAGACTCAAGTTTACCGACTTTTGCTATTTTATTAATAAGGTAACCAATAGTAAGAATAATCAATCGTAGAATACCGAAATATTTTAATATCCCAATAATTGAACAAATAAATACTAAAGGCATTAGAGCAACAATAACAAACACAATAGGTGTTTTTGTGCTTATATCTCCAAATACAAAATCAATTCCTTTATTTGCATGATGTATTAAATATTCTATACCTATATTCGTTGTATTAAGAATTGTGATCCCAATAGTTGTATGTAAAAGTATAAAAGCAACGGTGGCCTCTATTAATAGAAGAATAATTATAGGAATAAATTTCATTTTTATTTTATTAGCATTAAAACTAATAGAAGATGCCACTATAAAAATTAAGAGAAGGCTAATAATGAAAATTAAATATTTCATAACGACCTCGATTATATAATTTATTAACGGGGGGGTTATTTATGCACTTCCCTTACATACGCTCTTTTTTTAATCTGGCATCAACACTTGTCCTAGATGGCATTGATGATGCACCTTTTTTTTCAACGGCCAATGATGCATAAGCAATAGAAAATTTAATTGCTTCATCCATATTTTTACCTTCTATTAATTTTGCGGCCAAAGCACCAGTGAATGCATCACCTGCACCACTTGTATCAACGACAGATGCACTCATCGCTTTGTAATATTTCATCGTTTTACCATTGAAATAAAGAGCACCACTGTCACCAAGTGTCATTACTATTTCTTTAACACCTAAGTTGTGTATTGCTTTTATGGCTTCCTGCGCTGAAATAACGCTATCAATTTTAATGTTTGATATTAGTTCTGCTTCTGTTCCATTTGGTATTAATAAATCAACAGATGGCAAATGTGAGACAATGTGCTCTGAATAGGGTGCTGGATTAAGAATGACATAACATCCCGATTTTTTTGCTATTTCAATCGCAAACTTAGTTGCTTCTATATTATTTTCTAATTGAGTAAGAAAAATTTTTGCCGATTGTAGATTATTAATATCTGAAAGAATTTCAGCTTTAGTAATGGTTGCATTAGCCCCTAGATCAATAACAATACTATTGTTACCGGTGGTGCTCTCAACCATAACTAATGCATTCCCTGTCTTTGCATTGGCATCCTTAATTAAGGTATATGAACTTATCTTTGTAGTTCCGAAATATTTCTCTGCAGTAGCGCCGAATGAATCGTCGCCTACTTTAACAAAAAAATGCACATGGTCATTTAATTCAGCCGCCGCAACTGCTTGATTAGCACCTTTCCCACCAGGAAAAAAATTTGTAGAGATTGCTTTGATTGTCTCTCCGACAAAAGGAAATCTTTCAACTTCTGTGACAACATCTAAATTGAAAGATCCTAAAATATATAATGAGCATTTATCTGCAGTTTTTTTATCTCTACTTTGTTCTTCATAATTAAATTGAAGTACTCTGGTTTCATCAATAGTTCTATTTATTATTGGTTCTAATTCAATTTTTTGTAATCTCACTCCACCATGAAATTTAGTTGCTATACCTAATAACTGTAATTCATCTATGTATCTTCTTACTGTTCTTTCCGATACATGAAGTAGCGTACTGAGCTCTTTCACGTAGATAGAATTATCTTTCACTAATTTTTTTCTGATAAATGCAATACTACTCTTTTTTTTCATATCACCTCTCATTTGTTAAAAAAATGTTTTACTATTTGTTAACATAATAGAGGTTAATTAAGTTTATTCTGCCTGAGTAGTCACGTTTTTTGCTCGTAATTGGACAATTAACTGTCCGTTTAGATAAGTTTTAAGGAAAATATATGAATAATGCGATTTGCTTGTATTGGATGATTATCTAAAATCGTAATGGAATTATTGAAAATATTTAGACCAAAATTAATAAAAATATAAGATAAAGAAAAACAACTTCGATAGTATTTTCATATAAATTTCAATCAAATCAAAGTAATTGACTGAGTAAAATAAAAATCAAACAAATATCAGCGATAACAAGTAAGACGCCAATAAGTGTTCTGACCAAAAGGCATGAAAGTGCTGTAGAAGGAGCTTTAGGAAATAATGCAGAAAAAGACCAATGAGCCAGTGCGGCAATCAAAAATATAGCGAGTATCATATAACTTATAAAAAATACCATCATAAAATCCTTTAGACTAAGTGTTATATTTTCTTCTAAAAAAGAATACCTTTATTTTTTATAGAAATTTTATAATTCTAATTTACTATTGAGATAATTTGAAGCATGTTAGTATGATGATAGTCATTAATTTGATTATTACTATCTTTATATTAAGAAATTTATACTATATTTGTACTAGTAATTGTTTTTTTTTAGATGTTTTTTTGTGTGTTTTTTTATTTGTTTCTAGTTTTAATAAAACCTAGAAAATCAATTGGATTATATTCTGATATTATTTTTATTTTTATTTTTATTTTTATCATCATATTAGCTTTGTGTTTTTATATTGAATTTATTCTTTGATATGGTTTTAATTAAATTAATACTCTTTATTTGTATAAATACAAGGTTCTTATATCAATGAGGTCAATATGTTCCAACTTAAACGCAAGCTAGTTTGCATTAGCAAATTTCCCTGTTCAAGATCAAACGGTCAATATTAAATTTACCTCTAACTATTCACTATAGTAACGATCCAGTTAAACATGATGAAGCGAATGGCAAAGTAGATTTCACATTTACCTATGATTAATTATGAAAAATAAGTAAAAAAGCACCTAATGGAATATGAACTATCCAATAAACTGGGGTCATTTCAATATCAAAGGGTGCTTTTTTGAGATTTTAATTACGTGCAACAATACGTTTTTCTTTATGGCTGAACCAGCTTTCGCGTAATTTATCGTAACTAAGATTAAATGCATAAGTATAGAAAAGGAAGAAGATAAAAAATCCTATTTCTAATAAAAATGCATCCAATAGCGACATATTTAATAAAAATGCCAGTATTGGCAAACCGATAATAACAAAACTAAATTCAAAACCAATTGCGTGCATAATACGTATTTTTGTTGGCCTTGGTCCTTTAGATAAAGGCCAATAACGATCGAAAATCATGTTATAAAATAGGTTCAATAGCATCGCTAACGTTGATAAAACAATAGCCACTGTGCCCATTTGAAAAATGGAGCGACCCAAAAGCCATGCACTAAGCGGTGCTGTTATGGCAATAGCAATTGCTTCAAATGTAACAGCGTGAAAAACGCGCTCAGTAAATGTTTTTTGATATTGGCTCATATCCCACCTCAAATTAATTATTTAACAAAAAACGAGTGCAATTATTGGTGATATTTTGTATATATACAAAATAGGTGCCATCGAAAAAACCGATACCATAATGAATTATTCCATAGAAACTTTACGTACATTTATTGAAGCTGCTTCATTAAAATCATTTTCTGCAGCTGCTCGAAAATTAAATAAAAGCCAATCTACGGTCAGTAGCACAATAACTGGTTTTGAAGATGATATGGGGTTTGAATTGTTTGAGCGCAAAGGACGAGAATCAACACTCACTTTTGCAGGACAGAAAGTATTAAGCCTCGTTGAAGATATCTTAGCCGCTGATGAGCGATTACAGGCATTAAGAATAGAACTATCGCCTGAAATGGAGCCTCGTTTAAGTTGTGTATTCTCTGATATGTATCAACCACCTTATTCAGAGAAACTCTTGAAAATTCTAGATAAAGAATTCCCACATCTTGAATTTGAGTTTCTTGTTGCTGAGAATGATGATGTGATTAATATGCTGCAAAATAATCAGGCGCATATTGGTATGATGGAATCACGAATAGAATATCCTGCTGATATTGCTTTTGCCCGATTACCTATACAAGGTGAGCTAGGATTATATGCACATAAAGCCCACCCTTTGGTGAAAGAAAAGCAGATAACTTATCAGCATCTCACAATGAATCGTCAGCTTAGATTAAGTAGTCGTGCTCAATTTGTTATTAATAGTGAGAAAAACTGGCAGGCACCTAATTATCTATTATTGCTCGAAATGGCAGAACAAGAGATGGGATGGGCGATACTACCTACATGGCTAGTAAAGCAATTTGGGCATGGCTTATTAATGAGCTTAAATTACGATCAATTTCCTAAAAAAATAGATATTGATTTAGTTTGGTCTAGAAACAATCCGCCAGGAAAAGCAGGGTATTGGATGATAGATAGGCTCTTAAAAAATGATCTTCAATTTTCTCTCTAAGTATTAATCAATCACCTTCATTATCAATATATATAGTGAAGGTGATATATTCCTTTCACGACATCAGATCACCAACCACAAACATTTGTTTCTTCATCCATATCATAACCACGTACAATATTGATAAGATCTTTTACCATTAAACTTGATGTATCAGCATCGAGTAAATCGGTTAAATAACACTCTTGATCAACAGAAACGCCATTATTTTTGTTCGTGAGTTCCAAAGAGAGTTCTTGAGTATCAAGATTTATTTTATTTTTTAATTCATCAACTAATGATATAATTTCTTTTGTTGCGATTTCTGGAATATATAAAATTTTAGGGTTAAGAAAGATTTTTTCAGCTTTTTCATTATCATTAGTGTTAATCAATGCTAATAAATAACCTTTGTTTTCATTTTCCATATTATTAACCTTCAGCAAGGACTTTGGGATCGACATAAAAATCGACATTAAAAACAGTATCTTCAGTTTTTGCTTCTATTTTGTGCCATGTTTCTGGTGGGAATACACCAAATTCACCCGCATTAATCACTAATGTTTCTGTTGGCTCCGGGCTAATTTCATCTGCATATGCGTAATAAACAATCACTCCTTGCATAACAGATAGTTTTGGGTAAACCCCTTGGCGAGTTCCTTTATCTAAATGTCTTTCCCATATTGATTTTGGGGCTGTATCTACAGTCCAAAGTGGCGTTGAGCGTACATGAATATAGTGAGTAGGGATAATAATCCTTTCCATTTTACCGCCCTTATTGCATTGAATAATGTGATTTATCTGCTTTTTATCTTAGTCAGAATAAAAAGCTAAATTTGTCACTAGGTAAATGACTTTTCTTAATGACAAATCTACCTCGTATAAAAAAGTATTTCAAATGCCACTTAACAATAAATTGCTAAAAATAGACGGAGGGTTAAATAAGATATTGTTTTTACTTAATAAAAAATATTTTAAAAAATAAAAAATATTTTAAATGAGAGGGTTAAATGATAACACTATGTTATTTAATTTGTTTATAAGGTGTCTCATTATAGTGCGAAAAAATAAAAAAATAGGGTGAAAAGTCATCTTTTCACCCCATGTTTGACAAAATTTGTCGCTATTTCATTAATCCCAATTAGGTGCTAATCCTTCAGGGCTAACTAAACGATCATTACAATCTAATGCTGCAATTGCTTTTTTGTCTTCAGCATCAAGTTGAAGATGAAGGCTTAATAAATTACTCGCTAAGTTTTCACGTTTTGTTGAAGATGGAATAACAGAATATCCTTCACTTATTGCCCAAGCTAAAATAACTTGTGCGGCAGTTGCATTATGTTTTTTAGCAATTGCCTGAATAGTTTCATCTTTTAATGCTTTACCATAGGCTAATGTCATATAAGACGTAATAGGGATCCCATGTTCTCTCGCCCAATTAACAACATGATGACTTTGCAAATAAGGTGATAATTCGATTTGATTAGTTGCGATATTTTCTACACCAACGGCGTTAATTGCTTGTTCCATTAATGGGATCGTAAAGTTAGAGATCCCAATTTCACGTGTTAAACCTTGTTTTTTTGCTTCTAATAATGCTTGCATAAATTCTTCTACTGAAACCGCATTATTAGGTGATGGCCAATGAATAAGGGTTAAATCAACATAATCGGTTTGTAAATCACGTAAACTTTGTTTTAAGCTCGGGATCAATTTGTCTTTAGGTAAATTTTCTATCCAAATTTTAGTTGTGATATAGAGATCTTGACGTGGAATACCACTTTCAGTGATTGCTTGACCAACGGCTACTTCATTACCATAAATTTGAGCAGTATCAATTGCACGATATCCTAATTCTAACGCTGTTTTTACAGAGGCAATAACAACGTCATCTTTTAAACGAAAAGTACCAAGACCTAATACTGGAACGCTCATAATATTCTCTCTTAATAAATTAAATTAATTTTAAAGCACAACTTAATATTCAAGATGGATTAATACAGCACATGCTCATAACTTATTGAATTTAGTTATCGTTACTTGCTGCTATAAGCTCATATTGATAGAAGGTTGTGCTATTCATAATGTTTCGATGGCAGTTATTATATTCTTATCTTCTTTTCTAAAAAGAGGGATAAAAACAAAAAACTTTTGCTAAATAGGCAATAATGAAAGGGTAAATCTATGTGTTATAAGCTGAAAAATTCTGCTTTAAAGAGTTTCATTAACCAACGTAGTTTCTCTGTTCTATAATAAATTAAGTATAAGGTATTAATATTTTATTTGTTATTTAACGTAATTGAGATATCACTATGGAATTAAAGGATTATTACGCCATTATGGGCGTTAAACCTACGGATGATATTAAAACGATTAAGACAGCATATCGCCGTTTAGCAAAAAAATATCACCCTGATGTCAGTAAAGAGCCTGATGCTGAGGCGCGTTTTAAAGAGATTGCTCAAGCTTGGGAAGTTTTAGGTAATGAACAACGTAGGGCAGAATATGATGAGCTCTGGGCTCATCGCAACGACCCGAAATTTAGGCAATTTACGCAACAACACTCAAATCAAAACCAAGAAAGCTTTAGCCAAGAAGAGTTTGACGATTTTTATACCTCTTTTTTTGGACACCATTCTCCATTTGAAGGGCGACGAGCTCAACAACCTCAAAAACAACGTGGTCATGATTTAGAAATAGAATTAGCTGTTTTTTTAGAAGAGTCGCAAGAAGAGCATAAACGTACAATCAGTTATCATTTACCGGTTTATAATGTGTTTGGGATCTTAGAAAAAGAAATGCCTAAAACATTGAATGTTAAAATTCCTGCTGGTGTTATTGATGGTCAACGTATTCGTTTAAAAGGGCAAGGAACAACCGGTGAGAATGGTGGTGAAAACGGTGATTTATGGCTAACAATCCGGATTGCACCACATCCTTTATTCGATATTAAAGGCCATGATTTAG
Source organism: Proteus sp. fly-1089 (assembly GCF_040138965.1). Lineage (NCBI taxonomy): Bacteria > Pseudomonadati > Pseudomonadota > Gammaproteobacteria > Enterobacterales > Morganellaceae > Proteus > Proteus sp. fly-1089. Next base: position 243,669 of record NZ_JBEETS010000001.1, read on the forward strand.
AAATCGTTGTTCCTGTTGCACCTTGGGAGGCTGCATTAGGTGCAAAAATTCCTATACCCACAATAAAAGAAAAAATCTTATTAACGATCCCTGCAGGAAGTCAAACTGGGCAAAGATTGCGCATTAAAGGGAAGGGATTGGTTAGCAAAAAAGTCAGTGGTGATTTATATGCAATTATTAAAATTGTCATGCCACCGAAACCGGATGAAAAGACACGCGAATTATGGCAACAAATTGCAGATAGCCAGGCCGATTATAATCCACGTAAAGACTGGGAGAATAAATAATGGGTCAATTAACAACAACAGTATTTACTGTTACTGAATTTTGTCATCATACGGGAATATCCAGTGATGATCTCAAAGAATTTGTCGCACTTGGCGTTATTGAACCATTAGAAATTGAAACTCAAGAATGGTTTTTTGATGATAATGCGATTGTAGTAACACACCGCGCATTAAAACTGCATAAAGAACTTGCATTAGATTGGCATGGGATTGCGATAGCGCTCACTTTATTAGATGAAAATGAGCAACTTAAACAAGAAAATAAACAATTACGTCAGCAGTTAATGCGGTTTATCGATAAACTCTAGTTAAATAACATAGCCATTAAAGACATTAACTCTCTTAGTGGCTATTTTATTATTTTCTGACTTTAGCCACTTTTTATGCACTACTAGATACAGGATATAGAGTTATTTATACAAGTGCAGTAGGGCCTAACAAAGAGATCTACTATTTATTAGAATTTATAAAAAAACGCATCATTTAAATTTAATAAGAAAATAAATATTAATAAATGGGGGGATGTTTATTAAATCACAATGGAATTAACATAATTTGTGCATTATATAATGATTTATTACATGAAGTGATTACTAATAACAATATTTTTTAATATTTAATTGCATTCTAAATATATCTTTTAATAAAGATTATTAATATTAATACGATATGATTAAATAATGTTTTTATTTCGAAATATAATGCTTGTTGAGATATAAATCACGGAAATACTCTCTTTCTCATTGCTAATATTCTATCTCCAATTATCTATCTGGTTTTTTATTTCTTTATAGATATTTAATTAATATACAAATTATAAATAACAAGCAAATGGGAGTTTTATGTCTTTATTCAAAAAAGGCATTATTGCCTTATCAATTAATATAGCACTTGCTTCTTCTGCATTAGCATGTACCACGCTTTTAGCTGGCACTGAAGCAACAAATGATGGTTCATATATCATTGCTCGTAGCGCAGATAGTGATGCATTAAAAGCACAACATTTTGTTATTCATCCAGCAAAAACAAACCAAACAGGCATCTATAGCACTAAAGAGCATAATGGTGTTAATAACTTCACTTATCCATTACCTAAAAATTCATTACGTTATACCACTGTACCTAATTGGAAAACACAATTGCATGGTGCAACTGGGTTTAATGAATTGGGTGTTGGGGTTAGTGGAACAGAATCTATCTTCGCCTCACCTCAAGCACTTGCATTTGATCCTTATGTTGAAGATACAGGAATAACAGAAGATGATATTCCTGATGTGTTACTTTCAAGAGCAAAAACAGCGCGTGAAGCAATCGAATTATTAGGAAGCATTATTGAAAAACAAGGGGCTGGAGAAGGATTCGGAGTTGCAGTTGTTGATAAAAATGAACTTTGGTATTTAGAAACAGGGACAGGACATCATTGGGTTGCACAAAAATTGCCTAAAGATAAGTATTTCGCAACAGGCAATCAAGGCAGGCTACAATTTTATGATATTAAAAGAGATGATGTTTTAGGTTCTAAAAATTTAGTGGAATTTGCGATCGAAAAAGGACTTTATAACCCAGAAAAAGAGGGGGTTTTTAATTTCTCTAAAGCTTATACGCGTGATGATGAACGTGATCGCACCTATAATGATCCTCGAGTGTGGATCATTCAACAACAATTTAACCCATCACTAAAACAAGCTGTCGATGATGGGCGCAATTTTGCACCTTTATTAACGCCAGAGAAAAAAGTTTCTGTTGAAGAAGCTAAGGCAATGTTACGTAATCATTTTGAAGGTACAGAGCACGATCCTTATACCAATGGATTAAATGGTAAAGAGCCATGGCGCCCAATTAGTGTATTTAGAACTTATGAAGCACATGTAATGCAAGTTCGTCCTGAACTTCCTCAGGAAATAGGTGAAGTAACTTATGTTGGTTTAGGTATGGCGGATTTAACTGCATTTGTTCCGTATTACAGTGGACTAAAAGCTTATCCTCAACATTATGGAATAGGTACAAATAAAGCAGATAGCGATTCTATTTATTGGAAATATCGAAAATTACAAACATTAGTGATGACAGACTATCCAAAACTTGCACCAATAGTAAAAAAAGCCTACCAAGAATGGGAAGAAAAAACAGCATTAGAGCAAAAAGAAATGGAAGCTAAATATCTTGCTATGGTTAAAACAAATAAAGTAGGTGCAGATAAAATGCTAAATGAATTTAATTTACGTGTGATGGCAAGTGCGGAGTTATTGACCGAAAATTTAACAAATGAATTATTTACTGTAAAAACAAAAGATATTCAAGATGATATTTTCTTTGCTAATAAGTCTAAAAAAGACTGATAAAGAAATATTGTTTTAAATACAATTTAGACAAAAGATCCCAAATTGTTGGGATCTTTTTAATAATAGGCCATTAAATAACAGGAATATAGTAGCTAATTTTTTGCAAATACTGCCCACTTTGATCAAGTAATTTATCGTAACTCACTGGCTCTTTTAGTGTATATCGTTCAATATCAGGGCCAGGTCTACGTAATAAATTCATTTTTGGTAATACCTTAGTATATACCGTATAAATAATGTCATCATAACCCGTTAATGAATCCAAAATTTCATCCATATGGAAAGTAATTTCTAAGTAATTACCACTGGGTAGTTCTAATTGTGACATTGCTGAGATATTAGCTGCCGTTGATAGCTTTTCTTTATCAACCGCAGTGTTATAAATGTACATGGTGTCATCTAATGTACTTGCAGATGCTCTGTGCATTGCGTATAACTCAGTCGGTATTGTATGTACATCTTTCAAAAATTTACGCCAAAACTCCCTTCTGAATTTTTTCTTGTCTGAATTCCACGTTGAAATGGGTTTATTATACTGGTGTGACATGCCGGCTAATTTTAGAGAAGGGAAGGTAACGACCTCATATTTGGCACTTAGCTCAACAGTTTCTAGTGCTGGAAAAATAAGCTCACTAATATCCCAACCTGGTTTTTTTCTATACTCGGAAGGGGTGATATTAAATTGTTTTTTAAATGCACGACAAAATGTTTGCTGAGAGTCAAACCGGTATTTCAATGAAATATCTAGCAGACTGCAACGTGTAATACGTAAGGCATAAGCACCACAAGATAAGCGGCGGGCGAGTATGTATTTTCCTAAAGATATTCCTGTATATGCTTTAAATAAGCGCTGAAAGTGCCACTTCGTATAGCCTGATTTTTCAGCAACGATATCTAATGATAAACGTGAATCAAGATTCTGCTCGATCCAAACAATGATATCTTTAACAACATTCTCTTGAAGCATGAATATTCCTATTATTTTTCTCTATCGATATTTTTCAATAAGATCGATTTAATTTATTGAACTACAATAAATTTATAGGTGCTAGGATAATAGCATATCGTATAGTGGTAGTTACATTGAATAAAGTAAAATAGGCGAGTATTAATGTAAAGTTATGTATTGAAAATTATTTGAATTAAATTTGATTTTAAATAAAAAATAACCGGCGAGGTCATTAATCAATGATTGATTTTATTTATTCAAATAAAGATAAATTTTTTGTTTTCATTAAATGCGGAAGTATCCTATTTTGTCTTTAAAAGAAAGCGCCTAGCTTTATTGTATTAGTGAAATTCATTTACTATTTTAGGAGATATAATGAATAAGTTATTTTCTATTTCAGCTGTTGCTTTAGTCTCATCGTTAATAGCAGCTCCCGCTTTAGCTGCTAAAACGGATACTTATAATTGTGAAGGCCAGAAAATTAGAGTTTCATTTCCTAATGAACAGCTTGCTGTTATGTACTACAGCGATGAAATTATTGTTCTGCAAGAGGCTATTGCGGCGAGTGGTGCTCGTTATGTTGGTGAAAATTTCCAAATATGGGGAAAAGGGAAAAATGAGTTTAACCTCGCTACCATTTCAGAAGATGATGCTATAAATGGACGTGTTGCCGAAGATAAAGGGCGTATGTGCGAATTAGTAAAATAGCTTCGTTATAGCAATAATGTTTAAAATTAAAGGGGAGTGTGTATAACTTCCCTTTTATTTACAAATCAGGTTGAATATAAAATATTTCCATAGAATGCAATTAGTTTTAGCATATCTATTATCAATTTAGTAGCTTTTAAAATTTAAAAATAAAAAGATCATAAATATAACTATAATAATTCCTGTGCTGTTAAATATAAGTTGGTGTTTTTACTGTTGTTCAATAGAAGGGAGAATATACTGTTTTTTTATTTAACAAATAGAAAAGGAAATTATTTGAATTAAACAAATATACTTAAAAGTACACGGAAGATGATGATAAAGGTATTATTTTGAATTCAATAAGTAAGCTTAATTTAACTATATAGTGATATTGTGACTTAAGCAGTGATAACAGTATAAATAGGCTCTTAACGAATGGGCTCATTTTAGTTATACTGTATGAAATAACATAAAAGTTATTCGTTTTTTGCCTTGAAACACTATCAGAAAATTTATTGTGAGTTTATATGAAATCTTATCCTTAGCTAGTCTCATATTAGTTTTTAAAAGTTAAATTTAGAAGATAATACACCGCTATTTAATATAGTGGGAATTATACTATCAAAAAATTAATAGAGAATAAATCTAATGAAAGTTAAAAATTCAAGAAAATATAATGTAGTGTTACCTGATAATAGAATTTTAGAGTGGTATGAGTCTGGGTCAGAGCAAGGCAAACCAGTGGTATTTTGTACTGGTGCAGGTATGAGTGGTCTATTAGGTGTGGACGCTGAATATCTAAATAAGCTTAATATCCGTTTAATTACTCCAACTCGTCCAGGATTAGGTGATTCAACGATCGATCCTCATAAAACGTTAAAATCTTTTTCTCAAGATATTTTATTTTTACTCGAACATCTTAATATTAAAAATTTTAATGTAGTGGGGTTTTCTCAAGGGGCTGTATTTGCTATGGCACTTTGCTTTTATTGTCATGTAGACAAATTAGTCATTGTCGCAGGACAAGATCAATTTGATTATCCTGATACGCGGAACCAACTCACAGAAGATGTTGCTAATATGCAACAGCAGGCGGTGAGTGCTCCTGATGTATTAGCTTCTTGGATTAAGCAAAATATATCAGCTAATTGGTTAATGGACTTTATTCTAAATTACAGTGCAGATGTTGATTTAGCTGTTTATCAATCGATAGATTTTCTTCCTGTTTACCAAGAATGTATGGCTGAAGCTTTTAAACAAGGTAATGAGGGATATACTCAAGATCTTCTTATTGCTATGCAATCATGGGGCTTTTCACCAGAAGACATAAAAACGCCAACAACATTATGGTATGGCATGAAAGATACGAGTACCGTTCATTCTCCTGATTTTGGAGCATTGTTGTTTCAACGTTTTCCTAATGCACAACGACATTTATGGCCAGAAGAAGGTGGATCACTTCTGTGGACAAAAACTGAAGATATTTTATTAGAATTAGTTGATTAAAACTAAGCACTATATTATTGATGGAGTAGATACTGCGTATTATAAAAAATAACAGTATCTACTGTTTTAAGGTATATTTAATCGATTTACTTCAGTTCTACCGGAAAATACAATTATAAATATGGTTTTCGATTGGATGGATAATTACTCTTATATTATAATTATTTTCTAAATTGCCAAAATGACATTTTTTTTTAAATAAATTTGAAAATAATTTGCTATAGATCGAATTATATGACTTAATAGCGCCACTGGTTTGGAAGTACAGACCTATTTATGTTAGTGCAGTTTTAAGTAGTTCACCGTTTAGCGTTATCCATGATACCTCTTCGTAGCGAATTCCTTCAAATAGTGACCATAAGTAAAATCCGAAATCAAACCGCAAACAATGCCTTATGGCAAAATAATTAATTAAAGGAAATCTTATGTCTAATACAATGACTGGTACAGTAAAATGGTTTAACGATGATAAAGGCTTCGGTTTTATCACTCCTAAAGATGGTAGCAAAGACGTATTCGTACACTTTTCAGCGATCCAAAGCGAAAGCTTCAAATCTCTGAAAGAAGGCCAAGAAGTTTCATTTTCTATCGAAAATGGCGCTAAAGGCCCTGCAGCCGCGAACGTAATCGGTCTGTAATTTTTAGTCATGATTAAATAAGATATTACGTTAAGTAATATTAAATTTATTAATCAGGCTAATAAAAAACCTCGCTTCGGTGGGGTTTTTTTGTGTCTGCTTTTTATATCCGCTTTTTATGTTACTTTATTTTTATTTTCACGTAGTAAGATATATAAGTCATTTTATTAAAGTTAAGTAAATATTTAATGTAAATAATTTAAATTACCATAAGTATATTTACCTTTATAATTGGTATGATAGATAAAATAATAAGATTCTTATAATGCTGAAATAAAGATAGCAAGATATTGCCTTCTCGATGAAAAGAAAGAAAAAAACTTCATTAGAATAGAAAGATATCAGATAAATCATAAAAAATAATTTAAAGAAGAATATTAAATTAATATTTAATGACTTATCTAAAAAAAATGCTGTCTAATTCAATGTGGCTTAAATGCTTTTAGTTCTCTAAGGACAAACTTGTGTACGCTAAAAATTTTTTTTCATTGCATCTGTTACACCCAAAATATTTTTTAACTTGGTTTGGTGTTTTTATTCTTTTTCTATTAGTACAATTACCCTATTCTTGGTTACTTTTCTTAGGTAAACGTTTAGGGTTACTATCTCGTTTTTTTGTAAAAAGAAGAGTCTCTATAATAAAGCGAAATTTAGAGCTATGTTTTCCTAATAAAGATAAATATGAAATAAATAAACTCGTCATGGAGAATTTATCTTCACTTGGTGTTGCTTTATTTGAAACAGGAATGGCTTGGTTTTGGAGTGATCGCCGATTAAAAAACCTTTTTGTAGTACAGGGAATATCCAATTTTACAAATGCTAATGAGAAAAATGCAGGAATTTTATTAATCGGTATACATTCGATGTCGCTAGAGTTGGGTGGGCGTATCATGGGGCTTTGTTTCCCTGTTAATGCCATGTATAGACCGCATAATAATAAAGCGATGGAATATATTCAAACTAAAGCGAGATGCCGTTCTGATAAAGGGATGATAGATAGACGTAATTTAAAATTTATGGTTATGGAGCTAAAAAAAGGAAGGGCAATTTGGTTTGCTCCTGATCAGGATTTTGGTTTGAAAGGAACCACATTCTCACCTTTCTTTTGTGTCGAAAAAACATCAACTTCGAAAGGTGTTGCAATATTAGCCAAATTATCAGGAGCACCTTCTTTAACTGTAACGCTGATTAGAAACGAAAATAAGAAAGGTAAACAATACAGCTTAATTATTGGTGAAGAGTTGGTTAATTACCCTAGTGAGAATATTCAAAACGATACAGATAGAATGAATAAGTTGATTGAAACAGAAATTATGAGGGCGCCAGAACAATACTTATGGGCCCATAGACGATTCAAAACACGACCTGCAGGTGAAGCGAGTTTCTATCATTAACCTATTTATAAATAGGTTAATAAAAAAAGACCAACACATAATGTGTTGGTCACAGTAAATACTGGAAGCAATGTGAGCAATGTCGTTGTAAAGGTTGAGTAAAAAACTCAATCATTTACAATCTAAAAGATAATCATTATCAATTGCCTTGTCAACCCTTACGTTTGTATGGATTAATGAAAAATGCAACAAAAGGGATAGAATGGAAAATAAAGAGGCAAGAAAAAGAATAGAGTCAGCAGGTATATAAGTTAACTATACCTGCTTAATATATTATGATCATAATAGAGCAATACCATTAATATAAATATAGTAATAACTTCTAATGTTCGAAAATATATACTCATTATTTAATAATAAATATTAGATTAGAGAAGTGATTAATTATATACTATATCCATTATGGCTAAATTTTCACCAATCCAATTTATATTCATTGAACCTCTATTTTCATTTAATTTAACATTAAAAATTTCATTTGGTTCAATTTTATGCTGTATTTCCTCCATTTCAACACCATTCCAGCAATTTGTCTTAAATATATGTCCGACAGAGTTAATCATACAATTACCTTCTACGATAGAGCCTGTAAAAGTAATTGTTCCTGAACCAATAACCTTATTATTATTTGCGAGGGTAGGAGGTGATAATAAAAATGTTAAACAAGCTCCTATAATAAGATTCTTTTTCATTTTATATTCCTTAATATTATTCTATTGGTCAAATTTAATAATTGATCTCTATTGTGAAAGATCTGTATTTTTTGTACTGGGCTGATGGAAGGAATATTAGAGAAAAAAAATATATCAATCTGTAAAAAAACTTGATGGATAATGACAATTATATAAACATTTATGAATGAATTTTTGAAGGCTACAATAATAGAATAATAATTGAAATAAAAAATAGCTCACATAACTAGTTGAATAGTATTAATTTGATAAAATTAGGTCTACTTTTATTAACAAACTAAATTTATTAAACATAAGTTATATTACTTAATTTTTTCATGATACATTTTGTTGTTAAAACAAAAAATTAATAATCTGAGCTATTTAAATATGACAAAAAATTTGTCAAAATATTTCGACGAAGTTACTGTAAAAATAAAAACTATATCTTTATTTGATGATTTTTATCTAGTTAAGCATTGATATCTTAATTTATCACTTTATTATCATTTAAAATAAACAACAAAAAGAGAATAAAATATTTATGCAGAGTTATCATTCACTATCAGCCCAAGTTTACCAAATAGATAAACCTATAGGATGTAGTTTTGGTGATGTAGAATATTATCAAGAGCGTCTTAAGGATGTTAATGGTAAAATCTTAGAACCCGCTGTGGGAACTGGGCGTATTTTGATCCCTTTATTAAAGGCTGGGTTTAATATTGAAGGGTTTGATCTTTCAGATGAAATGCTTTATTTCTGTATGGAAAATCTAAGAAGTAATGGATGCCCTCAAGATAAAGTGACTAAAGATAATTTGTTGACATTCCAAGTTGAGACACTTGTTGATGCAATAATTATTCCGACAGGAACTTTCTTATTGTTAGATAGCGAAACAAAAGCACTACAGTCACTTCAACAATGTTACAACGCATTAAATCCAGATGGACGTTTGCTAATTGACATTAGTTTGGCGCATACCTTTACCAAAGGCCAATGTTCTAGTCGACAATTTGAAACGCCGGAAGGGGATTTAATTACCTTGCAGATGGTGAATGCCGAAATAGATTATATTAATCAATTAATAATATCTCATCACCGTTATGATAAATGGAGAAATGGGAAAATAATTGAAAGTGAGTGGGAAGTGTTTAAATTGAAATGGTTTGGTATTTATGAATTTAAACGGCTCCTTGAGTTTATTGGTTTTAAAAAAATAACAATTTCTGGAGATTATCAATATTTACGCGAACCAAATAATGAAACAGAAATTATTACTTTTGAAGCTTATAAATAGAAATGAAATAAAATAGTGATAAAAAGGTCATAAAAATAATGGCCTTTTTAACTTGTTAGTTTTTTTGGTTTTTTCTTGAGAAATTAAATTTTATCTTAGCTATAAAAAACAAGTGAACATTTAATTTGAAAGGAACAGTAATTTTATTTACCAGTATTAAATTGAGTTCTTGAGATAAAAAAATCCCCGCACTAGGCGGGGGGAAATTAAATATCTATCAGTGATGAAATACTGAAACCAATAGTAAGGGAAAAAAAGATATCAATCTGTAACAAACTTTAAAAAAAAATAATGAAAATAAGTGTGAAACTAAAAGTGTTTTTTGAAAAAATCAATAGATACTTGATTCATTTTTAATATAATTGATTGTTTTTAATCGATTTTTAATTTATTGGGAACTCAGGCTTGGATCATATAGCTAATAATCATGTTAATTTAGCAATAAAATTTGTATACATTTAGCTGAGAGCATTGATAAATTTCTTAATCTTTAGAACAAAAATATACGTATTATAATTATTTTGGGTGAAAATTAGGCAATGATAATGATTGATTATTGCCTAATTAGAACAGATGCAAGAAGATGATAGGGTGTCTATCTATTAACTACCATTGTTTTACATCAATCATATTGTTTGGGTATGCCTTTGCGATATAAGAAGAGATATTATTGCGAATATAGGGACTTTTTTCTTCAGGATACATTTTCCACGCTTTTTTTAAATAACCCAATAGCTCACTATTGATATAATTTGAACTAGATAATGCCTGAATTGCGCCTAAGCTGATTTCTGCGTTATCAGAGATAGTTAGTTCAAAAAATGCTGAAATTTTATATTTTAAATTAGTATCATGAGAGGCAGCATAAATAGCACTTCTTATGATCTCTACATTTTGATGAGTAAAGAAAGGCTGAAAGTCCTCAACAAAAATAGTTTCTAGTTCTGTTAAAATGTAGCCGATAAAGCGCAATGTATCTTCGTGATTGGTTACTTTAAGAATAGAAATAAGACTTTCTTTAAACTGTGCATATTGGTCTTTATATTTGAAGTAAATAACATAAATCGCAATATCTGTTTTTTCATCATATGGCGTAATTAATGTTCGTTGAATATAAGGTAAAGCTAGTTCTTTAAAATAAGTTGCTAAGACATTTAAAGAGGCTTTATATAACTCAATACTTTCAGTTTGTAGTTGTTGCTCTAAAAAATATAAACTCCTATTTGATAATTTAGGTAGTTTAGTTAATGAGTTGATAGCATTGGTTTTTTTAGTAATATCATCATTATCATTGGCAAGACAAAGTAGAACTTCTTCATTACCTCCCATACGATGACCAAACCAACTTGTGTCATAACCTAAAATAACTTCATCTAACCAACGTTCATACCATTGTGTAAATGATGTCTCATAAGAAAATGTGTAGGGAGTATCTGAATTTACCCAATCAGATGTATATAAAACATGACCTTTATAATCACCATTCACCACTAATAAAAGATCATACTCACAACCACAGGTTCCTAAATAGAGTGTACCTTGGTGAAGCCTATCGTAAATATTATCAAATTCTTCATCACTACAATCATCAGGCACATGACATAATGCTTTCCATTCCTCAATATCCATATTAGGGCTAAGCAAGCAGGGTAACGCATAGTTTTTTATATCATGTCTATCTATCGCATCATCAAAAGCGTAGAGCCCATAATAAGGGCCTGCACCACCATAAGAACCTATACCACCATGACCAATTCGAGTGATAAAGTCGATATAGTCCTGTGGAAATTTACATCCAGTTTTTTCTTGTAACTGACCAGCTTTTTCTATCGAGAGTGGTGGGTTTAATTGATAGTTATGGTTATTAGCGCCAAATTCTTTGTGTTCGTGATCGACAATAGCAACAAGTACTAATTTTTCACGGATACGCTCAATAGGATTATCTGCATATTTTTTATTTATTTGTTCCCATTGTTGCAACGATGTCAATTTGTTCTCTTTTTCAAAGAGAGATGAAATAAAGCCCATAAAGTAAAATCCCTATTGATGATATGCTTTAAGTCTAAAATGCTTGTTTAACAATCCATTATTATGGGTAGAAAACCAAATATAAAATGATTTTCTTACTGAAATTACACTATAAACTATTTTATCTTTAATAAGAAAATAGTATTTTTAGGTAATGGCTTTCTTTATTTATTGTGAAATGAGTATAAATATACGATAGATAAAAAAAAGACCAACGCTAGGAGAGTTGGTCAATAAATACTAGAAGCAATGTGAGCAATGTCGTTGTGAAAAACCAAGTAAAACACTCAACTATTCACAAGGTAAAAGATAATCATTATCATTTGATATGTCAACCCCACTAAGATTATGGTCACTACTCATTCACACTAAAAACCAACAAAATAATCTAGTTTATAGAAACTAAAGTCGGTAATTTATCAATTATAACAATGAGATCACTTTTTTCTGATTTGGTATTTATCGCATTCTCAATTCTTTTCATTTTTTTTATTTTATTGATTAAATCCTTAGCGTGTCGAGATCGTAAATGTATTGTTTTTTTTACCATGAGTTTTCTCCTTATTTGTGATGACCACTACGATAATAGTGATAACACTCAAATGCAAATGATAATCAATATCATTTATTGTTTTGTATTGAGGAGGAGAATAAATTCTTGGTAAAGATTGTGACACATCTTATCCATACTTTATGCGCAAATTTTCTTATCTCAGCACTAATAAAAAAATGATAGTATAAATAATCAAGAGCTTTAATAAGGAATTGACGCTATGGCATATGATTTAACAAAAAGATTAGTCATAGGGCTATCTTCTAGTGCGCTATTTGATTTAGAAGAGTCAGATAATATATTTCGTACTGAAGGTGAGGAATCTTATCGAAAATATCAGCGAGAAATGCAAGATATTCCATTAAGTAAAGGTGTTGCATTTCCGTTTATTAGCCGACTTTTGAAGTTAAATAATATTAGGATTGATGATCCTTTGGTCGAAGTTATTTTATTATCTAGAAATGATCCTGATACAGGATTAAGAGTGATGAATTCTATTGAGCATTATGAGTTAGGGATCACCAGAGCCGTATTTCTTCAAGGAAAATCACCTCATATTTATATTCCAGCCTTTGATATTGAATTATTTTTATCAGCAGATCATGATGATGTTATACAAGCAATTAAAGCTAATTATCCCGCAGGACAAATATTAGCGGGCCATATTAATGATGATAATGCAGATGAATTAAGAATTGCTTTCGACTTTGATGGTGTTATCGCTGATGATGAGGCTGAGGTTATTTACAAAACATCGGGAGAATTATCACAATTTCATCTTCATGAGGCTAAAATGGTTGATACTCCTCATAACCCAGGGCCGTTAAAAAAATTTCTACTGCGCATTTCAGATATTCAAAAACTAGAATTAGAAAAAGTAAAACAAGATCCTAGTTATGTTCCATTACTTAAGATCTCCATTGTTACTGCACGAAATGCACCGTCTCATAAGCGAGTTATTAATACCATGAGGGCGTGGGGAATTTCTGTTAATGAAGCTTTTTTTATGGGAGGAGTAGAGAAAGCAAATGTACTAAAGATTTTAAAACCACATATATTCTTTGATGATCAAAAGTTACATTTAAAATCCTCGTCTGAACTTCCTTCTGTACATATTCCATTTGGAATAGCGAACAAAGATATAGATAATAAATAAATTATTATAATAAAAAAAGGTGTGTGATATTTATATCATACCCTATTTTTTTATTTTGTCTAATATTGCCTTTGGTGAAAACATTCTATTTTTATTGTTTTATTTTTGTTATTTTAAATAAAAGTAAGAACAAAATTGGATCTATTTTTATAGAAGTAGTATGGTGTTGTCTGAATTATATATACTATAAATTAATAATATATATAAATATTTTATCTTAAGAGTTATCTAATTAATATTAGTAAGGAAAATTGAAATGGATAATAATCATAGATTTTTTTCTGATGATGTATGCCCTAAAACTGCATTATATGGCCAGTTTTATGGTGATAATCACTATGCTGGCCGAGATTATGAGCGGAAAATATATAATGGAAATAAATTTCCAAAAACTAAAAAAGGATTCTATTTTAAAAAATTAATGAATTTCAAATAATAAAAGTAACAAGCAAGTAATATAAATTTATTTTAAATAAAAATATCAATATTATTTAATACGTTCAAATTGATATTTGAAAATGAGTTGATGATTGCAAATTCGGGTAATTTACTACACTGATAATTTACAGTGAAGTAAAAATAATTATTAATTTTTCTCAATACCAATCGGTTGATCACCTTGCCATAAAGGTTTGAAATGTTTGCCTGAATTATTTGGTATTAGATGAATGTAGTGATCACCGATTTTGCTCAATAAAATGCAATCATCAACATCTTTTAAATTATCTTTATGTTGTTACTGGCTATCGAATAAAATTGTTGTGATGGCTTTTTGGGGCCTTATTTGTTGATTGTGCAACAAATTGAATATCGTGAACTTCGATATTTTACTTACCGATATTGTCACTAGCGTAAATAATTTCATTAAGAATCCATTTTTTTGTATTATTATCAATATATTATTTATTATATAATCATATTGAGAGTAAGTGTAAAAAATGAAAATGATTGGTTTTGTGAACTAATTTATTCATTTTCACTCTAAATACTTGCTATTAATTTAAATGTTATTTGGGGTAGATATGAGGTTACTTATGCTTTTGAGTGTTTTTTTTATTTCTGCTTGCTCATCAACAGGAGCAATAGAATCTCAAGGAAGTAAAAGTCATAAAGAAGATCCATATTCTGATAGCACATTAAATAGTATTAAAACTAATCAGAGTATTTATATTGAACAGCAACGTAGTAAAGGAAATTTTTAATCTATTAACTATAGGTCCAGATGAGGCTAAACTTAAATTATCAGATGTGTCTAGCTCTTTATTAATATCAGGCAGACCTACACCTGTTCTAGTGACCAGTAGTTACTTAAAAGATTTTCTATCAAGTTTGGAAAAATAAAGTAGCATTGATAATAAGCCTCTTCAAACAGGCGAGGTTTATTATCTAAAAAATATAGGAAAATCAGACTTTGTGGGTTAGTTTTTATAGAAGGCAGCTATATTAGCCAGTTACATAATATTTATGAGAGTAATTTAATGTGCATAATACCTACTAAAAGAGAGACAGAAAGCAAAATAAAAATTATCATTTAAATGATATGTTGTGAAAGAGCAGACTTAATCATAATTAGAAAAAGACTTTCTTATCGTAATAATAGTTACTGCCCCAAAAAATATAATAAAGAAAATAAGCGAATAAAACATTAAAAAATTAATATCGCTTTCTTTAAATAACATTATTATCAATAATAAAAACAGAGAGAGTAAAAGGAATTTTTTGTTACTATTAATCATGCAATATATGAAAGAAACAAAAATAGATACGAAGAGAAAAGAAAAATAAGCTATAAGAAAAGCAATAAATTCCACACTGTTAAAAAAATCAGAGGGTACTTTTTCTTCATGGAGTATAATTATCAACACTATGGCGGTTGCTATAAAACTCATTAAAGTAAAGATTAAAATAACAAATTTATTAGTATATAAAAATGATAGCTCTTTAAAATAAATAATTTTTATAGAAATTTCTAATGAAGATATGAATATGAAAAAAGCGATAAAGAAAATAACAGAAGAAATAGCTAGCCAAATAATATTATTACAGCCAAATGTAGATATGCTGATATAGAGTGATATCGTCAAAGATAATAATGGAGATGCAAATGTTAATAATTTTTTGTTTTCTTGTTTATCGTTCATATTCCTATCCATTGTAAAAATAACAGGATATTAATTAGACAGTGGCAATGATAACTGAATGATTATATCGCTTAGTCAGTTACATTGAGCATTATTTGCCACGTTTAGTTTTGTTAGACCTTCGATACAGAGAAGCCGTTTTTGCTAACTAAGCTGATTTTATTTTATATGAGATAGTATCTGATTTATCCAACGAGAAGAATATGCAACTATTCAAAAATGTGGTTAATGTGATAATACCAAGTATGCATATTATTTTTTCATATTACGCATCAAACATTTCTTGTTTTTCTCTTAAGTAATGATACCTGCTATTTAATTTTACTTTTCTAGTTATCCAGTAAGAATCTTTTTACATAAGTTTTGCTAATAATTTTGGCAAAATAATCGCAATAAGAAAAGGGCAATTTTATAAGCGAAAGAAAGGACTGTTTTGAGGGATTAATTGTCGGGGTTTTACCAGTGGCAAATTTCAGGCATAAAAAAACCAACCCTAAGCGGTTGGTTTTCTTAAATATATTTGGTCGGCATGATAGGATTTGAACCTACGACCCCCGACACCCCATGACGGTGCGCTACCAGGCTGCGCTACATGCCGTTTGTGCCCTGTATATTACTGTTTTTAGCTGCTAAAGCAACCCTTTGCTAATTAAGTGACGTAATTTTATACATCACTAAATGTGTTAGCGTTCAATAAAGCGTTTTTGTTCGGCAAGAACTTGTAGTAATAATTTTAAGTCAGGTTTTGCAGAGCTAATTTCTTTTCCTGATTTATCAAATAAAGCATATCGGCCATGTTTATCTATCAACAAAGTATTGTCTTGTAAAAAGACCACAAATGCTTCGTCATCACCAGTAAAAATCCATGGATGATTACGAGTGCTTGCAAATAAATCCTCACCTTGTGAATAGTTATCCGCAGGGCTAATCACACGTAAAACATGTTGCATTAAGGTTGTCATGATATCTTGATGGCTAGTCATTTTATCAATCAACTGTGGTTTCATGTTTGGCCAGTGTATCATTAGAGGCACTTGTGATTGGCTTAAGTTAAAGGTGGTTTTATCAGAAAGCCATTGGTTATTTTGTTTTTTATCACCGTCTTGATGATAGCTAGAAGTGACAACCACAACGGTATTATCGAGTACTTTGGTTTCTTGCAATGTATTAAAAATACGCTCTAATTGCTGATTTAATGTCATACGTTGAGACGTTTTATTGGTATGACCATTAATTTGTAAGAAAGAGAACCAAGGTGTTGTTTGGTTATTTTTTATTAGCCAATTGCGCCAGCTATCAATGGTGGCATCGTTATTACCACTGCGTGATGTTGGAATAGAGAAATCTGATAACACAGCTTGTTTAAACAATGGTGTCTGAAAGCCATATGTTGAGAACATTGCTAATTGATAGTTTCGATAACTTAAGGCATCAAATAGTGCAGAGTTTTTTCTGCTACTCAATACACTATCTAAATAAGAAGGTGAGATCCCATAAAATAAACCAAACAACGCCGTATCATTATCAATACCCGATGAATAATGATGGGTAAAATTGAGATTATTTTGTGCAAATTCTTGCAAGCTTGGTAATTCAGGAACTTCTTCATTACCTAATCCATCAACAACGATGACTAATAGATTATAAGAATATGTTTCTTTTGAGTAAATCAATGGTGCAAGAGGGTAGGTAATACCTTGTGCGGCTGGGTTACCTTCACTGATCACTCGTTGTTCATACTCTGATTGGTTAATAAAACCATGGCGCTCCAAGAACTTACGTGCAGTCATCGGGTAGGATAATGGTAAATTGGCGCGTTGCATTGTAATCGGGCGATAAAAATTAGCATCAGCCCAAATTGACATAGAGTGAGATAAGACAAAACAAGTAATAAAAATACCCGCTAATGGTTTACCCCATCGCTGACGGTTTAAACTGCGTAATTTTTGCCAACTCCATGTTGCAAAAAGCATCTCAACAAGAAAGATAATAGGAATGCCAATAAAAATAAGTTGCCATTCTCGAGCCATTTCACCTTCATCTGGATTAATGACTAGATCCCAAACAAGTTGAGTCAGATGAAGCTGAAATTGCTGGTAAACAGCCATATCAAAGATAAGGATAGTGAGTCCTGCACTGGCAAGAGCACAAGAGATCACCCTAAGTAGCCGTTGAGAAACGACTACAAAGGTAAGTGGAAAAAGAACAAGAATATAGATAGCAAAAACAATAAAACTAAAGTGTCCCATCCAACTTACAATAGCGTAAAAACGACCCGCGAAAGTTGCAGGCCAATCTGAAATAAACAGGTAACGGCTTCCAAGCAATAAGCTTAGAATAATATTAAATAGCGCAAACCAGTGACCCCAACTGATCATTTGGGATACTTTTTCACGATAGGACTGAGGTCTCGTTACCATGTCTATAAATAATTTTTCTATGTTTATTAGTGAATATTGCCTTCATCAATTGAAGCACGCAATGCGTGAACAAAAGAATCAGCAATCAGCATCCGTTGAGCAGGGGCAATACTTGTATTAATTAAGTTTGTCACCATGTTCCCCAACACCATCAAAGAAAGATCTGTAGGAGTATGATGTTTTTCAAGAACGCTGACAAGTTCTGCTAATAACTGCTCAACTTGTTCATCACTATAACGGGATTTTTGTGGCATAAAATCAGAATTCCTACTAAATGAATAAAACGCTATATATTACCGTATTGCTGGGCCTTTTTCCGCTATTAAATTAATTAATTTTCCCTTGATACTGAAAGTGGGGAGTGTTTGAATACGCGCATGAGAAAGTGAAGGAATAAAAGAGGACGACCATGAGTCTAGATATTAGTCAGTTAGTCTTACATCAGCTTATCAAGCGAGATGAGCAGACATTAGAAGTTGTGTTACGCGATTCAGTATTAGAGATTGAACCTGTTGTTCAGGAAATGATTGAAGAGTTGCATCGTGTCTACAGTGCAAAAAATAAAGCTTATGGTCTGTTTAATGAAGAAAGTGAATTAGCGCAAGCATTACGTTTGCAGCGCAAAGGTGAAGAAAACTTTTTAGGCTTTTCGCGTGCCGCCACAGTGAGATTAAAAGATGAATTAGCAAAATACCCCTTTGCAGAAGGGGGAACGGTTCTCTTTTGTCATTATCGTTATTTAGCGGTGGATTATCTTCTAATTGCAGTATTGAGTAGCTGCAATAGTATGTGGGTGAATGACAGTCTTGATGTTTCATCAACACGCTATCTAGATATTCCTCATGCAGATATTATTGCTCGTATTGATTTAACTGAATGGGAAACGGCTCCAGATTCTCTGCGCTATTTAACTTTCTTAAAAGGTCGAGTAGGACGCAAAGTCTCTGACTTTTTTATGGACTTTTTAGGTGCTCAAGAAGGTTTAAACGCTAAAGTTCAAAATAAAGGTTTATTACAAGCGGTTGATGACTTTTGTGAAGCTTCTGAAATGGACAAGCAAGCACGTCAGACTTGTCGCGAACAAGTATATAGTTACTGTAATGAGCAATTACAATCTGGTGAAGAAATTGCCTTAACTGAGCTTGCTGAGGAATTACCATCTTTGGGTGATCAAAACTTTGTTCAATTTACCGAAGAGAAGGGCTATGAATTAGCTGATACTTTTCCGGCTGATCGCAGTACTTTACGCCAATTGATGAAATATTCTGGTAGTGGCGGTGGATTAACCGTTAATTTTGATGCGAAATTATTGGGTGAAAGAATATTCTGGGATCCAGCAACAGATACACTCACGATCAAGGGTACTCCACCTAATTTACGTGATCAATTACAGCGTAGAGCATCAGAAAAATAATAATCTAGTAGAAACAAATAACGCCACATTAAGTGGCGTTACATGCTCGGCGTCCCGAAAAATAAAGCTCGAAGGGTGGCTTATTAAGCGCGCAGGAAGTCAATATGAGTAATTTTTGGCTTATACTCGTGACGTTGCACTGCTTTAACTTTAACTTTAGTTTCTTTACCATCGATTACCAGGTTAACGAAATCAGAATAGAATTCAGATTTGTGCTCTTGGTTGATCACTTCGTTGTGATCTAAATCGATAGCGATTGGCTCTTCATTTCCGCCATAAACGATAGCAGGAAAACGGTTAGCCACACGCAGGCGGCGGCTCGCACCCTTACCCTGCTCTTTACGTACAGTTGCATTAATAGTTAACATCTTTTTTCTCTTATAAAAAAGAAAGAAAATACATACTTGTTACAGGCGACCCAGCAACAAGCTCGAGATTTGGTTTATCTAAAAATAGATAAAGCGGGGCGCATTTTAACGAAAAAGTCCACTAACAGCAAATATAAATCCAGATTAATATAAGGTATCTGCTTTTCGATAGCGTCCTGTATAGTCAAAAATCTTATTTCTTATCTTCCAAAAATGTTCTTTTTTACCTTTATGGGCGACAATAAAATCAGGATGGCGTAATAAATCGAACTGCTTAATGATATCGTTAGCATTATGCCAAACAAAAGGAACAGCGGGTGCTCGTTGGTGTTCACGTAGAAATTTCAACTCAAAAACTTTACGTTGTGCTGGGGTGGTTAAGCGAAAACGCTCTGATACAGAAGTGCCTTCTTCATCGTAATAATTGATGTCTAACCATTCTCCTTTAACATCATTCCCTGATTGAAGTTGCATGCCACCACAGCGCAAAACAAGCGCTCCTTTTAGCTTTAATGCGGCTTTAAGCATATCATCAGGATCAACTAATATTTCATCACAGTGAACACAACGACGCGCGGCAATATCATTTTCTTCATTACAATAAGGGCATAATTTAAAGCGGAAGCGGAATTCACATTGCTGTTTTTGCCCATGTTCATTTAGTTCCCAGCCTTGGCAACGCCGACCATAATGTTCAATGATATCGCCATCAGCATCCATTATTCCCCAAAAAGTATTAGCAAATTGGCAAACAGGACAGAATACTTGTACGGGTTTGCTATTAGGGTTGGGTTTTTTGGTGCCAACTTCAGGAAGATAAAGATCATGAGGATTACCCGCATAGTCCAATATCAGACATTCGGTTTTTCCTGCAAATAATCTTAATCCTCGTCCTACAATTTGTTGATATAAGCTGACTGATTCTGTAGGGCGCAAAATAGCAATTAAATCAACATGAGGTGCATCAAAGCCTGTTGTTAGCACGGCGACATTGACCATATAGCGTAACTGTTGCTGTTTAAAACGAGAAATCAGCGTATCTCGTTCATGAGAAGGCGTATCTGCGCTCACTAATGCCGCTTCATCTTGGGGCAAAAGAGAAAGAATTTCCTTTGCATGTTCAACGGTGGCTGCAAATATCATGACGCCACGGCAGTTTTCTGCATATTCAATAATCTGTGAAACAATGTGGGGAGTAATACGTTTTTGTCTTTTTATTTCACGATTAAGATCTTCTTCATTAAATATTCCATTTTGACTTGTTCGGACTTGGCTAAAGTCATATTGCAAAATGGGCATATCTAATCGAGTTGGAGGGACTAGAAAATGATTGCTTATCATATAACGCAATGGTAATTCATAAATACAATCACGGAAAAAACACTCTTCAGTACCTCTAATCATACCGTGATAATGATATTGATAAATCCAACCTGTAGGCAAACGATAAGGTGTTGCAGTTAATCCTAAGATCCGTAATTTGGGATTAATGGATTGTAATTGTTTAATAACTTGTTGATATTGGCTATCTTTAGATAAACTAATACGATGGCATTCATCAATTATAAGAAGCGAAAACGTATCATTAAATTGCGATAAATTACGTGCAACAGATTGCACGCTACCAAAAACAACTTTTCCACTACTCTCTTTTTGTTGTAAGCCTGCGGCATAAATATCCGCAGATAGACCATAAGCTTCATATTTGTTATGGTTCTGCTCGACTAATTCTTTTACGTGTGCCAAGACTAAGACACGTCCTCGCGCTCTTTTAGCAAGTTCAGCGATAACTAAACTTTTTCCTGCACCAGTGGGTAAGACTATCACCGCGGGTGTGTTGTGTTGACGAAAATAAGAGATTGTCGCGTTAACGGCGTCAAGTTGATAAGGTCTGAGTGTAAATGCCATAACTCTACATAAGAAATCAAACAGGACGTCAGCGTAGCATTTTTTGATAGGTAGCGCGAATAAGGTAAGTGCTGCTTGATAAGTAAAGGATGTAATAGTTTATTTATAAATTAATTAGTTGTTTTATTGTTAATATTCATTTTTAATAGATACCTCATATCAGATGGTATTCATCCATTTTTCAGAGAAATTCATGCGATTAGATAAATTTTTATCCCAGCAATTGGGGATTAGCCGTAGCTTGATACTTCGTGAGTTAAGAGCTGGGCTTGTAACAATTGATGGTGAAATGGTGAAAAGCGGCTCGACCAAAATAGCACCAGAACAAGAAGTGGCTTATAACGGTAATGTGTTAACTCAAATTTTAGGGCCCCGTTATTTTATGTTGAATAAGCCCATTGGCTACGTGTGTTCAACAGATGATCCAGTTAATCCAACTATCCTTTATTTTATTGATGAGCCTCTGGCATATAAATTACATGCTGCTGGGCGTTTAGATATTGATACAACGGGGCTTGTATTATTGACTGATAATGGTCAATGGTCACATCGTATTACAGCGCCAAAACATCATTGTGAAAAAACATATCATGTCATATTGGAAGAGCCGATTGCTGAAGGTGTCGCTGAAAAGTTCCAAAAAGGTGTGCAACTGAATGGCGAAAAAGATCTGACTAAACCCGCCAAATTAGAAATTATTACACCTACAGAAGTGAAACTCACAATTAGTGAAGGCAAATATCATCAAGTAAAACGTATGTTTGCAGCTGTGGGTAATCATGTCAGCGCATTACATCGTGAGCGTATTGGGGATATTACATTAGATGAAACTTTAGCTGAGGGCGAATATCGTCCATTAACAGAAGAAGAGATCAACAGCATTCACTTACCTCAATAATTATTATCTGTCCTGTCGTTTTTGGGAGTTTATTTGCGTGCAACAGCAACGTTCGTCGTACCTTAGTCTCATTTTAATATTGGGACTTATTTCCATGCTTATGCCATTGGCCATAGATATGTATTTGCCAAGCTTACCTACTATCGCGCAAGATTTTGGTGTGCCTAGTGGTAAAGTGCAAATGACATTAAGTATCTATATTTTTGGTTTTGCTATTGGGCAACTAGTTTATGGTCCTATGGCGGATAGTTTGGGACGTAAGCCTGTCATTTTGGGCGGTGTGATTGTTTTTGCTTTTGCCTCTAGTGCATGTGCATTATCTGAATCTATTGACATGCTAATTGGTATGCGTTTTCTCCATGGCTTTGCAGCAGCTGCTGCGAGTGTGGTTATTAATGCATTAATGAGAGATATGTTCTCTAGAGATGATTTCTCTAGAAGTATGTCTTTCGTTGCATTAGTGATGACGATTGCGCCTTTATTAGCACCATTACTGGGTGCTTGGGTGATGAATTGGTTTTCATGGCATGCTATTTTTTGGAGTATTGCGATAGCCGCTGTGATTGCAGGTGCATTAATTGCGTTTTATATTCCTGAAACCTTACCCAAAGAGCGTCGTCAGCGCTTTAGCTTAAGAGTAACATTTAGCCAATTTATTAGTTTATTTAGAACTCGTCGTGTTCTTTGTTATATTCTGGCATCCGGTTTTTCTTTTGCCGGCATGTTCTCATTTCTGAGTGCAGGGCCTTTTGTTTATATCGAATTACACGGTATCCCATTCGATCAATTTGGCTTGTACTTTGGTTTTAATATTATCTTTTTAATTATCATGACAAGCATAAATGGGCGATATGTTCGTCGATTTGGTGCGTTGAAGATGTTGCGTTTAGGGCTAACCATTCAATGTATTATGGGGATCTTTCTACTATTAGTTGTTGCCCTTAATTTACATTTCTATTATCTCGTTGTGGGAGTAGCGATGTATGTTGGTGGTATTGCAATGATCACATCAAACGCTATGGCTGTTATTCTTGATGATTATCCTCATATGGCAGGGACGGTTTCTTCTTTGGCAGGAACTGTGCGTTTTGGTGTTGGGGCTTTAGTTGGAACGGCTATTGCTATGTTTCCAGCAAAATCAGAATGGCCAATGGTAAGTGCTATGGCTTTTTGTGTGCTATTTGCTATGGGCTTTATTTTACTTGCGCGCCGTTACAAATAAGAATATCACGCTATAAATAAGAGATATTTATAGCGTGCTTCTCCTTTTTCTCCTTTTTCTCCTTTACTCCCACTGAATCAGCCACGTTTTCCTCTGCTGTACTTTATGAATCGTTTCAAATTAGTATGCTTTTTTGATTTGAATCAATACTCAATGTTGTTGTTTTGTTAAATTAAGTGAAATTTATTTTAATAATCATCTATTATTGTTTTGTTGGTATGAAGCATAGTGATAAAAATTGATGAATTGTTTTACTTGAATGCGTAATATTTTATACAATTATTTTATATGGTTGATAAAATGTTAAAAAAATGAAAGAATAATTGAAGAGATTAATCATCGTAGAAATGAATACGTACAAACACTAAACTAGATAAATGGTTTGATACGTCTCTTCGCTTTTTTTGTAAAATAATTGTAATAATTATGTTTTATGATTAGCAAGGTTTTAATATGACGTGTGAGCAAGTCAGTTCAAACTCGTATTGATGATGTATTAAATTAACGTGTTGATGAAACAGGATTGATTTGTGGATAATGTACAACTTTCGGTAGTTCATAAGCTGCCGCTGAGTTATCGGTGGCTAGCAGGCTTTGCAGGTACAAGAGTAGAGATACTACCTGAAAATGATGCTGGAAAGCAAAATACACTGATTGGCTTAAAATTATTAAGTCATGATGGTATGACACTGGATGAAGCAATACAGAATTTGCGTCAGTATCTGAGTAATCTCCATATTGATAGTGTTGTGATCGAGTGGGATGGCGTGCCATGCCTTTTCTTATGTAGTGATGATGAATGTGCTGCGTTATGTTGCTTGAAGAATGCAGGTGTTGCTATTGCTGAGCCCTTTCCAACGGCGTACTCTTATTTATAACACTACCTATCGTTATAAAACTAACGTGATGATTGTGTGATTTACAAAATGATTAAAGAACACAAAAAAGCCTCATTTATTTGATAATGAGGCTTTTTATTTGCAATAAGATATAAGGGAATTAGTTATCTTAATACACTTTTTGAAAAGTTGTTCTCAGCAAGGGTTGCATCATTATTTTCTATAACACGTCTTGCCGCGTAAAAACGTTTATTCCAGTAGACATTAGACATTTCTGACACCGTCACCCCGTTGCTGGTGGATGCGTGTACAAATTTATCATTTCCTATATAAATACCAACATGGCGCATAGTACGGCCTGTCTTAAATAGAACTAAATCACCTGCTTGTAATTTTGATTTGTTAACCTGAGTACCTGAGAATTGTTGGTCTGAGGTTGAGCGAGGTAGTTCTACACCGAATTGGTCAAGGAAGGTTCTTTGTACAAAGGCAGAGCAGTCGATGCCTTTTTTAGTATCTCCACCTAAGCGATAAGCGACGCCTTTCCAGTCTGCATATTGGTCAAGTATCTTAGATTTTATATCGAGATTCTTCACCAATGATTCAAATTCATCTTGAGATGCTTGGGAAATAGAAGTGCTTGATGATGTATTAAGTGGGGTAGTGCTTGAATTCGCTAAGCGTGAATTTGCGTTCTGTGAGCTACAGGCCGATAGCGTAGCTACAACAATGAACGCCGGTATGAGCTTAAGCATTCTCATATACGGTTTTGTTCTCATTGTGACAGATTTCCCTTACATCCTTACGTGCAGAAGTGCACCTGAATTATTCACCAAATAACCAGAGAATATAGTGTAATTTAACTCTGGCAACCCTATTTCGCGAAAAACGTGCTCTAAAGCACGTAAATATCCACATTAAACAATAAATAATGAGGAAACCAGAAAAGTGTACAGAAAGAGGCGTTAAATGGCGAGAGAAAAGGGGTTTAATTTACAAAACATTAGATAATAAAGTGCTAATACTTAAAATAGATCTCATTTGTCATCATAATATCATTCAAATGTCAAAAAATGACCAAAAGAATAAGTGCCATTATGTTTGCACTTATTCTTTTTTAATTAATCTGAGGTATTTTTTCTTTTATTTTTTAAAAGGAAGATATTTATCTAATTGTCTGACAATAACATCTGATAATGGTGTGATTAATAACCAACTTGTTGTGATTAAAGTTAAAGAAATAGAACCAACTAATATATCAGAAGCCCAATGTGCGCCAGCCATTACTCGAGGTAATGCGAACACAACGGTAATAAGCAGTGCCCACAAGAAAGCGCGGAATGAAAGATAACGTAATATAAAGCTACAAAAGATAAGTAACATTAAGCCATGATCGCCAGGAAAGCTGTCACCAGAGGCATCTTTTGTTGGAATGCCAGTCACAACTCCTACTCTATGTGCATCTTGAAAATAAAGTGTTGGGCTGGGTCTTTCTATTGGAATATTTTGTCCAATTTGATTAATCAGTACAGCGCTGATTACCATCACTAATCCTACAATTATAAGATGGCGTTTACCTTTATAATCTTTTTGACGAAAAGTATTGTAATAAAGTACGCCCATAGCTAACAAAATGACTAAATCAAATTTTCTATTATTAACGTAAGCAACAAAAGTCGCGAAAAAAGTATCAGGCAAAATATGTTGATTAAAATAATAAAAAATATGGGTGTCTATTGATAGCCAAAATCCATGTTGTGCTGGAAGATACCAAGAAAGGAAAATAATGAGGCTCACAAGGTTAAGTAGAAAAATGGCGAGAGCTTTTTGGTGAAAATTAGAAAGTTTCATAGTAATTAAATGACAAATTTCACATGTTTTTGGTGATCTAGATCACAATAAGTTTAAGTTTGATTATAGGACTATAGTCAAAATAAAAAAATATATCTTTGCAATTTATTGCTTAGATAAATGTTATCTATTTATTTCATTTTTGTTATCCTCACTCATTCTCACTTAACTTAAATTTATAGTGTTTTTTCTTGGTAGTCTTAATTTGAGCGTCTTATAATTTTTTTCTATTCTTTTATTAAAGATAAAAATTAAATAAATAAAGTAACAAGCCGATATTAGTTATGA
This sequence comes from Proteus sp. fly-1089, assembly GCF_040138965.1. Taxonomy (NCBI): domain Bacteria; kingdom Pseudomonadati; phylum Pseudomonadota; class Gammaproteobacteria; order Enterobacterales; family Morganellaceae; genus Proteus; species Proteus sp. fly-1089. Next base: position 270,529 of record NZ_JBEETS010000001.1, read on the forward strand.
CTTTAATAACATATTGGCTTGTCAGATTTCTACGCACAATAATCAGAGGAGATCAGTTTTGAAGAAGCTTTATATTGCAGCTATGTGCTTGTCTTTATTATTAAGTGCACCTTCTTTTGGTAAGGAAAATAAAGTTATAGGCTCCGGAACAATCACTTTTGTTGGTGCGATTGTTGAAGGTAATTGTTTAATGGATACAGATAAAAATACTTTTAAAACAAAATGTTGGAATGGTAGTGAAATGCAGGAATCTCAATATCAATTAGAAAGGAATAAACAATTTAGCTCGAAATTGATTAACAACAAAGGTTCTATGGATATTAAGTGGATTAATGACAACTTAGCTATAATGAATATTGTTTATAATTAATTACACAAGAATAGAATAATAACAATAATTGTATTTTTTAAATAAAATTTTAATGATTTTATAAAACAGTTATTAAAGCTACAAATATTTGACTTAAGTTTGATTAACGTTGATTTCTTATTTATAAATATCGAACATTTATATTTGATAGACATCAAATATTCTTCTTATGTCTATATGAATGTCATATTTTATTGCTATGATGAAAATATGTCGGGTGGGTGTGATCCTCATACCTACTAGCGCAAACAAGAAGTGAGGTCGTTATGAGAAAATATCTGACCGTAGTATGTAGTCTTCTCGTTTCCAGTTCGATATCATTAGCTTGGGCATCTGATCCCATTCAAACAACAGGGCAGATTTATCTGCGGGGTGCGATTGTTGATCCTGCATGTGAAATGAATTTTACTTTAGATAAAGCTGAATATCAGTGTTACAAACACAACAAAGTGTTTACATCTACTCAATCCATTGTTCCTACTTCTTTTGATAATCCCCAACAAATAATAATTTTGCCTCAAGATATGGGTAAGGCTGAGATCCGTTGGATGGATAATACGCAAAAAAATGGTGTTATTGACGTTCAATATTTTTAAAGCATCAATGGGTTGTAGAGAAAAGTAACAAGGATAAACAAGTCAAATAATCGTTTGTCACATTGGGTTTCTTACGATTATCTGACCTATTTAGAACAACATTAGCAATACGCTAATGAGTAGATGTTTTGACTATTAATTTTAGTCAGCTCGTCCCATATAGCGACGTTCAGCAATATGTATACGCACTTTGTCGCCAGTAGAAAGGTACTCAGGGACCTGAATAACTAATCCTGTAGGTAATGTTGCTGGTTTAGTACGCGCACTTGCTGACGCGCCTTTAATACCTGGAACAGTTTCAACAATTTCCATATCAACAGTTTGTGGCAGTTCTAATGCTAAAACCTGACCATCCATTGTTAATACTTGCATTCCCGCTAAGCCTTCCTCAGGAATAAACAGTAATTCGTCTTCGATTTGATCTTTTTTGAAGGTATAAGGAGTGTAATCTTCGTTGTCCATAAAGATATACTCATCACCATCAATGTAAGAAAAGCTAACAGCACGACGAGTTAAGTTGATGGTGTCAACCATATCATCGCCTTTAAAACGCTCTTCTACTTTTTGGCCTGTACGGATATCGGTAAAACGCATTTTATACAGAGTACTTGCGCCTCGAGCACTGGGTGCTTGAATGTCGATATCTTTTACCAGTAATAATTTGTTGTTATAACTAACAGCCATACCACGTTTAATTTCATTGGCTTTTGCCATATAAAACCTTCCATTAAATAACATTGACGATAATGGCGACAAAATTACTCGCAGTGCAGAAACTTGGCAAGTTATTCACGCAATTTTTTATAAGATTTAATGAAAAAATAAAGCCAGCAATGCTGGCTTTTAGTGAAGTGATTAGCGGTAGATAGGAAGAAGATTAAAGTTTGCTAAAATATGTGCACTAGCATTGATGATGCCGAATAAAATAACAAATCCAATCATAAACATACCACCTGGCGCTTTAAAGCTCTGACCTTGATGACGTTGGCGACTGGCCTTTGCCATTAAGGCTGGAATAATTGCTGCCCAAATAGTTGCTGCGAGTCCTGCAAATCCAATAGCATATAAGAAACCATCAGGAAAAATAATGGCCAAAATAGTCGGTGGTATAAACGTCACTAGAGCAGATTTAAATCGACCACTTCCTGTATTGGAAAATTTAAAGAAGTCCGCTAAGTAATCGAATAATCCTAATGAAACTCCTAAGAATGAGCTTGCTAATGCCATATAAGAGAACAAATCTAGTAACAATGATACAGTAGCATTGGCAGTTGTTGAACGCATTTGTGCTAGTAAATTACCAATATTCCCACCATCAGCAATGACTTGCTTGAATCCTTCACGAGGAATATTACCTTGTACAACAAACTGCCATAAAATATAAATTGCTAGTGAAATCAGTGTACCAATCAACAAGCTTTTCATGACGGCTTTGCCATCTTTACGGTAATACGTTACTAAGCCTGGGATATTGCCATGATAACCAAATGAGGTCAGTAAGTAAGGGAGTGCGGCTAAAGCATAAGGTAAATAACTCGCATTACTTTCATTTGTATTAAATAACACAGGCATTTTTACTTCTGTAAATAAGCCACCAATGGCTAACACAAAAGCAATTACCATACCGCCAATTAAAATGGTGCTTAATCTATCCACTGCACGTGTTGATAACCAAACAAAGAAAGCAACAATTAATGCAAAGACTAAACCTGCAATAGCTTGTGGTACGCTGACCACCTCTGCAAAGTTCTGCACAATAATGGAGCTACCCGCAGAAATATAAGCGTAAGTTAAAATATAAAGAACAAACGCAATCGATAGTCCATTAATAGTACTCCAGCCTTTTCCTAATAAGTCTTTGGTAATGGTATGAAAGCTTGAGCCTAAAGGATAATGAAGGTTCACTTCTAAGATCATTAACCCAGACATAAATAAACAAAACCAAGTGTAGATCAAAAGAGAAATAGAACCGGTAAACCAGACACCGGAAGTCACAATAGGGATGGAAAACATGCCAGCACCGACAGCGGTGCCTGCTATGATCATTGCGCCACCAAGTATGGATGGACGCTTTGTTATTGATGTGACTTCTGACATAAGATGTCCTTATTAAATTGACTCAATGTACTAGCTTGATGGTGTAAAGAATACACGTTTGTATTCAGAGTGTAAATAGAGGTTATTGTGCTTTATAAAAGAAAAAAGTGAATAAAAATAATACAGTAGAAGGAGGCGATCATATAAATCAATAGATTAGTGTAAGCATTATCAGAAATGATAAAGAAATCGAGAATTAAATAAGTAGTTTTTTAGGCAAGATCAAACGTTGAAAACATTATTCTGAACAAAAAACATTCAGAATAATGAAGGTGATAGATGGGTTCCAATTAGCTTTGGTAAAACTGTTTATTTTTCCATAATGCAATGGAGTTACGGCTGGCTTCAAAATGAGGTTCAGGTAAATCATTCGGTGAACACCAGCGGATCTCAGAACATTTGTCTGGCTCCATTAATTTAGGCTCATCGCCTTGGTATTGTGCAATCATGCAAATAGAAACAGTGTGTTTACCTTCTAATTGGTAAGTCTCTAAATTATTACTAATGCCAATTACTTTAGGTGATGTAATAGCTATGCCAATTTCTTCTTTTATTTCGCGAATGGCGCATTGTTCAAAGGTTTCACCATCATCGACATGACCACCAAAAATTGACCAATAAGGTGCGTGTGTTCCACAGCGTTTTCCTAATAATACTTCACCTTTTTCATTTACAATAATCACGCCAACACCGACCACGACTGACATTCTAGGCTCCTTATTTTTTATATAGTTATTGATAACGGATAGATAAGTCATTTTTTATGAGCATTATTGTCCTTGGAGAAGAGTGAGAGTCAAGAAGAACCGATGCAATTTCACTGAACTTAAGGTTAATTAGTGCTATATATAGCCCCTAAATATTCATAATAAAAACGATTGGAGAGTAAAGGCATGAGTCGCCGTGTCGCTACGATCACTTTAAACCCTGCCTATGATCTTGTTGGTGCTTGCTCCGCAATTGACGTAGGTGGTGTTAATTTAGTCCGAACAGCTGGGCTTAATCCCGCGGGGAAAGGTAATAATGTCGCGAAAGTCTTACGTGATTTAGGGGTAGATATTACTGTCAGTGGATTTATGGGGCGCGAAAATCAAGAAGAGTTTCAGCATTTTTTTAGTGAAAATGGAATGGCTAACCGCTTTTATTTGGTATCTGGCCGTACACGCATTAATGTGAAATTGACTGAGGGAAAAGGGCAGGTTACTGATTTTAATTTTTCAGGGTTTACGGTATCACCACAAGATTGGCAGCGTTTTGCAACAGACTCACTTAATTGGCTGGGGCATTTTGATATGGTGGTTGTTAGTGGCAGCCTACCTAATGGTGTTGACCCTGAAGCCTTTACACGGTGGATGATTAAATTAAGGCAGTTGTGTCCTTGCATTATTTTTGATAGTAGTCGTGATGCACTAGTGGCAGGGTTAAAAGCCGCACCTTGGTTAATAAAACCAAACCATCGGGAGTTAGAAGCCTGGGTTGGACATTCACTGACTGAAATGACAGATGTTATTAAAGCAGCGCATCAATTGAGGGATAAAGGCATTGCACATGTTGTTATTTCATTAGGTGAAAAGGGAGCATTATGGGTAAATGCTTCTGGTGCTTGGCTAGCTAAACCACCGCATTGTGATGTAGTAAGCACTGTAGGAGCTGGTGATTCAATGGTTGCGGGATTAGTTTACGGTTTATTAATGAGCCAAACTAGCGAACATACGCTACGTTTAGCAACGGCCATTTCTGCGTTATCTGTGAGTCAGCCTGATGTAGGAATTAAAGATAGAAGCCAACTTGCTCAGATGATGACTAAAATTGCGTTAATACCAATAAAATAATGCTATTTGCGGTTTATTTTGGGATAAACCGCAAAGAATACCAAATTTAGGCTTGTTGTGATTTTAACCAAGCGATTTCATCAGGCCAAATATCAGGGTTAATAGTTTCTAAAATTAGTGGAATACCGTCAAAACGTGCATCTTGCATAATATAACTGAAAGGAACTTTGCCAATATTGCCTTCACCTAAGCTATGGTGACGGTCAACTCGACTTGCTAATTCACTTTTAGCGTCGTTTAAGTGCATCGCTTTTAAGTATTGGAAGCCGACTATTTTTTCAAACTCAGCAAAGGTTTTTTCACACTCTTCACGGGTTCTTAGATCATAACCAGCAGCGAAGGTGTGACAAGTATCAATACAAACGCCAACGCGAGATTTATCTTCAACACCATCAATAATCGCCGCAAGATGTTCGAAACGATAACCCAAATTAGTACCTTGGCCAGCTGTATTTTCAATAACAGCGGTAACATTTTTTGTTTTTTCTAAAGTGATGTTAATTGACTGAGCTATTTTTTGTAAGCATTTATCAACATCAATTTTATTTAAGTGGCTACCAGGATGAAAATTAAGTAGTTCAATGCCAAGTTGTTCGCAACGTTGCATTTCATCTAAAAAAGCGTCTCTCGATTTTTCAAGCGCTTCTTCTTCAGGATGGCCTAAATTAATTAGATAACTGTCATGGGGTAAAATTTGAGAAGGGCCATAACCATAAAGTTCACAGTTCTTTTTAAATTTATCAATGACTTCTGTGGATAATGGAGCGGCTTTCCACTGGCGCTGGTTTTTAGTAAAAAGAGCAAACGCAGTAGCTTTGATTTCATGTGCGCGTAATACCGCCTGATCGACGCCACCAGCAGCACTGACATGTGCGCCAACAAATTTCATTACTTCTCTCCTTAGATTTATTTCACACCACGATAACAAACATACAAGCGTATAACATCATATTGAGATAATAAAAGCAAAAAAGCGCAACTAAAAAGTTGCGCAATAATAAAAAACACTTCTCAAGGCGAAAATTTAAGGGGAGGGTAATTTTTATCGATATTCCTATTAAGACATCAGCACAGTTTGAATAAAGATATTAATTATCGCACCACCAAGGGTTAACCAGAAAAATAAGAATAAAGCTAATAATAATGGTTTGATACCGGCTTGTCGGATAGCGCTAATATGTGTTGTTAAACCTAATGCCACCATTGCCATTGCTAATAAAATGGTATCGATAGTCACAATGTAACTAACAATAGAAGCTGGAATTAAATTTAAAGAATTGAAACCAGCCATTAAAATAAAGAATACGGCGAACCAAGGAATAGTGATTGGACTTTTTTCGGTAGTTTGTGCGCCATTGTTTGCCTTACTTTTCTTTTTACTTAAATAAGTTGAAAGAATAATTAAGAATGGCGCCAGCATCATTACGCGGATCATTTTACTAATAACGGCTGCATTTTCAGCGTCAGGGCTAATTGAGTGTCCTACAGCAACGACTTGAGCCACTTCATGAATTGTTGAACCTGAAAAAATACCAAAAGTTTCTTCTGTAAATGGCAACCAGCCTGCAAATGCATTTAAGTGATAGAACCAAGGATAAAGAAAAATACCAATAGTCCCAAAAATCACAACCGTAGACACCGCTACCGCTACTTGGCTTGCTTGTGCTTTGACAACCGGCTCTGTTGCCATAACAGCCGCCGCACCGCAAATACTACTACCGGCACCAATCAAGATCACCGTTTGTTCATCTAGCCCAAAATATTTTCGACCGATCCACATTGCAATAAGAAAAGTCGATGTCAGCATAATTGCATCTATAATTAAACCGGTTGCACCCACATCAGCAATTTGCTGAAACGTTAGTCTGAAACCATACAAAATAATACCTGTGCGTAATAAATAGTGTTTGGCGAATTTGACACCTTCATCACTATAGGGTTTTGCAACAGGATAAAGCGTATTACCAATAATAATACCGAATAAGATCGCCAGCGTTAATGCACCTAAACCCATGTTAGAAAACCAAGGGATATCACCAATATAAATAGCAAGCGCAGTTAATACGCCTGTTAATAATAAACCAGGGAGCCAGCGATAAATTGGAGTAACACATTTTTTCGCCAATGTAATAGGTTGACTTTGCTCTGACATAGAAAAACCTTGCTTATATGAATTTTGCATAAGCATATAACAACCAATCTTATTTATTAAACTCATTATTTTTATAATAATAACCAGTAAAACTAATATAGGTGTATTTTCTTAAATGTGCTTGGTATGTTACTGGTTTGTGGATAGTATGTTATTACAATGACGGCTCAAAGGTGGAATGGACATGCGAATTACGTTGCGGCAACTGGAAGTCTTTACTGAAGTTCTTAAAAGTGGTTCTACAACGCAAGCATCACAACAGCTTGCTCTATCTCAATCTGCTGTCAGTGCTTCTTTAACTGATCTAGAAAGCCAATTAGGAGTACAGCTTTTTGATAGAGTGGGAAAACGTCTTGTTACGAATGAACATGGTCGATTACTTTATCCCAGAGCATTATCTTTACTTGAACGTGCAATCGAAATTGAACAACTATTTCAGGCTGGAAATGGTGCTTTACGTATTGCTGCTAGTACCACAATAGGTAATTACATTCTTCCAAAAATGCTGGGTAATTTTCATCGTAATTACCCTGATATTCCATTAGAAATGAGCATTGGGAATACAGAAGAAGTCGTTAAGCTCGTGAGTGAGTTCCGGGTTGATTTAGGATTAATTGAAGGTGCTTGTCAAAGTTCTGAGTTAATTAGCCAAAAATGGCTTCTAGATGAAATGGTTGTTTTTTGCTCACCAGATCATCCCTTAGCTAAAGCAACAAAAGTGACTTTAGCTGATTTACAATCAGCACCTTGGATCTTACGAGAAAATGGTTCAGGAACTCGAGATGTTCTTAATCATCTTCTTTTTGCTTCTTTGCCAGGCTATCGCATTGAAATGGAATTAGGTAATTCAGAAGCGATAAAACACGCAGTTATGTATGAAATGGGTATCAGTTGTTTATCTCGTCGAGTTATTGAGGAACAGATTAATAACGGCTCATTAAAAGAGATAAAAGTAGAAGGGTTGGCATTACAACGTACCCTATATCTGGTGTATCACCGCCAAAAACATGTCTCTGATGCACTGAAAAAACTGCTGACATATTGTAATGCTGAACACTTAATCAGCAATTTTTCATAAATTGCTAATAATTGACGCCCGATTATGAAGGTATCTTATAATCATGGATCCTTGCTATTCACGAACGACAGATTTGCTACAATCCTCGTCAGAAAAGTGAATATAAAAGTGGAATGTTATGTCAGAACAACAAAAAAGTACTGCTAAGTCGGGCACAGTACAGCAGACTTTGCGCCGAGAATTAAAGGCGCGGCATTTAGCGATGATCGCTATTGGTGGTTCAATTGGTACAGGACTTTTTGTCGCATCAGGGGCTACGGTTGCTCAAGCAGGGCCTGGTGGGGCATTACTCTCTTATGCTTTAATTGGGCTGATGGTCTATTTTCTAATGACAAGCCTTGGTGAGTTAGCCGCATTTATGCCCGTATCCGGCTCTTTCTCAACTTACGGTTCTAAGTATGTAGAAGAAGGCTTTGGTTTTGCATTAGGTTGGAACTATTGGTACAACTGGGCAGTTACCATTGCAGTTGACCTTGTTGCTGCACAATTAGTCATGCTTTATTGGTTCCCTGATGTTGATGGTTGGATCTGGAGTGCTCTATTCCTTGGCGTTATATTCTTGCTTAACTATATCTCTGTAAAAGGATTTGGTGAGGCTGAATATTGGTTCTCTTTGATCAAAGTTTCCACCGTGATTATCTTTATTGTTGTAGGTATTGCGATGATCACTGGCATTATGAAAGGAGCTGAAAACGCAGGTTGGCATAATTGGGAAATTGGTGATGCACCTTTTGCGGGTGGATTTGCAGCCATGATTGGTGTCGCTATGATTGTTGGTTTCTCATTCCAAGGTACAGAGTTAATTGGTATCGCGGCGGGAGAATCTAAAGATCCGGCTAAAAACATTCCAAAGGCTGTGCGTAAAGTTTTCTGGCGTATTTTGCTGTTTTATATCTTTGCTATTTTAATCATTAGCTTAATTATTCCTTATACTGATCCAAGTTTATTACGTAATGATGTTGGCGATATTAGCGTTAGCCCATTCACGTTAGTCTTTAAAAATGCAGGATTACTGTCTGCTGCTGCAATTATGAATGCCGTAATTTTAACGGCGGTTCTTTCTGCGGGTAACTCAGGTATGTATGCCTCAACTCGGATGCTATTTACACTAGCAAGAGAAGGCAAAGCGCCAAAATGCTTTGGTAAATTGTCTAAAAATGGTGTGCCACGTAATGCACTTTATGCAACAACCGTTGTTGCAGGTCTGTGTTTCTTAAGCTCAATGTATGGAAACCAAACTGTCTACTTGTGGTTATTAAACACCTCAGGAATGACAGGTTTTATTGCATGGCTAGGCATTGCAATTAGTCACTATCGTTTCCGCAGAGGTTATGTTGCACAAGGACGCGATTTAAATGACTTACCTTATCGTTCAGGTTTCTTCCCAATTGGTCCAATTTTTGCTTTTATTCTCTGCTTGATCATTACATTAGGACAAAATTACCAAGCATTCTTAGAAGATACGATTGATTGGTATGGTGCAATTGCAACCTATATTGGTATCCCATTATTCTTGTTAATTTGGTTTACTTATAAAATTGTGAAGAAAACCCGCTTTATTCGTTATAACGAAATGGAATTTCCAACCCATATTGCGAATAAAAAATAACCAATAAATCAATGCATTAAAATGCCTACTTTGTGATACTTATCACAGTAAAGTGGGCATTTTTTATTTTTTTAGCCACAAGAAGATAAAAAGCATGTAAAAGACCTAATTATCTCGGGAATCGCATTGATAATAGTTATTATTTGCTTTATTGTTAGCGCATGATTTGTTTTCTGATAAATGAATGTCGATGCTATTGGTTGTAAATAATATGCTTAATGTAATCGGTCTGATCACAGTTAATCCTTTTATTGCTTATAACAGTACACCAATCAAATTTCGCCATGTAATAAGTTATACAGCGAATATATTTCACCGTATAATAATTTGGCGACTCACTTCTTTGTTAAATAGATTGTCCCAGATTGATAATTTGCTCTTTGATTATAAAAAACAGTTGATGAGTTGTACGGTATGTCTTTGCCTTTCAAAACGGCAGATAATGGCAGAAAAACGTAAAAAAAAGATCAGGTACAACAATTGATATGAGCATGATGTCAGAGCGACTCGCGACACAAGAGCATGAAAAAAACGCATCAGATAGCGTGAAAAAACACTATCGTAAAATGATGAATAAACGCATGTTATGGCTAGGCGTTATCATTTTAATTATTTGTGGTTCGGTGGTGTTAGATTTCATCATGGGACCTTCAGGTTTATCACTGGATAAATTATTAACAACACTTTTTCAGCCTGAGCTTGTTGATGCAGGTTCAAGAGTAATTGTATGGGATATTCGCTTACCTTATGCCTTAATGGCAGTGGTGGTAGGTATGTCGCTAGGGTTAGCGGGTGCAGAAATGCAGACCATTTTAAATAACCCTTTAGCAAGCCCATTTACATTAGGTTTATCAAATGCGGCATCATTTGGTGCGGCATTAGCCATTGTGCTCGGTATTGGTATTCCTGGCATTCCTGATCAATGGTTTATTTCAGCCAATGCATTTCTTTTTGCATTGTTATCAGCCTTGTTATTGGATGGAATTACACGTTGGACTCGTGTTCCGACATCAGGTGTTGTGCTTTTTGGTATTGCCATGGTGTTTACTTTCAATGCATTGGTTTCAATGATGCAATTTATTGCGACAGAAGATACTCTTCAAGGACTTGTTTTCTGGACAATGGGAAGTTTAGCGCGTGCAACATGGGTAAAACTTGGGGTTATGGCTGGGGCTTTCGCTGTCATTATGGTGATTTCATGGCTAAGTTCATGGAAACTAACTGCATTGCGATTAGGTGAAGACAGGGCGATTAGCTTTGGTATTGATGTAAAACGCTTAAGATTAGGCTCATTACTGCGGATTAGTATTTTAACGGCACTGGCGGTTGCTTTTGTTGGGCCAATTGCTTTTATTGGGTTAGTTGCACCTCATATTGCCCGTATGATGTTTGGTGAAGATCATCGTTTCTATTTACCAGCAAGCGCATTAATCGGTGCTTTAGTTTTATCATTGGCGTCGATTGCATCTAAAAATTTAATACCTGGTGTCATTATTCCTGTTGGTATTGTGACATCGCTGGTGGGTGTGCCATTTTTCTTCAGTATGATTTTACGTCATAGAGGGAATATCTAATGATTGAAGGATTAAAAATCCAAGATTTTAGCGCTGGCTATGCTAAACATCTCATCATTAAGGCACTTGATGTTGAGCCATTACCTAAAGGAAAAGTCACTGTACTATTGGGGCCAAATGGGAGTGGAAAATCAACATTATTAAGAGCATTGGCTGGATTAAATAAATCATCAGGTGTTATCAGTTTAAATGGAAACGATCTGGCGTCGATGAATTTTGCACAACGTGCCCAAAATGTCGTCTATTTACCACAAACATTACCGGCGGGTGTTCATTTACATGTTTTAGAATCCATTATTGTGGCACAGCGTGCTTCTGGCGGATTACATAATGAACATAGTGAAGCTCAGGTAATGCACTTATTACGTCAATTAGGTATTGAGCATTTAGCGTTACGTTATTTAGATGAATTGTCAGGTGGTCAAAAACAATTAGTTGGGCTTGCACAATCATTGATTAGACAACCCTCTTTATTATTATTAGACGAGCCATTAAGCGCATTAGATCTTAATTACCAATATCATGTAATGGATTTAGTCGCTAAAGAAACACACCGTAGAAATATTATTACTGTCGTTGTTGTCCACGATATTAATATAGCCTTACGACATGGTGAACATATATTAATGTTAAAGCAAGGGCAATTAATGGCGCAAGGTGCACCAGATAAAGTTATTACAGCACAAAGCCTTGCTGATGTTTATGGCGTTCAAGGTCGATTGGAATATTGTTCACAAGGAATACCTCAAATTATTATTGATGGTTTAGTGGATAAATTATAGAGAAGTAAAAGAGAAAAAAATAAATATAGGGATGCAGTAAATAGGGATATAAAAATAATATTAAAATAACTAAGGGTAATTAAATTTATTTATTACCCTAATTTCTGAGCAATTGTCGATCTGTCCATCTATATAAAATGTAAAGAATATATATTCTTGGAGAATCGGGAATGGTAGTGTTAAATAAAAATAAAATCGCGCTTGGCGTTGTTGCTGCTATTGCATCAAGTTTTGTAATGACTGCAACAGCTGAAAATGTAGAAAAACTACTTGTTACAACTGCTTCTGGGTTTAAACAAACGGTTGAAGATGCGCCTGCGTCAGTTTCTGTTGTTACACGTGAACAATTAGAAACTAAGTCTTATCGTGACGTGACTGATGCGCTAAAAGACGTTCCTGGCGTATTAGTAACAGGTGGTGGAAGTAGTTCTGATATTAGTATTCGTGGTATGGATGCAAAATATACCATGATCTTGGTTGATGGTAAGCGTGTTGCATCGCGTGAGACGCGTCCTAATAGTGATAACTCGGGTATTGAACAAGGCTGGTTACCGCCTTTACCTGCCATTGAACGCATTGAAGTTGTACGTGGCCCAATGTCTTCTTTATATGGTTCTGATGCAATGGGTGGGGTTATCAATATTATTACCCGTAAAGCGCAAAAAGAGTGGAACTTTAGTTTACGTGCAGACAGCACTATCACAGAGCGTAAAGATTCAGGTAACACTAATCAAGGCAGTTTTTATGCGGGTGGTCCACTAATTGATAATGTGTTGGGTTTGAAAATTCAAGGTCAATATTCACATCGTAGCGAAGACAAAATTGTGAATGGCTATAACCGTCAGATCACAGCAACAGGTGGTGGTACTTTAAGTTGGACGCCTGATGAGCAGAACACGATTGATTTTGAATTTAAAAAAGATAATCAACATCGTGACTCTCGCGTGTGGCATTCTAAATCAGGAGCACCTAGCCGAGGAAAAGCCCCTGAAAGTAGTTTTACCGACTATGAACTGACACATTATGCACTTACTCATGATGGTGTTTATGACTTTGGTACGATGAATACTTATGTTCAGCGTGATGAAAGCCGTAATCCATCCCGTAAAATGGATTATGACGACACAACAGTACGTAATCAGACAGTTTTAATGTTCGGTGATCATACCTTAAGTGTTGGTGCCCAGTATCGTTATGAAGAATTAAAAGATGAAGGGAATAAACTTAAAGGTAGCAATAAATTAGACCGTTATAGTTGGGCACTATTTGCTGAAGATGAATGGGCAATGACTAACGATTTCGCTTTAACGGGCGGTTTGCGTATGGATAAAGATGAAAACTTTGGTACACACTGGACACCTCGTGTCTACGGAGTCTGGCATCTTGCTGACGAGTGGACATTAAAAGGTGGGGTATCTACCGGTTATCGTTCACCTGATTTACGTCAAGCAACAGCATCATGGGGACAAGGTACAGGTGGTGGTAACTATGATGCGGTTATTTATGGTAATCCAAGCTTAAAACCTGAAAAATCAGTTACCGAAGAAATCTCGATTATTTGGGATAACCGTGAAAACCTGACAGCAAGTTTAGGTCTGTTCAATACCGACTTTAAAGATAAGATCATGGAAGAGCGTCGTTGTGATAGCCGTACCAATAAAGACGGCTCTAAAATGACGGATCTACGTGATTGTACATTAGCAGATGGTGTCGGAAATAGTGGCGGCCCTTATGACTTTGTAAGCGATAGAACGAACGTAGATAAAGCTAATATGCGTGGTATTGAAGCCACCTTTAACTGGACAATATCACCAGAGTGGAATTTAGCGGCTAACTATACTTTTACAGATACTGAGCAAAAAAGTGGTGATTTCAAAGGTAAGCCATTAAATAAACAGCCACGTCATATGGCTAATGCAACTTTAAACTGGGAAACAACGCCAGAAATGGAAACATGGGCGCGTATTAACTTCCGTGGTAAAACCTCTGATTACTTATCACGCACCTCTATGTCACATGGTACGCCTTCTTATGCATTTGTTGATATTGGTACCAGCTACAGCTTAACCAAGCAATTAAATGTGATTGGTGGTGTTTACAACGTGTTAGATCGTCGTATTGACCAAGAACATTTTAATACTACATTAGAAGGTCGTCGTTACAATATTGGTCTGAACTATAACTTCTAATTAATTACCCCTCAGTTTGTGTCATTAAGACTCCACTTGTGGAGTCTTTTTTTATCTTTTATTTGCTGAGAATTAATACTGGAAAGTTTAAATATTGAGGTCTATATTTAGCTCAATAAATTATCTTATCAATCGCTTTATTCTGACTATCATATTGTTATTTCTACGTATTATTCATCATTTTGTTCTTAATTTGTTTACTGACATTTTTATTATGCGAAATAAACCTATAAAAAATAGGTGTTTTTTATTAAAAAACGTTTTATTTAAAAAATGGAAATGGATTTTAACAAAATAATATCATTAGTCTTATTAATGTATTTTAAATACTTTATTTTGATGATTTGATATTGATGGTAAATTTAAATTCGCTTTTAGTCTTATTTATCAATTGGTTGTAGATGTGTTTTTTTATGGTTATTCTGTTTTTTGAAATGTTTGCATTTCAGTATTTGTGATAAAAGCACAATCATTGTTAATTAAATGTGGCGTTATATGTTGACTTAGTTTGCGAATTGAAAAGATCGTAAAAAAAGAGGGTTTTTTGATGAAAATGTATTGCTATTTAAGTCTGAGACGTGCAAAATGCGCCCACTAAAAATATGACTGATGCGTTTAAAGTGCATCGGTTTTTTTTTGCATTTTTATTTATTACTACACCAAGAGGTCAGATTCATTTGAGTCTGAATAGATAACATAATTTGATTAGCAGCCAGCCCCTTAGAGAAAGGGTTGTCATGATAGAGGAATGCTAATATGGTACAATTATTCTCTTTCGCAGTCGGGCCAAACGGCACCTGCGGTAATGATGACTACGGAGCACGGCGTCTCCTAAACACATACACATCCTTAAAAACTTCATTCTATTCTGTTTATAGGCAGATGCGAAGTCTTCCCAGTAACTGTCGGTTGAGTTTATTGAATACTCAAGCCGAAGTTATGGGAGGGTTCGCGAATGTCAGATAACGTCATCTCCTCTATCGGCACTAACCAAACTGGTGCTAACAATCGAGTTCAACTACGTAAAACCTTGACACTAATGCAGGTAGTCATGATGGGGCTTGCTTTTTTACAGCCTATGACTATTTTCGATACATTTGGTATCGTTTCTGGCATTACCAATGGTCACGTAGCAACATCGTATGCAATTGCTTTAGTTGCAATTTTATTTACCGCAGTAAGTTATGGAAAATTAGTTAAGCGTTTTCCATCAGCTGGTTCGGCGTATACTTATGCTCAAAAATCCATGAGTCCATATGTGGGCTTTATGGTGGGTTGGTCTTCTTTACTCGACTATTTATTTATGCCAATGATCAACATCTTATTGGCGAAAATCTATTTACAAGCAATATTCCCGGGTGTTGAACCGTGGATCTTTGTATTTGGTTTAGTGGCTTTAATGACGTTCTTTAACCTACGTGGTATTAACGTTGTCGCTAACTTAAATACAGCAATTGTTATTGTGCAAGTTGCGGTAATGGTTGTATTTGTAGGGTTACTTATCCACGGTGTATATAACGGAGAAGGTGCAGGGGAGTTATGGACCTTTAGACCATTTGCGTCTGTTGATGCAGAAGTTATACCGATGATAACTGGAGCAACAATACTCTGTTTCTCATTCTTAGGTTTTGACGGTATCAGTACATTGTCAGAAGAGACACCAAATGCAGGTAAAGTTATCCCTAAAGCGATTTTCTTAACAGCGCTGATTGGCGGAATTATCTTTATTGCGGTTTCTTACTTTTTACAACTGTATTTCCCTGATATTTCACGATTCAAAAATCCAGAAGAATCACAACCAGAAATAATGCTGTATGTTGCTGGAGCTTTATTCCAGTCCATTATATTAGTGTTCTCTTGCGTAACAGTATTAGCATCAGGCATGGCGGCTCATGCAGGTGTTGCTCGTTTACTTTATGTTATGGGACGCGATGGGGTATTCCCAGAGAAGACTTTTGGTTATGTACACCCTAAATGGCGTACCCCAGCATTTAACGTGCTATTAGTGGGTTTCTTAGCCTTAGGTGCAGTGTTCTTCGATTTAGTCACTGCAACGGCATTAATTAACTTTGGTGCGTTGGTTGCGTTTACTTTCGTGAACTTGTCTGTAATTTCACAGTTCTATATTCGTGAGCGCCGTAATAAAGGAATAATGGACCACATTAATTACCTGATATTACCTATTATTGGTGCAGCGACAATGGGGGTCTTGTGGATAAACCTTGAGCCAGGTTCTATGGAATTAGGCCTTGTTTGGGGCGCTATTGGTATACTTTATATGGTGTGGATCACACGTCGTTTCCGTCGCCCAATGCCACAAATGCCAGAGAAGTAATATTCTAAGAATTGTCATTATGATAAATAAAATGGCCTCAGTAATGAGGCCATTTTTTTGCATTAAATAAATAGTATTAGAATTGAACAGGATAATAAATAACCAATTGATTAATTTGAATACAATAAAGTTAAGGGTATTTACTCATTTAAATAAAAAAATTAAAAATAATTTTATGTGGGATCTAAGTTTATTCTTAAGTATTTGTATTTAGTTATATTTACCTATTTAGATTAAATTAAATTATTATTTATATTAACATAAACATATCTATATATATGAAAAACAAAGTATATATATTGGAAATATACTTTTTTATTTTTTAAGTATTATATCGATGCTCAATTAAAGATTAGCTGAATATTCTAAAAATAAAGAAAATGTTTTATAAATAAAGAATTTTAAATAATTATCCTTATGCAATTTAAGCGTGTTATATAAGTAAGCTTTGATTGTTGTGCTACGCTTTAATAAGAATTAGAAAATATATTTTCTTAGTTCACATCTAATTGAGGTAATTAAGGGAATAATACTAATTCCAATAGACGATTTGTTTAAAAAACGAAAGGTAACAATATGTCTTTAATTAAGAAAGTTGCTCCGTTTATCGTGTTGTCTGGATTTATGGTTGCAGGTAATGCTTTTGCTGCAACACAGGGTACAACTGTGTCATTCGAAGCATTAATTCGTGCCGCAAGTTGTGATGTTTCTTCAACAACAGAAGGTTCTAGAATTGATTGGGGAACCTTCACGAGTGATGAAGTTTCTGGCAAAAACGTCGGTGATCAATTAGGAGATAACAAGACGTTTAATTTAGAGCTTTCTAATTGTACAGCAGCACTAGCAGCTGATGGAACAATCAATCTTTATGCTCGTGGTAATAAATCAAACTTTGATTCTGAAATGTTTGCTAACGCAACAGCCGCTTCTTTAGCTGTAAAATTGCTAGCAACAGCAAGTAATACTTTAGTTAAACCAAATGTTGAAACAGGTCTGAAATTAGGACAAGAGATCATTAAAGATGGTACTGGTCGTATTCCGATGACTGCTGGTCTGTATTTAACAAATGGTGCAGTAACAAGTGATGAATTAAAAGTACCTGTTACTTTTACTGTTGCTTATAACTAATATTACTTAATTTTTAGAGGCTCTATCTAATAGAGCCTCTCATTAAAGAAGAAATATAATGATTAAAATTACAAATAGAATAAGAAAATTTTTTGTTATTTTACTAATGATTATATCTCCACTTGCTTATTCTAAAGGTGTGGGTTTAAACGCTACACGTCTTATTTATCCTGAAGGTGAGAATAGTGTAGGTGTTATCATTCGTAATGAAGAACCAAAAATGAATTATTTGGTACAAGCCTATATTTCCTCTGATGAAAACCCAATTGTATTTCAAGTCACTCCACCTCTTTTTAGAATTAATAGTTTATCAAGGCATGAAGTGAAAATTTATGCCATGAGTAATTCTTTACCGAAAGATAGAGAAAGTATTTTTTATTTTCATGCAAAGATGATCCCTGGACAAAGCAATAATTCTGACACAGCGGGCCTAAGTGTGGGATTTGATAATGTTATAAAACTTTTCTACCGACCTAAAAATTTACCGATGACATCAGAGGATGCGCAAAAGAAATTAGGATTCAGTGTGGAAGGCAAACAATTAAAGGTAGTTAATAATTCCCCTTATTATGTCAACTTTGCTGGGTTTTCTGTCAACAATATAAAGCTAGATGTTAGTTTGGCCAATAACAATGCCATGATCGCGCCTTATAGTTCGATAAAATATACCTTACCTACAGGTGTAACTAAAGGAAGTGTTCAATGGCGTACAATAGATGATTTAGGTGGATTTAATGAACATAAAGCCACATTTTAAACCAATTGTATTGGGTGCATTATTAACTTGTATCTCTTTTTATGGATATAGCGCTGTTGATGATTCTGCGGTTGTAATAGTAAAAGGCTCAGTAACAAAAGGAACGTGTGCTTTTACTTTATCAGACCAAGCGGTGAAGTTTTCTCAATCAATATTAATGCAAAATGTTGATGAAATAGGTGTAAAAAAAGAAAACAAAATACCTTTTTCAGTTAATTATCTTTGCCAGGATTATGTTGATGAAACACCTGATATGGAAGTTGTTATAAAAGCGGGATCAGGAACACAAATTGCAAATAACAAAATATCACCGGTGAATAATCCAACTAATGCGAGTTTTGCTCTATACGATTGTAAAGATGATCATTGTTCTTTAGTTAATTTTAATGCTGGAACAAGTTCTGTTTATATTACAACAGGAAATGGTAATAAAAATAAAGACTTTGAAGTCGAGCTCGTTAAGAAAGACAGTTCAGCGGTTAATCCCGGTACGCTAAAAGCAATATTAGCATTAACACTTATACAACCTTGAGAAAGTAAATATGAATATATTTCTATTGAAAAGGAGTTTGTTAAGTTTATTTATTACACCAATACTATTTATTAGTTTTAGTGCTCAAAGTATTGAATTTGATTTTAAAGTGACCATTGATAAACAGACCTGTAAGCTATCAGTTTCAGGAACAAGTAGTAATGAAGTTGATTTTGGCAGTATTCAATCGAATAAAATTAAAAATAATCTTATAGAGCCTATTCCGATAAAGGTATTACTGAGTGACTGTAAAACGAATGACTTTTTTGATACTTATGTGACGATGAAGGCAAAAAGTACTTTAAATACGATTACTTTTAATGATGATCTCAATAAAAGCTTTGGTATTAGAGTATCAAGTAAAAATAATGTTGCTCAATCTAATACTAATACGGATTTTTTTAAATCTGAAGATACTGTTTGGAATAACATAAGTAAAGATAAATTAGAAAAAACACTTTATACCTATGTCAAATGCAAAGATCCCACTGTTTGTGATCCCGAATCTGGAGAGTTTTCGGCAACATTAACTTTTTCGTATATCGTTGATTAAGATATTATATGAATAATTTTATTATAAAAATCTCTGTCATTTTAATATTAGCTTTTAGTTATTTTAATGCTAACGCTCAAGGGGTTAGTTTAGGCAAAACACGGGTTATTTTTTCTGAAGGTAGTTCAAGTGAAAGTGTATATATTTCAAATGATGATAATCAACCTTATTTAATACAAGCTGGCGTTACTGAAAAAATTGATGGGAATTTGTCATCTAATTTTATCGTTACTCCTCCTGTATTTCGTTTAGAAAGCAAGAGTGTATCATCTTTACGTATCTTATTAAAAGACACTCAAGATTTACCCAGCAATAAAGAGTCACTCTTTTATTTGAATACAAAAATTATACCATCTACTAAACGACCTAATGAAAGTGAATTACAGGAATCAAAATTAGTATTAATAACTAATTTTGTGATTAAAGTAATTTATCGACCTGAAAATATAGCTAGGCCTTTAGAACAAGATTATAAAAAAGTTTTTATTAAAGAACAGGAAGGAAAGTGGTTTTTAGATAACCCAACTCCATATTATATGACATTAACATCAATTAAAGTTGATAATGAAAAATATAATAAAACTTTCTTATTGGCACCTTATAGTAAAACTGAATTGGTAGAACTATCAATAAAAGAAGCTAGTTGGCATATAATTAACGACTATGGTGAGTTATCAAAAGAATTCAAATATAAGGACTAATGAAATGAACATTTTGAATAGTCGTATTTTTTCTATTGTTATTTTGATATTAGGTTTTTTTTATTGCCAATTAGCATGGCCTGCTAATAATGCATTTGAATTTTCATTACAAAGAATGACATATAATGAAGGTAGTAAAAGCATCTCTATCGGTTTAAGAAATAATGAAAAAAAAGCGTATCTTGTTCAAGCTAGTATGAGATGGTTAGATGAATCTACAGGGTTACAATTAATTGATAAAAAAGAGAATCCTCCTTTTATTTTAACTCCGCTATTACAAAAAATAGAACCTGAAGAATACTATGAGTGGGTAATTAAGTTTACTGGTTCAGAAAGTGCGTTATCAACAGATAGAGAGAGTGTTTATATTTCTCAATTTCGATTAATACCATCCACATCTGAAGAAACACCAAATGTGCAGATGAACTTTATTAGGGCATTAAACTTTAAAGTATATTATCGACCAAAATCTCTTGAAGGTATAAAAATAAAAGATGCAGAAAAAAAATTAACATTCTCAATTGATGGTAATAAAATAATTGCTAAAAATGATTCACCTATTTATCTAGCTTTTAACACAATAAAGATAAATGGAAAAGAGATCGAACTGCAAGAGTTATCGAAAAATGTGCCTCCATTTGGTACGCAAGAATACTTATTTTTAAATAAAGAAAATATTACATCTATTCATTGGCAAGTATTAGATGAATTTATGTTCCCATTAGATGAAAAAATGAAAACAGTAAATTAATAAATTTATAAAGCCAAATATTAAGAGTGTGAAAATGAATAAATCAATGGCAATGTTTAGATACAGTTTTTTTACATCACTTATTTTGCTCTCATTTAATTCTTTTTCAGAGGATTATTTTGATCCCGCATTACTTGATGGACAATTAGGTGCATCTGCAAATGAAATTGATTTAAGCCAATTTTCACAAAAAGATGCGTTACCTGAAGGTGAAATATCTTTGTTAGTTTATGTCAATAATAATAACAATGGTGAATTCGTCATTAATTTAGTAAAAGGGCCTAATAATAAAGTGGTACCTGAAATAACCAGAGAGTTATTAGATAAATTAGGTGTTAATACTAAGGTAATACCTAAATTAAATGCGTTAAGAAACGATCAGGTGATTTATGATATTAACGAATATATTCCTGATGCATTAATAAAAGTAAATTTATCTGAATTAAAACTAATCACTAGTTTTCCTCAAATTGTTATGTCTAATGATGTCGTTGGCTATATTGATCCAGCCTCTTTTGATAGTGGTGTTACTGCCATGTTTATCAATTATATGTTTAGTGGAGGCCATTCTTCTAACGATAGTCATTCTGATAAAATGAATAATAATGGAAAACAAAAAAATGATAATTTCTTTGCTCAACTAAGAGCTGGGTTTAATCTTTATGATTGGCGTTTACGTTCTACAATGACACAGACGTATACCCGAAATTCAAATAATGCAGAGACTCAAAGTAATAATAGTAATAAATTTTCTAATACATACCTTTCACGTAATCTTTATTCTTTACGGTCGGAATTTATAATTGGTGAAACTACAACTGGAAATGATGTCTTTGATAGTATTCCAATGAAAGGTATGCGTTTAGTTTCTAACGAACAAATGTTGCCAGCGAGTCAACAAGGTTTTGCTCCAGATGTGAGTGGGATTGCTCAATCTAATGCCCAAATTACTATCCGACAAAATGGGAATGTTATTTATCAAACTTATGTTGCACCCGGCGCATTTAAAATAACGGATCTTTATGCGAGTGGCTCAGGGGGGAACTTGGATGTCACAGTGAAAGAAGAAGATGGTTCAGAAAGGACATTTACCGTTGCTTTTTCATCATTACCCGTAATGTTAAGACCGGGGGGATGGAAATATGAAATTAGTACTGGGCGATTTGATGGCGGCACAACGGTTGGCTCTAAAAAGGCAGATTTTTTGCTTGCCAGCGGTATTTATGGTTTACCTTATGATGTCACTCTTTATGGTGGGGTATTAGGGGCGAAAGATTATTACGCTATTTCCTCTGGGATAGGAATTTCATTAGGTAATTGGGGGGCTCTGTCTACAGATATCACCCATGCTCATGCTGATTTTAATACTATAGGCTCTCAAAATGGGCAATCTTATCGATTCCGTTATTCTAAAAATATGACTACTACCGGAACCTCTGTTGACTTAACAGCATTACGTTTTTCAACTAAAGATTATTACGATTTTAATCAATTTAATACTGAAGATTATCGGTTAAAAGATGGTACTTCACCGTGGTTAGGTGAACGAGAAAAAAGCCGTTTTACAACTTCATTATCACAATCATTAGGTCAATACGGTAGTATTTATTTATCTGGTAGCCGTTATAATTATTGGGAACAAGATAAGAATGTTACTCAACTTACGACAGGCTATAATGGTAATATTCATGGTATTAACTTTGGCATTAATTACAGTATTGATAGAATAAAATCAGATGATAGCTGGCCTGAGAACAGGCAAATTAGTTTTAATGTGAGTGTTCCATTTAGTGTGTTTAGTAATTCGCCTGCGCTCAGCAATTTTAATAGCACTTACATGATAAACCATGATAATAATGGAAGAACTAATCAGCAAGTTGGATTATCTGGTAGTGCATTTGATAACTCCTTATCTTATGGTATTTCTCAATCTTGGGCTAACCAAGGCCAACCTAATAATGGCTCAGCATATGCTAATTATTCAGGTAACTACGGTACATCCTCTCTAAATTATAATTATTCAAGTGACTATTATAATGTTAATGGCAGTATGAATGGTGGTTTACTTTTACATTCAGATGGTTTGTTGCTGGGTAGAAGTATGGGCAATAGTATGGCTATTGTTGAAGCGCCTGGAGCAAAAGGAACTGAGTTAAGTTCAGGAAATGGTGCGATTAATGGTCAAGGATATGCGTTATCACCATATCTTACAGAATACCGCCAAAACACAATTGCATTAAATGTCAATACATTGCCTGATAATACGACTCTACAATCAACATCTCAAAATGTAGTTCCGACAAAAGGCGCTATTGTTAAGGTTGCCTTTAAAACAAAGATTGGCTTCCAAGCTATTTTAAATCTTTCTCAGAATAAGAGTGTTGTCCCATTTGGTGCTATTGCTACGTTAATTGATGCTGATAATCCTAATGATTTGAATACAGGTATTGTTGGTGAAAATGGTCAGCTTTATATGAGTGGACTTCCTGATAATGGCAAGCTGTTAGTGAAATGGGGTAATAAAATCCAGCAAAGTTGCAACGTTTCATATAGTGGCTTAAGTAATATTGAAGTCAATAGCAAGCAACCAATAAGAATTTTATCTCTTTCTTGCCAATAAAAAATAATCCTTATTTTATAGGTGGATGCAGAACTATGAAAATACGTAATTTAATGATGGCATCACTGACTTCAGTATTAATGACTTCGTCATTTAATGTTTTAGCTGGAACAGATAGGGGGGTTATGACATTAAACTTAACAGGGGTGATTGATATGAATATTAGCCCCACTCAAGTTCAATATATAAATGGTACATTGGGTGGAACTAGTAGTTTTCCTGGGAGTCCTGTTTATGATAGTAGCAGTAACTCTTCCTGGGATACTAAGTATGCGATTATTTCATTAAGTCAGTCAAAAACGAGATGTGATGCCACATTTGTTTCTAAAATTCCTGGGCAAACTAATAAATATGGTCTGAAGTTAACGCATGCCAATAATTCAGGGACTGCAGTATATGTAACACCACAATTTAACTTCAATGTCAGTTTATCTAATTTTAGCTCTAATTATCAAAGTGCTTATTCAGGACAATTTTTTCAGGTAAACAGTAATCTTGTTGATAAAGAATCATCTAGTATTAATGTATGTTTTGTGCCATATAATTATGCAACAACAGCAGTTCCTGGTGGTGGTTCAAAAGTTATTAGCGTCACAACACCAAGTTCATTTCCTGTTTATATTGATGCTAATTTAACGCCAGGTAAGTTAACGTATAGAGGTACTCCTTTTTATGTAGGTAGTTTTGGTCGGAGTGCTAGTGGTGACTTTTTTGCACAAGTTAACGTAATTGCAGATGTAACAGTAAAACGTTCTTGTGCTGTTACTGGTGTATCTAATCAACAAATTAATGAAAATATGACATTTACGAATGAAGTCATTAAAGATTCTGTATTTACACTATCCTGTGGTGGTACAGGTAACCCTGTAAATATGTCTGCGGTGATTAAAGAGGGAAGTTTAGATCCAAGTAATGTAAATAAATTAGTCTTAGCACCTATTAATGGTACTGTATCTAACAAAAAACCTTGGGTTATAGGATTGCCTTATAAGCAAACTTCAACACCGAATTTAAAATGTGCTGATGAAAATAATAACAATTTATTAAAGTTCAATAATACAGATATCGAGCTAAAAGGAACCAATATGGGGAATAACCAACCTGATATATTTGGTATCAAATGGGCTCTTTGCAAACCAGATGGTACAAAAGCGGGTGAATATCGCGGAAAAGTGGATGTGAATATTTTTGTCCGTGGATAAAGATAGTGGTTTAAAAAAGAAAAAAGTGGATCATAGGGTCCATTTTTTTTATGAAAGATATTTTTACTTCTATTAATTCAACTTAAAATTTTATTTCAAATCGAATAAGTATTTCAATTGCAAACTATTTTAAATTAGATTATTTAAACTAAATAAATGATCAATTTTTTATTTTAAATAAAATTTATTTTAATTTTTATAATTAAATAAGCTTAACATTAATTAACTTGTTAAGTGATTTTTGTGATTATATAAGACTAATTTTTTAAGATAAGTTGATTTTTTTAATCTTTATATTCTAAAAGTTATGGTGTTTTATTTGTTATTCATTTTTTGATATTTACTTTATATATTTTAATATCAATAATGTTAAAGATTAGATGTATCATAAATAAATATGATTAAAATCACAGACCCTATTTATTGCACAATATGAAAAAAATTATACTCTTTTTAAAATTATGGTTATTTTTTGCGCTATTTAATATTCCCATATCTTCAGCTGATACTTCTGAGAAAATGACTGAAATATTTAATCAGCAACAACAACATAATCAAAGTCAACAAGAAGCGCTTTATCAACAATTAATACCTGAAGTACCTAATATATATTTTGATATTAGCCAATATGAAAAAATAGAGCATAAAACAGAAGAAAAGCTTTGTTTCCAAATAGAACATATTGAAATAACCAATGCAGAAGTTATTCCTCATTGGGTTAATTTATCTCGTTTTAAAACAGAATTTATAGGGCAATGTTTGGGTATAAAAGGAATAAATACCGTCGTCACTCGAATGCAAAATCGTCTATTAATGCATGGGTGGATCACCACACGTATTGTTGTACCTGAACAAGATATTAGTCGTGGAACATTATATTTAACAATAGTTCCGGGGATTATTCGTAATGTTAAATTTACTGATGACTCTGATAAATACGCCTTGTTGTATACCAGTATGCCTGCGCATAAAAAACAGTTACTCGATTTACGAGATATTGAACAAGGGCTAGAAAACCTACAGCGATTGCCGGTTGTGAGTGCTGAAATGGAAATTAAACCAGGGAAAAATGCAGGGGAAAGCGATATTGTGATAAAACGAAAACAATCTCGTTTCTGGCATACTTCATTATGGATCAATGATGCCGGATCGCCTGCAACAGGGCGTTATCAAGGTGGCTTAATGTTAGCACTAGATAATCCTTTAGCGCTGAGTGATTTGTTCTATTTATCAACAGAACGTGATTTAGACTTCGCTGGGAATAAAAATAATCAAAATATTATGGCGCATTACTCTGTGCCTTTTGGGTATTGGCTATTTGATATTAACGCTTCTAAATATGATTATTCCCAAACAGTTGCAGGTCATATCAAAGATATTCTCTATTCAGGTGAAAGTGAGAGCATTAATGCGGGTGTGTCATACACTCTTTTTCGTAATCAGAAAAGTAAAACGACCTTACGTTATGCTATCCAAGCTAAAGTTTTACGCAATTATGTTGATAATACTGAAATTGAAATTCAGCGGCGAAGGGTTAGTCACTGGTTAATTAACTTATCTCACCGCCAATATTTTAGTTTTGCGACCTTTGATGCCAGCATTAATTATCAAAAAGGAACACGCTGGTTTGGTTCAGTCGCAGCGTATGAAGAACAATATCGTGATAATTATTATGCAACAGATAAAGCCGGTATTTTAACATGGCGTGCTGAATTAGATATTCCAATGTCTATTGCTCAGCAGCAATTTAAATACCAAGTAAGTTATCGTAAACAAATGACGCACGATGCATTAACGCCCATTGATCAGTTTGCAATCGGAAATCGTTGGACTATTCGTGGATTTGATGGTGAAAGAACACTGAGCGCTAATGAAGGTTGGTATTTACAAAATACATTAAGTTGGCAATACCCTAAATCAGAGCAATTTTTTTATTTTGGTGCTGATTACGGTGAACTAAAAATCAATGCGAATAATCCTCGATTATTAGGTAAACATCTTGCGGGTGGTATCGTGGGTATAAAAGGCTCGTTATTTTCATCCACAATAAAATATGATTCGTTTATTGGTACGCCATTATCTAAACCAGACGGATTTAAAACGGATCATGTTAATTTAGGATTTAGTATTAACTTTAATTATTAAAATACAGCATTAAATATTAATACTGACAAACAGCGCATTGATAATACTGATACAGCAACAAGTGGCGGTATTATAAGTAAAGGCGAATTAGAAATTAACGCCGGTAATATTGATAACCTTGAAGGTAAAATCACGTCAACGGCTAAACAGTCACTGTTTGTTGAAGATATTAATAATAAGAAAGGTAAGATTGGTAGCATAGAAGAGCGGGTATTAATCGAAAGTGGTGCTATTAATAACCAAAATGGTCTTATTACGGCAAAAACACAATTAGATATCACAACGAAAAATAATCAATTAGATAATAGCAACACGTTGTCTCAAGCCGGGATTATTAGTCATGGGGTATTAAACCTTGTGACAGGTAACTTAAATAATCAATCTGGCTATATCTTTTCTGCTAAATCTTTATTGCTTAATAACTTAGGGATGCGCAACCGTGGTGGCGAAGTTATTAGTCAGGCAAACGGCTTTAAGTTAACGACTCAAACATTAGATAACCAGCAAGGCACACTTTATTCAGCAGATAATTTCACTTTAGATACACAAGGTTATGCGTTAAATAATAATCAGACGCTATCGGGTGGTATTATTAGCCAAGGAAAATTAGATCTAAAAAGTGGTGAGCTTAATAATACTCAAGGGCGCATTATTTCTGATGACGACTTAAATATTTCTAGCGCAAAATTGATTAATCACCAAGCACAATTAGGCAGCAAACAGGGTGGGTTAAATTTAAAATCAGCTGAAATTGATAATAAAAAAGGTGTGATTAGTGCGAGTCAAAATGTCGTTATTAACACACAGAAACAAAATATTAATAACCAAAATGGACTAATAAGTGCATTAGCTAACCTGACTATTTATAGTGGGCAACTGGTTAATCAAACAGGAAAAATAACCACTAATAAGCAAGCAACGATTAATGCGACCGATCTTGATAATAGACAAGGGAGCATTGCCAGTAATAGCCATCAATTAACCATTAATGCCAATAATATAAATAATGCGAAAGGGCTAATTTACGCGGTTAAAGCGCTCACCATTAATGCCGATGGTAAGTTAACGAATACGGATAACAAAGCGACAGCAGGCATTATTACTCAACATAATCTGAACGCAACGGTTAAGCAACTAGACAACCAAAATGGATTAATTTCTGTCGCTGGTATGCTGAAATTAATTAGCCCTGAAAAATTAAATAATCAGCAAGGGATAATAACGGTGGGGCAAAAAGCAGACCTACAAACAGAACAGTTAAATAACTATCAAGGAAAAATTTCTTCTGGCGATTTATTAACGATTAGCCACTCCAATACGCCACTTATTAATCGTGAAGGGACGCTTGTATCTTCTGGTGCGATTTTATTAAACAGTGGCGATATTGATAACCAGCAAGGGAAAATAACTGCGCTTAATGCGGTCACTATTAACAGCGGTAAGTTACAGAATAATCAAGGCACTCTATACGCCAGAAAAGCGTTAAATATCCATTCTCAAGAATTGGTTAATACCGATGGCTTATTGCAATCAGATAGCCAACTTAAGTTAAATACCAGACAAAATGATCTGATCAATTTAAATGGCAAAGTTATTGGTGCGACTGAAACTCAACTTAATGTTGCAGGGCTTAATAACCAAAAAGGGCATATTCAGGCAACTGACAAACTGAATATTCAGTTAAATCAAAGTGAGTTAGATAATCAGCAAGGAACACTATTATCAGCTAATAACTTACTGATCAACGGTAAGCGTATTGATAACCAACAAGGCGTTATTCTTGCGGGTAACAATACCGAAATCACGCTAAGTCAGGAATTAAATAACCAGATAGGTCAGATCCAATCTCAAGAACAACTCACTGTAACGGCTCAACGGCTTGATAATCAGCAAACAGACGATGAAAACCTAGGATTAAAAGCAAATAATATTCATATTGCAGTAAACGATTTGCTTAATCATCAAGGTGTTATTCAAGCCAGTGAGCAACTCAAATTAATTCCTACTGAAAACCTGAATAATCAACATGGCTTGATATCTGCTGCAATGTTGGTCATTGAAGGTAAAAGCGAAAACAAATTAGCTATTGATAATAAAAAGGGGCTATTAGCCGCGACACAACAGCTTCGTTTATAGCAATAAAGAAATTACTGCAGATTCGCTACACCCAACAACAGTAGATTATATTAAGAAACAGTTAGGAGTCGAAATAGGTGAGTTTACTCATTTTTGTAAAAATAAAGTTGGTGCATGTGCTGAGGTATCGGCGGCAGATTCATTGGTTCGCCAAGGTGCTAAACCTGAAAATATTAAATTTACTGATGCATTAAGACCTAAAGCATTTAGGCAAGCATCTAGTCAAAAGAATGGAAATTTAAATTCAGAAAAGATAATTATTGAAACATGCGATAATTGTAAAGTCACATGGTCAAAGGAAATAAAATAATGAATACATCAAACAGTCATTGGGAACCCGGTTTTGGTACTATTTATACTTGGTTTGCAATGGATAAAAATGGAAAGATAGCTGTAATGGTTAATAATTGTTGGGGCTGGTTACCTAACTCTCTTTTATCAATTAATAACTTTGAAAATTTATTAGATGAACTCAATGAATTTAAGTGGGAAGAATCAGAAAAATATACTACATATCCTGAAAATAAAAATGGAAAAACTATTCTTGATTTATACTCATCTCTTGTATATCGAGGTTTCAAACATAGAGAAGATATTGAATATTGGGTAAATAGGCATCTGAGTGGAGAACTTAATGAAATTAATATGCCATCTAGAAAAGGCTTTTTTATATATCACGGTATAGAAGGTAATATGGAAGGGGAAGATTATCCGGTTGGTTTTACTGGAAAAACTAAAATGGGTGATTATTTTAGGTACTTAGTACCAACGATATACGCTTCAATCTATGACTTTCCTGAAGAATTACGTCATGGAATAGCCGTTTCTGATACAGTAGATTTTACTCTCAATAGAGTATTGGATAACGATAAAATTGATGAATACTTTCCAAGAATGTATAGCAAGTAATAGTATTACTAAGGATATTTTAGCGTAAGCGAAGATCTCCTTAAGTTTTTATACGTTACTCACTCCTTATTCAACCAGATAGTCAACTGTTTAGTTTAGCCATGTTGGGGAACCGTATTCCCACATGGTTCCGTGTTAACTTGTTATTTAATCAGCCTTATTTGCAGGCAATCAAGGGTTTGATATTAGCGTGGGTAAACATACCCAACTTGATGGTGCCGTGATCAGCAGTACCGCAGAGGCTAAAAATAATCAGCTCGATACAGGCACATTAGGCTTTAGTGATATCCATAACTACGCAGAATATAAAGTTGAGCATCAATCTGGTGGTGTAAGTACTTCAGGTGGCGTTGAAGGCAATATGCTGGCGAATATGGGGCACGCTTTAGCAATGGCAGGCAACCATAGTGACAGCGCTGAGAACACCACTCAATCTGCGGTATCACAAGGCACATGGACAGTACGTGATAGCGACAATCAACAGCAAGATATCGCGCAATTAAGCCAAGACACCGATAACGCCCACAGCACGTTAAATAAAATCTTCGACAAAGAAAAAGAGCAAAACCGCCAACAGAAACAGCAATTAGTGGGCGAAATTGGTGCGCAGGTTATCGATTTGGCAACCACGGTTGATACCCTTCGTGGCACTAATATTGCCAAAGAAGAGTCAACATTAAATCGCCTTTCAGACACCACTTACGACGATATCTATCAAGCCCTTTCAGAAACTAAAGATAACGTCACCGAACGTGATATTCAAAACTACCTTTTCCAACAACGTTTACAGGACTATACCAACCAGTCTGACTTTGGCACGGGCGGTAAATACACCCGAGCTATTCAAGCTATCACGGCATTTACGCAAGGTATGATGGGTAACAACATTGTTACCGCGATTGCCAATGGTTCCGCCCCTTATCTTGCCCATGAAGTGAAAAACCAAATTCAAGGCAATCGTGTTGAAAGTGATATTCAGCGCACGATAGCGCATGGTTTACTCAATGCGGGTCTTGCACTGGCAAAAGGTGAAAATGCCTTAGTGCAAGCCGCTGGGGCAATGACCGGCGAAACGGTGGATATTTTATCGCACTCACTGTATGGCAAAACCCCAGAAGAACTGACTGAAACTGAAAAGCAAAATATAAGTGCATGGGCAACGTTAGCTTCAGGCATTGCTGGTGGTTTAGTGGGTGATAATAGCGCAGGCGTCGCCAATGCCGCCCAAGCTGGGAAAGTGGTGGTTGAGAATAATTATTTAACAGCCAAACAAATAATTACATGGCTTGAAAAGTATTATCTTGCTTCTACGGATGAAGAAAAGAAACATTTAGTTGGCTTAGGAAATAATGTTGATGCAGAACAACAGAAAAAAGCGATAGAAACTAGGATCACTAAAGAACATTTGGTTCAACAATAAGATGAATTAATTTTACTGATTCAATCAGCAGATTGTAATGCTCATTGCAAATCAATTGCTGAATATAGTATCAAAAAACTGGATCCTATCATTGAAAATTATAGTGAGTTACAGCGTGGTAATAATATTCCACGAGCCGTTGTTGCAACGACAGCATTAGGCTTACCAATAATGAGTAAGGCTATTAGTCCCTATGTTTCTAGTTGGTTAGGTAGCACGACTGTCGCTAGCCGTGTGATAGGTGTAACAACTACAGGTACAGCAAATTTAGGCATGCAAGGGTATAATATTTACCAAGACCCAGAAACTAGCTTTAGCTATGCAAGCTTTGGTTCTTCTTTGTTAACAGGAGGAATAACACCAGGAATGGGGTATTGGGGAACGCTTACAACGAATACAACCGGCGCTGGTATTTCAAGTCTAATTGATGGGCAATCACCTTGGGTTCCTATGAGTGGGGCATTAGTGGGTTCAACAGCAGGCTACGGAGGCACAAAATGGTTAACTCATCGTCTTGAAAATAAATTTAATCCTTGGGCTAGTGGGTTTAAAGAACGCCCATTTGTCGTAATGCCATCAATGACAGCTCCACCGAGTGTATCAGTAGTACCAAGTATTGTTGGAAGTGGTGCTGGTGCTCTAGGTGCTGAAGGTGCGAATAAAATAGTTACAGATAAAATAGAAAAATTGAATGACAATGAACAAAAATGAAATTGTTTAAATATTTTATTCTACTTTGGGTTGCATTCTCTTTTATGGTTTTTTTTATTCTATTAATAATAAAAACTCTAATAGAATTAATGTTTTATTGCTTAATAGAATATAGTCTTTTTTCTCTTACTAAAGAGAATATTATAGATTATATATGCTTGGGAATAGGATTTGGTTTTTTCTTTAGTATAGTAGCTTGCTTAGTTAGTTATCTTGAACATAAAAGACACTAATATTCTTACAAAGAAAAAATTAGCGTCACACTGGGTCTTGTATGACTACCCTATTTTTCAGCCAACTGGATTATTAACAATCTGGTTTGGCGTATGAAGAGGGTAACATTAAACTCATTCAGTTAATTACCTATAATAGTTAGTTAGAGGTTCGCTATTTAGTACTAATCCTTTGGCGCTAGTTTTTCAAATCTAAATTACGACCAATTTCTATCAAGCCCTTTCAGAAACTAAAGATAACGTCACCGAACGTGATATTCAAAACTACCTTTTCCAACAACGTTTACAGGACTATACCAACCAGTCTGACTTTGGCACGGGCGGTAAATACACCCGAGCTATTCAAGCTATCACGGCATTTACGCAAGGTATGATGGGCAATAGCATTGTTACCGCGATTACAAATGGTTCCGCCCCTTATCTTGCCCATGAAGTGAAAAACCAAATTCAAGGTAACCGTGTTGAAAGTGATATTCAGCGCACGATAGCGCATGGTTTACTTAATGCGGGTCTTGCACTGGCAAAAGGTGAGAAAATGATGCTTACAACCGGAACAATAGGAGCTACAGCAAATGCTGGGATTCAATATGTGTTTACAGGAGAAGTCAACCCGGTGGATGTGGTGTTTGCTTTTGGGACGGGCAGCATGACGGTGTACACGAAATTAGGGGGAACTGTTGCTTGGAATGCAGGCATGGGGGGAGCTTTAAGCATATTTAAAGGTGATGATCTTTCTGCAATCTTTACAAATACGTTCAGTGCAGGTCTTGGTTCTAGTATGGGGTATAGCTTCGCGGGTAAGCCTATCAGTTATGGGGTTAACCAATTGGGATATTGGAAATCTGGAGGTTGGGATCCCAAATACAACCCTAAATTGCAGGGGGGAGCTATAAACGGATTATACGGACTTTTGAAGGATATGAAACCGAGCATAGTTCCTAGCATTGCTGGAAATATGGGAGCTGCTTTTATAACAGAAATTACTAATACAGAGATCCAAGAGGAAATTAAATATTTTAATGAACAAAAAAGAGAAAAAGATAATGAGCCAAAAAATTAATTCTATTGAATATTTATTCATTGTAACAATTTTATCTTCCGTTGGGCTATTTTTTATAGGAACATTTTACTATCTCATAATTCGTAGCATTATTGGGTTATTTATTAGTGGTGATTTTATTTTCTCATTTGAAACATTAAAAAAAATAATTAAAGCAAGTGTGGTTTGTGGAATAATAGCTGGTATAGGTAATTGGTTTATAGAATATAAGTTACGTAGATGATGTTAAGATCCCAGTCCAAGTGCTGGGGTTTCAGAATATTTAAATAAAGAGACTAGCGAAGTATTGAAGGAAATCACAATAGAGAACGAAAATGAAAGTAATTAATTATTTTTTAATGTTGTTTTTTTGTTACTTTATACTGGTTTTTATTACATTCTTATTGCTTGGTTTTATTGTTGAATTTATTCATTATATGAAATTAGGTGTTTTTTATATTGATATATTTTTTTTAAAAAAACCGATTGTTTTTGGGGGAGTATTTGGTTTGAGTTTTAGTGGTATTCATCTATTTGTGAATTATTGGGAAAATAAACATTGAGTGGCTAAGTCAATCATTAAATAGATATTAACTTTGTAGTGTCCAGCCAGACATCAGTCTGTAATTATTATCACTAAAGGGCGCAAGACATAATGCTGATTATACGTGATTGGGTAGTATCAATTGTACATAATCTCCTAGTGTTATGTTGAATTGCCCTGTGGTGATGAAGACCATAGTTAATTGAATTATCAACGATCCAGCGTAGCATGTGAGGATAAAGCGATTTCTAACCATAAATTTTAGTAAATTCGATTAATTATCCATGATGTCAGTTTTGGAATCGCTATTTAGTACTAATTCTTTGACGCTAGTTTTTCAAATCTAAATTACGACCAATTTCTACCAAGCCTTTATGATTTTTTAACCAGCATAGGGCGTTTTAGTGGTGGTCTCTTTGGCGATGATCCTCTTCTTTTTTATAGAAATCAAAAAAACAATAAGAGGAAGTATATTGATGTAATCAGGAATGAGAGAGGAACTACCTACTATTCAATAGTATGATTTATTAGATAAAAAATCACTTTTTATCTCAGTGGAAAGTTATACTCAGTACTACTTTTTACTTACAGCAACTGATGATCCTAATAGAATTTATCACTATGATGTAAAAAAACCTTTTGATAGAGATAGTGAGCTTATTATCATTTAACTAAAATATCTATTTCCATATACAAAGTGATTAATTCTCAAGGTGCTTATGATGATGAAGTCTAGTGATAATTTAAAATGGTTGAAAGAAAGTGAACATTATCACTATGAAAATAATGGTGGAGATTTATTCTACTTATTAGAGACGATGTATAAAATGGAAAAAATGAATTTTAGACAATTTATTTATGATACATCTAGGGGAATTGGTAATGTTATTTGTGAAGGTTCTGAATATGTATTAGATATGGATTTAGATGATCCCGCTGATTTTCAAGCGGTAACTTTTTTTATTGGTGATTATGAATCTTCAACTATATCACCTAAAAATTTTGTTGAATTAATGCGAGTTATATCAAAAAACTATATAAAAGAAAATCCTCAAGATAAAGATTCGGTAGCATCTTCGATGTCAAAACTTGAATTACGTTATTTATAATTAATAACATAAATTTTGTATTATTAGTAAAATAAAAATCAATTAATTGTAAACTCATGGAATTATAAATTAATTTATATTTTACTATGTTATGTTTACATCTAAATAAAGCCTAGCTAAAAAAGATTAAAATAATAGCTAGGCTTTTTTATAGCCTAATAAAATGAGTTTATTTAAGATTTAGTTTTACATGTTTACGTTAAAACGAATAAAGCGAATCTTTAGACTCTTTTAATTTTTGTGCTAATTCAGAAGCTTCATATCGCTCTGTTACTATTTCGATGTAAGAGGCACTTTCTATTGATTCGGCTATTTCAAGTGCTTTATTTAATTCATCTATCGTTGTAACTTTCTCACAATGCCAATCTTTTGCACCGAAAGCTTTAGGCAATTGATGATAATTCCATTGAGCAAGATCGTTATAATAAGCTTCGGGATAATCACACAACAGTCGTTCAATTAAATAACCGTCGTTATTTAAAACAAGAATGATTGGTTTTAGTCCAAAGCGAACAAATTGGCTAATTTCTTGTACGGTTAATTGATGTGAGCCTTCACCTGTAATTAAAATAACGCGTTTTTCAGGCGCAGCAAGTGCAGCACCAAATGAAGCTGGTGTTGCCCAACCAATAGAGCCCCACAGTGTTTGATTATGAAATTGTGCACCTTCGGGTAATAAAGCAAAACCTAATCCCATTGATGAGGTGCCTGTTTCAGCAATAATAATATCATTAGGTTTAAAGAATTTTTCTAAACGAGGATAAAGATATTGAGCCGTAATTTCACCATGTTCAGATAAAACCGCGTTGTTTAACCCTTTAGCCTTTATCTGATGATATTTTTTATAAGGTAGTTGTTTTGTGAGCGCGGAGAGAACATCTTCCATATAAATATCGTCATAAACAACAGAATCAATTTCAACATAATCTGACATGATGCTGATAAATTGCGTTGGTTTAATACTGGCGGTAAAACTACCGGTATTAAAGTCTGTCATCATTGCACCGATCCCTAATATATACTCGCTATTTTCGACAAACTCTCTGACATCAGGCGTCATTAATTTTCCATCGTACATCCCAACATATTGAGCATTAGATTCACTTAATATACTTTTATCCATAAACATAGTGGCGTAAGGTAAACCTGTTTTATCAATAAAAGCTTGGACATTATCTGATAACCCTAAACGTGTGGATAAAATACCGGGTAATACGCAGATATTATTGCTTTGTGTAAGCTTCTCAATAATCAGTGATGCCACTTTTTCTAGTATTTCTTTATCACTTATTGGTTTTTTCGGTGTGGTAACAGATGTGTTTTCTATTACTGGCATCACTGCATAATCAGATGGTAAGCCAATATAAACAGGACGGCGTTCTTTTAATGCTGTTGCAATTAAACGCTCCATTTCAGCAATACAATTTTCAGGCGTTAATATTGCATGAGCACACGCAAGACGTTGGGCTAATTGATAGAAAATATCAAAATCGCCATTACCTAAGGTATGGTGAACGAGACGTTTGCTTTTTTGTACGCCACTTGCTGGCATACCCACTAAATGAAAAATAGGTAGATTTTCTGCATAAGAGCCTGCAATAGCATTAATCGCACTTAATTCACCCACACCAAATGTTGTCGATAACGCTGCCATACCTTTAATTCGAGCATAACCATCAGCAGCATAAGCCGCATTTAATTCATTGCAGTTACCAATCCAACGCAGATGGTTGCTATTACAAATTGTGTCTTCAATAGGAAAGGCGTAATCGCCGGCAACGCCAAAAATATCACTTATACCTAAGTCATATAATCGGTTTAAAATATATTCAATAACGGTGTTGTTCATATTATCTCCATAAAATCAGAATAATAATCTCTAAAAATAGAATTATTCATTTATATTATGCTTAATGTTTTATCGCGGATATTATTTGATATGAAATGGTTTATTATTATTGATGGTATAACTAAATGTAATAAGGTAAGTATTGCTAATGGATATTCGCACGCTTCGCTATTTTGTTGAGGTTGTTCAATTAAATGGGTTTAGCCGAGCAGCTGATGCATTGTTTATTACGCAACCTGCGATTAGTCGCAGTATTAAAAAATTAGAAGATGAATTAGGTGTTGTTTTATTAGTGAGAGAGGTCAATGGTGTAAGGTTAACTGATGATGGTGCAATACTTTTTGAACATGCAAAAAAGATACTCACGCAATTTAATAGTATGAATAAAGCTATACAAGACAAGTCTGGACCATTGACAGGGGCATTAAATGTGGGATTACCTCCGGTAATAGCTTCGACATATTTTGCCGACATTATTATGGCATTTAGTTCTCTACACCCTCAGGTTGAACTAAAAATATTTGAATTAGGAACTAAACAAATGGCAGAAGCGATGATAGAGGGAAAAGTAGAAACCGCAGCCGTAGTATTACCTTTTAATAATGACATATTTGAATTAACACCTTTTTCAGAAGAAAGCTTAATGCTATTAGTGTCTCCATCACATCCTTTAGCCATCAAGAAAGAAGTACATTTTAACGAGTTGATTAATGAATCATTTATTTTCTTCTCTGAAGATTTTCGCATTAATGATTTAGTTTATAGTGCCTGCGGTATTTATAATACAACGCCTATTGTTGCGGGACGTAGTAACCATTTAGATTTAATTATAGCAATGGTAAAAGCGGGTGTAGGTGTAACTCTACTGCCTAGGAGTATGTGTAATAAAAATCCCATAGGTGATTTAGTGGTACTTCCTGTTGTTGAACCTATATTGTCATATCAATTGGCATTAGCAAATAATAAAAATGGTTATAAAAGTCGAAGTTGCCAAGCATGGGATCGACTAGCAAGAGAAAAGCTAATAATAGAATAAAATAGCAAATTGAGGCTTATCTATATTCTGTTTAAGAAATAAATATCAAAAATATTTTTAAATAACAAAAATGGCTGAACACAAATTATGTTATTTTTTTTGGAAATGTGGATAGCAGTATAAAAGCAGTTATATAAATGATAAGTTTATATTTTGCACGTAGCCTTATGAGTAATAATAAAAGCGAGCAAAATACAAATTAATCAGACAAGACAGGAATAGGATAGGGAAAATGAATGAGAGTAATAGCTCTGTAAATCAACATTTTATTCGTAAACTTGAAAGTATTGTTGGTAAAAAACAGGTATTAACACAAGCACATAAAACAGAACGTTATCGTAAAGGCTTTCGTTCAGGACAAGGAAAGGCATTAGCAGTTGTATTTCCTGCCAATTTATTAGAACAATGGCGGGTTTTTAAAACCTGTGTTGAAGCTGATAAAATTATTATTATGCAAGCGGCGAATACGGGACTAACAGAAGGTTCGACGCCTAATGGCGATGATTATGATAGAGATATTGTGATTATTAGTACATTACGTCAAGATAAAATACAGGTTCTCTCAGAGCATAATCAAGTTATTGCCTTTCCTGGTAGCACGCTGTGGCATTTAGAAAAAGTATTAAAGCCATTAGGACGTGAACCTCATTCTGTTATTGGCTCGTCTTGTATCGGTGCTTCTGTTATTGGAGGGATCTGCAATAACTCCGGCGGAGCTTTAGTTCGTCGAGGACCTGCTTATACAGAATTATCGCTGTATGCACGTGTTAATGAAAAAGGCGAGGCTGAATTAGTTAACCATTTAGGAATTGATTTAGGCGAAACCCCCGAAGAGATTTTAACCAATTTAGATAATCGTCATTACCATGAGAAACAAATACAAGCGACAGAAAAATTAGCATCCGATCATGAATATCATGAACGTGTGCGTGATGTAGATGCCAATACGCCTTCTCGATTTAATAATGATGAACGCCGTTTATATGAGGCTGCGGGGAGTGCGGGTAAATTATCTGTTTTTGCTGTGCGATTAGATACATTCCCAGCGGATCATCGTACTCAAGTCTTTTATATTGGCACTAATAATCCTGACGAGCTAGAAGATGTTCGTCGCCATATTTTAAGTCATTTTAAAAAGCTTCCTGTTGCAGGAGAGTATATGCATAGAAGTTACTATAAAATGGCTGAAGTGTATGGAAAAGATACATTTTTAGTGATTGATAAATTGGGTACAGATAAAATGCCTATTTTATTTGCCGTGAAAGGGCGAGTAGATGCGGTATTAAATAAAGTCCCTTTTTTACCTAAAAATATGGTCGATAGAACCATGCAGTTTATGAGCAAATTATGGCCAGCTCATTTACCTGAACGTATGACGGATTTTCGTGATAAATATGAACATCATTTAATGTTAAGAATGGCTGATGAGGGCATTGAAGAAGCATCAACCTATTTAAAAGAATACTTTAAACAAGCTTCGGGTGATTATTTTGAATGCACTGAAGAGGAAGGGAATAAAGCATTCTTGCACCGTTTTGCTGCTGCTGGTGCCGCTGTTCGTTATCATGCTGTTCATGTGAATGATGTTGAAGATGTATTGCCATTAGATATTGCATTGCGTCGTAATGACAAAGATTGGTTTGAAAAATTACCACCAGAAATAGAGAGTAAATTACTTTATAAACTTTATTGTGGTCATTTTATGTGCCACGTTATGCATCAGGACTACATTATTAAAAAAGGTGTTGATGCGAAGGCGCTAAAAGAAGAAATGTTAGCGTTATTAGATAAACGTGGGGCAGAGTACCCCGCAGAGCATAATGTTGGCCATATGTATTATGCAAAACCTCAATTAAAAGCGTTCTATAAACATAACGATCCAACCAATAGTATGAATCCAGGTATAGGTAAAACCTCAAAATTAAAATATTGGGGAGAAGAGTGTGGATGTGGGCATGCACATAGTGAGCCTAAAATAGGTAACGTAGAGAATAAAGGATAAGTTTTATTTTTTTAATTGAAAATGATAAAGGCAGGATAAAACCTGCCTTTTGTCTATTTAGTCATTAGCCCATAATGCTTCACTGTTATGAGCAATAAAATGAACATCAATTTCATCAGGGTTAATAAAATGACGAATGCGAGAATAAAAATAATCGCATGTCTCTTCGTAATTATCATTCATAAAAATCACGATCCCAAGATGGTTGATTTTATCAAAAGGGATTTGCTTTAATATATGTTCATCTTGGATCCCCATACGCCAACCTAAAATGAGTAAACTATCATTAATGGTTGGAATAGCTTCATGATAAATACGTGTTAAATAGTTACTTGAACGTATGGTTTTTAGTTTTTCCTCACTTGTACCTTCAGAGATAAACAGCGGAGAGTAATTATGATCATCCCAATTTTGACTAATTTGATCAACAAGATGGTTATCACCTTGAATACTTAATTTTAACTCTTCATCATTTTCATTCTTTGCAAGAATAAGATTACCATGAGGATAAAAAACAAGATTAGAACGATTACCTCTGTATTCGCGGTATTCTTCAAAATCTTCATAAAAACTACTGCGATTGAAGCAATCTTTAAAAAGTGGATATGGGTGATTATCATTAACTTGCATGATAGTCCAATAAAGCATAATGTCGTAATTCAAACTGAATATTGTGTCAAACTGCTTAATAAAATTAGCACAATTATTAATTTTATCTCTCACTTTATCAATGCAAGGGTGAATACCTTTCACTGTATTAATTAAGGTTTTTTTCACTTGACTGTGAGCAATATGAATATCATTACAATTTATATTGAAGATATTATTAATTACTGTGGCTTGGGTAAATTTTCTTAAAATATATTCAAAATCTTGAGAGTGAAAAGAATCAAAAATATTTTTTACATTTTCCGGCAACTTTGCATTGGAAAATAAATTAGAGTAATTAAAATTAGGATCTATAGCAATTGATGATCCATTTCCTAATAATAAACTTCCTGTAAATAACTCAGAAACAGCATTCCACTCTTTTACATTAAAACGCATAATAACCTCAGTATAAAATATGAGTGGTTATTTTATTTATTTGCATTTAGTTTTTATGCGTAGCTATTCGTAAATATATAATCAATTTATACCTAAAAAGGTGTGTTAATACCAGAGATTATAATAATCTCTGGTATTGATTAATAATTTATTGAATAGTGTTAACTCGCAATTTCTTGAGCATATAAATAAAGCTCTTGTAATTGTTTTAGTTTTTCTTCGTTATCACTATGTTCTTCTGCTAAAAGCTGGATCGTATTGATATATTCAGTCAGCTTTTCGGGCGTTAACACTTCTTTTCTATGCGCGAGCCAACGCTGTTGCTCATCATAATTTAATGTTGATGGATAATTTCTGGCACGATAACGGAAAAATAACGGCTCCATTCTTGCATCTTCAAAGGTTAAATCTAAAGCAGGTAAATTCTGTGGTTGTGTTGAGCGAATAATGTCCATTGCACTACGATCATTTTCACTGAAAAAACCATTATAAATTTGAGAATCAACATCATCAGAGACAACAAAAGGTGCCTGTTGAGCGAAGAGTTCTACGACTTTATTGCGTATTTCAGGATGTGAAAATAAAATAGCTTGATTATTTAAACAAGTATCAACATCTAAACCAATTCTATCTGCATCTTGTGGTCTTAATGTATTTTGTGGAGCCACAATAGGGCATTTATTAATATGCAGTAATTTAATGGGAACAGGTGGCTCATCAACTGACAATTCACTGCGTGGTGTATATAAACGCTCACGTAATTGGTCTGATGTTAAGGTTAATAATGGGGATATATCGGCAGATAAATCGCACACAATAACAGCATTACGATTATCAGGATGCCATGCCAATGGTGCCACAAGACTTAAATTAGAACGAGCAGCTCCAAACATACCTGAAACATGTACAATTGGCGTCATGGCGGGAATATCAATTAACGCCTGAACTTTACGTTTATCGCGTAAATTAAAGAAATAATCAAACATCCGCGGTTGTGCTTGTTTTAATTTTTTTGCCATCGCAATGGTGGCGTAAACATCAGACATTGCATCATGTGCATTCTCATGAGAGATGCCATTGGCTTTAGTTAATAGCTCTAGACGAAAGCTTGGGAAACCGTCCTCATTTTCAGGCCAAACAATACCTTCTGGACGTAGTGCATAGCAGGCTCGTAATACATCGAGCAAATCCCACCGAGAATTCCCTTTTTGCCAACTATAGGCATAAGGATCATAAAAATTACGATAAAGGATATTACGGGTTACTTCATCATCAAATCGAAGGTTGTTATAACCCATAATACAGCTATTGGGTTGGCTAAATGCTTGGTGAATTTGACGAGTAAATTCAGCTTCAATAACACCGTTTTTTAACGCAATTTGTGGTGTTATTCCCGTGATCATTACCGCTTCGGGGTGGGGCAAATAATCGTCATTAGGTTTGCAATAAATAACGAGAGGATCTTCAATTATGTTGAAATCCATATCA
This sequence comes from Proteus sp. fly-1089, assembly GCF_040138965.1. Taxonomy (NCBI): domain Bacteria; kingdom Pseudomonadati; phylum Pseudomonadota; class Gammaproteobacteria; order Enterobacterales; family Morganellaceae; genus Proteus; species Proteus sp. fly-1089. The sequence continues at coordinate 313,055 of NZ_JBEETS010000001.1, forward strand.
GTTCTTATACCCGCAAATTGAGCTGGGCGATCTAGCGCTGGGTGTGTACCAAAGGTTTCGTAGTCGTGAACATAAAATGTGGGCGTTTTCGCTGAGTTAGACAAGGTTTCCTTCCATGATTTATTTGCTTGATAGATATGCAGACATGGTAAACCATAAAGTTGAAAACGTGAAATATCAGATGAAAGCAGGTTAATAAAGTTTCTGAGATAGGGCATTATCGTGAGGATAAGTAAAAGAATACCCCACTTATATTATCTCTTTTTGTGCGTTTTATTTGAACAATAGCAATGAAAAATAAAAGCAGAGCTAGAACACATAACTCAACGTTGTTAACGTTAACTTTTGTGCTTTATATCACATTATAGTGAGATAGTAGTTTGTTAAGTGAAAAGTTAACGTTAACATTTAAAGGTGGAATGACTTTATAAGGCGCTTAACCAATGAACAAAGACTCAAAAAAATACTATGCGATTTTAAGTGCGCTGTTATTTTTCTTCTTTTTTACCTGGTCTTCATCATTTTCATTAGTTTCTATTTGGCTAAACCAGTATGTTGGGTTAAAGGCGACTGATACCGGATTGATATTCTCTGCAATTTCTCTTATTGCATTATGTGCACAACCTTTATATGGCTTTATTCAGGATAAGTTAGGTCTAAGAAAAAATCTGTTATTAGTAATTGCGATATTACTTATTCTTTCTGGGCCATTTTTTCTTGGTTTTGCTTCAATACTACGGTGGAATATTTTTATTGGTTCCATTTTTGGGGGGTTATATGTAGGTATGACCTTTAATGCAGGTATTGGTGTATTAGAGTCATATACAGAACGTGTGAGTCGTATTCGTGGTTTTGAATATGGTAGGGCGAGAATGTGGGGCTCGCTTGGGTGGGCATCAGCAACATTTGTTGCTGGGCACAATATTAATATCGATCCTAATTATAATTTTGTGATGGCATCTATTTCTGGTGTCGTGTTCTTAATTCTTTTAGCTCTATTAAAAACAGGTAAATCAGACGCATTTAATCAATTAGAGCATGGGAAAACATCAGGTATTACTGTAAAAGACGCACTTAATTTACTTTCATTACCTCGTTTTTGGGCTCTTATTTTATTTGTGATTGGAACCTGTGTATATGGTGTTTATGACCAACAGTTTCCAGTCTTTTTCTCATCACAATTTGCTACTTTACAGCAGGGTAATGAGATGTATGGATATCTAAATTCATTACAAGTGTTCCTAGAGGCTGGTGGTATGTTTATCGCTCCGTTCTTAGTCAATAAAATTGGTGCTAAAAACGGTTTATTGCTAGCTAGTAGCGTTATGGCCACGCGTATTATTGGTTCTGGATTAGTTGAAGGGCCAATTTTGATCTCTTGTATGAAATTATTACATGCCGTTGAGTTACCTATTTTATTAATTTCAATTTTTAAATATAACAGTCAACATTTTGATAAACGTTTATCTTCAACACTCTATTTAGTGGGTTTCCAATGTGTGAGTTCCATTGTTGCAACATTGCTCTCACCATTAGCAGGTTATGGATATGATCATTATGGGTTTGCACCAACTTATATGGTGATGGGCTGTATTGTGATAGGAACAACGCTTCTTTCAGCTGTATTTTTACGCTCAGATTCGAAAGCGTTATTGCCATTTGATAACTTACAACATGGAGATCAAAATAAAGCTCAGCCTGTTTAATCGTGCTCTAATTTATCCTTTGTCGTGTCGATTTTGGCTACCCATGAAAATGTGTAGCCATTTTTTACTCATAAGTAAGTCAACATTTACTCATTAAAAAATGTTGACTATATTTATTAATACAAATAATCCTAATTATTTGTTAATTAAGTGAAATCAATTAAATTTGTAAACTTTGCTTGTTTATTGACACGATTAAGCGATAATCTTAAACAGAACTATTTATCTTAAATATCAATTGTAAAGGTGTAGGAAATGGATAACGCAAACAAGCCGTCTTTCCAAAACGTACTGGAGTTTGTGCGTATGTATCGTCGTAAAAACAAAATCCGTCGTGAGATCACTGACAATGAGAAAAAGATCCGTGATAACCAAAAGCGTGTTCTTTTATTAGACAACTTAAGTGAATATATTAAACCTGGTATGTCTATCGAGGATGTTCTAGGTATTATTGCGAATATGCGTAGTGACTATGACGATCGTGTTGATGATTATATTATTAAAAATGCAGATCTGTCTAAAGAACGCCGTGAGCTTTCTAAACAGTTAAAAGCGATGGGTGAAATTAAAAATCTTCCTGATCTAAAAGACTGATTATTTTACTAAGAATAAGAAATTAAAGGCCTCTGAATTGAATATTCAGGGGCTTTTTTTATCTTATTTGAGGTTAAGTACATTAAGTTAATTTGCTAATGGTTACCCAAAAAAAGAACCCACTAAAAAGTGGGTTCTCAATTTAAAGGTATTATCAAGATATTCTTAATAACACTTTATTATTAGTTTTGACTTTCAGCTTTAGTCATTACTGATGAAGCTTGGTTGGTTGAACAATGCCCACCTGCACCAGTACGGCCTTTTTTATCAAAAGCAGGGCGAGTTTCCCATGCTTTGATTTCAATTGCGACAGTAGGTTCATCAGATGCTGGCGCTTTTGTCATTGGTGCGCTTGCATGAAGTTGGCGTACTACAGGCTCTTGACGAATAATAACGGCTGTAGGTTTACTTTCTTTTACTGGTACTGGCTCTACTGCAGGCGTTACACTTTCACTCTCTTCAGGCTGACTTTCAATAGCCGTTTCAACGATAGGCTCAGCTGCTGTTTCAACAATAGCTTCAGCATCATTTTCTTTGTGTTGCTCTGCTATTTCTTCGGTTGTAACTGAAGTAGCAATAGGTTGAGGTTCAGGAGTAGATGTTTCACTTACTTCTCGTTCTATTGGTGCAATGACTTCTTGTGTAACGTTTTCAGCCTCTGCGTCTGTTTCTACTTGCTGTGAAGCTTCATGCATATAAGCTTCAGTTGTGTTTAATACCGCAGAAATGTTTTCTTTACGAGTGACATGTTCTTCGGTATTCACATCATCGATAACGTTGTTGACAACACTTTCTTCAACTTGATTCTCAATGCTATTTGCTTCTGCCGGTGCTGATTGTGGCTCTACTGCAATAATCTCAGCAACAGCTTCAGTGGTTGATTCAGAGCTAACAGTCACAGTATAGGTTGATTCTGCTGTATCAGCTTGTTCCACTTTTGCAACAATGGCTTCTGAAACCGCCGGTGCGATAGCAACCATTTGAGGATCTGCATGAGTAATAATGTTCTTTTCAACAATATTGTTATTATTTTCAACACTATTCTCAATAAATGGAGCATCACTGACTGGTGTTACAGGGTAACGAATAAATACTTTACCAGAAGCAAGCTCAGGTGATGCAACTGCCATTGTAAGTGGCATTGGTGACACTGTTAATGTACGTTCATCACGATAACGACGGCGACGTTGACCACTTACACGTAAATGACGAGGTGAACGACGAGAACGACGAGGCATGACATTCTCTTGCCCGTTGTTATCTTCATTTTTATTATCATCTTGTGCTTTTGGTGCTACATCAGATAAGGCTTTTACTGGTTGTGCTTCATTTGTTTCAACTTTTACAACAGCATCGGCTTTAGGTGCTGTTTTTTCCGTTGGAGCAACTTTAGCTGGTGCGATAGCTACAGGAGGTTCTGAGATTGCCTTTTCTGTTGTTGCAACAGTTGCAACAGGAGCAATGGTTAACGTTGTATCGCTGTCGGTTACACGCACAGATTGCGTTAATTGGCGACGATTACGACGTTGCATAGCAGGGCGACGAGGTTCTTCTTTCTTCTCATCAGCACTGTCTTTTCCAGTCGTATCATTTTCGCTAAGTGCAACTTGTGCTTTCGCGGCTTCTTGTTGCTGTTGACGTTTTTCTTCTTGGCGACGACGTTGCTCTGCGCGTTGTTCACGACGTTGTTGGCGACGCGCTTCGCGTTCTGCAATCTCTTGCTCACTACTCACTTCAGTTGTTGGAGCTGTTTGTGGTTTTTGATTGCGATTCTTGCGGTTGTCTTCGTTATTCGTGTTATCACGATTACGATCGTTATCGCGGTCACGGCGATTGTTGTTGTTACGTCGATTGTTATTATTACGACGCTCACGACGATTGTCTGTATTCTCTTTCTTGGTTTCCTGTGGTTTTTCTTGTGTTACCGCAGGCTCTGGCTCACTACCAAATAAGTTAGAGAAGAATTTTGCAACTGAGGCAAAGAAGCCAGTACCTTGGGCTTGCTCTGATTTAACTGGCTTAGCTTGAGGTTGAGGTGCTTTTTTACTTTTCGTCGTCGTTTCTGGAGTGTTTTCTTCTTGCAATCCAAAGGCTGAAATTGCAGGTTGTTCAGGCACTTTACGTTCTGTGACAACATCGTCTTCAGCTTCATTTAACTGACTTTCATGGAATTGCGCTAAGTTGTAACTCAGAGACGTAATTTCTTCGCCCTTACGCACTCGAATAACAGAAAAATGAGGAGTTTGCATTTGGTCATTAGGTACAATAACCACTTTAACGTTAGATTGACGTAATTCAATATCTGTTACGGCTTTACGTTTTTCGTTAAGCAAATAAGAGGCAATTTGAACAGGGACAATTGCATGTACTTCATGGGTATTTTCTTTCAGTGCTTCTTCTTCAATTAGACGTAACACAGAAAGAGATAATGATTCGTTATCACGAATAGTACCAGTGCCTAAGCAACGAGGACAAACGTGATGGCTTGATTCACCTAATGAAGGACTTAAGCGTTGACGAGACATCTCTAATAAGCCAAAGCGAGAGATGCGTCCAATTTGAATACGAGCACGATCTTGGCGTACAGCCTCGCGCATTCTATTCTCAACTTCACGTTGATGACGCACTGGCGTCATGTCGATAAAGTCGATAACAATTAAACCACCGAGGTCACGTAAACGTAATTGACGTGCAATTTCGTCAGCGGCTTCTAAGTTAGTATTGAATGCAGTTTCTTCGATATCACCACCACGCGTTGAACGAGAAGAGTTAATATCAATTGCTGTTAATGCTTCAGTGGTATCAATAACTAATGCACCACCGGAAGGTAGGCGAACTTCACGTTGAAATGCAGATTCAATTTGTGATTCAATTTGATAATGGCTAAATAATGGAACAGCGCCAGTATAATGACGAATTTTGCTGGCAAAATCACCACGACCAATCGCTTCGATATGGCTACGAGCCATTTCAACAACTTTTGCGTTATCAATTAAGATTTCACCAATATCAGGACGTAAATAGTCGCGGAATGCGCGAACGATTACGTTACTTTCCTGATGGATTAAGAAAGGAGCGGGGCGATTCTCTGCTGCTTTTTTAATGGCATCCCAATGTCTTAGGCGATAGCTTAAATCTTGTTGTAGTGCTTCAGCCGATTTACCGACACCCGCAGTACGTACAATCAGACCCATACCATCTGGAATTTCAAGACTTGATAAGGCTTCTTTGAGTTCTGTACGGTCTTCACCTTCGATACGGCGAGAAATACCACCTGCACGAGGATTATTTGGCATTAATACCAAATAGCTTCCTGCAAGGCTGATAAAAGTGGTTAATGCAGCACCTTTATTACCGCGCTCTTCTTTATCTACTTGAACAATAACTTCCTGACCTTCTTTCAAGACATCTTTGATGTTAGGACGGCCATGAGAGTGATAATTGCTAGGAAAGTATTCGCGGGCTATTTCTTTAATAGGAAGGAAACCGTGGCGTTCCGCACCATAATCAACAAAAGCTGCTTCTAGGCTGGGTTCAATTCGAGTGATTTTACCTTTATAGATATTCGCTTTTTTCTGTTCATGACCGGGGCTTTCGATATCCAGATCGTACAAGCGTTGCCCATCCACAAGGGCAACACGCAACTCTTCCTGTTGAGTCGCGTTAATTAACATTCTTTTCATATTGTGACTTACTCGTTATTTTCACGTTTTATAATGTGCCACTAACATACGTAATTACACTATTGATAACCGATGACCTCGTGTCTTTTACAAATGCGTCAACCTCACGGTTGTCGATTGTATAGAGGTGCAATATCTCGGTGAGTCTGATTTTTAGTTCAAAAATTCAGCACTCTTTAATTGAACACAATGTTTCAACTCAATAAGCGATGTATTTGTGGCATACTAAATTGTTTGATTTTCGACTATGTCTTACGCCATTGCTGCATTTTGAAAATCAAACAAACAAAATTTTCATAAATATACCTGATAAACATAATCAGGAGAGTCTGCATTATTCCATTGGTGTTAGGGTTATAGCAAGATGACTTTTCCGCTTTGGTGACTTTTTCTGTATAAATATGAGAGATTAGCTAATGTTTCGTCTTTTTCCCATTATTCAGGTTAAAATAGACGACAGAATTGATGTTATTTTGTGCACCACAAAGTTGTTTGTTATTTTTATTTTAAGAGAGCCAAAGAATCGCCACTATGAAATCATTTAATCAAGTTCAGTTCGTCACCATTGATGGCGATGAAGCAGGCCAGCGTATCGATAATTTTCTACTGGCACGCTTAAAAGGTGTACCAAAGAGTATGATTTACCGAATTATCCGTAAAGGGGAAGTTCGAGTCAATAAAGGGCGAATTAAACCTGAATATAAATTAAATGCAGGTGACAGTATTCGTATTCCACCGGTGAGAGTAGCAGAAAAAGAAGAAATTGCTGTATCACCAAAATTAGACAAAGTTTCTGCATTAGCTAATTGTATTTTATATGAAGATGAACATTTAATGTTGATTAATAAACCATCAGGTACAGCAGTGCATGGTGGCAGTGGTTTAAGCTTTGGTGTTATTGAAGGCTTGCGTGCATTACGCCCAGAAGCTCGCTTTTTAGAGCTTGTTCATCGCCTTGATAGAGATACTTCCGGTGTATTGTTAATTGCAAAAAAACGTTCAGCACTACGTGCATTACATGAGCAATTACGTTTAAAACAGATGCAAAAAGATTATTTGGCATTAGTTCGTGGTCAGTGGCAATCACACACTAAAGTGATACAAGCACCGTTATTGAAAAATATTCTTCAAAGTGGTGAACGTGTAGTAAAAGTGAGTAATGAGGGGAAGCCTTCAGAGACACGTTTTAAAGTGGAAGAGCGTTTTGAGTTTGCTACTCTGGTGAAAGCAAGCCCTGTTACCGGAAGAACACACCAAATCCGTGTACATACATTACATGCAGGTCATCCTATTGCTTTTGATGATCGTTATGGTGATCGTGATTTTGATGCGCAATTGGTTGGAACAAAGCTTAATCGTTTATTTTTACATGCAAGTTCTTTGACATTCACTCATCCTTCAACGGGTGAACAGATGCGAATTGAAGCACCAATGGATAATACATTACGCCATTGTTTGCAGGTGTTACGTAGTCAAAAATCTTAGGTCTGAAAATTCTTATTTCGACAGAAAATCCGAACGCTCAATGCGCCCAGTTAGCTGGGCGTATTTTTTGCTAACATTATGTAAAATCGTTAATTTAAAAATACCATTAACTTTCTACTTTTGTCATACATTGCTCAACAATGTTATCAATATCCCACTCTTTAGGCAGTGATTTTGAACCATTTTTGCGCATTTCCATATCAACACGAATAAATTCGGTAATACCGTAATTTTTAATGATGCTGTCGTAGGTGCACTCGCACACTTCTGTAATTTGAGGAATGAGTGCATCATCAGTAATACCTGATCCTAATATGCAACTACTGACAAAATTCTTTTTGAATGAGGATGTGCTGTCATCTTTTTTATTTGAAATTACACTGTCTTGGACAGTATTGGCCACATTAGTCGTTTTGGCTATTTCTGAGTCTTTTTCATCGGAACAACCTACTAATGCTGTTGCCATCACTAACGCTATCAAGACGGATGTTAGTTTATTCATAATACGTTTTATCGCTACATAAGATTAAAAATAAGATGATCGGGTTTATTTTTGATCATCAGAGAATAATATTGGGTTTATTCTTTGCGAGAGTAACATTTTATTCAATCGGATAAGTGGTAAACCAATTAAAGAATTTGGATCATTGCCTTCCATTTTATCAAAAAGAGTAATACCTAACCCTTCAGACTTAAAACTTCCCGCACAATTAAACGGCATTTCTTTATTTAAATAATGGGTAATTTCATCATCAGTTAGATGGCGAAAGTATACTTGAAATAATTCACAATGTGTTTGATGTTCTAAAGTTAAACTATTGTATACTGTTAATCCGGTATAAAACGACACACATTGTCCTGAAGCTTGTTTTAATTGTGCGAAAGCATTATCAAAATTATGGGGCTTACCTGTGATTTTTTTATTTAACACACAAACTTGATCAGAGCCAATAATAAGGTGATGTGGAAATTTTACTTGTAAAGCGCTAGCTTTTTCATAGGATAAGCGAGTGACAAGATCTTGAGCACATTCAGTGGGCTTCGGGGTTTCGTCAATATCGGGAGATGCCTGTATAAAGGGCATTCCAAGCTTTTTCAGCAACTGAGCTCGAAAGGGTGAAGTAGACGCAAGAACGAGTGGCAACATATTTTTTTTAAAATCCGTAGCAAAATGATGCCTGACATTCTAAACTATGCGCCGCTGATAAAGCGAATTTTGGTGGAAAGGTGTAGATAACCCGCCTTTTTCTTTGACTATATTCCATTACAAAGATAATATGCGCGCCTTATGCAAAAGGTAAAATTACCCCTGACCATTGATGCGCTGCGAGCAGCTCAGAAGAATTTAGACTATGACGGTCATTATTCTCCAGAGCAAGTAAGCCGCTTAGCTGAATCGGTGGTCAGTGTGGACAGTAATATTGATGTGGCTTTATCATTTGATATTGACCATCAACGTCTTGCCGTGATTAAAGGACATTCCGATGTGGATGTCACTTTAGAATGTCAACGTTGTGGTGGCCATTTTCCTTATCATGTTCACGCAACATATTGTTTTAGCCCTGTTGTCAGTGATGAACGGGCCGAGACATTACCGGAAGAATATGAACCAGTTTATGTAAACGAATTTGGTGAAATAGATTTGCTGGCGATGATTGAAGATGAAATAATCCTCAACTTGCCGGTGGTTCCGGTACATGATTTTGAACACTGTGAAGTGTCCGACGCGGATATGGTGTTTGGTGAACTCCCTGAAGAATTATCAGAGAAACCAAATCCATTTGCCGTATTAGCCAGTTTAAAGAAAAGTACTAAGGAGTAAGGTCAATGGCCGTACAACAAAACAAACCAACTCGTTCTAAACGCGGTATGCGTCGTTCTCATGACGCGCTGACAGTAACTCAAGTTTCAGTTGACAAAACTTCTGGTGAAACTCACCTGCGTCACCATGTAACTGCTGACGGTTACTACCGTGGTCGCAAGGTTATCAACAAGTAATTAGCTTTATAGCTCGTTGATACCTTGACAAATCTAACCATAGCGTTAGATGCGATGGGCGGGGACTTCGGTCCTCGCATCACAGTGCCTGCTTGTTTGCGGGCGCTGGCATCTAATCCTCATTTAAAAATATTGCTGGTAGGTCAACCAGACGCTATCTCTCCTCTGCTTGCAGATCAAAATGCTGAGCTAATCTCCCGTTTACATGTTATACCCGCAGAACATATTGTCGCCAATGATGCTAAACCTTCACACGGTATTAGAGCCAGTAAAGGTACATCAATGCGAGTGGCACTTGATCTCGTGAAAACAGGCGAAGCACAAGCATGTGTAAGTGCTGGTAATACTGGCGTATTAATGGGATTAGCAAAACTGCGACTTAATGCTATTGATGGAATTGAACGTCCTGCACTGGTTTCAGTATTACCCAACCAGAAAAAAAGTAAGACTGTCGTTCTGGATTTAGGTGCTAACGTTAATTGTGATAGTCAAATGTTAGTACAGTTTGCCGTAATGGGCGCAGTGATGGCCGAAGAAATTGCAGGGATTAGTTCACCTAAAGTAGCACTTTTGAATATTGGTGAAGAAGAGAGCAAAGGATTAGATAATATCCGCGAAGCCGCTACAGTATTAAAGTCAACACCTAATATCAATTATATTGGTTATGTGGAAGGTAATGAATTACTGACAGGCAAAACAGATGTATTGGTGTGTGACGGCTTCGCAGGTAATGTCTCCCTTAAAACGATGGAAGGAGTTATTCGAGTTTTCCTTTCATTGATTAAATCTTTTACTACTGAAAATAAAAAAACGTCGTGGTGGATGAAAATATTGAAGAAATGGTTACAAAAACGGCTAATTAAGCGTTTTGGACACATGAACCCCGACCAGTATAACGGTGCTTCTCTGTTAGGATTACGCGGTATCGTCATTAAGAGCCATGGTGGCGCAAATGAAAGCGCGTTTACAGCAGCAATAGAACAGGCTGTTCATGCCGTTGAGCGAAAAATCCCAGAACGGATCGCTTCTCGACTGACAACAGTATTACCCAAGAGCGATTGATAGAATGTATACAAAAATCTTAGGTACTGGTAGTTACTTGCCTGTACAAGTGCGAACTAATGCCGATTTAGAAAAAATGGTTGAAACATCTGACGAATGGATTGTTACCCGAACAGGTATTAATGAACGTCGGATTGCAACAGAAGAAGAAACTGTTGCTGTGATGGGCGCAGGTGCGGCTGAAAAAGCACTAGAAATGTCTGGTATTGATAAACAAGATATTGGATTGATTGTTGTTGCCACAACATCAGGCTCACATGCATTTCCAAGCGCAGCATGTCAGATTCAAAATGCGTTAGGCATCAATGATTGCATCGCTTTTGACGTTGCAGCCGCATGTTCTGGCTTTGTTTATGCATTAAGCATTGCTGATCAATTTATTAAAGCAGGTTCTGTTAAACATGCTCTTGTGATCGGTGCTGATAGATTATCCCATGCGTTAGATCCTAACGATCGTGGCACCATTATTTTATTTGGTGATGCGGCAGGTGCGGCAGTTGTGGGTGCGTCAGAAGACGAAGGTATTATTTCTACACATTTACACTCTGATGGGCGTTTTGGTGATTTATTAGCATTACCTTATCAGCGTAAAGAAAATGAAGATTTACCTGCTTACGTTACAATGGCAGGAAATGAAGTATTTAAAGTCGCAGTTCGTGAACTTGCCCACATTGTGGATGAGACACTCGAAGCTAACAATATTGATAAATCTGAACTGGACTGGCTTGTGCCTCATCAGGCAAATTTAAGAATTATTTCAGCGACAGCGAAAAAGCTGGATATGACAATGGATAAAGTAGTGGTGACATTAGATCGCCACGGCAATACGTCAGCAGCATCAGTCCCAACAGCATTAGATGAAGCTGTAAGAGACAATCGCATTCAACGTGGTCAGTTAATCTTGCTGGAAGCGTTTGGTGGCGGTTTTACTTGGGGTTCTGCACTTATCCGTTTTTAATATTATCAGGAAAATAAACATGACTGATTTTGCAATGGTTTTCCCTGGACAGGGATCGCAAACTGTTGGAATGCTTGCAGAACTTGCAGAGCAATATCCGATAGTGACTGAAACATTTGCTCAAGCATCTGATGTATTGGGTTACTCTCTGTGGGATTTAGTTCAAAATGGCCCAGAAGAAGAGTTAAACAAAACATGGAAGACACAGCCAGCATTATTAGCAGCATCCGTTGCTGTTTGGCGTGTGTGGCAAGAAAAACAAGGCAAAATGCCACAAATGATGGCAGGTCACAGTCTTGGTGAGTATTCTGCTTTAGTGTGTGCAGGTGTTATTGATTTCGCCGCCGCCATTAAATTAGTAGAATTGCGCGGTCAATTGATGCAAGAAGCTGTACCTGCAGGTACAGGTGCAATGTATGCGATTATCGGTTTAGATAACGATGCTATTGCAACAGCATGTGAAGAAGCTGCTCAAGGGCAAGTTGTTTCACCTGTAAACTTTAATTCACCAGGCCAAGTTGTTATCGCAGGTAACAAAGAGGCAGTAGAGCGTGCTGGTGTTTTATGTAAAGAAGCTGGCGCTAAACGTGCATTGCCATTAGCGGTAAGTGTGCCTTCGCATTGTGCTTTAATGAAACCAGCCGCTGATAAGCTTGCAATTGCATTACAAGAAATTGAATTTAAACAACCTGAAATTCAGGTCGTTAATAACGTTGATGTGAAAGCGCAAACTGATGCGAATGCTATCCGTGATGCGTTAGTTCGCCAGCTGTATAACCCAGTTCGTTGGACTGAAATGGTTGAACTTATCGCCGAAAAAGGCATCACACAACTATTAGAAATCGGTCCAGGAAAAGTATTAACTGGTTTAACTAAACGTATTTCTAAAGAAATGAACGCTGCAGCAGTTAATGATATTGCGTCATTAGATGTTGCATTAGGAAATGACTGAGGGATCTCATGGGATTTGACGGAAAAATAGCGCTAGTTACTGGTGCAAGCCGTGGCATTGGCCGTGCGATTGCAGAGGATTTAGTTGCGCGCGGTGCGACCGTAATTGGTACTGCAACGAGTGAAAACGGTGCGCAAGCTATTAGCGAATATTTAAGCGATAAAGGTAAGGGTTTTGTGTTAAATGTCACAGAAAACGACTCTATCGAAAAATTTTTAGCTGAAGTGCGTGCTGAATTTGGCGAAATTGATATTTTGGTCAATAATGCAGGTATTACTCGTGATAACCTGTTGATGCGCATGAAAGATGATGAGTGGCAAGATATCATCAACACAAATCTTTCATCAGTCTTCCGTCTGTCTAAAGCTGTTATGCGTGCTATGATGAAAAAACGTTATGGTCGTATAATTACCATTGGTTCTGTTGTTGGAACCATGGGTAACGCAGGACAGGCAAACTACGCGGCGGCAAAAGCGGGTGTGATTGGTTTTAGTAAATCATTAGCACGCGAAGTTGCTTCCCGAGGCATTACGGTAAATGTTGTTGCACCTGGTTTTATCGAAACTGATATGACAAGAGCATTAACAGATGACCAAAGAGCAGGTATTTTATCTCAAGTTCCTGCTAACCGTTTAGGTGATGCCAAAGAGATTGCCAGTGCTGTAGCTTTCTTAGCTTCTGATGAAGCGAGCTATATCACGGGTGAAACATTGCATGTCAATGGTGGCATGTACATGATCTAATTATGGGGACGTCTTTATATTTGCTTTTTGCGTACAATATAATGCAAAATATAGCGAATAAAGTAGTCCACACAGTCGGGATTGGTTAGATCTTTTCCTGTATTTATAAACTAAGAAAATCATCGCGCAAGCGAGTTTTGATAGGAAATTTAATAGTATGAGCACTATCGACGAACGCGTTAAGAAAATCATTGTTGAACAACTGGGTGTTAAAGAGGAAGAAGTTGTAAATTCAGCTTCATTTGTTGATGACTTAGGCGCTGATTCTCTTGACACAGTTGAGCTGGTAATGGCTCTGGAAGAAGAATTCGATATCGAAATCCCAGACGAAGAAGCAGAAAAAATTACTACAGTTCAAGCTGCTATTGATTACGTTGAAAACGCAGGTAAATAAGCTTGCTAATCTAGGCGGTCACTCGACCGCCTATATTTTTAATCCTAAACTTTTTCCCTCCTTGGAGGATAAGCGTGTCTAAGCGTCGTGTAGTTGTGACCGGACTAGGCATGTTATCTCCTGTCGGTAATAACGCAACAGCTTCTTGGGAAGCCGTGTGTGCCGGACAGAGTGGTATCGGCCTTATCGAAGATTTTGACACCAGTCATCATGCGACTAAATTCGCAGGATTGGTAAAAGATTTCAATCATGAAGATTATAATCTTTCGCGTAAAGACGCGCGCAAGATGGATCTTTTCATTCAATATGGTATTGCGGCAGGTGTGCAAGCCATTGCGGATTCAGGTCTTGAAGTAACAGAAGCCAATGCAAGTCGTATCGGAGCTGCTATTGGTTCTGGTATTGGTGGCTTAGGCCTTATCGAAGAAAACCATACGTCAATGACAAATGGTGGCCCTCGTAAAATTAGCCCATTCTTTGTACCTTCAACCATCATTAACATGGTTGCAGGACATTTAAGCATTATGTATGGTCTTCGTGGCCCTACAATCTCTATTGCAACAGCATGTACATCAGGTGTCCATAATATTGGTCACGCTGCACGTATTATTGCTTATGGCGATGCAGATGCAATGCTCGCAGGTGGTGCCGAAAAAGCAACTACTCCATTAGGTTTAGGTGGCTTTGGTGCAGTTCGTGCATTATCAACACGGAACGATAACCCTCAAGCGGCTAGCCGTCCGTGGGATAAAGATCGTGATGGTTTCGTGTTAGGTGATGGCGCGGGTGTTCTTGTTCTTGAAGAATACGAACACGCTAAAAAACGTGGCGCTAGAATCTATGCTGAAGTGGTAGGTTTTGGTATGAGCAGCGATGCTTATCACATGACTTCACCAGCAGAAAATGGCGAAGGCGGTGCGCTAGCGATGACAAACGCACTAAAAGATGCGGGTATTGATGCATCTCAAGTGGGGTATATCAACGCACATGGTACATCAACGAATGCGGGTGATGTTGCTGAAGCACAAGCAGTAGAAAACGTATTTGGTAAAGGCACAGATGTATTAGTTAGCTCAACAAAATCTATGACAGGCCATTTATTAGGCGCTGCTGGAGCTATTGAGTCTATCTTTACTATTCTTTCGCTACGTGATCAAATCGTACCTCCAACAATTAACCTTGATAATCAAGACGAAAATTGTCATCTTGATTTTGTTCCACATAAAGCACGTAAAGTTGAGAACATGGAATATGCTCTGTGTAACTCATTTGGCTTTGGTGGCACTAATGGTTCAATTCTCTTTAAGCGCGTTTAAACCGTTTTTTGCAGAAAGTTGAAATATACTTAAAGACCCAGGATTATTCTGGGTCTTTTATTTTTGTCCTTTTACTGCCAGTTGTTTTATCATGTGCAGATTGATATCAATAACATAGATTTAGGATGTGTTAGATGCATTGGGTAAATGGACAACAGCAACAAAATGTAGATGCAAGTGACAGAGCAGTACAGTTTGGCGATGGCTGTTTTACTACCCTAGCAATAGAGCAGGGCAAGCCTTCCATGCTATCCGCACACCTTAATCGTTTAAAACAAGGCTGTGAGGCACTTTTTCTACCTCATCCAAATTGGTCTGATTTAAAAAAGCACATTATAGATATCGCTTCTGACACTCAAGCGAAAGGTGTTATTAAAATTATTATTAGTCGTGGTTGTGGTGGTCGTGGTTATTCTTCAAATGGATTTATTACGCCAACAGTTATAACCTCATTGTCATCCTATCCTACCCATTATTCCCACCAGCAAACTGAAGGTATATCTCTGGCGATCAGTCCTGTTACTTTAGGAAAAAACCCACAATTGGCGGGAATTAAGCACCTAAATCGTTTAGAGCAGGTTCTTATTAAGCACCATTTAGAAAAAACAGAATTTGATGATGTTTTAGTATGTGATAATGAAGGATATTTAGTTGAAGCAAATGCAGCAAATCTTTTTTGGCGTAAAGGGAATACACTTTTCACACCGGATCTGACGGATTCTGGTGTAAATGGCATTATGCGCCAATCAATTATTCAATTAGCACAAAAATTGAATTGGAAAATTGTTATTGTGAGAGAGAAGCCGGAAACGCTTTATCAAGCAGATGAAGTTTGGTTAACAAATAGCTTAATGCCTGTACTTCCTGTTTCATGTATCACTTTCTCGGATGATAAGTGCTATCAGTATTCGAGTAGAGAGTATTATCATGTTGTTTTACAACACAGTTTGTCACTTAAATAGAATTTGATGAGTTATAAATGAAGATAAAAAAAATAGTATGGATAGTTTTTTTTGCCTTATTAATTAGTATTGGTGCAATTGCGTTGTATATGATGCAACATATTCGTGGCTTAGAAGAAAATGTTGTTATAAAGCAAGATGAAATGTTACTCACCGTACCAGCAGGAACAGGGCGCGTAGCCATGGAACAACTGCTAATAAAAAATAATCTACTTAACCAAGGCGATTATTTTCAAATTTTGCTAAAAGTAAAACCAGAGCTTAGCCAATTTAAAGCAGGTACATATCGTTTAACAAAAGGTATGTCTTTGCGTGATGTTTTATTATTGATCAAAAGTGGTAAAGAGGCTCAATTTACGATCCGTTTTATTGAAGGTAGCCGTTTACAAGACTGGCAATCTATTTTTGAACAAGCTCCGCAACTTATGACTGTCGCACATACAATGGATAGCGATAAATTACGTGAAGAAATAGGAATAAAACCTGAAATTACTAACCTAGAAGGTTGGTTTGCACCAGATACATACCATTACACGGCAGGTACAACAGATGTCGCAATTTTAAAGCGCGCCTACCAACAAATGGAAAAAACATTAGAAGAAGAGTGGATTAAACGCGATAGTGACCTACCGTATAAATCGGCTTATGAAATGCTTATCATGGCATCAATTATTGAAAAAGAGACGGGGATTGATGCAGAAAGAACAAAAGTCGCGTCGGTATTTATTAATCGACTAAAAACAAATATGAGATTACAGACCGATCCTACCGTGATTTATGGCTTAGGTGATAAATACAGAGGTACAATTTATCGCAGTGATTTAAATGGTTATACCCCTTATAACACGTATCAAATCGATGGATTGCCACCAACACCAATTGCGATGCCTAGTGTTGCTTCAATCAGAGCCGCTGCACATCCAGCGGATACACGTTATCTCTATTTTGTTGCGGATGGAACGGGTGGTCATAAATTTTCAACTACACTTAATGAACATAATAAAGCTGTCGCACAATATCGACGCTTACAACAAAGATAATTATGAATAACAGTAAATTTATTGTAATTGAAGGATTAGAAGGCGCTGGAAAAACGAGCGCAATTCAAACCGTTATTAATACGTTAAAAGAAAAAGACATCACCAACTTAGCATTTACCCGAGAACCGGGAGGCACCCCACTTGCTGAAAAATTACGAGAGCTTATTAAACAAGGCATTGAGGGTGAGAAAGTTACCGATAAAGCGGAACTGTTAATGCTATATGCAGCACGTGTTCAGCTCGTTGAAAACGTGATAAAACCAGCGTTAGCCGAAGGTAAATGGGTGATTGGCGATAGACACGATCTATCTTCACAAGCCTATCAAGGCGGTGGTCGTGGCTTAGATAAAGATCTTATGCTGTCACTTCGCAATACGGTTCTTGGTGATTTTCGCCCAGACTTAACGTTATATCTTGATTTAGATCCAGCTATAGGGCTTGCAAGAGCACGCGCTAGAGGTGAATTAGACCGAATTGAAAAAGAGTCAATGGACTTTTTTTATCGCACACGTGAACGTTATCAGGCATTAACCAAAGGTGATGACTCTATTATTACAATAGATGCATCTCAAACTATCGATAAAGTTCAAGCGGATATTCGCCAAGCACTCACTACATGGTTAGTCCAGCAGGAAAATAAAGCATTATGAATTGGTATCCTTGGCTAAATCAGGCATATCGGCAACTTATTAGCATGTATCAAGAAGGGCGTGGTCATCATGCTTTGCTTTTACATGCGACCGAAGGAATGGGAGCAGATGCTCTCTCTTATGGATTAAGCCGTTGGTTAATGTGTCAGAATAAACAGGGATTAAAAAGCTGTAATGAGTGCCATAGTTGCCGCTTGATGCTTGCCGAAACACATCCTGATTGGCATCTTTTGCAAAATGAAAAGGGCAAGACATCTATTGGCGTAGAAGCCGTTAGAAAAGTGACAGAAAAACTGGAACAACATGCTCAGCAAAGCGGTGCAAGAGTTGTTTGGATCAAAGAGGTTGAAGCCTTAACTGAGGCTGCAGCAAATGCATTACTCAAAACGTTAGAAGAGCCTCCTAAAAATACGTATTTTTTACTTAATTGCCAGCAACCTGAAGTTTTGTTAGCTACATTGCGTAGCCGCTGTTTTTATTACCATTTAGCCTCGCCTGATCATCAGCACGCTACCCATTGGATACAACAGCAGTTGCCGAATGTCTCTTACGCTAATAGTGTAACTGCGTTAAATTTGTCACAGAATGCACCAATAGCGGCACTTTCATTATTGAAAGATGAATGGCAAGAAAGAGAAACTTTTTGCCAAGCGTTATATTCAAGTTTACAACGGCATGATTTATTTGGGTTTCTTCCACAGTTAAATCAAGATAATGTAGATCGTCGCTTGTATTGGTTGTTATCGCTTTTACTCGATGCATTAAAGTATCAAACAAATGCACAAGCTTATTGTATCAACCAAGATCAACAACCTTTAATTATGGCGTTATCACAATCGCCTTCAAATATTGTGTTAGCCATTATTGATGGATGGAAACAGTGTCGTTATCAGCTAATGACCATTCCAGCCTTAAATAAAGAGTTATTACTAGCAGAACAGTTACTAGATTGGGAAAATCAGTTAGTAACACAACATTAATTAGCAGCATAAAATTAATTGTGATCTAGCCGTAATAAAAAACACCTATAAGTCATACCAGATAAATGAGAGTACGTTATGTTTTTAGTTGATTCACACTGCCATCTCGACAGCTTAGATTATGAAAAACTACATGAAAATATTGATGATGTTGTCGAAAAAGCACAGCAGCGTGATGTTCAATATATGTTAGCTGTAGCAACAACTTTGCCAGGTTTCAAAAATATGCGTGAACTTATCGGCAAACGTGACAATATTGCATTCTCTTGTGGTATTCATCCCTTGAATTTAGACGAAGGCTACGATGTTGAAGAATTAACGCGCTTAGCTGCTGCACCTGATGTTGTGGCTTTAGGTGAAACAGGTCTGGATTACTATTACCAACAAGAAAATGCAGCATTACAACGTGAAATTTTCCGTGAGCATATCCGTATTGGCAGACAAGTTAACAAACCCGTTATCGTGCATACACGTAGCGCACGTGAAGATACGTTATCGATTTTAAAAGAAGAGAATGTGCAAGATTGTGGTGGTGTATTGCATTGCTTTACTGAAGATAAAGAAACGGCAACAGCATTGCTCGACCTTGGAATGTATATCTCTTTTTCAGGTATTGTGACATTTAGAAATGCGGAACAAATTAGAGAAGCTGCACGTATTGTTCCTCTTGATAGAATTTTAGTTGAAACAGATTCCCCATATTTAGCGCCAGTTCCTCATCGCGGCAAAGAAAATCAACCCGCTTATGTTCGTGACGTTGCAGAATATATGGCTGTATTAAAAGGGGTGAGTGTCGAGGAGTTAGCACAACAAACAACGCGCAATTTTGCTAAGCTCTTTCATATTCAAAACTTACCTGCTTAATTGAATTAATCAGGAATTAAAATAAATAATAAGGTGATGGTAATGGCAGAAGAAACAATTTTCAGTAAAATTATTCGTGGTGAAATTCCGGCTAATATTGTTTTTCAAGATGATACAGTCACTGCATTTCGTGATATTTCGCCACAAGCACCCACACATATTTTGATTATTCCTAATAAACTTATCCCTACGGTAAATGATGTTACTGTTGAAGATGAACAAGTGTTAGGACACCTATTTGTTGTTGCTGCAAAAATAGCTCAACAAGAAGGTATTGCTGAAGATGGTTATCGCCTAGTGATGAACTGTAATAAACATGGTGGACAAGAAGTTTTCCATATTCACATGCATTTATTAGGTGGAAAACCATTAGGGCCATTATTAAGTCAATGATCGATATGATGCTAAAAGCGAGATAACAGGAAGTAATACATGATAAGACAAAGTAAGGCTATTTACTCATTACTTATCGCTATGTGTATGACGACATTGCTCTCTGGGTGTTTATCATCTCATTCAGATAATAAACTCTATTTTAATCGGCAGCAGGCTATTATTATGGAGCCTTCGGTCTTAGCTGTGGGAATTGTGGCAGGACAACCGATCCTTGAACACCATACTAACGGCACAAGAGCGACAGTTATGCTATCAAATACACAATCTTACCCTGTTTCAATTCGCTATCGCTTTTACTGGTATAACGAACAAGGGCTTGAAGTATCTCCTGCTGGACATGTAAATGATGTGACTATTCTTGGTGATGGAGATACGGAAATTAGCGCTGATGTTCCAGATAAAACCATTAGTTATGTCAGAGTTTATCTTTTTACTTAGGATAAGGTAACGCGAGTATGAAAAGACTTCTATTTGTGGCGATGTCTGTGTTTTTATTAGCAGGTTGTCCGTCTATGTTGCCACAACAACCTCCTGTGCCTGTAGAGCCAGTAACGCCGACAGAGCCTGTAGAGCCTCCTAAACCGATAGAGCCACCAATTGAAGTAGTACCAACACCACCTAAAATCACCAGTATTAATTGGAATAATGTGGTAACTCCTTTAATTAGAGAGATGGCGGTTACTGACGATTTAGAAACGGGTAAATTAATTGTTATTGATAATGTCAAAAATAATTCAGGTGGAAATATCCAAGCAGTAAATGCAACCAATGCAATTATAGAATCAGTTAATAGTATTAGTTCATTACAAACAGTACCTTATGCACAAATGATGTCAGCACGAAAAGCGCTCGGCTTATCAGGAGAGGACAGTTTAGGTCTTCGTAGTGCTGCTATTGGGTTAGCGCGGAATTTAAAAGCAGATTATATTTTATTCTCAACTGTTGATGGCAAAAAAGATAACCGCGTTATTAGTATGCAATTAATGTCAGTTTCTTCTGGCGAAATTCTTTGGAATGGACGCAACAAGGTTGAGTGATCGGTATGACTCAAGTTTACTTAATGCCTTGCAAACACTTTTCCCTGCAACGGCATTAAGTAAATGGAGAATAACGGCATTAACAGGATTAGGTGGTGGGTCTTTTCGTGTGCAATGTGCTGATATTGATTGGATTGCTCGCTACTACGGAAATGAAAGAAAAGAACTTTATGTACACGGAAAAAAAGAATACGCCATTTTAAAACAACTGGCGGGTCTTGATTTATCCCCTGAAGTTGCAACACGCCATGGAGAATGGTTTTTTCTTCATTGGTTATCCGGTGAGCACCTTACCCATCAATCACTTTTTAGTGTCTATTTAAAGCCATTAGCTGAAAAAATAGCAACGTTACATCAGCAAACACCATTTGGTTTTCCTCTTAATTTAAACCATGAGTTATCCCTTTATTGGCAACAAATCGATAGAAAACGGTTATCCGCTAAATGGTTACGCTTACAACAACATTTTTTACGCCAACCGCGATGCAATCTCATAAAATACGCGCCAGCTCACATGGATTTGCACGTTGAGAATATTCTTCTTAGTGATTCAGGTATAAAATTTATCGATTGGGAATATGCGGCTGATATTGATACTGCTGATTCATTAATGACGTTCTTTGCCACTAATCAATTAGATGAAATGCAACAAACGGCATTTTTAGATTATTATTGTTCGTATCATAGTCATTATACAGAGCAAAAAGAGGTTTACTCTTATTCTGTCAGAGAGTTAAGAAAGCGTATTCTTTCAAGAGAACCATTTATTTTTTATATGATGCTAATGTGGTATGAAGTTCGTTGGCAACAAACAAAAAATGGATCATTTTTAATAATGTCTGAACCTTTACGTCGTTATTTTAGTCTGATGAGTTAAAGACATTATCTTGTCACAATTACAAAGAGAGGAATGTTATGGGTCCAGTAATGCTTGATGTTGAAGGATATGAACTCGATAGTGAAGAGCGTGAAATTTTAAAGCATCCTCTTGTCGGCGGATTAATCCTTTTTACCCGCAACTTCCACGATGCTGAACAATTAAATGAATTAGTTCGTCAAATTCGTGATGCATCTCATGAACGTCTAGTGATTGCCGTTGACCAAGAAGGTGGACGGGTACAACGTTTTCGAGATGGTTTTACACGGATACCCGCGGCACAATCCTATGCAGCATTAAATGAAAGTTATCAAGCTAGCCATTTAGCACAAGAAGCTGGGTGGTTAATGGCATCAGAAATGATTGCCATGGATATTGATATCAGTTTTGCACCTGTGCTCGACTTAGGTCATAACTGTATTGCGATTGGTGAGCGTTCTTTCCATGATTCACCTGAGATTGCCATGACAATGGCAGAGAGCTTTATTAAAGGTATGCGCTCTGCGGGCATGAAATCAACAGGTAAACACTTTCCTGGCCATGGCGCGGTAAGGGCTGACTCTCATAAAGAAACACCTCGTGACGATCGCTCTTTAAATGATATTCGCCAACGTGATATGTCTATTTTCAAAGACTTTATTCAACGCCAGTTATTAGATGCGATTATGCCGGCTCATGTTATTTATTCTCAGGTTGATGATCGCCCAGCAAGTGGTTCATCCTACTGGTTGAAATCAATTCTACGAGAACAACTTGGCTTCCAAGGCGTTATTTTCTCTGATGATTTATCCATGGAAGGTGCTGCTATTATGGGTAGTTATGCAGAAAGAGCACAGCGCTCCCTTGATGCGGGTTGTGATATGCTTTTAGTGTGTAATAACCGAAAAGGGGCTGTGAGTGTGTTAGATAACCTGTCCTCAGTCAAAGCAGAACGTATTTCCACATTGTACCATCACCGTGGTCGTTACACATTGAGTGAGCTACAAACTTCTGATCGCTGGAAAAAAGCGAATCAGTTGCTGACCCAATTACAGGAGCAATGGCAGGAGCGCGCATGATTATATATTTACATGGTTTTGATTCCACAAGTCCTGGAAATCATGAGAAAGTTTTACAGCTACAGTTTATTGATCCTGACGTTCGTTTTCTAAGCTACAGTACCTTGCATCCTCGTCATGATATGCAACATTTACTGAAAGAAACGGATAAAGTGATTAAATCCACTAAAGAGCCCGTATTAATTTGCGGTGTTGGGTTAGGTGGATATTGGGCAGAGCGTATTGGTTTCTTATGTAATATTCGTCAGGTAATGATTAATCCTAATCTTTTTCCTTATGAAAATATGACTGATAAGATCGACAGGCCTGAAGAATATTTAGATATCGCAACGAAATGCATTAAAGATTTTCGTTCTAAAAATAAAGATAATGCTTTAGTGATTTTATCTCGCAATGATGAGATCTTAGATAATCAGCGTTCTGCTGATGAATTATCACCTTATTATTCTGTGATTTGGGATGAAGTGCAGATGCATAAATTTAAGAGTCTCTCTGAGCATCTATTTAAAATTAAAGCATTTTATAGCAAAAAATAAGATTAAAATCGTTTCTAAAAAATGGGTGGTTTTCCATCCATTTTTATTTTTACCCGTCTAAGATTTTTATCTCTTTCTTACTTCCTTCAACTTTAGAACAATTGTTTTAAGATGAGATTTTCATCAGCTAATGATCAAAGCCTGTTTTATTACACTAATATCTCTTTTTATGCTCTAACTTTTTGTATTTATTTAAAAATCCATTATGTATATCTTTCTGGTGGTTGTTTAATCATCAAGTAAAGGTACGTTATCGTCGATTTCTTCAAAAAAGAGATATGAATATTCAACTATTTTTGATATAAATCAACTTTGGTATGACCATCTTTCCAATTACTTTGTTTAAGAACAAAAATAACAGCCGAAACGATTTAACTGTCGTTATATAAGTAGATTTCACCAAGGCTATTTAAATAACAACAGTAAATATCTTTATGGAGTGACGTTAAATGTCATTAACAAAAATTGTTATTGTCGGTGGTGGCGCTGGTGGCTTGGAACTTGCGACAAAATTAGGCAATAAATTAGGCCGCAGCAAAAAAGCAGAAATCACCTTAGTCGATCGTAATAATAGCCATTTATGGAAACCGTTATTACATGAAGTAGCGACAGGCTCTTTAGACGATGGAGTTGATGCACTAAGTTATTTAGCTCATGGTTACAACCATCATTTTAACTTCCAATTAGGCTCACTTATGGGCCTTGATCGTGAACAAAAAAATATTACATTAGCTGCTATCTATGATGAAGGCCAAGAATTGCTCGTCCCTGAACGCACGCTTGATTATGATATTTTAGTCATGGCATTAGGCAGTAAATCGAATGATTTTGGTACTCCAGGCATTAAAGAAAACTGTATTTTCTTAGATAGCCCACAACAAGCCCATCGTTTCCATAATGAAATGCTGAATTTATTTTTGAAATATTCAGCTGATGCTAATGCACAAGCTGAAGATCGCAAAGTGAATATCGCTATTGTTGGTGGTGGTGCAACGGGAGTTGAACTTTCTGCAGAACTACACAATGCAGTGCGCCAATTAAATAGTTATGGATTAAAAAAATTAGCGCCTTCTGCATTAAATATCACTTTAGTTGAAGCGGGAGAGCGAATTCTTCCTGCATTACCAGTACGTATTTCGAGCGCAGCACATCATGAATTAACAAAATTAGGTGTGCGAGTCATGACCAAAACTATGGTCACAAGTGCAGATGAAGGTGGATTAAACACTAAAGAAGGTGAGCATATTGATGCTGACTTAATGGTGTGGGCAGCAGGTATTAAAGCACCTGATTTTATGAAAGAGATCGCAGGGCTAGAAACCAATCGTATTAATCAATTGGTTGTTAAGCCGACTTTGCAAACAACTTTAGATGAATCGATTTTTGCTATTGGTGACTGTGCATCATGTCCTCGTAAAGAAGGTGGCTTTGTTCCACCAAGAGCACAATCTGCACATCAAATGGCGAGTCGCTGTTATAGCAATATTATTGCAATGTTAAAAAATAAGCCGTTAAAAGATTATGTGTTTACTGACCACGGTTCATTAGTTTCTCTTTCTAAATTTAGTACAGTAGGAAGTTTAATGGGCAATCTGATGAAAGGTGACATGATGATCGAAGGGAGGATTGCTCGGATTGTTTACATCTCTTTATATCGAATGCATCAAATTGCATTACATGGTTATATCAAAACAGGGCTTATGATGTTGGTTGGTTCTATCAACAGAGTGATCAGACCTAAGCTAAAACTTCATTAATTTATCTTTTGCTTTGCAAGTAAGGCAAAAGTTATCTTTTTAAACCCTCATATAATATGAGGGTTTTTTATCTGTTTTTTCTTTCAAATTAAATAATTAAATGAGAATATCTAAATAAGATAAATAATCTTAGCATAAATGACTAGATGATTTATCTGTTTATATCAAAATAACCAGTAACTCTAAAGTTCAATAAGACAATAGTAAATATAATTTTATCATTAAGAATAAATGAGTAATATTAAAGCTCGGCTCTGTTTTTGGTTATTATGCTGAATTATTTAAGACTTTTCTTAAATAAAAAATGATGTTTAATTCATTAATTAATCAAATAAAGTGTTATGGTATTTCTTTAATTTGTATTAAAAATATAATAAGTAAAAAATGTTAAAGTTAAGCTTAACTTGTTATTTTTACTCAATTTTAATTGATTAAAATATTTTCATAAGTCTTGGAGATAAATTTTAAAATATGAATTTAAAATGAAATGCCACATATTTCTAAGCAACAATTGTTAACCTCGTGTTATCATAATGATGTATTATAAATAGTATAACGATTTCAATTTTTTCAGAAAAATAAATTAAGACCACTCTTAATATAATAGGTAAATCCTAAAAAAGTGGTGATATTTATTTAATTAAGTAATTAAAACAGAAATAAGTGGTGTATTTAACATGTCATAAATACGTAGTTTGCTTATTATGCTAATCAGCATGGATGTTGAATTAAGCTATCAGATAGAGAGTTCATTTATTGAATACTATATATATTAGCCGGTTATCGTAAAACAGTGGCTTTGTATTGCATATCTGTAGCAATTAAGGATAAAACAGATAAAAAGGGGTAAAAGTGAGTGTTGATGTCAGAAAGTACACACTGATAGGACTAATCATTGCATTAGCTATTCTTTTATTTATTGCGTGGAGGTGGGTTTTCCCCCAGCCTCAATTTGCTCATGTCGTTTCCGCTACACCGATTAAATCAACGGTATTTGTGACAGAAGAATACTGTCATCGAATCGGCTTACCAACACCTTTTACACCCGAAAAATTGTCACGATTTCATCCAGCAGAGCAAGAATGTCGTGTGTTTTACATGATTGAAGCACTTAATAACAGCAATATTGCAAATTTCCCTTATCCTCAATTCAAAGAGTGTATTCCTATTTATCGACAAGAACGTAGAACTGTGGGTTATGATGTGCTTTACACTATTGATGGCACGCCGGGGAAAGTGCGCACCACGTTTAAACCTGGCGAAGTTATTGCTTTAGATGCTGATGGTAGGCTAATCTTAGAACAAGAACCCTATTGTTCAATGAATGAAAAAGTCCCTTGCCGTAAAGATTAATATCAATAATATAAAAAGGCGTAATGAAGGAGATGAGCATTTCAGTTACGCCTTTTTATTAGCTTAAAGAACGGTTAGCTCTTGTGTTATTTCATCTTATGATCATCGAATGCACTTAACATATCATCAATAAAAGTAAGACGCTTTTCGCGTTCAGCTAAATCAATAATAAACTTCAATTTAGATGGGCCATCTAAGCGGAAAACTGCAGGTTGTTCTTGAAGCAAGCTAATCAAATAGCCTGGATCAACCTTATTTTTTTCGCCAAATTCAATGAATCCACCTTTGTCATGGGCTTCAATACGAGTAATACCGAGGCTCATGGCATTTAAACGAATGGCCGCATTACGCAGTAAATAACGACCAGCATCAGGTAATTTACCAAATCTATCAATTAACTCTGCTCTTAAATCATTAAGCTCATTTAAATCAATCGCACTTGCAATTCGTTTATAGAATGAGAGTCTGACATTTACATCTGGAATGTAATCATCAGGCAATAAGACAGGCATTCTTAATTCAATTTCTGTTTGTTGATTAGTGAGATCTTCAAGTGATGGCTCTCTGCCATCTTTAAGGGCTTCTACTGCGCTTTCTAATAACTCCATATAAAGTGAGAAGCCTACGGTATTCATTTGACCGCTTTGTTCTTCACCAAGTAATTCACCCGCACCTCGAATTTCCAAATCATGTGTTGCCAATGCGAAACCGGCGCCCAGATCTTCTAGTGAAGCAATCGCCTCTAAACGTTTATGTGCATCTTTTGTCATGGCTTTAGGATGTGGCGTTAACAAATAAGCATAAGCTTGATGATGAGAACGACCTACACGACCACGTAACTGATGTAATTGCGCTAAACCAAAGTGATCGGCACGTTCAATAATAATGGTATTCGCGCTTGGTATATCAATACCCGTTTCGATGATGGTGGTGCAAAGTAACACATTAAAACGTTGATGGTGGAAATCATTCATCACACGTTCAAGTTCACGTTCACGCATTTGCCCATGACCAATTCCAATACGTGCCTCAGGTACAAGTGTAGCCAGTCTCTCACGCGCCTTTTCAATATTTTCAACATCGTTATACAAATAATAGACTTGCCCACCACGCAATGTTTCACGCAAGATGGCTTCACGCACCACTAAATCATCATATTCCCGCACAAATGTTTTTACGGATAAACGGCGTGCAGGTGGCGTTGCGATAATAGAAAGATCACGCATACCACTCATGGCCATATTTAACGTACGAGGAATAGGCGTTGCTGTCAGTGTTAAAATATCTACATTAGCACGCATGGCTTTAATGCGTTCTTTGTGGCGAACGCCAAAGCGATGCTCCTCATCAACAATGAGGAGCCCTAAATCTTTCCAGTGAATGCTAGGTTGCAGTAATTTGTGTGTCCCAATGACAATATCAACAGTGCCTTCAGCCAGTTTTTCTGTAATTTGTTGCTGTTCTTTTGCACTGCGAAAACGCGAGATCATCTCAATATTAACGGGCCAATTGGCAAAACGATCGCGGAAATTATCAAAATGCTGCTGGGCCAATAGGGTGGTTGGGACTAAAATCGCAACTTGTTTATTATTGTTAACCGCGAGGAATGCAGCGCGCATTGCCACTTCTGTTTTACCAAAACCAACATCACCACAGACTAATCTGTCCATTGAAATGGCTTGGCACATATCACTTAATACGGCATTGATCGCTGTTTCTTGATCGGGAGTGGTTTCAAAAGGAAAGCTTTGTCGGAATGCGTGATACTGCTCTTTATCCATTTTAAAGGCAAATCCCGTTTTTATTTCTCGCTGGGCATAAACATCTAACAGCTCTGCTGCAACATCACGGACTTTTTCAGCTGCTTTTTGACGAGCTCTTACCCATGCATCGCCCCCCAATTTATGTAAAGGGGCATTTTCATCAGCACCACCGGAATAACGACTGATTAAATGCAATGATGAAACAGGGACATAAAGCTTGTCATTACCTGCGTAGCTTAACATCAAGTATTCAGCTTTAACGCCTCCCGCTTCTAAGGTTGTCATGCCTTGATAGCGTCCAACACCATGCTGAAGATGAACAACTGGTTGACCTATGCTTAATTCGGCAAGGTTACGAATTAAAGTATCGGTATTAATTGCTCGGCGATTGTCTTGACGACGGCGATTAATTCGTTCGCCTAACATATCGCTTTCACAGATCATGGCTAATTGACGATGATTATCAATAAAACCGTGTTCAGCTGCACCAATAATAAAATAGGCTCCTTTTTCTTGGGCATCTGATAACTCAATGATCTGTTTAGGTGCAATTTTTATCCGTGATAACAGTTCTTGTACTGTTTCACGTCGGCCTTCGCTCTCAACAGAGAAAATCACACTACCTGAAAATTGTTCTTGGAATCGACGTAGATTGTCTAAAGGGGATTTGCTTTGTGCGTTGATCGATAAATCAGGAAGTGGTTGATAACCTAAATTAGTTTGTCCAGCTTTTTCTGGCAATGTTTCTGTTTTAAGTTGAATTCGTGGCCACTGTTTAAGTTCTTTATTAAATTTATCAACACTAAGCCAAATATCATCAGGAGGAAGCAATGGTCGCATTGGGTCAACACGACGGCTTTCAAAACGCTGGTTGATGTCTTGCCAGAATTTATCTGCAAAATCTTGTAGATCTTGCGTCACTATCAGCGTGTTTTTAGGAAAATAAGCAAATAAGTTAGATAACGGTTGTTCAAAAAACAGCGATTGCCAATATTCAATCCCAGTAGGCAATATGTGTTTGCTGACTTGCTGATAAATATGTTCAGGATCGCGTCTTACATCAAAGCGCTCACGCCACTGACTACGAAAAAGCTCAATTGCATTGGCATCAGTAGGAAATTCATGTGCGGGCAATAAATTTATTTGCTCCACTTCTATTAATGTTCTTTGGGTATCAACATCAAAAGTACGCAGGCTATCAATTTCATCATCGAAAAAATCAATACGATAAGGAAATTCACTTCCCATAGGAAATAAGTCAAGCAATGCACCGCGTGTTGCATATTCACCGTGTTCTAATACTTGCTCTACATGGCGATATCCCGCTTCATCGAGTGTTTTACGTAAATTATCACGAGAAAGTATCTCTCCTTTTTGCATTACCAACGCATGACTTGCGAGATAATCCGTAGGGCAGACTTTCTGCATTAACGTATTGACGGGTAAGATTAAAATTCCCTTGAGAAGTGATGGAATACGGTATAGCGTAGAAAGGCGGTTTGAGATAATTTCTTGGTGAGGTGAAAAACTGTCATAAGGCAGCGTTTCCCAATCCGATAATGTCTCTACTGGATAATCACAAAACTGACGGATTTCATCTTGTAAACGTAATGCATTTTGCATGTCACGAGTAACAAGGACGACTAATCCAGAATGACGTTTGATGATCTCTGCACATTCTAGAGCACAAGCGGCACCAGTCAGTTGACCTAGCTGGCGAGTATCCCCTTGTTTTATAGGAAGTTGATAACGATATTCTGAGGACATAAGCGTGTAATGTGAACTCTTTGTTGTAGTTAACTCCCAACACATCTTCAGCGTACTCGCTAAAGCTTAAACTGGCGGGCAGGTTAAGATAAAAGAAAAACCACAGTTTGGGAATAGAGTGGTTCCATTCAGTAAGACTACCCTTTATTATCCCTGAACACTTCGCATTAGCAACAGGAACAGCACAGATTTCATGTACAATTCTGTCTCATTTTATATAGGGCTCCGTTATATGCGGGGTCGCGCGGTCGATAAGTTCGGTCGCTTCGTCTCATGGCTATCCGCTTTAGGGATCATGTTAGGTGTAGCAGCGCTTATCACAGTGACTTCTGTCATGAATGGTTTTGAGCGTTCATTGCAAGAAAGCATTCTTGCTTATCTTCCACAAGCCATAGTGACATCACCTAACGGGCAATTACCCCGACAATCAAATATAGCCGAAAATCTACTGACGCGAGAAGGTATCATAAACGTTGTCCCTTTAGTAGAAGGTGATGTTGTTTTGCAGAGTAAAGATAATATCAGCGTTGGTGTCATGTTAGGGATTGAAAAAGCACAAGATGAACCTTTAACAAAACATATTCGTTATGGTGATTTCTCTATGCTTAAATCGGGTGAATATGGCGTGATCTTAGGAAGTGGCTTAGCTAAACAACTAAAAGCAAAAGAAGGGGATAAAATCCGTCTGATTGTGCCAAGTGTTAGTCAACTCACTCCAATGGGAAGATTACCCAGTCAACGATTATTTACTGTTAAAGGTATTTTCCAAAGTGGTGGGGATGCTGACGCCTCTCAAATTCTAGTCAATCAACAAGATGCGGCGCGTTTAATGCGTTATCAGCCTGGTAATATTACAGGGTGGCGTCTTTTCTTTTCTGATCCTCTCAATATTGAAAAATACAGTGCTAAGCCTTTAGCTACAAACTTAAGTTGGAAAGATTGGCGCGAACGTAAAGGTGAATTTTTCCAGGCAGTTAAAATGGAAAAAAATATGATGGGATTATTATTAAGCTTAATTATTGCTGTGGCTGCTTTTAATATTATTACCTCACTTTCTTTATTAGTGATGGAAAAACAAGGAGAAGTAGCTATTTTGCAAACTATGGGCTTAAAACGTTCCCAGATTATGTCCATTTTTATGTTGCAAGGTGCTGGTGCCGGTATGTTAGGTGCAGTTGCTGGTGGTCTTTTGGGGGCATTACTCTCTAGCCAGTTAAATACTATTATGCCAGCGGTAGGGCTTATTCCACAAGGTGTTGAATTACCTGCAACGCTTGAATGGGGAAGAGTATTTATGATTGGCTTTGCAGCCATTGTGATTTCCCTTTTATCTACTTTATACCCGTCTTGGCGGGCCGCGACTATTCAGCCAGCAGAGGCGCTACGTTATGAGTAATTCTTCTATTAATAAACAGCCAATGGCATCAGAAAAAAACATGCAAATTGACAAAAATTGTTTATTGGATTGTCACGCCCTGTGTAAACAATACCAAGACGGTACAATTTCAACCCAAGTGCTGAAATCGGTTTCATTTAAAATGGAAAAAGGTGATTTTTTAGCGATTGTGGGTAGTTCTGGTTCAGGCAAAAGTACCTTATTGCATTTATTAGGTGGCTTAGATTCACCGACATCTGGCGAAGTTTTCTTTGAAGGGCAATCACTCAATACATTATCTTCTTCAGAAAAAGCCGATCTGCGTAATACACAACTGGGTTTTATTTATCAATTCCATCACTTATTACCGGATTTTACTGCGCTTGAA
Organism: Proteus sp. fly-1089; assembly: GCF_040138965.1. Lineage (NCBI taxonomy): Bacteria > Pseudomonadati > Pseudomonadota > Gammaproteobacteria > Enterobacterales > Morganellaceae > Proteus > Proteus sp. fly-1089. Next base: position 344,749 of record NZ_JBEETS010000001.1, read on the forward strand.
AATGTGGCAATGCCATTAATGATTGGTGGGGTTAGTGTTGCAAAGGCGAAAGAGAAAGCAATGTCTTTACTTGAAGCGGTTGGCTTAAAAGAGCGTGCTCATCATCGTCCTTCAGAGCTTTCAGGTGGCGAAAGACAACGTGTTGCGATTGCGAGAGCATTGGTTAACGATCCTGCATTAGTACTTGCGGATGAACCAACAGGTAATCTTGATCAGAAAAACGCCGAAGGTATTTTCGAGTTATTGATTAAATTAAATAAAGAGAAGCAAACTGCTTTTCTGGTGGTGACGCATGATTTATCACTGGCGGCTCGTTTTCAGCGTCAACTTGAAATGAAAGATGGTCAATTACAGCCACAAAATATGATTTCAGGAGTGAAATAATGGCGCAATTGCCACTTGCATTAGTGACCGCATTACGTTTTTCAAGAGGGCGAAAACGTGCGGGAATGGTTTCGTTAATCTCGGTTATTTCAACACTGGGCATTATGCTTGGCGTGGCTGTTTTAATTATTGGCTTAAGTGCCATGAATGGCTTTGAGCGCGAATTAAAAAACCGTATTTTATCGGTAGTGCCTCATGGGCAAATCTATTCAGTAGAACAGCCATTTGTACAATGGCAATCGGCATTACCTCGAATTGAAAAAACATCAGGAGTTGTCGCGGCCGCGCCGTATATCTTATTAACGGGATTGTTAGAGAAAGGAACTGAATTAAAAGCAGTGCAAGTTATGGGAGTATCTCCTGAAAAACAAGGAGATATCAGCTTATTACCTCGCTATGTACAAAATAATGCATGGCAAGATTTTCGTGCGGATAAGCAACAAATTATTGTTGGGCAAGGTGTTGCAGACGTATTAAAAATTAAACAGGGTGATTGGCTAACGGTATTAATCCCGAATAATGATGATCCAACTAAGTTATTACAGCCTAAACGTATTCGCTTACAAGTTAGTGGCATATTTAAATTGAGTGGAATGCTCGATCACCAATTAGCATTAATTCCTCTAGCAGATGCTCAACAATATATGGATTACGGCCAAGGTATTACAGGAATTGAAGTGAAAACGGTTGATCCGTTTTTGGCTAATGAAATTATTCATAATGCGGGTTTAAATAGTGAAGAGTATGTTTATGCTAAAAGTTGGATAAGTGACTATGGCTATATGTATAGCGATATTCAAATGATCCGTAGCATTATGTATTTATCCATGATCTTAGTGATTGGTGTGGCTTGTTTTAATATTGTATCGACGCTGATTATGGCGGTAAGAGATAAAAGCAGTGACATTGCTATTTTACGAACGCTCGGCGCACGTGATAGTCATATCCGTAATATCTTTTTATGGTACGGCTTATTATCAGGCATGATTGGCTGTATTGCAGGCGTCATTTTTGGTGTATTAGTGGCTTATAATTTAACACCTTTAGTTTCTGTTGTTGAATCATTAACAGGGCATAGTGTACTTTCTGGTGATGTTTATTTTGTCGATTTCCTCCCTTCAGAAGTACATTTGATTGATGTTTTTTCTGTATTTATCACCACTGTGATCTTAAGCCTGATAGCAAGTTGGTATCCTGCTCGTCGAGCCACTAAACTAGATCCTGCAAGAATTTTAAGTGGACAATAAGTTTATTGACATACAAAGAAGAAAAAACACTTAAAATAGTAACGCTAGAAACGCAATATTTAAATTTGAAAACCAAGGATTGTAATGATGAAACTTAAACTTCGTCATCGTCGGCTTAGGAAGTTTCGTAAGATCAAAAGTTTACGACGACAACATTCACGTTGTCGTTATTTTCATCTCACCCATAAAACGGAACATGAAATGAGTTTACCCAAAGTTGTCGTATTAACAGGGGCTGGCATTTCTGCTGAATCAGGAATTAAAACATTTCGTTCAGAAGATGGATTGTGGGAAGAACATCGCGTTGAAGATGTTGCTACACCTGAAGGCTATCAACGCAACCCACAATTGGTCCAGCAGTTTTATAATGAACGTCGTCGCCAATTACAACAACCTACAATTCAGCCAAATGAAGCGCATTATGCATTAGCAAAACTTGAGCAATGCTTAGGTAAAGATAACTTCCTTCTTGTAACGCAAAATATTGATAATTTACATGAGAAAGCAGGTAGTCAGCATATTTTACATATGCATGGTGAATTATTAAAAGTACGTTGTCCACAATCCCGCCAAGTTTTTGAATGGAAAGGTGATTTAGAAACAACAGATCACTGCCATTGTTGCCAATTTCCATCACCACTACGTCCACATATTGTCTGGTTTGGTGAAATGCCTATTGGCATGGATGATATTTATCGAGCTTTGGCTGAGGCTGATATTTTTATCTCTATTGGCACTTCTGGTAATGTCTATCCTGCTGCGGGTTTTGTACATGAAGCTAGGCTAGCTGGCGCTCATACTGTTGAGCTAAATCTTGAGCCAAGTTTAGTTGAAAGCCAGTTTGAAGAAAAACATTATGGGCCAGCAAGTCAGGTTGTTGATGAATATGTTCATAAATTGTTTGAATTAATTAATGATCCTAAAGCTGATTTGACGCAATAATTATTTTATAGAGTTCCCTATTATTGTTATTAGAGAGATCTTAGGGGGCAAAATGGATAAATTATTAGAACGTTTTTTTGAATATATTAATTTTGATACACAATCAAAACCATCTTCAAAAATGTCACCAAGCAGTGATGGTCAGCTAAAACTAGCTAAGGCATTGGCACAAGAATTAAAAAAACTGGGTTTTGCTGATGTAACACTCAGTGACAAAGGATGTGTAATGGCAAGTTTGCCATCCAATGTTTCTTGGCCAGTGCCTGTGATTGGTTTTATTTCGCATCTTGACACAGCGCCTGATTTTTCTGGTAAGCATGTAAAACCACAAGTGCTTGAAGATTATCGTGGCGGAGATATTGCATTGGGTATTGGTGATGAAGTGTTATCACCTGTTATGTTTCCAATCTTACATTCCATGATTGGTAAAACATTAATCACCACAGACGGTAAAACCTTATTAGGCGCTGATGATAAAGCGGGTATTGCTGAAATCATTACCGCTATGGTGCGTTTAAAAGAAACGAACCGACCTCATGGTGATATCCGTATTGCGTTCACACCTGACGAAGAAATTGGTCGTGGCGCGCATTATGTCGATTTAAATGCATTTGGTGCAAGCTGGGCTTATACCGTTGATGGTGGTGGCGTTGGCGAATTGGAATATGAAAACTTCAACGCTGCATCAGTGAATATCAAAATTGTTGGTAACAATGTTCACCCTGGGAGTGCAAAAGGGGTGATGGTAAATGCATTAGGATTAGCAACGCGCATTCATCAAGAATTACCGACTGATGAGACGCCTGAAAATACAGAGGGTTATGATGGTTTTTATCACCTTCAAAGTATTAAAGGAACGGTAGAAAGAGCGGAAATGCACTATATTATCCGTGATTTTAATCGTAACGTATTTGAAAAACGCAAACAGAATATGATTGCGATTGCAGAAAAAGTTGGTAAAGGTTTACACCCAGATTGCTATATTGAGCTGACTATTGATGATAGTTATTACAATATGCATGATAAAGTTGTTCAATTCCCACACATTATTGATATTGCAAAACAAGCGATGATTGATTGTGATATTGAGCCTAACATCAAACCTATCCGTGGTGGCACAGATGGTGCTCAGCTTTCTTATCGTGGATTACCTTGCCCAAATATTTTTACGGGTGGGTATAATTTCCATGGTAAGCATGAATTTATCTCTTTAGAAGGAATGGAAGCTGCGGTGAGTGTGATCATGCGTATTGCTGAAATTACGGCTGAAAGAGAAAAGGCTAAAGTGATTAATTAATCGCTTGTATAGCTCAGAAAATAAAATAATAGCCGATATGTCGGCTATTATTTTTTTAATTACCTTATTTTAGCTACCTTATTATTTTTGAATATTTATTTGCATTTTTAATTTAATTTTATCTTAAGGGTAATTAATAAAATAAAATAGGAGTGGTTGCTGAAGATCAATCTAAAATAAATTGAATAGGGGGTACTTAATCTAAAATAAAACTACTTTATAATAATGATAGTGCTAATTATGAATTTTTCAAACTTAAAATATACGCTATTTTATCGTAATAGATTGATAAATTAGAATGATTACATTTCATTTATAATTATTATAAAACGATACTATAAGGGTAGTAGAATGGATTCGATTTCAGAAAAATTAGTTGACCCCATAATTGAAAAACAAGTTAAATCAAATAAACAGAAAGAAAATAATATTAATAATGAAAGTGAATATTTAATCAAAAAGTCTGAAAAACATTCATTTATTATTATTTTTAGTTACTTTGCTATCACTTTTATAATTTTATTTTCTTTATTTATTACAAATAGTAAGCACACTTTATTACTCTTTTTCTTACAAAGTGTTTTTTTTGTCTCAATTCCTTTTTTCTTTCATAATACAAGAGTGCTTTTAAAAGGAACTGTAAATTATTTAATTCGCTGAGTTTTAAAATCAGAGATATTTTAAGATATTGAGTAATAAAAAAGCCCAGCCATGTTAATGGCTGGGCTTTATAACTTATCACTATAATTAGTGATAATTAATCTTCAAAATACCAATAACCTTGATTCACTAACTGTGTTAATAAACGTACAAATTTTGGATCAGCTAATGCATCACCCAAGTGTTGTTTATTAATATAATCATATTGGCAAAGCGCATCTACCGCTTCTATATGATCAGTATCCATCAATTGACCATTTACAAAACAGTTATCGCCAACTCGTAACGCACGAATACCATTTAAACGATGGAGTTGCTCACCTTGTTGCAGTAAATCGTGAATTTCTGCATTTTCATATAAAGGTTCTGGAACTGCGAGATCAAGTTCATGGCGAGATTGAGAAATAAATTCACCAAACCAATGACGGAATACTTCTGGTTGAGCAAGTAAATCTTCCATCATGTCATGAAGTTTATTTAATTCTTGATGTTGCACTAATGCTGGGTTTTCACGCGGTGTTAGGTCTGGATCACTATAACGATAGCTGCCTAAATCATTTGCTAACACATAGTCAGCGAAACCACTGAAAAGTTCACGAGCATTAGGCGCTCTGAAACCTACAGAGTAGTTTAGTGACTCTTCAATCGCATAGCCTTCATGTGGGAATCCAGGTGGGATATAAAGAATATCACCCGGTTCTAATTCTTCATCAATAATTGCTTCAAAAGGGTCAACTTGAAGTAAATCAGGGTGAGGGCAGTGTTGTTTCATCGGGATTTTTTCACCCACACGCCAGCGACGACGACCTTGTCCTTGAATAATAAAGACATCATATTGATCGAGGTGCGGGCCTACACCACCACCAGGAACAGAATAAGAGATCATTAAATCATCAATGCGCCAATCGGGTAATACACGAAATGGCTTCATTAATGCCGCACTAGGAAAATGCCAGTGATCGACGGCTTGTACAAGTAAAGACCAATCTTTATCACCAAGTCCTTCGAAGTGCTCAAAAGGCCCATGTTTGACTCCCCATTGTCCGTCTTGACAGCTAACAAGACGGCTATCCACTTCATCTTCCATTGCAAGACCAGCAAGTTCGTCAGGAGATAAAGGATCAACAAAACGTGAGAAGCCGTTTTTAATTAATAAAGGGCGTTTTTGCCAATGGCTTTCGAGAAATGATTGCCAATCTAAATTAAGTTTATAGTCCATTGTGTATATCCTGAATTCGGGAAGCCTGAAGCCATAGTATAATGAATTCTAACTTCCTGCTAAACATTACTTTGAGCAATGTGAGTAATAGCGAGTAACACTGTAATAACTGAGCAGATATCATACATAATGCAATATACGGAGTGGGGAGTTTGATAAAAAAGTATTTTTTATCATGAATGGTTATTCACGCTCAGTGGTAAGTTGCTGTTCAGCAAAGATTACAGTGATACGAGCGCCACCTAAAGGGCTATCGGTAATAGTAATTTCGCCACTGTATTGTTCAATAATATCTACCGCGATAGATAATCCTAAACCTTGCCCCGGTCGTAGCGTGTCTGCTCTTGTTCCTCGCTGGAAAATAATCTCTCTTTTTTCAGAGCTAACACCAGGGCCATCATCATCAACAATCATTATTACGCTGTTTTCATTATTACTTACATTGATTTCAACAAACTCTAAGCAGTATTTACAAGCGTTATCCAGAATATTGCCCATCACTTCCATAAAATCATTTTTCTCACCTAACCACATGATTTCAGGTGAAACATTGAGTGTTAAATCAACGCCTTTTGACTGATAAACTTTACTTAATGCACTACACAGATTATCTAACAACCCTGATAGTGAATGGAGTTTTCGCGTGGTAATGTCGTGATCACCATGAATAGATGCTCGATGCAAATAATAACCGACTTGTTGTGAAATTCGTTCTATTTGATCAAGCATGATAGGTTCAGCTTGCTCTATCGTCATTTGCTTACCTGATCGTAAAGAGCGTAATGTTGATTGTAATACGGCGAGTGGCGTTTTTAAGCTGTGGGTAAGATCAGATAAACTTGTGCGATATTTACTATAACGGCTTCGTTCATTACGCAATAACACATTTAAATTTCTAACTAAGCCTTTTAACTCGGTTGGTGGGTTTTCATCCAAATCATTACGTGTACCTTTTTCTAATGCACTGATTTGTTCTATCACTTGTTTTATAGGCCGTAAACTCCAGTGTGCAGCTAACCAAATTAAAGGCACAACTAAAAATAAATTAGCGAGAATAATATATAAAAACCAGTCCCAAACTTGACTGACTTTTTGCATGCGCTGAGGGATAGGATCGATAACCGCGATTGCCATATAAGGCATATTATCAGCCGCAGGATAATGATTAATTACCACGGAGTGAGTTAAAAATTCGTTACTTGAATATTCTTCGAGTCGTTTGAGATAAACACGGTATTGAGGCAACTGTTGTAGCATTAAACGAGTTGTTTTGACATCAACCGAAATTTCAAATAACCCTTCTTCATGGCGCCATTTATGCTTAATGCTATTAGGAATGGCTTTAGGTAAATCAGAAGGTGTCCATAAGACATTACCTTTATCATCAAAAACGACCACTAGCGATGTATTGTTATTATTCAAATTTGTTGGAAATTCAATATTCAGCTTGCCTTTATTCCACTGGGCTAAACTGTAATAAAGATTACTTTGACTACGCATCAGCATAAAAGTGGTTTTATCTACACTGACAATAGAACCGACTATAGCAACCAACCCATAAGAGAGTGTAAGAGCTAAAATAATAGCACTCGTTGCAAGTAAAAATCGTGTTCGTAATGAGAGTGGAGAGCGCTGTTTTTTTTGCATATTAAGGTTTCATATCAAAACGGTAGCCTTGTCCACGGACTGTCACGACAACATCATCAGGGTATTTTTCTAAGATTTTTTTACGTAATCGCCCCATTAGTACATCAATAGTGTGGCTTTCTTTTAATTCAGCATCTGGATACAACTGACGCATTAATGCATCTTTGCTAACAACTTTGTTTTGATTACGCATTAATGTTTCTAAAATGGTATATTCAAACGCTGTTAATTTGATTTGCTCGCCTGAAATCATGAACTCTTTACGTGACAAATCCAACTCAAAAGGCTCAATAGAGAGTATTTGTGATGCAATTCCCATGTTTCTTCGCATTAATGCCTGAATACGTGCAACAATTTCCTCAAAATGAAAAGGTTTTGTCACATAATCATCAGCGCCCGCATTTAATGCAGAGACTTTTTCTTGCCAACTTTCACGCGCAGTTAATACCATAATAGGTAACGTAATATTGTTTTCTCGCCATCTTCGAATAAGGCTAATGCCATCTTCATCAGGTAATCCTAAATCTACAATAGCAACATCGGGTGTACCTTCGGTTATAAAACTATCTGCTTCTTTGGCATCTTCTGCTGCATCAACTTGATGGCCTGCATCACGAAACTGCACGGATAAGTGATGACGAAGTAAAATATTATCTTCAATAATTAAGATCCGCATTATTCCACCTTGAGTACAATCGGTAAAAATACACCGTTGTAAAATAAATATAGGACATGATAGTCAGTCTATTAGATAAAAATATAAGGTTATCATAGACAATCTATTGATTAAAAAATACTGTAGCCAGCGACGTGTTTAGGTTATAGATAGTTTTCTTCGTTTTTTTGTTATAAAAAAAGGCAGAAATTATCTGCCTTTTCGTGTGATAAATTAGTTTAACTTATCAACAAACTGAGTTGCAAAACCAACATAACTTTCAGGTGTCATCGCTTTTAAACGAGTTTTTTCATGCTCAGGCAATTCTAAACCGTCGATGAAAATAACCATATCTTGCTCAGTAATACGCTTACCACGAGTTAATTCTTTTAGTTTTTCATACGGTTTTTCAATGCCATAACGACGCATTACAGTTTGAATAGGCTCTGCTAACACTTCCCAATTACAATCTAACTCTTCGCGAAGATGTTTTTCATTTACTTCAAGCTTATTAAGGCCTTTCATGGTTGATTGGTAAGCAATTAACGCATAACCAATACCCACACCTAAATTGCGCAGAACGGTTGAATCAGTTAAATCACGTTGCCAACGAGAAAGCGGCAATTTACTAGAAAGGTGCCCCATAACGGCATTAGCTAACCCTAAGTTGCCTTCCGAGTTTTCAAAATCAATAGGGTTTACTTTATGTGGCATGGTCGATGAACCAATTTCGCCCGCAATAGTTTTTTGTTTGAAGTGATTCAGTGCGACATAACCCCAAATATCACGATCGAAATCGATCAAAATGGTATTGAAACGACTAATACAATCAAAAAGTTCAGCAATATAATCATGCGGCTCAATTTGTGTTGTGTATGGGTTCCATGTAATACCTAATGAAGTCACAAATTCTTCACTAAATTGGTGCCAGTTTACTTCAGGATAAGCGGCCAAGTGGGCGTTATAGTTACCGACGGCACCATTAATTTTACCTAAAATCTCAACTTGCGTAAGTTGACGATATTGACGTTCCATGCGGTAAGCTACGTTAGCAAACTCTTTACCCATTGTAGACGGGGTAGCAGGTTGACCATGAGTGCGAGAAAGAAGAGGTAAGTCGCGGTATTCTTGCGCCATTTTACTAATTGTATCAATAAGTTCACGCCATGCAGGTAGCAGGATCTCTTGGCGAGCTGTTTCTAGCATAATGGCATGAGACAGATTATTAATATCTTCAGAAGTACAAGCAAAGTGAATAAACTCAGAAACCTGATGTAAAGCAGGGATAGTCGCCACTTTTTCTTTTAAGAAATATTCTACGGCTTTTACATCGTGGTTAGTGGTGCGTTCGATAGATTTGATGCGTGTTGCATCTTCTTCATTAAAATTAGCAACAATTGCATCAAGGTAATCGTTTGCGTTTTTTTCAAAGGCGGGAACTTCTTTAATGTCGGTGCAAGATGCCAGCTTTTGTAGCCAGCGAACTTCTACCTGTACACGGAATTTCAGAAGACCGAATTCACTAAAAATAGAACGTAACGACGAAGTTTTACTACCGTAACGACCGTCAATCGGTGAAATCGCTGTCAGCGAAGATAATTCCATTGTTGGCAACTCCCAGGTTGAATTTAAAGTATTAACATTGAGCGAGAAAATCATCAGCTTGTCGGATTATCGTCTTTTGATGCAATAAAAAATCAAAACGACGACCACCAACTTGGCGCCAGAGCACGGCACTACGGATACCCGTTAATAATAACGCTCTAACTTTAGCTTGAATAATTGGGTTTTTTAACAGTTCAATAGAGCCATGAACTTGAATGCGAGGGCCTACAGGGCTAACCGCATCAACATAAACTCCAGCGAGTGCATTGAATACACCTTCGGACATAGGTTCAAAATAGCTTTTTTGGCGCTCTAATTGAGAAATTTTTTGTGATAAACGTGAACTATAATCATCATTTCGTCCGATTAAGCGCTCTAAGTTGATTAAACCTTGTTGATAAGTCATCAATTCTAGCGTTAACTTTTCTCTTCTTACTGCCTGATGAATAGCTTTCAGTGTTTGAAAGCCTAATTTTAAATGACTGATTTGATTGCCATAAACATCAAGTGTTGATGTTGGATTGAGATTAAAAATACTGTTAACCATCACTTCAACATCATTCTCGTTCGCATTACCTTGGTAAGCAATTTGCTGAACAAGACGACTTGCCTGGCAGACGCCTGCCAGTGCAAGTGTAATATCACGAAAATCTTTAGCCACGTCTACTCCTGAATACGGGTTTCAATGATACCGCCACCTAAACAGACTTCGTCTTGATAAAAGACGGCTGATTGTCCCGGCGTTACAGCAGCAACGGGATAATCAAAGCGGACTTCAATTTTATCTTCACTTAATGGTGTTACTGTACACGCAATATCAGGTTGGCGATATCGTGTTTTAACAGTACAGCGGAAAGCTTCAGTAATTGGCTCTCTCGATACCCAATGTAATTGTTGAGCAATTAAGCCGACAGACATTAATCTTGGATGTTCATGACCTTGCGCCACAACAAGAATATTATTTTCAACATCTTTATCAACGACATACCAAGGATCATCTCCACCGTCTTTTGTTCCACCAATACCTAAACCTTTACGTTGACCTAATGTGTGATACATCAATCCTTGGTGTTCACCAATAGTTTCACCGTCAACTGTGATGATAGGACCAGGTTTAGCTGGGAGGTAACGTGATAAGAAATCGGTAAATTTACGCTCACCAATAAAACAAATACCCGTTGAATCTTTTTTCTTTGCTGTTGCTAAATCAAGCTTTTCAGCGATTTTTCTAACTTCAGGTTTTTCCATTTCACCAACAGGGAAAAGGCTTTGTGCGATTTGCTCGTGACTTAACGTGTATAAGAAATAGCTCTGGTCTTTGTTATTATCGACGCCACGAAGTAATTGGCTTTTGCCATTGATATCACGACGGCGAACATAGTGACCTGTTGCGATATAATCAGCACCTAAATCTTCTGCTGCATATTCTAAAAATGCTTTAAATTTTATTTCTTTATTGCACAGAATATCGGGGTTTGGAGTGCGGCCTGCTTTATATTCAGATAAAAAATGTTCAAAAACATTATCCCAATACTCGGCGGCAAAATTGATAGTATAAAGTTCAATGCCAAGTTTATCGCACACAGCTTGCGCATCGGCAAGATCCGTTGAAGCTGAACAATATTCTGTATCGTCGTCTTCTTCCCAGTTCTTCATAAACAGACCAACGACCTGATATCCCTGTTCCTTAAGAAGATAGGCTGAGACGGATGAATCTACGCCACCGGACATTCCTACGATGACTTTTTTTTGGCTGTTATCTGACATGACTGGATCTCACTGCGGAAAAATAAGCGCCATACTTTACCATATCACTGACACAGGTGCATCAAGTGTTGCTCTGTTTTTGATGCTTTGTTTTTCCATTCTCTGTCATTTAGTTAAAGGGGGCGCCAAAGCTAGTTAAAATAGACAGAGGGTAACATTCACCTTGTTGATAACATAACAGGCTTTCTCTTACTAAAGGCGAGCGTAATTGCTGGCTTTGGATAATTTCATCTGCGCTAACCCAGTGACAACAATTGATATCGCTATCATTAGGGTGAGTTTCAAATTGTTCTTGTGCTTCAATTAGAAAGAGAAAACGTAAAAAAGGGGTTTTATCAGGGGCAATCCATTGATGTAATTTAAGGAAATATTGAACAGGAAGTGTTAATCCTGTTTCTTCCCATAACTCACGTTGAACGGCTTGGATAAGTGTTTCATTGGCTTCAAGGTGCCCCGCAGGTTGATTCCACGTTGCTTTTCCATTGACAGTTTCTTCAACAACGAGAAACTTATTTTGCGCATGAACAATACACGCGACAGTCACATGAGGTTTAAACAAAATCAATCTCCTTCCATTCACCGGGTAATAAATTATCCAATGCAATATTTCCCATACTAAAGCGGATCAAGCGTAATGTAGGATAACCAATATGAGCCGTCATTCGCCTTACTTGCCGGTTTTTACCTTCAAATAAGGTAATTTTTAGCCAAGTTGTGGGAATAGTTTGGCGTTCTCTAATAGGCGGATTTCTCTCCCATAGCCATTCGGGTTGCTCAACTATTTCGACTTGAGCTGGCAATGTTTTGCCATCTTTAAGCTCTAATCCATCTCGGAATTGTTGTAATGCTACTGTACAAGGAACACCTTCTACCTGAGCATAGTAGATTTTTCCTGTTTTTTTACCTGGTTGTGTTAATTTTGCTTGTAGCTTTCCATCATTTGTTAAGACTAAAAGTCCTTCACTGTCTCTATCTAAACGTCCAGCTGCGTAAATGTCACGAATAGGAATAAAATCTTTTAGTGTTTTTCTGCCACTTTCATCGGTAAATTGGACTAGCACATCAAAGGGTTTATTAAAGATAACCACTTTGCGCTCACCTCTAGGGCGTACTGCTTTCTTCTGTGCTGATGGAGTATGGTATTTTTTCGATTTAGCACTATTTTTAAATTGATTTGGCATAGTTAATTTTTGTAAAAAATGGGAGATTGATTATACCTTAAAAGAGAAGCGATTGGCGTTAGCTGAATAATCAAGTAGTATTGACAGGTCTCTTACAAAAAATTAACAAAGCGTGCGCTTACATGAAAGGAGAGGTAAATGGAAAGCAAAGTAGTTGTTCCGGCTAATGGCGCTAAAATTACACTAGATGCTAAAGGTAAGCTTGTTGTTCCAAATAATCCGGTTATCCCTTATATCGAAGGGGATGGTATCGGTATCGATGTCACGCCAGCAATGTTAAAAGTTGTTGATGCAGCAGTTGAGAAAGCTTACGGCAAAGAACGTAAGATTGAGTGGATGGAAGTCTACACCGGTGAGAAATCAACACAGGTATATGGTAAAGATGTTTGGTTACCAGAAGAAACCTTAGATCTTATCCGTGAATATCGTGTTTCTATTAAAGGTCCTCTTACTACCCCAGTTGGCGGTGGTATCCGTTCATTAAACGTTGCATTACGTCAACAACTCGACCTCTATATTTGCCTACGCCCAGTACGTTACTACAAAGGCACACCAAGCCCAGTTAAACAACCTGAACTAACTGATATGGTTATCTTCCGTGAAAACTCAGAAGATATCTATGCAGGTATTGAATGGAAAGCGGGCTCAGCAGAAGCTGATAAAGTAATTAAATTCCTGCAAAATGAAATGGGTGTTACCAAAATCCGCTTCCCACAAGATTGTGGTATTGGTATCAAGCCTTGTTCAGAAGAAGGGACTAAGCGCTTAGTTCGTGCAGCGATTGAATACGCGATTGATAATGATCGTGATTCAGTCACTCTGGTACACAAAGGTAATATTATGAAATTTACCGAAGGTGCCTTTAAAGACTGGGGTTATGAATTAGCACGCGAAGAGTTTGGTGGTGAATTATTAGATGGTGGTCCTTGGGTTAAAATTAAAAATCCAAAATCAGGTAAAGAGATCATCGTTAAAGACGTTATCGCCGACGCATTCTTGCAACAGATCCTGCTACGCCCAGCAGAATATGATGTCATTGCATGTATGAACCTAAATGGTGACTATATTTCTGATGCATTAGCTGCGCAAGTTGGTGGTATCGGTATTGCACCAGGTGCAAATATTGGTGACGAGTGTGCATTATTTGAAGCAACACACGGCACAGCACCTAAATATGCAGGTCAAGATAAAGTTAACCCAGGCTCAATTATCCTTTCCGCGGAAATGATGCTACGCCATATGGGTTGGACAGAAGCCGCTGACTTAATCATTAAAGGTATGGAAGGCGCGATTGCCGCTAAGACTGTAACTTATGATTTCGAACGTCAGTTAGAAGGCGCTAAACTGCTGAAATGTAGTGAGTTTGGTGACGCAATTATCAAACACATGTAATTGTTGATTTGATAAATAGTTAACGGGAGCTTATTAGTTCCCGTTTATTTTTTGTACTATAAAATTCTTCCCCAAAATATCCCCAAAACTCTTCCCCAAAACTGTTCAATTAAACAGCAATAATTTGCCATTCTTTGCCTCTATCGTCGTGGTATTTATCAGTCATATTTTGTGTTTTATGCCCCAATAATTTTTGTGTATTAATTCCTTGCTCACGATAAAGCCGCTCGGATAAAGAACGTTGTTCATGGAAAGTAGGTGCAGTACCTTTTTCCCAAGTTAACCCACATTTATCTCGTGCTTTTTTAAATGTTGTGGTTAATGTATTTGGTGTGACTTGTTCGCCACGTTTCGCTTGCGCGGTGGTATGTCGATAATGCACGAGATATTTACTCACAACCGCGTCACGACATTGAGCAACAACATCCCTTAAGGAGAGGTTGATAGCCTCACATTTTAGCGAGAGAGGGATGGCCAACTTACTCCCCGTTTTCTCTTGCTGTATATGTAACATGTCATCCCAAATATCAGAGAATTTCATTTTACAGATATCACCGATCCGCTGACCTGTGGTTAAGGCCAGCAACATGCCACATTGCAAGTAAGGAGGGTGGTTCTTAGCTTGCTGGTAAATAGTGCGCCATTCGTCCAATGTCATGCGTTCTCTTTTCACTCTGTTCCGTGGTTGTTTAGTTGCTTTCGCGGGATTGTAACCAGGAGGAACATAGCCAGCATGTTGAGCTTCTTTAAATACATCAATAAGCACCATGCGAACAACCTGCGCCATTCTTGAATGTCCTAATACTTTGATGGAATCTATTATTTCAGCAATATCTAAAGCGGTTATCTCTTTTAATATTTTCGTACCACAATACTGACGGAATAAATTAATAGGTTTCATTTTTTGTCGATAAGAATTAATTTTTAATTCACCGATATCTAATCTTTCTTTTTGAATATCTAAATATTTATCCATCCATATATCGACAGATATTTCAGACTTGTTTGTCTTAATTTTTGATAACCGTTCATTAATACTTAATAACTGTCGAGTAGTGCTATTTCTCCTAAACGTTGTGTTGAAATTGAAATAGTAACAAATGGTGCAGTCACACGCAGAGATTTAAGACCAGACGATTGGTATAAAATTTGGCCTGAATTAGAAACTGTATAGTTTTATTCGCTCTTTAACAATCGCAGTTTTTGACTGCTACGGAGTCGCTGATAAAGCGACAACTCTTCCTCAATATCAACTCATACGGAATGAGTCACGGATCATTATTGTCCCTTAGTTAACTCATAAGGACTTTAAACAATGGAATGCGCAAATACACGCAAACAATTCAATCAATTTATCTCTAAAAATCACCGAGTGGAGTGATTTAAGAACCATACCAATGAATAAAACATGGCGTATGTGGATGGAAATCACAGGCGAGTGGTTACGTGCGCGTGGCGTTGTTATTGATATTAAAAATGGTGTCGGTGAAATTGTTTTATCAAAGCCCATCACTAATGAGGAAACTCACGAATATTTTGTTGGACATTGGTTAGGACGCAATGAAAACGGTGAGCGTGAAAAAACCAGCGAGATGGATAAAGCAAGGATGCTTTACATGATGGAGAAACATGAACAATGGTGCATTGAGAAGGGAATTATCAAAGGCACTTAATTTATCCAAATAAGCGAATAAGGAGAGAATGATGTGTGATGAACGATTAAAAATGACAATGAGCACCTTAATGCGACAAGTTACTCAGCAGGGCAAGCAAATTGCTGAGTTACAAAAACAGCTCACTAGCATGCAATTAAC
Organism: Proteus sp. fly-1089; assembly: GCF_040138965.1. Taxonomy (NCBI): domain Bacteria; kingdom Pseudomonadati; phylum Pseudomonadota; class Gammaproteobacteria; order Enterobacterales; family Morganellaceae; genus Proteus; species Proteus sp. fly-1089. The sequence continues at coordinate 360,559 of NZ_JBEETS010000001.1, forward strand.
GAGCTGTGAATTAGAGACTATTAATAATGCCACATTAATGGCTATTTCTAATAATCTCATTGAAATAAAAAAAGTTAATGGTTCTACTATTTGCCGGATATCGCCATTTTAGCAAATTGCCCTGCAATAGTTATTTGAGTTAATTATTAGGCTGAATCATTAATTTAATTAAGTCTTATATTTTCACTTTTAACTCTCTCACACTAATCATTAACGGACACTCCTCTGGGGGTGACTATGCGTATGGAAAAATTAACCAATGTAACTTATGGAACAGCAGGCCTAACGGCCTTTTTTGCCAGTCTCTCTTTATATGAATGGGGATTTGTTATCGGGATGGCGTTCAGCATGGTTCTAGGTTTAGCCACTTATTTTATGACTCGAAGAGAACAGCGAAAACGTACTCAATTATTTGAAGAGCTTGTTCGACATGTTGACCCACAAAACCCAACTGAAACCCTAAAAAGGCTTGCTGAATTAATGGTGAAAGCGCCAAAGGATATTTAATGTCTCTCAAACAGAAAATAGCTGCGTTAACAACAGCAGGGGCAACAGCAATCGCGTTAGTAGTAATAGCCCATTTTGAAGGTGTACGTTATGAACCTTATCGTGATGTGGCAGGCGTTCTAACGGTTTGTTATGGACACACAGGCAAAGACATTATTCAAGGCAAGAGATACACACAACAAGAATGTGATGTGTTATTACAAAACGATTTTATTAAGACACAACAGCAAGTCGATGCATTAATCAAAGTACCACTCGATGACTACACTAAAGCCGCTTTATATTCCTTTGCTTTTAATGTGGGTGCCACCGCATTTGCTCGCTCAACATTACTTAAGAAACTAAATGTGGGTGATAGAGCGGGTGCCTGTGAAGAAATGAAACGTTGGGTATATGCAGGCGGAAAGGTTTGGCGAGGGCTTGTCAGTCGTCGAGAGGCGGAGTCAGCACTATGTCATGGAAACCTTTAATCATCATTATTAGCTTTATCCTTGCATTATTTACCACCGTCGCTGGTGGTATTTATCTCTTGATTGATAACACATGTACTAAAGACCACATTAGTTTAGAAAAACGCTGTCAGATTGCTCTCTCACATCATCGGTACTAATCATGAAATACGGGAAACTCTATGCCGTCATTGTGATGGTAGGCATCATTGTGGGTGGCTATTGGGTGATTAACAGGCAAGCTAATAGAATTACCACACTGACAGATACCAACAAAAAACTAACTGTGGCTCTCGAAGAACAGAAGTCTATTAATACTGATTATCAGGCACGCATAATGCGATTAAACCAACTGGATATTCAATATACGCAGGAGCTAGCGAATGCTAAGAATGAAATTAGTCGGCTGCGTGATATTAGCGAGCATCATCCTGAGCGGGTGTATATCAAAGCCGAGTGCCCAAAAAACAAAAACACTCCCACCACCAGCTTGGCTTCTGCAACCACCGCCAGACCTACTGACACCGCTATCCGAAATTATTGGTTGCTCAGAGAGCGAATTGCAGAATCAGAGCAGATGATTAAAGGGTTGCAGAGCTATATTGAAGCAGAGTGTTTATATTAATTTAACCCTCCTTGTGCATTTATAAAGTTTTCAGCAATAATATTTCCTAATTCATTTGGAATTATTTCATCCAGCTGAGATGATGAACTGATACCAAATGCATTAATAATTTTTTTAAAATCAGGAAATGTTGTAAAAAGTAACTCATCTGAGTCAATTGTTAGACCAGAGAAAGTTGAAATAATATCTAGAATATTCCGTTTGTAGCTCTTACCATTGTAGAGACATCCTTTAATTTCTAAGTAGCTAAGATTAATTGGAGTGATGTTTGACAGTTCAACGATGATTTTTTTTAATAAAGGATAGTCTATTTGAAGTCTTTGTCTTGATAAGGAATAACACTCTTCTAGTGTCACGGTTGGATGTATAATATTATTTTTGTAATCATTAATTATGTTTTGAACAGGCATGTTACCTATGGATACAGTTATGTGTCTAAGGTAGTAAATGAAAGCAAGTAATTTTATTTCTGAAGTAGTTAGTCGTTTTGTGATTTCCAGTGCATGATCTAGTAACAAATCAATGTCTTCATTTTCATTATGTATCTTAGATACAATAATTTCTTGTAATAGTTCAGATTTAGTTTTATCCCCTTTTTTAGCGACTATAGTTGTTGCTTCACTAATAGCAAATTGTAGGTCAGGTTCTTTTAATTTTTTTTCAATCTTGCTATCTAATTCAGAGGTTAACCGTTCAGTGATATTTACAGCAAACTCCTGTGCTCTTTGCATAGCAACGTTCATTGCATCTTCACGTAATGTGGAAAACTTTTCCATAACAACGAGTCTACAAATCTCCATAACCTCAGTAGTTGAGTTTCCAATAGTAGCATTGCCTGCGACTTGAATTGCAGATGAATGGTCACCTACGTGTTGTCCTGATTTGTCGATAATACTCATTCTTTCTCCTTTCTATCAGTACCTATAGTTAGATTTCCACCAACCTGTATGCCTGAAGAGTTTTTACCTATGGATTGATTTATAGTGTTTTTATCTGAATTTTTTGATGAGTTTATATTTGCTACAGCAGTAAGAAAAGCTACGATGCTACCAATTAACCCGGCTATAAAGATCAATTTAGGAGTAGACCAAACAATATACCCAAAAATAATTACCCCAATAAAAGCAATACAAGCAATAAAAACCCGCATTAAAACCTCTGATTGTATAAGTGTAGTAAATCACTATATTAAATATATTAGAATTTTCAATAATAAACATTTAACTATATGAGATAAACACGATGACTAAACCAGATTGGGTGAAATACTAAAATAGTTTCTCACCGAACATGATAAATCAGGAACATCCTCTAAAGAGTAGTGTGATATCACTGAATACAACATTGAGTTGATGTTGGTAATTAAGGCGTGCAGCTTACCCGATAGATTTACCGATGAGTCGTGGTCATCTCGAAGACAAGGTGATCGTATCTTTCGCTATGTTGCTCAAATGGCTGAACGGGCTATTTATTGGGGCAGCAAGAAAGATGCACCTGCATTTATTTATAAATAATTGTTGGAAGAAACGAAATGAGTAAAAAACTTTTAGTTCCCCTTATTATGACCAGTCTATCGCTATGCGCAGCAAGTGCACAAGCTGTAGGTGAAAATACGCTTTCATTAGGTTATGCACAAAGTCATGTCAAAGCGGATGGCGATAAACTAAAAGAGAAACCGAAAGGATTTAATGTCAAATATCGCTATGAATTTGATAATCATTTAGGTGTTATTGGCTCTTTTGCTTATACACATCAAGGTTATGATTATCGATTCAATTCTCGTTCTGTAGGGAATGGTGATTTAGATTATTATTCATTCACAGCAGGACCAACCTATCGTTTTAATGATTATATTAGTGCCTATGGTTTATTGGGCGTTGCTCATGGTAAAGCTGAGATGGAATTAAATGCCCTTGGCTATCACGAAAAAGAGAGTCAAAGTAAATCAGCATTTGCTTATGGTGTAGGGCTTCAATTTAACCCATTCCCGAATATTGCTATTGATACTTCTTATGAACATAGCAAATTGGATGGTGTTAAGGTTGGCACATGGACGGTCGGTCTTGGCTATCGATTCTAATTAAAAGATAAATATTATGTATGAAAGTCGGCATTATGCCGACTTTTTTGTTTTTAGGAGTTTTGATAATGAAACAACCTAACTGGACACTTAAATTACCCGAAACCATAAGGGCGGCGATGAGTCGCCCTTTTTCATGGGGTGAATTTGATTGTTGTATTTTTGCCTCAGAATGTATTTACGCACAATGCGGTTTCTCTCCAATAAAGCCTTATCTCAATCACTATAAAACCAAAGCCGAAGCCTTCAACTTGATCAAATCTAAATTTGGCTCCTTAGAGAAAGCCGTATCACGCTATTTCAAATCCATTGAGATTGAGCGGGTTCAGCGTGGCGACCTCGTACTGTTCAAAGGTGAGGACGGTGACAGCTTAGCCGTGGTCTGGGCGGGGCATTATTGGGGCGTAACCCCAGAAGACGTGAAGCCGGTGCAGATTAACCCAATCAAAGCGTGGAGAGTGGAATAATGGGTGGGAGTGGTGGATTAATTTCAAAAGTCGTGGGTGCTGGCTTAATGATTGCAGGGCTATTTACCGGAGGCGTCACCTCGGCGATGGGCATGGCACTGATGGCAGCAGGCGTTGCGGTTCAAGTCGCGGGTTCGCTTATCTTTAAGCCGAAGTTTCCGTCAATGAATTATCGAGATACGGGTGAACGCAAACAGATGTAACGTTCATCGTCTGCGCCTGAAACCGTGATCGTCGGAAAAACAGTGATATCGGGTTTGCTTTTCTTCGCCGAAGAAGAGGTGGGTGAACAAGATGAAAACGAAAAAATCACACTGACATTGGCTCTGGCAGGGCACCCCATAGAGAAAATCGGGAAGATTTGGTTGGGTGATGATCTCATTGAGACGTTTGGTGATAAAGCGTCATGGGAATTACATAACGATAGGGAAGATGTCGATCCCTTTATGCTTAAAAATTGCCCATCATGGAAAGAGGATATGATTGGTCGAGGTCTGGCGTGGTTACGTGTGACACTCACGTTTGACCAAGAAAAATTCCCTTATGGATTACCCAATGTGAAATGTGAAGTCTGGGGAAAACACCTGTTTGATCCTCGCACTGGGCAAACCGAGTGGAGTAACAATGGGGCCTTAGTGATTTTGGATTATTACCGCCATTATTTAAAAGTACCTGATACGGATATTGATTTTGACAGCTTTAAACAGGCAGCCGATTTATGTGATAAAAAAGTGAGTCTGCCAGAAGGCGGATTTGAGTCTCGATATACCCTCAATGGCGCCTATGACTTAAATGAGAGTCCATCAAGTGTCTTGGAAGCGATGCACAAATGTATTAACGCGGAACCGACATTCACCGCAGGAAAACACGGTATTCAAATCGGTGCTTATTATGGGCCGGCAATAAAAACCATCACTGAATCACAATTGATTGGTACCGTCACTTGTACCCCTGAAACAGGGTTAAAAGACGCGACCAATGCGGTGTATGGCACGTTTATTGATGCCGAACAGTTATACACAAAAACCGATTTCACGCCTGTGATTGTGGACGAATGGGTAAAAGAGGATGGCTTAGAAATTCGGGAGAACATCGATTATCGTTTTGTTACTAGCCCTTATCAAGCCCAACGATTAGCCCGCCAATATCTCCGTAAAAAGAAAGCCGGAAGACGGGTTCAATTGACCATGAACTTAGACGGCTATGCTTATCGTCCTGGTGAAGTTGTGCTTTTAGAATTACCAGCTTTGGGGATTAGTGGGCTGGAGTTCCGTATTGCCGAATGGTCTTTCCATGCTTTAGACGGTGTGGCTTTAACGTTGGAAGAGGATGGCGCCTATTTATATGAAGATGTGATTGGCAAACCTTTTGAGCGCCCGCCGTTTGTGAGTTTACCCACTGGCGGTGTTGCTTCGCCGATTAATCTTACCTTTGTTCCACTTGCTGTCAGTGATATCGTGCAAGGTACACTTTCTTGGCAGAATGTGGCGTCTGATGTGCGCTATAACACCGTCACTATTCTTCAAGAAGGCAACGTTATTCAATCTATTCAGGTACCGGCTGAGCGTGTTGATATTAACGGATTAGCGCGAGGAACTTATCGCGTTGAAGTCAGAGCAACAAACGTGGCCGGCGCAATGTCGGCACCTGCTATTAGTGATTTTGCTATTCAAGCACCACCACCTCCTGAGCATGTTGATGTTACCTCTGGCTTATTTAATCTGACCGTTGCACCGAAACAAGGTGATAGCGCTGTCTTTGGTTATACCTTTGAATTTTGGTTTAGTGAGGAAAAGCTCGCTGATCTTTCTGAAAATGAAGTGATCACCAAAACAAATAAAGTTGGCCAAGGGAATTTCTGGACGCAAGAGAATTTAAAAGCAGGGCATACGTATTATTTTTATGTTCGAACAATCAACAGCTATGGTAAATCACCTTTTGTGGAAGCTTCGGGGACTTGCTCTTCTCAAACGGATTTAATTCTTGAGGAATTAGCGGGGCAAATTAGCCGAGATCAACTCACACAAGACCTATTGGGTGAGATCAACAGCAAGGCTAACCAACTCGATATTACTGAATTACATGAGTTGATGAGGATAAATCATGACAAGATTTTATCTGAGTTGATGATGCATGGAGCAACGATTGAAGAAAGTGAAAAAAAACTGGAGGAGGCAGGAAAATTATTAGCTGAGCGAATGAACCAAGTTGCAACGGCAACAGAAGCACAGGCTGCCGCAATTAAACAAGAGCAACAAGCACGTATTGAGGCTGATAAAACTGAAGCGCAACAACGATAATCCTTAGCCACTCAACTTCGTGGTGATTATACCGGTAATGATTTATCGAAAGTCACAGCAGGACTCATCTCCGCAGAGAAACAAGCGCGTGTTACAGGCGACCAAGCAGAAGCGAAAGCTCGACAATCACTGGAAACACGGATGAATGGGAATGTTTCCGCGATTAATAAATCATTAGAAACCCTCACCTCGAAACAGCAAGCACAAACGCAAGAGATTTCAACGCTCAATTCAAATCTTAAGGGGAAAGCTGATAGTAGTGCGGTAAATGCATTAAATACACGAGTATCTAATATCGATGGCAAAGTGACGTCTGCAACCTCTCAGGTACAAACGTTATCCAGCAAATTAGATAAAGTGAAAGCCGATTTAACGGGATCTGTGGTGGTGGATTTAGATTTATCAAAACTCAATGAAAACACCTATTATCCAGTGATTTTGCCTTTAGTGACCTCTCGACGTTATGCCTTTAAGGTTTTTAGAACCCTAGGGCAATATTCAGACAATAAACCCAGCTATGCGACACACAGCACCAAAGGCTTTGCCATGATTGTGGAATGGCAAGTCAGTGGTTCTGGATGGGGAACTCAGTCTGAAAATCGCATCATTGATAATTTTGATTGGCGATGGACAAATCAATCTCCTGTGATGGGGCCAGCTCAATTAACGAATGGCTCTGTGGAATATATTTATTTGCGAGGAGGCGCTAAATACCAACTCACTAAGCATAAAAGTGTTAACCATCAAATCATCACCAGCACTTATACCAACAACAAGCAATCGGTGGCACAAAAGGTTTTTTTGGCGAATGAAGTGCCTAAATCCAGCGAACAGAAAGCCAATGCAACAGCGAATGCGGTAAACCAACTTGAAACTAAAGTGACCGAGGTTTCAGGAAAGGTGACCTCTACCGCTCAGCAAGTCACTCGTTTAGAAAGCCAAGTGGGTACAAGTTCAGCCAAAATCGAACAAACTTCGAAAGTGGTCACAGACATAAATGGCAAAATTTCGGCATCATGGACAATGAAAGTCCAGCAGGATAGCAAAGGTAATAAAGTCATTACTGGCATTGGCTTAGGGTTTAATGCGCAAGGAAATAGCCAATTTCTGGTTAATGCCCAAAACTTTGCAGTGATATCGTCATTAAACGGCAAAGTGGTGACACCTTTTGTGATCCAAAATGGACAAGCTTTTTTCAATGATGCGTTATTTAGCAAGGCAACCATTGATAAATTATCAGTAGGTAAAAAAATCACATCCACTAATTATTCAGCGGGCAAGAAAGGATTTAATATTGATGCCACAACAGGGAATGTGGAATTAAATGATGCGGTATTTCGTGGACGATTAGATATTAACTCAGGAGGAACAAAAGGGCGGTTAGTGATCACAAATAATACTATTTATGTTTACGATGAAAACAATCAGTTAGCGGCAAAAATAGGTTATTTAGGGTAGCGTATGAAGTTTATTGTTTTAATTACAGCATTATTATTGTCAGGGTGTACCTCTGGATATAAGAAAGTCGATTGCCAAGGTGTTTATCAAATAAAAACTTTTCACTATCAACAACCTGTATTGGTAAAGTTTGATAAAAAGAGAGAAACCATTAAAGGGCCTCTTTATCATGCTGTACCTCAATTAGGATTTAAATTCTTGGGTGGATGGGTATCTTCTGATGCCGTAGAGGATTTCTCATGTCGTGGGGAATAGAGATATATGAAAAAGGAAAACCAATAAAAATCACAGGGCGTTCGTTTATTTTTGACCAAATAGCGGTCACTCAAAATGGCAGTAAAACTTATAATAATATTCCTAAAGGGCGGTCATTGGCCGCCTATATTGTAGCGAGAAATCGAGGATCTTATTTCACTGTTAAAGTCGAGAATAATAAAATTTCGTGGAATTCTCTACGAGGTAGTCAATCGATTAATGGAATTATTATGGTACTAATTAAATGAGTAAATATGGTGCATTATTTTTTAATCAGGGTATTACCGAAGAATTAACACCTTATGAATCAGCCGTATTTTTAAAAAAGATAAAAACTAAGCCGGGGCTAATTAAAATTATCGAAGGTAATAATAACGCAGTGCCACTTATTTTTATTCGAGTTCTTAATTCTTCTAATCCATCATTAGGTGGATTATCTGAAGTAATTTATGAGAACAATGAGTGGTGTGTGAATTTAATCGATACTATTCAAGGTAATTCAGCAGAATATGAGCTCTATGTATTTGTGAAGTCTTCTTATCATATTTCACTTCATCCTCAAAAATGGGGAATTCAAATCTATCATAAAGGTGTTATTACACATGCCTCAAGCCAAAGACCACTTAATTTATTAGAGGGAAATAACTTTGTACTCACAGGAAATAATTGGAATGGTGTGGATGTCGGTTTCCCCTGTGCGGTATTAATCACAACAATAGGGCAGATTGGTATGATGGATTCGATGGGAGGAAAAACGATTAGAGTAACTCTTTGTGGCCGAGGTAACCGTATTATTCCTCATTCCATGATAGTTTCAGGACAGATGTCAACAACCTCATTAGGAAAGCAGTATTTTTATATTGATGTGAGGGAGTATGGTGGGTGATAAGAAAGTGGCAATAAATTAATAAGGGCAGGCAAAAAGTACCTGCCCCGTAAACATTTTTAGAGGTGCTTGAATCTGGCTACCACTGAACCTGTGATTTCCAGTTGCTGTTTCCAGAGAGTAGATATTGTTCCTTCTAGTTGGTTTGTACTACTGCTTTGCCAGGAGGAATTGAAAATCATACCATCAGAATCACTCAGGAGACGAAATTCGCCAAATACACTATTGCGGACAAGTAGAGAATAACACTTATTACCTTCCCTAACTGGGTATATGGTGCAATTATTGCATTTTAGTGACATCAAGCCACTTGTGAGCAATTTTCTATCTATGGTGAGCCCAAACTTTGAATGTGATTCGCTATTATATGTAAGTGTATGCAATTCACTTTGCAATTTTGTTCCGAAGAAAATTAACGTATAGTCATCGTTATCTTTTGTTAGTTCTTGTAAGCGATTGAGAAGCCCATCCACATCATGGATTACTTCTGTATAGATAGATGGTAGGTGATTCAAGAGATTATAAACATTATGATGTAGATATTGTTTGATATCATTAATCGAAATAGGGTCGCAATAAATATTACTGTTGATGTTTTGGGCAACAATATCCTTAGGTGCGCCTACGCTTAAATATTTGGTCTCCCATTGTTTATCTTCGTCTTCAGAACTACTAAAAGATAAATGTGAAAGAAGTCCATCTTGAGCAAGCATTATAGGCAACTCTTTAGCAAGGGTAATATCGGTGTTTTTTAGACCTTCAGTATCGATCTGTGCATTTAGAAGGTCTATATGTAAGCTTTGAGTGAAAGCCTGAATATATGCATCTAATGTTTCATTGAAACAAACAATCTTTGTATTAAAGTTTTTTTCAGACATCAAATACCCATGTGAGGATGTTTTTTCACAACGTCTCATTCCCTGTAATTGAGTAATAATTTGTTCCTTTCTGTGATACGGGAAAATATTATCTTTTAACGCATTTAGTGTATGTCTGCTGACAGGACAGGAGTTAGACGATAGATAAAATGCTATATCTGCATAACTATTGTACAGACTCCTTATATCTTCGTAGGTTCCATTATAGATACGTCCAGATATCATTTCTGTTTCATTGGATGCTGAAATAGTTTTAATCAGCTCAGACAGCATCGTGTGCCAACGATCTTTACTAGCATCCCGACGATATTCAAGCCTGATAATACAGTCAATAATATCTGTGGCAGACCTAAATGGAGAAGTCATTTGATTATGAGAGCCTGTCGGATAGACAAGTTTAGAATTTAGGAGTTGTTTTATAACTTCTTTTAGACTCACATTCTTTTTCTGTTTAATGTGAGAGAGAATATATCCAGCAATTAGCAAACGTAAATCTGATAGAGCATTGAAAAAAATAATTGCCTTTCCAGTTTCGTCTGAATATTGGTTTCCTTTTAGTATAGATAACCAGTCGTGTTCATTAGGTGTTAATGTTAAATATGAAGGAGTAAGGAAAAAGTTGTGCCAAGAATATCCTACAGTGTGTTGCTTAAAGTGGTTTTGACTGAACCAAAGCAACAGAATATCGATACTATGATTTGAGGCAAAATGATCATCTGTCATTATGGCTGTTATAACTAATCGAGCTGTTTGGCAAAGATGATTCAGAAGATGGTTCGAGTCATCAGGGCTATCCGTGTCATTGTGTTGTAAGCGTCGCCACATGTACCAGCTTTCCCATTCTCCTGTAAATTTTATGATAAGTTCCCTGTGGCGTTGTTCCTGACTGACTGACACTTTTTCTCCATAACCAGTTTTCCAATTAATAAGTGCATGCCAAACATAAAAGAGAGATTGAGTACATTGTCGAAAGTCGCTGATTTTATGATTGTCTAAATTACAATAAATTGAAAAAGGTATATCAATCACTTGGCGAAAATACTCCCCTGTCGTTTCCAGTGACTTTATGGTTACATGACTGAAGGTGTAAAAGTCTTGTTGGAATAATTGACTGAATGTAGTTACTAATTCCGAGCTATTGCATTCGTCAATATAGTTTCCATTTTCATATTGAAAACTTTTTGTTAAGGTTGTGTAGGTCTCAACCAGTCTATCTGTAGCGCTGGTGAATGAATTGATGTTTCTATCTTCTAAAGCATCATATACTTCGCCATAAAAATCGCGGGTGATATGTCTGTATTCTTTCCAGTTTTCTTGGGAGCCACAGATAAAACAATACTTAAATAGGGTAGTCCAATATTTAGGTAAAAGGACATCATCTGAAAAGGTAGCTAGTATGATTTTATTTTTCCTACGCCCCAAGGAAGGAAGAATAGCAATTTTACCTCTCTTACCTTTGGTTGATTTCAGTATGTATAACAGAAAATATAATAATCTAAGGTTTATGTCTCGAATCTCCATATCTTCACATAGGTCATAAGGTATCTGATTCATATTTTCTACCTGATAGTTATACCCGGGAAGGATCTCTATATTTTTGATCTTATCTTTATCGAGATCTTTATTGAGGTATTGGTAGGGATACATAATCCATGAATTCACCTGTGACCGAAGGAGATATTTTTCCACAATCTCTGATTGAAAATATTTTAACATCAAACGGTCTCGTTTTTTATCATCTAGCACGTTAAGGCTTACGATAAAAAACCATATTGACATAGCAATATTGAAAAGCATCCAAAATAAAGCTGTAATGCTAAAGGCTATATAAAGATATCTATCTCCTGTAGATGATGTTATTCCACCAATTAGTATAAATGCAGCTAATGAAAGCCCACTCAAACCAGCAAACATATAACCCGAATGTAACTGATAGGCTGTTTGTATATGTATCCTAGACGACTTTTTCTGAAAAAGAACACTGATTAGACCCACAATAATTGGAAATACGATACCAATGATTGTCAATTGGCTGCCAAGCAGGATTGGCATCCATTCTGGTAACTTAGTGACTTGCTTGAGGTATGTGGTAGCAAAAGAATAAAATTCAGGACGAAAGAATTCAGCTATCCATAATGCACTACCTGCCGTAGCCCAGAGAATACACATAGCCTTCAGATAATGAGTGGAGCTGTAAATTTGCATTCTCTCAAGCAAATTCCAGCGGTATTTTTTATAAACCTTGTTGTTCCTAAGATTTTGTTTGAGATTGCTCCTAACCTTGTGAGATAGATGCATAGATAGTATACCAAACATAGAGTTCCTAGTTTGCCAGTAGTTAATCTACTAATCATACATTTTGTTTATAGGGTTTTCTTTAAAAATTCTAATATTATTAATTTGGGGAATTATTTCAAACTATTAGGATCTGATGAAGGAACAAGAGAATTAATGAAGACAAGTATCAAAGAAAGGTTCTTATTACTAAAAAATTATTACTCATTATTAAATATAAATAAATTATACAGGAAATAGAAAAAATATTAATCAGTTACAAAACTTGCTTGGAAGTTTCAAATAACAAAATACAGATGAATCATAGAATGATGATGGTATGTGCTTGAACCAGAAGCGAAAGTTGCTAAAATAGTGTCATGTTAATAAATATGTATAGCTAGATACCTTTATTAATTTTTTTGATTTAAACCTTATTAATTATTAGTGATTCAAAGTACTAATACTTGTTCTTCACTAAATACTATGGTCCTGATTTCTTTATCAAAAATGGGGTGCATTATCATTTTTTTAGAATTTGGAATGGAGAATTTACCAAGAACCATTACATTTTTACTTAAAGGAAATAGTTTGGATGTTACGTTTCCTAGTTGAATTGTAGGATATAAACTATACTTGCCTTTTATCGTTTTAGGTGATCCTTCAATAAATTGTTTGTTATCAAGCAGCTTTATTGGCATTCTAACTACATTCACTTTCATAATTATGGCAACTTGAGCCGTATTTACTGTTTTTAAGTATGCAAATAATTGGTCTAATTGGGATGTTTCATAGAAGAAATTAGACCATGTAATTGGTCCTGTTCTTGTGACAATGTTTATAATGTTTTTCAAATGGGGATTAGCTTTTCCGTAATCATAAATTTCTCGTAAACTATGCATGTTTTTCACATAAGGTTTTTTAGTCCCTTTTTTGACATAAATTCGGTCTGTAGTATCAGAAGGAGGATTAGCCTGCATTGCTATAGCTTTTTTTCTTAGATGAATAGAATCATCTATATCAATGATATGTAAGCGGAATGTATGATTTCCCCTAGAAAGCGCACGGAGGATGTTATGGCTGGAATCGTCCGCATGAATATTCTCCATACCAGAAGTTCCATAATGGCAAAATTCGTTATGCAAGTATCCTCTTTCTAATCTAAAGAAGGCTGGTATATGCTGTGTTTTGCCATAACTCCTGCGAATATAGCCTTTAACATATACCAAATTAGCGGAGCAATTTTTATCAGGACATGTGAGAGGCGAGGAATTAATACTTGGATTAAAATCAATAATATCAATTAAAGTCTGATTGCTGTCAATAGCTTGTGTTATACGAATACCACTCATATATTGCCTCTAAAAATTTATATTAATGTTTAGCCTATATTTTTTCAATTTTCTAAATAGACCTTACTTTAGATATATCGATTAGATTGAAGTATCTTACTAATTTAAAATTTAATAATCTAGTTACTCTTTTACAAAATGAGTCAATATTTATTGGTAGGTTTAGTTAAAATAAATTATTAGGAATAGTAGTGATAATACCATTTTTGTAAAAGATAAGCGCTTAATTACCTCAAATTACTTCCCCAAAACCACTCCAACCCAAACTAAAAATCAACCAGTTACATACAAACCAAGATCACATAAAAAAAGATTATTACCCCCAATAATTATAATTTATTTAATAAGTTACCAAATTATTATGGGTATAATGCTACGCCACATGGGTTGGACAGAAGCGGCTGACTTAATCATTAAAGGTATGGAAGGCGCGATTGCCGCTAAGACTGTCACTTATGATTTCGAACGTCAGTTAGAAGGCGCTAAATTGCTGAAATGTAGCGAGTTTGGTGACGCGATTATCAAACATATGTAATTGTTGATTTGATAAATAGTTAACGGGAGCTTATTAGTTCCCGTTTTTTATTATCTAAAATAAGGAATAAATTTATGTATGCACTTAAATTAATTATTGAACATGAAGGCCGTAAAGTGGAAGAAGTCCACTGCTTACTCGAGTTGGACAGGGCGAATATCTCATTGAAGGAGTTCTTGGGTTTAATGCTGACGCAGGATGGGGTGGAGTTGATGGCGGTATTGAGATTCCGCTCGATGTAAATAAACAGCCACTTATTTGGGTTAACTCTAAAGTTAACAAAGATGGTTCTATCCTCGTTAAAACGTATCACCGTACTCACCCTAATGCGCCTAAGTTTGCCAATAATACAATTGACGGTTACAGCGATGGTGACCCAATTGATATCCCTGATGGTCGTTTTATTTCTGTTCGTGTACAGATGCCAGAGCAATCAATCTATAACGTGAGAATGCGTGAGATGGAAGAGGTGCAGAAGGTGGAAGAGGAACGCAGAAAAAAAGAAGAGGAAGAAAATCAGGACACCAGAAATTGATAAATAATCAAATATATTTAGCTCAAGGATGAGTTAAGTACTGATGGTAACTATTCCGAATATAGCCGAAATAAGACGATTGTTTTACAATTACTATTGAATATACTGTGGTTGCATACAGTGGTTGTGTGCTATTAAATATAAAAAGGAATTTATATGAGTGATATTGATTCATCTGACCATTCTGGTTGGAGTAAAGAAAACGATCCTTGGGGTAATGATTCCTACTGGGATCAGTATGATAAATCACATGATGACAGTCATCCTGGTGATAATGATGATGGTGACGACAGGGATGAAAGAGAAAGAGATATTCAAGATGTCTCTGGTGTAGATTTAAGTCGATACCCTGAAAAGTTAGTAATGGCATCGGCAGCTATGCCTGCTTTGGGTTTTCTTACCTATCAAGGCGTTCTTAGTTTTACATCAAGCCCATTTGTTTCCGCTAACGTTAAGAGTGTTTTTTCTAAATCATTGACAACACTAAGAACTAGCGCATTAGAAGCAATGTCAGTTGCTCCAAGTCTGGCCAAACTTACAACTATTGGAATTGCAATTGAAGGATTATGGCCGAGTAACAATATCATGTCTACTCAAGCTGAAATGGCGTTATTGAATAATTATGGCATTTTAGATAGAGATATTTTTGATAGAAATAAAGCACGCAAAGTTACAACAATGCCAGCGGATATTGTTACTAATCAAATTAGTGATATCGGTAAGAAAACATCACTAAGTATACATACTCAGGTTATGTCTGCTTTGGATAAGAATGCTGGAAAGCAACGAACTATTGTATCAACGGGTCAGGCTATCAGTATTCCAATCGTAAAGGCAACAGCAACAAGCACCCCTAATGTTTATACCGCTCCTGTTATTGCTGGATCAAAGCCAGTACGCATTAGCGTTTCTGAAAATAAAGCGGATAAAAGTAAACAGGTGGTCATCAACTCTAAGCCTAATGCTGGGTATTACATTCCTTCATCTAAATTAAATACCCATCATGCCATTGTTGATTTTGGTGGTAAACATGAAGCTCTTTATGTCTCTATTATTGATGTCATTGATGTTAATAATGAAAAGCAAGTAGTAGAAACAGAATGGGCTGAATGGTCGACATTGCATCCGCTAGAAGCTGCATTATTAGAACTTGAAGAAGCAAAGAAAAGGCTAGCTAATATTGATAAACAGTTTCAGGTTCAAGTTGCTGTTATTAATAAACTCAAAGCCACGCCAGAAGGTTTGATGTTAGCTGATCCAGTTAAAACCCCTCTAGTTTATAAGCAAGATAGGAAGCAAATTAGCGTCACTAAAGTTGAAGTTAAAATTGCGGATAAAATCTTACTTAATATTCTTCTAAACAAAGGAATGGGGGCATATTTAAGTGAAGTGGAAAAAAGAATTGCTGTAAATAAACCTGATAGAATACAAACTTATCTAATCAAGCTATTTTATGAGCGACTTGGTGATCAGGTACTATCATATAATAATCAATTAGCCAAATTGAAGGAGAGCTTAGCTCCTATCCTCGAGTCGCGAAAAAAAGCAGAGAGTGAGAAAAAAGCTACTGAAGATAAGGTTAAAAAAGAAAATAAACGCAATCAACCAGGTAAGGCTACAGGTAAAGGCAAAAAAGTAAGTAGTAAATGGCTTAATGATGCTGGAAAAGAAAATGGTGTACCCATTCCCGATCGAATAGCAGATAAATTGCGTGATCAAAAATTTAATAATTTCGATGAGTTTAGACGAAAATTATGGGAGGAGTTATCAAAAGATCCAGAGTTAAGTAAGAATTTTATACAAAGTAACAGAACTCGAATGCGAAATGGTTTAGCACCTAGGGCTAGATATAAAGATAGTGTTGGAGGGAGACGTTCCTTTGAGCTTCACCATGATAAACCGATTAGTCAAGGTGGAGAGGTTTATGATATAGATAATATTCGGGTCGCTACTCCGAAACGTCACATTGAGATTCACAAAGGAAAATAATGATGAAACTGAAAAATAGCATTAATGATTATACAGAAGCTGAATTTAAACAATTTATTGAAGCTATAATTAATTGTGAAGGTGACGAAAAAATACAAGATGATAATTTGGAACATTTTATTAAAATCACTGAGCATCCTGAAGGTTCAGATCTGATTTATTATCCAGAAGGCAATAATGATGGGAGTGCTACTGCTATTATTAAAGAAGTTAAAGAATGGCGGGCTAAAAATGGTAAGCCTGGATTTAAAAAAGGTTAGTCATTACTCTTGTTAAATTAATAGAGGCCTCTTTACGGAGGCTTTCTTGTATGTTCAAAGCACATCATGTTAGATATAGATAAAATGTTAGCCATTTTTAAGTGAAGACAGCTTTTTACTCCATATATCAAGCGTTTCTCGTTTTTCTCTTAAATAATCATATCTATCATAGTACTTCTGAGAAATATTAGGTCTTTTATGGCTTTACACCATATTCCTTAATTCAGAACTTATTCCCATTTTCCTAGTTAATGTTTCGAATACTCACTAAGTCATGTTTACAGCCCTAATTAGTGGTTATCAAAACCAATAAAAGTATTATGGTAATCAATTGGTTATAAAAATGCATAATCATTGTCTTTTAGGTCTATTAAAATTGAATATAGCTTAATAAACAAATAGTTAATGATAGCGGGTTTATATAATGCTACGCCACATGGGTTGGACAGAAGCCGCTGACTTAATCATTAAAGGTATGGAAGGCGCGATTGCCGCCAAGACTGTAACTTATGATTTCGAACGTCAGTTAGAAGGCGCTAAATTACTGAAATGTAGCGAGTTTGGTGACGCAATTATCAAACATATGTAATTGTTGATTTGATTAATAGTTAACGGGAGCTTATTAGTTCCCGTTTTTTATTATCTAAAATAAGGAATAAATTTATGTATACACTTAAATTAATTATTGAACATGAAGGCCGTAAAGTGGCAGAAGTCCACTGCTTAGGGGATAAATAGCTTAGATACTAATAGATTTTGGGCGTCAGGGGGGGGTAGTGCTAATTTTTACAATTCTTTTGGGCCATTAATATCATCTGTTAGAGGAGGTGGTAGTGATGGGGCTGGGCAAGTATTTCAAATTCAAGTATCCAGTAAAAATCTAGCGTATAGAATGCGAAATGTTAATAATTGAGCTTTTTGGTCTGAGTTAATGAATGTGTGCAGTGATGGTGTTAAATCATCAAAAAATGATTTTCAAAATAATGGGTTCTATACATCCACAAATATTGACGGCGACACACCGGGCACTGTTTACATGGGCATTATCTCAGCTCATGCAACACAACCAAAATCATATCAAATGGGGTTATTTGGTCGGAATAAAAAATTATTATACACATACAAAGAGAATAATAATTGGGTGGGTACTTATGAGGTTCTTCATCTGGGTAATGCCAAACCAGATTCTAATGGATTCTACAAAAAAGCCTCCCCAATCATTGACATTAACCCTGATGGCACATTTACCACTAACGATGAATCAGAAGGCGCTACTGTTACTCGAGTATCTCAGGGTGAATATCTTATCGAAGGTGTGCTGGGTTTTAACTCAGACGCAGGTTGGGGCGGTGCTGATGGAGGTATTGAAATTCCACTCGATGTTAATAAACAACCACTTATTTGGGTTAACTCTGAAGTTAATGAAGATGGTTCGATCCTCGTCAAAACCTATCACCGTACTCATCCTAATGCGCCTAAATTCGCCCGTAATGATATTGATGGTTACAGCGATAGTGACCCAATTGATATCCCAGCCGGTCGTTTTATCTCTGTTCGTGTACAGATGCCAGAGCAATCAATCTATAACGTGAGAATGCGTGAGATGGAAGAAGCGCAGAAAGCGGAAGAGGAACGCAAGCAGGAAGAAGCGGAAGAAAATCAGGACACCAATAGCGCATCAGAAATTGATAACTGATCAAAGATATTTAGCTCAAGGATGAGTTAAGTGTTAATGGTAACTATTCCGAACATAGCCGAAATAAGACGATTGTTTTGCAATTATTATTGAATATACTGTGGTTTTATACAGTGGCTGTGTGCTATTAAATATAAAAAGGAATTTATATGCTTATTACAAGAGCTAACGTTGATCAATATCCTTGGCTTCCAGCTGATGTTATTCGTGATATCAAACAATATGGCTGGACTTATAATACCGACGGTGATGGTGGTTGGATAACAGATGGAGGAAAAGTAAGTGATAATGGCGCGGAGGAGAAATTATTGGCAGTGCTAAGTGGGATACCAATTAGTAAGTCTAATCATAATTTTAATTGGGCAAAAATACCCACTCTTGCTGATAGTGATAAAGATGAATATCCGTCTCCTAATGTGGGTAATGGTGGGTCATCACCCTTTAATCCAAATACTAAATTTAAAGTGAATAAACCGCAAAAGCCCGTTATTATTTCTAGTAATAATAATAAACTAACTAATAGCACAAACAATAAAGAATTAGCTACAAATAAAGGTGTAATGCATTTTAATGGTATTGTTATTGAGCAACTCGAAACATTTAAAAAGAGATATTTTCTTACAAAAGAAGCTGTTAATTTAGTTCAAGATAAATTGATAGAGTCTGTTATTAGTTTATACAGTAAAGAAAATCGTATTGATGATAATAAGGTGAATTCAGTAAATTTTATGGAGTTTAGTGAGTTTGATAATGATTCATTTAATGAATTTGATCTTATGTCTACTATCCCTGCAGAAAACTTAATTAACAATTCTGATTTGATGTCTGGCGAACTTAATAAAATTGCAAAAAGCAATGGTACAGTTGATGTTAATGCAAGAATGGCTGTAATTAAAGACAACAATAAAGTGATTGCGACGTTAACTAGAACTGATGGTGTCTTAGTGACTAAAAAAGTCCCTGTATATGAAGTTAATTATGCTGCTAATAGCTATCATGTAGACATTAAGAATATGGGGATTGAATATTCGCTTAGACCCACTAGCTCCCCTAGTGGCCTTGGTTTACAAGGAAATGTTATTCAAAATTACTCAAATGAAAATAAAAAATTATCATATCCAGAAAAAGTAGAATTACCTAATAAGGTAGAAAACAAAAGGATAGAAGTGCCATATCCACATCAATTTAATGATGCAATCATTGTATTTCCTAGAAATTCAAACTTACCGCCTTTATATGCTTATTCGGGCTTCCCTGCAATTGAACTTAAGGATAAAGATCTGCGTCCTCAGCAGGAAAAAGAGTTTAATGACATCAAGGATGGAGTGAAATTTACAATTTCATTTTACGAAAAAGTAACACAGGAATTTGGTAAAAAGGCAGCACAATTATCTAGAGAGTTAGCAGAACAATCTAAAGGAAAAACAATCAGAAATGTAGAAGATGCTTTACGTACATATGAGAAATATGGGCAGAATATTAATAATAAAATTAATGCCAAAGATCGAGCTGCTATTATAAAAGCATTAGAATCTATTGATGCAAAACAGTTAGCTTCAAACTTAGGTAAATTTAGTAAAGGGCTTGGATATACCAATCACGCGATTAATGCCGTGGAATTACTTGTTGAATTTAAAAAAGCGGTTAAAACGGGAAATTGGCGTCCATTTTTTGTTAAAGCCACTGCAATTACTGCTGGTATGGCTACGGTGGCATTGACAGCTTTTGCCTTTAGTTTAATTATTGGTGGACCTGTTGGAATTTTAGGGTATGCCCTTATCATTGCAACAGTTGGTGCCTTGATTGACGACGCTTTGGTTGAAAAAGTCAGCGGTGCAATTGGTATTTAATATGTAGGGTAATAGGATAATCAATTTTAATTGGTTATCCTATTTTTTGTGAAATATAAAGCTAGATATATGATGCTAAATGGAATTGAAAATATAAAACAAAATAAGTGGTATAGAGCTACTCCACCATGTTTAGCTGGTGTATTTATAAATAATCCAGTATTCCAGAATTTTTTTGTTGTATATTTTAATGCGAATTTTTCGATAAGCATTTTGGAAAAAGGAAAAAAAATTGCACTAGGTATGCTTAAAGTTAGCATTAATAAGCCTTCAATAGTGTGATCGTTATAATTAAGATAAACCATCACCAACATCATAAAATAGCCCCAGAACATATTATTAATATAATATTTTTTAGTCATATCCAAATCTTACTAAATAATCAGCTTTTTACATGAATGCCATTTTAATGGTAATAGTTCTTATTTCAATAAATTAAACGGTAATTATAGTCAACTTCACTTGTTACACTAAGTCGTTCTCATTTGTGCTCAAGTGTTTCTCATTTTTCTCTTAAATAATCATATCTATCATAATGCTTTTGAGAAACACCGGGTCTTTTATGGTTTTGCACCAAATCTCTTAATTTAGAACTTATTCCCATTTTTCTAGCTAATGGTTCGAATACTCACTAAATCATGTTTACAGCCCTAATTAGTGATTATCAAAACCAATAAAAATATTTTGGTAATCAACTAGTTATAAAAAGGCATAATCACTGTTTTTTTAGGGCTATTAATTGAGAGTAAATTTACCTTAATAAACAAATGCTTAATAATAGTGGGAATGCATAATGCTACGCCACATGGGTTGGACAGAAGCTGCTGACTTAATCATTAAAGGTATGGAAGGCACGATTGCCGCTAAGACTGTAACTTATGATTTCGAACGTCAGTTAGAAGGCGCTAAACTGCTGAAATGTAGCGAGTTTGGTGACGCGATTATCAAACATATGTAATTGTTGATTTGATAAATAGTTAATGGGAGCTTATTAGTTCCCGTTTTTATTATCTAAAATAAGGAATAAATTTATGTATGCACTTAAATTAATTATTGAACATGAAGGCCGTAAAGTGGAAGAAGTCCACTGCTTAGGGGATAAATAGCTTAGATATTAATGGATTTTGGGCGTCAGGGGGAGTAGTGCTAATTTTTACAATTTATTAACTCTACTTTCACCAGTAATCACTGTTCCTACTTGTTTACATTTAGGGCAAATAGTCGTTGTATCTCCTACTCTGAGAGCTACTTTTTGGTGACAATTTACATTATGGAAAGCTGCAATACAGGTTGCGCCTGTTGTTGTTCGGTCGCCATTGAATTACCAAAAAGGTTTGGTCTTAATGTTGACATTGCACATCCTTTTTTTATTTTTTATGAAGATGTTACTTAATGAAATAGGTCTTTATAGTGATAAAATAGGTTAATCCATCTATTTCTAATTCAGGCCAATCACCAAGAACAGTGACTTCTAATCTATATTGGCCATATTCTTGAGGGACTGATGCTATAGAAAAAGCATCACTCTACTTTATCTTCGTCATTTATCAGTATATTAGGTAGATTTATTTCTATCCAATCCGCCAGAATGGTGACTTTTTCGCTTACTTGTTCACCTAGCTCAGTTAACGTGTACTCTACATGAGGTGGCAATACAGGGTATGATACTCGATTAATAAAGCCATCCTGTTCCAGTAATTGTAAGGATTGAGATAACATTTTCTCGCTCACCCCACCAATTTTACGTCTTAACTCACTGAAACGATGAGTCCCATCACGTAGAGCAATTAAAATTAAAATCCCCCAAAGGCTTGTTACATGCTTAAGGATCTTACGAGATGGGCACTGCTTGGCAAAGACATTACCATCGCGTAATTGCTGAGAAATTGTTAAATTCGCCATTTCACACTTACCTTTTTGTTCGTACTTACTTAAAGTAAGTTTAGGTGTTATCTTAACGAAACACAAGTGATACATTAAGGAGTTACCTCATGATTGCGATTACCGGTGCTACAGGTCTTTTGGGCCAACATGTTATTGAAAATCTTTTACAGATAGTTCCTGCCAACCAGATAGTGGCGATTGTCCGAAACTTGGTAAAAGGCGCACCTTTGAGTCAGAAAGGGATTTCTGTGCGTCAGGCAGATTACAATGATGAAGCATCATTAATAAGTGCTTTACAAGGTGTCGATAAATTGCTCCTGATTTCTTCAAGTGAAATAGGTATGCGAGTTACACAACACCGAAATGTAATTAGCGCTGCAAAATTAGCTAACGTGACGTTTATTGCTTATACGAGTTTGTTACATGCAGACTGTTCTCCACTAAATTTGCATGTTGAGCATGTAGAAACTGAAAAAATGCTAGCTGATTCAGGTATCCATTACACTCTACTGCGCAATGGTTGGTATACAGAAAATTATCTAGCTAGCGTACCAGCTGCACTTGAGCATGGTATTTTTATTGGAGCTGCAGGTGATGGAAAAATCGCATCAGCGACTAGAGCAGACTATGCCGCAGCGGCTGCTCGTGTGATGATTGAAGATGGACATATAGGGAAAGTTTACGAACTCGCAGGTGATGAGGCTTGGACATTAGATCAGCTAGCAAAAGAACTGACTAAACAGAGTGGGAAAAATGTTGTATATCAAAATCTAAATCAGAAAGACTTTGTAGCTGCACTAAAAAGCGCAGGTTTGCCTGATGAGTTATCAATAATGATTGCTGATTCTGATGTTGGGGCTTCCCAGGGAGGGTTGTTTGATGATAGCCATACTATGAGAAAGCTAATAGGACGACCAACTACTACACTTGCTGAAAGTATTAAAGATGTTCTGTAAATCGCTATTTTTGTTCGATTTGGGTAGTAATTAAATATCAGATATTGGTAAACAGTTGCAATTTATTATCAGTATAAAAACTTGGATGTTAAACAACTGAACTAACCCCATTTTATTGGACAGTTTAAATTAGTTAAGTAAAGACTGAGTTCGATATTGAACTGGACTCAGTTCTTTTAATTTTATTTTGATCCACACAGTATTGTAATATTTGATATATTCATGAAGTTCTTCTAACTTGCTTTGTATAAAAACATTCTGTTTTTAATATGCCAAAAAAATTCTCTATTACTGCATTATCTAAACAATTTCCTTTTCGTGATATACTTTGAATAAACTCTTGGTTCTTAAGGCTATTGTAATAATAGCTCATTTGGTATTGCCATCCTTAATCTGAATACAGTATAAGTTCACTTTCCTTAGTTAATTTTGAAAAGGCTTGAGTAAGTATTTGCTCAATCGTGTTGTAATGAGGACCTAGCTATTTGATAGGAAAAATTGGCTTCAAAACGCGGTATTTCTCATAAAGAAGTGGCTAAGTGATTGCAGACAGCAGATGGATTTATTGAAGGGTGTTTATCGGTTAATAATAGTTTTGATATTACACCTCTTATCAATTAAAAACCTCGTGAGTATAGCGGAGTTGTGTTTTTTAGGGGCATACTTAAGCTGATTTACCGCTAAAAAATAAAGTTTGCTATCTGAATTTTTCTATGGCTTAATAGCGTCACTGGTTTGGAAGTACAGACCTATTTATGTTAGTAAGTTTAAAGTTGTTCCCGTTTAGCGTTATCCTCGATACCTCTTCATTGTGAATTCCTTCTAATTAATTCCCATAAGTAAAAATACAAAACAAACCGCATATGCCTTATGGCAAATTAAATAAATTAAAGGAAATTCTATGTCTAATACAATGACTGGTACAGTAAAATGGTTCGATGAAGGTAAAGGTTTTGGTTTTATTACTCCAGCTGATGGTAGCAAAGATGTCTTTGTACATTTCTCTGCAATCCAAAGTGATAGCTTCAAAACATTAGCGGAAGGCCAACAAGTTTCATTCACCATGGAAAATGGTATGAAAGGTCCAGCAGCAGGCAACGTGGTGGCTCTCTAAAGGCGCTATTACTATTCGCCTCTATTTTAAATGCCCAAGGTGCAGCGGTTCACAATATAGAACATCACAATTTGATGTCACAGTGAACAATCCACACGGCGCAAAATGTATCTTTTGCAAAAGTGTGATGACAGCTCAAATGAGTTAAGCATTAAATAGTTGAATATACAAAACCTCGCTTCGGCGGGGTTTTTTGCTATCTACAATCCCATGTTGGTTAAAGATAAAAAATTTAGATTTTAGGGCTTGAAAAATACTTGCTCGTTCATATTTATATTTTGGGTAAATAAGATACCACCCATAATTCACTAAATACTGAAGGAGGAGTTATATGCCTAACATTAAACCTTTTTCATTATTCCCAACATTATCTGACAACTTAGTTTCAAATCGTTTTGATCAGATAGATCGCCTGTTTAGTCAGTTAACAGGTAGTAAGCCCATTGCATCACCTGTACAGACTTATAACCTGAAACAGATTGATGATAACCATTATGAATTGACAGTAAGTGTGCCTGGATATCAAGAAAATGACCTATCGGTTTCATTAAAAGGAAGTCGTTTATTGATTGAAGGGAAAAAAGAAGAAAAATCAGAAGAAGACAATGATAAATGGATCCACCGAGGCATATCTCAAGGGCAATTTACGTTGCAATTTGACCTCGGTAAAAATGTTAAAATAGAAAAAGCCGATTTATCAAGTGGACTTCTGACCATTGCTATTGAGTATGAATTACCTGAAGAAGAAAAACGACAAACAATAGCGATAGAGAATAAAGATAAAAGCTAATTGAGTTAGATAACGTGAATAAGATTAAGGCTACGCATGGTGTGTAGCCTTAATTGTTTTTGTGAGAGTATTTAAATTATAAGGCTAAAGTTGACTAGTTCGTAGGTAGAACAGATTAGAGACTACCATCTGATTTGAACTCACACACAGAAACAGACAGTGAAAAAATACCTTAGTCATTTTAACGGCGAATATCCATACGGTTGATGGCTAAATTTAACAATTAACACAATTAATTTATACGATATCTCCCGCAGGTAAAAAGCAATATCGAATCGCTACACAAAAGATTAATGATGTCGGTGGTCTATTGCTGGGCACAAGAGAGTTATGTTTATTTGTGAGAGAAAGCAAAACAGTTTATTCAAGGGCACTTACAACAAACGAAGACATGGATATCTATGTATGGTCTTGTGATTGTTTCTAATACGTCATTTGAAGAGTATTTGCCAAGAGTTTTATTTACACAAATGAATGAACTAAAAATAAATTAAGGAAAGCTTAAAACAATCTCCTTATTGCTCAATAAACTAATGATGGTTTTTTACAATTGGATAAATCTCATGGAAGCCAATATAGGATCCGATTAATCATAAGAAATTGGTTAGTGATGTATTAGAAATGTGTATCAAATAGTATTAGGAGATTATATGAAGCTATTATTAAAAAGTATTGCTTTTACTGTTAGCCTTTTATCTGCGGGTTTTGTTATGGCGGATGATGGCGATGAGATAACGAAAGTATCTTATGCATGTGAAAACAATCAAATAATGGAAGTTATTTATATAAATACAGCAAAGGATAGCTATGCAATCATTAATCAAATGGATGAAATGATACCAATGAAGATTATGAAAATGGCTTCTGGAGCAAACTATGAGGCAATGAATAAAAATTACACCTATAAGCTTTATACTAAAGGTGATAATGCCGATTTAGTTGAAGGAAAAGATAAACCAGTATTGAGTGGTTGCAAAGCTGGCTAATTGACACCTGTTATTGAAAATTATTTAGCGTTCTTATAGAGGTCACTTCGGTGACCTTTTTTCGTATAAGCCAATCGGATATTCAATATACGTAGGAGTTAGTTAACGCTAAGAATTAAATTATCTCTTTGCATGATATTAATGAGTGTTATCCCAAGCGGGTGTATATAAAAGCCGAGTATCACAAAATCATAACTACTTCCACTACCAGCATGGCTTCTGCAACCACAGTCCGACCTACTGATACCGCTATCCAAAACTATTGGTTACTCCGAGAACGAATTGCAGAGTTAGAGCATGATTACAGGATTATGCGAAGTAAGAGTATTTGAAACAAAAAAGACTTAGTTATGTATTTGTAACTAAGTTAGCACAATGGTACCTGCCAGTTATTTTTTCTAGGAGTATTACTTATGGTAGTTGTGTAGCTCGAAGGATACTCTGTGAAAAATTAATTGCTGAGACTATAGACATGGGGATTTTTTCTAGAATAAGTAATTTATTGTTGGTGATTATAGGTTTGTCTATGATATCTGTTTCTTCTTATGCTGATCCAGATAATGGGCATGGAAGAGGTCAAAATAAAGGGCATCAAGGAGAGAAGCCAAACAAATGGCATAATAAATTACAAAATAATCACTTTGATAATGAAACCTCTTTCTCAATTTCTTTATCTTATAATGAGGCTAGAGCAATTGCATTGAATGGTGGATTTACTGGATATTCATCGCTACCTCCTGGTATTGCTAAAAATTTAGTAAGAGGAAAGCCATTGCCTCCAGGTATCGCGAAGAAAATGGTTCCTGAAAAAATGCTTAGCCAATTACCTTACTATCCTGGTTACGAATGGCGCATTGTTGGAAATGATTTGGTATTGATCGCATTAAGTACAGCGATAGTCACTTCAATTATTAATAATGTTTTTGATTAAAATACAGTAGGCTAAATATATTTCGTATCTTGCGGGATTTTAATTTATCAAAACATCTTTAAATGATGATTTTGTAAAACCGTGTAAGTCAGACCTTTCTGTTACTGTTTTGTGCCAATATTTTCTCTTTTATAAATGGGGGAATTATTATGTCTACAATGAAAACAGAGGTTATTGTTATTCGTTTAACAAAAAAAGAGCGTGCATTATTGGATTCAATAAAAACAGCACCATTACTTGCAGATTGGATGAAAGAGTTAGCGCTTTCTAAATTACAAGAGCAGGAGCTTTTACCTAATAAGCAGGAGCTTCTATCTAATAAATAGTTATTGATGCCGGCAAAAAAGGAATTGGGTCGGCAATAATTATTTTATCTTAAGAATTATAATAATATAAATATAAAAAAAATCAGAGTATTAGGTAATACTTTACTGGAAACTGATTAAATCATATAAAATTAAAACATTTTGTGATTAAACCGATTGATTTTGCAGTTTAACATTTGAACAAACCTGAAGAGGTTTGAATTTATTGTAATGAGAAATAATATCAACTGATCCTTCATAAAAAAGCCCAATGTGGCGGCATTGGGCTTAGTGACTCAAATAGATGGGTATAAATAACTATTAGAGATCACTACAAATATAGAGAATTTATATTTTATGAGTTAACAATAAGTGCTTTTTTCACAACAAAAAATGCGTTAACACTGCTTTTTGTCTAGTTTTAAGGTGAATTGGTGTTTTTTTATTCTTTTTTTATTTGAATTCATTTATTTTTTGTATCTAGTTGTTTGAATAGACTAATGTTCATTTTTATGGCGTTTGGTGCATTGTGGCAAATTCGTTATAATCTTGTACGGGAAAAGTGCTTTAACTGAGCTCATTTTTAGCTTTGGAATATGATGATAAATAAAAATAAGATATTACATGTTATTGAACAACAAAAAAGGGTATGCATAAAATATGGTGTCTTACCTGAAAATCCGGAAGAGATGGTAGCTATTGCTTTAGATACCTTAAATTTAACGCCTATCTATGGCACACGCATAAAAAGATCTAAAGATAGTACGATAAGTTGGTTTTTTTATTGTGGTGAATATTGTGAAAGAGATAATTTTTACCAAGCATTGCACACAGAACATTTAAATACAGTGTTACCGGAGGTAATGAAATATCTTTATCTTCCTGAAGGATATAACTTTATTATTGATAGAGATGGCTATGAAGATGTTTGGTCAGAATAGGAAAAGTTAACAAAATATTGATCCTTTTTTATTTGTTCAAGAACAAGTGGATTTATAAGGCTAGATAACTCAATGTATTACGTATAATAATCATAATTAAAATGTTTAATAAAAAATTATTTAGTAATTTTTAAATTATAAATATTAATTGATGTTAGTCTTATTTTTAACATAAAGACAATGACAGGTTAATCAGTTTGAGTAAGACTTAAAAGAGTACTTAATTCACAATTAATAAGGAAGGTAGCTATTTATGTTTCCAGAATATCGTGATTTAATTTCAAAGCTTCGCCAAACAGACCCTCATTTTCGCGCTCTTTTTGATCAACATAACGAACTTGACCATAAAATAGTAAGATTGGAACATAAGGATAGAAGAGGGTATGGTGAAGAAGTTGTAGAGTTAAAAAAACAAAAATTAAGACTAAAAGAGGAAATTCATCAGATCCTCAAAAATCCACCAGAAGAAGAATAGAAAATAATTATTTTATAAATAGTTAAAATATTGAAACCATCCTTTGTAAATCTGGGTGGTTTTTTTATATTTGAATAACACTAATAAGTATAATCACTAGATTTTATTTGATCAATGAAAGGCTACTCATGTAGCCTTTCATTATTGAGGCTCTAAAAAGTATTATTGAAATAATATTTTACTTCAAATTTTATCTTGCCAAAGCACATCAAAGCGATCTGAATTTATTTTATAAATAACTCTAATGTTATCATTAATATAATGCTTATAAGTTTCATTATTAGAAAAATAAACCGATACGGCTAATTCACACTCAGAAGATAATTTTCTTGGTGCATCAATTATTCTTGAGGAAAAATTATCCTTTTGGAGCTGATGGTGAAGTTTCTTGACTGCATATTGTTCATGAAAGAGGAATAAATAATTATGCGTCATTTTTATTAGTCTCATGGTGGTTTATTTTATTTGCGGCATAAGTATAAATGACACCAACAATAAATGTAACTAATAGGCCAATAATGACAATGAATTTGCCATTATCTGTAACCCCAGTGGGGCTTGAGGCGTAAGAGAAATTATGAGCAAAAGCAGCACCAAGTAACATACCTAATACACTAATTGCAGCATCGGAATTGCCTTGCCCAGCATTGGCAAGTTGGCGCAATGGACAACCGGTGATAAATACACCACAAAGGCCTACAAGCACCATAGAAAGAAAATTCCATAGTCCATCACTATGAGCAATTGGTTGATTTTCAAATCCAAGATTAAACTTTCCTAAATAAAGATTACCTAAGAGAACAACAAGTGTTAATGCGGCCACCCCAAACGCCATATTATAATTACGTGATAAAAAGGCATGTTTTGCCATTCCAATGAAACAAAATCGAGTTCGTTGAATAATAAAACCAATAATAAGTCCCGCAATAATAGACATCCATATTGGAGCATGACTTGCGCCAGGACCTTTCACGCTGGAATTAAAAATATCACTATTCCATAAGAATAAAGCAAATAAAAATACGCATATAACGGGTAAAATAAAACCTTCTGCAGGAGATTGTCGATAATTTCTTGGTAGGGAAAATCCTTTTTTTACGAATAAGCTTCCGATACCAATTCCGATTATTAATCCAACTAATCCTATTACTGCGTTCAAATCTCCCGCACCAATACGAAGTACCATTCTTAATGGGCAACCTAAGAAAACTAAGCAACCGACCATCATTAAAAAGCCCAATGTAAAACGAATAATTGGCGCTGATCCAGCTTTTGATTGAAATTCTTTGAATAGTAAAGCCGCTACAAATGAACCGAGAATGAAACCGAATATTTCAGGGCGAAGATATTGTACTGTTTCAGTATTATGTAATCCCATACTGCCTGCACTGTCACGAATAAAACAAGCAACACAAACACCCATATTAGGGGGATTTCCGCTAATACCAAGAAGTAAAGCGATAGCACCAATAACAATTCCAGATATGATTAAAACCCATTTTATAGACATAAAATGCCTCCGTTGGCGGGGTAATCCCCTGACTAATAGAACCTATTAAGTACGGGCAACTATATATAAAAATGAAGCATGATCCTTTTATATAGATCACGGAAAAATAAATAAACTCTATGAAAAAAATCAAATTGTTAATTTAATTGATAATAAGTTAATAATAAATTAAATAACTTGTTGTATATAATTATTCTGACAGTTGATTTTTTAGTTGAGACTAAAATAATTAATTCTAGTTTAATTTGTTTTTTGTTTTATATTATATTTGTTTATCATAAATAATGATGTTTTTCATAATTGCCCATGAATTTTAGACATAATAAGAAGATGAGAGTTTTTGAGTCAAAACACGTTCGATTTTTTAAAAATGTTCACTATTTACTATTTACTAATCCGTAATAATACGGTATGAAAGTGTATTATTCATTATTCATTATTCATTATTCAGATATCATTAATTAGTTTTTAGCTACAAGCTAGGGTAAGAAATGCAAGCTTGTTTATTTATATTTTACGTACTATTCCTAGTTTTTTAATTTTATTTTCAGGGAGAAGGTCATCATTAAAATTATTGCAAGTGTACGAGTCTATCTTATCAATGATTTTTAGGTATTATTTTATCGAGCATTATCGTTATACGAACATTATAATTAAAAAATTAAATTATTAATTTATAAAAATAACCCTTTAATTTAAAAAGAATAATTTAATATATATAGTTAATACTGAAAATGATAAGCTAATTTTCAATTATCATATTTTGATTTTATTTTTTATTCCAATCATTATTAGATGAAATTTTATTTTTTTAATTAAGATAATACTTATCCCTATTTTATTATCTTTTGAGATAATACCGACTTAAGAAGAATAATAGAAATTACTTTCTAACTGTTAACAATACTTAAAGGATATTTATGAAAAAGCTTATTTTAGCATTGGGTTTATTATCAATCTCTTCTGTTGCTGTTTCTGCTGATTTATCTAAAGCATGTGAAGATTATTTTAAAGAAACAGACTCTTATGTTGAGTTAATGGCGAAAAATGATGCAACTAAAGCTCAAGCTGAAGCAATGAAAGCACAGTATGCTCAGGCGAAAGAACAATTTGCAGCATTACCTAAAGATGTTCAAGAAAGTACTTGTAAACAAGCATTAGATTCTTTAGAACAAATGAAGAAAATGTCAGCAGGTCAATAAACGATATTGATTTTCAGCAGCCTTATAAATCTAAGCATTTGTAAGGCTTTTTTATAATTTTTAATAGCTAATTTTTAACAAGCTTTCAAATTCAAATAATTAAACATACCTTAAATTTAATCACTTCACTTTTTATATTCCATTTTAAATCTTATTCAATAAATGTTAACTTGGTGTTCCTATTCGGAATAATGAGTATAGTAAATGAATATTGTCGTTTATATCGCCACAAGTTTAGATGGTTATATTGCCGATAAACAAGGTAATATTGATTGGCTTACCGATATTGAAAATCCTGAAAATTCAGATTTTGGTTTTGCAGATTTTCTGAATGAAATTGATGCTATTGTTATGGGAAGAACGACATTCGAAACTATAATGAGCTTTGATATCGATTGGCCTTATACGCAGCCTGTTTTTGTGTTAAGTCACACCCTTAAAAGATTATCTACGTCATTACCAGATAATGTTGAGATCATGTCAGGAAATGTATCTGAAATAATACAACGACTTAACCAAAATAATTATAAACGAGTGTATATTGATGGTGGTAAAACTGTCCAAGGATTTATTGATGAAGGTTTTGTTGATGAATTAATAATAACAAAAATACCTATTTTATTAGGTCATGGGGTTCCATTATTTATCCCAAATAATAATAAGATAGAGTTTGTTCATTATAAAACTGAAATATATAGGGATTCTCTAGTTAAATCTCATTATAAAAGAAAATAAAAACACCCTATAATTAGAATGTAAGGCATTATTATTAATGCCTTTTTTATGTTGATAATTGCACCTTATATACTTATAGTAATCATTTTTAGAATGAATGAATTGGTTTATTTTCTGTTTATTTTACTTATGTTGGTTTTTTTATCATTATCTTAGGTGGTTTCTAGTTTTAGCTATTTAATATTATCTTTTATAAAGATATATTCTCTTTTTTTATAATGTAAGAGAAAATTATTTTGTTAGTAAATGTATTTTATGAAATAATTGTTATTCCTATTTATTATTGAATTTAATTTATGCATTTTTTTTTATTGCTTTTATCATCTTTAATTTTTTGTGTGGGATGCACGAGTCAGAAATTAATTGGCAATAACAAACCAGTTAATAGATCTAGTAAAGATAGTCACCGACCTGATAATAACTCAATAAATAATAATTTGGTTTTTATGTTGGGTAAACAATCGCGGTTTGAATTAGAGGTACAAGAAGATAATCGTAAATTTGGACAACTTTTTAAAGTGGGTTTAAATGAGTCAAAATCATCAGTAAATAATCAATATAGAAATAATGAATATTCAACAATGAAGCCTATTCAAAAAATAAGCTTTACGATGCCCGTTCCTGAACCTATTTGGAATGAAAAAAAACAAACAGTTGAATTTAAGTGGATACAAAAGCCACATTATACTTTTGATGCCTATTAATACTGTAATATCAATTTAAAATTTAATTTTATATGGAAAATTATGCGCATAGTAATCACTTTATTGTTATCTTTTCTATTATTAGGTTGTACAACTGATAATGTGACTTTTAGTACGGGTACTTCAGGGAGCCATAGGATAGGTAGCCCGGTGTGTTCAACATTAGTTTGCGGTAAAAATACACGAACGCCAGGGGAACAAAAAGCCATTAATGAGGCAGTTCATGAACAACAACGAGCTATAATGCGAGGGGAGAAACCAGATCTAAAAATTATGGCTTCTTACTAAGAATTTATTATTATCTAAGCCAGTAATATCTTACTGGCTAATATTAAATCTTATTAATAATAAAATTAGTTCTGCTCTCCATTGTTAATTTTGGTAACTCAATTAAACTATAATTATAGTTTTTATAAACTTCTAGCATTGCTAAATAAGTCTCCTTTGCTTCTTTTATTGTTTGTTTTCTTTCTTCATCCTGCGTATAGATTTCAGGCCAAGGTGGAGCAATAAATACATTTTTTGAATAGCGAAATAGCATTATTGCATTGTTAAGATGTTTGGGAATGGGTAATCCACACAATAATAGATAGCCTGCAATATCGGAAGGCCTCTATCATAGAAATAAGGTGCTTCAGTGTTGGTTGCTTCATGCCATGAACGTAATTCCCAACTTAGCATTAATTGTGCGAAAGCCTCAGGCTCGATCCATGGTAATCCATTACCTTCAATAAGTATTTGATCTTGTATAATGGCTCTACCTGCTTCTAAAGAACAAGAATAACCTTTATTTTTAAGTGCATTAATTAATGTGGTTTTTCCTGAACCTGGGCCACCTGTTAATATAATGCGATATGGTTTTTTAGACATAATAACTCCTAAAAATTTTTTATTGTTAATAGAATAGAAAATAATATTTTTTTTGGAAGGATAGAAGGAGTGTGAATAGTGATAAGAGTGGTAATAAAAAATAAAGTCAGAGAATAATAACATAAAAAAGAAAAATTATAATTAATATGTTCTAAACTCTTAAATAAATAAAATTTTCCATATCTTAACAAGCCCCCATATTTTCATATAAGCCTACTGTGCCGCTAATAACATCTAACCAATCAACAGCGATGATAGCTTCATATAAATTTCCTTAACTCGCGTTACGCAAAAAATAATATAACGTTTATTTTCTTTGTCATATAAAAATTACTAAGTACTTCTGAATAAACTCATTGAAATATAAAAAAGTAAAAATATGACCTTTTATTTTGAGTGTTATTTACTCTTTTTCCTTTATTTGAGCACTTTATGCCTATGTTAGAACTAAATAGCAATTGAAAGCACCAGTAATTGATTCTATTATAGAACGTATATGTTTCATTATGATTTGTATATAAGGATTAGCGTGGGTATTGTAAAAATCTCTGATGAATTACATGAGTATTTGAGAAAGGCAAGTAATGTAATGTCTCGTTCTGTTAATGCTCAGGCAGAATTTTGGATAAAAATTGGTATCCAAGCAGAGTTAAATCCAGAGAAAACATTTCCAATGATTATTAACGAAATGCTGGAAAAAGAAGCTATTAAGCAACAAGCAGAATAAGAGGAAAGGAATATGGATAAAATAACAATCAAAACATCTGATGAAATTGAATTAATGCGTGAATCTGGACGTTTATTAGCGCAAGTTTTTACAATGCTTGATGACTTTATTGTACCAGGTGTTTCTACGTTAGAAATCAATGATAAAGTGGAAGACTTTATTATTAATGAACTCCACTCAAGACCAGCAAGTAAAGGCCAGTATGGTTACGAGTATGTATTAAATACATCAATTAATGAAGTTGTTTGTCATGGCGTACCAAAATCAGACGAACGACTAAAAAGCAAAGATATTATTAATGTTGATATCACATTAGAAAAGAATGGATTTATTGCCGACTCTAGTAAAATGTATATTATGCCAGAGGCATCTCCTATTGCACGCAAATTAGCTAAAACAACATATCAAGCAATGTGGGAAGGTATTAAGGAAGTTAAACCGGGAGCAACATTAGGTGATATTGGTCATGCAATTCAAAGCTTTGCACAAAGCCATGGATATAGTGTTGTAAGAGAATATTGCGGACATGGCATTGGTAGAGAAATGCATGAAGCACCACAAGTCTTACATTATGGCATTAAGGGGCAAGGTATTGAATTGAAAGAAGGCATGACTTTTACGATTGAACCAATGATTAATCAGGGGGGTGCTAAAATAAAAACTAAAAAAGATGGTTGGACTGTGGTAACGAGAGATAAAAAATTATCGGCACAGTCAGAACATACAATTTTGGTTACTTCGAATGGGTACGAAGTACTGACTTTACGACCTGAAGAAACATTACCGTAATCACTAATATTTAATATAGCTGGCTATTTTAAGAAAAAAGCAGAATAAAATTCTTTATAATTTAAAGATAATCCGATTTTTAATTAAAATAGCCAAGTTATATTTAGATTTTACATACCCTCTAATAGTTCTAACATTTAATCTCATATCTTTATTAAATACAGTTGTAAATTAAATTTTTGCCATTATATTTATAATACCTATTAAAAATTAGATAGGTGTTTTTAAATGATTGCGGGATGCGATTATCACCATATGTAAAAATAAGGATGTTAATATGAAGAATATTTCAAAAATGCTTGAAGAGTGGGGAGCATGGGTTGCTAATGATCATATTGCTGTTTACTTTTTAAATAAAAACAAAAAAGAAGTTATACCGGAAAAAATAAAGCAACGAAAACAATGCTCTCATTATAAAGCAAATATAATTAATGATTTAATGAAAAGACTAATGAGGAATAATATAGAAGATTATCAGTTGCTTATTAATTATTATGTTTTAGGGAAAACTTTTATTGAGCTTGCAAAAAATGAAAAATGTTCGGATACATATATTGGTAAAAAGTTAAAAAAAGCAGAAGGTTTGATAGAAGGTATGTTGATTTTTTCGGGTGATAATTAAAAAATATAAAATTTATAAAAGTAAAGCTTTACGATCGTAAATTTTAGATTATTCTAATCATCACTTATAACAAATAAAGTGTCAAAATATGATGTTATATTATAATCTTTGTATTTTACCGATTGTTGTAAGTATTGCTAATAGGATGTTTAGCAAATAATTAACTTAACCCCAAGGAGTGGAAAATATGTCAACTACATATCCAATTATTTTAGTTCATGGTTTATCTGGCTTTGATGATATCGTCGGTTACCCTTACTTTTACGGTATCGCTGATGCATTAGAAAAAGAAGGGCATCAAGTATTTACAGCATCTCTTTCTGCATTTAATTCTAACGAAGTTCGTGGTGAGCAACTTTGGGAATTTGTGCAAAAAATTCTTAAAGAAACGAAGGCAAAAAAAGTCAATTTAATTGGTCATAGCCAAGGTCCATTAGCTTGTCGTTATGTTGCGGCGAAACATGCTAAAAATATCGCCTCCGTGACCTCTGTTAATGGTGTAAACCACGGTTCAGAAATTGCTGACTTAGTACGACGTATTATGCGTAAAGATAGTGTACCTGAATATATCGCAGATGCTGTTATGAAAGCCATTGGTACAATTATTTCTACATTCTCTGGTAATCGCGGCAACCCGCAAGATGCTATCGCTGCATTAGAAGCATTAACGACTGAAAACGTAACTGAATTTAATAAAAAATATCCACAAGGGCTACCTGAAGTTCGTGGTGGTGAAGGTAAAGAAGTCGTTAATGGCGTACATTACTACTCATTTGGCAGTTATATTCAAGGACTAATTGCGGGCGAAAAAGGTAATTTACTGGATCCGACTCATGCCGCAATGCGTGTATTAAGTGCTTTTTTCATTGAGCGTCAAAATGATGGCTTAGTTGGTCGAACGAGTATGCGATTAGGTAAATTAATTAAGGATGATTATGCTGAAGATCACATTGATATGATTAACCAAGTTGCAGGATTAGTGGGGCGAGGTGAAGATATTATTGCGATTTATACTAATCATGCCAAATTTTTAGCAAGCAAAAAGTTATAATATCTAATAACAAGATTTGTAGATTATAAAATAATATAAACTAATGGCTCTAATTTTTATTAGAGCCATTTTTATCTTTAGCATTATCAATTTTTGTCTTTATAAACGCTAACAGAAATCCCATAGCCTAATAAATAAAGAGCTTGTTCTAAGCTATCAATTTTTGATGTTTGATTAATTTCAAATAGGCGTTCTATTTGTGCGCTAGTTAAATTCATCTTTCTTGCAAGATCTGATTTTTTTGTTTTAGTTTCCAGCATTGCATTATGAAGCGCGATTTTCAAACAGCTGATAAGTGGTAAGTAAACAATAAAATCACCCGGTTGTGTTTTTGATGGCGCAGGAATAGGCATTTTACTTGAAATAAATTCTTCAAGACCAACATGCAAAATATCAGAGGCTTCTAACTCAATATCATCTTCTGTGTAAGCAACAGCATGTATATTATCAAAATCACGATAAGTAATTTCGTAAGTTTCACTTTCTTCATCAAAATGAGCGACTGCAGGATAGTTGAACATAATTAGCCTTTGTAAAGTTAAAATGAAAAAGCATTATACAATGTGTTTTCATAATTATTGTGTATAGTACTAAAGTGAGACATTAATTATCTAATTAATATTAAATAACATATTGAAGATTAAAGCATATTTATCGAAGTTTATCTTCATTTCTTACTAATGTAAGAAAAAAATAAAAATAGCATCTTATAAGTTATTTCATATTTTTGTTATTGTAGCTCATCGATTTTAGGTAGGTCCTATATTTGAAGAAGAACTATCTTATAGATGATCATAGCGCTTTTTTATGAAGGAATTATTTATGTATCCCGTTGATTTACATGCTCATACAATTGCCAGTACACATGCTTACAGTACGGTGAGTGAATATTTTCAGCAAGCTAAAAAGCAGGGAATTAAATTATTTGCAATTACTGATCATGGTCCTGATATGGATGATGCTCCTCATGAATGGCATTTTTCTAATTTACCCGTGATCCCCCGCATGATTGATGGTGTTGGGATACTTTATGGTATTGAAGCAAATATTAAAAATATTAAAGGCGAAACGGACTGCAGTGAAAAAATGAGTAAGAAATTAGATATCGTGCTTGCTGGTTTTCACGATCCGGTTATGAGTTCATTGGGTATTGTGGATAATACAACGGCTTTAATCGCGACAATAACAAGTGGTGTTGTTCAAATGATAACCCATCCAGGAAATCCTAAATACCCCATCGATATTACCGAAGTTGCCAAAGCGGCAGCTGCTAGTAACGTTGCTTTAGAAATGAATAATTCATCATTTATTCATTCTAGAGTAGGAAGTGAGAAAAACTGCATAGATATAGCTAAAGCAGTGCGTGACGCAGGTGGATTAATTGCACTAGGGTCTGATTCTCATATTGCTTCATCATTAGGAAAATTTGATCGAGTATTAGAAGTATTAACTCAAATAGATTTTCCTGAAGAACGTATATTAAATACGTCCCCAAGGAAAGTTTTAGATTTTTTAAAATCACATGGCAAGAAAGCGATCCCTGAATTTAGCCATTTTTAATACTTTAATATATGAACAATAGAAAGTTATCCTAAGATAGCTTTCTATTGAGTTAGTTAGCGTTTTTTATTGGTGAAAAACAGTTAACTCTTGTTTTAATCGGTTTGATTGTGTCTGTAGAGAATCTAGTGAATTAACTAGCTCCCTTGTCATTGTGGCATTAGCTTGTGTTGTTTGATCTAATTGGTTTATAGCATCTTCAATTTGAGCAATACCGTTACTTTGTTCATTGGTTGAGATAGATATATCGTGGATCATTTCATTGATGTTTTCAGTATGTTTAGAAATATCCACCATATTATCGTTTGCGTCAGCCGCTAATTGAAAACATTGGTTTATTTTTTTACTTGAATTTGCAACAAGTACTTTTATCTCTTTTGATGCTAAATTACAGCTAATGGATAATTCACGGACTTCTTTTGCAACCACAGCAAATCCTCTTCCATGTTCACCCACTCTAGCGGCTTCCACAGCAGCATTTAACGCTAATAAATTAGTTTGAAAGGCAATATTATCAATTGTTGATGTAATATCATTAATTTGCTCAGAGAAAGAGACAACTTCATGCATATTTTCAACTACGTTAGCTAACATTTCATTGCTTTGATGGATCATAGAATCTGTTTTAGTCACAAGTTCACATGATGCTTGGGTATTTTCTGCATGCTGTTTTGAGGTCACACTTAACTGTCTTATCCCTGCGGATGTTTCAAGTACAGCTGCTGATTGTTGCTCAACACGAATAGCAAGATTATTGTTCATAATAGAAATATCATTTAATTCTGAAGTGATAAGTCCTGAACTGCTATTAATGTTATTAACTATCTGCTTTATTTGATCTCGCATTTTTTCAATATTTTTAGTGAGGATGTTTATTTCAAACAGGCCTTTTGTCGAGACATTAGTCGCTAACTCACCATTACTAATATCTTCAATATTCTTCATTATGGCATTTAAAGGTGAAATAAAGTTTTTTCGTAATACGACCTGGACTAAAAAAGAAAAAATAACAATAAGGATTGTAATTACAATTAAACTATAAATAATTCTATCATACAGTAACTCTCCTTCATTTAATGATGCAGTGTAATGGCTTTGTAGTTGTTGATGATAGCTGATGTATGCTTGCTCAAAATTATCTTGGTAGGTTTGTGTTGGTTGATTTAAATATTCGTATGTTTTTCCTTGTTCTAAGAAGGCTAAAAATTCAATTAATGCAGCATTAAGTTCAGTATATTTTTGTTCTAATTGTTGAATATAGCTATCATCCTTAATGTTATGAGGAATATTTTTAAAACGACTCCAAGCGGTTTCAACACTTTGAAGCTTTTCTTTAGTTTGTTGCAATAAAGATGAAATATCAGTATTTGCAGTGGCCATTTTATTAATAATTAATAAATGACGGGAACTTGCTCTGTTTAAGGTATTACGAGTTTGTAGCAAATTTTCCCAGGTGTTAGCTAGTAGTAATTGTTCATTGTAGATATTATTTAGTGTGTTTAAGTTTCTTTTGTAATCATTTACGGATGAAAGAAATAAAACAGAGGCTAAACCAAGAAGTAAAATTAAGGAGCCCGTTATAAGCCAAACTAAGGTGGTTGTTTTTAAATTCGACATACTAAAAGAGACGTTTGGTAAATAACGTTGTTTGAAGTTCTTAAACATGAATAGTTATTTCCTTTTTATAAAAATATAAATGTACAATTTATTGATTTTTAAGTTTTATTTTTACTTCCTGTAATTGGTATAGACAAAAAATGGCTAAAAACGAGTAAAGTTATGTTTTTAGAGCACTCTTTGATTTAATGCCATATATCCTTTTGATTTTTTCAAATACTAAAAAAGAGTATCGGCATTTTATAAATATTCTTTATGGTTATTTATTGTTCTTATTAATAAATTTTTCAAATGAATGGTTGAGTGATGTAACGTATTGATTTTCATTAAATTTAATTTAAGAGTTAAAATTTGAAAAAATAAAGAGATAGTATAAAAATTTTTATCTTTAATAATTTATTGATAACCTGTTGATTTATTATTGATTTAATGTGAGTTAATGGTTTGTGATTTAAACAATAAGATTTTAATAATGTAAATACTTCTATTTGTAAAATAAAAAAACACTTATGATGTAAAGAGCAATAAATAAGATTAATTTTTCTATTATTATAAGCATAAATAAGAAGTGTTTATGTGATTGTGCGAATTAAAATAGGTAAGAAGAAATTGGGGATTAGAAAGAAAATAGATAAAAATACTATAAACGGAAAATGTAAGCTTTCCGTTTATAGTTTATGTTATTTTTTCAATAAAATTTATGATGTATGAAAATTTGAATTAAATGATATTAAATGTTTTTTTAAAGTGAAATGCCGGAAAATGACATAAAACCTAATGACATTAACCCTACAGTGATAAAGGTGATACCTAATCCTCTTAGCCCTTTAGGAATATCTGAATACTTCATTTTTTCTCGTAGGCCAGATAGGGAGACGATTGCTAGTAACCAGCCTACGCCACAACCTGCACCGTATATAACTGATTCTGAAAATGTATATTCACGCTCAACCATAAAAATGGTGGCACCAAAAATGGCGCAATGAATAGTTAATAAAGGCAAAAAGATCCCTAATGAATGGTAAAGTGAAGGGATAAACTTATCTAAAAACATTTCTAATATTTGAACTAATGCAGCTAAAACACCAATGAAAGTAATATATCTTAGAAAACTAAGATCGATACCTTCCACTAAAATATCTTTTTTTAAGATGAAATTATAAATTAAGTTATTGATTGGAGTGGCAATAACAAGTAAAGCTGTAACTGTGAGTCCCAGTTTTAATGATGTTTTTACTTCTTTTGAAACAGCAAGGAAAGTACACATTCCTAAAAAAAAACTTAATGCCATATTTTCAATAAAAGTTGCCTTAATGAAGATATTAAGGTAATTTTCAAGCATAATCCCTCCTATTAGTGTATTTTTTTATTAATTGTAATAAAAACATGACATTAATATAAGTAGTATTACAAAAATATCTTTTAAATTGGATCTGAATGGCATTTTTAGCCTAAAGCTGAACGTTATTAAAGAGAAAATAAAGAAAAAGTTTAAGAAAGTCTCCATAAAAAAGGCATTCAATTTAAATTTGTATCAAGAAAGGTTTTTTCTATTTTTTTACTACGTGAGGTAAATAATCTTAGACAAGATAAAACACCGATATTTAGGATGAGGTTATAATGTCGGTGTTTGAATAAGTGATAGAAAGAATATCTTTAAATTGAATTAAGTTGTCTCTTTAAGCTATCCAACATCAGTTTTTTATAGTTATTTTTTTCAAGATGTTTTTCTGTAAATCCAAACTTTGCCGCTAAATTTTGTAATTGTTTTGTATAGAGAGGGAGTTTACTTTGATCGTCAGTCATAATAGCGAATTCCGCAAATGATCCTAGATTGTCTAATTTATCAATAGTGATATGAAAATCGTCTAAAAAATAGATTTCTCTTGATTTGGTATAATTGAGAATACAGTGGTAGCCTAACGTGGTAAACATGGAGACTGTTTTTTCTGCATCTTCTATCCGTACTGCTTCACATTGTGATAAATCAGGACCTTTAACGATAAGAAGGTTTATACCCGAAGGTAACATTTTTCTTATACATAAACTTATGTTTGATGTCGGGAATTTGAGATCGGAATGTTTCATATACCAATCTGTTTCTTGGTTATTAGGCGTAAATAAGGTTGCACCTGCTTTTTCTAACACTGCAATAAATTTTTCTGGATTTTGAAGGTGATATTTTAGTTCTGCTTCAAATTTACCTTGAAAATGATTCGACATAATTTTTTCCCTGATTTCTAGTTAACGTATTATAGCATTGACTAGAATTTCTCTGATTAGGAAAATGAATTTTTATGAAGGAAATAGAAGGAATTGTAGTGTTGTAGTAAAAAGGATTAGAGGAATATAAAAACTAAAGGGGTAAATTACCCCTTTGATATTGCTATAGAAAAATTATTATAGAACACCTTCAAAAGGGTTCCAGCTTTGATCATTCTTAGTTTCTTTTAAATAATAAGCATAGTTAGCTGTCATTGCCCACAAAATATTAATGGCAATACCAATGGCATTGATTACACCATTATTTACAGGTAAGAAACCGATAATAGTAAAAATAGCAATGTTAATGGCAAATAATGTTAATGCTTTACGCCACAAACCTAAAATAAGAAAATAAATAAAACCAAAGAAAAAGGCCCAGATATTCATTCCAATGAGAATGCGTTTACCAAAGGATAGTTCTTTATAAGCAGCTTTAAATTCAGGGGTTTTAGGTGAGCCATATTTATCAAAAAATGAAAAACGCTCTTGCCATTTTTCAGAATACTCTTTATTCATGTTAATTCCTTTTACCGATATTGATTACACTTGGTTTTTTATAGTAGGAAAAGTATCTTTACATAAATTCACATGATGAACAATATAAAAGTATTAATAAATTATTAATATATATGTTTGTATAGTAACTGTTAATACACTCTTTTTTCTTCTTGTTTTTTAATAATAATCTTATTGTTTAAAGATATATTGTTAATAATTACTCTTAAAAATAAGAATAATAAAATAAAATATTATTTTGAGTTAATTTTGCGGAATAAAAAATAAGAAATCTGGTTTATGGCTTATACCAGATTTCTTATAAGAGAATAAAGTAATTAACGGACAACTAATACTGATGATTCAGCATAGCTAACAACAGATGATGCGGTAGAACCGAGGAGATAAGTTTTCATGCCAGGGTTACGAGAACCGATGACAATTAATTCTGCTTGAATTTTTTTCGCTGTTTCTAAAATTTTATCGCGAGGATTACCAATGGAAACATAAA
Organism: Proteus sp. fly-1089; assembly: GCF_040138965.1. NCBI lineage: Bacteria > Pseudomonadati > Pseudomonadota > Gammaproteobacteria > Enterobacterales > Morganellaceae > Proteus > Proteus sp. fly-1089. The sequence continues at coordinate 403,995 of NZ_JBEETS010000001.1, forward strand.
ATTGAGAGGTACTGTTAGAAATGTCAATATGCGATAAGTTTTCTTTTAGCGTAGATAACGCAATTTCAATACGTTGTTTGTCACTTGCTAGCCTGTCTTGGCCTGCAAATGCAAATCCAACAAAAGACTCGTAACTTGGGATCACAGATAAAAAATGAATATTCAGTTTGTCGGCGACAGATAATGCTTTTAGATGAGAAACAACCTTGTCCAATAAACCAAGCTCTGTAAAATCAACGGGTACTAACACTGTTTTTGTCATAGTGGCTCCTAATTAACCTTTATTATGATTAGGGCTTTAATACTAAATTTTTACACATACAACTTTGAGTTACCTACTAATCTTATCAGCCAAAACCAAAAACTGTATAAAAATTACAAATATTTTTATTTTTTGAGAGTTGTGTGTTTTTTTACATGCAAAAAATGAAAAAACCGCAGTAATTTAAGAGGATGGGGCGCAATGGAGCAAACTAGAAATAAGTGTTAATAAAATAGATTAATTTACAGGTGATAATTAGTTTTTTTTATATCCAAATTAAAATGAATATATATAAAAGAAGAGGGGATTTAAATAGAGGTATAAATAGAGGTATAAATAGAGTGAGGAATTGAAAATAGAAAATAACAATTGAATTTTGCCACTTTATTCTTATTTTATAAAAGCTAAACACTTCTATAAGCTAAAATAATTAAATTAATATTATCATTCAATTTAAAATAATGACTATTTATTACAATGGGTTACGATTTTTTATTTTTTTTACCATTAATGATAATAATTAGCATTTAACTTTTGTTGAAATAATAAAATCATATTGTAAATGAGATTGGTTTTTATTTTTGTTACGTATTGAATAATTAAAAAAATAAATAAACTCTATTTAAATAGCTATATTTTTATTTTTAAGTGTGCATAATATCCGTAATGTTAATTTTCCTCGTAAAGGACGTAAAATATGTTACATCAAGATATGATTAATAAATTGAATGAACAGCTAAATTTAGAGTTTTATTCAGCAAATCTTTATTTACAAATGAGTGCTTGGTGCGACGATAAAGGATTTGATGGTGCAGCTAAGTTTTTAAAAGCACATTCTCGTGAAGAAATGGAGCATATGCATCGCTTATTTGATTATTTAAGTGATACAGGTGCGATGCCTTTACTTGGTGCAATTGAAGCGCCTCCATCAGAATTTTCATCACTCTCTGAATTGTTCGATAAAACTTACGAGCATGAAAAACATATTACAGCTGAAATTAATAAATTAGCTCATGTAGCGATGACTACTCAAGATTATTCAACCTTTAACTTCTTACAATGGTATGTTGCAGAGCAGCATGAAGAAGAAAAATTATTTAAGTCGATCTTAGATAAATTAGCAATGGTTGGTGACAGTGGTAAAGCTTTATTCTTGTTAGATAAAGATCTGAATACATTATCAACATCTGCACATGTCTAATTATTAATAAAGCTTCAGATAGCCTAAGTTAATAAATGAATTATTACGCCCTGCTATGAGTAAATAGCAGGGCGTTATTTATTCTTCTGTATTAGTTCCCTTTCTATTCTTATCTTTTATCTCTTTCTTTACTTACACTGGTTTTTTATCCTGAATGTGTTTTGGATGTTATTTATACAGGATGTTTATTTTACGTTTAACTTAATTTGGTTATGTATTGAACTGTTTAGACTGTCAATATGGGTATTATATTTCTTTGAAATGTAAAAATGGGTGATATTTGAAACAGAAACTGCTCTAAATAATATATATTTTGAGTGCTAGTTCACAACCTTTTATTTCTAATATGAAGAAGCGGAGATCTTGACGTAAATTTGCTATAAAATATTTCCATAAATAAAAAATCACCTGTAATTTAAGAGGTTATTATGTCATTAAATACACTTAAGACATCTTGGGGTAAATTATCAGCTATTGCGGTTTTATTCTTAGGTATGTCATATCAACAAGCATTAGCTCACGCACATTTAAAATCACAGTTACCTGCTGAAGGCGCGGCTATTGAACAGTCACAAGCACCTAAAGTTATCACGCTAGATTTTTCTGAAGGCATAGAACTTGCTTTTAGTAAAATTAAAGTAACAAATGCTGAAGGCAAAGAAATCACAGTAGGAAAACTGAGTTTAGATCCTGTTAACAACACTAAATTATTATTACCTTTAGAAAGTGATCTGGCTGAAGGTAATTATTTAGTTGATTGGAATGTGGTTTCTGTTGATGGACACAAGACAAAAGGTTCTTATCAATTTAGTGTAAAATAATGACACCTGAAGACGTTTATATTTTATGCCGTTTCTTTCATTTTGTGGCCGTCATGTTTATGTTCGGACTGAGCTTTTCGGCCGCCATTCTTGCAAAAGATAAGTTTATACCTCTTATTCAGGTTCGTTTACGCCCTGCATTAGCCATCAGCACTATTACAGTCTTTATTACGACTTATCTATGGATGGCTATGCAATCTGGCATTATGGGTGATGGATGGGAGGATGCTTGGTCATTTGAAATATGGAAAGCGGTATTAGGTACTTCATTTGGACAGATTTGGCAATGGCAGTTGATATTAGCAACTCTTGCTTTAGCTGTATTATTTATACACCAACGTTATATTCGTAATTTCTCTTTATTAATAATTGCGTCAATTATGTTGATCCTACATGCGTCTATCGGACATGGCGCCATGTTTACAGGATCAGAAGCAACCCTTTATAAAGTTAATCAAAGTATTCATCTTATTAGTGCTGCGTATTGGTTTGGCGGTTTATGGCCATTTGTTGCTTGTTTACAATTTTTGCGTAATAAAGATGAACTTGCAGAAGGGATGATCAAGCCAATTATTGGCACAATGAAGAGATTTTCACTATTTGGTCATGTTGCTGTTTTATTGGTTACCATCACAGGTATTATTAGTGCTGTTATGCTCATTCCAGGGTGGCCTGTAATACACTTATCATCAGAATATCAAAGCATGTTATGGCTTAAAATCAGTTTAGTTGTGCTAATGCTAGGTTTAGCTGTAATTAATCGTTATGTTTTGGTGCCTCATATTCGTAAGAAAAATAATTTTCAGTGGTTGCTAATTAATAGCTGGTTTGAACTATTACTTGGAACTATGGTTATTTTTACTGTTGCCATCTTTGCGATTAACTCACCTGTATAGATTGTTATATAATCGTAAAAATCTAATTTATTAAGTGAGATATAAACATGAAACGTTTTGTATTGACGGTAATGTTAATGCTTTTCTCTTTTCAAGCATTTTCTGCTTCAATTTCCACAGTGAGTAAGCTTCAATTTGGTGACGATTGGCCATTTACTCGAGAAGAGGTGATGCTTAATTGCCGTACTGATGGCGCTTGGTTTGTGATTAATCCCGCAACATTAGTTCAGTATCCACTTAATGAAATTGCTATGAAACAGATGGAAAGTGGAAAAGTTAAGGCACAGCTAATTGATATTATTTTACTTCCAGATCCTAATTCTCCTGAAAAGAAAAAATCAGTAGAAGCTATTCAAGGTGCATTTAAAGCACTTTGCGAAAGTAATTAATCAAATGATTAATAACTGAAGGTGAGGATTTTATTTCTATTTTATTGATTTAATAAATAAATTTTACTTGAGATTATTTTTTGAATAGAAAAGAGTGTGTTATTGAGTCGTTTACTGGATATTTACATATTGTTAGCTAATATTTAACAGTAGGTTGTGAAATAGAAAGGTCTGAGTTAGTCCTAGATTTTTTTTACGCAGTAATCAGTAATTACTTTTTAGCGCACGGCTCGCAATGAGCCTTTTCCCTAAGCCAGATAAATGATTTATCTGGCTTTTTTTATATCGTTTTAGCATCTCTTATGCCACTTTTAAGATCCAGTGGTGGTTTTCTTTGTCATAAGCATGACGATAAAGCAGAATATTTTTATCTTTCAATTGAGCCGGAATGCTCGTGTTTTCATCCCATCCATCTAGTTGCATGCAAAACTCTGTATCATAATCACATGGAATATGAATGTAAGTTAATTGATTATCGGAAGAGTGTTTTAAAGTAATATCTTCAATTTCATAGCAAGCAATTTTTAACGTTGTTTTTTTCATATTATAACTCCAGTTTAGGCGATGTTTTGTTGTGTTCCGCTATGTTTCATTGGTGGCATTTATTCTGAATAATGCTTTTCGACCAAACAAAATCAAGCATAGTATAAATGGAATCTATTTCCAAAATATATTTCACAAATAAAAAAAGCGGATCATTTTTTGTGATCCGCTTTAAATAACTAGCAGTAAGTAAGGGAGAATTATCTTATTTTATGGCTTTGGTATCGCAGTTCCCCATTCATCCCAATCTTTAGGCTCTTTTGCATTTAAAATGAAATTCTGCTCCTGTTTCGCTTTTGACTGTAGTGGCGTAGAAGGTGGCGTTGCAAATGTAATACCTCCACGTATAAATTGTTTAAATGTCCCGCTTCGTATAACGCCTCCCGTTAAACCAAAGGAGAAGTTATATCCAGAAGAGAGCCAGAATTCGGTATTATTTCTAACAAGATATTGATATTTTTTACTAATTCGAATGTGAATTAAAACTCTATCAGACATGTTCCCTAACTCAAGCCCTGTCACAGCACCAACTTCAAGACCTCGATAATAAATCGGCGTACCAATTTGTACTGAGCCGGCTTCTGTAGCATTTAAGACAAGATTTAATCCATCAAGATAGCGAGAGTCTGTAATGTTAGATGTTTGAAGTTCAAATTGACGATAAACGCCACCATTACCAGGTTCTGCTTTAATATATGGCTGAATTAGAGAGTCTAGATTATCTAATCCTGACGCTGTTAGCTCTGGTGTGACAACCGCAAAGCGACTACCTGATCTTGCGAATGTTTTTACGTAATCAGGGTAGAGTACTGCTGAAACCGTCACGGCTTTTCTATCTGGTGAGAGGAGCAGTGATTCAACCTGACCAATATCAATGCCTAAATAACGAATAGGCATGCCTTCAGAAAGCTTACTAGCATCGTAAGTTTTTAAAGTGATTTGAGCACCAATAGCCCTAGCACTAGTTTCTGACGAATAGAGTTTGTAACGTGAGGCGTTATTGTTGATATTTTCAAAGTTATCGAAGCTAATAGCACCTTTTAAGGCGCGATTTAATGGTGTCGCTTCAACAGTCAATCCTGAACCATTGACGGAAACTTTTGCAGCACCTTCAGTCCAGAAAACACTTTTTTCAGTAAGAAGGTGGCGATATTGTTTGGAAATATAAACGTCAATATCAAACTCATTAATTAATGGCCTGACATCAGTGATTTCACCAACTTGAAATTGATGGTAAAGCACGACAGAGCCTTTTTGAATACCTGGAAGGCTGGAGGCTTTTAGCGTTAATGTCACTGGTAATTCATTACCATTGATGCTTGCTTTAGCAAAAAAATCATTGCGATACAGACGGTACTGTTCTTTAGGAGTACCTTTGTTACCTTGAATAAGATGAATACCGCCCTCAAGCCATTCTTGAGGAGAAGCACCTTGAATATCAATGCCATTCAAGCCCATATTGACGTTTATTCGGCTATTGGCAACAAACTTACTGTTCTCATAAATATAATGTTTATATTCAGGGGCGATAATAGCATCGAAGATAACGCCATCATCACTTATATTACGTTGTATAACTTGGCCAATTGTAATGCCTCTAAAGAGAATAGGCTGTCCTGCATCGACCCCCCAACTTTCTTCACTAGTTAGAGAAAGAATTAGCCCATCTTCACCATATATTGCTTTACCCGCCTCAACAGAGGTAGCTGATTGTAAAACAAACTGTTGGTTCTCTTGTGCAGGTTGACTATTTTCTGGAGAGTCAAAGGCTATCGCACCATTAATCAAAGCAGAAACGCTTTCCATTTTAATGGATACGCCACTTTTTAAATTAAAATTGCCTTGGAATCCAGAGACATTCCAAAAATGGCTGTCTTGACGAATTAAGTGTGCGTATTGTTTATCAATACTTAATTCAATAAAAACACCTTGGTTGTCAGGACGAATTGCGTAGCTATAAACTTTCCCTACAGGAACTTGGCGGTAATAAACTTGAGAATCAACATTAAGTGATCCCAGCTTATCCGCTGTTAAGGTAATTAATTGCTGATTTTTATCAATATTTGCTTGAGGACGCACTTCTTGAGCAATAAATTTAAACTGCTTTTCACCATCACCGGGTAGCATACTGATGTAGTTACCACCCACTAAGGCATCTAGCCCAGATACACCTGATAGGCTTGCTTTAGGTGTAACAAGCCAAAATTGCGTATTTTTCCGTAATGCGGTGGCAAGGCTTTTTCGTACATCAGCTGTAACAATAACTCTGCGTAAGTCATCACTTAGGGTGACATCTTTAACGATCCCTACGTCAACGCCTTGATAACGGATTGGTGTTCTACCAGAGACAATCCCTGAAGCAGATTGAAAATCAATCGTAATTTGTACGCCTTTATCTTGCCAATGTTGGAATAGCAACCAACTTGCAATAAAAATGGCGATAACAGGGAGTAGCCAAAATGTCGAAATTCTACGCTTGCGGCGTATTTGGGCTTGTGTTTCCTGAGCGTCGTTTTCTTCGTGTTGCATAAGTATCCCATAGTAAACGACTATCCAACCATTCAACGGCAAGGATAGTAAGAATAACCGCAGTACCAAAATAAAAAGCTGCTGGACCCATTGTAAACGTCATCAGTTGATCTCGATTAATTAATGACATCATCAGTGCGATCACAAAGAGATCAAGCATTGACCATCGTCCTATCCAAGAGACAAAACGGTATAATTTCATACGAAATAGAGGGTGAATGTTAGAATTAAAATGAATACTCAACAATAGACCCAACATAATAATAACTTTGAAAAAAGGCACGAAAATACTGGCAATAAAAACGATAATAGCAATAGGGGTATTACCTGAATTTACCAAGGCAATGACGCCAGAAAAAATGGTATCTTCGGTGCGTTGACCATTTAAATAAAAAATAGAAATAGGCAATAAATTTGCAGGTAATAATAAAATAATCGCTGCAATTAATGCTGCCCATGTTTTCTGCAAACTCATTGGTTGTCTTGGGGTGTAGCAAGATTTACAACGTGGGCAATGTGTCGAAGGCATTTTTTTAAAATGATAATGGCAAGCATGACATGTTGCAGGACTGCGCTGGATCTCTTTTTGTGGATAAAATTGTTGCCAAAGTTGGTCCATATTAATGTTAATTAACATCAATAAGCTTAGTAGCATTAAAGAAACAAAAGCAATTAATCCATTGCCAATATAAACTGTGGCGTAATCACCTAATTTTATTGTTGCAACACCCAGCCCAATCAAATAAACATCTAACATTACCCACTCTTTTAATTTGCCAAGCATTAAAAGTACTGGACGCAAATTTAAACGTAAACGCGAACCTAAATGAAGATATAAAATAGCAATAGGAAGGCTGAGAGGGGCGGCGACAGCACAAAAGAGAACCATAGTTGCAGTAAGAGGAGCGCCTTGCTCTGACATCATGCGAATACCATCAAGCACATTGGTTGTTATCATTGTGCCCAATAAATGAATTTTGATTAATGGTTGGGTAAATGCAATAGATGCCAAGATTAGCATTGTAATCGACAAAATGAGTAAGCGAGTAAGTGACCAATCTCGATAAGAGGCAAGCTTAGCTTGGCAACGAGGACAGTACGCATCTTCTCCACGCTTAAGCGCAAGAGGGAGTGCCACAAGATGGTCACATTCTTGACAGCGTATTGATTTTATTTCGTTAATTGCGATATTGTTCTCAGTGTTGCTCATTAATTCGCCTAAGTTAGCTTTCTTAAGAGTTATCGTTTGATTAAGCTAAAAAAAAGTACCTATACTCAATGGTTCACAAGTTATCATTTTTATTATATTTATGCCTTTCATTTTACAATAATAAGAGTCTGAATTTTTTTGTAGATGTTAAGAGAGTTTTATCGTTTTTTTACCCAATTCTTGAAAATGGAGTATTCAACCTCAAGATAAAATAGGCTAAATTACGAGTATGTTATCTATTTTAGTTATGTAAATAGGGTTTAATGATGCCAAATTCGCTTTTTTATCAGGAACTCACTGATAATTTGTCAGCCTTGTTGTCTGGTGAAAATGATCTTATCGCATCACTTGCTAATACCAGCGCACTTCTTTTCGAAAAGTTAGATACGATAAATTGGGTTGGGTTTTATCTTAATGATGGTGACTCATTAGTTCTTGGTCCATTCCAAGGTAAAATTGCTTGTGTCAGGATAGGTTTTGGAAAAGGAGTTTGCGGAACTGCATACTCCGAAAACAGAATTTTAAGAGTGGATGACGTTCATCAATTTAGTGGACATATTGCTTGTGACAGTGCAAGTCAGTCTGAAATTGTTCTACCTCTAGAGGTAAATGGACAAATTATCGGCGTTCTCGATATTGATAGCCCTATTTTTAATCGTTTTGATAAAAAAGATGAAAATGGGCTTAAAGCGTTGTGTGACGTGCTCTGCGAGCATTTAAAAACTTGTCATACAGCAAAATATTGTGAATTTTGTGTAAGTTAACAGGCGTTTGCCATAGAAATTGTTGGCAACACTATTATAATGTCGCTTGTTCATGCCTGCGCTGGTTGGCAAAACCGTTGTAATCAGGAAATTTCATGGAAAATCAACCTAAGTTGAATAGTAGTAAAGAAATCATCGCTTTTTTAGCTGAACGTTTCCCTAAGTGTTTTATTGCTGAGGGCGAAGCTCGCCCTTTGAAAGTTGGCATTTTTCAAGATCTTGTTGAAGCTCTAAAAGATGAAGCTGAATTAAGCAAAACACAGTTACGTTCTGCATTACGCTTATATACCTCAAGTTGGCGCTACCTTTATGGAGTTAAAGAAGGGGCAAAACGTGTCGATTTGGATGGTAATGACTGCGGCGAACTGGAAGCTGAGCATATTGAACATGCTCGTACACAATTAGCAGAAGCCAAGGCGCGCGTTCAAGCTCAAAGAGCTGAACAACGTGCTAAAAAGCGCGAAGCTGAAGGTGATAAGGAGACCAGTAAGCGTCCGGCAGCGAAAAAGCCAAATAATACGCGTCGTCAGCCACCTAAAGACGGTGAAAAACGGCAGCCTCGTCCTCAAAAAGCGGCTCAAGCTCCTCGTAAAGCACCACGCCAAAATACTGAAAAGTTAATTCCAGTAACAGACACATCAGTTCTTACTGTTGGTCAATCGCTGAAAGTTAACGTCGGTAGTAGCGTGATGAATGCGACAGTGCTAGAGATAGCAAAAGAGGGTGTACGTGTACAATTGCCTAACGGTTTGGCAATGAATGTACGCACGGAACATTTAAAGTTCTGATACGGAGGCCAACCAGAGCATGAACAAACTTTTAAATGTGGCTTTTGCAATCGGATTAACATTAACAGGTACTTCTGTTGTGATGGCTGAGAAACCAGCCACTCCAGCAATGGCAACTATTGATCAGTTACCCGAATTAAAGCAAGAGCCACAACACTCTACTGTAAGCGAGCGAGTAACCTCTCGTTTTGAACGCTCTCATTATCGCCAGTTTTCTCTAGATGCGAGCTTTTCTGAAAAAATATTTAATCGCTATCTTAATTTATTAGACTATAGCCACAATGTATTGCTTGCGTCTGATATAGCCCAATTTGATAAAGAAAAAACCAAAGTGGGTGAATACCTGAAAAAAGGCGATCTTCAACCCCTTTATGATCTCTTCAATTTAGCGCAAAAAAGACGTTTTGAACGTTTTCAATATGCGTTAGATCGTATCAATAAGCCAATAGATTTAACCGGTCAGGATAAGTTTGAGTTAGATAGAACGAAAGCGCCATGGCCTCAAACTCAAGCTGAATTAGATAAGCTTTGGGATGAAAAAGTTAAATATGATTGGTTAACACTGAAATTATCTGAAAAAACAGACAGTGAAATTAAAGAAACGTTGACTAAGCGCTATAAAGCCGCTTTGCGTCGTCAAACACAAAGCCAAAGTGAAGACGTTTTTCAAATTATTATGTCGGCATTTGCCCGCGAAATCGATCCTCATACCAGTTATTTATCACCAAGAAATACAGAAGCATTCGATTCTGAAATGAGCCTTTCATTAGAAGGCATTGGTGCTGTATTACAAATGGATGATGATTATCCGATGATCAACTCGATGGTGACCGGAGGACCGGCTGCAAAAAGTAAAGAGTTGAAAGTCGGTGATAAAATTATCGCCGTAGGCCAACAAAATAAACCGATGGTAGACGTTGTCGGTTGGCGACTTGATGATATTGTTGCCTTGATTAAAGGCCCGAAAGGTAGTCAAGTTAAGTTGGAAGTTATCTCTGATGAGAAAGGCGCTAAACCAAGAACAATCACGATAGTGAGAGAACAGATCCGTTTAGAAGACCGAGCGGTTAAATTGACAGAAAAAGTTATTAATGGTGATAAAGTCGCTATTTTAGATATTCCAAGCTTCTATGTTGGTTTAACTAATGATGTTAAAACTCAATTGCAAAAAGTAGCAAAAGATAATGTATCGTCATTAGTTATTGATTTACGTGGTAACGGTGGTGGTGCTTTAACTGAAGCCATTTCACTGTCAGGATTATTTATTCCAAGTGGCCCTGTGGTACAAGTTAGAGATAATAATGGTCGTGTAAGACAAGATTTTGATAGGGACGATGTTGTTTATTACAAAGGTCCATTAGTTGTTATTGTAAACCGTTTTAGTGCTTCAGCTTCTGAAATTTTTGCGGCTGCTATGCAAGATTATGGGCGTGCTTTGATTGTTGGTGAACAGACATTTGGTAAAGGAACGGTTCAGCAATATCGCCCTCTAACGCGAGTTTACGATCAAATGCTTAGCCCTGATTGGCCAGGCTTAGGTTCAGTACAATACACTATCCAAAAATTCTATCGAATTAATGGTGGTAGTACTCAGCTTAAAGGGGTAACACCTGATTTATTATTACCAAGTTTTGATAGTGCTGAAATGGGCGAGAGCTTTGAAGATAACGCATTACCTTGGGATAGTATTTCTCCAGCTAGTTATCAGTTATCTGAATACTCAGATAAATTGAAAACAGCGTTAGCGCCATTAACGGAGCAGCACACTAAACGTATAGCAAGCGACAGAGAATTCTCATATATTTTTGATGATATTCAACGTTACAATGATGCTAAAGCAAAAGGTGAAGATAAATTTGTTATCCTGAATTTTGCTGAAAGAGAGAAAGAAAACAAAGAGCTAGAAACTATTAAATTAAATCGTATTAATGAGCGTTTTAAATTAGAAGGTAAGCCTTTGTTAAAGTCACTTGATGATTTACCTAAGGATTATGAAGGGCCAGATCCTTATTTAGATGAGACTGCAAAAATCGCAGTTGATCTTTCAAAAGTACTTAAGCCGAAAAAACTATTAAATTAAAGTATTCGTTTTAAAGTCGGTATTTATTGCAGCCCCCAATAATTGGATAATCAATTACTGGGGGCTTTTTTATATCTTAATACAGCCAAGATTTAAGGACTACTATTATCAATCAATGTGCATCTGGTGAGTTATTAAAAGCATTTTTAATAAAATAGATTATGTATTTTCTAGCGATAATCTTAATGTTGTTTCTCAATACACTTTAATGACCCCCTCTATTAAGTTACCAGTAACATTAATCATTATTAACGTTACTGGCATTTTATAATACATAAAAATTTAAATTTTTTGTTACGTCACTTAATTTTTAATTCAAAATAAAGTTTAAATAAGTATTACGAGATATAAAAAGAATAGCTTGATTATTTATTGTGACTTAATTCACATTTAATGATTTGTTTATTGCAATAAATGTAACATGTTGTGACAATGGTCGCGTAAACTGACATAAAATTACTATAGCATACAGTTTATGAACTTTTTGTGTCACTTTGGCTCGCCATCACAGTAGCTAAAAATTATTGTCTAAATAGTGAATTATCATTGTTGATACATTGAGAATACGTTATTAGAGTAGCAATTAGTGATTTAAATATTATATTTTCAAACTCAGGCTTTCTACGTAAGGGATAATATCTAAACGTCCAATAAACTATAGTTTGTTTAAAAAACTTCTATTAAGAGAAAATAAGTAAATACCAATGTGGCGAAATAGTCATATTGAATTTTTTATGCCAAAAAATGACTTAGTGTTTAAAATTACTGCAACAATAATTTAAACAAGGGTAACTTTTTAGCTAAATATAAAAATGGTACTTTGTTGAGCTTATGGAATATAAGTCAATATAAATTAATTAAAAATATTTATTAACCAGGTTTTATTAAAATGAAAGTAAAAAGAATTGCGTTGCTTATGTTATCCCCTTGTTTTTTGGCTGTGAGTGCTGCGAATGCTGGAAATTGGGAAGACTCAATTAAAGAAAACTCATTGATCTCAGATTCTGAGTTAGAACTTTCTACTATTAATATGTGGAAATACTTAAAAACTGAAAACCGTTTTGATAAAGAAGAGCAACGTTATAGAAAACAAGTTGCCAATGCTTGGGGACAAAACTTTCAAGCAGATTTCAGATCTGGTTATTTAGGTGGCATTCTCGGATTTGATGTCTCTTATTATGGTGGTATCAAATTAGGTGCAAGTAAAGACTTCGCCTCTCGTGCAATTTTATATAATGATGATGGTGATGCAAAAGGCTATAACAAAATTGGTCAACGTTTCGCAAAAGTTAAATTTGATTTAGATCCTGTTTTAATTAACGGTAAAGCAGGTTGGTTTACGCTGAAAAATACGGGTATTTTTACTAACTCACAGCGCTTATCATTAAACAGTTATAATGGTTATGCTACCAACACTGCAATGGGTGATTGGAGCTTAGATTTACTGTTTCTTGATGGTAAAGTAATGCGTCGTGATAGCCCAAATATCGACAGAATGTATTTCAGTGATGGTAATGGTGTCAGACACAATATCGATCATGTGTTAACTGGTGGAATTAACTATAACTCTAAACCGTTAAAAGTATTTTATTTCTATGGTCAGGCGGATGATGTGTTCCGTCAACAAGGCTTAGAAGCAAAATATAAACTAACCTCAGATGTGACGATTGGTGGTGTTGTTTATTATCACGATTATGGTAGTGAAGGTAAGCGTACATTAAGTGATGCTAATAAAGGTAAGCGTAATTTTGATAATGATGCATGGCACTTTGCAGGTACGATGGAATGGCGAATTCCTGAGTCACCATGGACATTGCGTACAGGTGTGACTTATACCGATGCTGAGAAAGCAAATGGTGTTGGTCAATTTGCACGTAACCCAATAGGTAATACTCGTGGACGCTTTAACTCACCAGCTTACGCTGATATTGACTATGTACGTGATGGTGAAGTTATGGGGGCATTGGAAGCTGAATACAGAATTAGTAAAGAGCTGTCAATTGGTGCACGCACTAACTATAGTGAATTCAGTTATTCAGGTGAAAGATTAAAACAAGGACAGTTTGGTTTATTTAGCTATTGGAAACCAACAAAAAATCTTTCTGTTTCTTTAAGTGGTGGTATCGGTTGGCACCACCAGCAAGAAAACGATTACACCACACCAAAATTGTATGATGGTCATTCACAACGAGCACATTCATTATCAGGCTCAATGACAACCACATATCGTTTTAAAATGTAATTAGTTTATAGCGTTAATTACGCTATTGCTTGTTTCATGTGCACGATTTGTATTATTTACAAGTCGTGCACAAAGAGCATAGCGACAGTTAGCTCGACGATAATAGTGTCCCATTTATATGCTAATCTATTTCACTTTTTATGATGAGTTTATTATTGATAGGTATAAGGTTATAAATCCTTCTCTTTAGCTAAATAATACGAAAAGTTATCCCGCCTATTTTAGATCACCCATCTTTTTTCAGTTTTAAATAATGCCCAATAAGTAGGTAATTAAATCCTATTTTTTTATCAAAATGTAAAGTTATACTGTTTTTAGTATTAAATACGTTAAAAGACTTGATAAAATTCAAAAAAGCCTTATTTATAAGATAGTTTTTGCAATGTGATAATTAGATAAAATAGGAACAGTATCAATATGATGAGAATTGCGTTATTCCTTTTAACAAACTTAGCTGTAATGTTTGTTTTTGGGATCATCTTATCTTTAACCGGTATACAAGGTCGCAGTGTTCAAGGTTTGATGATCATGGCGGGTTTGTTTGGTTTTGGTGGTGCATTTATTTCACTGTTAATGTCAAAATGGATGGCATTACGTTCAGTGGGTGGTCAAGTTATCGAAAACCCAACTTCAGAAGTAGAGCGTTGGTTATTAGATACGGTAAGACGCCAATCTGAACAAGTCGGTATTAAAATGCCACAAGTGGCTATTTATGATGCACCTGATATTAATGCTTTTGCGACAGGCGCTCGTCGTGACGCTTCGCTGGTGGCTGTAAGTACAGGATTGTTAGCCAATATGAGTCGTGATGAGGCAGAAGCGGTTATTGCTCACGAAATTAGCCACGTTGCTAATGGTGATATGATAACCATGACCTTGCTTCAGGGGGTTGTGAATACCTTCGTTATCTTTATTTCGCGTATCATTGCACAATTCGTTGCTAACTTTATTTCGAGTGATGAAGAGAGTGAAAATAGCAATGGTAACCCATGGGTTTATATGGGGGTTTCAATGGTACTGGAAATTGTATTTGGTATTCTGGCAAGCATTATTACCATGTGGTTCTCTCGTTACCGTGAATTCCATGCAGATGCGGGATCGGCAAAACTTGTTGGTCGCGAGAAGATGATTGCAGCACTACAACGTTTAAAAACGAGTTATGAGCCACAAGAAGAGAGCAGTATGATGGCTTTCTGCATTAATGGCCGTAATAAGTCATTTAGTGAATTATTTTTATCTCACCCACCATTAGACAAGCGTATTGAAGCACTACGCAATGGTGAGTATCTAAAATAAAAATATTAAAGGCGATAAATTAACGCCAATGTTTAAACGCTCAATATGATCAGTATTGGGCGTTTTTTATGGAAAATATTGATATTTAAACTAAGTATTCCCCAAAATAAGCCATGGTTTTTTCTTCATCAATCTTGAGATTACCTTTCCATCCTGCCCACGGCATTTCCATATCGGAACGCCCTTTGGTGTTATTAAGCTGATTTTCTACAATGGTAATATCACCGAAATTGGTCCAGCTATTTAAAGATAATGGAATAAAGGCGTTGGGAATAACACCCACTAAAGCAAGTGAGTGCAAGATACCTCGCTTGGTGTATTTATCACCAGAAATTAATTTAGCTTCATTTAACCGTTTTTCAAACTTACCAGGAGTTTCATCTTCATGAGCGTTACGTAATAAATGAAGTAATTGCTTAAAGATCTCTTTGTCTGCCTGCGTTGGACTAACGGAAGGAGTTGTTAGCAAGTGCTTTAAATTCAGATAAGCATAAGAGGGGTTGCCAGTATAAGAATTACCGTAATAGAGGCAATATTGAAAATAACTATCATTAATATGCTTTTGGTCGTTGCTATCACTACAAATCCAACAACAGGCATATTGAGGCTTTTCGTCATAATTATGTAGTGGCAAATTTTGTAATTTATGGAAAGCGCCTAAAACAGAGCGTCCTCTAAGATAGCTACCACCAACACCAGCCACAAATGCATCTAAACAACGTTTTTGAGTGAGTAACGGATTGTTTTTTAAACTATGTAATTGATTAATAATATCTGAATGATCCGCAAATTTTTCAATAATATTAGGTTGCCAATTGGCTGCTAATAATATGTTTTTTTCCTTTTCGGAAAGAACATCAAGATGATAAAGAGAAACTTGGCGTTCAGGATCATATTGGCTGTTTTCATACTTATAGAGTTTTCGCAAAACTCGCATAATTTTTTTCACGATTTTACCTTGTTATATTTATAGGTTTTTTTATTGATATTGGTGAATGGCATAGATAGAAGATATGTAACTTAATATAGATATAAAAAAAAGCCAGTTCAAATGAACTGGCTCTCTCAATAGAGGTAGATAAAGTTTATTTTACTGTAAGTTCTGTTTCTTCATCTTGATTGAAGACCGCTTTATCCGTTTGCCCCATGATTTGGCTGGTGATTGTACCAGCGGTCATTGAGCCACTGACGTTTAATGCGGTACGTCCCATATCAATTAATGGTTCTACAGAGATTAATAGGGCAACTAATGTCACAGGTAAACCCATTGCAGGCAGAACGATAAGAGCTGCAAATGTGGCACCACCACCAACACCCGCAACACCCGCAGAGCTGACGGTTACGATAGCAACTAAAGTGGCTATCCACATTGGATCTAAGGGGTTAATACCCACGGTTGGTGCAACCATAACAGCGAGCATTGCAGGATAGATACCGGCACAACCATTTTGGCCAATCGTTGTACCAAAAGATGATGAGAAACTCGCGATAGATTCTGGCACACCTACACGTTTGATTTGTGTTTCAATATTTAACGGGATACTTGCTGCACTTGAACGGCTAGTAAATGCAAATGCTAATAATGGACCCGCTTTTTTGAAGAATTTAACTGGGTTTAAGCCTGTAAAACTAACGAGTAATCCATGAACTACAAACATTAAGCCAATAGCAACATAAGAGGCAACAACAAAGCTTCCTAATTGAATGATGTCGTGCATATTTGAGCTGGCTACAACTTTAGTCATCAGCGCCATAACACCATAAGGGGTTAACATCATGACAATACGAACTAGCTTCATGATCCATGATTGTAAGCAATCAATCGCAACTAAGACTTTTTCGCCACGAGGCTGGTCTTCTTTGAGTAATTTCAGCGCAGCCATACCTAAAAATGTAGCAAAGATAACAACGCTAATAATCGATGTTGAGCTTGCACCTGTTAAGTCAGCAAATGGATTTTTAGGAATAAATGACAAAATAAGCTGAGGCATGGTTAAGTCAGAAACTTTACCCATGTAATTTTGCTCAAGTGCAATTAAGCGTTGTGCTTCTTGTTCGCCTTGCACTAAGCCTTCTGCGGTTAAACCAAATAAATTGGCGATCACAATACCAATTAATGCAGAAATGGCAGTAGTAAATAATAAAGTACCAATAGTTAACCCACTGATTTTCCCTAACGATGATGCTTGATGCAAACGAGCAACAGCACTAAGAATAGAGGCAAATACTAATGGCATAATGATCATCTGTAATAGCTGAACATAGCCATTACCCACGATATTAAACCAAAGAATAGATTCTTTAATAATAGGATCGTGTGAGTCATAGAATGCGTGTAGCGCTAACCCAAAAGCAACACCAAAAACTAAACCAACAAGAACTTTCTTTGAAAGGCTCCACTGACGTTGACTTAATTTAGCCAAGACGAGTAATAACACAACAAAGACGAGTACGTTAATGATTAACGGAAAATTCATCTTAACTCTCCAACGAGATTTTTATTTATATAATTTCGACGATTGTATGCGATATGAGTTCTTAGATAGTAAGAAAGGATATAACAGCATCAACTCGTTATAGGGTAACAGGATTGTTAATAACTTTTTATAATTAATTATTCTTTTATATAATCGTTTGGTTATAAAGACAAGGAAATAGGCATAAAAAGATGTAAGAATTTATAAATAAATAGAGAAACGTAGGGTTTTGTCAGAGGGTGTTAAAAATTAGTGCGCTTGTCGTGGTACATCTGTAACCAATTATTGACTTGCGAAGGCAATGTAACAGTAAGGTGTGGAGGTAAGAAAAGTGCGCCTACAAGAATAAGAACGGAGATAAAACGCTCCCCTTTTTTATTATTTTTTTTACCTAAAATAGGTAGCGCAAAGCGCATTTTTAAAGGCCATAGGAAAGGAACTCCTGCTGGGGTTAACATATCGGCAATGAGATGGCTAAGATAACCAAGTAAAAGTGCATGAAAAATATCTGCTGAAATTTCCCAGCGTGGTGAAACTTGGGTTTCCCATAAAATGGCTAAACCACAAAATGCGAGTAGGCTATGAGTGAAACCTCGGTGACCACAAAGTTTTGATAAGGGCAGAGAAATAATACGGAACAATCGTCCAAGTATAGAGCCTGGATGATCTAAGTCTGGTAAAAGTGAGCCTAATAAGACAGCAGGGATCATGTGAAACCAATCACCATGAGCAAGAGCTGGCGTTATTTCAAGTTTCTGTGCTAACACAAGTGTTGCAACAGAAAAAAGTAAATGTCCTTCTGCGGTCATTCCAAGTCTGTTCGTTTGCTGTTCATTTATACAGTGATAAAGTATAAAAGGTTTTGATGATAACTAACAGACAAAAAAGATAAAAATTGTCTTAAATATTAAGCAATAACAGAAATATTTTATTTGATTGATTTAAAAACGATCGAATTTAGGATAAAAACCTAAAAGATAGAATGGGGGCTGGTGGTAGTAAGACAAATGAGTGAGAAAATGCTAAGAGTAAAAAAAGTAGCATTAATGAATTAAGTGTTAGAAGCAGAACAAAAGGGATATCTAATAAAGCAAAATATCCCTTTTATTGATGGAAACTAACCTAATAAATGTAGTTGTGTTAACTCATTAAGAGAGGCAATTTTCACATCAGCTAAACCCCATTGCTTATCATTAAATTGTGTTGCTGCTGGTACAACGATAGAGCGCATTCTTGCACCTTTACAGGCAATCATGCCATTACGAGAATCCTCTAATGAAACACAGTGGATAGGATCAAGATTAAGTGCTTTAGCGGCATTTAGATAAACTTCTGGATGTGGCTTACTGTGCGGTAATTCATCAGCAGACACTACAGCTGAGAAATAATGACGAATATTAAACAACTCAAGCACACGCTCAAGCATAAAATCAGGAGAAGCTGATGCTAACGCAATTTTTAATCCTGATGATTTACAAAGATCTAGAGCATGTTCGACACCAGGTAATAGTGGCTTGGTTTCTTCAACCAATTTGACAACACGAGAAACCATTTTTTGTTTTGCTTCTTGTTTTGAAACGCCTTGCCATGGTGAGGCTTTATACCATAAATCAATGACTTCGTTTATTCTTAATCCAACCATATCGGGCATTGCCGATGAAAGGGATAAATCGACGCCTAATTCAGCAAAGACCTCATGTTCTGCTTGCTGCCAAAATGGTTCAGAGTCGATTAATAAACCATCCATATCAAAAATAGCAGCTTCAATAGGGAATTTAAAAGACATGTTACTCTCCATAAATAAGGTCTATGTTGTCGAATGGCGATTGTAGCAAGAGTTACAAAGAAAATCTTTTTAATCAGTTTCTTATTTATTTAGTAAAATAAATAGAGAGAATGGCTACTATTAATATATTGTCGTATTAGCCGTTAATTAGACTACGATAAACAGATAAATATTGACGAATTCTACTAGTGAGGATGTGATGAGTTATCAATATGCAGGATTATATGCCATTTCAAAGCGCGTTCTTGGCTGGCTTATTTTTATTCCTGCCTTTATTTCTACAACAGTGTCGTTGATAGGATTGGCTGCAATCCAACGTCCAAGTGGTGATGGTGTAAATGCCGTGATCAATGATTTTTTTCGTGTGTTAGCGGAAATGGTACAATTTAATACACCTTTTTTAGGCTTCTTTTGGCGAAATTCACCTATCCCCAATACACAAATGGGATTGAGTCAGGAAAATATCACTTTTTTTGTTATTTTTCTTTTTATGTTTGTTGGATTGGCGTTTAGCGCATCGGGATTACGAATTTATCGCCAAGTTAAGTATTTAAAAGAAAATATACAAGATCAGCTTATTATTGAACGAGCGATGAAGAGTGGTATCACTGCCGAAGAGTTACAACAGAATATCAAATTACCACGGCATACTATTTTCACTCAAATTATGGTGCTTTATCTATCCCCCATTATTGTTATGGCAATTGGGTATTTCTTGCTGAAATTTTTAGGGTGGTAATAACCCTTTACAATGAACGAGGATAGTTCATTTATCTAACTGAATGGAAAATAAACCTCGCACAATGTGAGCTGGCGAGGTTATATTTTTAGCTTATTACTTGTTTTAAACTGTTTTTTTATCTTTTTTCAGGAGGTGGCTAATAAATCATCAATAATTTTTCGGGCTTCTAGGTAATCTTTTTCACCACCAAATAGATTACAGCGATTGAGGAAAAAATAGAGTTGATAAATGGGCTGACGTAATAAAAATTTTTCAGATAACGGCCAGACACTCTGATAACCATCAAAAATATTAGCGGGTACTGCAGTACAAAGTGGCAGCATCGCTATATCACATTCTCTATCTCCCCAATAACAAGCAGGATCAAAAACTGTACCTTCAGATTGACCAATTGCAGCGCAGTTTTTAGGCCATAAGTTGCCATGAAGCAAAGACGGTTGTGGGTTATGATCAGCTAGATGATGATGAATAATTTGGGTGATCTCATCGATATCACCAAAGACCATCCCTTTTTCTGACGCCAGTTGCAGTTGGAAGCCAACACGTTTTTCAGAATAAAAGTGGTTCCAGCGTTTTTCCCAGCCATTTAGCTGGGGAGTTGTATCGATTTGAGTATCAAAATCAAAACCATAACTAGGTTGATCTTCCCATTGATGTAGCCTTGCTAATTGTTGACCAAAGCAATAAGCACTGTGAGGTGTAAAAGGTTGCACAGGTAAGAACTCGAGGAGTAAGAAGCTGGCATCTTTACTATTACCAATGCCAAGAACACGAGGAGTACGAATTGTTTGGCTTTTTGCCAACATTTCAAGTTGTTCTGCTTCATTTTTAAAATTAGGCAGAAACTCACGTAAGTTGGATTTTACAAAGACGGGGGTATCACCATAATAAATTTTCCATGTATGGTGAATATCGCCACTAGAAAGGTGAGTTTTTTCGTTTATCTTTGCTGAAAATCCTAAGTTTGATTCCAGTAAACGACCTATATTCTGCCACATACTTACACCTCGCAAAGTTGTTTACTTAGTAGACCCAAATAAAATAATAACGAGCGATGTTTATCTTATGACAATAACACTTTAATTAAATCAATAAAGTATAAAGCTAAAAAACGGGATGATTATCCCGTTTTTGCGAAGATAAAGGAGATTATCAGGCGTTCGCGGGTTTTGTTTGTCGCTTTATTTTTGCTAATTTAATCTGATTACAGAATAACGCAATAATAAAGAATATAGCTTGAGTTAGCACAATACATGGACCTGTTGCACCATCAATATGGAAACTAATAAATGTACCAATCACACTGGATGCGACAGAAAATATAATAGCTAGCATTATCATACGAGAGAAACTACGTGTTAATAAATACGCAGTGATCCCCGGAGAAATAAGCATGGCGACAACTAAAATAATCCCGACGGCCTGCATTGAAGCAACGATAGTTAATGCCAAAATAGACAGTAAGCCATAGTGCAATAAGGTAACAGGTAAACCGACGATCCTTGCTTGATTAGGATCGAAACAATAAAGCATAAAGTCTTTTTGCTTAACTAGCATGATAGTGATGGTAATTAAACAAATAATACTAATTTGAGTTAATACATCTGGCGTTATACCCAAAATATTACCAAATAGAATATGCATTAAATGTTGGTCTGTATCGACACTGGCAAAAATAACCAAGCCTACGGCAAACATACCTGAGAATACAATTCCCATCACAGTATCTTCTTTAATACGACTGTGCTCTTTTAAATAGCCAGTGGCAAACGAACAAAATAAGCCAGAAAGAAAGGCGCCTACCGTTAATGGAATTGCAGTGACATAAGCAAGTACTACACCGGGTAACACTGCGTGAGAGATAGCATCTCCCATTAAAGACCAGCCTTTTAAAACCATATAACAAGATAAAATAGCGCAAGCGATCCCGATAATGATAGCAGCAATAATAGCTCGTTGCATAAAGGGATATTGAAATGGTTCAATGAAAAATTCGATTAGCTCATTCATAGTTTCACCTCTTCTTGTTTTGCAACTTCTTGGTGCTGATGAGATTGTGAGATTAACTGTTGTGAGCTTTGGCGAGCACGGCGACGTGCAGCTAACATGCCATGTTTAGGCGCAAATAAGAATGCCAATAAAAAAAGTGCAGTTTGCATTGTGACAATGACGCCACCTGTTGCACCATTAAAGAAATAGCTAAGATAGGCACCTACAGCACTGGTTATTGTGCCAATGCAGATAGCAATAATAGCAAGTCGTTTAAATTGATCGGTGAGTAGATAAGCTGTTGCGCCAGGTGTTACAACCATTGCAATGACCAGAATGGCACCAACAGTTTGAAGTGCAGCAACGGTGCAAGCACTTAATAAAGTAAAAAAGATAATTTTTAATTTTAAAGGTGATAGACCAATAGATCTGGCATGGATTTCATCAAAGAAAACGACCAGCAAGTCTTTCCAGATACAAAATAAGACGAGAAAAGAGACACCTGTAATAATAACAACTTGCCATACATCTTCATCTGCAATACCTAGAATATTCCCGAGGATGATGGTCTGAACGTTGACGGCTGTCGGTTTAAGCGAAACCAGCAACAGACCAAAGGCAAAAAAAGTAGAGAAAATAAAGCCAATAACGGCATCTTCACGAAGGCGTGTGATATGGCGAATAAATGTCATTGATAATGCTGCGAGCAAACCCGTAAAAAAAGCACCGACCGCATAAGGTAAACCTAATATATAAGCCCCCGCAACACCAGGAACAACGGAGTGGGAAAGGGCATCTCCCATTAATGACCAACCTTTCAAAATAAGATAGGATGAAAGAAACGCACAGACAGCGCCTACTAAAGCACTAACCCAAATAGCTTTCACCATATAGTTATATTCAAAAGGCTGTAGGAGTAAATCTAGCATGGCTAATCTCCTTGTTTGCGCTGACTTTGGTGCGCTGGAGTATGTTCTTTTTGATGACCATAAAAAACGGCCGCGCGTTCATCATCAGTAATGACAGTAAGTGAGCGCGGATCATCATCATCGTGAAGATCAGAACCCGACAAGCTGATATGACGCAATACACCACCAAATGCGTGTTCTAAGTTCTTTTGGGTAAAGGTTGTTTCAGTTGGTCCACTATCTAATACCGTTCTGTTTATTAAAATAACGTGGTCACAAAATTCAGGCACACTTCCTAAGTTATGTGTTGAAACTAAAACGAGATGACCTTCTTCACGTAAATTACGTAAAAGTTCGATAATGGCATTTTCGGTTTTAACATCGACACCAGTAAAGGGTTCATCAAGTAATAAAACAGTGCCTTCTTGAGCCATTGCTCGCGCCAAGAAAACACGTTTCTTCTGACCACCAGAAAGTTCACCAATTTGACGATGACCTAATCCAGATAACCCGACACGCTCTAGCGATGCTTCAACAATCTCATGATCATGTTTTGATGGAATACGAAAAAATCCCATTTTTCCATAACGTCCCATCATTACAACATCAGAAACGAGCACAGGAAAATTCCAGTCAACTTCTTCTGTTTGTGGTACATAAGCAATCATGTTTTGCTTTAATGCTTGTTGAATAGGGTTGTCGTTTAATGTCACTTTACCTTTAGAGGGCTTTACTAGCCCCATAATGGTTTTAAATAGAGTGGATTTACCACTACCATTGATGCCGACGAGGGCACAAATTGTGCCACCCGTGATAGAGAAGCTCGCATCAAAGATGGCGGTATGACCATTGTTATAGGTGACAGTAGCGTTATCAACTGTCAACGTTGGATTCGTTTCTATTTTACTCATTGACCAAATCCTTTCGCAATTGTATCCACAGTGATAGTAATTAAATCAATATAAGTAGGAACTTCACCGCCTTCAGCGGAAAGTGAATCAACGTAAAGAACACCGCCATATTTTGCACCAGTTTCTTTGCTGACTTGTTTAGCCGGTTTATCTGAAATTGTACTCTCACTAAAGACAACAGGGATATTGTGTTTTCTTACTGTATCAATGACGTATTTAACTTGTTGTGGTGTGCCTTGTTCTTCTGCATTAATTGGCCATAAATAAACTTCTTTAAAGCCATAATCATTAGTTAAATAACTAAAGGCACCTTCACTGGTCACTAACCAACGATCTTCTTGTGGTATACGAGACAATCTTTCTCTTAATGGTGCATCAAGTTGTTTAATTTTTTCTGCGTAATTTGCTGCATTTTGATTATAAATTGCCGCATTATCAGGATCGTGTTCAACAAGTGCTTTACGAATATTTTCAATATAAATTAATGCGTTATTTGGTGACATCCATGCGTGTGGATTCGGATTATTTTTGTAAGCCCCCTCACTAATTGCCATTGGCGTGATGCCTTCTGTTACGACGACCGCAGGAACATTACGTAACTCATTAAAAAAACGCTCGAACCAGCGTTCAAGGTTTAAACCATTCCATAAGATCAAATCAGCTTTTTGAGCTTTTACAATATCTTTTGGGGTAGGCTGATAATCATGAATTTCAGCGCCAGGTTTTGTAATTGATTCAACGATCGCTGCATCTCCAGCGACATTTTGTGCGATATCTTGAATAATAGTAAAGGTAGTGACGACTTTAAGTTTATCTTTTGCTTGTGTAGGAGTGGTTAAAAATACAGTTGCCATAAGGCATAAAGCCGTAAGTGAAATGTTGTTTACAGAACGAAATATATCCATATTATTATTGCCTTATAGTTGCAGAGTTATCTTCTCAATTGATAATGATTATCAATATCATTTCAAAAAAGTCAAGTTATCTCTGTGCAAAAAGCTTCATTTGATAACGACTAGAAATAAGATAACAACATGTATTCCAATAAATGTTAAGTAGATTGTCGGGTTTTGTCACAAAAATTAACAATCGTTCGTAACTATTTGTGCAAGAGATTATTTTTATTACTAATAAAAGCTCACTTTTCCTCAAAAACCAACGTTTGTTATACTTCTACCATTTTTATAGTTCCCATAAACCCCCTTCTTATTGTAATTAATTCATATGATTTATTTTAGAATATGTAATAAAAACCTATTATGCTTGGCTCGATTTTGATTGAGTGATTTCTGGGGGAAAACAGGATATAGGATAAATTTGAGATAAAACGCACACGCTAGAAATAGTAATAGATTGATTTATTTCTCACGTTTTGCCATATTTTAACACGCACTTTTGTGTGGAAGTAGAATAATATATCTTCAACCTATTGATATATAAATATGTCTTTGTACAACCCTTTATGCAAAAGGATAAAACGTGAAAGTAAAAATCATCTTTTCTTTGGCAATTTTGCTTCTTGCTGGTTGTGCTGATAATGCTCGTCAACCAATTCAAAAAGACACATCTCGATTTTTAAGCCAAAAGCCGATAAATAGCCGTGTTAATAATGCTTCAATATCCACTGCACAATGGAAAGCGACCCCTTTTGATAACCACATACAACAAGCCTCTAGCCGTTATAATGTTGATGAAACATTAATTAAAGCCATTATCCAAGTCGAATCTAATTTTAGGCCAGAGGTAATTAGTAAATCAAATGCAGTTGGATTAATGCAAATTAAAGCATCAACAGCAGGAAGAGATGTTTATCAAAATAGAGGAAAAACGGGACAACCAACAACAGCTCAATTGAAAGATCCTGCTATTAATATTGATTTAGGCACTGCTTATCTTCAACTATTAAGAGAGCGCCACCTTGTTGGTATTTCTGATCCTGAAACACTTTATTACGCCACCATTCTTGCTTATGTCAATGGCGCCGGTGCTTTATTGAGAACATTTGATAAAGATAGAGACAATGCGATAGCTAAAATTAATTCAATGAGTGCGGACGATTTTTATCGTTATGTTGAAAAAAATCATCCGGCAACTCAAGCACCACGTTATTTAGCTAAAGTAAGAGCTGCTTACCATGCAGGGGATAATTAATCGGGCAAATTAGCTACAGCCTGAGCCTGTTTTAATAAAGCAGGCAAATCTGCAATAATTTCAAGAACACCGTTAATCATAAATTGAACACCCATACAGATTAATAAAAATCCCATTACACGAGAAATAGCATCAATACCACTGTGACCTAAATATTTCATAATCCTGGTGGAGCCACGCAGTGACAGCCAAACAATCACGCTAATTAAAAAGAAGGTCGTTACAGGGGCAACATATAATACCCATTGTGCAATATCAGTACGCGAAGGAATTGATGCTGCGGTACTGATTATCATTGCAATAGTTCCTGGCCCTGCAGTACTTGGCATTGCTAAAGGAACAAAGGCAATATTGGGTTCTTTGGGGTTGTGGTGAGGATTATTATCGTCGGCAATAGGATCATCAACATTAGGTGTATTAGGAAATAACATACTAAAGCCAATAAAAGCCACTATCATCCCACCAGCAATACGAAGACCGGGTATCGAAATACCAAACGTTGTCATTATGACGCGACCCGCATAAAACGCGATGGTCATAATAAGGAAAATATAGACACATGCCATTAAAGATTGTTGATTACGCTGTTCTTTGGTCATATTTCCTGAAAGACCAAGCCAGAGAGCAACAGTCGTTAATGGATTAGTTAAAGGTAAAAGTAAAATAAGACCAAGGCCTATAGCCTGAAAAAACTGGTAAGCAGAGTGCATGGAATATAAAAGCTCCTATAATAACAGGTAATTAAGGAGCAATTATGATAACAAATTAAACAGCAAAAAAGTTATTTTTAAGCATAATTATCTTAATGTTTATTGGTATTTCTTCATTAACCACTCTAAATGTATTTTTACTGAGTGCCAGTCATAATCAGTAATACTATAAATACATGTATCCCTTTTTTGACCGCCTGTTGTTAGTCGATGATTGCGTAAAATACCATCAAGTTTTGCACCTAGGCGTTCAATTGCTTTGCGGCTTGTTTGGTTTAATATGTGAGTACGAAATTCAACCGCAATACACTGTAACTCTTCTAGCGCATATTTAAGTAATAGGTATTTAGCTTCAGTGTTAATTCCTGTTCTTTGTACTTCTTTTGCATACCACGTTGAGCCTATTTCTAACCGTGGTGTTTGGTTATCAATATTCATAAATGTTGTTATACCTACAATACGGTTATTTGCTTGAGAATAAATGGTGAAGGGCAACATTAATCCTTTTTGTTGTAATTGAAGCTTATGTTCAATATCACGTTTCAATTCTGTTACTGAAGGAACAGTCGTAAACCAAAGTTCATCGGGTTTATCTTTCTTAATTAACTCATATAAGTCTGAATAGTGATCCATACTAAGTGGTACTAAGCGTACGAGCTTTCCTTCAAGAGTTACCCAGTCTGTTATTTTTTTCATTTCATATTTTCCCGCTTTAGCATGAAAAGACTCACCATTAAGAATACTTTTTATACATAACAAATTTATGAAATGGTACGACTATTTAAATAATGGTTAAAAATACGGAAAATTATTAATAATTTAAATAGTGAAAAAATAGAATAGGATGATTCTTTCTCAACAGAGAATGATTGTCTTGCTACAGGTGAGGTTGCATGATGCATGTTAATCTATAACTCAGTAATCAAGATGTCACTGTAAATAAAATAGATTGGTAAAAAATGATAAATGTAATTGAATGGGATGATTTTCTCCGTGTAGAAATGCGTGTAGGAACAATTATTAGTGCCGAAATTAATAAAAAAGCGAATAAACCTGCTTATGTTATGGAGGTAGATTTAGGTGAGTTGGGTATTAAACGGTCTAGTGCCCAAATTACGGTAAATTACACACCTGAAGAACTTGTTGGACGCCGTATTTTATGTGTTTGTAATTTCCCTGTTAAGCGTATAGCTGGCATTAAATCCGAAGTGCTAATTACCGGAGCACCAGATGAAACCGGTGCGATTGTATTAGCTGAATTTAATTTACCTTTACCAAATGGCTCTCGTTTGGCTTAAGTTTGTTTAACATAATAATTTTCTAACAAGATACTCTTCGATAGTGATGTTCGGTTGAGTTTTGATATAGTGTTTATCAACCAGTGTATTGAAAAGGAGGAGTGTCTTTTGTTATTACCTCAATTACATTTACGATGTTATACACAAGAGACTGTATCTCATCAGCATGATAATTTATGGCAGATTATTTTTGGTTTGTCTGGCTCGATGGAGGTTAACTTTAATCGAGAAGATTTTCTTATTTCTAATCAAAATTGCTTAATTATCCCTCCAACTATTAATCACGCTTTTTCTGGCAATAAAGATAATAAAAATCTTATCTTAGAATTGCCCGTAACTTCGCAATGGCAATTGAGTGAAAAGGGGGGGCAATTCGCTTTGTCACCAGCTGCTATAGGGTTATTAGAGTGGTTGCATCAATATCCCCAGCCTCCCGAGCAATATTCAACCATAACACGACTTTTACTTGCTCAAATGGAAATACAAAAAGATTGGCGTGATAATCTTGATGCGTGGTTAGCAAATAAGTTACATACGCCACTCACAACACATGATATTGCATTAGCATTTAATACTTCAGCAAGTACGTTACAACGAAAAATGAAATCTGAGCTGGGCATGTCTGTTATGCAATATGTGACTAAACAGCGACTTAATAAAGCCGCTGAGTTATTGAAATATACATCCACAAATATTGAGAATATTGCTTTAGTGGTAGGTTATGATTCTCATTCCGCATTTAGCCAGGTATTCCGCCAATACTTTAATAAAAGTCCTACAGAATATAGGGAAACCTAATTATTGCGTTGCTTTATTTTCATTTTCGGCTGAGTAAATTCGAGGACATAATTTATCGAAAATTAGCGTAAACAAATAGGTATAGATAAAAAAGAACACCAAAATGGTGATTTCCATACTTATGGCTTTTATAAAAACAACGTTATACCACCACATATAGAGTGGGATCGTAAAGAAAAACAAACCTAATTCAAAGCTAATAGCATGGATAAGACGTATAATAATTGTACGTTTTTCTATTTTTAGCTTTAGCTCAAAAAATTCAAAGAAAGAATTAAAGATATAATTCCAAATTAGGGCAATAACAGAAACAGCAATTGCAACAGGCAGTGAATTATGTGATTGGCTTTGGCTTAATATTGCAAGTAAAACAGTGCTTAATAAAATCGCGAGAGTTTCAAAAGTAATGGCATAGACTAACTTACGAGGACGAGGCTTTAGATAAAACACGTTATACACCTTTTATATTAACGATGAAAGTTCTGGCCCGCCCCAGAGTCTATTATTTTTAAAGCCACGGTTTCCGCTTGGTTACTAGTGATGGTAATAAAACCCTATAAAAAAAGCAAAGTTTGTCTATAACAAGAATATACTTAATTGGTTCGGATGGAGACTAGATAATAACTTTGTAAATACAAGTGATTATCACTGTAATGGATATAACTATGTTAGCGAATAAATTAGGAAAAGAAAAATTTGCGTTAGCTATTTACTTCGATATTTTAGATATAACCCTGTCTTCAAAAATATAGATAATAAAAAAGAGATAGAGAAAAGGATATCAATCAATTAATACAATATGATGTGTGCATTTTCTTGTGGTTTCTATTTGGTATTTTCTTGAGGAAAGAAAGACAGATAAATGTATAAATCTTTACTGTCTGTGATAATATCCCCCCTGAGTTGCGATAAGGCTCAGTGATGCTATGGATATTTATATAATAAATATTGTGTACATAACTGAGTACAAACCTCGCGAGGTAAAGTGAGAAATTGTCGTAACGTACTGAATATATATGAAATAAAAAGCTTACAAGTGATCTTGCGTATGGGTCACCACTGTAAATAAGGATTTTAAATGCCAATTATTACTCTTCCTGACGGAAGCCAACGTCAATTTGAAAATGCAGTTTCTGTCATGGATGTCGCTGCAGATATCGGTCCTGGACTTGCAAAAGCATGTATTGCAGGCCGTGTTAATGGTGAACTGGTAGATGCCTGTGAGTTAATCGAACATGATTCAAATCTAGCGATTATTACAGCAAAAGATGATGAAGGTCTTGAAATTATTCGTCACTCTTGTGCTCACTTATTAGGGCATGCCATTAAACAATTATGGCCACAAACCAAAATGGCGATTGGTCCTGTTATCGAAAATGGTTTCTACTACGATGTAGATTTAGACCATTCTCTCACGCAGGAAGATTTAGAAACTCTAGAAAAACGCATGCTAGAGTTGGCGAAAACAGATTACGATGTTATTAAAAAACGCGTAAGCTGGGCTGAAGCTCGAGAAACATTTGTTTCCCGTGGTGAAGATTATAAAGTTGCTATTCTTGATGAAAATATTAGTCAAGATTCCCAACCGGGTCTTTATCATCATCAAGAATATGTTGATATGTGCCGTGGACCACATGTTCCAAACATGCGTTTCTGTCATAACTTTAAGTTACAGAAAATCGCAGGTGCATATTGGCGCGGTAATAGCGATAATAAAATGCTACAACGCATTTATGGTACAGCTTGGGCTGATAAAAAACAGCTAAAAGCCTACTTAGATCGCTTAGAAGAAGCCGCAAAGCGTGACCATCGTAAAATAGGTAAACAGCTTGATTTATATCATATGCAAGAAGAAGCTCCAGGTATGGCTTTCTGGCATAATGATGGTTGGACAATTTTCCGTGAGTTAGAAACATTTGTACGTTGTAAATTAAAAGAATATGATTACCAAGAAGTAAAAGGTCCATTTATGATGGATCGTGTTCTTTGGGAAAAAACAGGTCACTGGGAAAACTACAAAGAAAATATGTTCACAACTTCTTCGGAAAACCGTGAATATTGTATTAAACCAATGAACTGTCCTGGCCACGTACAAATCTTTAAACAAGGTTTACGTTCTTACCGTGATTTGCCATTACGTATGGCTGAATTCGGTAGTTGTCACCGTAATGAACCATCAGGTGCATTACATGGTTTAATGCGTGTTCGTGGCTTTACACAAGATGATGCGCATATCTTCTGTACTGAAGAACAAATTTTAAGTGAAGTAAATGACTGCATCAAATTGATTTATGATGTATATTCTACTTTTGGATTTGAAAAAATCGTTGTTAAGCTGTCTACTCGCCCAGAAAAACGTATCGGTGAAGATGCATTATGGGATGTTGCGGAAGCAGACTTAGCAAAAGCCTTGTCTGATAATAATATTGAATTTGAATATCAGCCGGGTGAAGGGGCATTTTACGGCCCTAAAATTGAATTTACACTTTACGATTGTTTAGATCGTGCATGGCAGTGTGGTACAGTACAATTAGACTTCTCACTACCAGGTCGTTTAGGCGCATCTTATGTCGCTGAAAACAACGAGCGTAAAGTACCTGTTATGCTTCACCGAGCAGTGCTAGGATCCTTAGAGCGTTTTATTGGTATTCTGACAGAAGAGTACGCAGGATTCTTCCCAACTTGGTTAGCACCACAGCAGGTTGTCGTGATGAATATCACGGATGGACAGGCTGATTATGTACAAAAACTCGTCAAAGAATTGCAAGATGCCGGAATTCGCGCAAAAGCAGACTTGAGAAATGAGAAGATTGGCTTTAAAATTCGTGAACATACTTTACGTCGTGTTCCGTACATGCTTGTCTGTGGTGATAAAGAAGTTGAATCAGGCAAAGTGGCGGTTCGTACTCGTCGAGGAAAAGACCTTGGCAGTATTGACGTTAACGAATTTAAAGAAAAGCTTCTGCAAGAAATTAGAAGCAGAAGTCTTCATCAGTTGGAGGAATAAGGTATTAAAGGCGGAAAAAGAATTCAATCAACGCGTCAGAATCGCATCAATGGTGAGATTCGCGCTCATGAAGTTCGTTTAACAGGTTTGGATGGCGAACAGATTGGAGTTGTTAGTCTGAAAGAGGCTCTTGAGAAAGCCGAGGAAGCAGGTGCTGATTTAGTTGAAATTAGTCCTAATGCCGAGCCGCCGGTTTGTCGTATTATGGACTACGGCAAATTCCTCTATGAGAAAAGTAAGACTCTCAAAGAACAGAAAAAGAAACAAAAAGTTATTCAGGTCAAGGAAGTTAAATTCCGTCCTGGTACAGATGAAGGCGACTATCAGGTCAAACTACGCAACCTGATTCGTTTTCTTGAAGATGGCGATAAAGCTAAAGTCACGCTACGTTTTCGTGGTCGTGAAATGGCACACCAACAAATCGGTATGGAAATGCTTAACCGTATCCGTGAAGATTTGGATGAACTGGCTGCTGTTGAATCTTTCCCTAATAAGATTGAAGGGCGTCAGATGATCATGGTGTTAGCGCCGAAGAAGAAATAGTCGGGCAATTCAAGTAATAGCGTCAGCCTTAATGGCTGATTGCTATTCGCCTCATTATTTTATGTTATCAACAATGCGAAGTGGATTATAGAAATGCCAAAGATTAAAACAGTACGCGGCGCAGCTAAGCGCTTTAAAAAAACTGCTGGTGGTGGCTTTAAGCGTAAACATGCTAACCTCCGTCACATTCTGACTAAAAAATCAACTAAGCGTAAACGTCATTTACGTCCAAAAGGCATGGTCTCTAAAGGAGATTTAGGTCTGGTCGTAGCTTGCTTACCATACGCATAAGTATCATTTTTTTAACAGAATATAGACATTAGGAGTTTAATATGGCTCGTGCTAAACGCGGCGTTGTTGCCCGTGCTCGTCACAAGAAGATTTTAAAGCAAGCTAAAGGTTATTACGGTGCACGTTCACGCGTATATCGTGTAGCTTTCCAGGCTGTTATCAAAGCTGGTCAATATGCGTACCGTGACCGTCGTCAGAAAAAACGTCAGTTCCGTCAGCTGTGGATTGCGCGTATCAACGCAGCAGCTCGTCAGAACGGTATGTCTTATAGCCGTTTCATCAATGGTCTGAAAAAAGCATCCATTGAAATCGACCGTAAGATTCTGGCTGACATCGCTGTATTCGACAAAGTAGCATTTGCTGCTTTAGTTGAAAAAGCGAAAGGTGCTCTGGCTTAATTATTAAGTCAATGGAAGAGGGAGTTTTCTCCCTCTTTTATTTTATCTAAATTTGTGGCTTAATGATATAAATTCAATAAGTTAATATTTGAAGAGACATTACTCATGTTAAATATCGCTTTTTTCCGTTTCTTTTTTTACTTTAGCGCCTAAATTAAGGGGCTTTTGCGCGTAAGAAAAGAAACGAAAAGTAGCGCCTGAGCCTCCAATATGGAGGCTTTTTTGTTTTCAGATCCCAATACTGGGTTAGAAACCAAAAAGGGCAATTTTATTCGTCATCATTGATAACAACTAATAGACCTCATCAGGTCAAAGGAAGAGGAAACGATGCCACATCTCGCTGAACTCGTTGCTCAAGCTAAAGCAGCTATCGAAGAGGCACAGGATGTTGCTGCGCTGGATTCGGTTCGTGTTGAATACTTGGGGAAAAAAGGTCATTTAACGCTTCAGATGTCCACGCTGCGCGACTTACCCGCGGAAGATCGTCCAGCTGCAGGGGCTGTCATTAACCAGGCTAAACAAGAGGTTCAGCAAGCGCTGAACTCTCGTAAAGAAATTATGGAATCAGCATTATTAAACGAACGTTTATCTGCTGAGAAAATTGATGTTTCTTTACCTGGTCGCCGTATTGAAAACGGTGGTCTACACCCAGTAACTCGTACAATTGAACGTATTGAAACTTTCTTTGGCGAATTAGGGTTTTCTGTAGAATCAGGCCCTGAAATTGAAGATGATTATCATAATTTTGATGCATTAAACATTCCTGCTCATCATCCAGCGAGGGCTGATCACGATACATTCTGGTTTGATGCGAAACGTCTACTGCGTACGCAGACATCTGGCGTGCAAATTCGTACCATGCAAGATAAACAACCACCTATCCGCATTATTGCACCAGGTCGTGTATATCGTAATGACTACGATCAGACTCACACACCAATGTTCCACCAAATTGAAGGTTTAATTGTTGATAAAGATATTAGCTTTACCAATTTGAAAGGAACACTGCACGATTTCCTAAAAAACTTTTTTGAAGAAGATATGGAAATCCGTTTCCGTCCTTCCTATTTCCCATTCACAGAACCTTCTGCTGAAGTTGATGTTATGGGCAAAAATGGTAAATGGTTAGAAGTGCTGGGTTGCGGTATGGTTCACCCAAATGTATTACGTAATGTAGGTATCGATCCTGAAGTTTATTCAGGTTTTGCGTTCGGTATGGGTATGGAACGTCTAACTATGTTGCGTTACGGTGTCACCGACTTGCGTTCATTCTTCGAAAACGATCTTCGTTTCCTCAAACAGTTTAAATAAGGTGGGATTATCTCATGAAATTCAGTGAACTTTGGTTACGTGAGTGGGTAAACCCAGCGATAAGTAGCGAAGAACTTTCTGAACAGCTGACAATGGCTGGTCTTGAAGTTGATGGTGTTGAAGCTGTTGCCGGTGATTTTCACGGTGTGTTTGTTGGCGAAGTTGTTGAATGTGGGCAACATCCAAACGCAGATAAATTACGTGTGACTAAAGTCAACGTAGGTGGTGAGAGATTATTAGATATCGTTTGTGGCGCACCAAACTGCCGCCAAGGCCTAAAAGTTGCAGTCGCAACAGTAGGAGCTGTATTACCAGGCGATTTCAAAATTAAAGCAGCAAAACTGCGTGGTGAACCTTCAGAAGGTATGCTGTGCTCATTTTCTGAGTTGGCTATTTCAGAAAATCATGAAGGCATTATTGAATTGCCTGCCGATGCACCTATTGGTATGGATATTCGTGAATACTTAAAATTAAATGATAATACTATTGAAATTAGCATTACACCAAACCGTGCTGATTGCTTAGGTATTTTAGGTGTTGCTCGTGATATCGCTGTTATCAATAAAATGGAATGCCAAGTACCTGATATGTCGCCGGTTGCAGCAACTTCTTCAGCGACATTTCCTATTCGTGTTGAAGCACCAGAAGCGTGTCCTCGATATTTAGGTCGTGTTTTCACCAATATGAATGTGAAGGCAAAAACACCTTTATGGATGCAAGAAAAATTACGCCGTGGTGGTATTCGTTCTATTGACCCAATTGTTGATATAACTAACTTAATTCTACTCGAAATGGGTCAGCCTCTGCATGCGTTCGATCTTGATCGCGTTGAGGGAGCTATCGTTGTTCGCATGGGTAAAGAAGGTGAAAAACTAACTTTACTTGATGGCAATGAAATTACATTAAAAGATGATGTTCTAGTTATTGCTGATGAAAAACACGCATTAGGTATGGCGGGTATTTTTGGTGGCGAATCCTCAGGTGTTAATGAAGAAACTAAAAATGTATTTTTAGAGTGCGCATTCTTTTCTCCATTATCCATCACAGGCCGTGCACGCCGTTATGGTTTACATACAGATGCTTCTCATCGTTTTGAGCGTGGTGTTGATTCTGAGCTTCAATACAAGGCAATGGAACGTGCAACTAAGCTACTGTTAGAGATTTGTGGTGGTGAAGTTGGTGAAGTGATTGATGTAACCAATAAAGCATATTTACCTAATATTGCACCAGTTAAATTAACTCGTAACAAGTTAGACCGTTTATTAGGTCACGTTATTGATGATGCACAAGTTCTGGATTCATTAACTCGTTTAGGTTTCACCGTTACTGTTGAAAATGATGGTTGGTTAGCAAGCGTTCCTTCATGGCGTTTCGATGTTCAAATCGAAGAAGATCTTATTGAAGAAGTCGCTCGTATTTATGGTTACAACAATATTCCTGATGTGCCATTACGTGCTGATTTAGTGATGACTAATCATCGTGAAGCGAACTTGTCATTGAAACGCGTTAAAACAATGCTGGTAGACAATGGTTTCCAAGAAGCTATCACTTATAGCTTTGTTGATCCGAAGATCCAAGCTTTGTTACACCCAAATGAAGAAGCATTAATTCTACCTAATCCAATTTCAGCTGATATGTCAGCAATGAGATTGTCTCTACTAACCGGATTATTAACGACCACTGTATATAATCAAAACCGTCAACAATCTAGAGTTAGGTTATTTGAAGCAGGTCTGCGTTTTGTTCCTGATAATCAAGCAGAATATGGAATACGTCAGGAACTGATGCTGGCTGGTGTGATCGCGGGCAACCGTTATGAAGAACATTGGGCTTTAGAGAAGCAAACTGTTGATTTCTTTGATTTGAAAGGTAATATTGAATCAATTCTGGAATTGACAGGCCAGCTAGATGAAATTACATTTAAAGCAGCTAATCATTCAGCGCTTCATCCGGGACAAAGTGCTGGGATTTATCTGAGAAATGAATACATTGGCTGTATTGGCGTTGTTCATCCAGAGCTTGAACGCAAACTTGACTTAAACGGTCGTACGGTAGTATTCGAAATACGTTGGAATGCAATTGCAAATCGTAGTTTACCACAAGCAAAAGCAGTTTCTCGTTACCCTTCGAATCGTAGAGATATCGCTGTAGTTGTTCCGAATGATGTAGCTGCAGAAGATATTTTAGCTGAATGTAAGAAAGTTGGCGGAAATCAAATAGTTGGCATAAACTTATTTGACGTGTATTGTGGTAAGGGAGTAGCAGAGGGCTATAAAAGCCTCGCTATTAGCATAATCTTGCAGGATATCGAGCATACACTGGAAGAAGATGAGATTGCTGCAACAGTAAGTAACTGTGTCGCAGCATTGAAACAGCGATTCCAAGCATCCTTGAGGGACTAGACCTATGGCGCTTACAAAAGCTGAAATGGCAGAAAATCTGTTTGAAAAACTTGGTGTTAGCAAACGCGATGCAAAAGACCTTGTAGAAGCCTTTTTTGAGGAAGTGCGTCGTTCTCTTGAAAATGGAGAACAGGTGAAGCTGTCTGGATTCGGAAACTTTGACCTGCGTGATAAAAATCAGCGCCCAGGTCGTAATCCGAAAACAGGGGAAGACATTCCTATTACGGCTCGCCGTGTTGTTACTTTCCGCCCTGGACAAAAGTTAAAAAGCCGGGTTGAAAGCGCAACACCAAAAGAGTAAAAATTAAAAACACCCAAAACGGCTTTCTATTGAAGGCCGTTTTTTTTGCTTTTTTATCCATAATTTTATTATGGAGCTCCAATTTAGAGGATGTTTTATTTATCAGATATTATCTGAATAAACATTTGTCTTTAGATTGAGAATTTTTTGTTTTTTTAATAATCTTCGTTTCTTATTGTTTATCATTTAGTTAAATACTGTAATCATAAACACATCTCTCTGTCATTATTCACTCCCAATTAAGGTGTTTTAAAATTAGCTTTTCATCATTGAATACGAACATGTTATGTTGCATTAAAGGTATTTTATAAATAAAAACGATGAAAAAAGCGGTAGTGTTAATAGGGAATAAAATGAGTAAAGATAATCCTCTTATTGAACTTAAAAAAAAGCAAAGTATTGGCGATAGAAAAAAATTATTCTTGATGGCATCAATATTGAGTCTGCTTTTTGTTTTTTCCCTTTCTCTTGGTGAAATTTCCTTATTTCCACATCAGTGGTTAACCGATGAAGCTAAATTATTTATTTGGCAAATTCGGTTGCCAAGAATACTTGCTGTCATGATGGTAGGAGCAAGCTTAGCCATTGCTGGCGCTATTATGCAGGCTTTGTTTCAAAATCCGTTGGCAGAGCCAGGATTATTGGGAGTAAGTAGTGGTGCTGGTGTGTGTATTGTATTACTGATTGTCTTACACGTTGGTTCAAATCCTTGGTTAATAAGCAGTGTGGCAGTATTAGGTGCGTTAGGTATTACTATTTTATTAATGTGTTTTGCTCAAATAAAAAAACTGTCTAATGCCCAGTTGCTATTAATAGGTGTAGCATTAGGTGTTATGGCGAGTGCCGTCATGACTTGGTTAGTTTATTTCAGTTCAGCTTTAGATTTAAGACAATTAATGTATTGGTTGATGGGGAGCTTTGGGGGAATTGATTGGCGTCATCAAGTATTATTTTGGGCTCTTATTCCGATAATTGCGATCCTAATTTCACACGCAGATACTCTGAATTATTTATCATTAGGTTCGTTTAGGGCAAAGCAATTAGGAGTATCAGTTAATCGATGGCGCAATGGATTTATCTTAGCAGTCGGTTTATTGATAGGGCTAAGTGTGGCGATAGCAGGTGCTATTAGTTTTATAGGTCTTGTTGTACCTCATTTATTACGATTAAGTGGCATAACTCATTATAAAACACTGTTACCCGCGTGCGCACTCACGGGGAGTGGATTGTTATTACTTGCTGATCTTTTATCTCGCTTGATGCTAAATGGTGCAGAAGTTCCGATAGGTGTGATTACGGTAACACTTGGTGCCCCTGTGTTTATCTGGTTATTAGTAACAAAAGAGATGGGACGTTTGTAATATGGCGTTGCTTAAGCTTGATAATTTGAATGTTGATAACCGACTTCATACATTTACAGAGATTGTGGATTATGGTGAACGTATTCACTTAATTGGCGCGAATGGTGCAGGAAAAAGTACGCTTTTAATGGCTATAGTGGGAGAAATTTCATTTAGAGGCGGAATTATTCTAAACGAAACCTCAATAAGACATTATAAATATGATGATCTTTCTAGAATGCAAAGCATTGTTATACAACAATTAGAGGCTTTGTCGTTTATGCCCGTTTTTCATTATCTTGCTTTATATCACAAAGTGTCTGAAATGGACGTTGAGCTATTAAATGTATTGTTGAGTGATTTTCAGATTGATGGTTTATTATCAAAAAATATTCATCATTTGTCTGGGGGGGAGTGGCAACGTATCAGGCTCGCTGGCGCATTTATTCAGTTATGGTCAAGTTACGATTTAAAAGGAAAGTTAATGTTACTTGATGAACCAACGAATAATCTAGATGTCGTACAATTGGCAATTTTGGACAAATGGCTTGATATATTTTGCCAACAAGGTGGTACAGTTATTATGAGTACGCATGATTTAAATCATTCCTATCAAAAAGCAGACAGAATTTGGCTAATAAAAAATGGATATTTGGTTGATTCTGGATCACCTGCGCTTTTATTGGACGAAAAATTATTATCAACTACATTTAATACAAATATCAAATGCATCAATGATGTTGATCATATTGATTGGCAAATTTTTTAATATTATGGCTATTGATATGATTATCTCCAAGTAATTATTAAGGTTTTTTTAATGTTTTCTTAATAAGACGGATGTCGGTGAACAATAGTTTGTATATAATTGTATTTATTCATTCATTAATTAGGCTACATTTTTATGAGTCATTTCCTTCCTTTCTCTCGCCCTGCGATTGGCGATGAAGAAATCAAAGCCGTTGAAGATGTATTACGTTCAGGTTGGATCACAACAGGCCCTCAGAACCATCAATTAGAGCAAGACTTCTGTGAAAAATTTGGTAGCAAACATGCTATTGCAATTTGCTCGGCCACTGCGGGTATGCATGTTGTTCTAATGGCTATGGGAATTGGCGCAGGTGATGAAGTTATCACACCATCACAAACGTGGGTGTCAACCATTAATATCATTACATTACTAGGCGCAGAGCCGGTGATGATTGATGTTGACCGTGATACTTTGATGGTAAGTGCAGAGGATGTCAAAAAGGCGATTACCCCTAGAACGAAGGCAATTATTCCGGTTCATTATGCCGGTGCGCCTTGTGATCTGGATGCATTACGAAAAGTAGCACGAGATGCGGGAATTCCTCTTATTGAAGATGCAGCACATGCGATTGGCACACGCTATAAAAATGAATGGATTGGTGAAAAAGGAACCTCTATTTTCTCTTTTCACGCTATTAAGAACGTAACTTGTGCTGAAGGTGGGTTGGTTGTTACTGATAATGACGAATTAGCCAATCGAGTACGTTGCTTAAAATTTCATGGCTTAGGTGTTGATGCTTTTGATAGACAAATTCAAGGGCGTAAGCCTCAAGCTGAAGTTGTTGAACCTGGTTATAAA
The DNA here is from genome assembly GCF_040138965.1 of Proteus sp. fly-1089. NCBI lineage: Bacteria > Pseudomonadati > Pseudomonadota > Gammaproteobacteria > Enterobacterales > Morganellaceae > Proteus > Proteus sp. fly-1089. The sequence continues at coordinate 443,988 of NZ_JBEETS010000001.1, forward strand.
TATAATTTATCTGATATTCATGCCGCTATTGCTGTGGTGCAATTAGGGCGTTTAGAGGAAATGAACGCGAAACGTGCTGAATTAGTGGCACTATATCGTGAAAAACTAAAAGACTCACCATTAGAGATGTTGAGTATTCCTGAGTATCCTCATTTGCATGCTAATCACCTATTTATGGTGAGAGTAGATAAAAGCATTTGTGGTATCGATCGTGATACTTTTATGGAAAAATTGAAGCAAAAGGAAATTGGTACAGGGCTTCATTTCCGTGCGGCGCATACACAAAAATATTATCGTGAGCGCTATCCCGCTTTATCACTTCCTCAATCAGAGTGGAACTCTGCAACGTTATGCTCGCTGCCATTGTTTCCTGATATGAGTAATCAAGATGTTATTCGCGTTGTAGATGCGATCAATGAAATTCTTTCGGAGCATATCTAAGTGTCAACATTTGATAAAATCAAAAAAGTATCGGTTGTAATCCCCGTTTATAACGAAGAAGAGAGCCTCCCTCAACTTTTAGAGCGTACTATAAAAAGCTGTAAGCAATTAAAACAAGCGTATGAGCTGATCTTGGTTGATGATGGTAGTAGTGATAATTCAGCCAAAATGTTAGAAGAAGCCGCTGCTATTGAAGAAAATCACGTAATTGCAATTATTTTGAATCGTAACTACGGTCAACACTCTGCAATTATGGCTGGCTTTAATCAAGCTGATGGTGATTTAATCATTACATTAGATGCAGATTTACAAAACCCACCTGAAGAGATCCCTAGACTCGTTACAACTGCAGAAGAAGGTTATGATGTTGTGGGAACCCGTCGTCGCAATCGTCAAGATTCATGGTTTCGTAAAACAGCTTCAAAAATGATTAACTCCATGATAACCAAGGCGACAGGTCGTTCTATGGGAGATTATGGATGTATGCTACGTGCATATCGTCGCCATATTGTTGAAGCGATGTTACAGTGTCACGAAAGAAGTACCTTTATTCCTATTCTTGCGAACACATTTGCTCGTCGTACTATTGAAATTGATGTCGCACACGCAGAGCGTGAATATGGTGATTCAAAATATAGTTTTTTAAAGCTAATTAATTTGATGTACGACCTTTTAACTTGTCTTACTACAGCACCACTACGTTTATTAAGCATTGTCGGCAGTGTGATCGCTGTTTCTGGCTTTGTTTTAGCATTACTTCTAATTGTTTTGCGTATTATTTTCGGTGCAATGTGGGCCGCTGAAGGTGTATTCACACTTTTCGCAATCTTATTTATGTTTATCGGTGCGCAGTTCGTTGCAATGGGCTTATTAGGTGAATATATAGGCCGAATTTATAATGATGTAAGAGCGCGTCCTCGGTATTTTATCCAAAAAGTGGTTGGTGTTAACAAACCCAACGAAGATCAGGAAAAAGACTAATGAAAGCAATAGTATTTGCCTATCACGATATCGGCTGTGTTGGTTTAAAAGCACTTGAAAAAGCGGGTTATGATATTCAGGCTGTATTTACCCACACTGACGATCCAAACGAAAATCATTTCTTCTCATCAGTGGCTCGTGTGAGTGCAGAAATGGGATTGACAGTATTCGCGCCTGAAAATGTCAATCATCCATTATGGATTGAACGTATTCGTGAAATGAAACCTGATGTCATTTTTTCTTTCTATTATCGTCACATGTTAAGTGATGAGATCCTGAATTTGGCACCTAAAGGCGCATTTAATTTACACGGTTCTTTATTACCAAAATACCGTGGACGTGCACCAATTAATTGGGCGATTGTGAATGGTGAGACAGAAACGGGTGTTACTCTGCATAAAATGACAGCGAAAGCTGATGCGGGTGATATCGTTGCTCAAGAAAAAGTTACCATCACAGACAATGATACTTCTCTGATTTTACATGAAAAAGTAAGAGAAGCAGCGAATAAATTACTCTCTAGTGCATTACCACATATTGCATCAGGTGATTATTCAACAACTGCACAAGATGAAAGCCAAGCTACTTACTTTGGTCGTCGTTGTGCTGATGATGGTTTAATCGACTGGAATGCGGACGCAAAAACAGTTCACAATTTAGTGCGTGCCGTTACTGAACCATACCCAGGTGCATTTACTTTCTTAGGTGAACGTAAAATGATTATCTGGCGTTCTCGTGTTGTTGCAGATAATCAAGGTAAGCGTCCAGGTACGGTTATATCAACAGAACCTTTAGTGATTGCATGTGAGAAAGGCGCAATCGAAGTGGTAACAGGTCAAAGTGAAAATGGCCTTTATGTTCAAGGAAGCCGTTTAGCGGCTGAAATGGGCATTGTGACAGATGTTCGCGTTGGGCCAAAAGCAACGGCACAGGTTAAACGTCGTAAACGTGTTCTTATTTTAGGTGTGAATGGCTTTATTGGTAACCATTTAACAGAGCGCCTATTGAAAGATGATAACTATGATATCTATGGTATGGATATCGGTTCTTCAGCAATTGAACGCTTTATTGGTAACCCACGTTTCCACTTTATCGAAGGTGACGTGAGTATTCATACAGAATGGATTGAATATCACATTAAAAAATGTGATGTTATTCTGCCATTAGTGGCTATTGCAACGCCTATCGAATATACCCGTAATCCATTACGTGTTTTTGAATTAGACTTTGAAGAAAACTTAAAAATCGTACGTTATTGTGTTAAGTATAATAAACGTATTATTTTCCCATCCACATCAGAAGTTTATGGCATGTGTGATGATAAAGAATTTGATGAAGATAATTCACGTCTGATTGTTGGCCCTATCAATAAACAACGTTGGATTTACTCTGTATCTAAACAGCTATTAGACCGAGTTATTTGGGCTTATGGTGCTAAAGAAGGTCTTAAATTTACATTATTCCGTCCGTTTAACTGGATGGGACCTCGTTTAGATAACTTAAATTCAGCGCGTATTGGTAGTTCTCGAGCCATTACACAATTAATTCTAAATTTAGTTGAAGGTTCACCAATTAAATTGGTTGATGGTGGTGAGCAAAAACGTTGTTTCACTGATATTAATGACGGTATTGAAGCTTTATTCCGTATTATTGAAAATCGTGATAACAAATGTGATGGTCAAATTATCAATATTGGTAACCCAACTAACGAAGCAAGTATTCGCGAATTAGCAGAAATGCTGTTAGATTGCTTTGAAAAACATGAGTTACGTGGTCATTTTCCTCCATTTGCTGGCTTCAAGAAAATCGAAAGTAGTAGTTACTATGGTAAAGGCTATCAAGATGTTGAACACCGTAAGCCTAGCATTAAAAATGCAGAGCGTTTATTGGACTGGAAACCAAGTATTGAAACCCGTCAAACTGTAGAGGAAACATTAGACTTCTTCTTACGTGGTGCGGTTGAAGAATTAGGCGATAAATAGGATCAGATAATGAAGAAAGTTGGTTTGAGAGTTGATGTGGATACTTATCAAGGAACGAAGCAAGGTATTCCACAGCTACTGGATGTATTTGCCAGACATAACATTCATGCCAGCTTCTTCTTTAGCGTAGGTCCAGATAATATGGGGCGCCATTTATGGCGCCTTTTAAAACCAAAGTTTTTATGGAAAATGCTGAGATCTAACGCTGCATCGTTGTATGGATTAGATATTTTATTAGCAGGAACAGCATGGCCAGGCAAAAAAATTGCTAAGAATCTAGGTTATTTGATGAAAGAAACCCAAAATGCTGGGCATGAAGTAGGGTTACATTCATGGGATCACCAAGGTTGGCAAGCAAAAGTTGCTCGTTGGTCAACAGAAGAATTAATGCAACAAGTTCGTTTAGGTGTAGAAGCACTGGAAAAAGCACTTGAAAACCCTGTAAAATGTTCAGCAGTTGCTGGATGGCGTGCTGATGAACGCGTATTAACAGTTAAAGAAACTTTTCAATTCGATTACAATAGCGATTGTCGAGGAACGCATCCTTTTAGACCTATTTTAGAAAATGGTTCTATCGGTACGGTGCAAATTCCAGTAACATTACCAACTTATGATGAAGTCGTCGGCACAAAGGTAAAGGATGAGGATTTTAATCAATTTATTATTGATGAAATCAAAAAAGACAGTGGAATACCTGTTTATACTATCCATACCGAAGTTGAAGGAATGTCAAAAGCAGCTCAGTTTGAGCAGTTACTGGCAATGATTGCAAATGAAGGCATCGAATTCTGTCCGTTAAGCGATTTATTACCACAAGATAAAGAAACGCTTCCGATGGGTAAAGTTGTTCGATCTGACTTTCCAGGTCGAGAAGGCTGGTTAGGGTGCCAACAAGAGGTCTAACGAAACTATGTTGAATAACCGGGCGAGTAAAATCGGGGCCATCCTCTTGGCTCTTTTTTTTGTTCTTACCTACTTATTTCCATTGAACAGCCGGTTATTATGGCAACCAGATGAAACCCGTTATGCGGAAATTAGCCGCGAAATGGTGGTGAGCGGGAACTGGATTGTTCCTCATATGCTCGATATTCGCTATTTCGAAAAACCCGTTGCAGGTTATTGGATCAATAATGTTAGCCAATTAATATTTGGCCACACAAATTTTGCTGTGCGTTTTGGTTCAGTTATTTCTATTCTATTAAGCACATTACTTGTTTATTTACTGGCAAGAATGATGTGGCGTAACCGTCAAGTCGCTTTTGTTTCTAGCTTAATTTATTTATCCATGTTTTTAGTGTTTAGCGTAGGCACTTACAGTGTGTTAGATCCTATGTTAGCACTTTGGGTTACCGCGAGTATGGTCTGCTGTTTTTGGGCACTGAAAGCGACGACGGTAAAGACACGAATATTAGCTTGGATAACATTAGGTTTGGCTTGTGGTATGGCATTTATGACTAAAGGGTTTTTAGCATTAGCTATCCCTGTCATTGTGATGATACCTATTACTCTTTATCAAAAGCAATTTACTCAAATGTTGCTCTATGGCTTACTTGCGGTATTTAGTGCTGCATTAATTAGTTTGCCGTGGGCATTAGCTATTGCAAAAGCAGAGCCTGACTATTGGCATTATTTCTTTTGGATTGAACATATTCAGCGTTTTTCTGGTGAAGATGCTCAGCATAGTTCCCCATTCTGGTACTATATCCCTATTATATTATTAGGAGTAATACCTTGGCTTGGTTTATTGCCTGGCGCATTAATGGGGGCATGGAAGAAAAGACGTAAACGCCCAGAACTGTTTTTCTTATTGTGCTGGTTTGTTGTTCCGTTTTTATTCTTTAGTATTGCGAAAGGAAAGTTACCAACATATATGTTGCCATTTATGGCGCCGCTTGCAATGCTAATGGCAAAATATGGCGTAGATTGTGCACGTAAATTTAGAATGAAAGCACTGCGTATTAATGGCTATATCAACATTTTTATTGGTGTTGCCGCCGTTGTCGCTATCTTAATCATTCAACTTGCTTCTTCAAAACCTATATACATGCCTTATGAGTGGTCTAAATGGGTTTTAGCCATCGTCGCATTCTCTTTATGGGGTATTATTGGTTATCTTTGCTCTACGCTTAATGGTAAACATTGGCTATGGGCAGCATCTTGCTCGTTAGGTGTGAGTTTGTGCATTGGGCAGGCAATACCTAACAGTAGTGTTGATGGAAAGTTACCTCAAGAATTTATTCGTCAAAATATTGATACACTCAATGCGAGCAAATACATTGTAAGTAACAGTGTAGGGATTGGTGCTGGATTGGCGTGGGAATTACAGCGTAGTGATATTTATCTTTATGAAAGAACGGGTGAGTTAACTTATGGTATTAGAGAATATCCTGATTCTCAGCATAAATTAATTAAACCTGATAATTTTGCTCAATGGTTAGAGCAAGCAAGAAAAGAAGGTAATGTATCAGTCGTTATTACGTTTAAAGATCCGAAAAAATTAGCTCAACTACCAAGACCTGAAGAGCTTGTGACAAATCATCGAGTTGCTATTTTGACGTATGAGAAGCGTAATTAATGTCCTTTGTTTTATTGCTAATTGTGAGCTTTTTGACCTGCATAGGGCAAGTATGTCAAAAACAAGCGGTGGTTAGCTGGCAAAGTGACTCATTAACAAAAGCCAGAAAAACGATTTTCTGGCTTTTTGTTGCCATTGCGATGCTTGGTTTAGGGATGCTGTTTTGGTTACGACTATTACAAATTCTTCCTCTAAGTATTGCTTATCCTATGTTAAGTATTAATTTTATTGTGGTGACATTAATCGGGCAGTTTGTGTATAAAGAGCCTGTAAATGTGAAGCATTGGATTGGTATTGCATCGATTATGATTGGTATTGTATTGATGAGTATGCAAGCATGAAAGGCTATTTATGGGCGATGGGAAGCGCACTATTAGTCACTGCTGCTCAATTATTGTTAAAGTTTGGTATGTCTGAGCTACCGGATTTACAGCTAGAAAAACGGTGGTTTGATTTTTCATGGCTATGGGACAATATTACACCTTTAAGCATTGTATTTGCTGGGCTTGTAGGGTATATACTGTCAATGGTTTGTTGGTTATTTACTTTACGTACTATCCCTTTAAATAAAGCTTACCCACTTATTAGTTTGAGCTATGTTTTTGTTTATATCCTTGCAGTGATATTACCTTGGTTTCAAGAAACCCCTTCATGGACAAAAACAGCAGGTGTTATTTTTATTATGATAGGCGTTTGGCTGATTAGCCAGAAACCCAAAGAGTCAACATCACACTAAATTCAAAGTTTGGGTTTTATTTTCTGTACCTTGTTGGTTATTGTGCGATTTATTCTATTAATCTTGATTCATTCACCTTCAATAACTTGTTTTTGCTTAAAAAAGCAGATAGATTTTAAAATCTCACATAATAATAATGGTGGATGCAATGAGAAAGTCCGTTTTCTATCCTTTCTTACTCTGTATTATCCTGTTGGCTGGATGTTCATCTAGTCCGTCAAAGCGCATTCCACCAGCGCCTCCTTTAAAAACGCAGCTTTCCGATCCTATTATGGTGATAGTGCAGCTTAAATCACAACTTGAGCAGTGGTATGGTACACCTTATAGTTATGGCGGAATGACATCTTCAGGTATTGATTGTTCAGGGTTTGTCTATAAAACGTACAGTGATCGTTTTGATATTAAATTACCTCGGATGACTATCGATCAAACCAAATATGGAACACAAATCAGTAAAAGTGACTTAATGCCAGGGGATTTAGTATTTTTCAAAACTGGTGGTGGTGAAAATGGACTTCATGTTGGTATTTATGACACTGACAACACATTTATTCACGCATCAACTAGTAAAGGAGTTACTCGCTCCTCTCTTGATAATGTCTATTGGAAAAAAACATTCTGGCAAGCTCGCCGATTGTAATTTAGTGCCATTTAAGACCCTAATATATTGAGAGTTATGCTATCTTATACCTTATTTTCTTCATATAGGTATTCCTTATGTCAGGTAAGTTGCGACTGTTAATTTCCGAATCTTATGATCCTTGGTTTAACCTTGCTGTTGAAGAGTGTATTTTTAGACAAATGCCAGCGGATCAGCGTGTACTTTTTCTGTGGCGTAATGATAATACGGTAGTTATTGGACGAGCCCAAAATCCGTGGAAAGAGTGTAATACGCGAAAAATGGATGAAGATGGCGTGAAATTAGCACGGCGTTCAAGTGGTGGTGGTGCTGTTTTCCACGACCTCGGTAATACCTGTTTTACCTTTATGGCGGGAAAACCAGAATATAATAAAACGATCTCAACTCAAATTATACTTGATGGCTTATCAAAGGCAGGTATACAAGCTACAGCATCAGGGCGTAATGATTTAGTCGTACCGCAAGAAGAGGGTGAAAGAAAAATTTCAGGCTCGGCTTATAAAGAGACTAAAGATCGTGGTTTCCATCATGGCACATTATTAATAAATGCTAATTTATCTAGATTAGCCAATTATCTCAATCCAGATCCGAAAAAACTTCAAGCTAAAGGGATCACTTCTGTACGTTCTCGAGTGACTAATTTAGTCGAACTGAAAACTGATATTACTCACGAAAAACTTTGTGAAACTATTACCGAAAGCTTTTTTGAATACTATGGTGAACGAGTAGATGCAGAGATTATTTCTCCGCAAAAATTACCTGACTTACCTGGTTTTGAAGAGACATTCGCTAAGCAAAGTAGTTGGGAATGGAATTTTGGACAAGCCCCTGCATTTTCTCATTTGTTAGATAATCGTTTTAAATGGGGGGGGGTTGAACTACATTTTGATATTGAGCGTGGTAATGTAGTCAGAAGTCAAATCTATACTGACAGTTTAGATCCCGCACCGTTAGAAGCACTGTCAGATATGCTTGTTGGGCAACGTTATACACCAGCATCTTTAAATGTGTTGATAGAACAACTGATAACACGTTATCCCAGTAATAAAATGGAGCTTAAAGAGCTTCAAGAGTGGCTAGTGACAGCAATCGCTTAATTTTTTTGCTCAAAAAATAGTAGAACACAAAAAAACCAGCTCGATGATAGCTGGTTTTTTTATGACACCTTATAAAGGCTAAATTAATCAGTGAGTTTCACATGACATAAAGCAATGTGTATCTGGCATAGTGCCATTTTCTCTAAACTTAGCAGGTGTAGTATTAAAATGTTTTTTAAAAATACGAGTAAATGTTGCTTGAGAGCTAAAGCCATACATTAAAGCGATGTCTAAAATAGACATATCTTTTTCTTGTAATGATTTAGCCGCTTCTAATAAGCGACGTTTGCGGACATATTCGCCTAATGTGCAGCCTTTAAAATCTTTAAATATGCGTTGTAAGTGCCATTTTGAATAACCACTTTTGTTCGCAATAGTATCGATTTTTATACCTTCGTTACGTTGTAACTGGGTTTCTAACCATTTTAGAATATCATTAACGACATTTTCAGCCATAAAACCTCCCACAAAAATGGTGGGGACACAGTGCCCAAGTAAATAGAATAGTAACGTATGTTATTTATAACCTATTTTAAGCATGGGGAAAATAACTGGTAGGCAAAAAGTGCTTTTCGTTATTGATAATCATTATCAAATTAATAGGTGAAAGCTATATATATCAAGTAAGGTAGAGCTTAATGGAAATTTTTGATTAAAAAAATTGCTTTTAATGCATTTTATTTTGTTGAATTTATTGATTTATTTTTTCTTTCGTCATTCTGTTATACCATTTATTTTTCAGATTGTTATATTTTTCCGTGTGATTTATAATCCAATCAATGATTAAGGTGTATTTTAAAGTCAATTTATTTGACCAAATAGGGAAGTTTAAAAATAAGATTTATTAATTAATTTAGGTGGTGTTACTTAGTGCATTTTATTTGAAATAAATAAGCATATAAAAATAAATTAACTCAGTCACAATCTAGAAAACATATGTTAGAAGGTAACTGAGTAAAACTAAGGTAACTTATGGACGGAGAAAAACTTGTGGATACGAATGCTCTGGATGGGTATCAACACTCACATCTGCACCATACCATTTTTGGATATTTTCTGTTGTAAGGACATTGTGTGGGGTACCTTCACAAACTAATTTCCCTTGATGTAATAATAAAATTCTATCAGCATAAAGTGAGGCTAAATTAAGGTCGTGTAGAACGCAACAAACCATAAGATGTTGTGTTTTTGCTAATTGCTTTAGTAAGCGCAAGCTATGTTGCTGATGGTAAAGGTCAAGTGCTGAAGTCGGCTCATCGAGGAATAACACCGCTTCTTGTGGTGTTGGATGCCATAATTGAGCTAATACTCTGGCAAGTTGCACTCTTTGTTGTTCGCCGCCTGATAATTGACGATAGTCTCTATCTTTAAACTTTAAACAATCTGTTTGTAGTAGAGCCGTTTCGATAGCTATTTTTTTATGTTGTTGCCCATGAGGGCTTCTTCCCATTGCAACCACTTCTTCTACAGAAAAAGAAAATGAGAGTTGGCTATTTTGGCGCATAACAGCCCGGTTTTGTGCTAATTGTTGGCTATTCCATTGCGAATAAGTCTTTTGTTTAAAATAGCACTCACCTTGTGTTGGTGTCGTATAACCTGTCAATAAACGTAGTAATGATGATTTTCCTGCACCATTAGGTCCAATTATAGTGACTAACTCTCCGGCATTAAGTGAAAGAGACACATCATCAATAATGTTTTTTTCACCAATTTGATACGTCAAATTATTTCCATAGAGCAACGAAGTGTTTTGTTTTTGAATCATGACATCCTTCCCGCGGGTTGTCGTAAGATAAGCCAAAGGAAATAAGGGCCACCAATTAATCCAGTAATGAGCCCCACAGGGATTTCAGCAGGAGATACCAGTGTTCTTGATAATGTATCAGCGGCCAGCAACAGTGTTGCACCACCTAAAATGGTAGCAGGTAATAACCATACGTGATTACTACCAACACGCATGCGAATAAGATGTGGAACCACAAGGCCAATAAATCCAATGACACCACTGAGAGCAACAGCACAACCAATTAAAATGGCACTAAGAAGTAATAAAATAAATTTGGTTCGCCTTACGTTTAATCCTAAATAGTGCGCTTCTTCGTCACCAAGTTGTAATAGGTTTAATTTATAGCTTTGCCAACAAGCTAAAAGGCTGACAGGGATAATCACAAGGGTTGCAATTGATAAGGTTTTCCAGTCAATTTGGCTTAATGACCCCATCATCCACAGTGAAAATTGACGTAATTGTTGATCTGTACTGATATAGCTTAAGACACCAATAAAGGACATACAAAGTGCATTGATAGCGATCCCTGCAAGTAGTAACCTTGCTAAATTACCATCGCTCAATTGATGTAATGAGAAAATGATCATTGCCACAATTAAGCCGCCAACAAAGGCGGCAATGATATGACTGTAAAATGCGAATACAGGTGAAAAAGAGAAGGGTAATATAATCACGATAGCAACCATTAGTGCTGCACCGCTACTTATGCCAAGTAACCCAGGGTCAGCTAATGAGTTTCTAAATAATCCCTGCATGATCGCACCTGATATCGCCAATGCCCCACCGACAAGAATAGCCAAAAGCACACGAGGTAAGCGTATATCAAGCCAAATTTGCCATTCCATATCATCAAAAGAGCTATTCCATAATGTATGAAATGAGAGTGCCAATGCACCGCTATTCACAGAGATTAATGTAACAATGGTGAGCAAACAGAGTAAAACTAAAATACTCATCCACGGTGAACGAAAACGAGACATTATTGCTCCAATGCTTGACGAATTTGATGCATGACATCAGGTGTTGAAAGCGTAAAACCTAACAAACCCATATCATCGACGACGACATAATGTTTATTTTTACCTGCAGGTGTGTACTTTATACCGGGTAAATTCCAAAGTTTTTCAATACCGCCAATGCCTTTAATACCTTCTTTAGTCACCAGCAAAATATCAGGTTGGCTTGCAATGACACCTTCTTGAGAAAGAGGGCGATAACTCGTAAAGCCTTGCATTGCATTCTTACCTCCAACTAGTGAAATAATGGTATCTGCTGCAGTATTTTGACCAGCGGCCATAGGAACAACACCACCATGACTCATGATATAAATGACTTTTTTATCTATAGGAGTTGTGGGTATTTGGTTAATAGATAGGGTGAGTTTTTCTTTTAGTTGCTCACCTTCTTTTTGTTTATTTAAAATGGTGGCAATGGTGTCTATTTTTTCATTAATGGCTTCTAATGAATGTGTACCTGTAATCGTTTTAACAGTGACTCCTGCCTCTTTTATTCGGCGTAGTGCTAAAGAAGGGCGAGCGAGTTCACTGGTTATAATTAATGTTGGTTTGACCGATAAGATACCTTCGGGATTTAGCATTCGCATATAACCCACATCAGGGAGTGCTTTCACTTGTTCAGGGACTAAACTAGTGCTGTCTCTTGCAATAATTTGTTCACCTGAACCTAATGCGAAAACGATCTCTGTGATATCACCACCAATAGTGACAATACGTTCATTGGCGGAGCTGGCAAACGACATTACGCTACACAGGATCAAAAGAAGCCATTTTTTCATTAACTCATTCTCCGATTAGGCTATTTTGGCAAGAGTATTAACTTGCTCGCGCCATTGTTGTTGCTCTGCAGTGCCTTCAGTTCGTTGTCCATAAAGCTGGGCAATCTGTTGGCCTTTGCTATCAAAGATTTCAAGACTGGTGACAAAACCATCCTGAGTTGGTTTGCGAGTGATCCAGCTTTCAGCGATTTCACTTTCAATTAAATGAAGTGTAAATGCAGGATTGAAAACGTTAATCCAGACTTGATCGCTATTCTCAAATTGATGAGGAACTAAACGGTCAATTTGCCCTGTAAAGATTTGCACACAACCACGGCTTCCGACAAAAATCATGATCTCATTTTGCGCTTCTTTAGCGAGGGTTAATAAGGTTTTCAGTGCACTGTTATCGACTTGATAAGCAAGGTCATCGGCAACAGCTTTAAAGGCTTGTTGACGACTCAAATTATTTTCTTTTAGTAGTTTGAAAAATTGGTGAACATCGGTCATTGAACGCCATTGTTGTTCAAGTTGCTCTGCCAATTCATGACTAACCGGTGTGTTTGAATAAGGTTCGATAGGGGTAATGTCGAGAGCTGGATTTTCTTCCAATAAGAATGATTGGATTAGCGCATTCCATTCATCCATATTGGTATTGTCAGTTGCATAGACTTTATGTAATGCATCGCCATGCATATCAAAAAACTGAATGCTATAACGAGTTCCTTTTGAGGTTTCTTCAGCAAGTGAGAAAATGCTAGACCAATAAGCGAAGAAAAAGCGTAAATCCATTGCTCGAGGATTTAAAATCAAACCAGCGTGATCGTTAAAGCGAGCATTATTGTATTCACCAAGATGTTCGTGAACGGCGATATCGTTACGAGTAATGGCTTTGACTTCACCTACTTTACTTAAGGCTTTTAATAATTCTTGCACATCGTTACGTAAGCGTTTTGCATCATGTCCTATGCGTGCATGTGTTAATTCGGCTTCACTTACATTTAAGTATGCAGCCAGATCACGGGCATAAGGTGCTTTTTTATCCGCTTTAGCTTGCAGGTAGCTCTCATAAAGAGGTTTATTCACAGAAACTCCTATTGTATCTATCGTTGATTTTATTGTTAATTACCATTGATAACTCACAAGTACTTTTGCATTACGACCTTCCTGAGGAATACCAGCAGAAGAATAATAAGTTTTATCAAATGCGTTACCCAGCACAAATGAGGTTGTTAATCCTTTTAATGAAGCACTTCCTTCATAGCGAAGGTAAAAATCATTGACGCCATAACCTGCTTGTTGATTATTAACTGGGCGATTAAAGCGATTATGTTTAGTAAAATCTGTTTTTTTCGTAAATTGACCGACCCAACCCACTGAAAAGTCTGTGCTTGGAACTGGAACATCAAAGCGACTGGTTAAAGTATCCGGTTCAATCGAAGTAATTGAGGCATTTGTAGCATTATCTTTTCCTTTGGTGTGGTTATATGCTAAGTCCCAATTAAAGAATTTAGATTGGTAGCTCATAGAAACATCCCACCCCCAAATAGTTGCTCTTGGAATATTTGTTGATTGTGTATATCCCTGAAAAATAGCGACATCTGCATCAATATAATCTTTTGCGCGAGTATTGAAATGGGCAGCTTTAATTTTCAGATTATCATTATTAGATAATAAGTCATCGAATTGAAAACCAAATCCGTATTCAGTGGTTGAATTGGTTTCAGGCTTTAAATTAGGGTTAGGACGCCAATAGTTTGTTGGTGCTCCTGGGAACGGGGCATCAAAATGCTTAGCATCGTTGTACATTTCGCCTAAAGAAGGTGCCCTAAACGCTTGTGAATAAGAGGTATAAAGCATTGACCAATCGGTAGGTGTGATGCTGATGGCTCCTTTGGACGACCATTTATCAGCGGTAATATCATCATAACGATCGTTTTGGCTTTTATATTTATCAAAACGGGTTCCTAAAATTAAGGAGACAGGCAAATCACGTAAAGTGACTTCATCTTGAACCCAACCTGACATAAAACGAATATCTGCTTGTGGGAAGCTTTCTGTATTTTGACTTGGTGATTGTTTCTGTTTATATACTTCACCACCATAAGTAAAACCATGTGATGCGAAACTCTGCATGGCGAGTTGTGAGCGGTTTTCTAGTTTTACGCCATACGTCTTTTGTTCTCGACCTTCAAATCCTTTTTGTACTGTTTTGGCGTTGATATCAACTTCACTGTAATAGGCTTGTGTTTTTAGATTAATCCATTGTAAATCTGAAGGATTGTATTGATAGGTTAACTGTGCATCTTTTTGTGTTGTTGTTCGGTCAGTTTCCACATTTGTCAGTGTGGAATTTCCAGCAATTTGAGGGTTTTTAGGTTGATGAGCATTATTATGGTAATAGCGGAATTGACCACTTAAAGTATTGCTATCATCAATAAACCAACGCCCTTTGGAGAGTAGGTTAATAATGGTTTCATCATTTTGTGCACGATAACCTCCACCATAACGAGTATCACCTTTATCACGAGCTGATAATGCAACAAGACCATCAAGCTTCTCGTGTTTACCAAAAGCGGTAACTCCTAAACCTTGGCTATGTTGTGCGGTATTACCAAGACCAGTGACACGTACACCGCCTTGTTCATTTTTTGAAAGTAGATCGCTCGCATCAACTGTATCGTAAGCAATAACACCACCAAGTGCCCCACTACCATACAACAATGCAGAAGGCCCCCTAACCACTTCAACTTGCTTTATAAGAAGGGGGTCAACAAAAATACTATCAATATGGCCAGTGTCAGTTCCTTGACGTACACCATCTACAAGTGTCAATATTCCATTTTTACTGTATCCACGCATACTGATGGTTTCACCATTAGTACGACCTGCGCCTGAAATAGAAATTCCGGGCACATGACGAAGTAGTTCAGATGCACTACCCGCGGTTTCTGACAACGCATTGTTATTTTTAATAACGGTTGACATCATAGGTAACGTAAAGCTATCACGCTCATTACCAGTCGCATAAACGGTAAGTACTTCTGTTTTTTTCTCCTCGCCAGTTTGTGTTTTTTCTTGTGCTGACACACAAGCAGAAGAAACAGCAACAGCAAGTAAACTAAATTTAATTAATAGGAATGACTGAGACATGCAGATGGATCTCCATTATTTTAATGGGCTGTTTAAACAGCCCTCTGTTATGTAAATCATTGCTCCTCATCTACCAGCGATAACTGACGGACATTTTGATATTTCTGCCTTCTTGAGGTACACCTCGAGTTGAGAAATACTCATAATTAAAGGCATTTGCCAACATAAGTGTTGCTTGTAGATCTTTATTTTTCTTAGATTGATAGCTGAGTGAAAAATCGTGGACAGCATATCCAGGAAATTGTTGAACAACTTCTTGTAATCGAGTGACTTCTTTCCCCCGATTATGTGGAGCAACCATGCCCTTGTAGCTACTTTTAGAATCAGTAGCACTGGCAAATTGCCCAGACCAACCTAATGAGAAAGGTGTTTTGGCGATAGGAACTTGTATAAATGCAGTAAGAATTTCTGGTCTTACGGGGGAGATGGTTTCACTATCTGTAAGTTGGAATGTATTTGTACGGTTATAGCTTAACCCAGCAGAGAGCCAAGTGTGGGTGTAACGTAAAGCAATATCGGCACCTTCAATATAAACATTCGCAATGTTATAGGCTTTTAGGCTCTGTTTGCCAAGAATTGTTCCCATCCAATGAGCATAGGAAATATAGTCTTTTGACAATGTATCGAAATAAGCCACTTTAATTTCTAGTGCATCATTTTCGGATAGCAATTGTTGGAATGAGAATTTTCCACCATATTCCCAAGTTCTGTTTCTTTCTGGGTTTAAGTAAGGATTAGGTATCCAATAAGATGTTAAAAATCGTCCTTTATTATAATGAAGTGAATCATTAAACATCTCACTTAATGTAGGTGCCCTAAATGCAGTTGAGTATGACGTGTAAAGCTGTAACCACGGTGTTGCAGAAAATGTTAATTTTACATTTTCAGTGGTACCACGATAACTTGCTTTATGCATGAGTTTATTTTCATCTACACTTCTAATGCTAGCTGCATGATTGTAAATGAAACTATCAATCTTTTTATTTGGAGAGCTTTCATAATAGTGATAGCGAACACCGGCTGTTAAGGATAAAGGGAATAGCGGTGTTGATAGCGTGCTTTGTAACCATGCAGCGGCATAATCCATTTTTGCCAATGGGAAGTTTTTTGCTTTTTCGTTGGATGTCATTTTCTGTCGGTAAGCTTCAGTACCCAGAATGACTGATAAATTAAGATTATTATGAGGAGTAATATTAGTGTAATTTTCTAATTTTCCACCATAAGTTGATTGTGTTCGTGCTTCGAAAGTACCGATCTTACCTTTTAAATTTTTTTTAAGTTCACTTTCTGTAAGTTTTACATCGGTTAAGAAAGTTTGCTCAATATTAAACTGTGAGTAATAAAGATGAGTTGTTAAATCAATCCAAGAATTACTTTCAGGGGCATAGTGATGGGTTAGAGAATAATTTTTTTGCTGAGTATCCCGATATACTTGGTTGCTTTTATTTTTACCATATCCACTCATACGATATAATACTTCTCGTTGTTCACCTGAATTATCATAATGGCGAGCTGAGAAAATAAAGGTTTGGTTATTTGTGGGATAGAGATAGATTTTAGCAAAGTAGTTATTAATGGATTCATTGTTATCCATTTTCTGCCCATCAGCCAATAAGATAGGACCACGCTGACGTTGAGTGTAAGAGATTAAACCAGAAAATAATTTATGTTGGCCCGCAATTATTCCGCCATAAGAAAAATGGCGATCAGCAGAAGAATAAGAGCTGAATAATTTAGCTCCTAAGTTTTTATTCTTTGCCAATATTGATTGAGGATCGAGAGTGTTAAAAGCAACAACACCTCCCATAGCGCCTTCGCCATGAACAGTTGAGGCAGAACCGTGTTTGACATTAATACTTTTGATTAAAGAAGGGTCAAGAAATACCCCCCCTAAGTTATTCATTGTATTTTCGAGTGGTTGATGAATGCCATCAACGAGAATTTTGACGCCTTTTTGATCATATCCTCGCATTAGAATGTTGGCACCATTAGTCACTCCCGTTCCTGAAAGAGTGATACCCGCGACTTCTTTTAACATCTCACCGGTTGTTGAAGCTGTTTTTGCCTGGGGGGTTGAGGTTTCAATTGTAGATTGAAAGTTATGCTCAATTTCATGATATTTATGACCAATAACAGTAAGAGAGTCCGTTTGTGTGTTTTCAGCGTGTGCAGAGGCAATAGGGGAATACAACAGACAAAGTGCTGTTGCTATACCTGAATATTTGAAATGTTTTTTCAGCATACACATACCATAAATATCCATAGAAAGTCCTTGTATATGGAGTTATTTAGCTGGCTGCCTAGCTGAATCGATAGGTGGCTTGCGAGTTATTGTCAAAAATGATTATTTAGTCAGGATCAGTTTTCCTGCTTTGGTCTGACGTAGTTGATACAACTCTCCGTTATGTTGAATGTAAACCACGCCATCTTTGCCCAATAATTCAATACTATTAATAGATTGAATTATTGAAGAATGAGAGTCCTGTTTAACTAATGAACTATCCAAATTATTGGCTTTTTTATTCATAATACACTAAGAGTAATAAGCGTTATCATTATGATAATCATTATCGTTAACAAATGTATTTAGACAAGCTTTTTTTAACGTAAACAGGTAAATTTAAGTCATATTGTGAGTGATAAAGCGGTATGTGATGAAATTTAAAACAAAGGAATAAAAGAGGTTTATCTTTTTACTGAAAAATAAGAACAATACAGAATGAATATAGAAGAAAAATAATAGGGGATAGGATTATCCCCTTAAGAAGTAAGTTTATTAAAATCGACTTTCAACGGCTTGTGCTAATAATTCAAGCAATTGCTCGGTATCATTCCAACTTAAACATGGGTCAGTAATAGATTGTCCATAAATAAGAGGTTTTTCTGGCAAGACTTTTTGCGAGCCTTCCTGTAAAAAACTTTCAGCCATCACACCAACAATTGCTTGCGAGCCATCTTTAATTTGTTGACTGACATTGCGAGCCACTTCTAATTGACGGCGATGGATCTTTTCACAATTACCATGACTAAAGTCGATAATAAGATGCTCAGGTAAATCCACTTGTTTTAGTGCATCAATAGCATCTGCAATATCGCTTGCATGATAATTTGGTTTTTTACCACCTCGCATAATAATGTGCCCATAAGGGTTACCGCTAGTTTGGTAAATTGTCATGCGGCCATTTTTGTCAGGTGATAAGAAAGTGTGACCTACGCGAGAGGCACGAATTGCATCAATAGCAATACGAGTATTACCATCCGTACCGTTTTTAAAGCCCACAGGACAAGAAAGTGCAGATGCCATTTCACGATGAACCTGACTCTCTGTAGTTCTTGCGCCGATAGCCCCCCAACTAATTAAGTCAGCAATATACTGACCAGTTACCATATCAAGAAACTCGGTTGCAGTTGGTAAACCTAATGTATTTATCTCAATTAATAATTTTCTTGCAAGGCGGATACCTTCATTTACATTGCAAGAATTATCAAGATAAGGATCAGAGATTAAGCCTTTCCAACCAATAACTGTACGTGGTTTTTCAAAGTAGGTTCTCATGACAATTTCTAAGCGGTCATGATAGCGTTCTTTTTGTTGGTTAAGTTTCGTGGCGTACTCTTTGGCAGCTTTGGGGTCATGAATAGAACAAGGACCCACAATCACTAAAAGCCGCTTGTCTTCACCAGTGAGGATAGCTTCAATTCGTTTACGTGCTGATGTGATATTTTGGATTATCTCATCAGAAATGGGGAACTCTTTTGCTAAGGTTTCTGGTGTCACCAGACTGTCTAAAGCCTTAGTCCGTAGTTCGTCTGTCTTTAACATAATTCATCTCAATAAATATACAGGGTAAGTCTACCCAGTGATTAAGATCACAATAAACGAAATTCAGCTAATTTCAACAGCGTTATTAGAGAAAAACTAATAAAAAAATACGGTTAAGACTTAGAACATCCTTCTCGCTAATCCCATAGAATCAATTACCTTAGTTGAAATTTCTTCAACAGAATAATTTGTGGTATTGAGATAAGGAATATTGTTTTTTCTAAAAAGAGCTTCCACTTCGGCTAATTCGATTCTACATTGGCGAATTGATGCATAACGGCTATTTTCACGACGTTCACCCCGGATAGCAGCAAGGCGTTCTGGTGCAATGGTTAAACCGAATAATTTATGTTGATACTCTTTTAATTCAGCAGGGAGTTTTAAAAAATCCATATCATCAGCAGTAAATGGGTAATTGGCCGCTTGAATACCAAATTGCATAGCTAAATAGAGGCTGGTGGGTGTTTTACCACAACGAGAAACACCAATTAAGATAACTTGTGCTTGATCGAGATTACGTAATGATATTCCATCATCGTGAGAAAGCGTGTATTCAATAGCCGCAATACGGGCATCGTATTTACTAAGATTTTTCTCTGTTAACCCATGTGTTTTATTTAATTTTGGTGAGGCTTGAATACCCATTTCTTTTTCAAGCGGTAATACAAGAGATTGCACAATATCCTGACAAAAACCTTCACTACTATTTATTACTCGTTTAACTTCAGGGCTAATAATAGAATAAAAAACAAGGGGTTTAGCGCCACTCTTTTTATAAATTTCAGAGATTTTCTGTTTTATTTCTTCAGCTCTTTCTACCGTAGAAACAAAAGGTAATGTATAACTTTTCATTCTTAGTGGAAATTGAGAAAGTACGGCGTGGCCTAAAACTTCAGCTGTAATAGCTGTACCATCAGAGATAAAAAAGACTGTTCTATCAATGGGTTCATTATTATCACAATTAATAGAATTTAAGCTTAATATCATAACGCTCACCTTTTTTAGCTGAATTAGCGAATCAAACAACATTATCTATAGCATTTTTATTGATTATAAAGGATAAAAAAATAAAGTTTTCTGGTTGATCGATTCACCTTTCTATATTCACTATAACATTGTGATACGCTTATTTAAGTTGTCGTTTTGACAGCGGGTTTTTCTTTTTTTCTCTCTCTCATAATTGTTTAAAAAAGGATTGTTCTCAATGTCCAGCAATAGCCTCACCCCGTGCAATGTACTTTGGTATAACCAATTAGGTATGAATGACGTTGATCGTGTTGGTGGGAAAAATGCTTCCCTCGGTGAAATGATCACAAACCTCGCGGAACTAGGTGTTTCTGTTCCTAATGGGTTTGCTACCACAGCGCAAGCGTTTAATGATTTTCTGGAACAGAGTGGTATCAATCAGCGTATTTATGAATTACTTGATAGTGTTGATGTTGACGATGTTAATCAACTGGCTCAAGCAGGTAATCAAATTCGTCAATGGGTAATTGATACACCTTTTACGCCTCAGTTTGAAAAAGATATTCGCGATGCTTATCTCACATTAAGTGAAGGTGAGTCAGAAGCTTCTTTTGCCGTTCGTTCATCTGCAACCGCAGAAGATATGCCTGATGCTTCTTTTGCGGGCCAACAAGAGACGTTTTTAAACGTTCAAGGTATCGATGCCATTCTCGTTGCAATTAAACATGTATTTGCCTCGTTATTTAATGACCGAGCAATTTCTTATCGTGTCCATCAAGGCTACGATCACCGCGGTGTTGCGTTATCTGCAGGTGTTCAACGCATGGTGCGTTCTGATCTTGCCTCTTCTGGTGTGATGTTTACCATTGATACTGAATCAGGCTTCGATCAAGTTGTCTTTATTACATCAGCTTATGGTTTAGGCGAAATGGTTGTTCAGGGAGCAGTAAACCCTGATGAGTTTTATGTACACAAGCCAACTTTAGCAAAAGGCCTACCTTCAATTGTTCGTCGTAACTTAGGTTCTAAAAAGATCCAAATGGTTTACGCAGACAGTGTAGAGCATGGTAAACAAGTACGTATTGAAGATACGCCAGAATCACTGCGCAATCGTTTCTCTTTGACAGATAATGAAGTTCAAGAGTTGGCAAAACAAGCTGTATTGATTGAACGCCACTATGGTCGTCCAATGGATATCGAGTGGGCTAAAGATGGGCATAATGGTCGTTTGTACATAGTACAGGCTCGCCCTGAAACCGTTCGATCTAACCAGCAAGTGATGGAACGCTATCAGTTAAATGAAAGTGGCTCTGTAATCATTGAAGGCCGTGCTATTGGTCATCGTATTGGTACAGGCGCAGTCAAAGTTATTCATAACTTAAATGAAATGGATAGAATTGAAGCTGGTGATGTACTAGTTACTGACATGACAGACCCAGATTGGGAACCTATTATGAAAAAGGCCTCTGCGATTGTGACAAATCGTGGTGGTAGAACATGTCATGCTGCGATTATTGCTCGTGAATTAGGTATTCCTGCTGTTGTCGGTTGTGGTGATGCCACTGAATGTATTACAGAAGGGCAAGTCGTTACAGTTTCTTGTGCTGAAGGTGATACGGGATTTGTCTATGATGGCAAACTAGATTTTTCTATTCAAAGCTCCGCAATCGATAACATGCCTGAACTTGATCTAAAAATCATGATGAACGTTGGCAATCCTGATCGTGCATTTGATTTTGCTGGTTTACCAAATGACGGTGTGGGTCTTGCGCGTTTAGAATTTATTATCAACCGTATGATTGGTGTCCATCCTCGTGCATTATTAGAGTATGACGATCAAAGCGAAGCATTAAAAGCTGAAATTAATGAGATGATGGCTGGCTATGAATCTCCTGTTGAATATTACATTAGTAAATTAACAGAAGGGATTGCGACATTGGCGGCAGCATTCTGGCCTAAACGTGTGATTGTTCGTTTGTCTGACTTTAAATCTAACGAATATGCCAACTTAGTTGGTGGTGACCGTTATGAGCCGGATGAAGAGAACCCAATGTTAGGATTCCGTGGAGCAGGTCGTTATGTATCCGATGATTTCCGTCGTTGTTTTGCGCTTGAGTGTGAAGCAGTAAAACGTGTTCGCAACGATATGGGTTTAGATAATGTTGAAGTGATGATCCCATTTGTTCGTACGGTACGCCAAGCTGAAGAAGTTATTGAAGAATTAGCTGCAAACGGTTTAAAACGTGGTGAGAATGGCTTAAAAGTGATTATGATGTGTGAAATTCCATCAAATGCACTATTAGCTGATCAATTCTTAGCGCATTTTGACGGTTTCTCTATCGGTTCTAATGATATGACTCAATTAACATTAGGTCTTGATCGAGATTCAGGAGTGGTTTCTTCGTTATTTGATGAACGCAATGACGCTGTAAAAGCGCTGTTATCAATGGCGATCCAAGCGGCTAAACGTAACGGTAAATATGTGGGTATTTGTGGTCAGGGGCCTTCTGATCATGAAGATTTCGCACAATGGCTAATGGAAGAAGGGATTGATAGTTTATCTTTAAATCCAGATACCGTAATTAAAACTTGGGTGAAATTAGCACAATAGAATTAATATAAAGGTTATAAATGAAAGCTCACAAAATAATGTGAGCTTTTTTTATACAATTATTAAATAATAGGCAAAAAAAAAGCCTATCATGGGCTGACAGGCAAAGACTACACACAGCAATATTTTATATTCTTTAATTTCGCCAATTAATTTATTAATATGAAAGGCGAAATCATTAATTCGGTGAAACATTTGTTTCGTTGATATTTATATTAAGAGAAATGAGTTAATTATGCTCTAAGAATTATCTCAATAAAAATAATATTAGTCTATTTCAAAGTGAATATAACTAGCTGGTAACAAACAGGTTTAAAAAAATGTAATTTGTTTCAAATTGTAAGTTTGAATATAAAAATATAATAATTCATTCCTAAATTGATAATCTTTATTAAACTTTAGTCTATTATTTTTAGAGCATGTAAGTAGCTACACTTACATGCCCCATTATTATTTATTCTTTCTCAATAAAGTTTTTATTCATAAATTCTACGGTTTCAGTTAGATCAGGATTAGGCTTTGGTACTTCATTTATCCATGCATTTAATAAACTATGTGTAACAGCAAGAACAACAGGACCAATAAATAATCCAATCATACCTAATGTCAAAATGCCGCCAATAACCCCCGTTAGAATTAATACCATCGGTAAATCAGCCCCCATTTTGATTAAGTATGGGCGTAATACACCATCCATAGTTGCCACGGCACCTCCCCAAATTACCATGACAATGCCCCAAGTTGTATCACCAGTCCAAAATAGCCATAGAACAGAAGGGATTAGCACTAATAAAGGGCCTATTTGAGCAAGGCAACAAATGAACATGACAACGGTAAGTACTGTGGCATAAGGCACGCCTGATACCGCAAGGCCAATACCACCGACAATGGCTTGAATTAAGGCGGTTAATACCACGCCCAGAGCAACGGCACGAATAGACATTGATGCTAGTAAAATGGCCGCATCACCACGTTGACCCGCTAAGCGAATAGCAAAATGACGTAACCAAGCAACAACGTTCTCACCTTGTAAAAACAGTAAGCCAGAAAATAACAACATCACTCCTAAATGCAGAGCAAATCGACCGATATTTAGGGCTTGAGCGAAAAACCAGTTAGCGGCTTGTCCAACATAAGGTTGAATTTTGGCAATTAACGCATTGCCACCAGAAACGAGAATAGAGTGCCATGTATCATAAAGCTTGCTTCCTATCATCGGGATATCATTAAGCCATAATAATTGAGGAGGCTGAATATTCGAAGGTGACTTAGCTAACTCAATTAGTGGGGCACTATTATCAATAACACTGCTAATTAACAAGATAATAGGGATAACAAAAATCAGTAATATCAAGATCATCATTATCATGGTAGATAGCCAACGATATTTTACTCGTTTTTCAATAATAAGGAGCAAAGGCCATGTGGCAACAACAATCATTCCAGCCCAAATAAAACCCACAATAAAAGGGTTGAGTATCCAAAAACTGGCGATAATAAAAAAAGAAATAAAAAGAACAGTGAATAAAACTTTGGGTATATCTGTATGGATCTGCGGTTTTTCCATGGTTTTAAATCCCTACACGAATAAAAATGCTAGAAGCAGATGAATAAACATTGCAAATATCACGTTGTTTATATCACTACGCAATTTGCCAGAATTGTATGATAAGGTGAACAGGTATCGGTCTGAAAGTACAAAATGAGTAAAAGTACCTCTTAGCATACATTTCAATATCAAAAATTAAGCAATGTGGACTATTAGATTAAAGAGCTATAACAAATGATCCCACGTATATCGCAAGCACCGCAAGTTAGTGAACTCACAACAGAATTTCTTGATACTCTCCGTAAGAATGGCTTCACTGGTGATATCTCCAGCAGTTATGCTGATAGACTCACTATGGCAACAGATAATAGTATTTACCAGTTATTGCCACAGGCGGTGGTTTTTCCTCGCTCAACGGCTGACGTTACTATTGTTGCACGCCTAGTCGATGAACCCAAATTTCATTCGCTTTCTTTGACACCAAGAGGCGGAGGTACCGGCACCAATGGGCAGGCATTGACTGATGGTATAGTGGTTGATTTATCTCGTTATATGAAACGTATTATTGAGATAAACCCAGAAGAACGTTGGGTTAAAGTTGAAGCTGGTGTGATAAAAGATGAGCTCAATCTGTTTTTAAAACCCTATGGCTTTTTTTTCGCACCAGAACTTTCTACCAGTAACCGAGCCACATTAGGTGGAATGATTAACACCGATGCCTCAGGGCAAGGTTCTATGGTTTATGGTAAAACCTCTGATCATGTCCTCGGTATTCGGGCGGTCTTGTTAGGTGGCGAACTCCTTGAAACCCGCTCCATGGATACGGCATTAGCCGAAAATATCGCCCAAGAAAGCTCTGCTATTGGGAAGGTTTATCGAACAGTTTTATCCCGTTGCAAAGAGCAACGAAAACTTATTCTTGAAAAATTCCCTAAATTAAACCGCTTTTTAACGGGATATGATTTGCGTCATGTTTTTAGTGATGACATGAAACGCTTTGACTTAACGCGAATTTTAACCGGTTCAGAGGGCACACTGGCATTTATTACTGAAGCAACGTTGGATATCACGCCCATTCCAAAACAACGCAGCTTAGTAAATGTAAAATATGACTCTTTTGATTCTGCATTGCGTAACGCACCTTTTTTAGTTAAAGCCAATGCACTTTCTGTTGAAACCGTTGATTCCAAAGTCTTGAATCTTGCTCGTGAAGATATTGTGTGGCATTCCGTCAAAGAACTGATCACGGATGTGGCAGATAAAGATATGCAAGGCCTTAATATTGTTGAGTTTGCGGGGGATGATGAAGCATTAATTTATTCTCAAGTTACATCATTATGTCAGCGTTTAGACTCATTAATGAAAGAGGGACAAAGCGGTGTTATTGGTTATCAAGTGTGTGATGATTTAGCGGATATTAACCGCATTTATGCCATGCGTAAAAAAGCAGTTGGTTTATTAGGTAATGCAAAAGGGCAAGCAAAGCCTATACCTTTTGTAGAAGATACCTGTGTACCACCAGAACATCTTGCTGATTATATTACAGAATTTAGAGCGTTACTTGACAGTCATCAACTCAATTATGGCATGTTTGGGCATGTTGATGCGGGTGTATTGCACGTAAGACCTGCACTCGATATGTGCGATCCACAACAAGAATTGCTGATGAAATCTATCTCAGATGACATTGTTACGTTAACAGCCAAATATGGTGGGTTACTTTGGGGTGAGCATGGAAAAGGCTTTAGAGCGCAATACAGCCCTGAATTTTTTGGTGAAACGCTCTATCACGAACTTCGCCAGATAAAAACGGTGTTCGATCCTCGAAATCGACTTAATCCTGGGAAAATCTGTCCTCCGTTAGAGGTCGATGAACCTATGAAACAAGTTGATACCATTAAACGAGGTACCTTTGATCGCACCATCCCTTTATCTGTCCGTCAAGATTTTAAAGGGGCTTTAGACTGTAATGGTAATGGGCTTTGCTTTAATTTTGATGCGAAAAGCCCGATGTGTCCTTCCATGAAAATTAGTGGGCAACGCATTCATTCACCCAAAGGGCGAGCTGCACTTGTAAGGGAGTGGCTACGCTTATTAACAGAGCAAGGTGTTAACCCAAAACAACTTGGATCTAGCCTAGAAAATAACAAACCTAGCTTAAGAAGTTTGATTGAAAAAACACGTAATACATGGAAAGCCAAACGTGGCGAATATGACTTTTCTCATGAAGTAAAAGCGGCTATGAATGGCTGTTTAGCTTGTAAAGCCTGTTCAACTCAGTGTCCGATTAAAATTGACGTACCGTCATTTCGTTCTAAATTTACTGAATTGTACCACCAGCGCTACTTACGGCCATTAAAAGATCATATTGTTGCGAATGTTGAACTAACAACTCCTGTCATGGCTAAGGCGCCGGAATTCTTTAATTTCTTTATGAAGCAGCCTTTGGTGCAGTCATTAAGTAAACATACCATAGGAATGGTAGATTTACCGTTGCTGTCATCGCCAACATTAAAACAACAACTAGCTGGTCACCACGCTCTAGATATGACGTTAGAAGATTTAGAACGTTTATCAGATAAGCAACGAAGTCATTATGTGTTGGTGGTGCAAGATCCTTTTACTAGCTATTACGATGCAAAAGTGGTCGCAGATTTTATCAAACTCATTGAAAAAATTGGGTTTAAACCTGTTTTACTGCCTTTTTCACCTAATGGAAAGGCGCAACATATTAAAGGCTTTTTACAAAAATTTAGTAAAACAGCACAAAAAACGTCAATTATGCTTAATCGTGTTGCAAAATTAGACATTCCAATGGTGGGAGTTGATCCCGCATTAGTGCTTTGTTATCGCGATGAATATCGTGAAATACTGGGTGATAAGCGTGGTGATTTTAATGTTCAGCTCGTTCATGAATGGTTAAATAAATTAGTGAGTGAACCAATAGCTGTTCGCGATGATGCTGAAAAATGGTATCTTTTCGGGCATTGTACGGAAGTGACGGCACTACCACAAAGTATGAAACAGTGGCAGACAATTTTCCAACGTTATGGGCAACAACTCGAATTTGTAAGCACTGGATGTTGTGGAATGGCTGGTACTTATGGACATGAACTGAACAATTATGAAAACTCATTAGGCATTTACCAACTCTCATGGGGTAATGCACTAAAAACATTGCCGACAATGCGTTGCTTAAGCACAGGGTATTCGTGTCGTAGCCAAGTAAAACGTATTGATAATATTGAGCTTAAACACCCACTACAGGCGCTATTGGAGATTATGCCATGATATGGAAACGTGAAACGACAATCGAGCATCTTAATCATATTGGGCAAAACAATATGATGAGCCATTTAGGTATTGAATTAACGTGCCTCGGTGATGATTATCTTGAAGGAACAATGCCTGTTGATCATCGTACAAAACAACCTCTAGGTTTGTTGCATGGCGGCGCTTCTGTTGTTTTAGCTGAAACCCTAGGATCGGTTGCTGGGTATCTTTGTACCGAAGGAGAACAGAAAATTGTGGGTTTAGAAATTAATGCCAATCATATTCGTTCAGCCAGAGAAGGTAAGGTGAGAGGGGTATGTAAACCTATTCATTTAGGGCGTTCTCATCAAGTGTGGTCAATAGAAATATTTGATGATGAGGATCGTCAAGTGTGTATTTCAAGGTTAACCACATCGGTTATTTCTTAAGAAAGTAAAAAATTAAATGCACAAAGTGAAATACTCGCTTTGTGCATTTTTATGTTTATAGGTAATGAGAAAAAGAATAAAAATAGAGAACGAAAATAGAAATTATTCTTTATTTAGACTTTATTTTTAATGATAATCATTATCTTCATAATAAAAGAAAAGACGCTCATAATGTTAACTATTTCAAAATTCAACACCGCAGCATTATTAATTGCAGGTTTATTACTCACCGGATGTGATAATAATTCTACCTCTAAAGCGAGTAACAATATAAGTAATATTCCAGTACAAAATATTTCTGGTTTTAATATGGCATATCCCACTTCATTTTCAATGAGCAGAGAGGATACTGAAAACTATTTTAAAATATTGCCTGATAATGTTCAGGACGTTACAACAGAAATGATAGTTTATAAATCAAATCCTATTTGTGATTTGTCGGAAGTTCGTCTGGTTTATTTTAAAATGGCCGATGCAATGACTTACGATGTGGATGCTGGAGCACAAGGCATCATTGATAATATTGCGATAATTGATGGTATGAATGAGATTTTCACATCAATAAAACCATTAACCATTCCAAATGTTGAAAGCCGTCATGTTCTTTTTGAAGGAAATATGGCAAGAGAAAATGTGAGCTATGAAGGTGTTTTAGTGGCAGACCTTAGCACTAATCGCGTTTGGCAATTGCAATTTATTAGTACAATAAATAGCCAGTCTAACAAGCAAAAATACAAACAACTTATTGAATGTACAAGAGAACATATTCAAACTATTTCAATTAATAAATAAGTTCAGCAAACACACAATACAATAAGAAGTTATTCCATCAGTGGTGCTATCTTATCCCTCATGACAAGCATAAAAATGAAATGTCTGTATTGTAAATACCATCGTGTAGATACATATTTTTATGCTTTTTTCTCTCGATTTCAGTGATAACATATAAAGTGCATTTATATTGCAACTTATATGCTTATTGTGCGAATTATAAGAAAAATTAAAAGTTTTATTTTTTGTTATAAAAAAAGACAAAAGTGATATATTACATAGCGTTAAAAATAAAATTTAACAAATTTAACGCAACAATAGAACAAAAAACATACATTTGCATAATATCCTTTCAAAAGACATGGTTGAAGTGATAAGGGTTATCATTACCATTAGTGTCAGGAAAGATATCAATCTCCTTTCGAAATGAGGTCAGAAATGACAAACAACGTTGAAACTTTTTCTCTTAACGACACAGCTTGGCAAGGCATTGTACTGACGGATGATGCAGCAAAACATATTTGCCATTTAGTTGAGAAAAACCCTGAAAAACAGGGGCTTTCCTTAAATATCAAACCCTCTGGTTGTACTGGGTATGGTTATGTTATTGAACTCGTAGCCGGCCCTAATGAAGATGATATTGTGTATGAACATAATGGCGCAAAACTGTTTGTTTCATTGAAAGCAATGCCATTCATCGATGGGCTTGTTGTTGATTATGTTCGTGAAGGACTTAATCAAATGTTTAAATTTAATAATCCTAAAGCTCAAAACGTCTGCGGATGTGGTGAGAGCTTTGGGGTATAACATAGTGAAGTCAGATTATGTCTCAGAGCAATGTTGAAATTGGTGATGAAGTTCAGGGATGGCTAAGCGATCACCACTATAAAGAAGGTTTTTATACCGATATATCAACTGACACCTTAGAAAAAGGATTAAATGAAGCGGTTGTACGTGCAATATCGGCAAAAAGAAACGAGCCAGAGTGGATGCTGGAATTTCGTTTAGATGCATATCGGCATTGGCTAGAAATGGAAGAGCCACATTGGCTAAAAGCGGATTATCCATCGCTTAATTACCAAGATTATAGCTATTATTCTGCACCTTCTTGCAGTTCATGTTGTGCTAACGGCAGTTGTGCTGGTGGTACAAATGAAGCAGTAACCAGTGATAAGCAAGCTGTGCAAGATTATTTAACTAAAGAAGTTGAAGATGCCTTTAACCAACTGGGTGTCCCTGTAAGAGAAGGGCAAGCGGTTGCAGTTGATGCAATTTTTGACTCTGTTTCAGTTTCAACAACATATCGTGAAGAGCTTGCTGAACATGGCATTATTTTCTGCTCATTTAGCGAAGCTATTCAAGAATACCCTGATTTAGTGCGTCAGTATTTAGGTACTGTTGTATCAAGCCATGATAACTACTTTGCCGCACTGAATGCCGCCGTCGCGTCTGATGGAACTTTTGTCTATATTCCAAAAGGGGTACGTTGCCCAATGGAGTTATCGACTTATTTCCGTATTAATGCGGCTCAGACAGGTCAATTTGAACGAACTATTTTGGTCGCTGATGAAGGCAGTTATGTCAGTTATATCGAAGGTTGTTCAGCGCCAGTTCGTGATAGTTATCAACTTCACGCCGCTGTGGTTGAAGTCATTATTCATAAAGATGCTGAAGTAAAATATTCTACTGTACAAAACTGGTTCTCTGGTGGCGATAGTGAAGGTGGCATTCTTAACTTTGTAACTAAACGTGCTATCTGCGAAGGCGAAAATGCCAAGATGTCGTGGACGCAGTCAGAAACCGGTTCTGCAATCACTTGGAAATACCCAAGCGTGATTTTAAAAGGGGATAATTCTACGGCTGAATTTTTCTCGGTTGCCCTAACTAACGGCAATCAACAAGCAGATACTGGTACTAAGATGATCCATATTGGCAAAAATACCAAATCAACCATTATCTCTAAAGGCATTTCAGCGGGTAAAAGTCAAAATAGTTACCGTGGACTTGTGAAAGTTCTCCCTGGTGCAAAAAATGCCCGTAATTTTACACAATGTGATTCTATGTTAATTGGTACGCAATGTGGCGCACATACTTTTCCATATGTTGAGGTAATGAATAACTCAGCACAGCTTGAACACGAAGCGACAACGTCACGTATTGGTGAAGATCAACTGTTTTATTGTCGTCAACGTGGATTAAGTGAAGATGATGCAATCTCAATGATTGTAAACGGGTTTTGTAAAGACGTGTTCTCAGAATTACCGCTGGAATTTGCTGTAGAAGCACAAAAATTATTAGCAATCAGCTTAGAGCATAGCGTTGGTTAAGTATTAATCAAATTCTGGGTGTAACGATACCTAAGGCATATATTATGTTAGATATTAAAAATTTACATGTCAGTGTTGAAGGCAATGAAATCCTGAAAGGGCTAGATTTGCAAGTTCGTGCAGGTGAAGTTCATGCGATTATGGGGCCAAATGGTTCAGGTAAAAGTACCTTATCTGCAACACTCGCTGGCCGTGAAGAATATGAAGTAGATGAAGGTTCTATTACTTTCAAAAATAAAGATTTATTAGAATTAGAACCTGAAGATCGCGCAGGTGAGGGTATTTTTATGGCATTTCAATACCCTGTTGAAATACCCGGTGTCAGTAATCAGTTTTTCTTACAATCTTCAGTGAATGCGGTAAGAGAATATCGTGGACAAGAGCCATTAGATCGCTTTGATTTTGAAGATTTTATTGAAGATAAAATCAAATTACTGGATATGCCTCAAGATTTGTTAACACGTTCTGTTAACGTGGGCTTCTCAGGTGGTGAGAAAAAACGTAACGATATTTTGCAAATGGCCGCCCTAGAACCAGAACTGTGCATTTTAGATGAAACAGACTCAGGCCTTGATATTGACGCATTAAAAATCGTGTCTAATGGTGTTAATAGCCTACGTGATGGTAAACGTGCGTTTATTGTTGTAACACACTATCAACGTATTCTTGATTATATTAAACCTGATTTTGTACATGTGCTTTATCAGGGAAAAATCATTAAATCAGGTGATTTTTCATTGGCGCAAAAATTGGAGGAACAAGGTTATGGCTGGCTTATTGACCCTCAATGAAAAGCGTGAAAAGCAGCGCCAAGTTGAATTACGTAATCAACAAGCACTAAAAATATTTTCTGAATTATATCATCAACGTAAAGGTGACGATAACTTCAACGCTCGTAATCATTGGTTGCAAGTTGAGAAAGTAGGTTTTCCTATTTATCGCCATGAAGATTGGCACTATACACCATTAGATGAGACGTTAAGCCAAAGTTATCAACAGTTACCCCCTTTTGATGTGCAAAGCTTAATTACTAAACATGCTTTAGCACTTGATTGCTATCGTGTTGTAATGGTGAATGGTACGTTTTCGCCAACAGAAAGTAGTAAAGAATTCGGCCCTTATCAGGTGACCTTACTTGATAATCAGAGTGAGCTACCTGAGGCCGTCAATGGTGAAATTTTTCTGCATTTAGTTGAAAGTTTAGCGCCACACCCTTTGCTTATTACACTGAAAAAGGGTGTTATTGCGGATAAACCGCTTTATATCCTTAATATTACACAAGGTGAGCATGGTGCTAAGGTGAATAACGCGAATTATCGTTTTCATCTTGATGTGGGTGCTAATACACAAATGCAGGTCATTGAGCATTATATCAGCAGTAATAATGAAAATCGCCATTTTACTGGCGCGAGATTAACGGCAACGATTGGTGATAATGCCTCTTTTAGCCATATCAAATTAAGTTTTGAAAATGCAGAAAGTCAGCACTTTGCACATAACGATCTGACTATTGGTCGTGATGCTCGTGTTAATAGTTATGCTTTCTTATTGGGTGCTAAACTCAGTCGGCACCATACTAGCTCTGCGCTAAAAGGTGAAAATACAGAGCTTTCGATGAATAGCGTTGTATTACCTAAGGCCGGAGAAATTGCTGATACTCGTACTTGGTTGGTTCATGGTGAGAAAAATTGCCAAAGTCGTCAACTACATAAAAGTATTGCAATGGATGCAGGAAAGGCCGTATTTAACGGTATGATCACTGTTACGCCACAAGCATTAAAAACAGACGGTCAAATGACGAATAACAATCTGTTGCTGGGTGATAAGGCGCAAATCGATACTAAACCACAACTTGAAATTTATGCTGACGATGTAAAATGTAGCCATGGCGCTACAGTGGGTAGAATTGATGATGAACAGTTGTTTTATTTACGCTCACGCGGCATCCCTTTAAGTGATGCTCGTAAAATGATTATTCATGCATTTGCTGCTGAATTAACTGAATCGTTAGAAAATAAAGTGATTAAATCGCTTGTATTAGACAGAATTAATCAGCGCTTATTAGAGGTATAAAATAAGGCATTATGACGCATTCCATTGAAAAAGCGCGAGATGACTTTCCAATTCTTTCACAACAAGTGAAAGGAAAACCACTGGTCTACCTCGACAGTGCCGCAAGTGCTCAAAAACCGGCTTGCGTCATTGAACATGAAAAACAGTTTGCCTTAACACAATATGCCGCGGTTCATCGCGGCATTCATACGTTAAGTGCAAATGCGACAACGTTGGTTGAAAATGTCCGTAAAAAAGCCTGTGATTTTTTAGGTGCCAATAGTGAAGAAGAGATTGTTTTTGTTAAAGGAACAACGGAAGGGATCAACCTAATTGCAAATGTTTATAGCCAACGATTTTTAAATGATGGTGACAATATCATCATCACAGAAATGGAGCACCATGCGAATATTGTTCCATGGTATATGCTGGCAAAACAGTATGGTTTTCATGTTCGCATTTTACCGTTATTACAAGATGGTACGCTGGACTTAAGTCAGTTACCTAGTTTAATTGATGAGCGAACAAAATTACTTAGTATTACTCATCAATCAAATGTATTAGGCACAGTGAACCCAGTTGCAAACATTATTTATGATGCTCGGCAATATGCTTCTCAACAAGGTGGTGAATTACATATCTTGGTTGATGGTGCGCAGAGCGTAATGCATCAACCCATTAATGTTTCACAACTTGATTGTGACTTTTTTGTTTGTAGTGCTCATAAGCTTTATGGACCGACAGGGATTGGTTTGTTGTACGGTAAAAAGGTAGTTCTCGATGAATTGCCACCTTGGGAAGGTGGTGGTGCAATGATAAAACATGTCCATATCAATGGTGATATTACCTATGCGGATGCGCCTTGGCGTTTTGAAGCGGGTACGCCTAACATTATGGGGATGATTGGATTAGGTGCAGCATTAGATTATCTTTCAGATTTAGGCATGAATAATATTGCGAAATATGAAAATAGTATAATGAAGTATGCACAAGAGCAGCTACAAAAAGTAAAATCATTAACGCTGTATGGCAATGATTTTCGCCAAGGTGTGATAGCCTTTAATTTAGGTAAACATCACGCTTATGACGTAGGTGCTTTTCTTGATAATTATGGTATTGCGATCCGTACTGGCCATCATTGTGCTATGCCAATTATGGATTATTATCAGGTTCCTGCAATGTGTCGTGCATCTCTTGGGTTGTATACTAATAAAAACGATATAGATGCACTGGTTAATGCACTATTGCGTGTCGAAATGCTATTAGGTTAAAGATTAAAACAAAGAGGTTATTCATGGCAGTTGCTAATTTGCCAGATGAAGCAAAATTATTACGCAATTTCTCTCGTTGTCAGGATTGGGAGCAACGTTATCTTTATATGATGGAGCTAGGTGAGCGTCTTCCTTCTCTAACAGAAGAACAACGTATTTCAGCTAACTTTATTGAAGGTTGCCAAAGCCAAGTTTGGATCGCTGTTTCTCTTAATGAGAATAAACAACTTATCCTTGCTGGTGATAGTGATGCAGGCATTGTTAAAGGGTTAGTCGCCTTGGTTATTATCTTATTCCAAGGTAAAACAGTTGAGCAAGCTTTAGCGACGGATGTAAAACATTATTTCTCATCATTAGCACTGGAAAGTCATTTAACGCCATCTAGAACACAAGGTTTACATGCAATGGTGACAACGCTTATTAGGCGTTTTTCAGAATACACTGTAGCGTAAATGTTACCTTATCCCTCATTAATGATCTAAACTGACTAATTATATGAATAGCATAACAATGATAATGTTATCATCATAATAGTCAGTTTATTTTATTTCTAACACACGGGATAAACGATGAAAAAATGGTTAACTCTCTTGGGTGCATCGCTATTAGGAATGAGTAGTCACTTATCTTATGCTACAGAATACCTATTACCCGATGATGGCCAGCGTATTATTGGTAATAATCAATCTTACATTGTGCCGGATGATAAGCGTTCACTAGAAGCGATAGCGTCTGAATATCAAGTGGGATTGCTCAATATGATGGAAGCAAACCCAGGCATTGATCCTCTTTTACCCGATGCCGGTAAAGCATTAACGATCCCGTTACAGATGATTTTACCGGATACTGTGCGAAAAGGTATTGTTATCAATCTTGCCGAATTGCGCCTTTATTATTATCCCAAAGAAGGTGGTACGGTTGATGTTTATCCTATCGGTATTGGTCAATTAGGGCGTGAAACACCTGAAATGGTGACTTCTATTTCTCAACTTATAAAAGATCCCACTTGGACACCAACGACCAATATTCGCAAAAATTATGCAGCAAAGGGGATAACATTGCCTGCGGTTGTTCCTGCTGGCCCTGAAAACCCTATGGGAGCTTATGCGTTAAGATTGGCTCATAGCAGGGGGGAATACCTTATTCATGGTACTAACGCTGATTTTGGTATCGGTTTAAGAGTGAGCTCAGGTTGCATTCGTTTACGTCCAAATGATATTGAGACATTATTTAATGTTGTACCCAAAGGAAGCCGAGTTCAGGTTATCAATAAACCGATTAAATTTACTGAAACTGCAGACGGTAGGCAATTTATTGAAGTTCATCAGCCACTATCACGCAATGAAAATGACGACCCCCAAACCATGCCTTTTACATTTACAAAGCAATTTAATGCTTGGTATGAAAGTGGCAAAGTCGATAAAGATAAAGTCGATGCAGAGCTTATTCGTCGTTCTGGTATACCTGTGGATGTGACTATTGATTAAATATCCCATAAAGTTATAGAAATAAAAAACAGATGCTTATAAACATCTGTTTTTTTTATGGGTAGCTAACTTAGATAAAAACAACTTAAAGTCATAAAAGGTGTATTTTTAACATTAAATAAACAATTATTTCTTTAATATCAAAAACGTCTTTTGCTGATATAGGGAAATTACAGTTATGAAAATTGATTTAAATAAAGGGATTAGTACTTTTGAACGTGTCACTTCTAGTATTGAAAACAAATTTGGCCAGCTATCCGATTTATTAATATCAGTTAAAAATAGCGCTAAAACGTTGTTATTCGGTAGCGAATATCGTAAAAATGAAAATATAAACTGGATATGTGCAAAGCTCATGAATCGCATCGAAGTACCGATTAATGGTGTACATGACACCATAAATGAAAAAAAACTGTCGCTTGACACCACTATTAGTTCTCGATTTAAGCATGATTCATTGTCTGGAGATGCAACTAAATTATTTAACTTAGTCAAGAATGAGCTTTTAAAACAACAGAATAATAAGTTATCGTTTACTGATGGGCATTCAAGTAAGCAAGTTAACTTAATGTTGGCGACATTGTATGAGGTGTATAAACATGCTAATGAATTCGAAGAAAAAGGAATTCATCCTGGGTCGAATTCTTTCTTGAAATCACAAATAGAGAGTTTAATTAAAGATAAATTTATTATTGAAGAGCAAATAGGAAATGAAAAGAGGGTTGTAAATAATGAAGATGGTAAAGTTATTGGTTTCCTTAAGGATATGCATAATAAATATAAAGAAGAATTGGAACCTCATAAAGACGCATTGAAAAAAAGAATAGATTATGAAATGAAGAAATTCGAAAAGCTTCAAGAGGCTCTAAAAGAATATAATCTTCTATAAAACCTAATAGTGTATAAACCAAAGCCCTAACATTGTTAGGGCTTTATGATTAATATTTACCTAAAGCTGTTTTCAGCCTATTGGTGAGTCAAATTACTTTTTATAAGTAGTGACTTGGTTATCTAAACGTTGATTAGCACGAGCTGCTTCGTCATAAGCTGATTTAGCTTCAGCACGCGCAGATTGTACATCACTACTTAGTTGTTGAACTTGAGAGTTCAGGCTACTTACATCAGAAGAGATTTGATCTAACTGTGCATTATTACTAGAAGAACAACCTGCTAATAAGCCTGAAGCCAGAATTACCGCACCTAGTACAAGTTTCGCTTTCATAGTTACAACCTCTATTATTAATTTGTGTAAAGGAACAAGTAGCATTTATATGAAACCATTAATAAGTATGGCACAGATATAAGAAAATGCTGGATTTATTTACTATATTCTACTTACTCATTAACTGAACAATAGAAAAAATAACACCTAAAACGCAAATATTCAGTACAAAAAATGCGTGTTATTTCACAAAAGAATTTTATTCATAAAAGTCTGATAGAAAAATATATTATCTGTCCTTTTTTATTATTGCTTATGCTTTTATCTATAAATGACCTTCTAAATTTACTTTTATGAAAATAGGCTCTGCTTCATTTTTAAATGCTTCAAGCGTAAACTTTTGAAAGTTAAGATTGTTATACCCTCTAAAAAAGAGTATTCCTCGTTCTAAATCGGTGAGCGTTGTCCACACTGAAAATTCACTTGTATGAAGCGCTTTTAACGAGTCATGGCCTAGCAATGGATCGATTGTGGAATTTTTAGGGCGATCGAAACGATTCATGATATGCGCTAATTCAACAAGTTGTATATCAGGATCAGACACCTGGTGATAATACGTTGTATAGTAAACTGCACGAATAAATCTATCGACAGAAGTATCAGAGCTTGGTAAGGAAGCTAAAGCAATTCCACTATCTGGTTGTTTGACTTTAATATTTCCCAATGTGCTGGTGGAAATATTAACATTAGAAAGGTGAGTGTAATTATTTAAGTTAGTAAGATGCCATGGGAATAATGGGCCATTGGTCATGCAATAAGTAGGATTATCATAAATATGCAATTTCCCTTCTGAAACCTCAACAACAATGCAAGCTCCTGTTTTATCATAAAAAGCATAATGAAAAGGGCTGGGCAAGTTGCGTAAAAGTAATAGTTTTTGTGACCAAAAAGCCGTTTTAGGAATGGCTTTCCTTAACTCTTCAACGGTTGCATATTGTGCTAAAGCCCATTCACCGATTGCCGCAATAGGTACTGACGTTGAGTAATCTTGCGGGGTAATATCATCGAGCTTTGAATCAGGAAGCATATTTAAGCTAAAAGAAAGACCTTGAGTATTGATGCCCTCAAGTACGTCTTTTGTCCCTTCTAAATTAATGGGGGCTGTAATGGCAATAAAAGGGTATTTAACAGTATATTTTAGCCCTGGTGTACCGTCTGGTGCATTCTGTTGGAAAGTATGTGCTTTAGGATAATATGCAAATATTGAAGCGGGTTTATCTGTTGAGAACTCCATTGTTCTACCATGGTAAATACGATTTTTTTTATCTTTAATCGCGAGGGTAGTACAAGCGAAGACATTAGTATTTATTGTATCATCAGGCATTTTATATCCTTATTTAGCGTATATGAATAAAAGGCTTACTAAAAGGATAGAAGAAGTGGTAAAGAAAAGTGAATAAATAAACGAGATGTGGGTGAATAATAAAAAACGCCACTTAAAAAGCGGCGTTTTGAACAATTAATATACTGTGTAAATTACAGAACGTGAACAGATGAAGTATTTGTTGTACCACTATCAACTAATGCGCCTGTTACCATAACAACGCGATCACCAGCATGAGCTAAACCACTCGCTAATGCGGCTTCTTTACCGATACGGTAGAAGTCATCAGTAGAAGAAATTTCATTAACTAATTGAGTTGTTACACCTTTAACTAATAGAAGTTGACGAGCGGTTTCTTCGTTGTTTGTTAATGCTAAGATTGGCGCAGTTGGGAAATATTTACGGATAGAACGAGCTGATTTACCACCGAAAGTTGCAACAACAATCAGAGGTGCATCTAAGTTTTCAGCCATTTCTACCGCACCGCGACAAACTGCTTCTGTGACGCGTAATTTTGCAGCGGTTTGTTTGTAATCAAGGCGAGATTGCATGATACGGTCTGTACGATCACAGATAGTTGCCATGATAGTTACCGCTTCTACTGGGTATTTACCTTTAGCACTTTCACCTGACAGCATAACCGCGTCAGTACCATCTAAGATAGCATTCGCAACGTCACCTGCTTCAGCACGAGTAGGGCGTGGATTTTTGATCATTGAATCTAACATTTGCGTTGCAGTGATAACTACTTTGCGCGCCGCGTTACATTTTTCAATCATCATTTTTTGTGCAAAGATAACTTCTTCAACGGGGATCTCAACACCTAAGTCACCACGAGCAACCATGATACCGTCAGAAGCTTCTAAGATCTCATCAAAATTGTTTAAACCTTCTTGGTTTTCAATTTTTGAGATGATCATGATGTTTTCGCCACCGTGTGCCTTTAAGTGTGCACGCATTTCTTCAACATCAGAACGTTTACGAATGAATGATGCAGCAACGAAATCAACGCCTTGTTCGCAACCAAAGATAAGATCTTGTTTATCTTTTTCAGCTAATGCGGGTAAACCGATAGAAACGCCCGGTAAGTTAACACCTTTGTTTTCACCTAAGTCACCGTTGTTTAAAACTTCACAAACAACTTCAGTATCAGTAACTTTTGTTACTTTCATACCGATAAGACCATCATCAACTAATACAGTATTACCAACGGTTAAATCTTTTGCGAAACCTTCATAAGTTACAGCTACACGATCTTTATTACCAACAACAGATTTGTCTGTAGTAAAAGTGAAAGTTTGGCCAGCAACTAAAGCGACATCGTTACCACCTTCTAATTTGATGGTGCGGATTTCTGGGCCTTTAGTATCTAATAAAATAGCGGCTTTTTTGCCTGTTTTAGCACATACGTTACGCAGGTTTTTGATACGGTTGCCATGCTCTTCATAGTCACCGTGAGAGAAGTTTAGACGCATAACATTCATGCCTGCGTCCAGTAATTGATTCAGTTTTTCTTCAGATTCGGTTTTTGGTCCGATGGTGCAAACAATTTTTGTCTTTTTCATGGCAGTCTATTTAATGGTTGTATTGTAATGGATGAATAAGGGTTAATGTCGCTATTTTTAATCAACTGTGCGAAACAGAATATGTAAACTCATCTCTAATGGATAAGTTGCGCAACATGTTAATGATCTAGCAACACCATAAAAAACTTGTCACTATTTTGTATCAATGGTTGGTAGACATCTTACATTATAGTCTATCACGTTTCATTTGTTCTGTTTTCTAAAGATGCCCGTAAATCAATACGCTGAAACCTTTCAACAAAATTATGTTTCGTATTATAGAGGTTAATTTCTATGAAGAAAATCGAAAAAAGGTAAATTTAAGTGATGTGATCAAAATACGGTGCTGACTGCTTGTTTTTTAAACGTTTTGTTGCGCAATAAATTTTTGCAAGCTGAATTAATTATTTTGTAGGGTAGGTAAGATGAGAAAATATTAGAAAAAAGGATAAAGAGAAATGGTGCGTCCAAGTGGACTCGAACCACCGACCCCCACCATGTCAAGGTGGTGCTCTAACCAACTGAGCTATGGACGCACTGTATTGAGATGTTGTTGAAAAACAAATGGTGCGTCCAAGTGGACTCGAACCACCGACCCCCACCATGTCAAGGTGGTGCTCTAACCAACTGAGCTATGGA
>NZ_JBEETS010000001.1:484560-579346 GCF_040138965.1 Proteus sp. fly-1089
CGCATTATCTATTCTGGGTAACAACGGAAACGAATATTAACGAGATGATCCGATTCTGGCAAGAGGAAAAACACAAATTTATACTCAACTGCTCGTATTTAAAGCTATTTGTTGATATTTGTGTCATTCCCTTGCCAAATTAACCTTTTCGTTTAACGCTCTGAGCGTAATAACACCACTTCATCAGATTGACGCTGGATCCACCAAATGCGAGATCCCATCATAATGGCTGAAGCCGTTAAACCAAGAATAAAGCCAATCCAGAAACCCGCAGGACCCATCGCTTCAACAAAATAATCAGTACGCCCTAAGATATAACCTGAAGGCAGACCAATAATCCAATAAGCAATAAAAGTAATAAAGAAGATAGAACGTGTATCTTTATACCCACGTAACACACCCGAGCCAATAACTTGCACCGAATCTGATAACTGATAAAGGGCAGCAAATAACATTAAGTGAGAAGCTAATGTTACCACTTCAAGATTGTCGTTATACATTAAGGCAATTTTTTCTCTAAAGATAATAGAAAAAATAGCGGTACAACTGGCAAGCATTAACCCGACGGCAAGTGCCGTGATCG
Source organism: Proteus sp. fly-1089 (assembly GCF_040138965.1). Lineage (NCBI taxonomy): Bacteria > Pseudomonadati > Pseudomonadota > Gammaproteobacteria > Enterobacterales > Morganellaceae > Proteus > Proteus sp. fly-1089. The sequence continues at coordinate 485,144 of NZ_JBEETS010000001.1, forward strand.
CAGAGATACGCGCTTGCTCTGTAGATCGTTGTCCTAAGTTATAACCCACACGAATGGTTGCTGCTATTCCCAATGAAAGAGGGAACATGAACATCAGTGAACTAAAGTTAAGTGCGATTTGATGACTGGCGACAGCTGTAACGCCTAAAGGCGAGACTAACAGTGCAACAACAGCAAATAAAGTCACCTCAAAGAAGAGTGCTAATCCAACGGGTAACCCTAAAAAGGTAATACGCTTTATCGTATTTAACTCAGGGCTAACAAACCGTTTTTTAGGCATAACATCGCGCTGTGTGGGAGCACGACGCACGTAATAACGCATCATCAAGAACATAGCCCAAAAAACAGAGGCGGTCGCAACACCACAACCAATGCCGCCTAATTGTGGTGCACCAAATTTACCGTAAATAAAGGCATAGTTCACAGGGATATTAATCAACAAGCCAATAAAACCAATGATCATACCGGGTTTTGTTTTGGATAATCCCTCACACTGACTTCTTAATACTTGATAATAAAGACAACCAGGTGCTCCCCACATAATGGCATGAATAAAACCAATCGCTTTTTCAGCTAATTCAGGGTCGATATCATGTTGTGCTTCAATAATAAATCGGCTGTTATAAAGAACGGCAATTACCATAATAGACAAGAATGTGGCGAGCCAAAAACCTTGCTGTGTACGATCCGCAATATGTTTTCGTTGTCCTGATCCATTTAATTGAGCAACGATTGGCGTCAATGCCATTAATATGCCTTGACCTAATAAAATCGTTGGCAACCAAATAGACGTACCTACTGCTACCGCAGACATTTCTGTGGCATTTACAGCACCCGCCATAACAGTATCAACCACACCCATTGCCGTTTGGGAAAATTGCGCGATGATAACGGGGATGCCTAAAGCAAGTAAGCTACGCGCTTCTTTTATGTACTTCTGCACGCATACACCTTTATTTATTATAAGAAAAAGGAAGGAAAGGAAGAGAATAAACGCCGTATTGTTAAAATGGCGTAAAGAGATCCTCAAGAACGCATATTCTAATGATAAAAGTTTAATTAGCAATGAAAGATGCTTAGCTTTTTAAACACAGGATTTTGATAATTTATTAGGTGTTTTTACGTTATATTTAACGGCAGTTCTCAGCAAGGAATAAATACGATAATTGTTCCTTTGTATTAATAAGAGCTATGTTATTCTAACTAGCATAAGCCTAAATTGAGTTTACCAGTTTATCTACCCAAGGAGATGTAAGATGTTTACAGGTATTGTTCAGGGAAAAGGGCGAGTTATTGCTATAGAAGATAAAGGCGATTTTCGTACCCATATCATTGAATTACCGAAAGAGTTAGTCGGTAACTTAGAAACAGGAGCCTCTATTGCGAATAATGGTTGCTGTTTAACGGTTACTAAAATTGAAGGTACGCACATTAGCTTTGATTTAGTGAAAGAGACGTTACGTCTCACTAACCTTGGTGAATTAAACGTGGGCTCTGAAGTTAATATTGAACGCGCAGCTAAATATGGTGATGAAATAGGCGGACATGTGATGTCTGGTCATATTGTCACAACCGCCGAAGTTGCCAAAATTATTACTTCAGAAAACAATTTACAAATTTGGTTTCGTATCTTCGATAAATCGCTGATGAAATACATTTTGCATAAAGGCTTTATCGGTATTGATGGTATTAGTCTCACTATTGGTGATGTGGTTAATAACCGATTCTGTGTTCATCTTATTCCAGAAACACGAGATAGAACGACACTCGGTTGTAAACGCCTTGGCGATAAAGTGAATATTGAACTTGATCCTCAAACTCAAGCGATTGTGGATACAGTCGAACGTGTTATGGCACAGCAACAAGCTTTATTAGTAGCACAGCAAAGTGAAAACGAAGAGTAATAATAACATTATGACTTATTAGCTTTATTGCTTTTTAAGCTAAAGTAAAAAGAAAGCCAGTTCATTGATTAAACTGGCTTTTTTTGTTTTTAATTAAAATTAACGTGGGATCTGTAAACCACCAACTTGCCCTTTAGGGCTTAACATGATTTGCCATAATTGAATATCTCTGGCTCTAAATGCACCAGCACAGGCATTTAGATAATAGCTAAACATGCGTTTAAAGCGCGGTGTGTAATTTGATTCAATCTCTGGCCAACAGGTTAAAAAGCGCTGATACCATGCCATTAGAGTTTTATCGTAATCGGCACCAAAGTTGTGCCAATCTTCCATTACAAACTTATCGTCTATTGCATGTGCGATTTTTTGAATCGATGGCAAGCAACCATTAGGAAAAATATATTTACTTATCCAACTATCTACATTCACTTTATCGCGATTAGATCCAATGGTATGCAGTAAAAATAGACCATCTTCTTTTAAGTTACGACGAACTACTTTAAAGTACGTTGCATAATTTTTAGGGCCAACATGCTCAAACATACCGACAGAAACGATGCGATCAAATTGTTCATGTAAATCGCGATAATCTTCTAAAATAATATTAACATCAAGTCCTTGGCATCGTGCTTGTGCCAATTTTTGCTGTTCAACAGAAATGGTGACACCTGTGACAGAAACACCGAAATGTTTTGCTGCGTAAGCGGCAAGCCCACCCCAACCACAACCGATATCTAATAAAGTCATACCGGGTTTTAAATTGAGCTTCCGGCAAATAAGATCTAATTTGTGTTCTTGAGCTTGTGCTAAGTTATCTGCATTTTTCCAATAGCCACAGGAATATTGCATATTAGGATCAAGCATAGATGTAAATAAATCATTACCAAGATCGTAATGCTCTTTACCAACCATCCATGCACGTTTTTGTGTTTGTAGATTAAAAAGACGGGCCGTTGCAATTTTGAAAATATCACGTAGATTTTGCGGAAGCTTATTTTCAAGGCCTGCACGCAATACTTTATGAAAGAATATATCAAGTCGCTCACAATCCCACCAACCGTCCATATAGCTTTCACCGAGACCTAATGAGCCTTGTTGCAATACTCTTTTATAAAAATTTTGATTGTGAACCTGAATATCATAAGGTTCAGAGCCATTTACTCGAATATCTGCATGAGTTAATAGTTCTATAGCGATCCTTTTATAAGGATCATGAGAGGTCTTTCGGCCTTCTTCTACACAAGATGTACTCATATACTCTCCGGCGTAAACTAAGCGGGTTTTGAGACATAAAGCTAAAAAAGGATGTGTACAGATTGAAAGTATTAAAATGGTATTGTGTTCAATATGAATTGAACGAATAGAATTAATAAGACAACTAATCTGACATAATCAGCTAATAATCTGTTTAATGCCTCAAAATCCGAAAGAAAAAATAAATAAAACGCTATTACAGCGTATAGGTAAGTATAGAGACGTAGATTATTTTTCTCTAGAAAATAAAAAGGCTATTTTTTATAAAACAGCCTTTTTGAGAATATTCTTAAAAATAAGGGTGCGATTATTCTGCTGTTTGAATTGTGTGTTTGCTAACGGATTTATTACGCTGAATAAAGTAACCAACTGCCATTGGGATCGCAGTTAACGCCATAATTGCGGTGGTGTTAATAAGCGGTTGTTGGCTGATAAACGCAGACACGATAAAACTTGCTAAACTACAAAGACCCAGTTGTAGTGCATTTTGTAATGCGGCTGCTTTACCACTGATTTCAGGGTAAGCTGATAAAGCATTAGATACAGCGATTGGATAAGATGCACCATTCATTGCAGCCATAATACAGAACGGAATTAAGATCGTAGTTAATGTTGGCTCAGTAAATTTAGCAACAAGGTATAATGCAGTCATACTAACGGCATAACCAATTAACAGCAGGGGTAATAATGCTTTACCCGTCATTTTTGACAGTAAAATACGACAACCATAACCACCAACCATAAAGGCAATAGTTTGTGGAATATAGCTTAAACCGATATCCTGTGGTGAGTAACCCATTTTCTCAAGAATAATAGGTGAGCCTGCTAACCAAGCAAAGAAACCTGCACTACAAGAAGCGTAAACTAATACGTTACCTGTATATAGAGGTGATTTCAGTAATGTCATAAATGACGCAGTAGATTGGTTTGCATCGGAGACTGATTTTTGTTTAATATTTTTCAACATTAATGTTGGTAACATTAAAACAAGTGTTACTGCCATTAGTAGCATGAAAATCATACGCCAGCCACCGTGATTTAATAGTGAGGCACCAATTAAAGGGGCGAGTGCGGGTGATAATGCAACCAGTGGCATGATTAAAGCAAAAACGTGTTGTGCGCGAGACTCATCGAAGCGATCAATAACTAATGCTTGCCAAATAACAGCTGCAGAGCAGACACCAAAAGCTTGTAAGAAGCGCATCGCGAGTAAGCCTGTTGCACTTTCAACCCACAACATACCAAGGCAGCCTAAAGAGAAAAGGCTTAAACCAATAAGAAGAATAGGTTTACGACCAACTTTGTCAGAAAGTGGTCCCCAAAGTAACTGAGCAACAGCAAAACCAAATAAAAAGATACTTAAGCTATTACTGATAGCGCCTTCGCTGATAGCGAGTTCACGCTGCATCATACCGAATGCAGGTAAGTACATATCAATTGCTAAGTAACCCAGCATACTTAAACCTGCTAGGTACACCATGAAGCTCATAGGTGTTTTTGATTGTGTGGATGTTTTAGTATTCATTTTATTTTCTATGCTATGTGATGTAGAACATTTTATGTATTGTAACTAAGACCTATTTTACTTGTGAAACGGGAATATTTGGTTAATGCTGTGAAAAATTTTCAAAGGAATAAACTCTATGTGGTCAGAATACTCTTTAGAAGTTGTTGATGCAGTCGCTAGAACAGGAAGTTTTAGCTCCGCTGCTCAAGAATTGCACAGAGTGCCCTCCGCCGTTAGTTATACTGTTCGGCAATTAGAAGAATGGCTCGCCGTTCCTTTATTTGAGCGTCGTCACCGTGATGTAGAATTAACCGATGCGGGTAAAATTTTCATCAAAGAAGCGCGATCTGTTATCAAAAAAATGAATGACACTCGACACCTATGTCAACAAGTTTCTAATGGGTGGCGTGGTCAATTTAGTATAGCAGTTGATGGCATTGTTAAACCCGAAAGAACACAACAGCTTATTCTCGATTTCTATCGCCATTTTCCTGATATTGAGTTGTATGTCTACCCAGAAGTGTTTAATGGGGTATGGGACTCCTTAGTTAATGGTCGTGTTGATTTAGCAATTGGTGCAACAAGAGCGTCACCGATTGGTGAACGTTATAGTTTCAGGGATATGGGTTTTATGCCTTGGCGCTGTGTTTGCCATGTTGATCATCCATTAGCTAAAGCAGAACACCCATTAACCGATGATGAAATGCGACCTTATCCTAGCTTATGTTTAGAGGATACATCACGTAGTTTACCAAAGCGTGACACTTGGGCGTTAAATAACCAACGTAGAATGGTTGTACCAACATGGGATATGGGGCTTGAGTGTTTGTTGGCAGGATTATGTGTAGGAATGGTGCCTTGGCATCGTGCTGAGCCATTGATAGCCCAAGGTAAGCTAGTTACTTTAAAACTTGCACAGCCATTGCCAGACAGTCCATGCTGTCTGACGTGGGTTGATAAAAGTGAATCGCCTGCTTTGACGTGGTTGTTAGATTATCTTGGAGATAGCCAAACCTTAAATGAGGAATGGCTTCGCTAGATATTATATAGCTGAATAGGAATTAGCGACGATAGTCGATAAAAGGACCATCAGCAACTGAACGACGCTCAACCAATCGAGGGTGTACTTCGATTGTTTGGGCATCTTCACGTTTGTTAACGATGCGATCAAGCAACATAGATAAGGCCATTTGACCTAAACGTTCTTTGGGCTGGTGGACAGTGGTTAATGCAGGGGTAAAATAACGTGCATTACGAATATTGTCATAACCCACAATTGAAATATCAAAAGGAACACGTAAACCTAGCTCATCTGCAGCACAGATTGCTCCCATTGCCATCACATCACCACCACAAAAAACTGCAGTAGGGCGTTGTTTTTGATTTAGCATTTGATACATCGCTTTATAACCTGACTCAGGTTCAAAGTCACCTTGTACAATCCACTCATCTTTTACTGTAATTTTGGCTTCTTCCATGGCTTTTAGAAAGCCTTGTAGACGACCACCGCCGGTGTTGCGCTCTAATGGACCAGGAATAATACCGATATCACGATGACCTCGTTCGATAAGATAACGGCCAGCGATATAGCCACCATGAAAAGCGTTATCGATAATTGTATCTGTAAAGTCGCCACGGGCCTTACCCCAATCCATGACAACCATGGGAATATTACGATAGCCTTCCAAAAGAGTGAGAAGGTGATCGGGATATTCAGAACACATCACTAATAATCCATCAACGCGTTTTTGTGCCAGCATTGCTAAATAGGCTTTTTGTTTATCAAGATTATTATGTGAATTACATAAAATCAGTGTATAGCCTTTGCTATAACAACTGTTTTCAACTGCTTCAATCACTTCAGCAAAGTAAGGAGCTTCACTGGACGTGGCTAACAGGCCAATAGATTTGGTATGATTGACTTTTAAACTACGCGCCACGGCACTAGGCGAATAATTTAATTCTTTTATAGCGGCCCAAACTGCTGCCCGTGTGTTCTCTGCAACAAAACGCGTTTTGTTGATCACATGAGAAACAGTCGTGGTTGATACGCCTGCGCGTTTTGCCACGTCTTTTATTGTTGCCATGGTGTGGAAAACTCCTGACCTTCATTGGTCTCTTTTATCTAATTTTATGGTTTAACTGCCAGTATAGTCATACATAGGGCAAACACTGGCAATAATTTAGCGATTAGCTGTGAATTTTGTATGATCTAGCTCAAAAGTGAAAGTATTAATCAATGTTATAAATTGTGCACTGGTCGCTATTTTAGCAAATTTTGATATGTGATAATAATTAACCATGACAAGGTTATGGTTAATAATGTGTATTATAATCATTTTGAGGGAGAATAGATGGATACGGATCTGAAATTTGGTTTGAGTACAGCAGTAGCAGCACTTGTTATGATCGTTATATTTTCTACTATGTTGTTCTAATCACTGCTTTATAAAATATCCGATCAATTTAAATTATAAATTATCGAATATCTGAGTATAACAAAGGGCTCAAGGCCCTTTGTTATTATGTTACCAAAAACGAATCTTAATCACTCATCTTTGATTATCAAGTTCAATTAAGCTAGGTTAGCTTCAACAAATGACCAGTTAACCAGCGCCCAGAACTCTTCTAAATATTTCACGCGTGCGTTACGGTAATCGATATAGTAGGCGTGTTCCCATACGTCCACAGTTAACAGTGGTTTGTCTGCACCTGAAACTGGTGTTGCTGCATTAGATGTGTTAACAATTGCCACTGAACCGTCAGCTTTTTTCACTAACCAAGTCCAACCTGAACCGAAGTTTTTTGCTGCCGCATCGTTAAATTGCTTTTTGAACTCTTCAAAAGAACCAAATGCTTTGTTGATAGCATCAGCTATTTTACCTGTTGGTGCACCACCAGCGTTTGGTGCTAAGCAATTCCAGTAGAAAGTATGGTTCCATACTTGTGCTGCGTTATTGAAGATGCCACCATCAGTCGATTTGATGATTTCTTCTAACGATTTAGATTCTAGATCAGTGCCTTTAACCAGATTGTTTAAGTTGGTTACATAGGTTTGGTGATGTTTACCATAGTGGTATTCTAATGTTTCTTTAGAGATATGTGGCTCAAGAGCATCTAACGCATAAGGTAATTTTGGTAATTCGAAAGACATTGCGTACTCCTTTATACTATCTATTTCGGGTTTTGTGCCTAAAATCATTTCATCAAGATCATCTGAATTGATAAAATGAGGCAAATGAATCACTAACTTGTTACTATTTTGCTAATTATTTTAACAAAAATTTGCTGAAATAACAGCTAAATATCTTTTATCTATCGTTATAAGGCATATTGATTAATTATACTCATAAGAGTATATCCCACCAAGCGACGCGTAAAGTAGTAAAGCCATTATTGTGCTAAATGAAAATATTATTATTAATACGATTATTTCAGGTTTATAAAAAAAACATCTCTAACTTTACTTATTTCATTGATATAAAAGTATTTTTATTTTTTTCTTATTCGATAATAAGTGTATATATCATTTTAATAACGACTAAAAATAAAAATAATGCAAATATTTGGCGGACTTTTGAAATTGGCAGGCGATAAGCCACTTTTACTCCAATAGGGGCGAAAAGCACGCTAGTAATGCTTATTCCAACAAATGCAGGTAAATAAACAAAACCTAAATAATAGTCATTAATATTCGTTTGGTTCCAACCATAAATAATCCCCATCGTTGTGCCAATTAGGGCAATAATTACTCCTAACATTGATGAAGTTGCAATGCATTTGCGTGTATTAAATCCCCAATGACTTAATAGCGGAATGGTAATAGTGCCACCAGCAATACCAATAAAGCTTGAGACAAAACCAATAAGTGAACCACCACTTGTTAGTGCAGGTTTTGAGACAATAGGATCTTTAACATTCTCAATGCGTTCTGTTTCTTTCTTTTTGGTTAACAAACCATAAATGGTATAGATCATGAAAATACAAAACACGATTTGCAAAAAAGTGTTCGACATTTTTTGTACAAGAAATGTTCCCACAAGCATGCCAATAATAGTACCTATGGCTAATAGAGGAAATTGCTGCCATAAAATGGCTTTATGTTTATTATGAGAGTATGCCGAAGATGCCGTAGAAAATATAATGACAGAGAATGATGTGGATAAGGCTATTTTCATTACCATATCAAGAGGTATTGCTTGTTGGCTAACCACATACATAACGACGGGAACAATGATTGCTCCTCCTCCAATACCAAGTAATCCAGCAAAGAAGCCCGTGATACATCCCACTAAAAGAAAAAGTAAAATCATCTCCATAATTAATACTACCCATCAGGATTTATCATAAACCCATTTATATACATTATATCCTTTTAGGAAGGTAGCATTAAATCGCTAGTTATCAAAAACTGGGCGCTCAGGCTCTTAGTGATTAAAAAAAGATTACAAATTAATATGGTAGGGGGCTATTGTTAACCGAAGTATAGAAATAGTTATTTTTCGAATTTTTTATATTTTCCTTTCTTCTTTTTAAGATGTGAAAATATATAACTGAATATAATTCCAATAAAGAAGAATGCAACATACTTTATCAATATTGCTATAATGAATTCTATATTTAAATCTTTATATTTAAATTTCCGAATTAATTTTTATGGGGGAATAATAGTAATGTGTAGAATGATAAACCCTAAGTTTAGATATAAAGGTACAATAAAGAATTATTTGGCGATACTATTGGGTGGTGATAGTGGTTAAGTTGGAATATAATGCTATTATTTTATTTCTTCATTAAGGCTTAAGGCGAGAGACTTTTCTTATTTTAAATCATACAATAGACAGTTATAGTATCGTTCATTTATATTTCCATTAATATAAAATAAAAACATTAAGCTGTTTAAGTAGTAATGTATTTCTCTACAAAATTGGCGAGGAAGTTGTTTATTTACCTATTATATTTTTATATGTCTTTTTTTGACGCTATAAAGGATTTTTTATGAAAAAGAGAGTGTTATTATTATCTGCAATTATATTATTATCGGGATGTAAAATAAATGAAGCTATTCGCTCAGTTAATAGTGCTGTAAGCCAAATAGTTCCATCAATGGAATCAACAGTAACAGAAGCTTCTTATGCAGGAATATGCAAGGATTTTAATGATAATGAAATAGCTGCTCAGAAAAAATGGAGAGGTAAGTGGGTCATTTTAGAGGGAAGAGTGACTAATATCAGAAGCTTGGATGAAGTCGTTAGATATGACCTCTATAAACCAACCCCACCTAAAGTCGTTGCTATTTCATTTAATAATAAAACCAGTGCGTCATATACTTTAAAACCAAGCGAAGAAGAAAATGTCCTTAAAATTAAGAAAGGACAAACTGTGAAAATAAAAGGTGAAATAACTGATATTACATATGCACTGGGTTGTTTGATCCTTTTAGACAACGGAACCATACAGCAATAAGTCATATGAATTAGGTTAATTGATTTGAGTTATGATGATTTTCTCATCTGAAATGTATTCAGCCTCTTAATTGAGGCTTTTAGTGTATTATCACCGATAAAAAATAAATAATGAAAATAGAGTTGTAAAGAATTACCTGTTTTTACAGTACGTATCTTTTCTAACATCTTAGAAAGTGAATACGTAGATCGTAAAGGTGAAGTGATAAGGTAAAACACACACATAAACATCTATAACTTGTTGATTTGTTTTTATGCATTATCGTGCATTTTCTCGTCAATAGTATTGTGATTTGATACCAACTTATTGTTTTATATTGATAACTAAACTTATATAGAGCTTTCCAATATAAAGTGGTATTCTTCTTTCATGTTTTCCCCTATAAAGCATATTGAATGTAAAAGGCTGTAAGGACTTACAAATGACGACTATTGAAAAAATTGAACGCCAGATTAATGAAAACCCAATTATTTTATATATGAAAGGTTCACCAAAATTACCAAGTTGCGGTTTTTCTGCTCAGGCAGTTCAAGCTATCTCTGCTTGTGGTGAGCGTTTTGCGTATGTTGATATCCTGCAAAACCCAGATATTCGTGCAGAATTACCAAAATATGCACACTGGCCAACTTTCCCACAATTATGGGTAGATGGTGAATTAGTCGGTGGATGTGACATCATTTTAGAAATGTATCAGCGCGGTGAATTACAGAAGTTACTAAAAGAGACTGCTGATAAGTATCGCGGCGAAGAAGAAGCCTAATTATTTTTTTCTTTTAAGGCATTGATATTAAAAGAGACAAAAATAAAGTATTCAATAAAAAAGCCAGTTCAGAGATGAACTGGCTTTTTCTGTTATTCATATTATTATTGAAAAAATAGAATTAAGGTGTTGGTAATGGCCATCCACCGAGCTTTTTCCAGCGATTAACTAATTCACAAAAAAGTAATGATGTGCGATTCGTATCATACAACGCACCATGAGCAAGTTTGCTATCAAAAGGTATTCCTGCAGTGATACAGGCTTTAGCTAAAATAGTTTGTCCCAATACTAATCCACTTAACGCCGCTGTATCAAATGTGGCAAAAGGATGAAAAGGGTTTCGTTTTAACCCAGCACGTTCAGCCGCCGTCATGACAAAGCTATGATCAAAATTTGCATTGTGCGCCACAATAATGGCACGGTTACAATCAGCATCCTTCATTCCTTTACGTACCATTTTAAAAATAGCATGCAAAGCTTCATATTCACTGACTGCGCCACGAAGTGGATTTGTTGGATCAATGCCTGTAAATTCTAAGGCTGCAGGTTCTAGATTAGCACCTTCAAAGGGATCAACATGAAAATGTAGCGTGTTATCAGGTTTTAACCAACCTTGTTCATCCATTTTTAATGTAATGGCTGCAATTTCAAGTAAACCATCTGTTTTTGCATTAAATCCACCTGTCTCAACGTCAATAACAACAGGGTAGTAACCTCGAAAACGGTTACAAAGCTTATTGGGATTATTTATTTCAGGCATCAAATTGTACTTATCCGATAAAAATAAAATATCGGAAATTAATAATAAGCAAGGCCAGAAAGATAAAGAGATTATCTTTCTGGTTAAATAAAAATCAGTTACCTAGCGCGTGACTTGCACTTTTATTTTCGATGAGTTCGATTTTATACCCATCAGGATCTTCAACAAAAGCAATAATAGTTGAACCACCTTTAACTGGGCCTGCGTCACGGGTAACATTACCGCCAGCTTGACGAATTGCTTCACAGGTTGCTGCAACATCATCAACACCTAGCGCAACATGGCCAAAAGCCGTTCCCATTTCATAGCTGTTTACGCCCCAGTTATAGGTTAATTCAATAACCGCACCGGTGCTCTCATCACCATAGCCCACAAAAGCTAACGAGTATTTATATTCCTCATTCTCGCTAGTGCGTAGAAGTTGCATACCTAATACTTTGGTATAAAAATCGATAGAACGTTGTAAATCGCCTACACGAATCATGGTATGAAGTACTCGCATATAAACCTCTCGTGTTTTTTTAATGTTAAACCTTACAGATAAACTGATGGCGCAGTACTATAGCGCGTTAAAGCCCTAAAGTTCAATTTTACTACCCCCTTAATAGTTCAATCTGTGCATTGTGCAGATAATCTCTCCATTAACTATACTCTATAGTAACAAACAACAGGGGGGGGAAATCAAATGCAAGATCAATTAGAATTTTTTGATATTCCTAGTCCTTGTATTGGATGTTGTGAAATGAATGCTCAAGGCTATTGCATGGGATGCTATCGTAACCGGCAAGAACGATTTAATTGGTCAACAATGAGCGCATTAGATAAAAGAAATGTATTACGCCTTTGTCAGCAACGTTATTTAAGAACATTTAAAAAAGAAGGGGCGACAATAGGAAAAGAAAATGAACAACTTAATTTATTTTAAAATTTCCACTTGTTTTTTAATTTTAAAAAATAAATGTAGAATTATTTTAATTCATTTTTGTTATTTATTGTAGTTAGTTGGTTTATTATTTTTTCTTTATTAATACAATTATATTGATTAAAAACATTTCTAATGGTTATTTATTTGTAATTGCATGATAACAAAAATATTTTTCTTTATCGGGATATGAATCGTGAAATAATGATTGTTATTATGTAAAAAAATATAGATTAGTTTTTATAACAAGGTTATTCTTTATGGGCTTTCGTTGTCAGAAAGAAAATAAATTAATAAAGTCTTGAAAATAATTACTTATCTAATAAATAGGAATATAATTATATTAGTTATTAAAGGTAAATATTTTAATTAAAAAGAATAGGTAAATGTTGTATTAAAAATGAATATCTAAACTTTGTAATAAGTTGACTGAAAATGCTAATTAAGGAGAGATAAGTGGAATCAACATTAGGAGCTGATTTGGCGCGTTTAGTTCGATTATGGCGTGCTTTAATTGATCATCGTCTCAAACCATTAAAATTAACTCAAACCCATTGGGTCACTTTGTATAATATTAGCCAATTACCGCCAGAGCAGTCACAAATACAATTGGCTAAAGCTATAGGTATAGAGCAACCTTCTTTAGTAAGAACACTTGATCAACTGGAAGAAAAAAAACTGATATGTAGACATACATGTGCAAATGATCGTAGAGCCAAACGTATAAAATTAACAAACGAATCAGAACCTTTTATTAATGAAGTCTATGCAGTTATAGAGCAAACTAGACGAGAAATATTGGGTGATATTCAACGAGATGAAATTGAAACATTAATTGGTATTATTCAAAAGTTGGAAAAAAACATAAATAGATTAAGTAGCTAATAATTTAAAAATCAATATATAATCTATTTAAATAAAGATTAATTACTATTGTGATAATAATTATTACGTGAGAGTAATAATTAGGTGGGTTATATATTTAATCTCTCTTTAAATTCATTATTAGGCCATAAAAAAAACAGGCAACATTAAGTTGCCTGTTTTATATCCATAAACTATCTAGGAGATACAGTTAAATTATTACCATTACCAATAACTGCAACACGTTGGCCTTGGCTATAAACAGTATTATCTGCTTTTTGAACGATAGCCACGGTTTTACCGCTATCTAGACGAACTTCAATTTGAATACCCTTGGTTGTATTTAATGCACCTTGTGCTTGTTGTCCTGCCATCCCACCTGCGATTGCACCAGCTGCTGTTGCAAGGTTACGACCTGTGCCACCACCAATAGTGTTACCTAACATTCCACCAAGAACAGCACCACCAACGGCACCTAAGATGTTCTCATCACTGCCTGCTTGGATATTAACTGCACGAACAGAAACAATCGTACCATAAGTAATATTTTGCGCTTGTTTAGCTTGGCTTGCAGTGTAAGTGTCGCCCGATAATGAACTTGTGTTCACACAACCAGTAAGAACGGTCATTGTAAAAAGACCAATAAGTAAATGCTTAAACATAGTTACTCCTAAAGAAAACCTGATGTACATTGTTCAGGTTATACCAATGTTATCTAGTATCAGTTATAGACTATTTTTTACTTATGTCGACACTGATTTTAATAATATATAGCTTACTATATAGTAAAGGCCGATAGTAAAAACAGAAGAGATTTCTGAAAAAGAGAATATAACATTATATGTTAAAAATTTGCATCATCTTGATTATAAGGAAAAGAACATGAGAGCAGGGCGATACATTGGCGTGATGTCTGGCACAAGCTTAGATGGTGTTGATGTTGTATTAGCTGCAATCAATAATAAGTTCGTTGCACAACAAGAAACTCATTTTTTACCTTACCCTCAACTTCTACGTCAACGTATTTTAGCTGTTTGCCAAGGACAACCCACTACTCTACATGAGCTAGGCTTATTAGACGCGCAATTAGGGGAGCTATATGCTCAAGCAATTATAGAGTTACTGGCAAAAGTAAAACTTAGTGCAAGCGATATTACGGCGATAGGGTGTCATGGACAAACGGTCTGGCATGAACCTGAAAGTGATATGCCATTTACTATGCAAATCGGTGACAATAATCGTGTAGCTGCATTGACAGGGATCACCACTGTCGGTGATTTCCGTCGTCGTGATATAGCATATGGTGGGCAAGGTGCGCCTTTAGTACCTGCTTTTCACCTTGCAGTATTAGGGCATTCTATCGAGAGACGTATTATTCTAAATATTGGGGGAATTGCCAATATTTCATTACTATTGCCTGGTGTCGCAGTAAAAGGCTATGACACAGGCCCTGGCAATATGTTGTTAGATAGCTGGAACTGGATACATAACCAAACGCCTTATGATGATAATGGGCAATGGGCAGCAACCGGGAAAGTAAATGCTGCATTATTAAAAGACATGCTGTCTGATCCTTATTTTTCTCGTTCAGCACCTAAAAGTACAGGACGAGAATATTTCAATACACAATGGTTAAACTATCATTTAGAAAGAGTACCTAATGTCTTCCCTGAAGATGTACAAGCTACTTTAGTTGAATTAACCGTTATCAGTATTGTGCAACAAATACAATTAAGCGGGGGATGTGAACGCCTTTTAGTTTGTGGCGGAGGCGCTAGAAATGGGCAAATCATGCATCGTTTGGCTTCATTGTTACCAGGCACAGAAGTGGCTGCTACAGATAAATATGGTTTAAGTGGTGATGATATGGAGGCTCTTGCATTTGCTTGGCTCGCAGCTAGAACTATTGCCAATGAATCAGGAAATTTACCTTCTGTCACAGGGGCATCAAGAGAAACTGTTTTAGGGGCGATTTACCCTACAAATCCTCGTTAAGCGTGATATGCTGAACGCAGTTTCTCAAAAGAGAGAGTGTGAAAAATGACAGATCTTGATTTTATTGATGTTGCCGATTTACGCCGTGAATATATGAACGGTGGATTACGACGTCATGAATTAACTGAACAGCCATTGGTGTTGTTTGAGAAATGGTTAAAACAAGCTTGTGAAGCGCGTTTAAGTGATCCTACAGCAATGTGTGTTGCAACTGTTGATGAAAATGGACAACCTTATCAGCGTATCGTGTTATTAAAGCACTTTGATGAACATGGCTTAGTTTTTTACACCAACTTGGGGAGTCGTAAAGCGAGTCATTTAGAACATAACCAAAGAGTGAGTTTGTTATTTCCTTGGTATCCCTTAGAAAGACAAGTCTGTTTTTTAGGGAAGGCAGAAAAGCTTTCGCCTATTGAAGTTCTGAAATACTTCCATAGTCGCCCTAAAGATAGTCAAATTGCAGCTTGGGCTTCTCAACAGTCTTCTCGTATTTCCGCAAGAGGCGTGTTAGAAAGTAAGTTTTTGGAATTAAAACAGAAATTCCAAAATGGAGAAGTCCCATTACCGAGCTTCTGGGGTGGATATCGTGTGACATTTGAATCTGTTGAATTTTGGCAAGGACGAGAAAATCGTCTACACGATCGCTTTATCTACCAAAAATCACCACAAGGATGGGATATTGAGCGATTAGCACCTTAATAGTGCGTTAATAAATTTTCCTCAAAAAGCCTTTTTCTACTGGTACTTAACGTAGTGGCGCTTTATGCTATACCACTTGTGTTTCACTTATATTTTAAATAGACAAAAAACAATAAACCGATGGAGTCATTGATGTCTAGCAAGAACCTAATCACACAATTGCAGGAGCGTGGGCTAATCGCTCAGGTCACGGATGAGGCAGCTTTAGTAGAGCGTTTGGAGCAAGGTCCTATCGCTCTCTATTGTGGCTTCGATCCTACCGCTGATAGCCTGCACTTGGGGCATTTGGTTCCTTTGCTGTGTTTAAAACGATTCCAACTAGCCGGGCATAAGCCTGTGGCGTTGGTGGGTGGTGCAACGGGTCTGATTGGTGATCCTAGTTTTAAAGCCACCGAGCGCAAACTGAATACCCAAGATACTGTTCACGAATGGGTAGAAAAAATTCGTAAACAAGTGTCACCTTTCTTAGATTTCGACAGTGGTGAAAACAGTGCGGAATTAGCAAACAACTATGACTGGTTTGGTCAAATGGATGTGCTGACATTCCTGCGTGATATCGGTAAACACTTCTCTGTGAACCAAATGATCAACAAAGAAGCGGTTAAACAACGTTTAAATCGCGACGATGTGGGTATCTCTTTTACTGAATTCGCCTATAACCTATTACAAGCTTATGACTTCGCGTCATTAAATACGCATTTAGGTGTTGAATTACAAATCGGTGGCTCTGATCAGTGGGGTAATATCACTTCAGGTATCGATTTAACCCGTCGTTTCAATCAGAAACAAGTATTTGGTATGACTGTACCATTAATTACTAAATCTGACGGAACTAAATTCGGTAAGACAGAAGGCGGTGCGGTTTGGTTAGATCCGAAGAAAACAAGCCCATACAAATTCTATCAGTTCTGGATCAATACAGCAGATGCCGACGTTTATCGCTTCTTAAAATTCTTCACCTTTATGAGTATTGAAGAAATTAATGCACTTGAAGAAGAAGATAAAAATAGCGGTCAAGCGCCTCGTGCTCAACGTGTATTAGCAGAACTAGTTACTGGTTTAGTTCATGGTGAAGAGGGATTAGTCGCCGCTAAACGTATTACAGAAAGCTTATTCTCTGGTGCAATTGCAGACTTAACACAAGCTGATCTTGAACAATTAGCACAAGACGGCATGCCTACAATTGAGTTAGAAAAAGGCAGTGATTTGCAACAAGCGCTAGTGAACGCAGAATTAGTTCCTTCTCGTGGTCAGGCTCGTACAATGATTGGCTCTAACGCCGTTTCAATTAATGGCGAAAAACAAGACAATCCTGAATACGTTTTTGAAGAAAAAGATTTCTTATTTGGTCATTATTCTATTTTACGTCGCGGTAAAAAACATTACTGCCTTGTTATCTGGAAATAATTGACAGTAAAGGGCAGCTAGTGAGTTGCCCTTTTTCTTAATAACAATAAATAACGTATATACCTCGCCTATGATGATAAAGCTTGGGTGTTGTGTGTATTCACAATAATCGGTTTATGTCATGAAAAATATACTCTCTATTCAATCTCATGTTGTTTTCGGTCACGCGGGTAACAGTGCTTCTGAGTTTCCAATGCGTCGTATGGGTGTGAACGTTTGGCCTTTAAACACAGTGCAATTTTCAAACCACACACAATATCCAGAAAAATGGACTGGCTGCGTCATGTCAGCAGAACATATTACTGAGATTGTTGATGGTATTTCCGCAATTGGCAAACTCTCGCAATGTGATGCTGTACTAAGTGGTTATTTAGGATCGGCTGAACAAGGTTTGCGCATTGTTGATATCGTTAAAAAAGTAAAACAAGCCAATCCTAATGCATGGTATTTTTGTGATCCAGTGATGGGACATCCTGAAAAAGGGTGTATTGTTCCTCCTGCTGTTTCAGGTGTGCTATGTGAAGAGGCTTTACCAATTAGCGATATTATTGCACCTAATCTTTTAGAGCTTGAAACATTAAGTGGTGGTAACGCTCTTCACAACGTTGATGAATGCGTAAACGCTGCTCGTGAATTGTGTAAACAAGGCCCTAAGATTGTATTAGTAAAACACTTATCACGTGCAGGGTATCGCCATGATCGTTTTGAAATGCTGTTAGTAACCGCAGAACATAGTTGGCATGTTAGTCGGCCATTAGTTGATTTTGGTGAGCGTCAACCTGTGGGAGTCGGTGATTTAACCAGTGGTTTAATGCTGGTGGATTTACTCAAAGGGGTTGAGTTACAAACCGCACTAGAACACGTTGCCGCGGCAGTTTATGAAGTGATGCTTAAAACGAAAGAAATGAATGAGTACGAATTGCAGCTCGTTGCTGCACAAGATCAAATGGTGCATCCAACACATAAATTCTGCGCAACACAGATAGATTAATTGCAATAAAGCGTATTTAATTAAAACAAGAACGGAGGCTTAATAGTTTCCGTTTTTCTAGCAGTCCAGTTGTAAGATATCGATAGATTATACAAACAACGATAATATTATAAGCCATCTATCTCATCTTCACTCATTAGGTTATTGATAAAAATATCGAATGAAGGAGCTAAATAAAGTTGAGCATTTTATGGTTTATATTCATTGTCTTTTAGTAAATTTTCTATATTTTGAAAATCGATAGCATAATCATTAAGAATAATACCTTTAAATGTTGTCAATTTATTAAAAAAGCCTTGTGCATGTAATGCCATTGTTCTTATAAACAGGTCTTTTTTAATAAAAGATTTTCGTGATTCATTGGCATTGATGACAATGAGCACATTTTCATTGATAGGTTGAAATTTCATTTCAATAGGTTGATCGGGGAAATTTATTTTAGCCTCTTGATTTTTATTTATTTTAACTAAAGATTCAATCAGGTAACTCCATAATTGGTCAACATAATCCCACATTTCTATATCAATTACTTTGATATTATAAATAGATAATTCTATGGCACCTTCAATATAGAAAGTATCTTTTAATAAGCCATTATACTCATTGATATTAATAAAATTATCTTTTATTTTTAAGTAAGTAGAAACGTTGATCATGTAATAAGGTGATTTTCCTGAGTAATTTTTAAATATAGATATGAAAGTATATTATTTTAGATAACAATATCTGTTACATAGAGATATATTTAAAAAACAATAGCTCAAGTAAATTGAGAACACTTGAGCTATTTTAATTCAAAAATCAAAAGTTACTCTTTAATGAGTCCTTCAGTGACTAATGCACTGTGCACATTAGGGCGTTGTGCAATACGTTTTAAGTAATCTTGTAGATGTGTTAGATCAGTTAAATCTAAGCCAACATGCGGTGCCCATTGGCTTAATGTAAATAAATAAGCATCAATAACAGTAAAATACTCACCACATGCAAATTTATGTTTGCTTAAGACATCATTGATATAAGCAAATTTACTTTTGAGTTTGGTTTTAACTACAGGTAGGTAGCTTTCAGGTGTGTCTGGTGAAAATAATGGGCTATAGCCTTTATGAACTTCACTCGCAAGAAAGTTTAACCATTCTATTTGGTGATAACGTTCTAATGTTTTTGCTGGCGCAATTAAATTTCTGTCTGGTTTTAAGTCTGCAAGGTATTGAATAATAGCAACGCCTTCAGTCAGAATATCACCATTATCTAATTGAAGAACAGGAACCTGCCCTTTAGGGTTGATGGTTAGGAAATCTTTACCTGATTCTGTTTTTTTAGCACGTAAATCGATGCGCTCAATAGAAAAATCCAGGCCTGTTTCACGTAAAACGATATGAGGGGAAAGTGAGCAACTACCCGGCGTGTAGTACAATTTCATATTGAATAGCTCCCTATCAATGAGATGGTGATAATGATTTACAGATATCAAAAAAATATCTTCATTAACATAAGATAATAAGGTGTTCTAAGAAATTAGCAAACTCAAATGATGCAAATGAAAAAGGCTTTTGTAAATCTGTGAACAAGACAGATAATTGATGAAATTATAAGAAAATAAGTATTCTTTATATTAAATATATATAGACCATTTAATCATCATTCTTCAAATGAAGGTAGAAAAGAAATATCAAGGTAATAAATCTTGGGTTTTTTCTTATCGACATAGACTGTAACCAGCTCTTTATTAATATAAGGCGTGGGATCAAAAAAGATATAACCACTTTTATAACGAATTAAACGATTGTTTAATGTGTCATGATAATCTGCAATGATTTGATAAGGAGAACGGTGATTAATTCGAATATTATTATTAATAATAACCTCAGATATTTTTACATTAATAGGCATGCCATCCCGTTTTAATCGTTGATCTCTATTGGCTCTTCTTCTTATAAAATACAAAGGGATAAGACCCGTTGAGGCAAATGCTAAACTAAAAATACCTAATATAGTGCCCGCACCATATAAACCTAAAAAGTTGTTAATTGTCGCTCTTTGAGGATCATTTTGAAGATAAATAACGCTGATTTTTTCACCAAGATGGAAACGAGGTGGGTTACTTCCTTCTAGTGAACGAAAAGTAATTTCTCTATTATCATTAGTAGTAAATTGAATAATAGGGTGATAAATACTTCTTTCACTAGAGGACTTACTCATATTTTGATCAATAACAATACCTGTTGTTTCTATTCCGTTTCTTACTAAATGTAATTCTGATTTAATAACAAATAAAGTGATGATAAAAATAATCACGCCGATAATGGCAAAAATATAAAACAGGAATTTAAATTTCTTCATACATTAAATCCTTTTATTAATATTTGATTATTTTATCTGTAATGAGTGAAAAGATTATAGGAATTAACTAAAAAATAAAAGTTAAATTTAGCTAAAAAGTAATTGATCTAAATATGAAGTTCAAAAAGAGTGAAAACAAGATGAAATATGGATATTTATCAACAAAAAAGTAAAATAATTAAACATAAAAAACTTAAAAAATCTAACATAGTGGATGAAATGAAGATACGCAGGAATGTTATTTTCATAAAAAAGCCAGCCTTAATGATTTTAGGCTGGCTTTTGTTATTCAGACAATAGAATTATTTTAGTTCTAATTCATTCATTGCTGCGATGCTAAAGCCACCATCAACGTGGATGATTTCACCAGTAATACCACCTGATAAGTCAGAGCATAAGAATGCAGCAGTATTACCTACATCTTCGGTTGTTACTGTGCGACGCAGAGGGGTTACTGATTCGCAGTGGCTTAACATTTTACGGAAGTCTTTGATACCAGACGCTGCTAATGTACGGATTGGGCCAGCAGAGATACCGTTAACACGAATACCTTCAGGACCCATGGCGTTTGCCATGTAACGTACGTTAGCTTCTAAAGATGCTTTAGCCAGACCCATAACGTTATAGTTAGGGATTGCACGTTCAGCACCTAAATAAGTCAGAGTTAACAGTGCAGAGTTTGGATTTAGCATTTCACGACTTGCTTTTGCCATCGCAACAAAGCTGTAAGCGCTAATATCGTGAGCAATTTTAAAACCTTCACGAGTAACAGCGTTAACATAGTCACCATCTAATTGGTCAGCTGGCGCAAAACCGATAGAGTGAACAAAACCATCGTATTTTGGCCAAACTTTTGCAAGTTCTGCATACATGGTATCGATGCTTTCGTCTTTTGACACATCACACTCTAATACGATATTTGAGTCTAATGATGCTGCAAATTCTTCAACGCGTGGTTTCAGTTTTTCATTTTGGTAAGTAAATGCAAGTTCTGCACCTTGGTCACGCATAGCTTTGGCAATACCATAAGCAATTGATAATTTACTAGCAACACCAGTAATAAGAATGCGTTTGCCGGTCATAAAGCCCATAGCTGTATCCTTGTTTTTTCGTAAATCGCGATAATAACATCATTCACAGTTTTATTTATCTGTTGGGTTATCACGCTTATTGTTAATAAACGTGGCTGATTCTACCACGACATTTGTAAATTTGTTTAATTTCCCTAGCACCTCCGAGGAGTTAGGGAAAAAGGGTGAAATAATGTGCAATTAACATTAGACCTATATTATTTATACTTAAGTTAAATCTTGACGCCAAGCTTCGGCTGTTAAGGCTTCACCAAAATGGCTTGCAACCAATCTTCGTGTGACTTCATGCAAAGGTGAAGCAAGAACTTCAGCTGTATTACCGCGTTCAACAACTTCACCATTATCCATCACAATAATCTTATCGCTAATATGTTTAGTCATACCTAAGTTTTGTGTTACATAAATATAGGCAATATCATGAGTTTCTTGCAGTTCTAACATCAAGTTTATAATTTGTGATCGTAAAGACATATCCAATGATGCGATAGCCTCATCAGCAATAATCACTTGAGGTTGTAAAATTAATGCTCTTGCGAGCGCAATACGTTGGCGCTGACCTGATGCAAACATATGGGGATAATAATTGGCATGTTCAGGCAAAAGACCTACTTGGCGTAATGTCTGATAAATGCGCTTTTCACGTTCAATAGCACTCAGATCCGTATTAAGACGCAAAGGAATATCTAATGTTTGACCGATACGCTGGCGTGGATTTAATGAGTTAGTGGGATCTTGGAATATCATTCTAATG
The DNA here is from genome assembly GCF_040138965.1 of Proteus sp. fly-1089. Taxonomy (NCBI): domain Bacteria; kingdom Pseudomonadati; phylum Pseudomonadota; class Gammaproteobacteria; order Enterobacterales; family Morganellaceae; genus Proteus; species Proteus sp. fly-1089. Next base: position 507,855 of record NZ_JBEETS010000001.1, read on the forward strand.
CGTTGACTTCGATAAGGATAATCACCGAAATGGAGCTGATGCCCATTAATAAAAATATCCCCGCCTGTAGGCTCAGTTACACCTGATAACATTCTTGCTAATGTAGATTTTCCTGAACCATTAGCACCAATAATGGCTAAGGTTTGTTTGGGTTCAAGTGTAAAACTAACTGGCTTTACAGCTTCTAATTGTTGACGCCGAAATAACCCAGTGCGATAGCGAAAGGTTTTTGAAAGATTTTTTACCTCAAGCAATTTATCGAACATCAGTTGGCTCCACATTTAACGGAAAATGACAAGCCACGGCATGGTTTTTAAATAAACGTAACCGAGGGGCTTCAATACATTGACGTTGTGCATATGGGCAACGAGGGCCTAAACGACAACCGACGGGCAAATGTTCAAGCGAAGGGATTGCTCCTGGTAATGTATTTAAACGGCTCTTATGTGCCAATGAGTTGGTAAAATCAGGAATAGAGCGTATTAATGCTTGAGTATAAGGATGATAAGGCGTCACTAATAGTTCATCGGGAGAGGCAGTTTCAACCATTTGACCACAATACATCACTGTAATTTTATTCGCCAATTTACTCATCCATTGCAAATCATGGCTAATCAAAAGAATTGTCATATTATTATTTTGATTAAGTCGAGTAAGTAAACGAAATATTTGTGTTTGTGTTGCGGGTTCCATTGCGTTAGTTGGTTCATCCGCAATCAATAATCGAGGCTGATTAGCAATGGCGATGGCTATCATCACTTTTTGGCATTCACCTTCGGTTAATTCATAAGGGTAACTGCGCATAATATCTTTGTGATCTTTAATACCTACACGGTGCAATAATTCAATTGCACGACGTCTTCGCCAATGAAAGCGTTGCCACCAATGGCCTTTAAATGTCCAGCCTGGGATAGCTTGTATCAACTGCTGCTCAATTTTTGTCGCAGGATCAAGACAAGATTGCGGCTCTTGGAAAATCATTGAGATATTATGACCAATAACACGACGTCGTGCTCTTGGTGATAATTTAAGTAAATCAATATCATCAAATCGGAAACGATCAGCGGTTACGTTGATATTATCTTTAGTAACGCCACAGATGGCTTTTGCAATTAAGCTTTTACCTGATCCTGATTCACCAACAAGACCCCTGACTTCACCTTCATTTAGGGTAATAGAAACACGATCGACGGCTTTAACTGGCCCATCAGGTGTCATAAATTCAATGGTTAAATTGCGTATATCTAACAAAGGCATTATTCAACTCCCTCATTTATTGCACGCTGTAAACCATCTCCTAATAGGTTCACCAATAAAACGCTGATCATAATTGTGGCGCCCGGAATCAAGACAGTCCATGGGGCGACATAAATTAACTCAAGTGAATCACCCAGCATGGCACCCCATTCAGGAGAAGGAAGCTGAGCGCCTAAATTGAGAAAACCCAATGCGGTAATATCAAGAATAGCGATTGAAAAAGCACGCGTTAATTCAGAGACCAATACAGGGGTAATATTGGGTAATACGGTATACCATAAAATGGAAATATTCGATGCGCCATCAAGTCGAGAAGCAATGACATACTCTTTGTTTAATTCATCATTGACCGCAGAATAGATCATTCTGACTAAGCGAGGTAGCAATGCTAGCCAAATCGCTATCATGGCATGACCAAGGCTTGTTCCCACAAAAGCCACAACAATAATGGCCAGAAGTAGTGATGGAATTGATAATAAGGTATCTAATATATGGTTAAGAATGGCGGATTTTAAACCATGAGTCATCCCCGCAAAGCAACCAATAATCAAACCCATTAATGTCGCAGCAAAAGTGACAATAAATGCACCACCAAAGGTCATGCTTGTCCCAATTAAAATTCTACTAAAAACATCTCGGCCTAAGTCATCTGTACCAAAAAAGTAAGAAACGTTCCCATTTTGATACCAAGATGGTGGCGTTAATTGATGACCGAAAAATTGTTGATCAAGAGCATAAGGCGCAATATAAGGGCCAATTACACTCAATACTAAGAGAAAAAGAACACCATAAAACCCGACCATTGAGATAACATCTTTAGAAAAACATTGCCAAATCACCGCTGCGGGTGTCGGTGTTTTTTTCTCTTTATAAAACTGGCTATCTAAAGGCATATCCCACCTTGTGTTTCATTGGGTTACTCATAGCGCCTACAATATCTGACAAGACGTTGACAACAATGACCATTGAACCTACTAACATCACTCCTGCGGAAATCGCAGAGTAATCTTGTTGGCGGATTGCTGTGACTAACCAGCGACCGAGTCCCGGCCAGTTAAATACAATTTCAGTCACCATGGTAAGTGTAAGCATGGTAGAGAACTGTAAGCCTAATTTAGGGATAATAGGGGGTAAAGCATTATGAAGAATATGGCGGCGAATAATAGTAAAACGTGAGAGACCTCGAGTTGCGGCTGCCTTCACGTAGTTCTCTGACATAATTTCTTCCGTACTATTGCGCATTAATCGAATAACTTCCGTTGTAGGTGCAATAGCAAGTGTTGTTACAGGTAAAATCAGGTGTTGTAACACATTAATAATCATTTGCTGGCGATAAGGCGAATTAGATAACCAAGCATCAACTAATGCAATGCCTGTAATAGGCTGTAAGTTATAAAGTAAATCAATACGACCAGAAACAGGAAGCCAACCCAGTTTTAATGAGAAGAATAGTGTTAATAACAAAGCGAGTCCAAAAACAGGCACAGAAAAACCTAAGAGCGCAAAGTTACTAATAATAATATCAGCAGATTTATTACGCCAAACACCAGCAATGATCCCTGCGGGAATACCCATAATTAAGGCAAAAAGAAAGGCTAAGGTGCAAAGCTCCATTGTTGCTGGCAATGCTTCAATTAGTTGCGCTTTAATGGGTTCTCCATTAATAGAGGAAATACCAAAATCAAAATGAATCATATTGTGAGCATAGAAAAAGTAGGCATCTATTAGTGATGCACCACTTAATGGACCATTTGGTGTGTAATAGCTCAGGCTAAAGCTCACGAGTGACAAAAAGAACAGTGTCACAAGCAATAAAAGCAATCTACGTATTGAATAAATAATCATGGATTATTTTATAGCCTCTTTCTTGTGATTTTGTTCATCCACTTCTGCTTCTCGATAAACACCAGCAAAAGACGCATTACCGAAGGTACTTAATAGTAATCCTTTAATATCATAACGATATGCTTGCATACGTAAAGAATTAGCTAAAGGCAATACAGGTAGTTCTTGAGCGAGAATATCTTGTGCTTGATGATAATAATCCATTCTTGAAGCAAGTTGCTGACTATAAAGCGCTTTTTTTAAAATATCATCAAAACTCGGTAGGCACCAATGACTAAGGTTAGTCTGTGAACCAATAGCAGCACAACTAAATAGGGGACGGAAAAAACTATCAGGATCGTTACTGTCTGTTGACCAGCCAGATAACGTCATATCATGAGTCCTATCCATCATACTGGTTTCTTGGTATCGCCCTTCAATTGGGCGAATATTCATTTGAATGCCCACTTGAGCTAAGTCTGCCTGAATGAGCTCAGCCATTTTCAATGGGCTTGGGTTGTAAGATTGTGATGCGCTGGGTACCCAAAGGCTCAATTTAAGTCCATCAAGCCCTAATTCTTTTAGTATTTGTTTCGATTTCTCAGGATTGTACTCTGTGATTTTTGCACGATTATCATAAGCCCAAGATGCACGAGGAAGTACCGATGCGGCTGTTTCAGCAGTACCATAATAAATCGATTCCATTAAACGTTCATTATTTATGGCATAAGCAATAGCTTGGCGTACTTTCAGATCATTGAGTGGAGGCTTACTAGTATTAAAGGCTAAATAAGCAATATTCATACCTGAGCGTAATGTTAATCTTAACCGAGGATCATCACGTAAAACTTTTAATTGGCTAGCCGCTGGATAGGCTAAAACATCACATTCACCCGTTAATAGTTTAGATATGCGCCCTGTACCTCCAGCGCCCATATCAATAACAACTTGTTGCATTTTAGGCTGACCTTTCCAATAGTTTTCATTTCTGAATAAGCGAACAAATTGGCCTGGTTGATATTCATCAAGAAAGAAAGGGCCAGTACCTACTGGTTTCCAATCAAGTTGTGTCTGGTTACCTGATTTTTCTAAGCTTTGTGCATATTCAGCGGAAAGAATAGGGGCGTAATGTGTTGCTAAATGCCATAAAAAAGAGGCGTCAGGCTCTTTTAAGCTAAACTCGACTGTGTATTGACCCAATTTTTTAATTGATTGGATATTGTCGGCAAAACTTAAGCTATCAAAATAGGGATATTTCCCACCATTAACTTGATTATAAGGATTTTGTGGGTTGATCATCCGTTCAAAACTAAAAATTACATCATCTGCTGTGAGTTTTCGCGCAGGTGTAAACCACGATGTTTGCTGAAACGAGATATTTTTACGTAAATAAAAGCGGTATGTTGCGCCATTATCTAGCGATTCCCAGCGTGCTGCTATTTCAGGAATAAGACGATAAGTATAAGGGTCAACATCTAAAAGACGATCATAAAGTTGCGCCGCAAGGGGATCGATAATTAATCCACTGCTTGATAATTGTGGATTAAAGGTATTCACACTGCCATCAACACAATAAACAAAGCCATTTTGATTAATAGGAGTTGGCTCTTGTTTTATCGATAGCGCTTGTGTTTTTGGTGCTACATCTGCGATACAAGTAGCACTTGTTAAGCTAACTAGCAGAGTACCAATAAGTAAAATAGGGCGCATAATAATGTCTTTTAGAGAAACGATTTTGCTATTGTAACTTAAAAAACTTTCTATCCCCAAATAGTCAAAAAAAACAAAGTGAGAAAAATTCTCAACAAAAAGCTTTACAAATGCTAATGATAAAGATTATCATCCGTATTGTCCTTCTGGTGGTAAGAGGTTTTCCGCAGAAGGTACGACATTGCTCACATTGCTTCCAGTATTTTTTACTAGCCAGCTCGGGTGCTGGCTTTTTTTTTGCCTATTTTTTAAAAACTACTTTTTGATAAATAAAAACCATTATTAATTATGTTGTTATGTGATGTTTTCTAATCAACCCTCTAAATTGATCGTAGCTTAACTTCAGTTTCTCAGCCGCTTCTTTTTGATTATATAAACCCTCTTTCAATGCATTGCTAACTAATATTTTTTCCATTTCATTTTGCCATTGTCGCAAATCAAGAGGTAAATCTGGTGGCGAAAAAGACGGAATTTTTTTTTCTAATGGTGATTGTTTTGATATCGCGGTTTGCAAGCCTGCAAAAGGATTAATAATAATATTGTCTAATTCTCTATCACTGGTTCCATGGCGATAAACCGAACGCTCCACAACATTTTTTAGCTCACGGATATTACCAGGCCATGAATAGCCTAAAAGAATTTGGCATGCGTTATCACTAAAACCAGGAAAAAAAGGTAATCCCAGTTCTTGGCACATTGAAATTGCGAAGTTTTCAGCAAGTAACATGATATCTGCTTGTCGTTCCCTCAACGGGGGCAACCTGATGACATCAAAAGCTAATCTATCCAGTAAATCAGCACGAAATTTACCTTCTTCAGCCATTGCAGGTAAATCTGCATTTGTAGCGCAGATAAGTCTAACATCCACATGCAAAGATTGGCTGCCACCAACACGCTCTAAATGACCATATTCAATAACCCGCAATAATTTTTCTTGTACAAGCATTGGCGCTGTTGCCAGTTCATCAAGAAAAAGAGAGCCACCATCAGCACGTTCAAAACGCCCTTGATGGCGACTTTTAGCGCCAGTGAAAGCACCCGCTTCATGACCAAAAAGTTCAGAATCGAGTAAGTTATCATTAAGTGCAGAGCAGTTGATAGAAATAAAAGGGCCTTGCCACCAAGGTGCAAGGTAGTGTAATCGGTGAGCGATTAACTCTTTACCTGTACCTCGTTCACCAATAATTAATACCGGTTTTTTTAATTGAGCAAGTGCTGAAGTTTGTTCTAAAACATCAATAAATTGACTATCAACACCGATTATTGTCTCTAAATTCTCATTCATTGGTTAAATTCACCATAGTGAGGTATTTTTTACCAGTTTATCAGGTGTTCGAAAAATAGGCGAACAATATAAATTTCCTATTATTAATAGGTTAAGTGAATTTTAAAAGTTGGCACGTTAATTGTATTAACTAAAGTAAGCCGAGCGTTATGATAGATGACGCCATTTAATGAAACATTTAACATTACTAATTAGCATAGCTATTAAGGATGACATCATGGGTATATTTTCACGTTTTGCTGACATTATTAATGCCAATATCGCTTCTTTATTAGATAAAGCGGAAGATCCTGAAAAAATGATCCGTCTAATGATCCAAGAAATGGAAGATATGTTAGTTGAGATCCGTACAACGTCTGCACGTACTTTAGCTGAAAAGAAAGGATTAGAGCGCCGTATCGAACAAGCGGAAAAACAGATTAAAGATTGGCAAGATAAAGCTGAGTTAGCTCTGATTAAAGACAAAGAAGATTTAGCTCGTGCGGCATTAATTGAAAAACAACGTGTTGCTTCAGTTAATGATACGCTAAAACATGAGTTGATTATCATTGATGAAACCTTGACTCGTTTGAAAGGTGAAATCAGTGAATTAGAAAATAAATTGACAGAAACTCGTGCTAAACAACAGTCTTTAGTTGTTCGCCATCAAGCAGCAAATTCATCTCGTCAAGTTCGTCGCCAATTAGACAGTGGTAAAATGGATGCAGCAATGGCACGTTTTGAACAATTTGAGCGCCGAATTGATCATATGGAAGGCGAAGCACAAAGCTACGGGTTAGGTAAAGAGAAATCATTAGACCAACAGTTTGCTGAATTAAAAGCTGATGATGAAATTAGCGCGCAATTAGCGGCATTAAAAGCTAAAATCAATATCAATAAAGAGTAACAGCAAGCGTAATAACCATCTTATAAAGGATATGTAATGGGCTATATATTTCTGGGAATACCACTGACCATTTTTATTTTATTTGTTCTCCCTATCTGGCTGTGGTTGCATTACAGCAATCAGAAAGGTGGTGGGAATGTTCAGTTAACCCAACAAGAAATGCAGCGACTGAGCGCGCTGGTGGATAAGGCTCAGCAAATGCAGGAGCGCATTAAGACGCTAGAACAAATACTTGATGCAGAACATCCTAACTGGAGGCAATCATAATGACGGTACAAAGTAAGAAATTGTATCGCTTGCCACAAGAGGGCGTGATCCGTGGCGTATGCGCAGGCCTTGCCCATTATTTTAATATTCCTGTTTTACTTGTCAGGGTTATTGCGGTGATTGCACTCTTTGCTGGATTTTTTGGACTAACTATTGTTGCTTATCTTGTTTTGAGTTTTTTTATGGAGCCTGCGCCAGCTAATTACCAACAAGGTGGTGAGCAACAGGAGAGTTTAAAAGAAATTTTAAGCGGTGTTGATAATCAATTAATGCAAGGTGAAAAACGTTTACAACAAATGGAACGATATATTACCTCTTCCAGTTATCAATTAAATAAACGCTTTCGCGATCTGTAATATTTTCACCAATTGATCCGATAAGACGCTCCGATTTAGGAGCGTCTTTCGTTAAGTCGGTTTATTTTCTACTGAATGAATTAGGAATAAGCAAAATTCCTGATTGAGGAGAGTGCTATGAATATTAATCAAGCTTATACCTCGTTAAAAACAAATAAACTCACCTACTTTGCCAAAAAAGGGTTAACATTTGGGGTAATGTTATTGACTTTATTTGGGCCAGCCGCAATAACTGGCAGTATAATAAAACGCGTAAGTAGCAAGCCGTTACGTTGGTTGGTTCTATTGATAGCAGAGCCTGTTATTAAAGCAGGTTTAAATAAGCTATCGCGTCAAATGTCTTGGGAGAAACATGAAGCGCCTACAAAATGAACTTACAGCTTTTATTAATCGTGGTGTTGATAGACATCTTCGCTTAGCGGTAACTGGATTAAGCCGAAGTGGTAAAACGGCATTTATTACTTCTTTAGTTAATCAACTTATTAATGTGCATACAGGTGCGCGTTTACCGCTATTTTCAGCGGCACGAGATAAGCAACTATTGGGTGTAAAACGTATTCCTCAGCATAATTTAAATATCCCCCGATTTACTTATGACGAAGGAATGGAATCGCTTTATCACACGCCTCCAAGTTGGCCGGTTCCGACTAAAGGAGTGAGTGAAATTCGTTTACAACTACGTTATCGCTCAAATGAATCATTAACACGTTTTATCAAAGAAACATCTTCGCTTTATTTAGAGATTGTTGACTACCCGGGCGAATGGTTATTAGATTTACCGATGCTTGAGCAAGACTATTTTGAATGGTCAGAGCAAATGAATAAGGTAAATCGTCAAAGAACATTGCCAGAACAAAATTGGCAAACACTACTTAAAAAATGCGATCCCTTTGCACCTGCTGATGAAACATTATTAGCGGATATTGCCTCCGCTTATACTGAATATTTATTAGCATGTAAAAAAGAAGGGCTCCATTTTATTCAGCCCGGTCGTTTTGTTTTACCTGGTGAATTAGCGGGCGCGCCTGTTTTGCAGTTTTTCCCTTGGCCCGATTTACAACAGCATGATATTACTAAATTAAAAAATGCTGATAAACGGACTAATATTGGCATGCTAAAGCAACGTTATGAATATTATGGTCAGCATGTGGTAAAAGGTTTTTATCGAGATCATTTTCAAGGTTTTGATAGGCAAATTGTTTTAGTGGATTGTTTGCAACCTCTCAATCAAGGCGCTGATGTTTTTAATGATATGCGGCAGGCTTTAACACAATTAATGCGTAGCTTTCATTATGGTAAAAGAACACTACTTCGGCGTTTATTTTCACCTTGTATTGATAAGTTATTATTTGCAGCGACTAAAGCTGACCATATTACAGTTGACCAGCACGAAAATTTAGTTTCATTGCTTCAACAACTTATTCAAGATGCTAAACAAAATGCTATTTTTGAGGGGATCAGTATTGATTGCATGGGGCTTGCCTCTATTGCTGCAACTGAAAGTGGCATTGTGGATCACCATGGTGAAAAAATCCCAGCATTAAAAGGTTTTCGTTTAAGTGATAACAAGCCTTTGGTGTATTTTCCTGGTGAAGTTCCTAAACGATTGCCTGAAAAAGCATTTTGGGAAAAACAAGGATTTAGTTTCGAATCTTTTAGACCACAACAAATATCAAGAGATAGCGCAGTTCCTCATATTCGTATGGATAGTGCAATGGAATTCTTGTTAGGGGATAAATTAAAATGAATGAGCCATTAAAATCACGAATTGATTTTAAAGAGCCCATACTTCAAGATGAAGTAAGCTTAAAGAAAGGTATTGATTTTCAGGAAAATGAAGCATTTCTACCTATTGATCCTCAATTAGATGAAGAAAACGAAGGGCAGTTAGAAGGTGATATCCAATCTATTCTAAAACCTAAAAAAAGTGTATGGAAACGCTTAATCACAGTTGCAAGTACTATTTTAGGGATTAGCGTTATCGCTCAAACAGGGCAATGGATTTATGAGTCATGGATAAACTCGGATTGGATTGCATTAGGTGCGGCAAGCGCAGGGGGCTTAATTGTTATTGCAGGAATTGGCTCTGTAATAACAGAATGGCGTCGTATCTATCGCTTACGCCAAAGAGCAGATGAAAGAGATAAAGCAAAAGAATTACTTTATAGTCATGCGATGGGAAATGGCCGACCTTTTTGTGAGAAATTGGCTAAACAAGCAGGGATACACTCACAACATCCTGCACTAATTCGTTGGCAAAGTGCATTACATGATACGCATAATGACAAGGAAGTATTAGAGCTTTATAGCCAATTAGTTCAGCCTATTTTAGATAAACAAGCGAGAGCTGAAATTAGTCGCTCTGCTGCAGAATCAACATTAATGATAGCAGTAAGCCCGCTAGCGATGGTTGATATGGCTTTTATTGGTTGGCGTAATATTCGTTTGATTAATCGTATCGCTGAAATTTATGGTATAGAGTTGGGATACTATAGTCGCTTAAAATTATTTCGCCTTGTCTTAGTCAATATTGCATTTGCGGGTGCTACTGAACTAGTAAGAGAAGTCGGAATGGATTGGCTTTCTCAAGATCTAGCTGCACGACTATCAACACGAGCAGCCCAAGGAATTGGTGCTGGTTTATTAACGGCACGTTTAGGGATCAAGGCAATGGAATTATGCCGACCACTACCTTGGATCGATGATAATAAACCAAAGTTGGGTGATTTTAGAAAAGAGCTTATAGGAAAATTAAAAAATACAATTAGTGGTAAGAAAAAAGAATAAAATAAAGTTTCTAACATTGAGTTATTTTAAATAAAAACCGTAGAGTTATTTCTACGGTTTTTTTGTATAAAAAATTTTTGAAAAAAGTTTGTATAAAATTACGACCATGATGTAAATGTCGATATTTTATATTTAAATAAATAATTTCATGCTATAAAATACCGTCTGTTTTTATTTATTATATTGTAATTATTTATTAATGAAATTAGTTCAATAAATTATCTTTAAAAAGAGTAAAACTATCCAAAAAGAAAGGTGTTTATAATCTATTGTATTTATTGAATAATGTTCGTGTTCTTGGTGAAATATTCGTAATTTCTATAAAAATATTCCCTTTTTGATAGAAAATAGTATTGAGTTTAATAGGGTAAGTAGCGTTAAATATCACGGTAAAATATTTACCACATAAATATTATCTTAATATATTTTCAAAACTTACTTTGTAGGCAATTTTCTATTAAAAAAGAAAGATAGTTTTATTTATAAGAAATAGGTAAAGAGTTAACAAATAATACTTTTAATTAGGTCGAAAAATGAAAGAAATACAGATATCAGTAATAAAAAAACTCTCGAAGGAAAGACGCAGACTTTATCTTAGTTCTACTCTTAATGTGTCAAATATTGATAAACAATTGAGTATTTTGATCCCTATTCTTAGTGAAACAATCGATGAAATTAAAAAAAAGCAGTACCAAAAACAACCTAAACCATTTCAAATAAAAGAAACATCAGAATTTTTTGAATATCTAAGAGAGGCAGATAAAAAAGAACAGGCAATCAATGCATTAGAGTATCTTCTTTTTTGTTTTGATAATGGTTGTAAAACTATTAAGAAAGTAATACGCCGAGAATTAGGCCCCTTAATAAAAGATATCGAATATCTTATTGATTTTGAGCTAAAAAAAATAATAAAAAACTCTTCATTTTCATTATTTGATTTTTTTAAAGCATAAATAATTCAAGTTTAAAATCAAAATACAAGCTTATCTGTGTAAAAATAAATGCTAGTAGTGTCAACTTTTGCTGACAATGCTCTTTATTTGGTTGATATTTATGTATAATATCTAGAATAAGTTCAGGGTCACTCAGTATTAAGAAGGTTTATAATGCGTTTAGAGATCACTTGTGAAGATCGCATCGGGTTAACCCGTGAATTGTTAGATCTACTAGTATTAAAAAATATTGATTTGCGTGGAATTGAAATATTTCCAATAGGTCTTATCTACCTGAATTTTTCACAGATTGACTTTGATATATTTCAACCGCTAATGGCGGAAATACGGCGAATAAATGGTGTTATTGATGTTCGTACGGTTGCATTTATGCCATCAGAACAAGAGCATCGAGCCATGTGGACACTGCTAGAATCTGTGCCAGTTCCGGTTTTTTCTATTAATATTAAAGGCCAAATAAAATTACAAAATCCGGCAACTCGTCAACTATTTGAACTTGATGCTAACGATAATAGCGAGAAATCATTCAATCAACTGATCCCTAATTTTAATATTCATCGTTGGTTAGAACAAAAAGATCCTTCAGCTGAAATTATTCCAATCAATTTAAAAAAACAAAGTTTTGATATGGAAATAGTACCAATAAAACTTGCAGATGATAACCAATCTAATCATTGTGTCGGCGCGCTTATTTTATTGAAATATCGAGATGCTATTCATGAGAGTTCAAAATTAATTGTCAGTGATAATCATGAATTTGAGAAAATTATTGCTGTTAGCTCTCAAATGAAACAGCTTGTTGAACGTGCAAAAAAAATGGCAAAAATGGATGCGCCACTGCTATTGGTGGGGGATACCGGTACAGGAAAAGATTTATTTGCTAAAGCCTGTCATTTCCTTAGTTCCCGCGCTAGAAATCCTTTTTTGGGACTCAATTGTGCTTCAATGCCTGATGATGTAGTAGAAAGTGAATTATTTGGTTATGCTGCAGGAGCTTACCCTAATGCTGTGGAAGGAAAAAAAGGCTTCTTCGAGCAGGCAGACAGAGGAACTGTTTTACTTGATGAAATTGGTGAAATGTCGCCTCAAATGCAAATTAAGCTTTTACGTTTTTTAAATGACGGGACATTTCGCCGTGTAGGTGAGGAGCACGAGGTTAATGTCAATGTTCGTATTATTTGTGCGACGCAGAAAAATTTGTGGGAGTTGGTGCAAAAAGGATTATTTAGAGAAGATCTCTATTATCGCCTGAATGTATTAACGTTAACTCTACCTCCGCTGCGGGAAAGAAAAGCCGATATTATGCCGTTAGCGATGCATTTTATTAACCAATATTGTATTGAGCAGCAAGCAACTAAGCCTGTAATATCACCGGAATTATCAGTTTATTTAACACAGTATGGTTGGCCTGGTAATGTTCGCCAATTAAGAAATACTGTTTATCAAGCAATGGCACAATTAGTAGGAAACACTCTGCGAATTCAGGATATTACTTTACCTGAACATACAGATGAAACGCTATTTGATGAGGATTTATTGGAAGGCTCTTTAGATGAAATGACAAAACGCTTTGAAGCTTCAATTTTAACACGTTTATATCGTGATTATCCAAGTACCCGGAAACTTGCAAAACGTTTAGGCATTTCTCATACTGCGATTGCTAATAAATTGAGAGAATATAATTTAACAAATAAAAAGAACGAAAAATCTGAAGGTTAATTTTGTTGTAGGAATATCTGCATAAAAAATAGACGAGCATTACGCTCGTCTATTTTTTTTATAATGAATATTATTTTAGTGCATTTAATGCATTATCATAATTTGGCTCAGTTGTGATTTCATCAACTAACTGGGTGTAGAGAACAGTATTGTTTTCATCTAACACAATCACAGCACGGCTAGTTAAGCCCGCTAATGGGCCTGATGTAATAGCAACACCATAGTTTTCTTTAAATTCAGCACCACGCATTGTAGATAATGTTACAACATTATCTAAACCTTCAGCACCACAAAAACGCGCTTGGGCAAAAGGTAAGTCAGCTGAAATACATAAAACAACCGTGTTACTTAGTTCATTTGCAACTTTATTAAATTGACGAACACTTGCAGCACAAACACCCGTATCTACGCTTGGGAAAATGTTTAGAACTTTACGTTTACCTGCAAAGTTTGTTAAAGAGATATCATTAAGATCTTTACCAACGAGAGAGAAATCAGCAGCTTTTTGACCTACTGTTGGGAATTTACCCGCCAGAGTCACTGCATTTCCTTGTAAAGTAACTTGATGTGCCATTGTTGTTCTCCTTTATTAGTTGTCAGACTAATTATTATTAATACTAAATTATTAACGAAAAATCTTGTTAATGCTTAACCATTATTAAAACTTACCACTATTTGCATAGTGACCATGAAAAACATAAAAATTTATAAAATATTTGTAATCAGTGATTGTGCCTTTTTATCAGGCTCTTATAATTATGCAGTTCATTCTCATACAGATTACAGGACGAAACAGTCATGCGCAAAATATTCGTCATTTCATGTGCACTTGTCGTTCAAGGATTATTCCTATCGCAGGTAAATGCGGCGGTAGTACCAGCTGGAACGATACTTGATAAAAAACAAGAAGTGGTTAGACATTTAAAAGATGAACCAGCGTCACTTGATCCTATTAATGCCGTTGGTTTAACAGAAGCTCAAGTGCAACGTGATTTATTTGAAGGGTTGACGATAGAAGATGAACATGGGCGAGCTATTCCTGGCGTCGCTCAGAGTTGGCGTACTGAAGATAATCGTGTATGGATCTTTACTTTGCGTGATAATGCAAAATGGTCTAATGGAGAAAGAGTCACTGCGGCTGATTTTGTTTACAGTTGGCAACGATTAGTTGACCCTAAAAATCTTTCACCTTTTGCATGGTATGCTTCACTCGCTTCTATTGAGAATGCTCAAAAAATTATTGATGGAAAATTAAAACCAAGCTCATTGGGTGTAGAAGCAATAGATGAAAAAACGTTAAAAGTGACGTTAGAGCGGCCCGTTTCTTATTTTCCAAGTCTGACAACGAATTTTTCTTTATACCCAGTTCCTCGCCATAGCATTGAAAAATATGGTGTTGGTTGGATCAAGGTTGGTAATTTAGTTGGAAATGGTGCTTTTGTTTTAACAGACAGAGTGGTTAATGAAAAAATTGTATTAACGCCTAATCCTTATTATTGGGATCATAAAAATACAGTATTAACAAAAGTCACTTTTGTACCGATAAACCATGAATCACATGCAACTAAACGCTATTTAGCGGGTGATATCGATATAACAGAGTCATTTCCTAAAAATTTATACCATAAACTAATGAAAGATATTCCTAATGAGGTTTATATACCAGATCAATTAGGAACATATTATTATGCTTTTAATACTCAATCAGGGCCGACAAAAGATATTCGTGTACGTAAAGCGTTGGCAATGGCAATAGACAGAAAAATCATTACCGATAAAGTGTTAGGCACTGGTGAAAAGCCAGCAAATCGTTTTACACCAGATGTTACGGCTAATTTTACACCAGAATCAACTATTTACGATGAATATAATCAAGATGAGTTAGATAGCCAAGCCAAGATACTGTTGGCAGCGGCAGGATATGGCTCTCATAATCCATTAAAATTATCATTGTTATATAATAATTCGGAAAATCATCAGAAAATTGCCATTGCAGTCGCTTCTATGTGGAAGAAAAAGCTAGGGGTTAAAGTTGAGCTACGCAATCAAGAATGGAAGACGTATATAGACAGCCGAAACTCAGGGGATTTTGATGTGATAAGAGCCTCATGGGTTGGTGATTATAATGAACCTTCTACTTTCTTAAGTTTATTAGGCTCTAAACATGCGGGCAATATACCTAAATATCAAAACAAGCAATATGATGAAATTTTGACATTGTCAGGCATGGCGATTGATGCAAATGAAAGAAATAGTTTATATAACCGAGCAGAGCAAATTATTGCTGAGGATGCGCCAATAGCACCTATTTATCAATATACTAATGGACGATTGATAAAACCTTGGTTGAAGGGTTATCCCATTGAGAATCCTGAAGATGTTGCCTATAGCCATACGCTGTATATATTAAAACATTAAAATAGTAATGAAATAGATTACTTGAAATTGGCCATTGGTGAACTCAGGCTGTATAAAATAGTAAGAGAAAATAGATAATGCCTCAAAGTTAATACCTTACTTTGAGGTGTTTTTTTATTTAAAAACAAAAAAGAAAACTAAACAATTCTTGTTTACAGTATTAATCTTGAATAAATGGAGGTGTGTATAAAATAAGAGGGCATATAAATAAAAAAGAACCCCTTTAAAAAGGGGCGTAGCAAAATAAAGCAGATTAATTTATTGTCTGGATATAAATTATATTTTTAATACCTTGTTTGCACGCTTTTTATTGTATCTAACTGTTACAGCAATTAATAATATATGTATAAAAAAAAGTCCCTCTGTTATAAAAACAGAAGGAGACTCAAAAGGAATAAACATTGCAGAAGAGATGTTAATACATTTTTGCCACTTTGTTTTGACTAATTGTGCAATGTGTCCGATGTTAAATATTATATTTCATATTATTTATAGGTGTAATCCCTTAAATACAATGAAAATTGATGTATTTATTACTATATTTAAGCCTTTTATAGATAAATTCACCTATTAGTATTCTATTTATTGTTAAATAAAACTATAGTTTTTTAGGGTGATTTAAAAACGATAACCTAAAGATAATTGTATGCTATTTAATTCAATGTGACGTTTGTTTGCTGTGACATCGGAATAAAGATAGCCAAAGTTAATTGCAATCTCTTTTGTTGGGTGATAATCGATACCTATTTGACCAATAACACTTGTTGTATCAACAATATGTGTGTCTGTTACCTCTATTTCAGGGTGAAATTTATCTTCTTTATGTTTTAATTTATTGGGCCCCATTTGGGCATAGACAGAAAAGGTCGGTGTTATTCTATAAGTAGGACCGATTAATAGAGCTGTGGTTTTAGTTTTATACTGTTTTATTGATGGTGTGATAAAACGAGGTTCTTTAAAGGATTCTTTATGATTTGAATTTAAATGCAGTAGAGAAACTAATATTCCCCACGTATTTCCTGTCTCATAACGATAGCTGACAATCATACCCTTTGCTATATCACCTTTTATTTTTCCATGTATATAACCGCCATAGACGGTATGTGCCTCATTATTAGCATGCAATGTAGAAGAATAAGATAAAGCGAAACTAATTAAAAAAAAGACTAATTTATTCATTATAGAATTTCTATGTTGATGTAAAGAACTCTATTTTTAGTAAATTCAAGCACGATTTCAATGTTAATTAATTGAAATTACTCTTAAAAAAAATTAGCAGACTTATCTATAATAAATAATAAAAAATGAGATTACATAAATAGCTTATTAATAAATTTTATCAATTTGCTAATAATAACCATCAGAAAAATAATATTAATAGATGAATTACTCACAATAGCGAATACAGCCTATTGTGAGCTTGAATTAAGTAAAAAATTACTTTTTATCGACAATTTCTACCAGTGTGTATTTTACACTAGGTGCATCAGCAGGGGGATTAGGAATATCTGTAACATTTACTTTTAATGTGTATTCAGTACCTGCTTTATATTCAAAACCTTCAATATTCTGATAGAAAAGGGACCATTCGCCTGACGGTAGTTCTTTCACCTTCATGCATTTCATTGGTGCAACACCGACACAGTCATAAAGTTGTGAATCGACCAAAAGTGTTTTTGTTGTATCAGAAGTAGAGGCAGTATTAGCACTTTCAGTCGATGTTGCATCATTGCATCCGACTAAAAGTAAAAATAAAGGAATAGCGAGAAATTTTTTCATATTCATGACCTTATTTTTAGGTTGCAATAAATGTATAAGATAATATTTAGTATACACTAGGGAGCTAATTATTATAAATTACAGTAGATAAAATTTTTTCTATAAATAAAGGAAGTTATCTATAGGTATTTTTAGTATTAATATACTAACGTAATTATCCGAATTAGATTTAGTGTAATAATCCTAAAGTGGGAAATATAAATAGAAGTTTTAGATTATTATACAAAAATAGTGTTGATATACAGTGGACTAGAAAAAAGTATAAAATAAAGCTTTGAAAATAATTAGATAAAGAGACTATGAATTAATCTATTGTGACTAAAGCAAGAGTATGGAGGAAACTAAGTGAAAACAATTAATGACTCTATTTTGCAAGATTCAGATGCAATTTATGCCGCACAACTTGATGGACATGGGGGAGCCATAGAAATAACACCAAAAACAGTTGTTTCAAATGAAACACCATATTGGATACATTTAGATTATCGCAAGCCACAAAGTGCACAATGGATCCAAGATACAGAATTACTTCCACCGATTGCTAAAGATGTATTATTAGCTGAAAACGTAAGACCTAAAGCACAGCGTATTGGTGAAGGTGTCATTATCAACTTACAAACAATTAATAATAATCCTAATGACCGACCTGATGAACTAGTTGCATTCAGGATTTATATTAACAGCCAAACTATTATTTCAAGTCGTCATCGTCGTGTTAATTCGGTTGATTCAGTTATTCATACATTAGAGTTAGGCAATGGACCTGAAAGCAGTGGTGATTGGCTTATTACCATGGCGGATGCTGTGACCGATGAAATAGGGGAGTTTGTTGAAACGCTGCATGATCAATTAATTGAATTAGAGGATATGATCCTCGATCAACAAATACCGGCGAGAGGTGAGCTTGCCTTATTAAGAAAACAGCTGATTGTCTTACGTCGTTATATGGCACCACAGCGAGATGTATTTTCAAGACTCTCTATCGAAAAGCTACCATGGATGAGTGATAGCGATAGAGTCACAATGCTCGAAATATCAGAAAGACTTTCTCGACGTTTAGAGGATTTGGACAGTAGTATTTCTCGTACAGCAGTGATCGCCGATGAAATAACATCAATGATGGCTGATGCGATGAATAGACGTACTTACACTATGTCATTAATGGCGATGTTATTTTTACCAACAACATTTCTAACAGGACTATTTGGTGTCAATTTAGGCGGAATACCTGGAAATGAATTTCCTTATGGTTTTACCATTTTTTGTTTATCTCTCTTTGTTTTGATTGTGATTGTTACTTGGTGGTTAAAGCGTAGTAGATGGTTGTAAAAATTCAGCAAATTAATCGTAACTAAATGGATTTAAAAAAGAATTCTCTTACCCTGTTTGAGATATATCAATTTTTTAAAATAGAACATCTGGCATTATAACTCTCGCAGGTGAATACAACGTTGAGCGATGAACGTTGTGCTCCATAATTGTAGTTTTTCTCATATTGAGTTCTTAATACAGAATAATTGACCATTATTACACCGATGTTTATTAACATCGGTTTTTTTTTGCTTAAAATTATTGTTGGCGATTATTTTATCAAAAAAATCCTAAGCCTCTAAGGCAATAAGGCTTAGGTGATAGAGACTATTTAACTTCAACAATATCTAATTTATTCTGGCTAAAGTCTGGGCGCTCGTCATCTTCTTCTTGAAACATCACCGGTACAGCAGGGATCTCATCTTTATCAAATGCTAAGTCACCACCATTAATAACTTCATCACCATGTTTGATATTGGCAAAGTCAAATAATTGAGTATCACACAGATGTGATGGAACAATATTTTGTGTTGCTCTAAACATCGTTTCAATACGCCCTGGATAACGTTTATCCCAATCTCTCAACATCTCTTTAATTACTTGGCGCTGAAGATTAGGTTGAGAGCCACAAAGGTTACATGGAATAATTGGGAATTGCTTGGCTTGTGCGAAACGTTCAATGTCTTTTTCACGTGCATAAGCGAGAGGGCGAATAACAATATGTTTGCCATCATCACTCATTAATTTAGGTGGCATGCCTTTGAGTTTGCCACCATAAAACATATTTAAAAATAACGTTTCCAAAATATCATCACGATGATGACCTAAAGCAATTTTAGTTGCGCCGAGTTCTGTCGCTGTGCGATATAAAATACCCCGACGTAAACGTGAACATAACGAGCAAGTTGTTTTACCTTCAGGAATAATATCTTTGACAATTCCATAAGTGTTTTCTTCAACAATTTTATATTCCACACCAAGTTCATTTAAATACTCAGGTAAAATATGCTCAGGAAATCCGGGTTGTTTTTGATCTAAATTGACTGCAATAAGTGAAAAATGAATTGGTGCGCTTTTTTGCAGATTCATTAAGATGGAAAGTAGTGTGTAACTATCTTTACCACCAGAAAGGCAGACCATGATTTTGTCGCCTTCCTCAATCATATTAAAGTCAGCGATAGCTTGCCCAACATCACGGCGTAAGCGTTTTTGGAGTTTGTTGAAATTATACTGCTCTTTTGGGATGCTCATTTTTTACGGTTCTATATCGTTGCTGATTATTCTGTAACTTGCTAACCAAGGCTTTGTTTTCATGTTACGGTTTGATCCCTTAAAAACTTTATCAATCAATAAGCTTTTAAGACCCAAATACTGGACGATTTGAAAAACAAAGTTATTTATGGCAAGAAAATTGATAAGTCGCCAATGATACCAGATGCTAGGGTAGTTTCGATATAGATAACTGCAGTTAAGCGATATCAGAACTAGTTAAACATGGAAATAAAAAACGGCAATTCGTCAATGATTGCCGTTTTTTCTCATTTTTTACTACATTTTATTATGATGATAATGTCGCTAATTTTGTAGCAAAACCCATAAAGAAAATGCCTATAACACCATTTCCTAACTTAGCAATATTTTTGCGAGAGCCGAAGAATCGAGCAAGCGCTACACCGCCAAATATTAAAAAAGAGAGATAGATAAAACTAAAAGCCTCAAGCATAGAGGCTAGGATTAAATAGGATAACCCTGTATGTGCATAATTAAAGTCGATAAACTGCACAAAAAATGAAATATAAAATAAGATTGCTTTAGGATTGGTTAAACTTAATGTGAGTGCTTTTCTAAAAATATGTTTTTGTATATTCGCTGTTTGTTCAGCATGTGCTTTTTTGGAAAAAAAAGTTGAATGAATAATTTTTATTCCCAGATAAAGAAGGTAAAAAGCACCTAAAAAACGGACAATAGTAAAGAGAACTGGGGAGGCTTTTATTACAGAGGCGACACCAATAAAGGCGAGGAAAATCAAAATTGCATCACCTAAAAAGACACCAAATGCTGCACGGTAACCTGCACTGACACCGCCAGATGCACTTGTTTTTAGTACATAAAGTGTGTTAGGTCCAGGAACAAGAATAATAAAGAACATACCAGCAAGGTATGTCCAAATATTGAGTACGCCAAATTGTTCAAACCACACGTTAACCCCCAAATCTGACTTCTTCGTATAACTTCATGAACCATTATTATATAAAGAGGATCGCTCCTATTAAAACGTATATTTTCATTTAAATTAATAATAAATGTTTGATGATCACTGCTATTTATTCAACAAAAAAATTTCTTTGTTATTTCAAAGAGATATTAGCACTATTTCTATCTTTCCTTTCAAAATAGGTGTGCTCTTAAAAAGAAGATAACGTATTGATAGAGATATTAAATATGTCTTAAAGTCAAAAATACAACAGAGAAAATTGATGAGTTTGCCCAAAAAGTAAGACTGTTCACTTATTAGCTGGAAAGTGAACACTTAAAAAGAATATATCTGCTTTAACGATGTTATTTTCATCTTTTTAATATTGCTTTTTTCTTATGTAAAGATGATAGATCTCTTTAGGTAACTCGACTATATTTATCTGTATGTTTATACAGTTAATGCTTATTAAGTCGATCAAGGAAACATCATGCTAAAAGTGATTGCTGAAGAATTTATTAAAACAGAAGCGATTGAAATTGTTTTACCACTCTACTGTGAATTAGTGGAAGCGACAAAGAAAGAACCTCTTTGTATTAGTTATGATTTATATATTGATGAAAAAGACCCAGGTCATTTTGTTTTTATTGAGCAATGGCCTGATCATGCTGCTCTTGATATTCATTGTGCCAGTGAACATTTTCAGCGGCTCGTTCCTATGATTGATGCCTATAAAAAAGCTGAGCCTAAATTTTTACTTATGGGGAATGCTTTTGATGAAAAGTAAAGGGAAGAGCACTAGTCTACTTTTTTAGGAGAGTTATTTGTTAGCATAAAATATATCGGAGTAAATTATGGAAAGTATAGAAAATAACCAGGATTATTTAGACAAAACATTTAATAAACTTGATGTGGCAGAAGGGGAATTTAAAAATATTACCTTTGAACAATGCGAATTCCATCAATGTGATTTTTCATCTGTAAATTTATCACACTGTAAATTTGTTAATTGTTTATTTGATCGTTGTAATTTAAGTTTAGCATATATACCGAATACTCGTTTTTCTAATACAGAATTTATAGGGTGTAAACTCGTTGGTATTGATTGGACTAAAGCACATTGGCCTCGGTTTGATCTCTATTCACAATTAAGTTTTAAAAGTAGTATTTTAAGTGGATGTAATTTTTTTGGTTTAAAACTCTATGAATCTGTTTTTGATGATTGCCGATTGCATGATGTCGATTTTAGAAATGCAGAACTTAATAAGTCGATAATGATAGGATCTGATTTTACAAATAGCTTGTTTATGCAGACAAATATTGAGGCTGTAGATTTTACAGATTCACATTCATTTGATATTGATATTCGTCAAAATAAAATTGCAAAAGCAAAATTTTCAAAATTTGAAGCACTTGATTTATTGCGATATCTCGATATTAAATTAGTCGATTAAAATTGTCAGAAAGAGCCACTTAAATAAGTGGCTTTTTTAGTATGGTTTATGCGCAATATAATTCTAGAGGCAATCCGTCGGGATCTTGAAAAAAAGTAAATTGCTTATGACTACCAGGATCAATTCGTATTGGCTCACATGTAATACCATGTTGTTGTAGATATTGAATACTTTCTTCAACATTATCGACACTAAAAGCAAGATGGCGTAAGCCACAGGCTTCTGGATAATTTAAGCGTGGAGGTGGTGCTGGAAAACTAAATAGCTCAATTTGGTAATTATCCCCAAATGCAAGCTCTGCTTTCCATGATTGTATTGCTTCACGATAATTTTCTTTGAGTAACGTTAATCCCAAAATATTGCAATAGAAATGTTTACTCACTTCATAATCGACACAAATAATCGCAACATGATGGATTTTATTGAGTTTTAGCATAAATAGTAGCGCTCTAATCTAGTAAGAAATTCCCACCTATTATGATGCTAAATAAAGTTAACAACAATAGATTAATTTTTAAACTTAAATTAATTTATTACCTTTAAAACTACCATGTGTAATAATTTGTTTCTCCTTAACCTATATAATGGTTTTTTCTTTCTAGTGTTGAATAATTTGCTTTTAATTACAGTGAATAAAATAATATTTAAAATAAATTCACACCTAAAAATATAGACTCATTATTTAATTAATAATGGTGTAAAATGATGTATGTTTACTCTTAATAAGGATGGACTTTTAATCTTCTCCTTATTGATAATAATGTCTTTGTAAATAATTCATTAATAAAGTATTATTTACAAATAAAATTATTGGATTTATTCCAGTTTGATAAAAGAGCTAAGTTTAGCTCTATTTTTCTGTTTTTTTATTTTATATAGAGAATAAAGATGAATCGTTTTTTACTTATTTCTACTTCAATGTTGGCAATTTCTACACTTTCTTTTAATGCACATGCTGCATTGAATAATACTCTTTCATTAGGGTATGCTAAAAGTTCAATTAAATTCGAAGGTAATAAATTTGAGGATAATTCTAAAGGAATTAACTTTAAATACGATCATGAATTTGATAATAATTGGGGCGTTATTGGCTCACTCACATATACAAAGTTAACATATAATTTCTATAGTTATTGGGGAAAAATAGGAACCACGGAAATTGATTATGTTTCATTAACAGCGGGTCCTAGCTATCGTTTCAATGATTACTTTAGTGCTTATGGGTTAATCGGTCTTGGTCATGTTAATCAAGAAGATAAGTTTTATGATTATCGCGGTGACTATAATAAAACGTCATTAGCTTATGGTGTGGGTTTTCAAGTAAATCCAATTCCTAATATCGCAATTGATGCATCTTATGAATATTCAAAACTAGATGATGCTAAATTTGGGACTTGGGTGCTTGGTGTGGGTTACCGTTTCTAATATTGTCTTAATATATACTATTTCTTAGAAAGCCACATTAAAGTGGCTTTTTATATTTATATTTATATTTAATAATATTAAAATTAATTATTTCCCTCGGTTTATCATGCTTTATATTTTAACTTTATTGATTTTAAATTGTTAAACAATCGTTTTTTCAAGGTAATTATTTTATATTTTAGAATGTAAGAAATAAAATATTCTTATGAGTTTTTTTTTGCTTTATTATTTTAATTGAGAGTTTATGCGTTATAACACTAACTTCTTATTGGTTTAAATTACATTTACTTAATTACTTTAACGATTTAAAAATATAGAGGAATTTAATGAAAAACAAATTAGTAACTCCAATTGTAGCTATTGCTTTATCAATAATAACATTTAATGCATCTGCTAATTTAAAAAACACCTTATCCCTTGGTTATGCGCAAACTCAGATAAAAATCGATGGTGATAAGGTAGATGGGGCACCTAAAGGGATTAATATTAAGTATGATCATAAATTAAATGAGAGCTTTGGTATTATTGGCTCAATTATTTATAATCATAAAAAATATTATTGCTATGATGTTCAGGATGAAATGAACGCTCAGAGTAATTTTAATTACTATTTACTTACTGCTGGACCTAGTTACCGATTTAATGAATACATAAATATTTATGGTTTAATTGGTACGAGTATTATTAGTGCTAAATATAAAGATGATATTGAAAATCATCATGAAAAAAAAGCGTCTTTAAGTTATGGTGTAGGTCTTCAAATAAATCCAATCTCTAATATCGCAATTGATGCATCTTATGAATATTCAAAAGTGAATGATGCTAATTTGGGAACTTGGGTACTCGGCGTGGGTTATCGCTTCTAATATTATATTAAAAAATCCTTATTCTAAAGACCATATATATGGTCTTTTTGTTTAATTAATTTCTATATTAATATTTCAATTAATATTGTTGTAATGATGTTCAAAAATATTATAAAATAAGTATTTATTGTTAAGTTTTTAATTTATAATAATCAATTATCCGCTTTTTAACAGAATAAATTATCTGTAAGTAAAATATCTTTGAGATGTGGGATTTGGAGGATCAACATGTTAACAGTTATAAAAGCAGAATCATCACATTATAATGAGATGATCTCAGTGTGGGAGTCTTCAGTGAGGGCAACACATACATTTTTGTCTGAAGATATTATTTCATCGCTTAAAAAAGATATTTTAGAACAGTATTTTCCTATGCTTAATACTTATATTGCGATAGATGAAAATAAAACTATTCATGGGATCTTAGGTACAGCGGGAAATAGGCTCGAAATGCTATTTGTTCATGCTGATTCTAGAGGTCATGGTTGTGGTAAATTGCTCATAAATTTTGCAATAAATACACTCAATATTGATGAGTTAGATGTTAATGAACAAAATCCTCAAGCGGTTGGCTTTTATCTGCATATCGGGTTTGAGCAAATAGGGCGTTCTGAATTAGATGGTCAAGGAAATCCTTTTCCACTACTACATTTAAAATTAAACAAAAATAAGTATAAATACTAAACAAAGAACGAAATAAAAAAATGTATTACTAAAATGAGAGAGGGGAATAAAAAACACTCTCTCTTTCCCTTTCATAAAGATCAATTATTCACTTTAATTTGATTTATGTCGTGATAATTCCTTCACTTTCATGGAATAATTTTTTCATAATTAAATAAATTTCATATAGTTATGGAATCGTCATGAAGAAAATAGTCGTTGTTATTTTATCTTTATTTGTGCTACCTGCTTGTTCTGAATCACAAGAAAATGCAGTTACTGAATATTGTCTGGATACATTAAATGTCTATAGCATTGTCACTAAAGATCAATGTTTGTGTTTTTATAATGAAGTGGACAATAAATTTTCTTCCTCTGAAATAGATAGAATGATCCAATCATCCCCCATCAAAAAAGACAGCACATTAAGTCGTGAAGGTATAATGTTTTTAACTATTACTCACTCATCGAGATGTTTTGAATAAATAGCATTACAATTCGTTTAATAGAAAACAATGCATTAGGTATAAATACTTAATTCATTATTTTAAGGTGTAATACCACAAAATTGATAAACTCATTACTATAAATCGCTTACATTGGTACTGTTTTTATATCCAGTGTGTAATTTGTTTGCCTTTATTGTGAGAATATTATGTCAAAATTGCGTTTATCTTACCCAAAACTTAGTCCCGCAGCTTATGCGGGCTTAATTCAATGTAAAACAGCATTAGAAAGTAGCTCACTTGATATTATGTTGATTGAACTTGTTTATTTAAGAGTCTCTCAAATCAATGGTTGTGCTTTTTGCCTAGAAATGCACAGTACTTCGTTACGTCATCATGGTGTTGCCCAAAATAAATTAGATGCATTAAATGGTTGGCAGGTCAGTGAGCGATTTACAGAGAAAGAACGAGCTGCATTATTATGGGCTGATGCTGTAAGTCAAATTTCCGCAAAAAATACCAATGATGATATCTATCAACAAGTGAAAGCATATTTTTCAGATACAGAAATGAGCGATTTAACATTGGCAATTGGATTAATGAATGCCTTTAATCGTATTGCAGTGAGTTTACGTCAGTAATTATCTGTATTTAGGGTAATAAGCATGGCAAGGCAATTTAGTATAGAAAAAGCGCTGATCTTAATAGCGCTTTTAATTTTTTCTGTTGTATGTTTACCAGAGATATTGCATTAACGGTATATAAGCAAAAACTAAAGCGAAAAGAATAAAAAAGATGCGTAATAACATTTTTTTGGTTTTTATTACACCATAAAACATCACAATAATAAGAACAATGCAGATATACCAATAAGATGCGCCAAAGAGAGCGAGTGTAAAAATCGTATCGGTAAGAAGATGGCTTGAGTTCATTTTATTGGCTATTTGAAATAGAAATCGCCAGCCTAAATATGAGCTGGCGAAGATAGTGAAAAGATATTATGACTTCCAGATAATATGGAACATGGGATTTAAAGGATCACGGCTAATCAGTACACGCCCAAAAATATCATCAATATCTGAATTATCATCAGGTGCAAGGCCAATAATCACTTCACTAAAGCGAGCAGGTGTAACTGGCAGACCAACAATGAATTGCCAATCATTACCTAATGGAACCACTTCGGCTGCACCTCTTTCTTCAAATTGCAGATTAAAGAGTAATTGGTCTGCAACATCTAAATTATCAGCTGCTTGAGCTAAAAAGAGATCATACGCTTGTTCTAGAGCGTCATCTTCACTGATCAAGGTTGGTTCATTCATGGTAATGCCTGTTTATTATTCCAATGATTATCGCGTTGTTTGTATCGCATTTTTGCGAATTTAGCAAAGTATTCTATCGCAGATCCTATTTACCTTCTTGATAACAATATTTCTGTTACAACAGAGGGCTAAAGAAATAGCAGATACGTTCTAAAACGCGATTGAAGAACGGTCGCTTTTCCCATTCATCTAATGTTAATTCTGTAGAACGAGCAATGTAATCATATTGTACAATGCTTAAGTCGCTACCAAAACCTTCATCATCAATGACGACAGTAATTTCAAAGTTTAACCATAAGCTTCGCATATCAAGATTAACAGAGCCGACCATGCTGAGTTGCCCATCAACCATTACGCTTTTGGTATGTAATAAGCCATCTTCAAACTGAAAGACTTTCACACCTGCTTCGAGCATTTCTGTAAAAAATGCACGACTTGCCCAACGTACAAGGAAAGAATCATTACTACGAGGCACAATAATACTTACCTCAACACCCCGCATTGCTGCGGTTGAGATTGCATGGGCAAGATCGTCACTAGGCACAAAATAAGGTGTTGTAAGAACCAATTCTTTTCTTGCTGAATAAATGGCGGTAATTAATGACTGCTGGATGAGTTCATCAGGAAAGCCTGGACCTGAAGCAATCACTTGTGTTGTATGACCACTTTCTTGTTCACAAGGCATAATGTTGTCATCAGGAGGGGGAGGTAAATGGCGCTCACCTGTTTCCATTTCCCAATCAAAGGCATAAATCATACCTAAAGTAGTAGAAACAGGGCCTTCCATTCTGACCATGATATCAATCCATTGTCCTACACCTGAATCTTGCTTGAAATAACGAGGATCAACCATATTCATACTTCCGGTGTAGGAAATATAGTTATCAATCAATACAATTTTTCGATGCTGGCGTAAGTCCATTCGGCGTAAGAAAAAACGGAATAAATTAACATGGAGTGATTCGACAAACTCAATACCCGCGGCTCTCATTACATCAGGGCCTTTGGTTCGAAAGAAATTCCAGCTTCCAGCAGAGTCAACCATGATACGGCATTTTACACCCCGTTTAGCGGCTTTGATTAAAGCATCTGTCACTTCTTCGACTAAACCACCAGGTTGCCAAATATAAAAAACCATTTCAATATTATCGCGGGCATTATTAATGTCTCGCGTGATTGAGTTTAACGAATCTTCGCAGGTAGTTAACAACTCAATTTTATTCCCTTTAACGCCTTTAATACCTTGGCGTTTAGCGGTTAATTGAAAAAGAGGTGTTGCAACATCACTAGTACCCGTTGCAAAAATATGCTTACATTTTTTTAAGTCCTCGAGCCAAGCAACAACAGAAGGCCACATCTGCTTAGCATGTTCAACACGCCGTTTACCAAGATGTAATTCACCAAAGGCAAAATAAGCAATAACACCGACTAATGGCAGAATATAGATTATCAATAGCCAAGTCATTGTGGAGGTGACAGGACGTCGATGCATTAGGACACGAAATGTGACCCCTGCAATTAATAGCCAATAGAAGAAAAAGGTTAGCCAACTTAATACAGTATAAAATGTTGTCATAGTAGAGCTATTTTCCGTTGAAAATGAATCGCATGGATAAGCTTAAAGGCAATTTACTAAAAATAGTTCATTATTTTTGTTATTTGCCGAATGTTGTTATTAAATCAGGATTATTATCTCTGTCAAATCTCTTTGTTAAGATATAAGCATTAAATAAGCAATAAGATACGATGTTTTATTTATTTTTCCTTTGTGAGAAATGCTCAAAGAATGAATGAAATTTAAGCAAATCATAAATCACCTCTTGGATCACAAAATGAACGTCTTATAATACACCACTTATTCGAAAAAATAGGTGCTGATAGCATGAGACACAGTAGGACTGAAGTAGCTCGTTGGCGAATGATGAGACAAGCTATACGTAAACGTCGTCGATGGTTAGAAGGGCAATCTCGTCGTAATTTCCGAATTTATAAGATGCGTAAACTGGATACTTCAAAAAAACACAGAGCACTTTTATTTGTACAGCAGATTGAATGGAACTCATAATTTCACTTTTTAACTGTTTATATCAATCATTTTGATAAACGTTATTGAATATGATTGCTATTTGCATTTAAACTAGGGGCATTGTTTTTTCTTTAGGTGAAATAAGACAAGTTATGCGTTGGAAGCTTTGGGTATTCATATCACTCTGCCTGCATGCCTCTTTGGTTGCAGCAGCAATGTTCTATGTTGTAGAGGACGAGGTCGTTACACCTGAGCCTATCTCTATACAAATGTTGGCATTTGCTGCGGATGAACCTGCTGGCGAACCAGAACCTGTGGTTGAAGAAGTCACACCGCCAGAACCGGAGCCAGTTGTCGAGCCTGAACCCGAACCAGAGCCTATTCCTGATGTAAAACCTGTTATTGAAAAACCGATAGAGAAAAAACCAGAACCAAAACCTAAACCTAAGCCAAAACCGGTTGATAAACCTAAGCCGCCTGTTGAACGACCACAACCTTTAGTGGTTAATAAAGGCAATGATCTTAAAAATCTTAATCCAACGGCTAAGCCAAGTGATAAAGGTGATGAGAAACCTGTCGCAGTAGCAAGCAGTGGCGAAGGTAGAGTACCTAACGTTGTACGCCAAGGTTTACCCGAATATCCTTCACGTGCACGAGCAGTCGGTATTGAAGGTTCAGTGAAAGTACGTTTTGACGTTGATGCTGATGGGCGAGTCGATAATGTAGAAATTGTTTCTGCTGATCCTAAAAATGTGTTTGAACGTGATATTAAAAGAGCCATGCGCCAATGGCGATATGAAAAAATTCCTTATAAAGGGAAAGTTATCGTTATCGAGTTTAAATTAACAGGTGTTTCAGCAAGCTAAAATACAATGTAGATATTAGATCTCAGATAAATAAAAAGGCACTTTAATCAGTGCCTTTTTTAGTGTTTAAAATGTCAGTGTCTTCATATCATTTGTTGTAATCGACGAGCTTGTTATTCCATTGTACTTGTTAATGTGAAGTGTGCTTTACCTTCAGGTAAGCGACGAGCTGCATTGTTTTCATCAACAGCAACATAAGTAAACACCGCTTCAGTTGCACGATAACGTTGTCCAACAGGTTCAGTTGCAACCTTCTTAACCCAGACTTCAATATTCACAGTAATTGAAGAATTACCTGTTTTTAAGCAACGTGCATAACAGCAAACGACATCGCCAACCGCAACAGGTTTAAGAAAGGTAATGCCTGTTACACTAACAGTAACGACACGACCTAACGCAATTTCTTTTGCTAAAATTGCACCACCGATGTCCATTTGAGACATTAACCAGCCACCGAAAATATCACCATTGGCGTTTGTATCAGCAGGCATGGCAAGGGTACGTAAAACGAGCTCACCATTAGGCAAAGATTGTTGTTCAGTCATGGAGAATTATTATCTGTAAATGTTTAAACCAAGGAGACATCTACTCATCTACTTCAAGGTTATATATGATGAGTATACATCTCCCAATAAAATAAACGTGATTACTCAGATTTTGAATGAGCATCGTGTGATGTCGGTTTAGATGCTTGTTTTGTCATATCATCTGATAATGCGTGTTCAGTATTTTGTGTGGCTTCTTCTTCAGTTTGTTCTTCTGGTAAACGATTATTCCAGATATAAACCACACTGGCGATAGTAAAGATAAAGGTCAAAATGGTTAAACCGAAGACTTTAAAATTAACCCAAGTCTCTTCAGGTAAAGAGAATGCCACGTAGATATTACCTAAGGCACAAGCAAAAAAGAAAATCACCCAAGCTATATTTACTTTTTTCCAATTAGCCGCTGGCATGGCAAGTTCTTTGCCTAACATTCTTTCCATTAATGTTTTAGGTGTAAATAGCTGCATACCAATTAATACAACAGCAAAAATGGCATATATGGCAGTGACTTTCCATTTAATAAAATCAGCAGAATGGAAGAAGATAGTTAATGAGCCAAAAATAGTGACAACAATAGCCGTAATGAGTGGTGCTTTTTCAACTTTATGGAAAATAAGCCACGTCAAGCCGACTGAAATCCACGTGGCGACAATTAATGCACCTGAAGCGTAGAAAATATCTTGCCATTTATAGAAGATAAAAAACACTAATAGTGGAGCGAAATCAAGTAATTGCTTAAGCCAGCCATTTTTCATAACAAATAGGAACCTATGGTAATTAAATTCATAAACTAGGCTATTCTAATGCAAAGCGACAGAAAATGGGTAAACAATTGCATATCTTTAATTATGAAGTGCTGATTTATATAAAAAAACACAGTTTTTCTCTGAAATAACTCAATGAAAAATCAACGTAATTGCATTTAGGGGGGCTGAAATTAAAGCTTGAGTTATGAAAGAGGATTTAAATATCACTCTAGTATATGATTCAGTAACTCATCAACATTATCGCCACTTTTTGATGAATGCATAAATATAAAAAAGTATTTCTGATAAGAGGAAATCAATGAACGGAAAAAGAATAATAAAATGGATGCCAGGATTAGGCTTATTGTTTAATTATAAGCGTAATTATTTTGGCTATGACTTAAAAGCTGGGCTTTCTGTTGCTGCCGTTGCATTGCCAGTCGCAATTGCTTATACCGAATTATTAGGAATTAACCCGATTGTTGGATTATATGCCTGTATTTTTCCGATGATTATTTATGCGTTGTTTGGCACATCGCGTCAGCTAATTACAGGGCCTGATGCAGCAACCTGTGCTGTTATTGCTGCTGTAGTTATTCCATTATCTGCTGGTGATGAGAATGCTAGATGGCAACTTGCAATTATTATGACGGCAATGACGGGATTTTGGTGTATTTTAGCCAGCCATTTTCGGCTAGGGGCTTTTACTGATTTTCTATCTCGACCTATTTTGCAGGGGCTTTTAAATGGTGTCGCGATCACTATTATGGTTGGGCAAATCAGTAAAGTATTTGGTTTTGATACATCACCTGATCATTTAATTGAAAAATTAATTGAAGTTCCATTTCGATTAATGGATGCGCATTTACCCACCGTGTTAATGTCTGCGATAACATTAGCGTTATTATTGGGTATTCGGTATTTTCGAAGCCGTTGGCCAGCACCTTTAATTGCTATGGTCGTGATGACGTATTTAAGTTGGCAATTTGATTTAGCAAGCTTTGGCATTGCTATCGTAGATAAAGATGCAGGTAATGTTGATCTGTTTTTACCTGTTGTATCCATGACGGGATTTCATCCAGGTGTCTTGAGAGAATTGTTAGTTCCATCTATAAACTTGGCGGTTATTAGCTTCGTTAGTTTTATGATGACTGCCCGCAGCTTTGCCAGTAAGAATGGTTATGATGTCGATGCAGACCAAGAGTTAAAAGCGTTAGGTATTGCCAATATTGCGGCCGCGCTTTCTCAAGGATTTGCGGTAAGTGCGGCAAGTAGCCGTACTGCAGTCAATGATTCTGTTGGTGGGAAAACGCAATTAGTTTCTATTATCGCAGCACTGGTTATTTTGCTAGTACTATTATTTATGACCGATTTTCTCGCCTATATTCCATTATCATCATTGGGGATTGTGTTGATTGTCTCTTCATGGTCATTATTGAGTATTCGTCATATTTGGTCTTATCGTAAACGTAATAAACAAGCATTTACATTGGCATCATTCACCTTATTAGCCGTGTTATTGGCAGGGCTAATTAACGGTATCGGTTTTGCCGTTTTATTAGGTTTGTTACAATTTTTGCGTATTGTTTTTCGTCCGAGCGATCAATTATTGGGTGTTGATGAACAAGGTATGGTTCACTCAATGAATAAAGATAATGGCATTGAACCTATTGATGGTTTAATGATGTATCGGTTTAATTCACCACTGACTTATTTTAATGTGGGCTATTTTAAAAAACGGGTACTTCAACTTGTTGATAGCGCACCTCGACGGCCAGCATGGTTAGCGGTAGATGCAGCTGTAAGCTTTACCTATGATGATGTTAGCGTGTTTGCTGCTATTGATGAGCTAATACGAGAGTTACGAATAAAAGGCGTGAAATTGGTTTTAGCTGGCCGTAGAACAGAATTAAATCGTTGGATTGAACGTAATAAAATTTCACTTAATGAAGATGATTTGATTATTGCTCCCGATCTCTATTTTGTGATCCGACTGTATCAAAGCCGACAACAAATAAAAGAAAAACAAAAAGAAGCAAGAATAGAGGCGTTAAAACAAGATGCTGAGAGCCACGATGAGGATACATCAACGGCAACAATAGTCAGCAATATACCGACACCAAAATGTGCTGATTAAGCATTATTGAGGCGTATTTTGTACAAAGAAAAATCCCGTGATATGACGTAACCTCAAAATCGGTTAATTATCACGGGATTTTTTATAGATAAAACTAAGGCATAGAGCGATTAACGCTGTTGCGTTGTGTATTTATTTTCCACCAGCATAAATAAGCGAAACAAGTAAATAATCAACCAAGCTGAAGCCATGTTTTTCAGAAAGTAGAATAAGAAGTTATGGATAATATCGGGCAATTGAATTGTGAGATTACCCACAAAACCAATACCGAACTGCAATAAGATCCAAATCCCTAATGCGGGGATAAGTGAACCTGATTCACCAAAGCCTATTCTCCATCCTAAACGAATAGCACTTCCCATATTCTGTTGGCGTACTAGCACAACTGGCGCTAATGCAAAGCCAATCAGCAAAATGATACCTGGAATGATCATCACCATAAAGCCCGCACTAATCAAAATAGAGCATAAGACAATCAATAAAAACATTTTCGGTAGGCGAGGTAGGCTAGCATTAGCTGTTTGACCTAGAGTGACGCTATGACCTGAGGAGATAGCCATAGCAAACATCAGTAGGGTAAGCACGAGAATACTTTGCTGGAGTGTTTCAAATAAATAGAGCACTAAGACTTTTTTGGCAACACCCACGACACTATTTGACATAGCTTCTAATTCAGCAGGAGAAGTAGAAGAAAGTTGTGTGTTTTTAAAATTGGCAACAAATTCAATCATCAATTGGTACTCTTGGGGAGTTGGACCAACTAAGACATGAATGATCGCTAAAATAACAGCAAGAATAGCGGAAATAGTAACAATGCTACGTTGTTCATTCTTATAAAAATTAAGGCTGTCGCGGTAGATTGTGCGTGCCGTGGTAGGCATGAAACTGCTC
This sequence comes from Proteus sp. fly-1089, assembly GCF_040138965.1. Taxonomy (NCBI): domain Bacteria; kingdom Pseudomonadati; phylum Pseudomonadota; class Gammaproteobacteria; order Enterobacterales; family Morganellaceae; genus Proteus; species Proteus sp. fly-1089. Next base: position 541,988 of record NZ_JBEETS010000001.1, read on the forward strand.
CTATAAAAATAGACTAAGTCAATGTGCGCCATTGTACCTTTTACAACAGCAAAAAGGGATATTTTCTATCAAACCGCTTACTAAGCTTATTTTTTGATATTAACAGCCACAGTACATTCATTATTTAAATTAAACAAAACATTATTTTAACATAAAGATAACTTTATTTTTAAATATGCCTTTTTAGGATGTTTTTTATTCAAAAAATATTACTAAAAATAAATTTAATTATAAGAAAAAATTGTATTAATGTGTAATTTGATGTGGATCAATTATAAATAATTATATTGATAAATAATAAAAAGAGAAATAACACTTTCTGCAAAAATAATTCCAAAGTTGTGATCGGTATTAGATCATAATTATCAATAAATGGTTATATTTTTAGCGGAGATTTTACTTATTACAGGAATGGGTTAAATAATGAAAAAACTTTCTGCGCTTATTTTAGCGGCTGCAACTCTTGCGCCTTCTATTTCTTTTGCTCACCAAGCGGGGGATTTTTTATTCCGTGCAGGTACTGCAACTGTTCGTCCTAATGCGGGTTCTGATGCAATATTAGGTGGCGACCATTTTGGAGTAAATAATAATACTCAATTAGGTTTAACCTTTGGGTATATGATCACTGATAATATCGGTGTTGAATTATTAGCCGCAACACCATTTGAGCATAAAATTTCATTAAGTGGTGTGGGCGAAATTGCAAAAGTTAAACATTTACCACCAACATTAATGGCGCAATATTACTTTGGTAATGGTGAAGATAAATTACGTCCTTATTTAGGTGCTGGCCTTAACTTTACCACTTTCTTTGATGAGAAATTCAATAACAATCCAGCAGTAGATGGCTTAGGCTTGAATGGGCTTGATCTTAAGGATTCATGGGGCTTTGCAGCACAAGCGGGTTTAGATTATAACCTCGATAAAAATTGGATGCTGAATGCTTCTGTTTGGTGGATGAATATCGAAACAAAAGCAAGATTCAACAGTGAAGTTGCTAATAAAGACTTTGATGTTAAAACACGTTTAGACCCATTTGTATTTATGTTTGGTGTGGGCTACCGTTTCTAATTATTCTTTCTTTAAAAGAATATCTCATAATGAAAAAGCGAAGTTTATCTTCGCTTTTTTTATGTTTTAAATTCACAAGACAACTCTCATTTTTAGATTATCAAAAGATACCATTTTATTATTAATACTTAAAACAAGAGTCATTTTTAAATAATGTTAAATAAATAAAGATGCATTTAAAATGGAACATATAATGTTTAAATATCTTTTAAGGTGTATTTTATATGCATCTTAAAGCTCTACTATAAATATAATGAGAATTATTTATTTCTATTTGTTAATAATAAATAGCATTGTAATCGATAAAATCGAGTATTTTGTAGATGCATTTAAAATGCACCTTTGTATTTAATTTTAGTAAAAGCGTGTTATCTATCAACGGATAGATGAGATTAATAGAGAAATAAAAAGGATTAGAAAAGCCTCGTACAGATAATAACTAAGTGGTTTGTTATTGAACGCGAAATGATTAGAGAACCTTTTGCTTTGCTCTTTTTATGAGCTTGTTTTTAGGGTGAGACAAAAGCGGGCTATTTTTGAATGATTTGATTTTTTTGCAAAAATTGATCTGTATTATGATAGTCCGTACAAATAAACATAAATTCATAAATGAAAAAGACCACCGAAGTGGTCTAAAAAATAAAGCTAAGGGAAGACTAGAATAAAAAAGTGATCAGCGAACAACCATTGAATTGATAACGCCTTTTACACCTGTAACTTTGCGTGTTGTTTCAATGGCACGATTAGCATCCGCTTGAGAAGAAACGAAACCACTTAATTGAACTTTACCTTTAAAAGTCTCAACGCTAATTTGTGTTGAATTAAGATTTTTTTCACCGATTAGTGCTGTTTTAACTTTGGTGGTGATCACAGAGTCGTCAAAATAACCCCCAGTACCTTCTGACGTTGAAGTCGGAGAACATGCAGACAACGTAAATGCCATCAATAATGCCGCCATGACAGCGGAGATTTTTGCCCATAGTTTCATTATCAAACTCCTTATATATTGTGTAATTGGTTGAGTATTTTTGAAAAGAAAACATAAAGCGCTTTATAAAGTATGTGCAAAAAATAAAATATTGCCAAATTTTTATAGGTATTGATTATGTACTTTAAATGGAGAAAGAAGAGAGATTGCACCATTTCATGCGGACTAAGCCCCAAAAATGGACTTCAAAAGTGTGGGTCAATAAATGATGAATTAAGAGTAATCCGCTTAGAAAAATAGCAAACTATTCTCCTAAAGCGGATCGGTTACGATAGTTAAGCGAGTGTAGCCGCTTTCATTTCTTTGACAAATTGAGTAAGCGCTTTAAGCATCACTTCAGGTTGATGAAGATTTTTCTCAATAATTTGTACAACGGCAGATCCTGAAATAGCACCCGTTGCCCCATTTGCAATAGCCTCTTTGACTTGTTTTGGCTCTGAAATACCAAATCCTTGTAATGCAGGTGGCGCATTATAAGTTTTTAATTTGTCAGTAAGGTGCGTTAGCGATTGTTCAGCACGTTTATCTGTTCCTGTTACGCCTGCTCTTGAGAGTAAATAGGTATAGCCTTTACCTGAGATGGCTAATTCTTGTAAAAGCTCATCATCAGCATTAGGCGGGCAAATAAAAATAGGCTCGATATTCGCTCGCTGTGCTGATTCTCTGAACTCTTTTGATTCACGTAAGGGCACATCACCAATTAAGACAGAATCGACACCAGCTTGTTGGCATTTACCATAAAAGTTATCAACCCCATTACTAAAAACAAGGTTGGCGTAAACTAATAGGCCAATAGGAATATTAGGATGTTTTTTACGTATGTTAGTTAATAGAGCAAAGCAATCGGTGGGTGTTACACCAACATTGAGGGCTCGTAAATTAGCACCTTGAATAGTAGGGCCATCTGCAAGAGGATCGGAAAAAGGAATACCAATCTCTAAAGCATCGGCACCACCTTCAATTAACGCATCAATAATTTGTAGTGACAGCTCAGGAGAAGGATCACCTAATGTTACAAAGGGAACAAATGCACCTTGTTGTTTTTGTGCTAATGCATTAAAGCAGTTTTGATAACGGCTCATTAGATTTCTCCTCTTGCTGCTAAAATATCGTTTACAGTAAAAATGTCTTTATCGCCACGTCCTGATAAGTTCACAATAAGTAATTGCTCTTTATCAGGATTTTGTGCAATTAATTTAAGTGCATAAGCTAGAGCATGAGAAGATTCTAAGGCTGGAATAATTCCTTCTCGGCGAGAAAGTACTTTAAATGCTTCTATTGCTTCATCATCTGTAACAGAAACATAATCAGCGCGACCAATGCTATTTAAATGTGCGTGTTGTGGCCCAACTGATGGGAAATCAAGACCTGCTGAAATTGAATAAGATTCTTCAATTTGGCCTTCATCTGTCTGCATAATAGGGGATTTCATCCCAAAATAGATCCCCAATTTACCGTGTTTCAGTGGTGCGCCATGTTCACCCGTTTCAATACCTTTACCTGCAGGTTCAACACCAATCAGTTGCACTGACGTTTCAGGAATAAATGAAGCAAATAAACCGATAGCGTTAGAACCACCACCAATACAAGCGATAACTGCATCGGGTAGACGACCTTCACGCTCTAGGATCTGCGCTTTAGCTTCATCACCAATCATACGTTGGAATTCACGTACAATTGTTGGATAAGGATGCGGGCCCGCTGCGGTTCCTAGTAAATAGTGAGCGCGGTCGTAACAACCAGACCAGTCACGTAATGCCTCATTGCAGGCATCTTTTAAGGTAGATGAACCACTATGAACGGGAATAACTTCAGCACCCATTAAACGCATACGAAAGACGTTTGGTGATTGACGTTCAACGTCTTTTGCACCCATATAGATACGACATTTCATATTAAGTAATGCGCAGGCCAAAGCAGTGGCAACACCATGTTGACCCGCACCTGTTTCTGCAATTATTTCGGTTTTCCCCATACGTTTTGCCAGCAATGCTTGACCTAATACTTGGTTAGTTTTATGAGCGCCACCATGCAGTAAATCTTCACGTTTTAGATATAAACGAGTTCGCGTACCTTCTGTTAAATTACGACAAAGGGTTAATGCCGTTGGCCTGCCTGCATAATTTTTTAATAAATCTTGGAATTCTTGCTGAAATGACGGATCGTTTTGTGCATCAATAAAAGCTTGTTCGAGTTGATCCAATGCAGGAATTAAGATTTCAGGTACATATTGGCCACCAAATTCGCCAAAGTAGGGGTTAAGTTTTCTCATTGTGATGTCATCCTGTTTAAAATTTTATTTTTATGAAATTTAGTTTCGCTGTAATTGTGCAAACACTTGGTCTAGACGTTGTGCATCTTTTATGCCAGGAGCCGATTCTACCCCAGAGTTAAAATCAAGCCCGATACAGCCTGTTTTAACTGCATCTAAACAGTTTTCACTATTAAGGCCGCCAGCAAGTAATGCTTTTTCACGTATTGAGTTTGGAATTTTTTGCCAATTAAACGTTATTCCTGTACCGCCTGTGCCATTATCAAGTACATATTTATTAACGTGTGAAATGGGAGAAATATCATTGTGGATTGCCATATTTATTGCTTGCCAAATCTCACAGTTAGGTTGAATTTTTTGTCTAAGTTGCTCAATAAACTGAGCATCTTCTTGCCCATGTAATTGAATGGCAGATAAATTAAGTTTTTCAGCATAGTCACAAATAAGTGCAATGGGTTGGTTTTGAAAAACACCCACAAACGCTAAGGGGGCTTGTGTTATCAACGCTTGTGCTTGTGACAATGTCACTTTACGCGGGGATTTTTCTGCGAAAATCAATCCTGCATAATAAGCACCAGCTTCATAAACTGCTTTTACATCTTGTGTACGAGTTAACCCGCACACTTTATGCTTTCCCAAAACAAGCGCTCTCACCGCTTGGTCAATATTTTCTTGTGACATTAAGGCACTACCTACCAGAAAACCATTAGCATATTGACTTAACTCTTGGACTTGCTGGTGGGTATGAATACCAGATTCACTGATCACGATTGCATCTTTTGGTAATCCTTGGCTTAGTTGTTGAGTGCGCGCTAAATCAATAGAGAGATCACGCAAATCGCGATTATTAATACCAATAACTTTAGCATTAAGCTTAATTGCTCGCTGACGCTCTTCTTCTGTACTGACTTCGGTTAATACACCCATATTTAATTGATGAGCAACCGTCGATAGCGCGTGATATTGCTCATCATCTAAGACTGAGAGCATTAATAAGATGGCATCTGCTTGATAAAAACGTGCTAAATAGATTTGGTATTCATCAATAATAAAATCTTTGCACAAAACTGGCTGATGTACGGCTTGGCTGACTTGACGTAAATAATCAAAGCTTCCTTGAAAATATTTTTCATCGGTTAATACCGAAATTGCCGCAGCATAAGGCTGATAAATTTTTGCAATTGTAGAAGGATCAAAATCAGCACGAATTAATCCTTTTGAGGGCGATGCTTTTTTACATTCTAAAATAAAAACAGTATTAGGTTGAGTTAATGCCTGATAAAACGAGCGCGTTGATGGCACTATTTGATGCGAAAATTCTGATAATGGTTGGCTTGCTTTACGTGCAATCAGATATTCTGCTTTATCTTTTACAATGGCGTTTAATACAGTCATGTTTTTATCCTCTAGCTGCTAATGCAGTGACACGATTTATTGCTTTACCGCTATAAATGGCGTGCATGGCAACTTCAGTATTCATTTTTAAATCTTCTTGCCCATGTAAACGCATTAATAAAGCGACATTAGCTGCAACAGATTCGGTATGTGCTCTTTTTCCTTCACCTTGCAGTAAATTTGCCAATAATTGACGGTTAACTTCAGGCGTGCCACCTTCCAAATCGGCCATTGAACAAGGACGAAGACCAAAATCGCTTGGTGTAAGTTCGTAACGTGTAATTTCACCATTACGTAATTCAGCGACTTGAGTCGGAGCATGTAACGACACTTCATCCATACCACCACTGTGTACCACTGCGGCACGTTCATAACCCAATACTTTTAGTGTGTCTGCAATAGGCATTAATAACTCAGGACTATAAACACCAATTAATGCTAATGGTGGACGAGCTGGATTAATCAAGGGACCTAGTACGTTAAATAAGGTGCGTGTTTTTAGTTGCTGGCGCACAGGGGCTGCAAAACGAAAACCACTGTGATACTGCGGTGCGAATAAAAAGCAAAGTCCTACTTCATCTAATAATTGACGTGCATCATCTGCACTTCTATCTAATGGAATACCAAAAGCAGCGAGTAAATCGGATGAGCCTGAGCGACTAGATACGCTGCGGTTGCCATGTTTGGCAACTTTAATACCGACTTCTGCCGCTACGAATGCGCTAGCGGTTGATATATTGATGCTGTTTGCGCCATCACCACCAGTACCAACAATATCGCAAAAAGTGTAATCAGGACGAGGAAATGGCAGTGCATTTTCAAGTAATGCTCGTACAGCACCGGCGATTTCTTGTGGATGTTCACCACGCATTTTCATACTAATTAATACAGCGGCTAATTGTGATTCTGTTAATTCACCACGGATAATCGCGCTAAACAGAGTTTGGCTTTCTTCTAATGTTAACTGCTGCGCGCTAAATAATTTGTTGAAGATAGTTTCCATTTTATGCGTCTCCTTTAGGAGTTAATGCCCATGCGATTGTTTGTTCTAAAAGTTGTGCGCCTTTGGTGGTTAAAATTGATTCTGGATGAAACTGAAAACCACAGGTTTTATGTTGACGGTGACGCACCGCCATAACAGTGTTATCGCACCACGCATTGATAATAAGTTGTTCGGGAACGTGTTCTCCAGAAAGCGAATGATAGCGTGCAACAGGTAAAGGGTTGGGTAAATTAACAAACATCTCATTGTTATCATGTTCAGCCAATGTCGCTTTACCGTGTAAGATCTCTCCACATGAAGAAACTTTTCCACCGTAAGCTTCAATGATGGCTTGATGGCCTAAACAGATGCCAACAACAGGTAATGTACCGAGTACACGCTTCAATAGTTCAGGCATACAACCAGCTTGTGAAGGTGCGCCTGGCCCCGGAGATAACAACAAAATGGGGTTATCTAGTTCATGTAATTTCTGTTCAATAAAATCGGCAGTGACGCTATTGCGATAAATGACGACGGTATTACCGAGGCTACGCAGTTGATCGACTAGGTTGTAGGTAAAAGAGTCGATGTTATCGAGAAGTAAGATAGTTGCCATTAGCAAGCCTCCTGCATTTGTACTTCTGTGTGAGCTTGCAAAATGGCATTAATTACAGCTTGTGATTTATTGCGGGTTTCTTCCGCTTCCATTTTGGGATCAGAATCGAGCACAATTCCAGCGCCGACTTGAATAGTAGCAATATTATTTTCAACATAAGCAGAGCGAATAACTATGCAAGTATCAAAATCACCGGCACCAGTAAAATAACCAATGGCTCCACCATAGCTACCACGTTTCGTTTTTTCATAACGAGCAATTAATTGCATAGCACTGACTTTAGGGGCACCTGATAGTGTTCCCATATTCATACATGCTTGGTAAGCATGGAAAATATCTAAATCATCACGTAATTTACCTACCACTCTAGAGACTAAGTGCATCACAAAAGCATAACGATCAACTTTTGTTAGTTCTGCAACATAGCGACTGCCAGCTTGGCAAATACGAGCCAAATCATTACGCGCCAAATCAACTAACATTAAATGCTCTGAAAGTTCTTTGGTGTCAGTACGCATTTCTAGCTCAATGCGGCTGTCCAAATCTGCATTAATTGAACCATCAGCATTGCGTCCTCTAGGACGAGTTCCCGCAATAGGGTAAATTTCAATTTGGCGATCACTGGTTTGATATTTTAGTGCGCTTTCTGGTGATGCACCAAAAACAGTGAATAGAGCATCTTGCATATAAAACAGATACGGGCTTGGGTTTTTCTGTTTCAACACTTGATATGCAGCAAGTGGTGAAGGGCAAGCTACTTGAAAACGACGTGATGGCACGACTTGGAAAATATCACCACGACGAATATAGGTTTTCATCGCCTCAACGATATCACCATAGCCTTTATCGTCCATATTGGCGTGTATCGCTGAACCCTCTGCTGTTAAAGCGGGGCGAATAGGGTGTTTTAATGGTTGTTTAGCTAGCGAAATTAATTCGGTTTGTCGTAAAGTGAGGCGTTGACATTCTGTTTTATCATCAGTAAATGCAATAGAAACCAACTGGCTATCTTTATTTTGATGGTCGATCACGATTAATTGTTCAGCTAAATAAAAGCAATAATCAGGGCAAGAAAAATCACTTTCTAATTCAGGAATAGACTCAAATCCGCAGACTAAATCATACGCAAATAAGCCACCAACAAAGATAAAATTTGCATCTTTAGTGTCTTTATTAACAAGAAAGAAACGTAACGCATCAAATACGCTAGCTGATTTTAATTTGCTTTCTTCATCAGTCTCTTGTGAAGGCGTTGCAAAATTAAAAACACACTGTTTGTCGCTCTCTAACGTTAAACTAGCTTTTTCTTTTAGTGCGATTTTTAATGCTGGCAATAACGCTTGCCCATTAACGCTTAATGCATCAATAGTGACTTGATTTTTTACTGCACTGATGCGTAATGCACTATCAACAATTAATAAGCTTTTTAAGTTTGCTTTAGTGTCGATTTGTGCAGATTCTAACAATAATGTGTAGTGTTGATTTTCACATAATGTATTGAAAAGCAAAGCTGGTTCGCTGTGATAAGGCAGTGGCGTTGCCTTGGTATTAAATGGGAATGCAAGTGATGTATTCATTGTTATCGCTCTATATTATTTTCTTTATTTACTGTTTTTAAAGCATAAAAAAACCCGCGTAGGCGGGTTTTAGATATCACTGACGTTAAGCCGGAGATCAAACCGCCCATAAAAGAGTGTTGCGCCACCAAAGAGCGATAAGATGTTGATTGATATTCATAAGATCTCCTTATAGCCAACGACAGATAAATAGAAAGTGAACTAGCTCGTATTGCGTACTAGTAAACTGGATTGCGTTAGGTTCGTCAAGTACTTTATGGCATACTCTTTAAAAATTATTATCTTGCTAAGGTAAAAAGGGAGACGTGATGACTGAAGGGCTATCTGATTTAAGAGTGATTTATGATTTACACAGCCACACTACCGCGTCAGATGGCGAGCTTTCACCAGAAGAACTGGTTGATAGAGCGATAGAGCGTCAAATTAATGTTTTAGCGATCACGGATCACGATACAACAGCGGCCATTGCACCTGCTAACCATTATATTACAGAAAAAAATCTGCCTCTTACTCTGATATCAGGTGTCGAAATATCGACTTTGTGGGAGAATATAGAAATCCATATTGTTGGATTAAATATGGATATCGACCATAACGCGATGAAATCGCTCCTTTCATCACAAAGTCAATGTCGTGAAACACGTGCGATAATGATAGGTGAGCGATTAGAAAAAGCAGGTATTGCCAATGCTTTTGAAGGTGCTAAAGCGCTAGCGCATGGTGGGCAAGTAACAAGAGGGCATTTTGCTCGCTTTTTAGTGAATGACGGACATGTTGCCTCAGTTAATAAAGTATTTAAACGTTATTTAGCGAAAGGAAAAACGGGCTATGTACCCCCGCAATGGTGCTCAATTGGTGACGCTGTCACAGCAATTCATGCTGCTGGTGGTGTTGCAGTGTTAGCACATCCGGGCCGATATGGTCTATCTTCTAAATGGTTAAAACGATTAACACTTTATTTTAAACAACAAGGTGGTGATGCAATCGAAGTGGCACAATGTCAACAACCACCACAAGAACGGGAACAACACGCAGCATTAGCTCAATCTTATGAGTTAAAAGCTTCGTTAGGTTCTGATTTTCATCGTCCTTGCTCGTGGATAGAGTTGGGGCGTAATTTATGGTTACCCGGTGGCGTTGAACCAGTTTGGTCGCTATGGCAGGAGTAACATTAGATATTCGTTGAGGGATGTATGAGCCAACTTTTTTATATTCACCCTGATAATCCGCAGGCTCGTTTAATTGAACAAAGTGCTGATATTTTACGCAAAGGCGGAGTGGTGATTTATCCAACAGATTCTGGCTATGCTATTGGCTGTTGCTTAGAAAATAAAGATGCAATGACGCGGATTTGTCGTATTCGTCAATTAGATAAAAACCATAATTTCACACTGATGTGTCGCGATCTATCAGAAATCGCTAATTACGCTTATGTTGATAATGTGGTATTTCGATTAATAAAAAATAACACTCCAGGTAATTACACCTTTATCTTAAAAGCAACTAAAGATGTACCAAAACGTTTGATGAATGATAAACGTAAAACGATTGGCTTACGTGTTCCTTCTAACCCTATTGCATTAGCATTGTTAGAAAATATTGGTGAGCCATTAATGTCAACTAGCCTGATTTTACCAGGTAATGATTTTGCAGAGTCTGATCCTGAAGAAATCAACGATTTATTAAGCAAACAAGTGGATTTAGTGATCCATGGTGGCTATTTAGGTCAAAAGCCTACAACAGTCATTGATTTAACAGAAGATAGCCCGGTGATAATCCGAGAAGGCACTGGAGATATTACTCCATTTCAGTAAATGATTTGGCCGATTAAACTAAATATCGATTCGATAGATGCATAGTAAAGAAATTTATCGTGAGATAAAGAGATAAAAGGTGAAGGGATTTACCGCTTGTGTTAAATTTATACATTGCGATAAAAATCACGGTGCTTGTTTTTAAAATCGGTTATGTCAATGCGCGTTTTCGTTGATACGCTAATATACATAACAAAAAAGAAGTAAAACCGTCATGCTATTTTATCGAGACTATTTATCACAATGTTGATGTGAAAAGCATCAACATTGTTCACTATTGAATCAATAAGCCTGTGTTTATGAGTGAATTTAATAAACATGGGTTATTTTTTACTCAATTGATTTTTTAAAAATTAATTCTATTTTTATGACGCCTGTGAAGGCGACACATGAGGTTGTTTCATGAGCGATAAATCGCAACGTACTGAAAAATTACAAAAAATTCTTGCTCGTTCTGGCCACGGCTCTCGTCGTGAGATTGAAGGTTACCTTCAAGAAGGACGTATCAGCATTGATGGTACAAAAGCAAAATTAGGTGATCGTATTGATGTCACCACAACAGCAAAAATCCGCTTAGATGGTCGTATTTTAAATATTCGCGAAGCCCAAAAAGATGTTTGTCGAGTGTTAGCGTATTACAAACCTGAAGGTGAACTGTGTACTCGTAGTGATCCACAAGGCCGTCCTACCGTTTTCCAACGTCTTCCTCGTCTTAACAGTGCTCGTTGGATCGCTGTTGGTCGTCTTGATGTGAATACCAGTGGATTATTGTTATTTACAACAGATGGTGAATTAGCTAACCGTCTAATGCATCCAAGCCGTGAGGTTGAACGTGAATATGCGGTTCGTGTTTTCGGTGAAATTGATGACGCTAAAATTCGTCAACTAACTCGTGGTGTGCAACTAGAAGATGGCCCAGCATCATTTCGCTCTGTTTCTTATCGTGGTGGTGAAGGAATTAACCAATGGTACAACGTTTCACTGACAGAAGGCCGTAACCGTGAAGTTCGCCGTATGTGGGAAGCTGTTGGTGTTCAAGTAAGTCGTCTTATTCGTGTTCGCTATGGTGATATTGATTTACCTAAAGGCTTACCACGCGGTGGTTGGGTAGAACTTGGGTTAGAGCAGATTAACTACTTGCGTCAACTGGTTGAATTAAATGATGAGACAGTAACAAAAGTGGCGGTAGAAAAAGACCAACGTCGAATTAAAGCAAATCAAATTCGCCGTGCAGTTAAGCGTCATACTAAAATATCAGCTCGTACCTCTACGTCACCTGCAAAAAGAGCGTCAAGTCGTCGTCAGTCAGCTGGAAATAATAAGTAGTTTTCGAATAATTATTTATTATTTTAAATTAAAATATCATTTTTCATTAAGAGGCAACCAATAAACATTGGGAGCCTCTTTTTTGATAGCTTTATTTTTATTATAAATATATCTATGATAGTTATATTGTTTCCACGATATAATTTGATATTTAACGATAAGGTATTCAAAATAATATGTATCGTTATTTTTATTTGATAGTTGCATTATATATAACCTCTTTAGTCACGGGGTGTGATTATCCCGCAATAAGAGAAAAGCAAAATGGTGTTTTCTACATCAGCAATAACCAATTAGAACTTTTAGAGTTTAAAATTGATAATATTAAATTTGTGATGGGTAAAGGTGAAGTAAAAAAAATCAAACTAAATAATGGTGAACATGTACTTGTTGATGGACAAGGTAAACAAAGTATATTTATGATTTATCCGGGGAATAGGGGTGGCATAATTAATCCTAATAGGGATATATATTATAGTTTTACAGCATTATTTAAACAAGAATATACCCCATCTGAGGAAATGCACATAGAGGAGCGTACTGTATGGGTAAATGGTATACTTTTAAGAGGCGCGATAAATAGCTCAGATTCTCTCTTTATTGATAATAATATATTTAACTGTGATATTCCAATCGATGAATCATTACCTACTTATTTATCTGATTGGGAAGGTAATGAAAAAGTAAATGTATTGACCAAATGTTTTACAAAAAATGATTTCCATCAATATATTATTAAGTTCCCCTATGGTATTAAATTTTATTCAGAGCGTGATTTATTAACTCAATATAAAGCAGAAAACCAATTTAATTGGATCGATGAAAATAATACACGAACAGATAGTTTATCTCCGTTAGAAGCTAACTTTAGTTTCAGTGATGAAAATTTAATGAAAGAGGCAATAAGTATTCACGAAATAGTTAAAAAATATTTAACATCGAGAAACTCTACTGAAAGAATATTATTTTATGATGAGTATCATAAACATATTATGAAGATGGCAATACTCTATGATCAACAAATAAGAAGGCATATTTTTGTTGATAGGGAGATGTATTTAGATTTTATTAAAAAAAATGGACGCATATTTGGTGCGGGTATTTTAGGAGAGCCCATTCTTATGTAATGTTTAGATTGCGCTTGTTACTCAGTCGTTACCAATCTATGCCTTGTTGTGCTTTTATCCCACTATCAAAAGCATGTTTGACAGGACGCATTTCTGTCACCGTATCAGCTAACTCAATTAATTTTCTATGGCAGCCTCTTCCTGTAATAATAACGTTTTGGTGCGCAGGGCGAGAGCTAATCGCTGAAATAACCTCATCTAATGGTAAATAGTTAAAGCTAATCATATAGGTAATTTCATCAAGGATAACTAAATCATATTCTGGGTTGTTAAGCAATTTGAGTGCATATTGCCATGTATTTAAGCAAGCAGTTGTATCGGTACTTTTATCTTGAGTTTCCCAAGTAAAGCCTGTCTCCATGACATAAAAAGGCACACCAAATTGCTCTAATAAATTACGTTCACCGTTCTCCCATGTTCCTTTAATAAACTGCACAACACCGACTTTTTTTTGATGACCAACAGCACGTGTCGCTGTGCCCATCGCTGCCGTCGTTTTACCTTTACCATTACCTGTAAATATCATCAAAATACCTTGTTCTCTTTGAGCTTGCTCAATTCGGGTATCTACTTTCTCTTTTAAACGTTGTTGGCGTTTTTGGTGTTGTGCATCATTCATTTTTGACCTCGAGTTTATGTTATTCAGCAGGGCCGGCTTTGCGACCTGGTTGGGCATCTAAAGATTGTCCTTTTACATCGATGCTGTCATCACTCATCAAGTAGAGATATAACGGCATTAAGTCTTTAGGTGTTTTTAGCTTTTGTGCATTTTCATCAGGAAACGCACTGGCTCTCATTGCGGTACGAGTGCCACCAGGATTAATGCAGTTAATTCGTAAGGTGCTATCGTTATATTCTTCATTGAGTACCTGCATAAAGCCTTCTGTTGCGAATTTGGAAACAGAATAAGCGCCCCAACCGTAACGACCTTGGCGCCCGACGCTGGATGTGGTGAGAATAAGACTTGCATGAGGGGCTTTTAGCATTAAAGGTAACAGTGCTTTAGTCAGCATGAATGTCGCGTTGACGTTAACTTGCATAACATCATGCCAAAGATTACTTGGTTGATTAATGATTGGTTCAACAACACCTAGCAGACCTGCATTTTGTAGCACACCATCAAGGTGAGGAAAGCGTTTAACAAGTGTATCAGCAAATTGCTGAAAATCATTTTCAGTTGCTGTAAGTAAATCAAGGGGATACAACATCGGTTGTTGTCCTCCTGATGTAATGATTTCTTCTTGAACATCTTCAAGTTTTGATAAAGTACGGCCTAATAAGATAAGTGTTGCGCCATATTGCGCATAAGTTAGTGCGGCTTCTTTTCCTATGCCATCACCAGCACCAGTTACTAGAATAATTTTATCTTTTAGCACGCTATGATCCGGTTGATATTGCAACATATTGATATCCTGTCTAGTAAAAAGTAAATAAAGTGTAACGTCTTATTTGTCTAGCGACCAGTTTAGTCTAGTTTTTTGTTTACAATTTATGGCTATTTTCTTTATGGTATTGCCCATAATTATGCCTTTGTGACTAGCGCTAAAGCAGAATTTCGTTAAACTAGGCATATTGGTTTTAGTCAGTGTTATTAACCTTAAAAAGAGGTCTTTGTGGAGTATATTTTACAATATGGACTGTTTTTAGCAGAGATCGCCACGGTTGTCGTGGCTATTATCGCTATTGTGTTGTTTTTTATCGTTATTGGAAATAAGAAGCAAAATCGAAAAGGCACGTTAAAAGTGACAGATCTTGCTGAAGCTTATGAAGAAAAACAGCGGGTAATGCAACAAGCGAGAATGGATGATGCTGAATTAAAGGTCTGGTACAAAGCGTTTAAAAAACAGCAGAAAAAAGAAAATAAACAAAGTAAAAACAATGCGAAAGAAGGTAAGAAAGGCGTTGTAAAACCTTGTTTATATGTTCTTGATTTCAATGGTAGTATGGATGCGCATGAAGTAGGTGCATTACGTGAAGAGATCAGTGCCATTCTTTCTGTTGCCCAAACCGGTGATGAAGTTTTACTCCGTTTAGAAAGCCCTGGTGGCATGGTTCATGGATATGGGCTAGCTGCTGCGCAATTAACACGTTTAAAAGAAAAAGGCATTAAACTTACTGCGGTTGTCGATAAAGTCGCCGCAAGTGGTGGATATATGATGGCCTGTGTGGCTGATAAAATCGTCGCAGCACCTTTTGCGATTATTGGCTCAATTGGTGTCGTTGCTCAAATCCCTAACATTCACCGATTGCTTAAGAAAAATGATATTGATGTTGAGTTACATACTGCTGGTGAATATAAACGTACATTAACTTTGTTGGGTGAAAACACAGAAGAAGGTCGTGAGAAATTTAAACAAGATTTAAATGAAACACACTTGTTATTTAAATCTTTTGTACATAAATACCGCCCTCAACTTGATATTGATAGTGTCGCTACGGGAGAATATTGGTACGGCACAGAAGCATTGAATAAAGGCTTAATTGATGAAGTTGGTGTGAGTGATGACTGGTTAATTAATCACATTAACGACTATGAAGTCTTTTCTGTTCAATATGTTCTTAAAAAGAAAATGGTTGAACGTGTTACGGGCGGTGCAATGGAAAGCGTTGATAAATTGATGATGCGTTGGGTTCAAAGAAGTAAAAAACCATTGCTATAGTCCAAACGAGTACACAAGATTAAGCTTTATTTAGCGATACCGAGAATTTAAAACCTAAAGCTTGGTATCGCTGTTATTTTCCCTTCTTGTTTATCAACACTTCTTGAATTTTTCAAACCGCTATTTTGATGTTTTATTGGCAAATCGTATTGCAATAAGGCAAAAAAAAGCCAGTGAAGTATTCACTGGCAATCAAAGAAATAATTGATATTGCTTAACAACAACAGGGTAAATATTTCCTCTTTCTAGGAGGTGCCAATATAGCGGTAAAAACAAAATAAAAATAATTGATATTACTGATTATATTAATAGGTAGGTATAATCATAAACATCAGAAAACAATAAATCGCCTTCCTTTTTTGCATTTTTATTCTTTGTATGTGATTTTTTATGCTAGTTATTTTTTTGAAAAAGCAATAACTGGCAAGTAACGCCTCTTTCTCGATAGTGAGATTAAGTGTGAAATAATCCTAACGGCGATTATTCTAAATGATACTTATCTGATAACACATGTGCTAAATGCTTAAACATATTAAAAGCCGCAGTGCTTTTTGCTGTAGGTAAACCTTGCTCATCTAAAAAAAATTCGCCTTTAAATACGAGGACATTACCTTTTTGTTCAACAGAATCTGCATGCATACCTTGTAAATAATCCTCATGTTCACATATGATTTTATTCGCTTTTTCAAGTAGCATCTCTGTTGTAATCGGTGTAGTTTGTGTTGACATAATTTGTGCTCCTTAGAAAAATAATTTGTTGCGCCTCACTTTTTATCAGGTAGAGTGTGGCATTTTTAAAAGCTTAGCTACGCTATATGTAGCAAATATAATTTGCCCGTTGCCCGATCAAAGCAGTGAGGTGATTAAAATACCTCAAAAAAAGTAATGAGTTTTGAGCTCAAACAAAAGCTTTGAATAAAAACAGGTTGATATATTGCAAAACTAACGCAATATAAAAAAGAGATTTTAAACATTTTTTTAGTTGAGGGTATTAAACAATACCGTCATAACAAAGTTTAATTAGGTAAAGGTAATTATGGGTAAAGCTCTTGTAATCGTGGAGTCCCCGGCAAAAGCCAAAACGATCAATAAATATCTTGGCAATGACTACGTAGTTAAATCTAGCGTGGGTCACATTCGTGATTTGCCCAAGAGTGGTTCTGGCAGCCAGAAGAGCGAAAACTCATCCGCCACGAAAGGCGTGAAAAAAGTTAAAAAGGATGAGAAATCAGCCTTAGTCAGCCGTATGGGAATAGACCCCTATAATGGATGGAATGCGAACTATCAAATTCTACCCGGCAAAGAAAAGGTTGTGGCTGAACTAAAAGCATTGGCTGATAAAGCTGATCATGTCTATCTCGCAACGGACCTTGACCGCGAAGGAGAAGCTATCGCGTGGCATTTGCGCGAAGTTATCGGCGGTGATGATGAAAGATTTAGTCGAGTGGTTTTTAACGAAATCACGAAAAATGCTATTACACAAGCTTTCCAAACTCCAGGTGAGTTAAATATAGACCGCGTTAACGCGCAACAAGCACGTCGTTTTATGGATCGTGTTGTGGGCTATATGGTTTCACCTTTACTTTGGAAAAAAGTCGCTCGTGGATTATCTGCGGGTCGAGTGCAATCTGTCGCTGTTCGTCTATTGGTTGAACGTGAGCGTGAGATTAAAGCCTTTGTTCCTGAAGAATATTGGCAGTTACACGCATCATTATTAACACCTGATGAACAACCATTGCGTATGGAAGTCACGCATTATAATGATAAAGCCTTCAATCCTGTTTCATCTGATGAAACACAGGTTGCGGTTAATGCATTAAAAAATGCAACCTTCACAGTAAAAGATCGTGAAGATAGACCAACATCAAGCAAACCAAGTGCACCACTTATCACATCAACTTTACAACAAGCGGCAAGTACGCGTTTAAGTTTTGGTGTGAAAAAGACAATGATGCTAGCTCAACGCCTTTATGAAGCAGGTTATATTACCTATATGCGTACTGACTCGACTAACTTAAGTCAGGATGCAATTCAAATGGCGCGTGATTATATCAGTGAGCAATTTGGTGCTAAGTATTTGCCGAAAGAGCCAAATGTTTATTCGAGCAAAGAAAATTCGCAAGAAGCGCACGAAGCTATTCGTCCTTCGGATATCAACGTTATCGCAGAATCTTTAAAAGATATGGATAACGATGCCAAACGATTATATCAACTAATTTGGAACCAATTTGTGGCGTGTCAAATGACACCAGCAAAATATGATTCAACGACATTAACAGTCGAATCAGGTGATTATAAATTACGTGCTAAAGGTCGTACTCTACGTTTTGCAGGTTGGACGAAAGTGATGCCAGCAATGCGTAATAAAGATGAAGATAAGACGTTGCCGGCTGTTGATGTTGGCGCAAAACTTGCTTTAGTTGAATTAGAACCAACTCAACACTTTACTAAGCCACCAGCACGTTTTAGTGAAGCTACGTTAGTTAAAGAATTAGAAAAACGTGGTATTGGTCGTCCTTCAACTTATGCGTCTATTATTTCCACTATTCAAGATCGTGGTTATGTAAAAGTTGAAAATCGCCGTTTTTATGCAGAAAAAATGGGTGAAATTGTTACTGATCGCTTAGAAGAGAATTTTAGCGATTTAATGAATTACGATTTCACTGCGCAAATGGAAGATCACCTCGACCATGTTGCGAATAATGAAGAAAATTGGAAAGCGGTATTAGATGCGTTTTTCTCAGATTTTAGTCAGCAACTCGAAGTGGCTGAAAAAGATCCTGAAGAAGGCGGAATGCGACCAAACCCAATGGTTATTACCTCAATTGAATGTCCGACATGTTCTCGTCATATGGGAATTCGAACGGCAACAACGGGGGTGTTCTTAGGTTGCTCAGGTTACGCATTGCCACCAAAAGAACGTTGTAAACAGACTATTAACCTTATCCCTGAAGATGAATTATTGAATATTCTTGAAGGGGAAGATGCAGAAACTAACGCATTACGTGCACGTCGTCGTTGTCCGAAATGTGGTACTGCAATGGACAGCTATCTGATTGACACGCATCGTAAATTACATGTTTGTGGTAATAATCCGGCATGTGATGGTTATGAAGTCGAAGAGGGTGAATTCCGCTTAAAAGGTTACGAAGGGCCTGTCATAGAGTGTGATAAATGTGGCTCTGAAATGCATCTGAAAATGGGGCGTTTTGGTAAATACATGGGTTGCACCAATGATGAATGTAAAAATACCCGTAAAATCTTAAAAAGTGGTGAAATTGCGCCACCGAAGGAAGATCCTGTACCGCTTCCTGAGTTGCCGTGTGAAAAATCTGATGCGTATTTTGTCTTACGTGATGGTGCTGCGGGTGTATTCTTAGCCGCAAATACCTTCCCTAAATCAAGAGAAACGCGCGCACCAAAAGTAGAAGAATTGGTTCGCTTTAAAGACAGATTAGCAGAGAAAATGCGTTATTTAGCTGAAGCGCCTGTGGCTGATCCAGAAGGAAATCCAACTATTGTGCGGTTTAGTCGTAAAACTAAACAACAATATGTTTCTTCTGAAAAAGATGGCAAAGCAACGGGTTGGTCTGCGTTTTATATCGATGGTAAATGGGTTGAAAAAACCAAATAACATTGGTATCACTCGATAAATAAAAAAGCGACTAATGAGAGTTAGTCGCTTTTTTTGTATGAAGAAGATATGCTAATTAATGTACATTGAAACAGTATAAGTGGTTAATTTCTATTTGTCTGATATTTTACTTTGCTAATAATAAGACGGAGATACTATGAAACTGATGCCTTTGTTACTCTCTAGTTTACTCTTCACCTCAGTGGCGAGTGCAGCCACATTAGATGTCACGTTGAAAGAAGCGCTTCCTACAGGTGCAGGTAACGATATTGGTGTTGTTACCATCACAGAAACCGATTATGGGCTGTTATTTACGCCAAAATTGACAGGATTAACCCCCGGTGTGCATGGTTTTCATATTCATGCTAATGGCTCTTGTGAGCCAGATATGAAAGAGGGTAAACCGGTTCCTGCTTTAAAAGCGGGTGGTCATTTAGATCCTGAAAAAACGGGGGTTCATTTGGGGCCTTATAATAATGAAGGGCACTTAGGTGATTTACCTGGATTGGTTGTTAATGATAAAGGTGTTGCTGATTACGCAGTATTAGCGCCAAAATTAACTAAACTTGAGCAAGTGAAAGATAAAGCCATAATGGTGCATGTCGGTGGTGATAACTATTCGGATAATCCAGAAGCGCTTGGCGGTGGTGGTGCAAGAATGGCATGCGGTGTAATTAAATAATTTAAAGCCATTATTGTTCTAGAATAAAAGCTGACATTTAGTCAGCTTTTTTTATGCTTATTTATAGCTTATAACCATTCGATATAACAAAACCTAAATAACCCTATTAATTACGTTAGACCGAAATGAAATAAGTGATATAGTGGTTATATATTACATCTTTATTATTCTTTTTAGTTATATGAATATAAATAGAATAACGGAATAATAAGTCTTTTGTTGAAGGGATAGCCTCTCTATGAAATTACAACAGTTGCGTTATATCGTTGAAGTGGTGAATAACGATTTAAATGTATCAACCACGGCAGAGCGTTTGTATACATCTCAACCGGGGATAAGTAAGCAGATCCGCATGTTAGAAGATGAATTAGGTATACAAATATTTTCTCGTAGTGGTAAACATTTAACGCATGTAACACCCGCAGGTGAAGAGATTGTTAGGCTGTCTAGAGAAATCTTGTCAAAAACAGAAGCCATTCGCTCTGCAGCAGGGGAACATACTTATCCGGATAGAGGCTCACTGTCTATTGCAACAACACATACTCAAGCTCGTTATGTATTGCCACCTGTGATAAAAGGCTTTATTGAGCGTTATCCTGATGTTTCATTACATATGAATCAAGGTTCACCAACACAAATAGCTGAAGATGTTTGCAGAGGTAAAAGTGATTTCGCTATTGCGACAGAGTCACTGCATCTTTATAACGATTTAGTGATGCTACCTTGTTATCGATGGAATCGTATTGTGGTGGTTCCTAAAGATCATCCTTTGGCACAAAAAAGAGAAGTCACACTGAAAGAGCTTGCTGGTTACGACATCGTGACTTATACCCAAGGTTTTACAGGGCGTTCTGATCTTGATGATGCTTTTGGCCAAGTAGGTTTAAAACCTAAAATTGTTTTCACTGCAACAGATGCTGATGTCATTAAAACGTATGTAAGATTGCATTTAGGTATTGGTGTAATTGCTAGTATGGCGTTTGATCCTGTGCTAGACAGTGATTTAGTGGCGATTGATATGCGCGATAAGTTTAGCTACAGCACAACGAAAATTGCGTTCCGTCGCAGTGGTTTCTTACGTGGTTATATGTATGATTTTATGTGGCGTTTTGCCCCACATCTAACTCGTAATTTAATTGAACAAGCAGTTACATTGCGAACACATGAAGAAATTGAAGAGCTATTTAAAGATATTGAATTGCCATTAGTTTAATACTGAAAGGCGGGTAATTCCCGCCTTCAAGCGTAATCATCAATCTTAACCCCGCATAACTTATTTCAAATAAAAATCCCCACTAAAAAAAGCGTCTGATTTTGTAATTCTTAGTTGACGATATTTATTTAAAAAATCATAAAACTGTTGATTAATTTCCGGATCATCCAGTGCATTAGCATCAAAGATAGAGGTGATCGTGCTGTACTCTAAAGACACAGTAAATTTACGTCCAATACAACTGGCAAGGAGCATTTTTGCTGATTGATATGAAAAACGTAAGCTCAGGATTTTTAACTTAGGTACAAAAATAAGGTGGTTGTTATGATTAAGGATCTCGGTCACTCCTGCAACGGTTATTGTTTGATAACTATCTAATGATTGTCGTAATCCAATTTCTATTTTTTGGCCTTGAGTACGTAAAAAATCAATAAACTCATTTAAAGCAGGTGAGGTGGCATTAATCGCTGTACCGAGTAATAACTGAATAAAAGCTTGAGCAACCGAAAGATCAAATGTCTGTTTGTGGAGATTTCTTGTTTCCACCTTATTTTGTCCTAAAAGAGGAAGATGATTCAGCGTCTCTAACCAATGTTCAGGACGATAATAGGCTTCGTTGTCTTCCTTTTTTAATGCGGCAAGATGGTTCGCTATGATAGAAATAAGTCCAATTTGAATATTTTTAAGTTTTAACATTTTTTCTATTTCAAATTCTTCAAACAATTTTGGTGAGGCGATAATAAATTGTACCAAGCCTTCAGTATCTTTTAGATTTTGAGAATGTAATGGGTTTATCGATAAAGTTTGCGGAAAAGGAGGCGTGATAGGTTCAGCAAAGTAATGATCGGCACTCATTATATTCTTTAGTAACTCAGATTGTTTATTATTCATAAATTTCATCCTTTCATAGTTATAACTCCGTTATTAAATCCTAATTAGATGAAAATCTTGAGACTAAAATTTATTAACACCATGACGGCCATAACATTACGTTAACAAATTGTGTGATCCTTAAGCCAAATTATAAGTTATATGATATGTTTAATAGATAACCTTACCTATTTTGATGGTTTAAATATGCTGTCAGTATAAAAATAAGAAGGAGGAGCTATGTCGTTACACTTGAAAAAAGAGAGCCATTCCACGCTCTTAGTTGGATCACGTGAATATGAGTATTACCGCCTTACTGAAGTTGCTCGTCAATTAGGCGATATTACCCGTCTTCCTAAATCTCTGAAGGTACTGTTAGAAAATTTAGTACGTTATCTCGACAATGATACGGTTGTTGAAGATGATATTAAGGCGTTAGTTGATTGGCAAAAAACTGCTCATGCATCTCGTGAAATAGCTTATCGACCAGCAAGGGTTTTAATGCAGGATTTTACCGGTGTGCCTGCTGTTGTTGACTTAGCCGCAATGCGAGAAGCAGTAAAATCATTGGGCGGACAGGTGGAAAAGGTTAATCCATTGTCGCCCGTTGATTTAGTTATCGATCACTCTGTGATGGTTGATGAATACGCAAGTAAAAATGCATTTGCTGAAAACGTTGAAATAGAAATGGAACGCAATTATGAACGTTACCTTTTCTTGCGTTGGGGGCAGCAATCATTTGAACGTTTTCGTGTTGTGCCACCAGGAACAGGGATTTGCCATCAGGTAAACCTTGAGTATTTAGGTAAAGCTATCTGGTCTGAAGAAAAAGATGGTCGCTATGTAGCTTATCCAGATACCTTAGTAGGAACAGATTCTCATACAACCATGATTAATGGCCTCGGTGTTTTAGGTTGGGGGGTTGGAGGTATTGAAGCTGAAGCAGCAATGTTAGGTCAGCCTATTTCAATGCTTATTCCTGATGTTGTTGGTTTTAAACTGACAGGCAAACTGCGAGAAGGTATTACAGCAACAGATCTTGTGCTTACTGTCACCCAAATGTTACGAGCCCACGGTGTAGTAGGAAAATTTGTTGAGTTTTACGGAGATGGTTTAGCCTCATTACCTTTAGCTGATCGGGCAACAATAGCTAATATGTCGCCAGAATACGGAGCAACATGTGGCTTTTTCCCAATAGACAATATTACGCTTGATTATTTGCGTTTAACTGGGCGAGAAGAGCAAGAAATTGCTTTAGTTGAAGCTTATAGTAAAGAACAAGGTTTATGGCGTCATACAGGTGATGAGCCTATCTTCACCTCTACATTATCTCTTGATATGGGAACCGTTGAAGCAAGCCTAGCTGGACCTAAACGTCCTCAAGATAGAGTAAATTTAGCAAGTGTTCCTAATGCATTTAAAGCGGCAGTAGAGCTTGAAACAAACAAGAAACCACTTTCACACTTTCCTGAAGTAAAAATTGATAATTATCCTGAATTTAAACTCACTGATGGCGCTGTCGTTATTGCCGCAATCACATCCTGTACAAATACTTCAAATCCAAATGTCTTAATGGCTGCGGGGTTACTGGCTAAAAATGCAGTAGAAAAAGGATTGCAACGTAAGCCTTGGGTTAAATCCTCTTTAGCACCCGGCTCTAAAGTCGTCACAGATTACCTTAATTTAGCGGGATTAACGCCTTATCTTGATGAGTTAGGTTTTAATCTTGTGGGTTACGGTTGCACTACTTGTATTGGTAATTCAGGGCCTTTATTAGCGCCAATTGAAAGCGCAATTAAAGACAATGATTTAACTATTGCAGCGGTATTATCAGGTAATCGTAACTTTGAAGGTCGTATCCATCCATTAGTGAAAACCAACTGGTTAGCTTCGCCTCCGCTAGTGGTTGCTTATGCATTGTCAGGAAATATAAGTATCGATCTTACTAAAGAGCCTTTAGGTAAAGACAAGCAGGGTAACCCTGTTTACTTAAAAGATATTTGGCCTGACAGTAAGGCTATTGCGGATGCTGTTGAAAAAGTGAAAACGGAGATGTTCCATAAAGAGTACTCTGCGGTGTTTGAGGGAGATGAAACATGGAAATCACTGAAAACACAAAATACGCCAGTTTATACTTGGCAGGCAGATTCTACTTATATTCGTCATCCACCTTTCTTTAAAGGGATGACGAAAACGCCAGCACCAATTAATGATATTCACCAAGCCAGTATCTTGGCAATTTTAGGTGATTCGGTAACAACTGACCATATTTCACCTGCTGGAAACATTAAAGCCGATAGTCCCGCAGGGCGTTATTTGCGTGAACATGGGGTAGAACCGAAAGATTTTAACTCCTACGGCTCTCGACGTGGTAATCATGAAGTTATGATGCGAGGCACCTTTGCCAATATTCGTATTCGTAATGAAATGGTTCCGGGAATTGAAGGTGGTTTCACCAAACATATTCCAACAGGGGAAACGTTAGCAATTTATGATGCTGCAATGCGTTATCAGCAAGAAAATACTCCACTGGCGATCATTGCAGGGAGTGAGTATGGTTCAGGCTCTAGCCGTGACTGGGCAGCAAAAGGAACGCGTTTATTAGGTGTTCGTGTCGTGATTGCGGGTTCTTTTGAGCGTATTCATCGTTCTAACTTGATTGGTATGGGTGTTTTACCGTTAGAATTCCCCACAGGTGTTACACGTCAAACATTAAGCTTAAAAGGTGATGAGAAAATTGAGATCACCGGACTTAATGCATTAACACCAAGCCAAGATGTCGCGGTTAATATTACTTTTGCGGATAATCGCACTGAAACTATTATGGCGCGTTGCCGTATTGATACACAAACCGAACTCGCTTATTTCCAACACGGTGGCATATTACATTATGTTATTCGTAATATGCTGTGATTAGTTTTACGGTTTAATCTAAAAACAAACGCCTCATTATAAAAGTTTAATGAGGCGTTTGTTTAGGTAGTTTAAGTGGAGTATGTCATAAAAAAAGCTAATAAATTTTACCAACCTTGAACTGCGCCACCATTAAAAATGGTTTCGGCGGCTGTTGCAACTTCGGGAGATTGATAAGCTTTGATAAAATCACGTACATTATCAGCGTCTTTATTATCTTCTCTTGCCACAATAATATTGGTGTAAGGTGAGTTTTTATCTTCAATAAAAATACTGTCTTTTGTCGGAGATAAATTAATTTGTTGGATGTAGGTGGTGCTAATAATGGCAACGGTGACTTTAGGATCGTTTAACACTCGTGGTAATTGTGCGCCTTCTAGCTCCATAATTTTTAATTTAAGAGGATTATCAATAATATCAATAGCCGTAGGTAATAAGCCACTATTTGGTTTTAATGTGATAAGTTTTTCTTTATCTAATAACAGTAAAGCTCGGCCCAAATTGGTTGGATCGTTAGGAACTGCAATGGTGTCACCAGACTTTAACTCAGAAGGGTGTTTAATTTTTGTTGAATAGCCAGCCATAGGGAAAACAAAGGTATTGCCCACAGCCACTAAATTATAACCACGAGATTGATTATCTTGAGCAAGAAAAGGACGATGTTGAAAAACATTAGCATCTAATTCTTTATTCGCTGTGGGATCATTTGGTAATAATGAGCCACTAAAACCTACTAACTCAACCTCTAAGCCATATTTTTCTTTAGCCACTTTTTTGGCAATTTCAGCCACATCTTGTTCAGCACCATTGATCACACCAACTTTGATTGAATAGCTGTTTTTATCGTTATTATCACATCCTGTTAATAATGTTCCTACTAATAATAGCGCGCTGAAAATCCGACCAGAAAAATGTAATGGCATAATGCATTCCTATCAAAATTTATTTATTAATAAATAACTTAGGAACCTATAGAGAGTCAATGAAATCGCATATGATAAATTTTCACATGATATAATGTAATGATAAAAAAGGTGTAAAATCAGATGTAAGAAAAGAAAAATAGATAAAGAATTAATTTATAAAGTAATAGAATAAAAGGAATAAATAGAAAATCCGAGCAACTTAGACTCGGATTTGAAAATAATTAATGCTGTGCTGTTACTTTATTATTGCGCTTTCTTAAATAAAAGATGGCCCATTTTATCGGCTTTAGTATCAAGATAATGAGCATTACTTGGATTACGCCCGACAATCAAAGGAACTCGCTCGATAACATTAATGCCTGCGGTTTTCATGATTTCAATTTTTTTCGGATTATTGGTTAATAACCGCACTTCATGAACACCTAATAGATTATACATGTCAGCACAAAGGGTAAAATCGCGTTCGTCAGCTTTAAAACCTAATTCGAGGTTTGCTTCAACGGTATCTAACCCTTTATCTTGTAATGCGTAAGCTCTTATTTTATTCAGTAAACCAATATTCCGGCCTTCTTGGCGATGATAAAGTAAGACACCACGGCCTGCTTTGCTTATTTGTGAAAGTGCAGCTTCAAGTTGGAAGCCACAATCACAACGCAAACTAAATAAGGCATCACCCGTTAAGCATTCTGAATGAATACGAGATAATACAGGTTCTGAGCCTGAGATATCGCCATAGACTAGGGCGACGTGATCTTTACCTGTTGCGATTTCTTCAAAACCGACCATTAAAAACTCACCAAAAGGAGTAGGTAGTTTTGCTTCTGCGATACGTCTTAATTTCATTATTTTTGACTCATAATTTCAGGTGAAACTCTCGTTCAAGATTATACACTTTATAACGAGAACAAAGAGAAATAAAACACTGAAATGTTTCCATGTCTGATAGGCAAGGAAATGGGTTAACACACACTTATAAATTCACACCACCACAAATTATCAGATTTTGAGCCTTAGTGCATAATGATTTATTGCTAAACGAGCATCGTTTATACTGATAAACTTCAAAGATAAACGAAAGACAGTATTTGTATTTGAGAAGGGTAGATATTTGAATAAGAAGATAACAATATTAATTTTATTAGGCAGTATATTGCTCTTGAGCATACCTAGTGTAGTGTTAATGCTGGGTTGGCAATGGCAACCGACTGACCATCCTTTAGGGGGAATAAGCACATTGTGGATAGCAGACAGTGCAGCTAAACCTTGGGGAGCCATTAGTGTTATTGTGTTTTTAGTATTACTGTTTATGGCTTTAAAATTAAAACGTAATAACTTTATTCAATTAGCCGTGATAATTATTGCGACCTTAGCCGTTGGGCAATTAATTAAGGTTGCAGTTAAAAATACAGTCAAAGAACCTCGTCCTTATGTTATTTGGGTCAGTAGCAATTTACACATTACATCAGAGGAATTTTATCAAGTTTCCAGATCAGAGCGGGAACAATTGCTCCAAAATGGATTGGCAAATTCTCCTGTGATCCCAGGATGGCAACTTAAACATTGGAAAGCGGAAACTGGTTATGCTTTTCCATCAGGGCATAGCTTATTTGCAGCAACACTCGCCTTGTTTGTTTTTGTCCTTTTTATGTTGTGCCGTCATTATTTTTTGGCAACACTCGGGTTATTATGGGGAATCGATGTCACTGTAGGGCGTATTGTGTTGGGAATGCACTGGGCATCCGATGTGATTGTAGGTATTCTTATTAGTACTGTGCTGGTTTGGTGTGCATTTAAGGTGATTGAGCGACGTTTATTACTCAAATCCTGACGATAGCCCTTATTTTTGAGATACAGAATGTCTTTTTCAGTATTTATGTGAAAAAATATACGAAAATCAGTTGATTCTAAGAAATGACTTTCTTTGTGCGCAGTGAAAATGCTACCTTTATCTGTCCACTAAAGAAAAGAGAATAAAAAAGGAAATAATGTGAAAAAAGTCCTACTTTTTATTTTGGTTATTCTTGTTTTTGCCATCGTGGTCATTGCCATGACTTTAGGCTCAAATAACGATCAGGTAGTCACATTCAATTACCTTATTGCTCAAGGTGAATATCGTATTTCTACCTTGTTAGCCGCACTGTTTGGTGTAGGCTTTATTCTTGGTTGGATTGTAAGTGGTATTTTCTATTTGCGCGCCCGTTTATCATTAGGCCGAGCAAAACGTAAGATTAAACGTCTTGAAAGTGCTCAAACCAAACAAGAAAGTCAAGAAAGTCGCCCAACGGTTGCTTCTGCTACGAAATAAGGACGATAGCTGATGCTAGAATTGCTGTTTCTGTTACTACCTGTCGCGGCAGCTTACGGCTGGTATATGGGGCGTCGTGGCGCTCAACAGGATAAACAGCAGAATGCTGATCGCCTGTCACGAGAATACGTGGCAGGTGTTAACTTCTTACTTTCAGATCAACAAGATAAAGCAGTTGATCTCTTCCTTGAAATGCTTAAAGAAGATAGTTCTGCTTTTGAAGCACATCTTACGTTAGGCAATCTTTTCCGCTCTCGTGGTGAAGTTGAACGCGCAATTCGTATTCACCAATCCTTAATGGAAAGTGCGGCGCTTTCTTTTGAGCAACGCCTCCTTGCTGTTCAACAACTTGGCCGTGACTATGTTGCTGCGGGTGTTTACGATCGAGCTGAAAATATGTTTCAGCAACTTATTGATGAGCAAGAGTTTCGCCAAAGTGCGTTACAATCTTTGCTGGCTATTTACCAGTTAACTAGCGATTGGAGCAAAGCCATCGAAACAGCTGAAAAATTAGTAAAATTAGGTCAGCATGAATTAAAAGAACAAATATCACATTTTTACTGTGAGTTGGCACTTCAAGAAATGAGTAGTGATAATCTTGATAGTGCACTTAATTTTCTACAAAAAGCAGGCCAAGCAGATCCTCTCTGTGCTCGTGTTTCAATTATGTATGGACGTATTTATATTGCTCGTGATGAGAAACAAAAAGCCATTGAAGTGCTGATGAAAGTTATCGAGCAAGATAAAGAAATGGTGAGTGAAACACTGCCTATGCTTTTTGAATGTTTCCAGACACAAGAAGATAATTCTCGTTGGGAGGCGTATTTACGCCAATGTGTTGATAGTAATAGCGGTGCAATTGCTGAACTTTACCTTGCGGATATTATTGAAGCCAAAGAAGGTATTGAAGCCGCTCAGCTTTATATTAATCGACAATTAGAACGCCATCCTACAATGCGACTTTTCTATCGCTTAATGCGTTACCATTTAGCTGAAGCAGAAGAAGGTCGTGCTAAAGAAAGTCTTATCTTATTGCGTTATATGGTTGGTGAACAAATTCGTACCAAACCAGATTATCGTTGTCATAAATGTGGTTTTACCTCTCATGCATTATATTGGCATTGTCCATCCTGTCGTTCATGGGATACCGTTAAACCTATTCGCGGTTTAGATGGTCAGTGACGATGTCACTTTTTTAATAGTCTCTTTATAAATAAAGGCCCTAAAATGTCATTTCATTGTGATAAAAAATCGCCCGAGTTCACCTGCGCGCCCGTTATTGTGGCATTAGACTATGAAGATCAAAAAAGTGCATTAGATTTTGCACAACGTATCGATCCCTCATCTTGCCGTTTAAAAATAGGTAAAGAGATGTTTACCCGTTTTGGACCTCAATTTGTCACACAGTTACAAAAAGACGGTTTTGATATTTTCTTGGATCTAAAATTTCATGATATTCCAAATACAGTTGCAAGAGCCGTTGCAGCCGCAGCTGATTTAGGCGTATGGATGGTGAACGTACATGCTAGTGGAGGCAGTCGCATGATGCGTGCAGCTAAAGAGAGCCTTACATCCTATGGCAAAGACGCACCACTTTTAACAGCCGTAACGGTGTTAACAAGTATGGATAAATCTGATCTGATTGAATTGGGTATAACATTAACACCAGCAGAACAAGCGGAGCGCTTGGCATTGCTGACAAAATCTTGTGGTCTTGATGGTGTTGTTTGCTCTGCACATGAAGCTACACGTTTTAAACAAGTTTGTGGTGATGATTTCTTATTAGTGACACCAGGTATTCGCCCAGCAGGGAGTGATGTCGGTGATCAGCGTCGAGTAATGACACCAGAACAAGCCATTGCTGCAGGCGTTGATTATATGGTGATTGGACGTCCTATTACACGTAGTGATAATCCTCTTGAAACATTACAACAAATTAATCGTTCTATACTCTAAATAATTCAAGGTTTAGCTAAGTTGACAATGCACTGGATCTTAAAAGTATGACGAATATATACAAGGTATGTAATTAACATGGATAATAACTCTCGTTTGGTTTATTCCACAGATGCGGGTCGCATTAAAGAAGAAGAACAAAAGCCTGTACGTCCTGTCGGTGATGGCATTGTGCGTATTCAGCGTCAAACTAGTGGGCGCAAAGGTAAAGGTGTTTGTGTTGTTTCAGGTATCGATCTGGATGATGCTGAGCTGGCCAAGCTTGCTGCTGAACTGAAGAAAAAATGTGGCTGTGGTGGTAGTGTAAAAGACGGTTTAATTGAGATCCAAGGTGATAAACGTGATTTAATTAAATCGCTATTAGAAGCCAAAGGAATGAAAGTTAAACTGGCTGGTGGCTGATTTAGTTAGCTAGCAACGGAATGAATAATGATGCGCTGATTTTCTGTTGAGATTAGCGCATTTTTTATTGCCATTAATAGCTGTCTTTTTAAAGGTATTTTATGAAAGCGTATTTGATGATCGTAACATTGCTGTATTCTTCTGTGCTTTTGGCAGAAAGTAAAATGGATAAAGTGATTGTTCATGATAAATATTGTTCTTCACCAGAGCAGACAATGGATGAAGTCTACGAGCATGGGGCAATAACCAACTGTATTTATGCGGGGTTTTCAATCACTGATGCGTATAAAAAATATGTGGATGAACACGATGAAGCTTATCTTGAAAAAGTCATTAAAGTGAATAATAACGCCCAAAAAGAGTACCCAAATGATGCAGTCTCTGTTGACTATAATTGGGAAAACCCGAAAAAACTAATAATAGAACAGCAGTTTGCAGGTGGTTTTACTGAAATGTTGTTAGAAGAAGATCAGAAGGGTACTAAAATAACCATTACTGGTCATCCTGATTAAGTATTAGTCAAATAGAGAACAGCATAAGCAAGATTATAGGTGACAACGTCACCTAATTGTTTATATTTCATTTTATTCTTTCTCTTCGATTTTTAGATATTTCACAGGTACGGAAAGTGTTAACCATACACCATTATCAGCCTGATAAAATTCAAAACCGTTACTAAACATTTTTTCACTATCAACAATTAAAACAACAGCTTTTCCATGACGATTGCCGACATTTACGGCTGTTTTGTGATCTTGTGATAAATGAACATATTGGCGACCATTAGGTATTAAACCTTGATTAAAAATACTGTCGATAAAGCGAGTTGCTGTGCCGTGATAAAGTATTTTAGGCGGAGTAATAGCTTGGTAATCAATGGTAGTCTTAAGAGAGTGTCCTTGAACGGCACGAATAAAAAGCCCATCTTCTGAAATAGCGAAACGTTTTTTATCATTCGTTTTAACCACATCGTTAATAAGTTCAATGGTTAGTGGCGTGCCTTTTTTCTGCGCTAACAAGATCAATTGTGATATTTCACCCCATCCTTGATCATCAAGTGATAAACCGATACTTTCAGGAGCGTGTCGCAATATATAGCTTAAAAAACGGCTAATTTGTACTTTATCTTTCATTAATTCAATCCATTTGTGATTTACTAAATTTATGGTGTGAGTATTTTATTTCCTTAATACCATAAAAATATTCCTTTTTATTCCCTTTAAATTTCTAGCAAAGATAAGAGGTATAAAAAAACTGATGGCTCAAAATGAACCATCAGTTTTATTGTATACCGACTACAGACTAATTAGATAGGGCGAGCAACAATATTACGTGTTTCAAGTTTTACATCTTCGATGCGAACAGGAATGATATCATTGAGTTTATAAGCACTTTCACCTTTCACAACCACTGTACCCGTTTCTTGACTGCATTGAATTTCATCACGTACAGCATGTAAGAAAGGAGCTGGAATAAAGGCTACTGCGCCATTTTCAACTAAACGAACACGAATACCACCACGCGTAATATCGATAATTTCAGCGTTAAATGGCGTTTCAGTACCCGCAAAAGGTTTTAAGAAACGTGCATATAACCAATCACCTACATCTCGTTCAGCCATACGATTAGCACGACGGCGTTCTGCAATGCGAATACCATCTTCTTCTTGTGGTTTTTCAGCAGGTTCTTTACTGATAATCGCTTTCAGTAACCGATGGTTTAAAATATCACTGTATTTACGGATCGGTGATGTCCATGTTGCATATGCTTCTAGCCCTAAACCAAAGTGTGGACCTGGCTCTGATTTGATTTCAGCAAAGTTTTGATAACGACGAATACGACTATCAAGAAATTGATTCGGTTGGTTATCGAGTTCACGGCGTAATTGGCAGAAACCCTCAAGGGTTAACAAACTTTCAGAAGTGGTTTCAATGCCATTATCTTTTAAAGTTTGTACAACTTGATCGATATAAAGTGGATCAAAACCAGTGTGAACGTTATAGACACCAAAGCCTAAGTTTTTTGCTAATACTTTAGCTGCGCAGATATTGGCAGTGATCATTGCTTCTTCGACAATACGATTTGCAATACGACGATTTTCAGCCACGATATCTAATACATTACCGCCTTCATCGAGAATAAAGCGGTAATCAGGGCGTTCTTTAAAGACCAGTGCATGTTTTTCACGCCATTCATGACGTTTTTCACACATCTCTTTTAATAACATTACTTGTTCATGAACGATGTCATTCTCTGGTTTCCACTCGCTGTTACCGCCTTCTAACCAATCTGAAATATGGTCATAAACCAGTTTAGCTTTTGATTCTACCCATGCTGAATAGAAGTGAATATCTTCATGTAATGCACCATCTTGTGCAATGCTGACTTGGCAAACTAGTGCTGGGCGCTTTTCATTAGGGCGTAATGAGCAGATGTTATCAGATAGCTCACGAGGCAACATTGGGATATTAAAGCCCGGTAGATAGTTAGTTAGTGCGCGTTGTGCCGCAATTTTATCTAATTCACTATTTGGCAGAATATAAGCCGTAGGATCGGCAATGGCGATAAAGAGCGTTAATTGACCATTCTCTTCTTTACGAATAAAGAGTGCGTCATCCATGTCTTCTGTTGATGCGCTATCAATAGTGACAAAGGAGAGAGAAGTCAGATCTTCACGAGGTAACGCATCATGTAATGTAAGTGCTTCGTTGCCCATTTCTGGTGCATCGCGCTCAAGTTGATGGCGCATTAGGGTTACCCACCAAGGGGCGAAGTGATCGTCTTTATCTGTAATATAGTCGGTAATTTCTGCCTGAAAACCTTTATCACCTTTATTCAGTGGATGACGACGCATGACCGCAACAGCCCAATCTTGATCGACAAAACTATGGGTTAAGCTTTGTGCTGGTCGGCAAGGAATAGCATCTTTTAGTAGAGGATGGTCTGGTATTATCCACAGACGGTTATCACCTTCTTTTTTCTGAATACGGCCGACAAAACGAGTTAAAAAGGGTTCAACTAATTCTTCAGGTTCAACTGATTCTTTGTCGTTATTGGTATGAACAGCGGCAATTACACGGTCGCCGTGCATCACTTTTTTCATTTGCGGAGGGGGAATAAAATAGCTTTTCTGACCATCAACTTCAAGGAAGCCAAAGCCTTTATCTGTTCCCTTTACAAGGCCTTCCACGCGCGGTGTTTGGGCATGGAGTTGCTGTTTTAGCTGTGCAAGCAGCGGATTGTCTTGAAACATATTTTTCCGGAAAGTCGGCAGTTTTAATAATAAAAGTGGGCAATAGTTTTATTCGATTGTGCGTAGCGACGCAAGTAATATTGCATCAGAAAAACAGACAAATCGGCAAATTTTTATTCAGGATCTGTTTTTTCTTTAAATTCACACAGGTCTTCAATAATACAAGAGCCGCACCGTGGTTTTCGTGCAATACAGGTATAACGACCATGAAGAATAAGCCAGTGATGGCAATCAACTTTAAATTCTGCCGGAACAACCTTTAAGAGTTTTTGCTCAACTTCATTGACATTCTTGCCGGGGGCAAAGCCTGTACGATTACTCACTCTAAAGATATGTGTATCGACAGCAATTGTTGGCCAGCCAAATGCGGTATTTAAAACAACATTTGCAGTTTTGCGACCAACACCTGGCAAAGCTTCAAGGGCTTCTCTGTTTTCAGGAACCTCACTGTGATGTTTATCCACCAAAATTTGACAGGTCTTAATCACATTTTCAGCTTTGGTATTATATAGGCCAATGGTTTTAATGTATTTTTTAAGTCCATCCACTCCTAAATTCAGGATAGCTTGTGGTGTGTTGGCAACTGGATAAAGCTTAGCGGTTGCTTTATTGACACTCACATCGGTCGCTTGTGCAGAGAGTAACACGGAGATCAATAGTTCAAACGGAGAGTCAAATTTTAGCTCTGTCGTAGGTTGCGGATTGTTATCACGCAACCGAGTTAGAATTTCAATACGTTTTGCTTGATTCATTATGCTCACAAATTAATTTTTAACGATATGACTACCACAGCCTTGCTCTTTTTCATAAGTTTTCATTGTCGAAGCGCTGCGCTTTTTCTGTCTTTCATCGATAAGGTATTTTCCCGCTAACATAAAGCCTAAACCGATAAAAGCACCTGGCGGTAAAATGGCAAGTAAGAAGGGTGAATCTAAATGAACTATTTCGATTCTTAATACTTGAGCCCATTCACCTAACAGTAAATCTGCACCGTCAAATAATGTTCCGTTACCTAAAATTTCACGGATCGCGCCTAACACAAAGAGTGCGGCTGTTGCCCCTAATCCCATTGCTAACCCATCAATGGCAGAAGGAAAGACTTCATTTTTAGCAGCGAAGGCTTCAGCACGGCCAATAACAATACAGTTGGTGACTATTAATGGAATAAAGATCCCCAACGATTGGTATAAACCATAGGCGTATGCGTTGATCAGTAATTGCACAGCACTGACGACAGACGCGATTATCATAACATAAATTGGGATACGAATTTCAGAAGGAACCCAACGACGTAAACTTGAAACTGCCACATTAGTGCAAAATAGCACTAATGTTGTCGCAAGTCCTAAGCCTAGCGCGTTAGTTGCTGTAGAAGAAACCGCAAGTAAAGGGCATAGGCCAAGTAATTGCACTAGAGCTGAGTTGTTTGTCCATAACCCTTGAGCAAAGAGCGTTTTAATGGAGTTCATATTAATTCGCCTCACAGACAGAGAGCGTTTCTAGCTTCTCTGGTAATGATTGTATTAGCCATGCTGTGCGTTTTGATGAGTTAACGACAGCACGGGGGGTGATCGTCGCACCTGTAAATTGATCAAAATCGCCACCATCTTTTTTTACCGCCCAATGTGGATCGTTTTCACTGGAAATGAATTTATGGCTCAGTGTTGTGATCCAATCGGAGATACGTGTTTCAATCTTATCACCCAGACCAGGAGTTTCGTTATGTGCAGTTACACGAACACCTAGAACGTTACCTTTAAAGTCAGCGCCAACAAGAAGTTCAATTGCACCTGAATAGCCATCTGGTGCAGTAGATTCTAAGGCTGCTGCAACGGGTTTACCTTCTAAACGCGCTACATAAAGTTTATGAGGTTTTGAATTCCCCAATTCAGGTGCCGTAAGTAGATAACAATCTTTAGAAAGCTCATTGTCATACATTGTTTTGGGGATCACCTGATCCAATAATCTTTGTTTTTCTATAGCCACTTGCTCTGCAATGGTGTCTGCGGTTAAGTGGTATACCACAGCGGTTAAACCTGTTGTACAAGCCGCAAAGACAGCTAATGTTAGCCCATGACGTTTTAAGATCTCGATCATCATTTTCTCCTTGGCACATTAATGCCCATAAACACGAGGGCGTGTATAGCTATCGATTAAAGGTACGGCGATATTGGCAAGTAATACTGAGAAAGCAACAGCGTCTGGATATCCACCATAAACACGGATAACCCACACTAATAAGCCTATCATGCCCGCATAAATTAAACGGCCTTTAGGGGTTGTAGAGGCACTTACAGGATCTGTCGCTATAAAGAAAGCCCCTAACATTGTTGCCCCTGAGAAAATTTGTAATAAGGGTTGTGAGTAACGAGTAGGATCGATACCCCAACTAATAACAGAACATAAGGCTAACATTGAGATCATTGCAACAGGGATATGCCAGCTAATAATGCGTTTATAGAGCAGAACTAATCCACCAACTAAATAAGCGACATTCACCCATTGCCATCCAATACCGGCAAATTCACCTTGTAAAATAGGTGTTGCTAACACTTCATCAATAGAATGAGTGAGTAATCCGGTTTTAAAACTATCGAGAGGTGTAGCTTGTGTAATGCCATCAACAGAGCGTCTTAAATCTTCAAGTGTTAAGCCTGATGATGTATGACCAGTAAAGAAGATACTTAAACTATCCATGACATTGTAAGAGACAGCTTGTAATTCAACAGGAGGCATCCACGATGTCATTTGTACTGGGAATGAAATTAGTAAAACCACATAACCTACCATTGCGGGGTTAAATGGATTTTGCCCTAAACCACCATAAATATGTTTTGCGATAACGACAGCAACAAATGTACCTAAGACAATGATCCACCATGGTGCCAAAGGCGGAATGCTAATTGCTAGTAATACACCAGTAAGCAGTGCGGAGTTATCTTTAAGGTAAAGTAATGGATCTTCTTTTTTGAGTTTTACGCACACAGTTTCAGCCACAAGCGCAACGATAATGGCTAATATAATTTGGTAAATAGTGCCTAAACCAAAAAAATAGATCTGACTGATGATCCCAGGTAGTGCCGCTAATGTTACCCATAGCATAACTTGGCTGGTGGATTGCTGATTATGCGTAAAAGGGGAACTCGCAATTTTTAATTTACTGTTGTTATTTTGTATCGGTCTAAATTTCATCTGTGATTAGTCCAAGGTAACTTCTTCTTTAGCACGACGTTGTTCGGCTTCTTTTTTCGCTTTTACTCTGGCAATAGCTGCAGCAACAGCAGCTTTGCGCGGATCGACTTCTTCGGCTTCAGCGTTTTCAACAGAGGCTTCAACCGTTGTTGCTTGAGTTTGTTGAGCTTCTTTTTTCGCTTTTA
>NZ_JBEETS010000001.1:579446-1182836 GCF_040138965.1 Proteus sp. fly-1089
GTTTGTTGAGCTTCTTTTTTCGCTTTTACTCTGGCAATAGCTGCAGCAACAGCAGCTTTGCGCGGATCGACTTCTTCAGCTTCAGCGCTTTCAACAGAGGTTTCAACCGTTGTTGTTTCCGCTTGAGCTTGTTGTGCTTTTTTGGCTTTTACACGAGCCAACGCCGCCGCAACAGCAGCTTTGCGCGGATCGACTTCTTCGGCTTCAGTGCTTTCAACAGAGGCTTCAGCCGTTGTTGTTTCCGCTTGAGCTTGTTGTGCTTTTTTGGCTTTTACACGAGCTAATGCTGCGGCAACAGCAGCTTTGCGCGGATCGACTTCTTCGGCTTCAGTGCTTTCGACAGAGGCTTCAACCGTTGTTGTTGCTTGAGTTTGTTGAGCTTTTTTGGCTTTTACACGAGCCAACGCCGCGGCAACAGCAGCTTTGCGCGGATCAGCGTCTTCGCTGTCACTTACTATATTATTATTTGAGGCTTCTAATGCTTTTTGCTGCGCTAATTTAGCTGCTTGTTTGGCTCTGACTTCTTCTTTTCGTTTTCTACGTGCGGCGATAGCGGCTGTGTTATCGGGCTCTTCACCGGCCTTCACAGAAATAATTTTACCGATATTCTGTTTTTCTTTTACGCGAGAGAGCGCAGATTGAACTTCGTTATGTTCATTATCATCAAGTTTAACGGCAGCACGTTGATGTCTTGCTTCACGTTCAAGTTTCTCACGCTCCATACGTAATTTTTTTGCTTCAAAACGCGCTTTAGCTTCAGCAGCACGTTTGGCTTCTGCATCAATTTCACGTATCTCAGCCTTTTCTTGCCGATAGTATTGAACTAGCGGGATATTACTTGGACAAACAAACGCACAAGCACCACATTCAATACAATCAAATAAATTATGTTGTTGTGCCTTCTCATGCTCTTTACCTTTACTGAACCAGTAAAGTTGTTGAGGTAATAAACCACTAGGGCAGGCATCTACACAATGACCACAGCGGATACATGCCTCTTCAAGGTTATCTGTATCCATTTCTTCAACTGAAGGGATTAGTAGGCAGTTAGTTATCTTGACAACTGGGGCATTTAAGTCAGGTAAGGTAAAGCCCATTAATGGTCCCCCCATAATCACCATTTGTTCAGAGCCTGCAACAAAACCAGCTTGTTTCAACAATGAATAAATAGGGGTCCCTAAACGTACCCAGAAGTTACCGGGTGTTTTGGCTCCATTACCAGTGACCGTGACAACACGTTCAATTAAAGGCTCATCATCAATAATGGCACGTTTGATGGCAACCACAGTACCAACGTTTTGCATCAAAACACCAATATCAGATGAACGACCACCTGATGGCACTTCTTTACCCGTTAAGATCTTGGTCAGTTGTTTAGCACCGCCAGAGGGATATTTTGTGGGAATGACACGAATAAAAATTCGTTTCTCATCAGGTACGGCATTTAATGCCTGTTTCAATGCTTCAATAGCTTCAGGTTTGTTATCTTCAATACCAATTAACACTTCATCAGGACAGAGAAGGTGAAGTAATACCTGACAACCAGCAATCACTTCATCAGCATGCTCTTGCATTAAGCGATCATCTGCCGTGATATAAGGTTCACATTCTGCTGCATTGACAATCAGCGTGTTAACTAGATCACCACCGCCTTTTAATTTTGAAGCCGTTGGAAATCCAGCTCCGCCTAATCCAGCAATACCCGCTTCATGGATACGAGAGAGTAACGTCTCTTTACTTTGTGATTGGTAATCAGTAAGAGGGAATTGTTCACGCCATTCATCTTTACCGTCAGATTGAATTCTTACGGCAATTTCAGGTAACCCTGAAGGGTGAGCGCTTGGAAAGGGTTCTATAGCAGTGACAGTACCAGAGATAGACGCATGAACAGGGAGTGTTCTGCCAACACCTTTAGTCAAAGGCTGGCCTTTTAAAACATGTTCACCCACGCTAACACAAAGTTGGCCTGGTACACCTAAGTGTTGATGAATAGGGACAATCACTTCATCAGGCAATTGTGCTATACGCATTGGTGTGCGACTTGACTGTAATTTCATTTCAGGAGGATGAATACCGCCTTTAAAATCCCAGATTTTATCTTTTTTAAATAACGAAAAGAGATTAAACATGAGCATTATCCTCCGTCTTTAATGACGGTTCATCTTCAGGTGTTTCTTCAGGCTCTGCTGGAATATTCTTAACAGGGATGGTATTTAAATCCCATTTCCAATTTGAAGTTGTTACTTTGACTGGTACTAAGGTAATGCAGTCAGTAGGACAAGGTGGAACACATAAGTCACATCCAGTACATAAGTCTTCAATAACTGTATGCATTGCGCGCGTTGCACCTACAATGGCATCAACAGGACAAGCTTGAATACACTTAGTACATCCAATGCAATTATCTTCATCAATTAAGGCGACTTTTCTAACGGGATTTAATGCTTCTTCGTCACCATCTAGCGGTTGAGGTTCAACACCCATTAATTCTGCGATTTTTAACATCACTTGTTCGCCACCCGGCGCACAACGGTTAATCATCTCACCATTGTTTGCAACTGCGTCGGCATAAGGGCGACAACCAGGATGTCCACATTGCCCACATTGACTCTGTGGCAAAATAGCATCTATTTTTTCAACAATAGGATCTTCTTCCACTTTAAAGCGACGCGCGGAATAGCCCAAAATTAGCCCAAAGATAAGACCTAGCGCACCAAGTACACCAATTGCTATCCATAAAGAATTCATTACAGTTTCACCAAACCACTAAAACCCATAAAGGCGAGAGACATTAAACCTGCGGTAATTAAACCAATTGATGCACCTTTAAATGGAGCAGGGACATTTGCCACTGCTAATCTTTCTCTAATGGCGGCAAATAATACCATCACAAGAGAAAAACCTACTGCTGCACCAAAACCATAAACTGCCGACTGCATAAACGTATGTGCTTGATTGATATTTAATAACGCAACACCTAAGACAGCACAGTTTGTAGTAATTAAAGGTAAGAAGATCCCCAGTAAGCGATAGAGTGTTGGGCTTGTTTTTCTTACAACCATTTCAGTGAATTGTACAACTACTGCAATAACTAAAATAAAGCTCAGTGTGCGTAAATAAAGTAAGTCCAAAGGAACTAAAATAAAGTTATCCATCAGCCATGAACTAATAGAGGCGAGAGTCATAACAAAGGTCGTCGCAAATCCCATACCGATCGCGGTTTCTAATTTTTTTGATACACCCATAAATGGGCATAAACCTAGGAATTTGACGAGTACAAAGTTATTCACCAATACGGTGCCGACGAATAGAAGCAAGTAATCAGTCATTGTTATGCCAAAATTGTTAAACAGAGAAACAAAAAGCCTCCTGAAATAAAGAGGCTAAACAAGCGTATATAATATCAAGGGTGAAGATATGAAGTTATCGAACTTGTGTGAAAGTTTCACGAACACGTTTAGAGTACTTGATATAAGGCACAAAGCAGACAGTCGAGAAAACAGACCATAGAAGAGATTTTAACGCTGTTTGATCATCTACAGGCGCAAAGCCAAAGCTTTTGATCGCTAATAGTAAGTTGATAAGCAACCATAAAATAAATAAACGTGGAAAATTTTTAGCACGATAAAAAAACTGGCGTAGTAGATATACCGTAAAACCAAACATTACCCACGAGGTTAACGCAGAGAGATACCAACTTGATATTAAATGGAAAGGAAGCTGGTGGAGGAGCGAAAAATCTGCAAAATATTTAAGAACGTAGAGAACAGACATCAAACCTGAGCCAACAATTGATAAGATCATATAAGCCAATGGCGCAAGTAGCCATCCAGTTATAGGCGCCTTTCCTGAAAGGTTATTCTGCGTGTTTGCTTTGAGATCAAATTTCATTAATTAATTATTCCTACTCGTATGTATAGAACTAAACGGGATATTATCACAAACTTTGTTATTATTTATTTAGCTACAAAAGTGAAAGTGATTTTTATTAATAAAAAAGCAGATAAAAATAGGATAGGGTTATGGCAATTAAACTCAATGTTGGGATTATCGGATATGGCTATGCAAGTAAAACCTTTCATGCTCCGCTAATAACAACAACCGAAGGTTTAAATCTTAGTGCAATTTCAAGCTCTGATGAAAATAAAGTTAAACAAGATTTTCCTCACATTACCGTTTATGCAGACCCCAAAGCACTTATTAATGATCCCTCAATAGACTTAATCATTATTCCAACGCCGAATAATACTCACTATTCACTGGCTTCACAGGCTCTAGAAAAAGGTAAACATGTTATTGTTGATAAACCGTTTACATTGACACTGGAAGAAGCTGAAAAATTAACTCAGCAAGCAACAGATGCCGGTAAACTCCTCTCTGTTTTTCATAATCGTCGTTGGGATTCTGGTTTCTTAACCGTTAAAAAAATTTTAGCTGATAAAACACTCGGTGATATCAGTGCCTATGAAGCGCATTTTGATCGGTTTCGCCCAACCGTACGTCAACGTTGGAGAGAAGATGCCGGAATCGGTGGCGGGCTTTGGTATGATTTAGCGCCTCATGTTCTTGATCAAGCCGTTTGCCTATTTGGTGAGCCTAAAGCAATTACTGCAGATATTGCTCAATTACGTCCTAATGCAAAAAATGCCGATTATTTTCATGCATTACTAGAATATGACAATCTTAGAGTCGTTCTTCATGCTTCTATGTTAGTTGCGTCTCCAACACCTATTTTTGCTATTCATGGGACAAAAGGAAGTTATGTTAAGTATGGTTTAGATACTCAAGAAGATGCTTTAAAAGCCGGTTATCTTCCAAATCAAACTTATAATTGGGGAATGGATAGTCAAGATGGTGAATTAACAACACTGTCAGAGTCTGGTGAATTAGAAACAACCACACTCACTACACTTTCTGGTGATTATCCTGCTTATTATCAACAAATTTATCGTGCAATTACATTAGGTGAAGAAAACCCTGTTACGCCAATACAAGCAACGGCGATTATGCGTTTGATTGAAGCGGGCGAAATTTCAAATCGGTTAAAACAAACTATTACGCTATAAACTAAAGGGAGCGCTAAATCTAATGTCTTGGTGGCAAAAATTAAAACTTGATCCTTTTCTCATGATAATGATTTGTGTGGTGACACTCGCAACGCTACTACCCGCACAAGGGGATATTAAAGTCCTATTTCAATATCTAACAACAGGCGCCATTGCACTGCTTTTCTTTTTGCATGGTGCAAAGCTTTCTAGAGAGGCAATACTGGCAGGGCTTGGGCATTGGCGATTACATTTAACTGTCTTTGCTAGCACTTTTATTCTTTTCCCTATTTTGGGGCTAGGGTTACAAGTGATTGTGCCTGAATGGATGTCACCGACAGTCTATATGGGTTTTTTATACCTTTGTGCTCTTCCTGCAACTGTTCAATCAGCCATTGCTTTTACTTCTGTGGCTGGGGGAAATGTAGCCGCAGCTATTTGTAGTGCATCAGCATCGAGTATTTTAGGCGTTTTTCTTTCACCTGTGCTGGTGGGTTTTTTAATGCAAACGCAAGGCTCAGCAGATGATTTTGATACTGCTGGAGCAATCCAGTCGATTTTACTGCAATTAATGGTGCCTTTTATTATTGGTCACTTATCTCGCCCTTTAATTGGTCGTTGGGTTGATAATCATAAAAAATTAGTCAATAGAACGGATCGCTCGTCTATTCTGCTGGTGGTCTATGTGGCATTTAGTGAAGCGGTGGTTGAAGGAATTTGGCATAAAATCGACGGTTGGTCACTATTAACGATTGCGATAGTGAGTTGTATCTTGCTAGCAATTGTCATTTTTGTGAATGTATACAGTGCAAGGTTGCTTGGTTTTAATAAAGCGGATGAGATCACCATTGTTTTTTGTGGCTCCAAAAAGAGTTTAGCAAATGGTGTACCAATGGCGAACGTGCTA
The DNA here is from genome assembly GCF_040138965.1 of Proteus sp. fly-1089. Taxonomy (NCBI): domain Bacteria; kingdom Pseudomonadati; phylum Pseudomonadota; class Gammaproteobacteria; order Enterobacterales; family Morganellaceae; genus Proteus; species Proteus sp. fly-1089. The sequence continues at coordinate 585,399 of NZ_JBEETS010000001.1, forward strand.
TTTCCTGCGGCTACGGTGGGGATAATGTTATTGCCATTAATGATATTTCATCAGATCCAATTAATGGTTTGTGCTGTATTAGCACAGCGTTACGCTAATCGAAATAAAGAAGCTGAAAATAAGTGATTAAATTTTAGTTTTAAAGGAATTCTTACAAAAGCATCGATTTAATAAATAATCGGTGCTTTTTTGTTATTGTAGTTTTTCTTGATTATTTTCTTCAGACAAGGAGATCCGCTTTGATTTAAAAGGAAGGGGTAAACCAAGAACAGTATAAATTAAAAAGACGAATCCCATATTTAAATAATCTTCTTTATTATTTTTTACAATAATATTTGGCGCACATTCACTAGGTTCTAACTGTGCATTAATATTATACTTTCCCTGATACAGCTCGCTGAGTATTGTCTTTGCTTTCTCAAAATCTTTATGATTAACCAATAATTTTACACCGCCAATTGCTTGAGCATAGACTTGGTTATTCCAAACAATATTCTCATCTAAAAGAATAGCATCAATACCTTCAGATTGGAGAAGTCCTGCTTCAATTGATGCATCAATCGGTGATAAGTATTGAGCTAATAATTTATAATGGCCTCTTGTTGGGTGAATGTTCCACATAGTTCTTCCTTAATGATAAATAACCCCTTGTGAAAATTAATTTTAGTCTAAGAGTCATTAATAATCCCATCTATTTTTAATGAATATAAAAAAACCATCTGATTAACAGATGGCTTTGATGGGAAAATCATTAAATATTAACGTGAGCTTACTTTTTTAATTAATGCATCACGTTCAGTTTGGCTAATAAACGCCATTTTCAAACCATTAATTTGAGTTTGGCGAATTTGCTCTGGTGTTAATCCCGCCGCAGGTGCTGCAACGTTATATTCATGTTTTAATTCAATGCCTTCAACCGCAGGATCGTCTGTATTAAGCGATGCAATAATACCATGCTCTAAGAAGGTTTTTAGAGGATGTTCTGCTAATGAATTGATAGTGCTGGTTTGAATATTCGAGGTTAAGCAAGACTCAATACCAATTTGATGCTCTGCAAGGTAATCCATTAAACGAGGATCTTCAATAGCCTTAACACCATGACCGATACGACTTGCGCCTAATTCTTTAATTGCGTGCCAGATGCTTTCAGCACCCGCAGCTTCACCAGCATGAACTGTAATATTCCATCCTGTGTCACGAGCACGATTAAAATGAGGTTGGAATAAGTGACCTGGAAAACCTAATTCATCACCCGCTAAATCAAGTGCGGTAATTCTATCCTGATGTTTCAATAATCCATTTAATTCTTGTTGGCAAGCATCTTCACCAAAAGTACGGCTTAAAATGCCGATTAAACGAATATCTACATCGTGGGATTGCAGTGCGCTTTGTACACCATCAACAATAGCTTCCACGACACCTTCAACTGGTAACTGGTGTTTCATTGCCATGTAATAAGGTGAGAATCGTAGCTCAGCGTAATCAATACCCGCATTAACCACATCCACCACGTTTTCATAAGCAACACGATGACACGCATCTAAGTCTGCTAAAACTGCCACTCCCCAATCTAATTTTTGTAAGAAGCTCACAAGACTTGGCTCATTTTTTGTAATTTGTACATGAGGACGCAAAGCTTCTAATTCATAAGCGGGAAGCGCAATATTGTGTTTTTTTGCTAAATCTAAAATAGTTTGTGGGCGGATATTACCATCTAAATGACGATGTAAATCGGTTAAAGGCAACTGTGTGTCAATCACGTGTTATTTTCCTTTTTAATAGAAATAATGAAAATCTATCGTTTATAGTGATTTTCTTATAATTGGGTAAATATAAATGAGTTGCAGATTATTATGACTGATTTTTATTTTATTCACTAACAAATAAACATAAATTGGTTATTTCTGAAGCTAAAAACGACTGTTTTCTCAGTGTTAAGTTAAAAAGTAAAAAATAAAAAATAGGGCTGTCTATTTATTAACTACAATATTCAATGTAATTGACGTGTATTATCAAACTAACTGATACATTGATTTTTAATCTAAAAATAGACTTGTCATTATAACTGAAATATCCTATCAATTGTTTTGATAGATCTATAAAAGATAGATGAACAGAAAAAACAGTCAAGATATCGATTTTTTTTGCTTCATTATTCAATAGATTACCTGTTTTATATTTTTTATTAGCTGAAATATTTAAAATATTTTCTCATAAAAATATAATATTAAAATTTAGTTATATTTAAATTTATCTTGCTTTAATTAATTAAAATTAAAATTAAAATTAAAATTAAAATTAAAATTAAAATAAACAATAAAATATCCATATTATTAAATGAGTGATAAAGAAAATAGAATTAAAGCTATAATGTTTTCTCGTTAAATGAAATAATTTAATTGAATGAAGTCATTTAATTATGATTTTTTAATAAAAACCTATTATTTAAAATTAAGGCTAATAATTATGAATGAGAATTCTGATTTAAATTTTGAAAAAAGAAATAATAAAATTAAAAATTTGCTGGCTTAAAGCTTACTTCCTCCTTCATCAGAAAATCATCTTACTTATGGTTCACAAGTTGTCACTGGCGATGGGACAATTGCATTGGATTTAGTTGTTGTTATTGATACAAGTGGTTCAATGTCTGATGAATCCTCTGATTTAAGCAAAGAAGTTGATGCTGCAATACAAGAGGCATCAGAAAAATGCCCATCAAAACTTCGGGTAACATTTTTAGGTATAGAAGGTACATGGGATGACACTAAATTTGATCAATCAGCCAGTGATTATTTAAAAGCATTGGGTGTTCCTGACAATCGTTTACAGGCAAGAAAGCCGTTTAAAGAGGCTGATGGTCGTGACCATGCGGGTAATAAAGAGGATTTATGCCGTGCGGTGATTGATTTAAATAAGCACTTTGATTGGCGTGATGGTGCGCGTCGTGCCATTTTTGTGTTGGGCGATGAAGGCATGGAAGGTGGTGGCGGTGTTCTTACTAATGCTGCTGTGATAAAGAATAATGAAGCGATTGCTGTTGCCCAGCACGAAAAAGTGAAAGTGTATACCTGCCAAGGCACGCCTGACGATAAAATGACTAATTTAGATCGCTTCCCAAGTGTTGCTGATAGAGACAATATCACAAAAGAGTATGTACGCTTAGCGAAGAAAACAGGAGGGCGTTCTTATATCTACACAACAGGTATTGCTAAGTTTTCATTAGTATTGCAAGAGATCCTCTGTGATAGCTTAATACCGCCTAATATTCCTAAACCTCATGAGAAAGATACCAATTGTAGCCACGTCTGTGAGCAATTAACCTCGATTATTTCAACAGTAAATACACTTGCAGGAATAATTAATAAAACCATTGATTCTTGCTGTAAAGATGAATGGGGCAATCACCACCTCCCGGCTAAAGATTGTGATTGTTAATTAAAGATAGAATAAAAAAACACCCCAGAGCTATTCACAATGGGGTGTTCTATTTACGCTTCTAATAGAAACTTAATTAATGGACTTATTCTGCTGGTTGCTGCTCAGGAATTAAGATTTCTTGTTCTTCGATAATCGCTGGATCTTCAGTCATCTCTTCTTGATAACCTTCTTCTGAATAATCAGAATCATCGTAATCGTAAGATGATGCACCCATGCCGAATAACATGGCAGCTAAACCTAACATTTGAGGAGCTTGGGTCACTTCCATAAATTCATCAAAAGTATAAGTTTTACCATTCATGGTAAATTTATCAGCAGCATAGTTCAGTTTCAGGCTTAATGCTTTACCGTCTTGTGCAAGTAGCATTAGTGGTAATGCATCTTTCTCATCTTGAGAAATTTGATTGATATTTTGCTGTAATTCAGTTTTTAACTGTTCAATATCAGCCGCTGTTGCTGTTTCTATTTCTTTTTTCTCTTCATCGGTTAATGCTGTTTCTTGGTAACGAGCCGCATCAAGGTATTGAGTGGTGTTACGGAACTCAGCTAACATTGGAAGAGATAAATCAATATTGAAATCGATGTTTTTAAACAGATAGTTAAACAACTCTGCTGGTGATTTCTCTTGGCTTTCTAATACTTTAACGTTAAATGCATTTAAGTCTAAGTTAAAGTTTAGTTTACTTGCACCGTTTTTATTGGTTAAAGATGCTTCATCGATACGGAAAACTAAGCCTTTCTCCAGTACATCACGAACGGCTTTTTCTACTATTTCTGAATTATCGTAATGGTATTTATTCCAAGGTAATAACGAGTTGTTATAAACTTTGGTTAACAGCAACATTGCATCAGTATCAGCTTTATCAATGGAATAGCCGAATTTACCTGCACCAAATTCGAGTCCAGCAACATTCAGTGACTTAAAGTAATAAGTTTGAGAAATGTTAAAGAGCTTATCTTTGATATCACTTTTGGTTGTCAGAGAAAAATCTTTCAGTGAGAAATCAGATGCTTTGTCTTTACTCGTATGCGCGATTTCAGCAAAGCTTAATAACTGTTCATTAAATAAGTATTGATCGTTATTAACTTTTGTTCCTGAAACAGAACCCGCGATATTTTTAATTGTGAAAGTTTCTTCACCTTCTTTAGTCACAACAACTTGATCACCTTTTACGGCGGTAGTGAAGTTGGTTGCGTTTTTGTCTGATGAGAATTCAACAGTAATAGGTGTCGTTTTAACTGTGCCATCGTTTTCAGCAAAATCGATAGGATTTAGTTTAGCTTCACCTGATACTGCACCATCAAAAGCCAAAGATGTATGCATATCAAAAAGAGATTTATCTTTAGTCAGCTTGAATAATTCTTTAGTTGTATCATTGTTGACCAACGTATTATTCACGGCTGCTAATTTTGGTGCTAAATTAAATTTAGCCAAATCAGAAAGAGGGAATGGACCGTGATCAATATCAGTAGTAAAGATAATTTCTTCTACTTTTTTATCCTGGTCTTCAACGACTTCACTAGCATCTTTTGAAATCACGACAGCAAAGTCTGCATTAGAGGTGAACACCCCTTTTTTATAGTCACGAATTTCAAGTTTAATATCAGCGCCAAATTGAGCATTTTTAGCAAGTTGCGCTAACTGGACATTAGCTAGTTTCGTTTCTTCCTGTAAGCGACTTTCAATTTTGCTGCCCATGTACCACGAGGCACCAGTCCAAACAACACCCAGTGCGACGATAACACCAACAGCGACAAGCGATTTCTTCATAATTCTAGTCCATCCTCTGTGTACATCTGGCGATGTACGTTATAAAGGCTGTTTTGTAACCCTTAAACAACCCGATAAATTGGTGATAAAATTTACTAAATTTAAATATAGATAATCCACATATATACATCTCCACCTATATTAACTGTAAATATAGATTTAGTGGAATAAAATCGCAATCAGAACTTACTTAGTTACTCGCTAACATAATGAGTTTAAAGCAAAATAGATATGATTTATAAGATAATTCAAATAATCATTAAAACTCTCTTTTTTTACTCATTTTTTGATTTAGCCAATATTTAATTGTGATGTGATTCTATTTATGATGAATAATAAAGTCTCATAATAAGTATGGATATAAATATGAAAGCTTAAATAATAACATTGGCAATAAAATAAGATTGCTAACCGTACTTTTCCCAAAAAATCAACAGATTTCATTCTGTTATAAATTTCATAAGCTCGCTTTAGCTCTCATATTTATTATTCTGTTTATGGCATGATACTGGTATCCGAGTTATTTACTAGAAAGTGATTCGGAATTAATCAATTATTCTGTGTACTTAAGGAGATTGAAATGGCAGCCACTCGCATTGAAAAAGACTCAATGGGACAAATCGAAGTACCAGCTGACCAGTTATGGGGAGCTCAAACGCAGCGTTCTCTTGAACACTTCCGTATTTCAGTTGAGAAAATGCCTGTTGCACTTATCCATGCGCTTGCTATCACGAAGAAAGCAGCCGCAGGTGTTAACATGGATTTAGGTTTATTACCAAAAGAGCGCGCTGATGCAATTATCGCAGCCGCAGATGAAGTGCTTGCAGGTAAACACCCAACTGAATTCCCATTAGCAATCTGGCAGACCGGTTCTGGCACTCAATCAAACATGAATATGAATGAAGTGTTAGCTAACCGTGGTAGTGAGATACTTGGTGGTATCCGTGGCATGGAGCGCAAAATCCATCCGAATGATGATGTTAATAAAAGTCAAAGTTCAAATGATGTGTTCCCAACTGCCATGCATGTCGCTGCTGTTATTGCATTACGTCAGGATTTACTGCCAGAATTAAAATCACTGCTGAAAGTATTCAAAGAGAAAGCAGAAGCTTTCCATGACATCGTTAAAATTGGTCGTACTCACCTGCAAGATGCGACACCACTGACATTAGGCCAAGAGATATCTGGTTGGGCTGCTATGCTTGAGCACAACATCAAACATATCGATGATTCTGTTCCTCATGTTTGCGAGTTAGCACTAGGTGGTACAGCTGTTGGAACAGGTTTAAATACGCACCCCGAATATGCTGTTCGTGTGGCTAAACGTATCGCTGAATTATCAGGTCAACCATTTGTAACGGCACCTAATAAATTTGAAGCGTTAGCAACTTGTGATGCATTAGTTCATTCACATGGTGCATTAAAAGGTTTGGCTTCTTCATTAATGAAGATTGCTAATGACGTGCGTTGGTTAGCATCTGGCCCTCGTTGTGGTATTGGCGAAATTGCTATTCCAGAAAATGAGCCAGGCAGTTCAATCATGCCAGGTAAAGTTAACCCAACACAGTGTGAAGCATTAACAATGTTATGTGCTCAAGTAATGGGTAATGACGTTGCTATTAATATTGGTGGTGCGTCAGGTAACTTTGAACTGAACGTTTATCGTCCAATGATCATCGATAACTTCTTACAATCAGTCCGTTTACTGGCTGATGGTATGCGTAGTTTCAATGAGCATTGTGCAATTGGTATTGAACCAAACCGTGAACGTATCAATAAACTACTGCATGAATCATTAATGCTAGTGACTGCATTAAATACGCATATTGGCTACGATAAAGCAGCTGAAATTGCGAAGAAAGCGCATAAAGAAGGCTTAACGCTGAAAGAGTCTGCGCTGAAACTGAACTACCTTACATCGGAAGAATTCGATAGCTGGGTTCGTCCAGAAGATATGGTTGGTAGCATGAAAAAATAAGTGTCTTTAACACTTATTTATACCGATATTAAATCCCGCTTTTATGGCGGGATTTTTAGATCGTTTTGGGATAACAATAATGAATGAAGAAATTATTTTTACTGCAACCGAAGTAAATTGTTACGTTGAAGATGATGTCACTATTATTGGAATAGGGGATGATCCTGTTTCACCTGAGCACTTTGTTATTCTTTCAAGATTTGATGAGGAAGACGAAGATGTTGATAATTCAATCGGTTTAATGACACATTTATCTGATATAGAAGCTATTAATAGCCTTGAATGTATTACATTAACACGAGAGAAAATTATTTTCGTGTTAAAAAATAATCCCGTGATCTCCATTGATTTGAAAATCGAAAATAATCAATTTGCTCACCTTAATGATTATCTTATACAAATTCTTAAAGGAAGTTCAATTAAGCTCATTAACTAACTTTTTAATTGGTTATACTTCAAGATATAAATGCATTCTTGGAATAATCAGTTGTAATTTCTTAGCTTTAGGGCGATGGCGAATTTGAATGTTATCAGCATCATAATCAGGGAGTTCGCCAATTATCGGTTTAAAATCGCTCTCTTTATCAATATAGAAAGCCAACAAAGGTAATGGACAAGCATATTGTACTTGTTTTTGAAGCTCCGAATACCAAACACGAGCAATAGGTTGTACTTTTACGGGGCGCTTTATTTTTAATTTTGCATTTTCAGGTAATTTGGAAAGAGTGATTATCTCCTTATCAATACGTTCTGCCCATTGTTCACTGGTATATGGTGGAACCGCACGATTAGCTTCACGACTTTTCTCTAATTGAGCCAGTACATCATTGCGCGTTAAATTTTTAATAATATTTTTATTTGCCCAACCAAAACGTACAGTATCAGGATCAGACAACAAGGTGAGGGTGCGATAAGCATTTAGCGTAATTAGACCTTTTAACTGATTATGAACAAAATCAAAACGCTCTTCTTTAGAAATCCCTGATTCTTTAGTCACGATATCAGAAAGCTGTTTTTTTAATGAGTTAATACGCCCAATGTCTTCTTTTACTGACTTAAACTCAATATTGCTGGTACTAAAGCAGAGCACACCTGGTAAACGAATTGCACGCTTACTGCTGATATGTGGTGCATTATCATAAATAAACAGGTTGGCCATTAGTTTTAAGGTAAGTTCAAGAGCTTCTTCATTATAACTAGGTGACACTGTCACGCGAATAACATCATCATGTTCTTCTTCTTTAGTTACATCGGGTAATTCAAATACAGCAGAAGGTAATAATGTTAGTTTTCGCAGCTTTTCTGTCAGATTATTTATCTCGAATTCTAACTGCTTAAAACAGAGATTAAATTGTTCTATTAAATCATATTTATTCATCTCAATACTCTTATTTAGTTACAACATACAATTAGCCTTTATTTAAAACAATACATCAGCTTCAGTGGAAAGTACATCGTTTAACAGGGGAGAAATAACAAAAATGCGCTATACTGTGTTTATATACAGTATAGCGCAAAAAGGGCATTTTTTATAATGTTTTTCTTAGAAAGAGAGTTTATGAGTGTTTAGTATGCTGAAATTGTCTTTATTTTGTTCTTTCATTGTGTTTTGTACATCATATTGTTGTGCTATAGCATCACATTCTGGCTTTGATGATGGGCAGCTTTCAGTAAATGCATTCACCATAGAAGCGAAGAAGACCATTGATACGATTTAATTAGAGTCATATTTATTCATCCTTTTCAAAATAGGTACGTTAATATATTAAGAAAAGAGTGAAAAACTGACAATTTTAAAGATAATGATGCTTCTTTTGCATTTTATAACAACAGATTTTGTTTATTGAGCAACCTTATTAAGATGAAGTGCAATTAATAAGGCCGCTAACATTAAAACCGCAATAAATAACCCAACACCTAGCCAACCAAAACTTACCCAGAATAAACCACCGACTGTACCAGCAAGGCTTGATCCAGCATAGTAGGTAAAGAGATAAAGTGAAGAAGCCTGAGCACGTCCTCGTTTTGCACGACGCCCAATCCAACTACTTGCTACTGCATGAGCTGCGAAAAAACCCGTTGTTAAGATAAGCATACCGACGAAAATAACAGGCAACGATTCAATTAAGGTAATCAATATGCCTATTAACATCATCGAGATACCTGCAATAAATACTTTACCTAAACCATATTTAGTGGTTAGTAATCCTGCTTTAGATGCACTATAAGTGCCACTTAAATATACTATAGAAATCAAACCTACCGTTGTTTGGCTTAATGAATAGGGGGCGTCTAATAAACGATAGCCAATGTAGTTAAATAAAGTGACAAATCCGCCCATTAATAAACCACCTTCAATAAATAACAGGGGTAATCCTTTATCTCTAAAATGCAGTTTTGTGGTAATAAGAAGGTTGCGTGGTTTTAATGCAGTTGGTCTAAAGTGTTTTGAAGCTGGTAATATCTTCCAGAAAGTAATTGCTGCAAAAAGGGCAAAAATACCGAGAATAACGACAGATAAACGCCAAGAGTAATAATCACTTAATACCCCAGTAATAACACGACCACTCATACCACCAATAGAGTTACCGCTAATATATAAGCCCATTGATAGCGCTAAATAGGCAGGATGGATCTCTTCGCTTAAATAAGTCATCGCCACTGCAGCAACACCACTCAACGAAAGCCCCACTAAGGCACGAGTAATTAAGATGCCAGTCCAACTATTCATTGTTGCACTCAATAATGTAAAAAATGCGGCACAAAACAATGCAATAACCATGACATTTTTACGCCCAAAAGCGTCTGAAAGTGGGCCAGTGATTAATAAACCACATGCCATTAATGCGGTTGAAAGTGAGAGCGCTAGACTGCTGGTTGCGGGGCTGACAGAAAATTCGTTAGATAACACTGGCAATATGGGCTGCACAAAATAGAGTAAGGCAAATGTCGCTAAACCAACCATAAAAAATGACACTGTCACTTTTATATACAGTGCATCATCACGTTGAATATAGTGTTTAGGGTTAGATTGGCGATGAGCTGGCTTTTCTATACACGATGTATCGTCTGAAATATCAGTGCCTAAGCTCATGCTTTTACTGTCTATTTCGTGAGTATCCATATTGATTAAACTTCCATTACTTAAATTTGATTTATGTCAATGTTAGAAATATTTGATTTTTTTGTCTAATATATTAATTATTAGAAATAAGACTTTTAAAGTATCAATGCTAAAGTGAGAGACATATGAACATTGAATTGAGGCATTTACGTTATTTTATCGCTGTAGCGGAAGAGCTTCATTTTGGTAAAGCTGCAGAAAGATTGAATATTTCTCAACCACCGCTGAGTCAACAAATACAAGCACTTGAAAGTGAAATAGGCGCCAGGCTTTTAGAACGAACTAATCGTTCTGTTGCACTAACACCAGCAGGGCAAATGTTTTTAAAAGAGTCTTATCAAATTATGGCGCAGGTCAACGCAGCTGCAACACGTGCAGCTAGAATGGAAAAAGGTGAGTTAGGTGAAATATCTATAGGTTTTACATCAACGACACCTTTTATGCACTTAGTAACGTTGAGTTTAAGGCAATTTAGAGAAAATTATCCTGAAGTCGGTATTCATATGCATCAGATGAATACAAAGCAACAAATTTCACCATTGCTTACAGGGCGTATTGATCTGGGTATTATGCGAAACACCACATTACCCGAAAATTTGCACCACCAGCTATTGTTTCGAGAGCCTTTCATTTTAGCTGTTTATGAAGGGCACCCATTACTTGCTTACAAGGAAACAGGCGTTAATATTCAAGATATTGGGCAGTATCCTTTTGTTTTTTTTGAACGAGATGTAGGTACAGCTCTTTATGATGAAATTATTCAATTACTGAGTTTGTCAGGAATTACGCCAACTATTGCACAAGAAGCCGGTGAAGCCATGACGATTTTAGGGTTAGTTGCAGCAGGATTAGGTATCTCAATTGTGACTAAATCTTTTACTCGAATGAAAGTTGATGGTGTGCATTATTTGCACTTCGCTAATTCACAGGCATTTTCTGAAGTTTGGTTGGTTTCACATAAGAAACGGACAATACCCGCAGCGGCGAATCGATTAACGCAATTGTTGTTAAAAAATATCTTAGAACACCAAATATCTTGATTTATCTGTGTTTTTGATCACGCTTTTTATGTAAGTATTGTACAATTATCACAAATTGACGACATAATCGGTAATGAATTATTTAGAGCCTCGAATTAATTATGGCTTCTTAATTAAGGATGACACTCAATGGGGAACCAACCTAGCCACATCGATCACGTGAAACAGTTTAATCTTGGCACAGTCTTTCGTTTGATTGATGAACATGGCCCCATTTCTCGTATTTCACTGTCAAAAAAAGCAGAACTAGCTCCTGCAAGTATTACCAAAATTACGCGAGAATTAGTTGAGGCACATCTTATTCATGAAACAGAGTTTCCAGATGTGGGATTTCGTGGCCGACCTGCAGTAGGATTAAAATTAGAAAGCCAAGGGTGGCAATTTCTCTGTATCCGAGTCAATAAAGGTAATTTACTTTTTAGTTTAAGAGAGCTAGACAGTAAACTTGTTACTGAAGATACGTTTGATTTTCCTAAAGAGAACAGTGATAACTTTCTTACTCACTTTTTACTTGCTATTGATAAATTTTTCGAACGCTATCAATCACATGTTGAAAGATTGACCGCCATTAGTATTACAATGAATGCGATTATTGATCCCATTAGTGGGGTTATTCATAGTTCCCCTTATTACGATATTAAAGATGTTCCTCTTGCCGATAAGATCCATGAAAAAACAGGTGTTTCTGTTTTCTTACAGCATAGTGTCACTGCATGGACAATGGCCGAATCTTTATATGGCGCGGCAAAAAATAATTCAGATGTTTTGCAAATTGTCATTGACGACATTGTAGGTGCTGGCGTAATTAGTAACGGGAGGACATTACATTCTCACAGTCACAGTGCGGTTGAAATTGGGCACACTAAAGTTATCGACTCTGAAAATAGTTGTTATTGTGGGGCGAAGGGATGTTTAGAAACTGAAATTGCTATTCCTCAATTAATTAAAAAAGCGCAATTATTAGCGCAAGAGGATCCTACCTCGTTGCTAAACAAATATCCTATTACTATTGAAACATTGTGTGATGCAATATTAGTTGGAGATAAACAAGCTCTTGAAGTCGTGCATTTAGTTGCGCAGCGATTAAGTTTTATTCTTTCCGTGATGATTAATATCTTTAATCCACAAAAAATATTAATTGGTTCGCCTCTTTGTCGAGCTAAATCCATTCTTTTTCCATTGATTTTAAATCATGTTCAAAATCAGTCCATGCCTCGTTACGTACAATCATTAATTATTGAAGAAACAGAATTAAGAAATAAAGGTACTTTACCCGCAGCCTCATTAGTTAAAGAAGCTTTATACAACGGTTCTTTGTTAATAGAGTTGATGCAAGGCTAAATGAAGTGCAAAAAATCGTAACAGAAGTGTTTTTCAAGCGTAAATACCTCAATTGATCATTAACGAATTCTCTATTTTCGAGCAATTAACTAAAAAATTGAGCTATCTCAAGCCATCAGAAACAGTGTTACCCTAAACTCTAATCTCTGTCATTTTTTATGAACCTGATTTATCTGTCATAACGGAAGTAAATTATATGTTAACACGCTTTTTTGTTACGGGGACAGATACCAACGTGGGTAAAACTGTTGTGACCCGAGCACTTCTTCAGTCATTAAATCGTGGCGGGTCAACGGCAGTGGGTTATAAGCCTATTGCAACAGAATTACATGAAACAGCTGATGGTGAGCGTAATCGTGATGCAATGATTATTCATAATTCATCGCCAGTTGAAGTTCGCTACGACGAAATTAATCCTATTTTACTTGATAATTGTTATGTTAGCGAAAATGAAATTGATTTTAATAAGATTTCAAATGAGCTCGATAATTTAAGTAAAAAAGCAGAGTGTGTTGTTATCGAAGGTAATGGCGGTTGGCGTTATCTACTCGATGATAATACCTTTTATTCTGATTGGGTGGTAAAAGAACAAATTCCAGTCGTTTTGGTTGTTGGTATTCAACCAGGCTGTGTTAATCACTCAATATTAACAGCACAATCTATTATCAACGATGGTTTGAAATTAGTCGGTTGGGTTGCTAACAGAATAAATCCAGGATTACCTTATTATGCGAAAATTGTGGAAAGGCTGTCTCAGCATATTCCTGCACCGCTGATTGGTGAAATCCCGTATTTATTACGTCCTGAAGAACGTGATCTCTCTTGTTACCTTGATTTAAGTCAGTTAGAAATCGCTGTACCTGCTTAAGAGAGAATATAAATAAGTAACGAAGTGGATTGAGTTGCCTGTTTTTTAACGGAGCCAAACTTGTTACTTTTAAACGCCTGATGAGTAAATCCATTGGGTGTTTTTGTTTTTTCTAAACTTTGCTTAAAACTGGAATAATGATGAAAAAATGACAAAGTTAAAGCAAATATGGAACAACAAACCGAATAAAATAATTTTAAATCAGCAAGATACTCATTTATATTGAGTGATAAAGAAAAGGGCGCAATTATTAGCGCCCTTTTTTAAGTTAGCGGTGAATTAATGGCGAGTATAGATGATCTTCTTAGTGTCATTCTCGCAAGTGCCTACCACTTTACCCTCTGTTTGTGCAACTTGGTCGTTTTCAACGACAGTTAAAGTAAAGTTAGCAGCGGGCACACCGTTATTAACGATTTTTTGTTGAATAGATTCAACGACTTCATCACAACCTGCATTTGCTGCTAAAGGGGCAAATGCTACGAGGGTTGCTATTACTGCAAAGATATATTTCTTCATATTACATTTTCCTTGTTTTACAACGCAAAACATCACTGTTTTACACGATTTTCTTGTGGATTAACAGGGCGCCCAGTATTACTGTCTAAACAACGGCGGGTTTCAGGCTCCCAATAAGCGTAGATATTTGCACTTTTCAGACAAGCATCTCGCTCATCAATGGCTTTATCTACTTTATTAAATTCAATTTTTTCTCGCTGATTGACTTGGGTACGAAGTTCACGCTTTTGATCCCAGTCTTCTTTCAGTTGTCGAGCTTGTTCTTTATCTAAGACATTGTCATAGCCATTACCATTAATGGTTACATTGGTAGAGGCGGCAATAGAAGAAAAAGAAGACACAGATAAACCAAGAAATAAGGTGAACAATAAAGTTCTTACCGTTGGTTTCTTAGTTAGTGTATTGATCATAGTTGCTATCCTCTAAAGTTATGTCGCTATTACTGTCAATGACTATTATATCTTAATAATTATAGTTGATGCCTTAATAAAAAATGAGTTTTCAGTGCGTTTAGTTTTGACGATGAACACTTAATCCGGCAAATGATTGGCTAACAGGCATCATTTCTAAGGTATTAATATTAACATGAGCAGGTAACGTTGCTGTCCAATACACGGCTTCTGCAACATCTTCAGGAGTTAATGCGTTTGCATTTGCATACGTTTGTTCAACTTTATCACTATCACCTTTAAAGCGAACTAATGAGAACTCCGTACCACCAACAAGGCCAGGTTCAATATCGGTCACGCGGACTTTTTTACCTTGGAGATCAGCACGTAATCCTAAACTAAATTGCTTAACAAACGCTTTAGTGGCGCCATAAACATTACCACCCATATAAGGCCAAGAAGCTGCTGTTGAGCTGATATTAATAACATGGCCTTTATTTCTTTCTACCATAAAAGGAAGAATAGCACGGGTGACATGAACCAGACCTTTATTATTTGTCTCGATCATCGTATCCCAATCATCGAGACTGGCTTTATCGGCGGTATTTAAACCCAACGCTAAACCAGCGTTATTCACTAACACATCGATTTCACGCCATTTCTCAGGCAATTGAGTGTAAACCTCACTGACAGATTTTTTATCTGTCACATCTAACTGTAATGGATAAAATTGCTCACCTAGCTCTTTATGCAAGTTATTCAGTTTATCTAAACGACGAGCAGTACCAATAACTTTGTGTCCATGGCTGATAAAATGACGAGCAATAGCTTCACCAAAGCCAGCAGAGGCACCCGTGATAAAAATAATCATTTAATTACCCTCGATAGTTATAATAATTGAAAGTAAAAGGCTATCACTAAAAAGAGTCAAGTTTAAAAGTAAGGATTGTGATAAATCAGCCTAAAACAAGGTTCTTTTATGATGTGAAAGATTTTTATCTTTAATAGTAACCTGTATTTTTGTTTTTAACTGACAGGACATGAGGTAATTATTTAGTCGATTTTTTATTAAAAATAAAGGAGGCAAAGCGCATGCTTTGTATCACGGAAAAACAAATAAACTAAGTAAAAACATAATGATAATAATAATGATACTGCCAATGACGGCAATTACCAATGTGGGTGATAAAAGAAAAAAGAAGTAACACAAAATAAGGGTCACTACGATATAAATCAAATCGCTAAACGACTTATATAGAACGACGACAGTTTTTTTCAATTGAGAGAGGAACGATTTATTCATATCACACAAAAATAAATGCTGATTATCTTAATGTTACAAGTTACTAGACTGAGCTGAAAAATATAAACCCAGTCTAGCAGAATAGGGAACTAACGGTTATTTTTTACCAACTTGATGACCAATAACGCCACCTAAGACGCCGCCACCAATAGTACCCAATGCGCTACCATCAGTTAAAATCGCACCACCGATAGCACCAGCACCGGCTCCAATTGCTGTATTACGGTCGCGTTTTGTCATGCTAGAACAACCCGCAAGAGAAAAAAGCAGAACAGAAGCGACACATAGTGTTCCAATCTTTTTTAACGTGATATTCATTTTTATAAACTCCAAAATAAAGGACAATATAAAGATATCGCTATCGTATTTATACGAGCATCAGAATATTCGGGAACATAAGGAGGGAAAAGTCTTAAAGTGAGTCATTATTGATAACACATATTTTAAATGCATTTTATAAAAATAAATTTTATTATCTCTAGTATTATTTGATGTTCAGAATAAAGCATCAATGTATTATGTCATTTACATGAGTTAACATAATAATATGATATTGATAAATAAAGTAAAAATACTCTCTTCACAGTTTGCATCGGGCTATTTTGGTGTTGTATTAGGGATGATTGGTACAGGAATGGCATGGCGCTATGCCGATAAAGAGCATAATTATCCAGCTTATATTGGTGAAATATTTATTGGTGTAGGTTGTTTGGTTTGGTTAACACTTACGCTATTTTTGTTTAGTAAGTGGCTATTTCATCGACAAAGTATTCTTGAAGAAATTAAACATCCTGTTACAAGTGGATTTACTAGCTTATTTCCCGCAACGACAGTTTTAGTATCGATCGGATTAAGTCCATATTTATCCTTATTTTCTCTGGTGTTATTTAGTGTTGGAGCAATTGCTCAGCTTGGGTATTCTAGTTGGCTTGTTGGTTATCAATGGAAGGGTGAATATCCTAAAATGGCGACCACACCAGTCTTATATTTACCAACTGTCGCTAATAACTTTATCTGTGCCATGGCATGTGGTGCATTTGGTTTTAATGATTTGGGTATTTTATTTTTTGGGCTGGCGTATTTTCGTGGCTAAGTTTAGAACCCGCTATTTTAAAAAGAATACGCAGTGAAGGATTAATGGATGAAAAATTACGGCTATCATTTGGTATTCAATTAGCACCCGCCTTGGTTGCCTGTAGTGCTTATTTGGCTATTAATGACAATCATATTGATTTCTTCGCAAAAATGTTATTAGGTTATGGACTATTACAACTCTTATTTATGATGAGATTAATTCCTTGGTTTGTAAAACAACCGTTTTCATTGCCATTTTGGAGTTTCTCTTTCGGTGTTTCAGCATTAGCAAAAGCCTCATTAAATATGAGTATGACATCTAATAGCCATTTTATGCAGTTATTATCAATAGCTTTATTTGTTTTTGCTAATACTATTATTTTATTACTTATTTTTCATTCATTATTATGGATTTTTAAAGGATTAAAACAATTATACAATCCTTCTAAAGTGGTATGAATATTATATAAAAAAGAGAAGAGCCTAAATGAAAAGCTAGGCTCTTTTTGTTTAATACTGAAAATAATTAAAAAAGCAAGTTAGAAAGCTAATATTATCACGCATTATCCCAATAAATAGCATCAAACGGATATGTAGGTAACGACAACGCTGTTGCAAGTTGCTTAGATAATGTTGTTTTTCCTGCTCTAGCGGGCCCATAATACAAATCTTCATTTCTTTTTCAATAAGTTGCTTTAAGATAGAAATAGCATAAAGGGAAATAGAGCCAATAACGATGAAAAGAAAGTTAATTAAAAGAAATAAACGCTGGCTGATGGAGAAATATCATCTTTCACAACAACTATTTGCACCATTATCGGTTATTTTAAAAGACAATAAATTAGAGTCACAAGCAAATCGATATTACCGCTTATGGCGACGTGGCTTAATCAAAGAAGATTGGCGCCATGCCATTTTTGATAGAGATGTTGTGACAGTACCTCAACTACGCCTTGATGGCCGGGTTATTTATTACGAGAGAATTTATAACAAAGAGTTAGTACCATTAGAATATCAAGATCAATGGAAAGCATTTTGAAATAGATAAAGCTAACTTATTGCTAACTATTTATAGATTAGAAAGGAGCGAGAAGGGAGATTTGGGTTAAATATGAATAAAGTAAAACAACAATACTACCAGCAACAGCAAGCTCTTATTGATGATATACAAAAGGGTATTGCTTTAAATAGAGACTTATTAGTATTAAGGGAGTTACTTTTATCCTATAAGTACAATGGAATGACTCAAAATATAATGCAAGATTGTTTAAATCAATTAAGAGCTATAGAAGATGAAAATACTATTTTAGACTTACTCGATTTTGTCGAAGGTTTCTGTTCCTTAGATTGGAAAATATATCCCTGAAGGTTAAGAGTTGATTGTTGATCTTATTTTTCCGATTAAGGAACCATTTGCAATGGCAATTATGGCATTAACGTGGATAAAGTTGATCCTACCAGCGTTTTATAACCAGTTAGTTAATCAACACATAAATAAGCATTAATCTACATTGCTGTAGGTTAATGCTTTTTAGTGTTTCTTTTTAAGAATTAAAATGCTTGGCGGAAAATCTCAATGATCTCTTTTTCATTACCTTTACGAGGATTAGAGAATGCATTACCGTCTTTAAGTGCCATTTCAGCCATATATGGGAAATCAGACTCTTTCACACCTAACTCACCTAAATGTTGCGGAATACCAATATCCGCAGAGAGGCGAGCGATAGCTGCAATAGCACGTTCAGCTGCATCCATTATGGATAATCCTGTGATATTTTCCCCCATAAATTCAGCAATATCTGCAAATTTTTCTGGATTAGCAATCAGGTTATAACGTAATACATGTGGTAATAGCACCGCATTAGCTACGCCATGAGGCATATCATATAAACCACCTAATTGGTGAGCCATTGCATGAACGTAACCAAGGTTAGCGTTATTAAATGCCATTCCTGCTAAAAGTGAAGCATAAGCCATATTTTCACGGGCTTTTAGGTTTGTACCCAAGGCTACCGCTTGACGCAAGTTACGAGAAATCAAACGGATTGCTTGAATAGCTGATGCATCGGTGACAGGGTTAGCATCTTTAGAGATATAAGCTTCAACCGCATGAGTTAACGCATCCATACCTGTTGCCGCAGTCAGTCCAGCAGGTTTACCGATCATTAACAGAGGATCGTTAATAGAAACAGAAGGGAGGTTGCGCCAGCTCACAATAACGAATTTGACTTTAGTTTTGGTATTAGTCAGAACACAGTGACGAGTGACTTCACTCGCTGTGCCAGCAGTGGTATTTACGGCAATAATAGGTGGCAGAGGATTTGTTAGTGTTTCAATGCCTGCATAATTGTAAAGATCACCTTCATGAGTGGCTGCAATACCGATACCTTTACCACAGTCATGTGGACTACCACCACCCACTGTAATTATCATGTCACATTGTTCCTTGCGGAACATTGCAAGACCTTCGAGTACATTAGTGTCTTTTGGGTTAGGTTCTGTGCCATCAAATACGACAACATCAATACCCGCTTCTTTTAGATAACCAATAGTTTTATCTACGGCGCCATCTTTTAATGCTCGTAGACCTTTATCCGTTACCAGCAGGGCTTTTTTACCCCCCAATAATTTGCAACGTTCGCCAACAACAGAGATAGCACCTGGACCAAAAAAGTTAACATTCGGTACCAAGTAATCAAACATACGATAGCTCATGATAAACCTTCCAATATCAGATTATTATTCAGATAAATTAAAGTATTAGAACATTTTCACTGCATTAGTTATTAAGTCAAGAGAGGTGCTTATCAATAAGATGAATCGATTCATTTAACCTTGGTTCATTTGATATAAGTCAACAGGATATGCTTTCTTTGAAAAAGGCGAATTCGATCTAATATCTGCTAGATTTTCTAAATATCTTGGAAAAAAAAGAAATATAAGCAGTAATATTAGAAACTTTAAGCTAAAACCAAATAACTTGAGGTACTTGAGGTATAAGTGAAAAGGAATGCTGAGACGATAAAATAAACACCCGCAAGCAGGTGTTTTATTATGTTATATTTGGTAAGCGTAGTTTATTCGTCGAAGTACCAATATCCTTGATTGATAAATTCGGTTAATTCTGCAACAAAGGCTGGAACCATCAGTGCATCACCGAGTTCATTGGCCCCAACTTCCGTAAACTGGCACAGCGCATCTGCGCCTTTCGTTTCTTTGGTAGCCCAAGCTTCTGTATTTACAAAAAAATTATCTTCGATGCGTAGGACACGCAGTCCGCTTAATCGGATCAGTTTTTCACCATCATTCAGTGCATTCAATACTTCTTCTGGCTGATATGGCGGTTCAGCGGGAGCAATATCCAGCTCATGGCGTGGTGTGGTTGCAAAACGACCTAACCATTGTTCAAAATCACTAGGCTTATTGATCATCTCAATCATCATGGCACGCAGGCGTTCAACTTCGTGAGCTTCCATTTTTCCTGCATTGTCGCGTACTGCCAGATTAGGATCGCCATAATTTATTCCACCTAGATCTTGTTCCAGTGCGTAGTCTGCAAAACTGCTCAGCAAATCACGACCATTTGGTCCACGAAAGCCGACAGAATAGTTCATGGTATCTTCGAAAGTGAAGCCATCATGAGGGAATCCAGGTGGAATATATAGAATATCTCCTGGTGCCATTTCTACATCAATAATTGGTTCAAATGGATCAACATGCAGTAATGCAGGATGCGGGCAGAACTGACGCATTGGCAGGGCATCACCTACACGCCAGCGGCGACGACCCATTCCTTGAATGATGAAAACATCATAGTTATCAATATGTGGTCCGACACCACCTCCGGGTACTGAATAGGAGATCATCAGATCATCAAGACGCCATTCAGGTAATACGCGAAATGGTTTCACCAACTCAGCGGACGGCATATGCCAATGGTTGACCGCCTGTACCAGCAGTGACCATCCTTCTTCACCTAATTCGCTGTAGTCTTCAAACGGTCCATGGCTTGCCTGCCATTTGTTGTCAGTGAGGCTGACAAGACGACTGTCAACTTCTGGTTCCATTGCCAAACCGGCTAATTCATCTGGAGTGATAGGATCGACAAAATTAGGAAATGCATTTTTTAATACAACAGGTTTTTTTTGCCAGTATTTTTCTAAAAATTCAGGCCAATTAAGATTCAATTTGTTAACCATGTGACCACATCTGTATAAAGGAATAAGCTGGTAATTATAGAAGTAATGCGCGGTCATATTTTTGTTTGGCATCAAATGCCAGTCAATAACACTAGCGATGGAAGTTTGATTTAGAAAATGAAAAAATCAAAGGTCATTGGATTGCTCCCTGATAAGCCATTTCCCCATGACCATCAGCAACTAATATGCTTGATGGTCGGAGACAAAGGATAGCTAAAACAATTCGTCATCAAAATGTGTAGTCTTCATGAGCTTTCTTTAGGGTAGCACAAGCTAACTGAATTGTTTTTTCTTGTGTTTTTGAACCGAAATTTTTAATGTCATTTTCGATATCTCTATGTAAGACATTTTCAACTGGATAAAGATCAAAGATATAAGTTCTTATTTCTTTAAGCCATGACACGATATCTTCATTTTTAAGATGCTCATTTTTATCAATAGCAGCCATAAAATTTTCATACTGTTGATAGAGATGTTTATATGTGTATGATGCTTGATAGTTGTCCATAGAATATCCTTTATTTGATTAACACAATCAACCAGCCTAAAACAGAGATTTTAGTGCCTACCCGTATTTAGATACTAAGGTTCGCATAATGTGTGACGCTATGTTACAAAAGGGTTCTGAGCCATTCCGGTAGAATGGTGTTGGGGTTTACCGGAATGGTGAGGGTTCGTCTTTATATATAGCGTGCATTGTGCGAATCAGTCTATTCACTAAATATTAATTCAACAATATTGATTGTCTGCTCTATTTTTTCACTCTCAGATATTTGTTGTTTTTTAGTTGCTTTTTCTATTTCACTTAAATAATGCTTATACTTCATATCTATTGTTTTAAATCCTTGAGATACAGAACTTATTTTAGCTGGCTTTGTAGCCATTTTTATTATTTCATCAAGTACCATGTCGAGATATTCATGCATATTTTCAACTAATCTATGCGCTGCCATTGGAGTTGTTCCTGTATGTATAATTTTATTTCTTGCTCTATAAATCCTTTTAATTTGCCAAGTGAGTCTTTTATCATGCCTTTTGATTGCATCTAGTATATTTAATGGATTTAAAACCAATTTTTCAATATGTAAGAACCTTTGCTCTAAAAGAGGATAATTATTAAGTTCTTCTTTAAACTTTTTAATAAATTCTTGTTTTTCACTTGAAGCCAATGCCATTAACAGTGATTTTGCCATGTTATTATTTTCATTAAACGGTTTTATTAGTTTTGTAAATTTACTTTTATTCCACCGATTTAAGTCATGACTTAAAGATCTTACTAAACCTTCCATGTAAACAATATTTAAAAAAGGTGTTATTGTATTTATTATATGATCAATTGTGTTATCCTTTTCTTTTTTTAATTCATCAGGAACTAATGATTCAATAGCAACCCATAAATTTAATATTTGGTTTTCTACTGAATTTGTTCGTAGTGCCATTGAATGTAGTTGTACACATCTAATAAATTTCTGAAAGGACCCTGAAGACATGCTAAAACCGTCAGCAAACTCATCAAATTTTTTACCTGCCGCTGTCATTTTAAGATCTCTACATAAATGCATAGGGTTTATCGTTACGCTGATAACCTTATGATTTCCATCACCATATGATATGTAGTTTTCAAGTTCCCATGAAGGTTCTTGTTTATGATGATATATAGATAGTAAAGTTGCTGCTAGTTTAAGCATATCTTCGGCTGATTTTCTAGCACTATAATAATCAAAAGATTTATCTTTTACACTGACTATAACTCTCTCATTATTCACATTGAAAAAAATATCATTTTTCAATTCTTCTGGAATGCGTTCTAATACTTCGATATCTAAATGTTTAATACTTTTCTTGATATTTAAAAAAGACTTATCTACTTTAAAATACACTATAAATTCAATTTCATCATTAGGAATTTTTTTTAAAAATTGTTTAATTTCATCATTAGATTCTATTTTTTTTTCATAAAAATGCTCAATCATAATCTCAGTTAAGTACTCTTTGCTTACACCTCGAAGTGTCAAGTGTGTCACTAACAATCTAGTGAATTCTCTTATACTATCAGGATTGTATTCTGAATAAATACATGAAATTAATTCTTCTTTTAATTTATTCTCATATTTATTATTTTTTAATTGCAAATTTAATAGTTCTAATACTGTTTTTTTATCATTTATTCCGCGCGATGTACTTTTTAATTGTTCTATAAATGTATTTAATGGTAATGTTAATAAACTTGTTGCAATTTTATCTTTTTTTAAACTCTCTATTAATTCATCAATTATATGGGTTATATGAGCCTGATTTATACAACCATTTTCAATATCATCTATTGTCATTAAAGCTTCAAAACAAAGAGATGGTACATGCATAATTGAAGGTTTGTATGTGCTATGAGTATAGTCAAACAATAACTCTTCTAGTAACTGAACAAAATATGATAAGGATTTTAAGTTTTCAGGGTTTACCCACTTACTTTGAGCTCTATATTGCATTGCGTTAAATACCTATTTATAACTATTTTCACAAAAACCCCCGTCATGTACTACGGGGGTAGTCTCAGGTTTATATCAAGGTTTTCACACGAATGACTAAAAAACAACCACAATGATTAATCATTTACAACAAAAACCTTTACTAAATTTAATATAACATATTCTTATGTATTAGGTGGCGTTAGGCATCATATTTCTAATTTTCGAACATAAATAGTAAGTAAAAATATATAATAATAAGAAAAGGCGACTCAAAGGGGATTTATGGCAACGCTCAATATAAAAGCGACTTTTCAGTGCGATATCGAAAAGTTATGGCGAGTGATTACCTCGACAGAAAATTATCAATGGCGAAGTGATTTACTCAGTATTGAAGTGATAAACGATCATAAATTTATTGAACATACCAAAGATGGCTTTGCGACCACATTTACGGTAACAGCTAAAGTACCATATCAACGATGGGCGTTTGATATGGAGAATGACAATATCAAAGGTCATTGGATTGGTGTTTTTACTTCTGATAATGGCGTCACTGAAATCGACTTTACGGAAGTCGTGATATCTAAAAAGATATTATTAAAACCGTTTGTGAAGTGGTATTTGAAGAAAAGACAAAGAACCTATATTCGAGACTTAGAAAAAGCATTGGCAAATAAGCCTTAAGTTAAGAATGAATCAACACAATCAACCAGACCAAATCAGAGATTTCAGCACCTTCCCATATTTAGATACCAAAGTTCGCATAATGTATATTATGTTAAATTGACTATGGTAATAAATAACTTCATATCCCAGCGTCACTTCTCAGTAAATCAACAAATACAACAGCAAAGCCGAGCGCCTACTCAGTTTTGCTGTTTCGAACTACTCGTTAACTATCACTCGTAACTTAACACCTGTAACGTCATCGATGTAGGCTTCAGTTGAACCCAGAATAATGAGTTGCTCACGTGTCATAACTTTTTTTGAAACCGCGGGTTGTACCACAGAGATACCCAATTGGAAGGTTGAATATCTTGCAACTCTTGCAAAATGAATTAGATCTTCATACTTACCCTTGTCTATTCTTGATGCTAACCCTTTGGCAAGACGTCTCTTTTCTCTCTCTATAAGACGAAGAATAAGTTGTTCTTTATTAGAAAACCATCTGATACTTTTAACTGCTTGCCCCACAACTTGATATATATCATCCACTCTAGCTCCTGGTTTTGCCACCCCGCCCGTTTTAGAACAATACTTACAATGGTACAAATGAATAACTAACTCCGTGTCATTGATATTTCTAATTGCAACAATATCAGCCACTTCACCTGAACCATCATCATCAAATATAAAATCGTAATCATGATAAATTTTTTTAATAGTATAATATTGTATGGATTGGGCTAGTTTTGCTGGTGTCTGTGACTCAACAGATATATCCACACCTGTCCATTTCCAGTCTTCAACATTATCAATCGAGTACAAATATTCATAATCCTCATGAGGAAGGACTCTCAAGCCACCATCGATAAATGAAGTGTCTTCCAAAAATAGAATTGGAGGGTACTCATTAAAAAAATCTGTTAGTAGCAAGCTCTGCTCACCGAATTTTATCTTCAAATTATCGTTTGAATTAAATCGAACCTCTCCTTTGGCTGTGAATGTTCCTGTAATGCTAGAGATAAAATCTTTTGTCTTCAGATCCAGAGTAAACGATTTTTTATCCAAGGGCTGGGTATTGGCTAATAAAAGTTCGCAATATAAAAGACTCTCTTCCCATTTATTGGAGGTTATAATTATTTTTTGTTCGTTTTTTCTCAGTATTTCATTTGGCCATTCAACAGTTATTATTTTTAAACTCGGTAATTCATCAATTTCATCCATGCGCATTGCAGTAGTAAGCACCGTATTTGTATCAATGGTGTTATCTAGTATTTTTGCTGCCAATTTATCACACCATAATACCCATTTCTCTATAGAATCACTGTCCATCGACCATATTTTCCCTTTATGGGAACCACCAATAGTTACTAAAACTCCATCTTCATAACCTTTCCCAAATATATTAGACTTTGTGGCTCTTTTAGCTTCAACGTCTGGGATTTGCTCGTTGATTTCTGTTCCCGTGTGCATGGTGTAACGTAAACCTTTTCTATTTTTATTCAAGCCTACATTCTGTAACTTAAGTCTTTTTAGACCATGGAAAGTTCTAAATATTCTTTCACCTTGAATGCGTGTTGCATTTGGAGCAATAATTTTAACCAATTTTGTCACTAATCCATCTTTAGCTGATGAATGGATGAACAATAAGTTTCTTTTTTTGTTGTAATAAGCGATATACAAATCCCAAGACTCATCGAATAACTCCCTTGAATCTGTCCATCCGACAGGTGTAAAAGATTTTACTGAAAATACAAGCAAGTTCTCTTCATCATTAATGTTAGAATCAAAAATATTAAATTTATTATTTTTGCTATTTAAAATTTTTTCAGGATACCAGTTGGATAACTGCATATTATAAATCACAGTACTGATATTTGGCGTCAAACCTAGCTCAAGTAATTTACCTGGATTTGAAAATCTAGATTTAAATAATTCATAATCTTTTTCATCTTGTATTTTTCGTGAGCTGATATCACTTATAAGACTATTCCAGTCAGAATCTTCTCTGTATAGTTCATCCAGACTTTCACCAACATCAACATTAGCTATATTAGCAACAAATTTAGCATCGCCAACGCCTACTGTATTTCGTGTAAATCGGCCTGTGAATTGAAGCATAACATTTATGCTCTTATGTGGATCATGAATTGCAGAGATCTTTAGTTGTGGTAAATCAAAACCTTCCCCAAGCATATTTACACAGACAATGACTCGATGCTTACAAGATTTTATATCTTCGATTACATTCTTTCGCTTCTTAGTAGTATTGTTTATGATAATTGGTTTTAAATCAGAGTGTTTTTCATAATAAGCGAAAACCTCTTTTGCTCGAGGTATTGTAGAAGCCCGCGCCATGATTATATGATTAAGTCCATTAGCAAGATCTTTTCGTAGCAAACTTATGGCTTTTTCCGCGATTGCTTTATCTGCGTTTTCTTCAATAAACTCTCTTACAGGATGAAACTCTATAGGTTTAAAATACTTATCTTCCTGAGCCTTTTTTAAGGGGTAATTAAAAATTATTTTCCCCTCTATCCTTGAACCATCAGTTCTAAATGGAGTTGCTGTGAATTGAAAAATTTTATTCCTTTGAAATTGTTTTTTTACCCTCGCCCAAGTGACTGCTGTTACATGATGCGCCTCATCAACAATAAGATGTGAGCATTCTTTAGTTAATTTTGAAATCCCATCGTCAGAAAAATGACTTAGAGCAGTGGCAGAAGCAACAATAACATTCGCATTAATGATTTCATTTAACTCCTCATCTTCCTTTATTCCATGGTTGATCATTGCAACTTTAGGATTCTCGGTAGAAGAATTAATTAGACCAAATTTACGTGGGAGTTCATATTCCAATAATTTTTTTGAGATTTGAGTTCTTAATGCATCTGATGGTACAACAACAAGAGTTTTATTGAATTTACCCGCAATGATTATTGAAAGAATGGTTTCTGTTTTCCCTGTCCCTGTGGGCATAACGATTGTTGCTGAGGATTTACTATCAGATCGCTCATGTCCTAACGCTGCATAAATTCCACCAATCTGAGGCGGGCGTAATCCTTTTTTATTACCATCCGCGCTCTCCTCCTTAAATATAAAGTCATTATTCTTCCAAGTATTTAGTATCTTCTGGGGAGTTAAATCACTTTCCGTTAATGGAATCCATGAAATAGTGCTTCTTCCAACTTTCCTTACATATGGCTTAACCATAATATAATTTCCTTGTGATATGTTGAAAATATTGATTAGTTCTTAATCAGTAAGGTGGATAGTTAATCACTTTTCTGTTCTTTTATATAAGATCTTTAATGGTTGAAATATTCTAATTTATCCTGTTTACAATGATAGTATTACACAATTCCGTATATTAAGTATTAATCCCCCATGATATTGCAAATACCTCACTTAAGGTTACCAGCGACAATGAGAAGAATACCAGCTAAACATCTTTATAAATTGAAGCTGTATTAAAATTTAGTGGAAATTGCTCGTTTGTGTTCACTATTTCTGGAAATACCCTAAATTCCAATCTAATTAATGAATCATCACTAAAAGAATAAGTTTCAAATATGTATTATAAATACTGAAAAAAAGAATATTTACTTAAGTGTAACTATATTATCACCTTACTAGTCGGATTTGTTTAATTCTATTATTACCCCTCTAAAAAACACAAAAAAATACGCCTGTGTCAGTTAGTTCCTATGTTCAACCTAGTTTAACTCCATTACGCTAACATTATATTTAATGTGAATATAAATATTTACAAATAGAAATTGAATATTTTTATTTATACTATGCGAGGATGAATATGAGAATTGCACTACCCTTAATATTGAGTTCAGTACTCTTGCTCTCTGGTTGTTCGGCTTTTCTTTATAGCTTAGGCAACAATCCAGAGATGTCACTGAGTAATATAAAATTGATGGAAAATACAACAAAACTGACAGTGCCAACTATACCGCCAGGAACCAGAGATGGTGAATATTTACGTTATTATCCGGATGGGAAACTTAAATATAAATCATGGGTAACCAAAGGTTGTTTTGATCGTTACGTCAATGCTTATAATGATAACGGTAAATTAAAAATGGTCATACCGCTGAAGAATTGTGAAGTTAACGGTGTAGTGAAAAGTTATCAGGCTAACGGCAACATATACAGTGAAATAGCTATGCGTGATGGCTTACCGTATGGTGCCTTCAAATATTATCATAATACACCTAAAAATAATGTTAATTTGCAGGGATATATGGAGAATAGCGCTCTTATTGGTGTCATAACTCAATATGATGAAAACGGAAAAGTAATTAATAAAGGTCAAGTATTAGATGGTAAGATTAAAATCTTAAAATAACCTGATGTGAGTTACCGGCTTTTGTTATTTCTGAAAGTCGGTTTTTGTTTCATTATTCAAATACGCGTTATTTCTTTTTTATATTAAAGTAGAACATCAACGCTTTATAACCTTTCTCGGTGATAGTTACTTCTCTATATCCTTGATGTCGTGTTAACCATGCTTGAGCTTCTGCATAATGAAAAAAAGCCGTACCAATTTTCCCACCTAAATGAAAACGACGTTCACTCCAATCCAAGCATGGACAGCAAATATTGCGTGAATGCTTTGCTTGAAATTCAATACCTATATTTTTAAATCGCTCAACACCTAGCGTTGTAATAGCATGGCCATCTTCTGTTATCCATTTTTGCTGACAAAGTGAATCATAAATATTAACGGCTACTTCACCTGCTAAATGATTATAACAAGTTCTTGCTTTCCTTAGATTTTTCGGTGTTGTAATTTTTGCTTGTGAAATATTTTCAGTTGAAAAATTCATTAAATTTTCAATAACTTTTGCAATATCATCGTTAGCTAATCGGAAATAACGGTATTTACCTTGGGATATCACAGAAATCAGACCAGCATTCAGTAATTTGGACAAATGACTACTGGCTGTAGAGGCAGAAATATCAGCTACAACCCCCAGTTCAGTAGCTGTCCACGCCCTTCCATCCATCAATGCACAAAGTATTTTGACTCTAGAAATATCAGATATTGCCGCACCCACAGCGGCTATTGCTGACTCTACAGTGTGTTGATATTCTGATTTCATCTTTGATTTAGCCATTTAAAACTTAAGCTCTTTGGTAGCATGTATGCCATTAATGGTGTAATAGCGTTATTGTAGCAAGGTCGGGAGTCTATTTAATTACAGACTTTCTGCATCAAATGAATATTCACGTGCCAAAGAAGCAATGCTAATTTTGTAAAAATCGAAAATAGACTCTCGACCTTCTTGTTGCGCATTTTTATGTAAAATATTTTTCTTCCATTGCAAAACAGCTTCTTCATTTTCCCACCAAGAAAGTGACAATAATTTTCCTTCGGTTGATAAACTTTGAAACCGCTCTATTGAAATAAATCCCTCAATATCCGTTAGTAATGGCTTTAAACCAGCCGCTAAAGATAAATAACGATCCTGTTTTCCTGGTTTAATTTTGACTTCAAATATCACGGCAATCATTAGTGTTCTCCTTTATTTGGTGATGATAAGTATATTGATTAAAAATAGACAACACTTCGATATTTGTTGAAATGAGAGCAATATCTATTTTAAAAATAAAGTAGAAAGAGACTATGACCATCTTCTGATAAAACTAAATCTTCTGATGCAGTTGACACAATTTATTCCCATAAGAGGAATAGTAAATATAATAGTTTTTCATTTTATACTTTTTTGTTCCTTCTCTCAGTCGCGATATCAAATGCCAAACTCCGTAAATTAGGGGTATGGTTTATTAATGCGCGATGCGTTGATGCTTGGCTAATAAAAGCAAAACTTTCCCCCCAAGGGTGTTGATAACGGTCACGTACGATAGGTGCGCGCCAATATTGCAATAACCCTTCCAAAGGCAAATGATCGTCTCCGACGGTTAATGCCTGAGTGACTAAGTGTGGAAACTCACGTTTGATCTCTTTCGCTTGTAAGTACCAGCGTTCTCTTCCATAAATGGCAGCTTTTAATGTGATATTATTATCACTTAAATACCATACTTGGGGCACGGCTTGTTCATCTGCGTTAATTCCTGAAACTGCATCAGTAAAGCGTTTAGCACACTGTAAATTTTGTACCAACGCTTCTCTTACTCGTTGATTTTGTGCTGAACTGATCGATGTTTTATAAGGGCCTAAGCGATAATGCTCCCAACATGCTTCATCATAGATATCAAAATCACTTAACGTTCTGCCGTAGCTATCTATTACCACAGGATCAGGTGGCAATAATTGGTATACAAAAGGACAACCGCAAACATCATCAGAGGAAAACCCATGAAGATAGCGGCTTCCTGCGTAATAACCCGTTTCCATCATGGATAATGCTTGAAATGTACCGTGCCAAGGTGGGCCAAAAGCATACCATTTAGCCACTAATGCTCTATTTTCTGGCGTGGTATGGCGTAACCAATAGCGTATTGCGAGATTAGATGCAGATTGTGCAATAAAAATAAAAGGCTGGTTCTCACCAAAAATAGTTTTCAGTCGATTAATTTCTCTATCAATAGCATCCACCAGCAATCGATGATCAGCTCGCCAGTCATGGGCAAGGAAAAACAGATCTTGCCCTTCACGATAACCTAATGCTGTTTCAAGCACATCTTTAAGCTCTTGAGTGACAAGTGTGCTCACTAAATAAGGAACAATCGAAAATGCGTGCAATTGCTCGGTGGCTAATACGCGAGGTGAATACTGAGCGTTGGGATGTTCATATTCATAATCACTTTCTGTAAAAACACTACGATGATCACCCCAAATAAAGGCCTGCTTTTGTCTATCAAAAAGCTTAGTTCCTAAAATTCCCGGTAAATAGATAATAGGAAGATTCGGTACTTTATCATCAAGTTTCGCTTTACGAATTTGAGCCGCAATAAGCTGAGCACGTATTAATGACCATCCTCTATTGAGTGGCATATTTTTAGCGTCCTTTTAATGGAATAAGCGTGATAGGCACATTTTCGCTACCAAAATGAGTTTTTTCGGCTTCAGTAACAGGGAAATGAGCACGATCGTAAACCTCAAACAGTTGGCAAGGTTCATTTTTGTGATGATAAAGGCAGATCCCCTCTGCTTTAGGACTACTTTTGGACAGCATAAAGCGATGGCAATTGTTGGTGCTGATTGGGCCAACAGGCTCACCTTGTTTTGTAATAAATTGATAGTAAATAGGTGACTCATTTTTTTGTTCAATATGGCAAGCCTGAACAGGGCCACGGAATGGATGTGTAATACAGATAAAACCATCAGGGATATGTGCTGATAATTTATCAGTGTTAGATCCTGCCCAAGGCAAAATAATAGAAGGCTGAAAATGACAATGAGGACATTGCCCATTATCTAAGTGAGATTGTGCAATTAACCCACTTCGCTTAACTAATAAGGTATGGCATTCAGGACAATAAGAGTTTGCGCTGTCTGTATCAAACACATTTCCGACGTAAACATAGCGTATACCTTCGTTTAAGGCTTGCTGGCGAGCTTGTTCTAAAAAAGGAATTGATGTGCGTTCAACGTGTCGATATTGGTAATCAGGATGGAAACGAACATAGTGCAAAGGAATATCTGCATCAAGATATTTAAGCATCCAATCCGTGACTTTTTTCGCTTCCTCCAATGAGTCATTACGTCCTGTCACACATAAGTTAGAGACTTCAAGATGCGGACTATTTGCGGATTTGCGTGCATCATAAACTTGTTTAATACCGTCAAGAACGGGCTGTAACCGCCCTCCTGTATGTTTACGATAAAAACTATCTTGCATTGATTTTAATGAAATACTAAAGATATCCATTACACCTAGTAATTCATCAATACCTTTCTCACTGATATAAAATGCACTTTTATAGAGATTTTTTAAGCCATGTTCGCGAGCAAGCTTCGCCGTATCCATAACAAATTCATGCCAAACAATTGGATCATTATAAGTCCACGACAAAACTCGGATATTATGTTTTAACGCATAATTGACCACATCCTCTGGACTGTAATACGCCACATTGCTGTCTTGCACATAACGAGCTTGGCTTGTACTCCAATTTTGGCAAAAATCACAACGTAGCATACAGCCAATATTACCTAACGATAAGATACGTTCACCCGGTGCATAATGATATACCGCTTCGGTTTCTATCGACTCTTGTGTCATCGGAACAGATTTACCGTAGTTTAACGTGACTAAACTACCATTCTCATTGCGTCTTAGTTTACAAGTTCCTGTACGGCCTAAATTAATTTTACAGGCTCGTGGGCAAAGCTCGCACTGAATACGATTGTTTGAAATTGGGTGCCATAAGCGCGCAGGATGCCCTGTTTGTTGCCATTGCTTCATTCTTACCATGAGTTATTCCTTCTTATCATTACAATGATGGTTATTTCCACGAAGCGGCAAAGTGGTTTTTTGTCGGCTACCTGTTTGCCAGTATTTCAAGACATGACGTAGTGACCAGCTAAAAGGATGGCCTTTTGCCGGTGTATTAATTAAATAATGGCATTCGCCTTGTGGCGTTAAATGGGCGATCAGTTTAAAACCAGGGCCAAACGTATATGGCTTAGTTTTAATGGTGTCGCTATTCCCTATTTGAGATTGCGTTAAAAAGTCTGCATTTTGTCGTGTCGCGTGAACAGTTTCACGATTGCCACCTTGATAGAGATAACGTCCAGTTAATAGACGATTAAGCCATAAGGGCTTTTTGATACTATGCTGGAATTCAACATAAGGGCGTTCCATTTTTTGGCTAGCGATTAACGCACTGGCATAGGTTTCACGAATTAATATGGGGATCTCTTTTTCTTCAAACAGCCAATCTTGAAGATGGTATTGCAGAATATTAAGAATACTCCAGCGACAACTTGGCCAAAAATCCGTATACAGAGCACGTGATCCTCTTTTTAATACCTTGCCTAATACCTTGTCAGTAAGATGTTGAGTCCACACATCAAAAAATCGTGAGGCATTTAATTGCTGAGTATCGCCATCCCACTGCGAAAGGATTTTATCTTCAGGCACATAAGGGAGCAAAAAAGCGAGTGCTTGTTGGGCAAAAACATCTTTTTTATCGTCTTGGATTTGGCAAAACGTCTCAACAGTATGTTTTTTTGTTTGTTGAATAAGCGCTTCAATACGCAACGCTCTTGTCGGTGGATGCCAGCGATTAGATAGTGCAGGTTTCCCATTAAAAAGAGACTCGCTATATTGATTGGCATAAAGAACATATCCCCGTTCAGGGTTATATTCGGCGGGTAAATCATCAAAAGGAACATAACCTTGCCACTGATGTAATGGCTCCGTTAGGGTCAATACTAAACTGCCAATTTCACGATCACGCTTAGGAATATATCCCATACTCTGTAAGCCAATATCGCCGTAAATATCGGCATATCCCACCATCATAGGGGAATTTTTTACATGCTTTAAAGCCTCTCGAAATGATGTCCAGTTATGGCATTTTGCAAGCTGATAAAAAGTAATATCGCCACTTGGATCATCTAAGGCAGGCCAGCGTAAAAATAGACCATAGCCCGCTTTTTCAGACATTAAGCGACCTTGTGAATAATCATAAGTGACGAAAGTATGTTGACGCTTTGAGGTTAAACCAATGGTATGTGTTCTTTTGGTTAATGCCTCCCATCCATTGATGGTTTCAACCTTCTCATTTTTTAAATCAATACGCCCCCAAAATAAATCTTGGTTATCTGCCATAATACCGACCATTCCCCAAGCTGCATGGGAATTACGTCCCACAATAATGCCTGGTGAACCAGGGAAATGTGAACCCATTACGCTTAATCCTTCATCGCTTTCTAAGCGACATAACAGATTAAAA
The DNA here is from genome assembly GCF_040138965.1 of Proteus sp. fly-1089. NCBI lineage: Bacteria > Pseudomonadati > Pseudomonadota > Gammaproteobacteria > Enterobacterales > Morganellaceae > Proteus > Proteus sp. fly-1089. The sequence continues at coordinate 619,453 of NZ_JBEETS010000001.1, forward strand.
CTAGGGTTAACATGTCCCATATGCGGATCGGCTGCTAATATCGGTTTACCCGATGCGGTAAACGAACCATTCACTGCAATCACGTTAGAACCCGTATCAGGCGAGGCTAATCCTAAGTGCTGTAGGCCTTTTAGCCCTTCTTTAAACGTTGCAATTACTTCAGGGTAATATTCCCCCTGTTCATTTAAAGGTAATGGTGGAATTTGATTGCCTTCAAAACTAAAGGTAGATAAAAGTTGTTGATGTTGAGATGTTGTAAGCCGATTTGCTAAGCGGGTATTAAATAACTCATATTGCCATGCTGAGTTAATAAAGTATTTCAATTGCCCTAAGAGGTAGCTATCTGTCGTGGTGAATTTTTCAGGTTGGTAACGCAATAATAAGCATTCTATAGGTCTGATTTTTAAATCACTAATGGCTTGGTTTATACCTGCAATATACGCAGTGATATGTTGAAACTGTGTCGCCTGCCAGCTATCCTTCGGTGCATTTTTATCGTTAAGCTCTGCAATTTTGGCTAACTCGACTAATCCTAATCTACGTTGAAAAATATCTGTTCTAAGCGCACCATTTCCCATTATTTCACTTAAGCGACCACTAGCAACTCGACGAGATAAGTCGAGTTGCCACAAACGTAAATAGGCTGCGCCATAGCCTTGCCCATAAAAAACCGCATTATCCGTATCACCTTTTATACTTAGCAGTTGCTCCGTTTCTAGTGACAACGTCACGTTACCCCATTGTGAAGTGAGCGACCTTGGCTTCATTTTGGCTCCTTATTCATCAATGTGCATTGGTTAGCAACGCTTTGGGCATAATCCTTAAAGTCATTTAATGGTTCTGCTGCTGTCCATCCTAATCGTTGCTCTGCCTTATAAGATGAATAGGTATAAGTGCTTCCATCCATAATACGTAGTGCTTCACAAGAAAGTGGCATGGTAAGACCTAGCATAGATAATTTATCCATCAACCATGCTAATGGCCACAAACTACGGCGATCTTTTGCAGGTAGTGGTGGTGTTTTTTGTATTTCACTTAACAGTGTGAAAATTTCAGGCATAGAAAAAACATCACCTGTAAACAGAACCGTTTCTTGTGGTTTATCTAAGGCCAGTAATCGCAATAATCCATCACATAGTTTTTCAACATGGCAAAGTTGAAAGGTACTGTTTGTGCTGATTTGAAAAGGAATTTTTTTATTGAAAAAAGCAGATAACGTCTGTGCTAAAACGCTATTGTCACCTTCACCAAATACACCACCACAAATCGCAATTTTAATTGGCATTCCTTGTTGCTGGTGACGCTCGACTAATGCGTGAGCGATTTGCTTAGTTTCTTCATAATAACTGCGAAAATAACCATTGTGACGATGAGTCTCATCAAGTAATAACCCCTTTGTTTCCCCTAATGCTGCCGTTGTGCTGGTATATAAAACCTGAGAGATTTGTGCTTTTTTGGCTTCATTCAGTAAATTCAATGTGCCAGTGACATTGGTTTGATACATTTTTTGATGTTCTGAACGTGTCGGTGCAATGCCTACTCGATAATCAGCAGCTAAATGAATAATGATATCTTGTCCACTCAACGCTTCTCGGTAGGTATTCGGTTGCAATAAATCGCCTTTCACCACCTTAGTACCGCTTGGTAATGCTGGACGATAAGAGTGATTTTTATGAGTTTCGCGACATAGTATCGTTAATTCATCACCAAGTTCTGCAAGTTTGGGCAATAAGTAAGAGCCAATAAATCCACTAGCACCTGTGATAAATATTTTCCGTTTATTCAATGTTGTTATCCTTCTTTACTCACAAAGAACACCAGTGAAGACAATATAAAAAAGCCGTCATGCGTTGCTGTCATTGGGCGAGAATGCATTGTGCCAATGGGGCAATAACGAGTGAAACAGTAATTTTGTAGTGAAAGTGAAGAGAGAGAACCGTGATAAGCCAGTGTTTGTAAGCGTGCAAACCACTCTTTTTGGGCTAATTGCAAATGATGTTCCACAGAGCCAACAACCAATTGAAAGCCAAAGTTGAGCCAATATTGAGGCATAAATCGGGTGTGATAAGTGACTGCCCAACCTGATTTTGCATCATAACGTGTTGGTTTTTCATTATTGAGTAGCTCACGAGACAATGAATACTCATGGGCTTGTGCCATTTGTTGAAGTTTTAAAGCCTTTGGTAATGGCGGTAATGTGGGTAATACGATAGAAAGTTGCTGATAGAGTTGTTCTGCACAAGTTTTATTCTCTAATAAAATAAAACGTGGGGAACTACAAACCTGTTGCCTAAACAAGCACACATCATTTAACACCAAAGAAATATCAGGTAATGAATCTTCCAAAATAGCCATTCCACTTATTTTGGGGCCCAATTCAATCAATTTAATATGTGCTGGTGTTATTTGGCGATAATGCTGAATGAGTGCATCACTACCCGCTAATAAAATGGCTTCAACACCTTCAAGAACAAGCTCATCATTTTGATTTTCACTCGACCAATTTAGAATTTCACACTGTTTTTCATTTAATCCTAAATATGCCCGTAATGAATAAAGCCATTGTGTGGATAATCGTGCTTTTATTCTGATGGGGCTACCAATTAAATAGCCTGCAAGTAAGGCTTCTAATGTACCAAGGGGATCTTTTTCAGAGACGACAATTAATAATTTATTGGGCGCACGCCAATTTTTATTTCCTAACTCATTAGCCACTTTTTGTGCTAGAGCATCGCTATAAGCCCATTGTTTTAAACGTTCAAGGCAGAATTTTTGCGTTAAGATATCATCAGAAAATAACCAGTTTTCATTAAGGCAGTGTATTAAACACAGTTTAATGTTTGCTAAACGAACAAGTATAGCTTCTATCATTTTATCTGTGCAGCACAAGTGCCCTCTGGTGAAGTTGCTCTTCCAATATAATGAATATAGGGTAAAGAATGACCACAAGCGCATTGTGTTCCCCATATTCCTAAATCTTGGGTTAACAGACGTTGAGAAGGAAGAGAATCAAAAAAAGGATTTTCAAGTTGAATAAATCCTGTTTTACCTTCTGGTGCCCGATCACCTGTTTCATCAATAATGGCAAAACGAGAATAAGCTGGAATGTGAAAATGCCCTTCACTGCAACTAATGTAGTGTAGAGGATGCTCTGTCATGCCATAAATATCACGAATATCAACATTAGGAGCGTGTAAGGTTTCTTTTAATCCTTGGATAATATCTGGTCGTTCAAGTCGCTTTGTCATCCCTTTCCATCCCCCACCCGTTAAGCCTTTAATCGGTGATAACAGCGTGAAGGGTTCTGGTCGGCTTAAACATAAGTGTTCAAAAAAAAGGGTTAACCCAAGAATATAAATAGGAGCCGGATCGTTCGCCCAACGTTGTAATGTTGACCATGCGAGTTTTGTATCAAATTGGCCTTGTTCTGATACCGTAAAAACAAGCTCTTTAATCGGTGCACATTGGGTGAATTTTAAGAAAGCAGTGGCAAAACCAGCATGATCGCCAGATTGAGGATCAGGTGATAACATCAGAAAATGGGCTGGGTTTGTGGATATTAGGCTATTGTGACAGAAAATCTGTATCATTGCCGTTTCAATGCGCTTTAGGCTGTTCTCATCAAAGAAAACTTGTGTTTTCCCTTGTTGTCCCGTTCCTGAACTATTTAGCCAAATACCATTACGATGTGTTGGCGTCGCTAAATCCATGGTTTTAAATAAATTAACGGGGATAACCGGTTGAGGCATTTTTTCCCACAGCGATTGATAATTAGCATTATGTTGGCGATGCCAGATATCTGCTTCATCCATAGATGCAGTAAAAAGAGCATCATCAAAACTATCAACAGCATAAGGTTGAGTAAGATTAACTAAGCTATCAATTTTATGACGCTGTTTTTCTGACATGATGTATCCTTACATTGATAAAGGTTATATCAACATAGTCAGCAATTATTTTTACTTATTGAATGTAATTATTCTTAAAATAGGAAAGATGTGATTATATTTCACTATTCTTATGTTTTATATCACATTGTTTTATCTAGATTGAATAATCATTATTTGATAAATAGGTATTTCCGCTTAAAAATAAAGAGAACACCTTAAAAATAAAAGTGTTCTTTCTTATGGATTATGATGAGTGAATTGCTATTTTGCGTAAAAATAGCTGAGCTTATCCATTAGCTTTTCACGAACGTTATTGGAAATAAAACTAGCATTAAGAGCATCGATATTACATTGCTGAAAGTTTTTAAAGCATTACAAGATGCAAATTTTTTGACTTTTATTTGCCAACAATTAAGCAAAAAACTTTATCAATCATCGTTAAAACACTCTCAATCATCCTATTCTTCAGAATTTAAGTTACGCCGATATTTATTTTTTAAAACTCAGCAAGAAGGACTCTCTTTTCAATTAGAAAAAAGAGATCCATTAGCGGCAATACTGGGGATTTCAACCAGACAATTAAACCGCGCTTTAGCACATTTAGTGAGTATTAAAACGATTATATTAAAGAACAAATCAATAACGGTATTAGATTGTGAATGCTTATCCTACATTGATAGCTCCAAATGAATAGATTGTAAATGATAGGTATTTAATTAAATATCAATCAATTACCTCATTTCTATCTTGTTCATTTTTTTTGTTCCCTTAAAGCAAATGTTTTAAATGGTAATGAAATAAACTTAAGCTACAATTTAATAAACCTGCTGGAATAAATATAAAAAACTCACCTTCATATCTTTAATTTATTTTAAAAATAAATAGTTATCTGTATTACGAATAAAGCACGGTACGCTCACGCCTTTTATTTAACAAAGGGTTAATTCCTTTTAAATAGGAAATCAAAAATCATGAATAAAACTTTCGCGTCTGAAATATTTATCAATGGTGAGATCCATACTCTTGATAGAGAAAATCCTATTGCTCAAGCGATAGCTATCTATCAAGGTAAATTTCTTTTTATTGGCTCAAATGATGAAGCGATGCAGTTTCAAAATGCAGAAACAAAAATCATTGATCTAGAAAACCACGTTATTATTCCTGGGCTTAATGACTCACACCTGCACCTCATTCGTGGTGGATTAAACTACAATCTAGAATTACGGTGGGAAGGCGTGCCCTCTTTGTCTATTGCCCTTGATATGTTAAAGGCTCAAGCTCAAGTGACACCGTCACCACAATGGGTACGTGTTGTTGGTGGCTGGAGCGAGTTTCAATTTGCAGAGCGTCGTATGCCAACGCTAGACGAAATTAATGCGGTTTCTCCTGATACGCCAGTTTTTGTATTACACCTCTATGACAGTGCATTGTTAAATAAAGCGGCACTGCGTGCGATTGGTTATACCAAAGAGACACCAAACCCACCGGGTGGTGAAATTCAGCGTGATGAACATGGCAACCCTACCGGATTGTTGATAGCAAAACCTAACGCTATGTTGCTCTATTCTGCATTAGCAAAAGGCCCTAAATTACCTCTTGAATATCAAGTCAATTCAACTCGCCAATTTATGAGAGAATTGAATCGTCTTGGTGTAACTAGCGCCATTGATGCAGGGGGTGGTTTTCAAAATTATCCAGAAGATTATCAAGTTGTTGATGAGCTCGCTAAGAATAATCAATTAACTATTCGTATTGCTTATAACTTATTTACCCAAAGGCCAAAACAAGAATTTGAAGATTTCCAACAATGGACATCAATGGTATCACCCGGTGATGGTAGTGATTTTTATCGTCATAACGGCGCAGGTGAAATGTTGGTTTTTTCTGCGGCTGATTTTGAAGATTTTTTACAGCCAAGACCTGATCTTCCTGAAAATATGGAAGCTGAATTAGAAAAAGTGATCCGTCACTTAGTTGAACATCGCTGGCCATTTCGTTTACACGCCACTTATAACGGATCCATTAGCCGAATGTTAGATGTCTTTGAAAAAGTAAATAAAGATATTCCTTTCGATGGACTACATTGGTTTTTCGATCATGCTGAAACCATCAGTGAGAAAAATATTGAACGTGTTAAAGCGCTTGGCGGTGGATTAGCAATTCAACATCGTATGGCATTCCAAGGTGAATATTTTGCACAACGCTATGGCACAAAAGCACTAAAACAAACACCGCCTGTCGCCAAAATGCTAAATGCACAAGTTCCTGTTGGATTAGGTACAGATGCAACTCGTGTTGCTAGTTACAATCCGTGGACAGCGCTTTATTGGTTAGTTTCGGGGCGTACTGTGGGTGGTATGCAAATGTATGATGGTGATAATCGTTTAGACAGAGATACTGCCTTAATGCTTTGGACTATGGGGAGTTCATGGTTCTCTAATGAACAAGGTAAAAAAGGTCAAATTAAAGCAGGTCAACTTGCCGACTTTATCGCTCTTTCTGCTGATTATTTTCGAGTACCAGAAAACGAGATCAAAGCGATTGAATCACTTTTAACGGTAGTGGATGGCAAGATCGTGTATGCAAATGGTGCATTCTCATCGTTAACACCGCCATCTATTCCGGTATTGCCGGATTGGTCGCCTGTGATCAAAGTCCCAGGTCATTATTCTTACTTACAACAAGAGACAAAAGCAGCGGTTTTAAATCAGTTACATCAATGCTGTGGTGCATGTCATGTTCATGGACATCAACATGATATCGCTCGTCAATCATCTATTCCTGTTTCAGATGATAATGCATTTTGGGGCGCTTTAGGTTGCTCTTGCTTTGCATTTTAATATTTTATAATAACGATGGTCGGTAATTATTTACTGGTCATCTCAAATAAAGAGAGATGAGACTATGGCAACGCAACGTACTTCCGCGTGGTCGCCCTTACGTAATCGTATTTTTTTCGTATTATGGATGGCAACGCTATTTTCTAATATTGGGACTTGGATGAATGATGTGGGTGCCGGTTGGTTGATGACAAACCTAAGCCCTGATCCCGTTATGATTGCGGCTATTCAAGCCATGACAACATTACCTGTTTTCTTATTGGCACTCCCAGCTGGAGCCATTGCTGATATTTTTGATAAACGAAAATTGCTTATTTTCGTCAATATTTTGATGCTCTGTGCCGCTTCATTATTAGCGGTTCTTGTGTATTTCGACGTTATCAGTATTGGCTGGTTATTATTAATTACCTTTGTTTTGGGTTCTGGCGCGGCATTTTTAGGCCCTGCATGGCAAGCGATTGTACCAAGTATTGTCGAGCCCCATGAATTAAAGTCAGGTATTGCTTTAAACAGTATGGGAATTAATATCAGCCGTGCAATAGGCCCCGCACTTGCTGGTATTTTGATTTCTCAAGTTGGCCTTTATTTACCCTTTTTACTTAATGCCTTGAGCTTTATCGCCATTATTCTTGCTGTCTGGTGGTGGGAAGGTGAGAAAAAAGAAGAGGAAAAACTCCCCGCTGAATCTGTTGTTGCCGCGATGATCTCCGGTTTACGCTATGCGCGTTATAGCCCTGCGCTGATCAAAACGATTATAAGAGCGGCCAGCTTTTTTATTTTTGCGAGTGCTTATTGGGCAATGTTACCGCTAGTCGCCCGAGTTTCACTACACGGTGATGCGACATTATATGGATTACTAACAACTAGCATTGGTATTGGTGCTGTGATTGGCGCATTTAGTTTATCAACATTGCGTGAAAAATTGAGTACCAGCACATTGATTGCTATTGGCACCGTGGGTACAGCATTGGTGTTATTTATTTTCGCCAGTGCGACTTCAAAATATCTTGCTATTTTCGCGAGTATGCTCGCTGGATTTAGCTGGATAATCACCCTTTCCACATTAATGGTCTCTGCACAGACAGCCTTGCCTAATTGGGTTCGTGCGAGAGGTCTAGCACTTTATTTAACGGTGTTTTCAGGCTCGATGGCATTAGGCTCTCTTGTTTGGGGACAAATCGCTTCGCATACTTCAGTAACGATAGCTTTGCTGTGCGCAACGGTTGGGATTATTTTAGTTTGGTTATGTGTTTTGCGTGTCAAATTAGAACATGACAACATCAACTTACAGCATTCAGAACACTTTATTCTTGATGATGGACTTATTGAGATCACAACGGATAAAGGCCCTGTGTTAATTACTGTAAATTATCAAATTGAAGCAATTCACAGTGAGCAATTTCTCAGTTTAATGAATCGGCTAAAAACAGTTCGTTTAAGAGATGGCGGTTATTCATGGGGATTGTTTGTTTCATCTGATGCTATTACGGAAAATAACACTCAATCTTATATGGAAACGTTTATGGTGGCTTCTTGGGCTGAACATCTTCGTCAACATGATCGCGCGACAATGGATGATAAACAATTGCAACAACAATTAGATAAAATAATCAGTGCCAAAAAAGTAACACACGCTTTTTCTGCTTTTTCACCAAAAAAATAACCACATTAACCATTCATACATCTTATTTGTATTTATTTCGATCAATAAGGTGTGTGAGTGGTTTTATGTTTTCTATCCTTTCATTGCCTCTCATCCTACTTTCTTGTACTCTGCACCGCTTCTTACCTTGAAATTAATAATACGTATTTGAGAAAATCATGACAGGACATATTTCTAAAGATCCGCTACATGGCGTCACTCTTGAAATGCAAGTAAATGCGCTGGTGGCTAAATATGGTTGGGCTAAATTAGGTCAACTTATCAAGATTAACTGCTTTAGAAGTGATCCTAGCGTGAAATCAAGTTTGAAATTCTTGCGTAGAACCCCTTGGGCACGTGCTGAAGTAGAAGCGCTTTACCTAGATTCTCTTGAAGCCGATATTGATGATGTGATTGAAGTTATCGATAGTCCTGATTGTGATCCGTGGGCGAATAGTAGAAAGCGATAAGTGTTTTATTTTATTGTTATATTTTCTCACTCATCCCTAAATTCTTTCGGTGTCATACCAAATTCTTTTTTAAAGATAGAATAAAAATATTGCAATGACGGATAGCCACACATCACGGATATTTCTTGTATCGCAAGTGTTGTGGTGGCTAATAAATTTTGAGCACGTTTGAGTTTTTCTTCATAAATAACCGTATGAATTGTCTTGCCAATTTCCTTTTTAAACCGTTGCTCTAAATTAGAACGCGACATATTAACTGCATCTAAAACTTGTTCTGTTTTTATCCCTTTACAGGCATTGTAATAAATATAATGCATAGCTTGAACAACGGTGGGATCGTTAAATGAGTGAAAATCAGTTGAGCGCCGTTCAACAATTTTAACGGGGGGAACTAATATTCTTTGCTGTTTATCTGTTACATGCCCATCTAGGGTTTGATGTAATAATTTTGCGGCTAAATATCCCATTTGCCGTGAACCTTGCACAACAGAAGATAATGCAATACGGGATAAATAGCGTGTCATATCTTCATCATCGATTCCGATAATGCTTATTTCTTCAGGTACATTAATGTTTAAATTGTCGCATACTTGTAATAAATGACGCGCCCTTGCGTCGGTGACAGCAATAATTCCTGTTTGTGGTGGTAAAGTTTGTATCCAATCAGATAAACGATTTTGCGCGTGTTGCCAATTTTCTTGTGTAATATCCATGCCGTTATAAACAATACCTGAATACTTTTCACTGGTGACTAATTGGCGAAAAGCGTGCTCTCGTTCATTAGACCAATGAGGGTGATCTTTGGCGGGTAGACCATAAAAAGCAAAATGCTTAAGCCCTTTCTGTTTTAAATGTAAAAAGGCTTGTTGAACTAATTCATAATTATCGGTGGCGATATAAGGTACGGGAGGATAATTTTTTTCTTGATGATAAGATCCACCTACACCAATTACTGCTAACGATGATTGGCTTAAATGCTTAGCAATAATTGGATCGTCAAAATCTGCAATAATCCCGTCACAGACCCAGTGGTTAATATTATCCAGTCGAGTACGGAAATCCTCTTCAATAAAGACATCCCAATGGCACTGTGAGGCCTGAAGATATTCTCCAACCCCCTCAACCACTTGACGGTCATACACTTTATTAGCATTGAATAACAACACAATACGAAAGTATGTATCTTTTTTCATTTTCGTTTACCTATTCCCCCAAGGCTGGCATTAAACCATAGCTTTAATTTTGTAAGAACTTGCTTTCATCGCTATGTGATTACTATCACACAAGCCAAATTTCGTAATAGCAAAGTAAAAAATAGGAATAACCAATGTTAAGAACAACGAGTATTTTGTTTTTAAACACGATTGCCGAGGAGATTTTTCATGTATCAGAATAACTTTAATAAATTAATTTCTAGGCAAAATACCTATAGCGCAAAATGGTGTAATAGTAACGCCAATGTTATTCCATTATCTGTTGCAGATATGGAAATTGCTGCGCCTGATTTTATTACAAACAAACTTGCTGAATTTAATCACAAGGGAATTTATGGCTATACCGATCTTAGCCATGATTGGAATAACGTTGCCGCTAATTGGTTTAAAAGCCAATATCAATGGATAGTTGCCCCTGAGACGATTGTGTTTTGTCCTCGCGTTATACAAGCCGTTTCACTTTATATCCAGAATTTCACACAAATAGGCGATAAAGTCACAACGCTATCTCCAGCTTATCACCCTATTAGCAATGCTGTTTGTGTAAATAACCGCGAGCTATTAGAAAGCCCGTTAATTTATCGGGATGGGTATTATGAAGTTGATTTTGATGATCTTGAAAGTAAGTTTAAACAGTCCGTCTGTTTTATGTTGCTTTCACCTCATAACCCAACAGGTACGGTATGGCAAAAAGATGATTTATTAAAAATTGCACAGCTCGCACAAAAATATCAGGTCTTTATTATTTCTGATGATGTGCACGCAGATTTTGTTTTTGATGATGCTCTCTATCATCCTATTTCATCTTTAAACACCTATGTAGAACAGCACTCTTTTATTTGTACATCTCCAGCGAAAACCTTCAATTTAGCGGGGCTAGAGATAGCGAATATTGTGATTGCTAACCCCGAGTATCGTGAAAAATTCAAACAGTGCTTAATTGCTGCGGGTATTCATAATCCTGGTTATTTCTCAGTTCCCGCTTTTTTACAAGCCTATACCTTACAAGGTCAACAATGGGTTGGTGAATTAAAAACGTACCTTGCTGATAACCGACGTTGGGTAAAAGAACAATGTGAACGTCACTTTCCCGATTGGGTTGTCACACAAAGTCATGGCACCTACATGCTATGGATTAATTACCAAAAAATGCAATTAACTGAAGAACAACTAAAACATTGGTTTGTTTCATTAGCCGAAGTGGAAATGAGTTGGGGGCGTGGTTTTGGTGCGGTTGGGGATGGTTTTTTCCGCATTAATATCGCGACACCTCGTTCAATATTAGAAACCGTTTTCACTCGGCTTATTCGTACCTTACCTCACGCCAGTTTGGAATAAATTACAATGAAAACGCAAACGATAAACAGCCCAAGAACACCTACGCTTCTTGAATCGCTCTTTCCTATTCTCACTATGGTGGTGTTATTAGGAGGAGGCTACGCCGCTTTTGATTTACCACCAGAACCATTAATGGTGCTTTCGACCGTTGTGGCTGCACTGTTAGTAAAACGGTTGGGATATCGCTATGAGGAGATCTTAACTGCTATCTCACAAAAGATTGCTAAAACTATGCCAGCATTGCTGATTTTAATCAGTGTGGGCTTGTTAATAGGCACATGGATGATTGGTGGCACCATTCCTTTGATGATCTATTACGGTTTAAAAATGATCAGCCCAGAAATGCTATATGTTACAGCATTACTGGTCACGTCATTGGTGTCGGTCTGTACGGGAACATCATGGGGTTCAGCAGGAACCATAGGTGTTGCATTTATGGGTGTTGCCGTAGGTATGGATGCAAACCTTGCAGCAACAGCCGGTGCCGTAGTCGCGGGAGCCTATTTTGGTGACAAGCTTTCACCGTTATCAGGTGATACTAACCTTGCCGCAATGGCAGCAAGGATCGACCTTTATCAACATATTTGGCACTTACTTTATACCACACTGCCTTCGTTGATTTTAACGGCGATTGTGATGACTGTTTATGGCATGAATGGCGATTTAGCGGGTCAAGGTGTGCCAGAAAAAGTGACATTAATAACAAATGGTCTTGAGAATGTTTATAACTTCAACCTTATTCTTCTCATTCCAGTATTAGTGATTTTATATGGTTCAGTAACAAAAAAACCCACTATCCCAGTGATGTTAGCTTCTGCTGCAATTGCAATGCTAAATGCTTATCTTATTCAAGGTTTTGGTTTACATGATATCGTAAAAAGTGCGGTTGATGGCTTCAATGTCTCGATGATCCAAGGTAAAGAAGTTCCTGAATTGTTAGGTAATTTGCTAAATCGTGGTGGCATGAACTCCATGATGAGTACTCTGCTTATCTGTTTCTGCGCCCTCTCTTTTGCTGGTACTTTATCGTTAAGTGGCGCGTTAGAAGTCATTGTCCATGCCCTATTAAAAATGGTGCATTCAACAGGCTCTATGATCATGGCCACAATTGCTTGCGGACTAACCATGATTGGCGTGACCTGTAATGGACAAATCTCAATCCTTATTCCTATCGAAATGTTACGTGGTGCCTATATTGAACGAGGATTACATCCTAAAAACCTGGCACGTACTGTAGAAGACTCTGCCACTATCTTTGAACCTATTTTACCGTGGACTGCCGCAGGCGCTTATATGGCGGGTACGTTAGGTGTTGCAACCTTAAGTTACTTACCTTGGGCTGTATTGTGCTGGAGTGGCATCTTCTTTGCCATGCTGTGGGGTTTTACGGGCTTTGGCATTGCCAAATTAACACCAGAAGAGCAGGAAGAAATGACTGCCGAGCTTGGATCACATTCAGAATTACAACTTGATACTAAATAAGGACGGTTCCATGTCTTACTTTGATAAAATTGAACAAATTCAATATGAAGGCACAACAAGCGATAACCCATTAGCGTTTCGTTACTATGATCCTGATGAAATTATTTTGGGTAAACGAATGGAAGATCACCTAAGATTTGCAGCTTGTTATTGGCATAACTTCTGCTGGAATGGTTCTGATATGTTCGGTATCGGTACTTTTGATAGACCATGGCAAACACCAGGTGAAGCATTAGAGCAAGCAAAACGTAAAGCAGATGTGGCCTTTGAATTCTTTCATAAGCTTAATGTTCCTTTCTATTGTTTTCATGATGTTGATGTGATTTCTGAAGGGAATAACATCAATGAATATGTTTCTAATATGGTGGCGATCACCGACGTATTAGCGAAAAAACAAGAAGAAACAAACGTTAAATTATTATGGGGAACTGCGAACTGCTTCACTAACCCTCGCTATGGCGCAGGTGCAGCAACAAACCCTGATCCTGATGTTTTTGCATGGGCTGCAACACAAGTGTGTGAAGCGATGAAAGCGACAAAAACACTGGGTGGTGAAAACTATGTATTATGGGGGGGACGTGAAGGTTATGAAACCCTGCTAAATACCGATTTACGTCAAGAAAGAGAGCAAATTGGTCGCTTTATGCAGATGGTGGTAGAGCATAAACACAAAATTGGTTTCCAAGGTACATTACTGATTGAGCCAAAACCTCAAGAGCCAACAAAACATCAGTATGATTATGACACGGCAACCGTTTATGGCTTCTTAAAACAGTTTGGTCTTGAAAAAGAAGTGAAAGTAAACATTGAAGCAAACCACGCAACATTAGCAGGCCATAGCTTCCACCATGAAATTGCTACTGCAATTGCGTTAGGCATTTTAGGCTCTGTTGATGCTAACCGTGGTGATCCTCAATTAGGTTGGGATACAGACCAATTCCCAAATAGCGTAGAAGAAAATGCACTGGTCATATATGAAATTCTTAAATCAGGTGGCTTTACGACAGGTGGATTAAACTTTGATGCTAAGGTTCGTCGCCAAAGCAATGATAAATATGACCTATTCTACGGACATATTTCAGGAATGGATACAATGGCAATGGCATTACGTATTGCGGCAAAAATGATCCAAGATGGTGGCCTTGATAAATTCACGGCACAGCGCTATTCAGGTTGGAGTGCTGAATTTGGCCAAAATATCCTACAAGGTAAATTAAGCCTTGAAGATGTGGCGAAACATGCACAAAGCAATACCTTAGCGCCACAGTTACAAAGTGGACGCCAAGAAATGTTAGAAAGCTTAGTGAATCGCTATATTTTTGGATAATCGCATCATAATGCTAATAACACAGCGGATTTTCCGCTGTGTTTATTAATTAGATAAACATCATGAGGTAACTTCATGTATTTAGGGCTAGATTTAGGCACATCAAGCGTTAAAGCGATCATCATGAATGAAAGTGGTGACGTTGTCACAAGTTATTCGGTTGCTTTAGCAATATCACGCCCTCACCCTCAATGGTCAGAACAAGATCCACAGCAATGGTGGCAAGCAACGGAAGAAGCTATTCTCCAGCTTGGACACAGTTATCCGATGGAACAAATAGAGGCAATTGGATTAAGCGGACAAATGCATGGTGCTGTTTTGCTTGATGCTCAACAAGCGGTTCTACGCCCTGCGATATTATGGAACGATGGTCGTAGTTTTAAACAGTGCCAAGCACTTGAAACACAATTTCCCCAGTTTAAAAAAATCACTGGTAATTTAGTGATGCCAGGGTTTACGGCACCTAAATTACAGTGGGTTTCTGAAAATGAACCCGATATTTTTCAACGTATTGCACATATTTTATTACCAAAAGATTTTTTGCGCTGGAAGATGAGTGGTAATTTTGCCAGTGATATGTCAGATGCGGCAGGTACGCTTTGGTTGGATATGCAAAAGCGTGATTGGAGTGATGAACTTTTAGGTGCAACAGGATTAACTCGCCGACAGATGCCAACATTGTTTGAAGGTAATCAAATCACCGGTTACCTATTAGCTGATGTGGCTAAAAAATGGCATATGAAGCAAGTACCTATTATTGCTGGTGGCGGTGATAATGCCGCGGGGGCAATCGGTGTTGGGGTTTATCAACCCGGTCAAGCAATGCTCTCTTTAGGTACATCAGGGGTTTATTTTGTGGTAAGTGAGCGGTTTCTACAAAATAGCGATAATGCAGTGCACAGTTTTTGTCACGCATTACCCAATACATGGCATTTAATGTCAGTGATGTTAAGTGCGGCATCATGTCTTGATTGGGTGTGTCAATTGACAGGAGTTGAGAGTGTGAGTGCGATGTTTGAAGACATTAAAAACGCCACTTTTGCGGATAGCCCTCTACTCTTTTTACCTTATCTTTCAGGGGAACGAACACCTTATAACAACCCTGATGCCAAAGGCGTATTTTGGGGATTAACCCATGAACATCAACGAGCTGATTTATGTCAAGCTGTTCTTGAAGGTGTGAGTTTTGCATTACGACAAGGGATTGAAGTTGCTGATAATGCAGGGCAATTAGCTGATAGCATTACGTTAATTGGCGGTGGTGCCAGAAGTGAATATTGGCGACAGCTGCTTGCAGATATTACAGGGAAAAATCTCGATTATCGTCAAGGTGGTGATGTTGGCCCTGCGCTTGGTGCAGCAAGACTTGCACAATTAGCAGTAAATCCCGCTCATTCATCACAAGTTATTCTTTCTCAACCTAAGCTTGAAAAACGTCATATACCCAATTTAGAAAAACATAAAACATACGAGAAAAAATATCATGCTTTTAAAAAGCTATATTCATTAATTAATACAATGGAAATATAGCAATATTGCGTCAATATCAGGGAAATACCTAAAGCCACTCAATAAAGAGTGGTTTTATCTCTTCTTATTTAGAGATATGGCTACAGAAAAAATAAAATAGTTAATTGAAAAAAACAATCTTTAAAGTAATTCCTTGCTAGTAATTGAGCTTACTAGCAAGGCAAAAAATTAACGATAGCCACTACGATGGTTTTTGGCTGACCAACTATAAGTTTCATCACTAGGGGCTAATTTCTGTTTTTTCTTGAGGGCTTGTGCTTTTTTGGTAGCTTTTTCAACTTCGAGGGAGATTTCGGTAATAATGGAATCTTTGGTTCTGTTCATTTCAGCATTAGTTAATTCACGTCCGAACTTCTTTTTTTCTTGAGCTATTCGGGTTCTTACTCGCATTTGTTGGGCATCTGTCATTTCTTGGAGTGTCAGTTTCTTCATTCTATTACCCTACCTATGTTGAGTGAGGAGATATTAATATAACATTATTAAGGTACCTCTCCATCATTATATTTAAAATTGGGGTAATTAATCTCTTATTTCATTAAAAATGCATTACGCCTGAATAAGTGCGTAATGCATAAACAAAAAAATTAAACTAATTGAAGAAATGCAGCTTTAAATCCATCAATATCTTGTTGTGTTGTTGCCCAAGAAGTACAAAGGCGTAAACAACTCAAGTTAGGATCTTCAAGTAATACACGATGAAAAACAAATTGTTGAGTTAATTTTTCCGCAATCGCATTTGGTAGAATAACAAAAACTTGGTTAGATTCTGGCGGTGCTAAAAATTCAAAACCTTGTACAGTGAAAAATTCAGTTAATTGTGATGCCATTTCATTAAGGTGTTTACCTAATTTAAAATAGAGATCATCTTTAAATAAAGCTTCAAATTGCGCCCCTAATAACCACCCTTTTGCCTGTAATCCCCCTTTCTGTTTTAAGCTAAAACGAAAGTCTGATTTTAATGCGGGATGACAAATTACTAAGGTTTCAGCTGACATAGCACCAATTTTTGTGCCACCAATATAGAACGCATCGGTTAAACTTGCGATATCTTCAATGGTTAAGTCACTTTGTGCAGACATAAGCCCTGTCGCTAAACGAGCACCATCAAGGTATAACCACAAATTATGTTCGTTACAAAAATCGCGGAGTGCTTGTAGTTCTGCTTTGCGATAAACCGTACCAATTTCGGTGGCATTGGTAATATAAACCAGCTTAGGTTGAACCCAATGTTCATCGTTATGTTCAGCAAGAATAGGTTTTAACAGTGCCGGGGATAATTTACCATCAGCCGAAAATGTGGTGATAACTTTATGCCCTGTTGCTTCAATAGCACCGGTTTCATGTGTTGCAATATGTCCAGTACTCACAGAAATAACAGCTTGGTGTGGACGTAAAAAATGAGAAATCGCGGTTAAATTGGTGATGGTTCCACCATTAAAAAAGTGAATATCCACATCAGGCTGTTGAATACGCTGTTTAATGAGTTCAGCGGCTTGGTGACAAAGTGTATCCATGCCATATCCATCATAGCGTTGACCCACTGTATCAGTGATTGCTTTCATGACCGCGGGATGTGCAATTTCATTATAATCATTTTGGAAGCGGTACATGTGTTCTCCTATCGAATGTTGTGTTTTTTATTGTGTTTTATAAATAAAAACGCTCCACATCTAATCAATACACCGATTAAATGTAAAGCGCTTTAATATCTTGAAAAAGTAAGTTATTTAAAGCAGACCTCACCCCAACGGGCTAATCCTGCGGTAACCGATCCAAAATCATTCCCTTTCACAATAGGGATATTAGGTAATTGTTGTTCTATTGCTTGGCATAAAATCGGTGAACGCGCTGAACCACCTGTCATAAAGATAGCGTCCGGTTTTATTCCCCCTTGTTGAACTGCATCATTAACTAATTCAATCATTTTACTTTTAGGGGATTCTATCGACTCCACCATTTGTTCACGTTCAATGGTGCATTCTAATGTTTCACTTAACAAGGCGATATTAGCAATATATTCAGGAGAATCTGATAAGGCAATTTTAGCCTCTTCAGCACGTCGAACAATGCTATAACCCAGTGTTTCATTATACACTTCGATTAGACGAGCTATTTTTTCAGGTTCTTTCGCATCTCGTCTAAGCTGATTTAATGCAGCTAAATTTTGACGAGAATAAAAATCTTTTTGCGCCTCGACATTATTAATCGCAATAGGATCCCAGAATTGTTTCAGCGGTAATTTAATACCAGAAGAAGTTAATCCTGTCATACCGAATAAAGGCATAAGTTGTTTAAAAGCAAGATAAATATCAAGATCATTACCACCAACACGTTGTCCACTATGGGCAAGTAAGGTGTTTGAACGATCAGTTTTACCTTGATAACTTGGCCCCATCTGAATTAATGAACAATCTGTTGTACCACCGCCAATATCAACAACTAGTACTGTTTGGTCTTTATTTAAGGTAGATTCATATTCAAGCCCAGCTGCCACAGGTTCAAATTCAAACATAATATTCTTAAAGCCAGCTCTTTTAGCCGCGCGGATAAGAATACTTTCAGCTTGTTTATTTGAAGTTTCACCACCTAACCCATTAAAGTTAATTGGTTTACCAATAACGGTATCTGTAATTGCTTCTTGTGTGCTTTTTTCTGCTTGGTGTTTAATATTCGCCATCATGGCGCACACTAAATCTTCAAAGAAGCTAATTTGTATATCATGTAGGCCCGAA
Source organism: Proteus sp. fly-1089 (assembly GCF_040138965.1). Classification (NCBI taxonomy): domain Bacteria; kingdom Pseudomonadati; phylum Pseudomonadota; class Gammaproteobacteria; order Enterobacterales; family Morganellaceae; genus Proteus; species Proteus sp. fly-1089. The sequence continues at coordinate 637,918 of NZ_JBEETS010000001.1, forward strand.
GCCCCTAAAAAAGATTTAGGTGATTTAACGTAATAGACATCGCGCGGATCACGTAGATACAAACTTAGTGCAGATTGTCCGAAAAGAATATCTTCAGGTACTAATTCAATATCTTCTTCTCGATTAAACGCAATCGACTTTCTTAGTAATTGTTCGCCAATTTCACTGGAAGGTTTTATATTTAAATGGCGAAATAAGTGCTCAGAAACAGATTCACGGGTTGGCGCACAAAGGGTCGATGGAATATAGACATCATTACCTTCTAAAGGTAAAAGAGTCGGTTTTCCTTCTTTCATGATTGCAACAGAACAATTCGATGTTCCGTAATCAAAGCCTATAAACATTCAGCCTCCCCAATAGACTTCATTAAAAAAAGACTGAGCACTCTACATCAAGATTTTTGCAATTACCACCAGATTATAAAGTCAAAAAGAGCGTCAATGAGACAAGTGATTTACTGTATGAGTGGCTTATAATATTTTTAATAAAATTAAGATGGTTATAAAACAATTAGAGATTTTTACGAGAAGGTATAAAAAATATGAAGATAATTTATTTATGCATTATAGGTATATCTGATTATGAAGGTCCTGATTTTATTTTAGGGGCTTTTGACAATAGAGATATTGCTGAAAAAGCAAAAATGACTTTCATTAAAGATAATCAAAACGAAGAAAATCAAGTTAAAGTACTCACTGAAAAAGACAGATGGATTGAAGTTGAAGAAGTGAAATTAAGCAGTTTTAGTTGTGATATCCCTCTTTCAGATTTTTATTATGTTATTTCACGTTTTAGTGAAGGTTTTGGTCAGATCTATCGAGATATTGAAGCTATTTTTGATAACTATGAAAACGCACTCTCTAAATTAGAACAACTCGAAAAAGAGTATGATGAATCAGATGCTTCATTCCCTGAATATTTTGCGATTGAAAAACTACAATCGAATCAAGTTAATGCTAAAACGGTAACGCAGTGGTTAGCCAGTGACTTTTTCGGTGATGATAACAGTTTATTATGATCTTTTTCTTTCAATGTTGCGTTGGTAGTCGCTATTAACACCGAATTGCTAAAGAACAAAAACAAAGGGAGATTTACCCCTTTTCTATTTTTGACTAATAAAGTTATTACTGAAATCGGATATAAAGTAATTTTTATCACAAATCATCGTTATTGTTAGGCTGGGTTTTAATCCACCTAAATAGCAGTCAATCGAGTCGGTAAATAAATGAAATAAACATCCTATTGCAATAGCTTTTAATTTCCATGAGGGTAAAAACCATATACCCAAATAAACTAAAGCGGCCCAAACCGTGTGTAATGGATGAAAACCCACGCTACAACGATTGGGATCAAAAATAGGGGTTGCTAACAAATGGTCGATATCAATAGCCATTGTTCCAATCATAAGCAGTGAGGCTATCTTCCAATTCTTACGCCAGAAAAGATAGCCTAATAGAATAGGCGCTAAAAAATGTAAGCTGTAATGTAAAAGTGTTCTAAAAATCTCAAATATCACTTAAGCCTCTAAACTAATCATAGATAATGTTATACAGAGTAAACAGGCAAAAAGAACCGTTCAGTCTATTTGCCTATTTAATTTTGATGTATATCTCAAGTTTATTCACAAATTTCTTCACCATTGGCTTTTAAAATAGTCTTCATCATCCAATGTTTTTTAGACCAACCATAAAAAATAAGATGTGATGTTTTATCATCATAATTATAGTCATTTGGCGTATTTATTACGCTCATTAGCCCATTCCAAATTGGCATAAATAGTGTTTTGAAATATTGAGATTGGGTATCAATATAATTCTCTGCCCATAAGACAAATTGTTGTAGTTCTTCTTGTGATAAATACGAGAGGTAAAAAACACATTGTCGCCATGCATAAGCTGCATTTTTTATTATGATTAATGATGCATGATAACCACGATAAGGAGCCTGTAAATAGCGATTGATGACTTGTACACATTGTTTACACATATCAAGCAAGAATGGTTTTAATTTGTCAACAAGACCAAGCACATTAAAAATGGTACTAAGATTATGGGTTGTTAATATGTAGGATTGTTCAAGTAATTCCCCATTTATTGCCGGCGAATAAGAGCCAAATTTTTCATTTGTTCTATCCTCACACCATTTTAAAATCACGCGAGATGTCGCATAAGGGTCGCTCCCTTGTGTATTTACTGGCGATAAAGCGGTGAGTAATTCATGCTTCAACAGTAAATAATCAACTTTATAATATTGTGAATACAGACTGTAAGGTAAAATTGAATCAGCATTTTTTACCAATATATTCGCGATCTTCTTACTGAACATTCCCATAAAGATATCTGCGGCAAGTTCTTCACTCCATTTAATGCTTGGATCTATTTCAGATGTCAGTGAGTTTAATTCTTGTAATAAAGGATTAGGTAGCTGCGTTTGTGGAAAATAACGAAAGTTTAATAATAGAAACTCATTTAATACTTCCGTAAAGATAGTTTTATTGGAAATTTGTTTTGTACGAAACTTGTCAATAATCGTAATCCACGGTAGCTCTTCTAGTTGTACTTGATGTTGTAAATCTAATAACAACAAAGAGCGACGTTGTTTAAATGCTCGATAGTTTTTTTCGTAAAGATGGCGTAATGGAATATCTAACAGACTATTGGCACGTAAACCCGCTGTAATTTGAGGAATAATATGACTTAACGCTTCTGAAGAAGTAATTAACTTTTGTTCGACAAGCTGGCTTGCTGTGGTATTAAAACTACGCATTGTTTTATACGTAATGATATTTGGAATAGGATAACCTTGTGTTAAGTTAAATTTATTTGCTTCACTTTCAGAAATTGCCTCTGTGGCGATTTCTTTATTATCAAAACCATTATTAATATCTAAGCAATCAAGTCGGTTTAAAATGACTCGACTTAATGTGTAATGTAATGGTGCTTGCACATCACCTTGCTTTATTTTTTGTATTTTATCGCTTTTCTCTGAGTTTGGTTCACCATACTTCTCGATATGGCGTTGTAATAAAATACGAATATGTTGTACTTGATGAAGATCTAACTCATTATTCTCAAAGGATAACTGCTCAATAGCAATACGTAATTTTGCAAAGTCACCTTTATTTTTTACAGGTTTATTGCAAAGGAAATATTGTTTACGTAATTTGGAATATTCAGCAATAAGATCTTTTGCCGATTGCCTCCATAACGATGTAATTGTATTACTCGATGACTTATCAACAATTTCTGAAAGTAACGCTACCATTTTCATTTTAAAAGGATGCCAAATAGTCACCGCTTCTTTTTGTGCTAATACTCGTTTATTGGGCTTTATTCTTTTAAGATCGTAAATTGTTATATCGAGATCTTGCACTCTTACTGTACTGCTTGAAATAACAGGCTGTTCGACAATGCGAGGGTAAAATCTTAATGTTGAAAACCAAGGCGAAATAATATCAAGCAAGTCCCTTGCGTAAGCTTGAGCTTTATTTCTGATCAACCATGCAACAGTGAGTAAAACACTCTCTTCAGGAATCGTAATAAGATAGTTTTCATTATCTAAACATTTATTAAGAACATTCATTCCTTCATCAGTTAAATAGTAGCTATTTAACGCTAATCGTTGATTTTCAGGTGAGGTTTTTATTTGCAGTTTATCTAATAAGTGTTGCTCTTCAGATGTTATTTCTCCCCCAGCCAACCAATTACCAGTGGCGAATCCTCCTGTTATAACCTCAAGGGTGATCCATGCAGGTGTGTTTTCGAAGGGTGTACGACTGCCATAAGTGGCTTGCCCTTGTAGTATCTGGTGTAAGACAGCTTCCCATTGTTGAACTTTATTGTTATTTATCTCGGGTTGGCTTAACGCTTTAGCCAATTGCGATTGTGCATAAGAAAGTCCAACGGGTAATAGGTTTTGTTTATCAGCCATGATATTCACCAAATAAAGAGGGGTATTCAAGGTGGTTTTTGATTGCTCTGAAAGGGATCAAGCAATAGAAATTATTATTAATGAGGGATCCAGAAGCAGGAGTTGAACCTGCGCCCTTTCGGTCCGAAGCCAAATGCTCTACCACTGAGCTATTCTGGAATACGTTGTGATTATAAGTGATAAACAAAAAATATCATCTAAATTATACCTATTATTTACATCTTTATGGATGATTTTAAGCAAAAATTATTACCCTTATTAGCTAAATTAACGTCGGTGACACAGGGCGATAGAAATATTAAGCAGTGGTAAAATGTTGCTGTGACAAATTTAAAAATATGCCACAGGATTTACTGACAGTGATGTGTTTTTTTGTTCTATAGAAAATTATTCTGTTAGAAATAACACACTATAATTTAATAAAAACATACGATCAGAGCGTGTCATCACATGTTCTTAAGAGTATAGTAGTCAATCTTTCAGCCAGACTAGATATAACAATTTTTATTATGGAATCAGCGTTTTCTGCTCAAAATATTCGACATATTCTTGCAACTAACACACCTATTATTGATGTGCGTGCACCTATTGAATTTAATCAAGGCTCGATCCCTAATGCGATTAATTTGCCTTTAATGAATGATGAAGAGCGCGCGGCGGTGGGAACTTGTTATAAACAACAAGGCTCACAAAAAGCAGTCGATTTAGGACATCAATTGGTTAGCGGTGAAATCCGTGATAAGCGAATTGTAGCTTGGCGTGAAGCCTGTGAGCAATTTCCTAATGGTTATATCTGCTGTGCTCGTGGTGGGATGCGTTCTCATATCGTTCAGCAATGGCTTAAAGACACAGGTATAGATTTCCCATTAATTGAAGGGGGATATAAGGCATTAAGACAGGCTGTTATTGAAATGACCAAAGAGTTCGTTCAGCGCCCTATTATCCTTATTGGTGGATGTACTGGCAATGGAAAAACGACATTAGTGCGTTCATTACCTGAAGGTATTGATCTTGAAGGTATTGCTCATCATCGAGGTTCTTCTTTTGGCCGTACTGTTGAAGATCAATTCCCTCAAGCTACATTTGAAAACCATCTTGGTGTTGAAATGTTGAAAAAATCAAAAAAATATACGAGATGGGTACTCGAAGATGAAGGCCGTGCTATTGGAGCTAATGGATTACCTGAATGTTTGCGAGCAAAAATGGCTGAGGCATCAATCGTTGTTGTTGATGATCCCTTAGAGCGCCGCATTGAGCGTTTAAAAGCAGAGTATTTTGATCGTATGACTCATGATTTTCTAGAGGCATATGGCGAAGATAAAGGCTGGCAAGCTTATAGTGATTATTTACATCATGGGTTATTCGCTATCCGCCGTCGATTGGGATCTCAACGAGCTGCGGAATTAACACAATTACTCGATAACGCGTTAGAAATACAAAAAAAAGAAGCCAATACTGAAGTTCACTTTACTTGGTTAACTCCTTTGCTGAAAGAGTATTACGATCCTATGTATCGTTATCAATTAAGCAAAAAGGTAGATAAAATTATTTACCAAGGAAGTTATGAAGAAGTCATGCAGTGGTTTAAAAACTAATAAATAGCTAAGATTTTCTGTATTAAATACGGACACTAAAGAAAAGCTCCATAAATTTATATTACGGGGCTTTTTTAGTTTAATTGGTCAAGTTTTAGTTCGATATAACCATAACCCTAAAATTATCATTAAACCAAAGAAAAAAGGCACAGCTAAAGATAGTTCTAAGAAAATAAATCGATTAATGTTGATCCCCTGTCCTTTATTTGAGAATTGCAAAGCTAAAGGTAAAGCACACAAGCCTGACAGAAAGCCGATCCCAACTAAGCGATATAATTTAATACGGTTTTCTTTTTGTGTTAGATAGTTTTGTTTACGCTGATATTGAATGTATTTCCAACACAAATAAAGTACTCCTATCACCGAGCCTAAATGTTGTAATAATTTATAAATAGCAATCTCTTGGCTGTCTGTCATTCCTTGTAATAATTGAGCCTGTAATACAGAAAAAAATCTGACTGCAGTTCCCGTTTCATGGGTAAATGAATCCCATACAATATGTGTTACTGCACCAATATACAGGGATAAAACAAATAGACATAATGCTCGAATATTGAATTTTAGAGGATCATATAAAGGTATGGGCGATACACATTTTAATGGATTTCTGAATAAGTAATTTAAGATAAAAACGAAGATACAAAAAGGAAATGCAGTATAAAACCAGCCTAATAAATCATGTGCCGTTGTTGCAGATTGATATAAACCAAAAGAATAGAGTAAATCAGGTGAAGTGCTTCCCACAATTAATGCAGGTAAATTAAGATATTTGCCTATTCTGGACTGTTTTATCGGGAAAACAATGGAAGGATGTGAAAAAGTCCACGGCATAGGAATATCTCAACAAAACAAAGTGAATAACAAAATAAGCATGAGTATATCAGCAGATGAGTTAAGTTTTATCTGATATCACAGCGATCTGCTGGATTAATAAAAAGCCTTCTTATTAATTAATGCAAAAAACGCCATAAATAGTGAGAATATTAATGGCGTTATATGATGGGTTATTGGTTATTTATACACTACTTTTTTGTGGAGATATCAACAATTCGTTCTTCTCTAGGCATGTTGATAGTGGCTTTTTGCTTAATATATTCAATAACGGCCGTTGCTGCACTGGTATTAGGAATATCTTTAGTATTTTGGCCATGAGTAAAGGCAGTGAAACCATCACCGCCTCTTGCTAAGAAGGAATTAGCAATAATGGGATAATAAGCATTATCTTCAACTTGTTTTCCATTAATAGAAACAGAAACAACACGCTCATTAACAGGTTTAGAGCTATCATATTTCATTTCAAAACCACTAGAAGCCTGCAATACACCATTAGTTAAATTTGCAGAGTGATTCATTAAATCCCGTAAATCTTTACCACTTAATTCCATGTAAGTTAAATCATCAGGGAATGGGAACATACTAATAATATCCCCGATCGTAATATCTCCTTTATGGATCTCGTTACGAATACCACCACTATTAACAAAAGCAATTTGAGCTCGATTATCTGTGACTAAAAAAGCATCGGTAATTAAATTACCAATTTCAGAAGATCCACCATAAGAGCGCGTTAGTTCATTATGGGCGTTACCAATTTTTTGTTGTGCAATTTCATCTAATTTTTTAGTCCATGCTTCTATTTTTTTCTGTGTATCTGGATCAGGTTTATGTTCATCGGCAAAGATATTAACTAATTCGCCCTTATAGCTATCAATTTTTTTAGTTTTATCATTGATATCTAAAACTAATTTTCCAACATTAATGCCATAAGCATCCGTAGAAACAATCAACGTATCATTTACTTTAATAGGTTCTGGTGTACCCACATGAGCATGTCCAGTAATTAAAATATCCAACCCTTTTACTTGCTGTGCTAATTCAATATCTTTTTGTAGCATACGGGTGACATCTGTTGAGCCAAAGCTAGATTGTCTTGCAGGAACACCTTCATGAACCAGTAATACAGTTATATCAACTTTCCCTTTTAGTTCATTAAGATATTTATTAAGGTATTCAACTTCGTCTCTCGCTTCTACACCCTCTCGTTTATCTTTATTGACAGTATCATAGAAAGCAAATTTACCGTGTAGTCCTATTACACCAAACTTAACACCTTCTTTTTCTACTATAATATACGGTTTATCCCAAACAGCTTTCCCATTATTTTCATAGAAAATATTACCTAAAAGTACGGGAAACTTCGCTTTATTAAGCTGTGTAACCATATTTTCAACACCATGGTCGAATTCATGATTTCCCACAGAGGCTGCATCAAAAGACATTTCATTCATGATATCAATAATGGCTTCACCTTGTGTTAAGGTGCTTAAATAAGGTCCTGTAAAATAATCGCCAGCATCAAAAAATAAGACACCTGGATTATCTTTTTTTGCCTCTTTAACGATGGTTGCAATATTGGCAAAACCGCCAACTAACCTATCTTGGCTAACGTAAGGAGCTTTAAAAGGAACGGCATTCGCGTGCAAATCGTTAGTGTGATAAATGGTAATTTCTTGAGCAAAAACTGAAGAATTCCCTAATAACGTGCCAATTAAAAGAGGCAATATAAAAATAGGCTTATGCATAATAATATCCTGTAATAATGAGAATACTGAAATAACGTCGTTGATGTTCGATATCTAGTTAATAACAGCTGAGTTATTAAAAGTATGATAACTATCACAGTAAGTTAGCAATATACCCGATTGAATTATGTTATTATCGTTTCGTGTTGGTTTTTTATGATAAGAACTGATGAAAATAACAAACGAAATCAATGTTAATATATGTAAAACAGAGAGTTGTGAACATTTTTCTGACGTAATAGAAGATGTTTATATCATCCCTTCTTTTAAATTGGGCTTTCCCGCTGTTTATTGTAATGGTTGTGGTGGTAGCAGCGTATTAATCAATAATGAGGATATAAAAACATTATTAAATCCTTATATTGATTTTTTTAATTTAAATATCAATGAATACTGTCCAAATTGTGATTCATCAGAGAAAATACTTTATGGAAAAACTGCAAAAAGAACAGTACGTTATCAATGCAAAAAGTGTAATGCTGTTTTCTCCCTTAAAAATAATATAGATTTAAAACATCTTTATAATAAAATAATAGACCTCCTTATTTTACAAATACAAACACCAACTTATATTATCAATAATTTAAATATTACCCCCGCTCTGTTTTATCGGAAATTAGCTAAAATTGAACAATTGCTAGAAATAAAAACACGAAAATATGAACAATCTTTGAATAGAAACAAAATCTATAGCTTACAAACAAATGTATTTACTTTGAATTGTCGAAATAATACAACAAAAGGTTTTTCAAATGAGCTGTTTGGGATTGTAACCTGTTGTTCTAATACAGGTTATGTTTTTCTGTCTAGTGTTAATTGGAGTAAGGCTGTCGTGAGTCCTGACAGCCAATATCATAACAATACTAAAAAAGAGGTGCTAGATAATACGCAAGGTATATTACTTGATAATATTATTATGCGATATGAACAAATAAACAGTAGAAAAAGTTTTGGACAAATTCAATATACAGAAAAAATTTGTTCTGAACATATTATTGAACCCGTTGTTTTATCACACTTTCATTTTCTTAAATTAAAATTTATTCTACCAATAACTATCCAATACCATTTTATTTATCATGATAGTTTTATACGTGGTGGGTGTATGGTGGCATATGGAAAAGAAATAAAGCGAAAAGAATCTAATCTTTATTATGTGGTTTCAAAAGGAACTCGTTTAACTACTGACTTTTCTTATAAAGGGAGTTATACATTGGGTTGGTGGAATAATAAATGGTATGAGTTTATATCTCAAGATAATCAAGAGCTTTTTTATCTATGTAATTTAGGGTTAAATAAAACAGATGATATTAACTTTTATACTAAAATAGCTCCTTCTCTTGATTATAGTCATTTGTTTATTCAATCATTTAAAGAGAAGTTTTCGGATGTATTTTTAAGAAAATTATCGCCTAGTACAGTAAGTTTATTATTGTCTATTTATAGCTTTTATTATAATTATTGTCTTATCAATGAAAACGAAACGCCCGCACAAAAAATAGGATTAAGAAAAGAAATGATAACATTGGAAGCGCTATTTACTTAAAATAAAGATGGCTTATTAAAAGTGTTTAACAAAGCATTTTCACATCTAAAATTTATCTATTTATTTTTAATAATGATTTTCTACTTTAATCCTTGTCTATTGTTATTTTTTTATTTCAATATTTGGAATGGATAAAGTAATGTGACTTATAGTGCTATCTAAATTTTCTCTTAATCTTTCTTAAATTTTAGCTATGATAATAAGTGGTGAACTTATATTGATATGTGAATTAGTGATTTAAAAAGAGAATATAATGGACATCAGTTTAAAACCTATAACTTCAGATAATTATGAAGAAATTAGTTTACTTGAAGTAGAAGAATATCAAGAAGACTATATTGCTTCTAATATGTGGTCTTTAGTCGAAGCGGCTTATAATGAAAACTATATTGTCAGAGGAATTTATTTATCAGATAAACCTGTTGGTTTTTTTATGTGGGTGAAAGAAAATCCGTATAAAATTGCTATCTGGCGTTTTATGATAGATAAAGTACATCAAAATAAAGGATTAGGCCGAGAAGCACTACATATTGCTTTAAGTGAAATTAAGCAAGATAAGCAAATCAATGAAATTGAAATTTGTTACAACCCATTAAATCCAGTAGCTAAAAAATTTTATAGTTCTTTTGGTTTTGAAGAGATAGGTCTGGATAAAGATGGTGATGATATGTTGGCAGTCATAAGAGTATGAAAAGAAATATAATGATCATAGGTTATTGGAATAATGAATTTCAATTAGTGAACCAATAATCGATTAAATTTTATTTAATTTTAAAAAAGATGATAAGTGATTTTTTATAATATAGAATTGATCTCTTTAAAATAGAAAAAGGTGCAATTGCACCCTCTTCTATTTTTTATCAGCCTAAAGATCGTAATTATAGCCCGATAATTTGTCTGTTTTTAGGGTAAGAAAGCGTATAATTTAATGGTAAGGATTTTTCTTGTTTTGCCCCTAACGTGATATTCCACTCTATTTCACCTGTATCTTTATCAAGTACGCCATCTTTATAATCAGCGTTTGAGACGTTAATATTATTTTCCTGGCTAAGTGGTAATTGATCGTAAATTGTCACTTTAATTGGCGTGTTATACGTATTTCTTATTTTAATAGTATAGCTTTCTTTTTGTTCTATTGTGGTGCCAATAAAGATGGGTTCTTTCCTTATTTTTTCATTATTAATACGACTAATTTGGATATTTTTATCTATTCCAAGTGGAATGTTAAGTAATTCTGTTAATTCATTAGTATTAATATAGCTATTACCTACAAAACTATTCATATAGTAGATATTAGCACGGCCATTAAGTAAATTTAAATTTTCCCAGTCTTTGACTTCAGCTTGTAAATAGACTTCTTCAGCTAATTTTGGTGTGGTTAAATAGCGATAATCTGCAACAACTTCTTTTTGATTAATCACTAATGTATTAGGCTCTGTGCTATTTTTTAATGTGTAAGGTAATGCGATAGCGTGGCTTAAATTAATACCATTATTATTGGTTGTCACATACCGCGTTACGCCTTTATTTAATTGTTTTTCATAGCTTTCTTCTCTCATTACTGCAGGGGAAGGTGCTGAAGCCATATCCATGCTCATACTTTTACTTCTAAATTTAGCATTATCATTATAAAGAGCGAGATACCATGGCGATAAAGTGGGTGCAGTAATATTTAAAGATGGATTAGTGGATGTTAAAACCAGCTTTACTTTATCCCAATTTAGGCCTGTATTTTGAATAACATCTGCTTTATAGGTAAGTAATATTGGCTTATCCATTCCTTGACTTCGAATATCATAAGCAGGAGACCATCCAGCATCTGGTGTTATATAAGATATACGCATTTTACTTGTTAGGTTTTTTGATGTGCCTAAAGATAAAACAATTTGTGTTTTTTCTTGCGCAATAATTGGCATATCGATTTCTAATTTACGTGTTAACTCTTCTAATTGCTCAGTCAGTTTAGCTATTTCTTCACGCGCTGTTTTTTGTTGATTTAAAATAGATGTCATTTTTTGGCTAATAAAATCAAACTTCTGTGATGAATGTTCTAATGTCTGCGTTTCACCATAGCCAAAAAATGATTGGTCTTTTAGTAAAGCAATTTGTTCATCACCTACATTAATATTGATGTTTAATTCTTCAATTTGCTTATTAATGTCTTTCTGTTTTTTCATCAATACTACAATTTCAGGGGGGTAACTAGGTGCAATAGGAATTTTTTTAACGTTAATGGTGTTAATAATCACATCGTCATTATCAATGCTAATTGATAGGCTTTTGGGATCAAGATTATCCGCAACATTTGATAAAATGACTTCACTTTGTCCTGCTGGCAAATTGAGCATCGTACTATTTTCAAGCTCTGCGCCTCGTAAGAAAATAGTGGCTTGATTAAGTGTTACATCTTGATAAAGCGTTTTAGTTAGTTCTGCTGAGTTATGTTCATTAGCCAACGCGTTAGATGCACTAATAACCGATAATGTAAAAAGTGACAGAGTGAGTTTATTAGGTTTAATCATCATTTTTATTCTATCCATAGTTGATGAGCAGTGTTATCAGAATACTAAATAGGAATGCACTATTGCATAAGTATATTGAGATAGTATTGCATCTCTAATAATTTAGATAACAGAATAAACTTAAAGAGGAAATGACATTAGAATATAAGGATCAAGATAAAACAGAGTGTTACAGTATTAGATAGAATAATCATTATAAATAAGCAAGATTATCTTAGTAATGGTGAAAGATTTAGTCGTTACTTTATCTTAATTAGTCCTGTTTGGATAAAAATAAGAGAAATATTTTAATGATAAAAATAAAAAGGCAGTTTAAAAGCAAACTGCCTAGGATAAAGATGTTTGATATCGATTTTTATTTAACCACTTCGCCACTATCGATAACAGTTTTACGTACTTTATTAGAGAAATCTTGCGCTTCTTTAATAATCGCTTTCTCATCAACCGTTAATAGTTGACGATCTTCCATTAAAATTTTGCCATCTACAATGGTATGGCGGACATTACTGCCATTTGCACCATAAACTAATGCTGCATAAGGGCTATACATAGGCACCATATTAGGTGATTTTGTATCAACAACTATGATATCAGCAAGTTTACCTGATTCTAATGAGCCCAATTTATCTTCCATATGCAAGACTTTTGCTGAACCCATAGTCGCCAGCTCTACAACCGTTAAAGGTGGCATTGTAGCACGATCTTTATTTTCTAATTTATGAATTTTACCTACAAGATTCAGTTCATTCATGGTTGTTAGTGTATTACTCGACATTGGACCATCAGTCCCTAAACCGACACGAACACCCTTTTCTAGCATTGCGACGACAGGTGCAACCCCTTTCGCTGATTTTGTATTAGCACTGATATTATGAGCAACGCCAACATCATATTTTTTCAGTAAATCAATATCTTTTTCATCAACCATAATCGCGTGCGCCGCAATAACTTTGTTATTTAACGCTCCAATATCGGCCATATATTGAACAGGACTTTTGCCACCTGTGCGTTTGGCGATTTCTTCTTGTTCACGGTCTGTTTCAGCTAAATGGATCATTACTGGCACATCTAGCTCAATAGATAATTTGGCAATTTTCTGAAGATTTTCCGTGGTGTTTGTATAAGGTGCGTGAGGTGCAAAAGCAGGGGTAATACGAGGGTGATCTTTATATTCTTTAATAAAATTTACCGCATATTGAATGCCTTCTTCTGGTGTTTTCGCATCTGCAACAGGGAAATTAATAACAGATTCTCCTAATACAGCGCGATTTCCCATTTTATCAACGGTTTTAGCAACTTCATCTTCGAAATAATACATATCAACATAAGTTGTTACACCACCTTTTACCATCTCGATATTTGCAAGATCAGCGCCTACTCTGACCATTTCACGAGAAACCATTTTGCTTTCAAGCGGGAAAATATAGCGGTGAAGCCTATCTGGAACATCATCCGCTAATGAACGAAATACTGTCATTGAACCGTGAGTATGAGTATTAATCAACCCAGGCATAACAATATCACCATCAACATCTAGAACTTTATTCGCTTGGTATTCTTTGGAAAGCTCAGGGCCTCCAACGGCAATAATTTTATTTTCTTTTACGACAACAGTACCCTGTTCAATAATTTTATTTTGCTGATCCATAGTTAGAACAGTACCGTCAACTATCATCAAATCAGCCTGTTTTGCAGCGTAACTGGAAAAAGAGACCGCCATTACAGCCAAAGCAAGCATAGATTTAGAAAATGACATCATTACCTCTCGTCTTGATGGAAAAATTTCCCTAAGATTATAAATAAATTCATTGGGTTTTGATATCTAATGAAAGTGAAAGAGATCACCGAATAAATAATTAATTGAAGTTATTATCACTTCTTTCATCTCAATTTCTTGCAGTTGGTCTTATCAATCAAGGAGCAGTTTTAATGAGTAAAACGTTGCAACCTGGTGAAAATACATCACTAAGTGAAAATAAAGGACAAGTTAGAGTCTCTCATGCAGTAGGCAATAACCTTGATATTAATTTGACTGCTTTTTTAGTCACTGAGTCAGGCAAAGTCGTTCATGATGATGATATGGTTTTTTTTAATGCCCCTCATCATACCTCTGGTGCAGCGTCATTTATTGCACCAGTTACTCAAGGTTCATCGGTTATTCATAGTATTGATTTTGACTTATCTCGTTTACCTACCAATATTACCAAAATTGCTATTACCTTGACGCAAGATGGAAGTGCTGGTGGTTTTGCTGTTGTGGCGCAATTAAAAGCGCAAGTATTGTTAAATAATGACGACGTTATTGAATTAGCGCCAAGCCAATTTTCGCAAGAAACGGGCATTATTGTTTTAGAACTGTATGTTCGAAATGGGCAAAATAAAGTGCGTGCTGTTTGGCAAGGGTTCGCATCGGGACTTGCTGGGTTATGTGATCTTTATGGTATTGAGGTTGAAGAACCCGCCCCCGTTATTACTACACCTGTGCCGACACCACCTGTTAATATACAAAAAAGCGTGGTGAAACTGACGAAACCAGATAGTAGCCACCGTGTTTCTTTACTAAAAGGGAGTGATGCACCTAAGCGCATTTTAGTCAGTGCAACGTGGATAGATAATGGTGATGGTAAGGATAACGATGATTTAGATCTTCGTGTGGGTATTTTGCGCCCTAATGGTCAAATGTCTATTATTCAAGCGCCAGATAAAAGTGGTGCTTTTAATACGGATCCTTTTGTTTTCCATACTGGTGATGTGGTCAGTGTTAGCCAAGATCAGCCCGGTTGTGAAACAGTTGAAATAAACCCCGCTATTTCTCAATTAATGGGCGGAAAAGTGGCATTAGTTTGTAGTGTTTATTCTGCCATTAGTAATGGTTGCGTTTCTGTTGCATCATTAAAACCAACAATGCGCATGGAATATGGTAATCAAATCGTTGAGTGCTCTTGTGAATACAAAAAAGGTTTTTTCAATAATATGATTTATACCTATGTCATTGGTATTATTGAAATTGATCAAGAGAGCATTACGTTAAAGCCTTCAGGTGTAACATCAAGAGCAGGCAGTGAAGCCACTCCTTGGTTAACACGTATTGGTGATGAGCTTAAATTAACGATGGATGGTCCGCATGTTTTTAAAGGGAAGAAACCGAGTATTTTAGGCTCAAAGCGTTATGTCTAATCTCATTATAAAGAAGAAATAAGTTAAAGTTTATCTTAAGAAAAACGGGCAATAATATCTATGCCCGTTTGTTTATTTAAAGAGATAATAACCTGTGAAGTTAAGTGCGTCTTTTTTGCTGTAATAGCCACTTATCTAATTCATTAGCAAAAAGCTGGCGGTCGCGTTGGTTTAGGCTTGCAGGCCCTCCCGTTTGAATACCACTGGCTCTCATCGTATCCATAAAATCACGTATATTTAAGCGTTCACGAATAGTTGCTTCTGTATAACGTTCACCTCGAGGATTTAGAGCAACCGCACCCTTTTCAATTACTTCCGCCGCTAATGGGATATCTGCCGTGATCACCAAATCATCTTTATTAGTACGGCGGACAATTTCGTTATCTGCAACATCAAATCCAGCAGAAACTTGTAATGTACGTAAGAAAGGTGATGCAGGTACGATTAATCGTTGATTAGCAACAAAAGTAATAATCACTTTTTCTCTATCTGCTGCACGATATAACACTTCTTTGATTACTTTTGGACATGCATCAGCATCAACCCATATAGGCATAACAACTCTCTCTTGATTATTCTGTATTAAACATTGCATGGTTAAGGTGGTTAAAATAACACAATAATCCTAACTAAGTGATTGTAGCTTTGCTCGTGCTCGTTTTTCTGATTGTTGATTAACCCAAATACTCACTAATATCACAATTATACCGATAATTTGTAAACCAGTTAATTGTTGTCCTAATAATGCCCAGCCTAAAATAACAGCACTAAGTGGACTTAAAAATCCTAATGATGCCACAGAGCTTGGCCCTAATAATGCCAATCCTCTAAACCAGAAAACATAGGTTAATGCCCCACCAATTAACGTTAAATAAGCTAAGCCTAAAAGATTAATACCCGTTAATGAAGGTAATGCAGGTTCAAATAATAACGCAAGAGGTAATAATACAGCACCACCCGCAGTTAACTGCCATGCGGTAAACGTTAAAGGAGTAACTGGTGGTTGCCAGCGACGACTTAATACAGTACCAGCCGCCATTGATAAAGCACCACCTAATCCTGCAATTATTCCGAGAGGATCAAGGGTTGCATTAGGCGTAAGTATCAATATTGCCACACCTAATATGCCGCCTAATGCTGCTGAAATAGAAAGCCATGATAAACGTGTTTGTAATAACCAATGAGACAGAAATAAGACAATTAAAGGCTGAACCGCCCCTACAGTTGCTGCAACACCACCAGGTAAACGATAAGCCGAAATAAATAATAACCACCAAAATAGTGAGAAATTTAAAATACCCAAAATTATCACGCGTAACCACCATATCCCTTGTGGCAGTTGTCTCATAATCATTAATAATAAAATACCAGCAGGTAATGCACGTAATGCAGCCAATGTCATTGGCACGTTTGCAGGCAACATTTCGGTTGTCACAATATACGTACTTCCCCAAACAATAGGAGCTAAAGCGGTTAATAAAAGCGTTGTGTATCGGTTCATAAAGTGACTCAAGTTATTTGCCATTGTGATTTATCTTGAGGTCAAGATAAATTGATAATACCTTGACGTCAAGATAAATAATTGACATGATAAATGCATGGACAGAATAGATAGAATTACCGAACAATGGCAGCGTGAGCGACCTGATCTTGATATTAGCCCTATGGGGTTAATTGGCCGATTGGGTAATATTACTTTGCATCTTTCCCGCGAAATGGAGAAAGTTTTTTCCCAATTTGGCTTGAATACATCAAGTTTCGATGTGTTAGCCACATTACGACGAGCAGGAAATCCTTATACCCTTTCCCCTGGTGAAATGTTATCAACATTGATGGTTACATCGGGCACAATGACAAACCGCATTGATCAATTAGAAAAAGCAGGCTGGGTTATACGTAAAGTTAATCCGGAAGATGGCCGTAGCTTTTTAGTTTCTTTAACACCACAAGGTTTAGAATTAATCAACCAAGTTATTGAGGCTCATGTTAACAATCAAAAACGTTTGGTTGCGGGTTTATCACAACAAGAACAGCAAGCATTAAATGAATTACTAAAGGTTTTTCTTAATTCTCTAGAATAATGTTTTGCCCCCATTCTATTTTCTGCAAGATATTTAATAATAAAGGTAAGTACAGAAACTGAGTATTCTTACTTACCTTCTTTTCTTTGTTTGCTTAAAAACCCTTCTTTTTATGCCATTTTTGTTTATTTAGGCACCTAATGTGCATGAAGTCACATTTTTACTTTGATTTAAATCAAAGATGTATTCTATTTGCTATTTTTAGGTTGCTGAATACCAAAAGTTAAATTATAAAGCGAATGATAATTATTATTGATCTCATTAAGGTCTGTAACTATGTGTATTCAATTTAAATCTTGCTTCGTATTATCGGCTCTAACCCTCTCACTTTCTCAATACGCCATTGCTGAAACGGCGTCACCTAAAGAAGAAACGCTGGTTGTTACTACAACGCGTAGTGCCTCCTCTTTATGGAATAGCCCTGCGACTATTCAAGTCATTGATAAGGAATCATTAAATCAATCAACCGCGTCTTCTATTGCAGATCAATTGCGTGATATTCCTGGTGTTGAAGTCACTGATAATAGCCTCGCGGGCCGTAAACAAATTCGTATTCGTGGCGAGGCTTCATCACGCGTACTTTTGTTGGTTGATGGACAAGAAGTTACCTATCAACGAGGTGGTCAAAACTTTGGTGCGGGTATTTTAATTGATGAATCTGCACTAGAGCGTATTGAAGTGGTTAAAGGTCCCTATTCTGTACTTTATGGTTCACAAGCTATTGGCGGTGTGGTGAATTTAATCACCCAGAAAGGCGGCGATAAGCCCTTTGGCGGCAATGTTAAAGTTGTTTATGACTCAGCAACGATGGGATGGCGTGAGTCAGCGTTAATTTCAGGCACAATAGGTGATTTTGAATACCGTTTTAATGGGAGTTATGCCGATCATGGTGATCGCGATACTCCTGATGGTCGCTTAGCTAATACTCATTTTAGAAATAATGGTCAAGGGGCATGGTTAGGCTATAAAGTTGATAACCATAAATTTGGGCTTTCGCTTGATCGCTATGATTTATCTACGCAATCTTATTATGCTGATGAGGGAAAATATCAAGAGTTTAGCGTTAAAGTTCCTAAGCTTGAGCGTGAAAAAATCGGCTTATTTTATGATTATGATATTGATGCTGATTATTTTAAAAAACTTCATATAGATGCATATACACAGCGAATTGAACGAAAATTTGAAAACCGCGTTGGTGTCGTTACGCCAACAGGCAGTCCAATGATTGGTAATTTAACTGTTAAAAACCGGACACAGTCAGAGGATACACAGAATACTTATGGAATGACTATGCAGGCAAACTTTACGTTACCTGCAAATAATGAACTCATTTTAGGCGCGCAATATCAACAAGATAAAGTAAAACAAACCTCTGTTGGCCAAACATCTTCAAATAGTACAACGGGTTTTCCACCTGCCGTAAACTATGAAAAACAATCTTTGTTACATAATCGCAGTCAGCAAACTAATGTGTCTGTTTTTGCCCAAAATGGTTGGAAAATAACAGAAGATTGGTCATGGACTGTGGGGGCTAGGCAGTATTGGTTAAAATCAGAATTACAAGATGGTGATGAGACTGTTAATCATAATAAAACAGGTACAAGCTATAAGACATTACCCTCTACATCTGTGAGAGATAATGCTTTTATTGTTTCATCCAATTTACGTTATTCCGGGTTCAAAGATACTGAGTTGCGCCTTGCATTTGCACAAGGTTATGTGTTCCCTACGTTAGTTCAGCAATTTATGAATACAACGGCGGGCGGTGCGGTAACTTATGGTAATCATGATCTTGAGGCTGAACACTCTAATAACGTAGAGTTTGGTGCACGTTATAAAGGTAATAATTGGTATATTGATAGCGCCATTTATTATTCTGAAGCAAAAGATTACATCACCTCAGTCGCTTGTGCTGGGGAACGTATTTGCGAAGGAAATAGCAAAACAGGCCGAGCAGATTACTTCTATTATGACAATATCGACCGCGCGAAAACTTATGGTATGGAGGTAATGGCCCAATATCAAGGTTGGCCAATTACACCTTATGTTTCTGCCAATGTGATGCGTCGCCAATTTATTAGCCCAACCCTAAAAACATGGGACACAGGGGAACCTACAGTCACTACACGAGTTGGTACTAAACATCTCTTATTGCTCAATAATATGAATCTAATGTCAGATTTATATTTAAGAGCAGCAACGCAAGCGAAAGATCATAGTAATCCAGAAAATAAACAGCATTACGCCGGCTGGACAACGGTTAATCTTTCACTTAGTAGTGAGTTTGGCCATAACGATCAATATCGTATTAACTTTGATTTAAATAATATTTTAAATAAGCGTTATCAAACAGCTCATGAATCTATCCCTGCTGCGGGTATTAATGCTGCAGTTGGTCTGACATGGGCGTTTTAATAATGAAAAAAATATTAATTACTCTCAGTTTTTTATTGTTGCCTTTTAGCTTAACGGCAAAAGAGAATATAAAAAATGACCGTTGGGTCATTGCGGGTGGTTCTATTGTGGAATTAGTTTATGCCATGGATGCTGGCAATAAGCTTGTTGGTGTTGATGAAACCACCTCTTACCCAGAGCAAACTCAGGTATTACCCCATATTGGGTATTGGAAACAGCTAAGTATTGAGGGCATTTTGTCTCTACGCCCTTCTACTTTTGTAACGTGGGATGATGCTGAACCGAAAATGGTTTTACGTCAGCTTGCTCAACATAACGTTAAGGTGATCACATTACCAAGAACGCCAGCAACTTTTGAGTTAATGCTTCAAAACATCCGCACGTTAGCCATCTCACTGAATAAACAGCCACAAGGCGATGCATTAATTGATTCATTACAATCACGTTTAGCCTCTATTCAGGCTAAAAATAATCAAATTAAACAGAAAGTAAAAGTGATGTTCTTTCTTTCACCGGGAGGCGGAATTCCTCAAGTTGCAGGGAAAACCAGTGTCGCAGATGCGATCCTTCAATTAGCGGGTGGTGAGAATATCGCTACACACGAGAATTATCGTATCTATAGCGCAGAGGCCATTATTGCAGCTGACCCAGAGTTAATTGTTATTACGACACAAAGCCAAAAGAACCAAACAGGCACAATAAGAGCGTCTGAAGGATTAGCTTCTGTGCCCGGAGTGTCAATGACTCAAGCATGGAAAAATCAACGCATTATCGAAATTGATCAATCCCTTATTTTGGGAATGGGGCCTCGTATTGTGGATGCTGTAGAGTTATTGCATCAACAGTTTTATCCCGCTGATCTAGTAAAAGATAATAAGAGCGAATAATAAGTAGGAATGATTTAATAATGAAAGAGTCAGTCGCAACACATGTTATGCCCCCTTCTGCTGAAATTGATCTTACTGCTCACTTCGCTTTAGAAGGTGATAGTCCTTTTCGAGATAGGCATGCCACCATGCCATGGCGAAGTTCTGTACCTATTGTAAAAGAAGAACATCAATCAACATGGCAAGCCTTATTAGCAAGTAAAACGCCAGCCTGTAAGCGTTTGTTGTATATTCATATCCCTTTTTGTGCAACACATTGCACATTTTGCGGTTTTTATCAAAATAACTATCACGAAGAAGCCTGTACGCGCTATACCAATGCATTATTGCGCGAGATCTCCGCTGAATCAGATAGCTTACTTTATCAATCAGCACCAATTCATGCCGTTTATTTTGGTGGTGGAACCCCTTCTGCGTTATCCGCCAAAGATCTTTATCGTGTGATCGCACATTTGCGCCAATCACTACCTCTAGCCCCTGACTGCGAAATTACTATTGAAGGTCGAGTTTTAAATTTTGATGATAATCGCATTGATGCTTGTTTAGATGCAGGTGCAAACCGTTTTTCGATAGGTATTCAAACTTTTAACAGTAAAATTCGTAAACGAATGGCGAGAACCTCAACGGGTGAAGAAGCTACCAAATTTATGAAAGGGCTTTGTTTACGAGATCGTGCTGCCGTGGTGTGTGATTTATTATTTGGATTACCTGGGCAAGATGCAACGAACTGGCAAGAAGATCTCACTATTGCTCATGATATTGGCTTAGATGGTGTCGATCTCTATGCATTGAACTTATTGCCTAATACACCATTAGGTAAAGCAGTTGAAAATCAACGAATTACTGTGCCCTCACCAATACAAAGACGTGATCTTTATCTTCAAGGTTGTGACTTTATGGAAAATGTCGGCTGGCGTCAGATCAGTAATAGCCATTGGGCAAGAACAACCCGCGAGCGTAATCTTTACAATCTATTAATCAAACAAGGGGCAGATTGCCTAGCTTTTGGCTCGGGTGCTGGTGGCTCTGTTAATGGTTATTCATGGATGATTGAACGTTCGCTTGATAATTATTATCAAAAAATTACAGATAACCAAAAACCCTTAATGATGATGAGCCGTACAACCGATAGTGGTTTTCGTTGGCGTCATGAGTTACAAGCTGGCATTGAGTGCGGGCGTGTTGACTTAGCCAAGTTAAGCCCACAAGCGACTCTACTCTCTCCTTTATTAAATCAATGGTATCAAGCTGGTCTTGTTGAAGACGACTTTCTTTGTATGAAATTAACCAATGAAGGTCGATTTTGGGCAAGTAACTTGCTGACATCCTTACAGCAATTAATTTTGCAATTAAATACGCCTCGTTAATTTTATTACCCTGAATATTAATTAGAAGATGGAAACAACATCATGAATACTGAGTTACAACAATTTTTAATGACTGAGCCTGATGGAACATTGGAAACCATTGCAACACAATTTAATACCACATTGTTGGAGGTTGTGAGACATTTACCATCACGCTCATTAATGAGTGGCGAACAATTCGATACGGTTTGGGATAGTGTGATGAAATGGGGTAATGTCACCACGCTTGTGCATACTCAAGATGTTATCTTAGAGTTTAGTGGTGAATTGCCAAGTGGTTTCCATCGTCATGGCTATTTTAATTTACGGGGTAAAAAAGGAATGACCGGCCATATTAAAGCCGAAAATTGCCAATCTATTGCAATGATCGAACGTAAGTTTATGGGTATGGATACCGCCTCTATTTTATTTTTCAATCAACAAGGCGTTGCTATGTTTAAAATCTTCCTTGGGCGAGATGAACATCGTCAATTATTACCCAAGCAGTTATCAGCTTTCCGTCAACTAGCACAACAATTAAATAAGGAATAATTGCACGTGAAAACTTGGGTTATTTTTGGCGCTGGCGGTAAAGGGATTGGTGCACATATTGCTGATATTGGTGTAGCACAACAACGCCCTATTGTGGCTTTAGTTCGCAATCCAGAAGCGGCAACGCGTTTAGAAACAAAAGGAATAAAAACAGTCGTGGGTGATGCGATAGATCCTGATGCTGTTGACCGCGTATTAACACTAGCTGGAAATGAAGCAGATATCATTTCAACGATGGGGGGAGAAAATGATTATCTTGCACATAGAACAGTGATTGATACTGCGGAAAAAATGGGTTTTCAACGAATGCTCATGGTTTCTTCTTTAGGCTGTGGTGATAGTTGGGTTGCCTTATCTGACAGAGCAAAAGCTGCTTTTGGGCAAGCCGTTAGAGAAAAATCATTAGCTGAAGTATGGCTGCAAACTAGCCGTTTTGATTATGCAATAGTAAGACCTGGCGGGTTACTGAATGGTGAAGAAACGGGTAAAGCTCAGCTTTATCAATATGAAGAGACTCACGGCTTAGTTAATCGTCGTGATGTTGCACGTTTAGTGACTCAACTTATGGATGCTGATCTGCTAGATGACCAAGTTTATGCAGTGGTTGAACCGGGCTTAGTACCAACCAAATCATAGATATTAATACCAATAAAATTACCTTAAGAGATGACCTATGTGTTATCTCTTTTTTCTTACTTTAATTATGGTCAATAGCTCACATTATGATGAGTTTTCTACTCATAATGAAATTTCCTCAATAGTCATTTGTCACTTTACTGTCTTAATGGGGGTAACTTGTGGCATAATGCGGCCCCATTACCTTTTGTCATTCACTAATAATGAGTATTCGTCTTGTTAATCAGCAATAATATCACTATGCAGTTTGGCTCAAAGCCACTGTTTGAAAACATTTCTGTCAAATTCGGTGGCGGAAATCGCTATGGTTTAATCGGTGCTAACGGTAGCGGTAAATCAACCTTTATGAAAATTTTAGGTGGCGATTTAGTGCCAAGTAGTGGCAACGTATTTCTTGATCCTAATGAGCGTCTTGGTAAATTAAAACAAGACCAATTTGCTTATGAAGAATATACAGTGCTTGATACCGTGATTATGGGTCACACTGAACTTTGGGAAGTTAAACAAGAGCGCGAGCGCATCTATAACTTACCAGAAATGAGTGAAGAAGATGGCTTACGAGTTGCTGATCTGGAAGTAAAGTTTGGTGAAATGGACGGCTATACCGTTGAATCTCGTGCTGGCGAATTATTATTAAATGTAGGCATTCCATTAGAGCAACATAATGGCCCTATGAGTGAAGTCGCACCGGGTTGGAAATTACGTGTGTTATTAGCACAAGCCCTATTCGCTGATCCTGATATTTTGTTACTGGATGAACCTACGAATAACTTGGATATTGATACTATTCGTTGGCTTGAACAAACGCTAAATGAACGTAACAGTACCATGATCATTATTTCCCATGACCGTCACTTCCTAAATATGGTATGTACGCACATGGCTGACTTAGACTATGGTGCGCTTGCTGTTCATCCGGGTAACTATGATGAATATATGTTTGCTGCAACTCAAGCGCGTGAACGTTTATTAGCGGATAATGCGAAGAAAAAAGCACAGATTAGTGAATTACAATCTTTCGTAAGTCGCTTTAGTGCTAATGCATCTAAATCACGCCAAGCAACCTCTCGTGCTAAGCAAATTGAGAAAATTCAATTAGCTGAAGTTAAAGCATCTAGTCGCCAAAACCCATTCATTCGCTTTGAACAAGAGAAAAAATTATTCCGTAATGCGCTTGAAGTGGAAAATATCTCTAAAGGCTATGATGATAATGCCCCGCTGTTTAAAGACGTCAATATGATGCTTGAAGTGGGCGAAAAAGTTGCCATTCTGGGTAATAACGGTGTGGGTAAATCGACGATGATTAAAACATTAGTCGGTGAATTAACACCAGATACAGGTCGTTTAAAATGGTCTGAAAACTCAAATATTGGTTATTATGCACAAGATCATGCAACTGATTTTGAAGTAGATATGACTGTATTTGATTGGATGAGCTTATGGATGAAACCAGAAGACGACGAGCAATCTGTACGTAGCGTATTAGGTCGTTTATTGTTCTCTCAAGATGATTTGAAAAAATCAGTTCAAGTTTTATCAGGTGGTGAAAAAGGCAGAATGTTATTTGGTAAGCTGATGATGCAAAAACCAAACATTCTGATTATGGATGAACCAACCAACCACTTAGATATGGAATCTATCGAATCACTGAATATGGCATTAGAACTTTATCAAGGTACTTTGATTTTTGTTTCTCATGACCGCGAATTCGTAAGTTCATTAGCAAATCGTATTATTGAAATTACACCTGAAAAAGTGACTAATTTCCAAGGTACTTATGATGAGTTCCTTGCCAAAAAAGGTGTTACGCTTTAATTTCACAGCAAAATTAAAGTAATAAGCAAACAAAGGCTTGATAACTATTTATCAGGCCTTTTTATTGCATTGATTCAGCCAAATAAGGTTGATATTTTTCTAATCTAGAATTGATTAGTATAATGAAATCAAGTTACCGATCTATATCAAGACTAGTTATTCATCAATAAAAATCTGTAGATATCATTATCAACAGGATGCTCAAGATCGAATACTACTTTAACAACAGGTTTATTATCTATTACGTTTTGTTCAAAGCTATTTATCTGTGGTACAACATCTCCCATATAGTAAAAATCAATTTCATTTTTATCTTTTTTGATAAATAATGGTAAGCGCAATCCAGATTTGTAATTGATAATAGATTTAATATCTTTACTATTTAATGTACGTTGTGATTTAGACATCCAGTTAAATTCATATTGATTAATAAAATAATCTTCGTATTTAGTGCTTTCTGAAATATCATCTGATTTATGATAATTAACAAAAATTGGACAGTTAGAACCATCTTTACTAATAATATATCCACCAACATTTTGAGCTATAGGATTTTGACTCCAATTTAATATCCTAAAAACATCTTTTCGAGAATATTTTTTGTACAACTGAAAACCATCAAAAAATAAATCGACATTAAAATCATCATCAAATTTTTTTATTGAGTAATTGGTATTATCTGTTAGATATTTTATAAAAAATTTATTTTTTAAAATTGTTTTAAATTGATTATCCCATTCTATAAACTCATCGTTATAAGATATTATTTTAAAATTATATATTTGAGATATAGGTAAGTGTTTTTTTTCTTTAACCTCAGTTACAAAATTACAATTTAAATTATTCACATAAGAAATAATATCTTCTTTTAATAATTCTTGTTTATAATTGTTTTTTAAGATTTTTTTTAACTTACTTACAAATAACTTATTATTAAGTAGAAGTTCTTTTAAAATAATACTTTCACCAATTCTTTTGGAATTATTTATATCATTAGCAAAAAACTCTAATAATCTTCTTTCTTTTTTATTAATTCCATTTTTTATTGTATCTTCAAATTCTTCTGCAAAGTTAAAAAATGAACGACTATATTTTACAAATGCAAATGGATCTCGTGAGCCATATTTAATAAAATCCATCATTAAAGGAGCTCTACCTAACTTTAATTTTAAAGATATATAATCTTTAGTTAAATCTTGTTTCTTTTGTAGATTTGCATTATTTATTGATTCATATATTCTTTTTTCGGCTATTCTGTCAAAACTAACTGTTGATGTTCCTGGAATTATTTTATTCCTACTAGACATGATTTTTTTAAGATTATCTTTGTTATAGGAATTATCACCAAATAAAGCAATTGGAATTAAAAAATTATTCTTATAATTACCAATGAAATCAATAACAGTTAAATATTTTTTATTACTATTTTTTCTTAATCCTCTACCTAGTTGTTGCACAAATACGATTGCTGATTGAGTTGGCCGAAGCATAACAATTTGATTAACACTTGGTATATCAACACCTTCATTTAAAATATCGACAGAAAAAATATAGTCAATCTTTTTTTCTGGTATAATAGATTCAAGCCTGTCAATAGCTATCTCTCTCTCTTCTTCAGTTGTTTTATTTGTTAATGAGAGTGTTTTAAATCCTCGCTTATTAAATTCTAAAGAAAATTGTTCACATTCATCAATATTGGAGCAAAATATTAGCCCTCTTACATTTCCATTGTCACATCCATAAAGGTTAATATTATTTATTATATTTTTTATTCTTTCTTTTTCTATTAATAAGTTTAATGCTGAATTTTCACTAATTTGTTTACCATCAACACTCACATCAGTTATACCATAATAATGAAATGAAGATAATATATTCATTTCTAACGCTGATTGTAATCTTATTTCATAAGCTATATTGTGATCAAAATATTTATAAATATCATTGCCATCAGTTCTTTCAGGGGTTGCAGTCATACCTAAAATAAACTTAGGTGAGAAATAGTTTAAAATATGTTGATAGCTATTTGCATTAACTCTATGAGTTTCATCAATAACAATATAGTCAAAATCTTTAGGATCAAATTTTTTTAAATGTTCCTGTTTTGATAATGTTTGTACTGTAGAGAAAATAAAATCTTTTTC
Source organism: Proteus sp. fly-1089 (assembly GCF_040138965.1). Classification (NCBI taxonomy): domain Bacteria; kingdom Pseudomonadati; phylum Pseudomonadota; class Gammaproteobacteria; order Enterobacterales; family Morganellaceae; genus Proteus; species Proteus sp. fly-1089. The sequence goes on from NZ_JBEETS010000001.1 coordinate 665,146, forward strand.
TAGTTCTAAATTTTTACCTGAATATAACCCACATGTTTTTTTCTGCTTAAAAATATTTTCATATGTATTCATTGCATCTTTTGCTATTTTTTTTCGATGAACAATAAATAATAGCCTATTAGGATTGAATTTATAAGCATCAAAAGCTGATAAGTAGGTTTTTCCCGTTCCAGTAGCAGAGATTAATAATGCTTTCTTTTCACCATTAATTCGTAATTGTTCTAAATTTTTTAATGCATCTTCTTGTATCTTATTTGGTTTTATTTCTTCCGTTATAAGCTTAGTTATCTTTTCGTTATTAGCTTTCTGTTCTATAAAAATTAATTCATATTTTTTTATAAATTCATTTGTAACAATAGTAGAACGATTGAATTCCTTATTAAATTCTTCTAATGTTGTTATTGATAATCCACTTGTGTTTTTTGATGTAACTTTTAAATTCCATTCTTTATTTATACTAAGTGCACTTGCCGTAAGATTGCTACTACCGATAATTAAATGATTCAACTTCCCTTGTTTAAATAAATAGCCTTTAGCATGAAAGTTTGAGTTTATGGATATACGAAGCTCAATATTTTTAAAGCGTAATAGCTTTTTTAATGCCTCAGGTTCAGTAAAATTTAAGTATTGTGAAACTAATATTTTTCCAGAAATATTTCTTTCTTCTAAGTTAAGTAAATCTTGAATTATACTAGCAAGACCACTACTTGTTAAAAATGCAACTGAAAACCAGAAATGATCACATGATTCCAGTTGTTCTTTTATTGTAATAAGTATTTTTTTACCTTGTTTATCATTGGTCAACAATTCTGGTTGATATTGTTGCTCTGATAGGTATTTACTATTAATAAAACCAGTTTCAATACTTTTTCTAAGTTCATTAACTTTATTATTCATAATTAGACACTTTTAATTTTTCAACAATTGGAAGATCCGCTTCAGCCCAATCTAAGTTATCTAATTCATGTTTATTTAACCATTGAATATTTAAATGCTCAGATAGTTGTAAGATTCTTGAATTAACATCACATAAAAAACTATGCATGATAATATTAAAATCAGGATATGTATGTTCAACTGTTGTAAAGTGTGAGCGTATATTAATATCCATTTTTAATTCTTCTTTAATTTCTCTAATCAAAGCTTTTTCTAAGGATTCGTTCTTTTCAACTTTGCCACCAGGAAATTCATATTTTCTGGAGATATAATCTAATTTGCTGTCTCCTCGTTGGGCACAAAGAACTTGTCCACGATGTACAATAATTGCTGCAACAACTTCGATTGTTTTCATTTTTCATCATCTTTGTTATATGAGAATTTTATATATTATACCTTTTAAAATTAGATTAATAAAATCTATGAATAATTTTTCAGATAGTCATATACAGAAAATATCTTTATTGTGATTTGATTACACAATTATTAAACCCCACACATAAATGTAAATAATTATCATTTATATTGACTGACAGTCGGTCGATAATGTATGTTACCGACCACGAGTCAATCATGGTTTATTTCATTTTTTGGGATCATTATGTTGCTACTACCTCAAATAATACATTGTCCAAATAAGCAATTAAAAAATTATTGGAAATGTAGTTACTCTTTTGTTTTACCTACATTAATTTCATTAAGCGTGGTGTTACCCTCTTTTGCTTCAGAAAATATTGAAAAAATTATTGTCGCCTCTTCACCAAGTTCGTTGTCTGATGCACAACCTTACGGATATGTTGCAAAACAGCAGGCAACGGCGACGAAAAGTGATGCAACTTTATTAGAAGCACCACAAATGGTTTCTGTTGTTAATCGTAGTCAACTAGATAACTTACCCTCTGAATCTATTAGTCAGGCATTACGTTATAGTTCTGGGATTGTCAGTGAAAAATTTGGCGCTTTTGGTAGTGGTATTGATTACTCGAAAATGCGCGGATTTGATGCAGACTATTATTTAGATGGTTTAAGAATGCTTGGTAATAGCGGTATTTGGGCGCCACAAATTGATAGTTGGAGTTTAGAAAGTATCGAAGCCGTACATGGCCCTGCATCTGCTTTATATGGACAAGGTGGTGCAGGTGGTGTGATTAATATGATATCGCGTCGTCCTTGTGCAGAAACGCAACACCAAGTGCAATTACAAGCGGGCAATAATAAAAATCATGGTATTAAATTTGATACCACATCAGCTCTTAATGAAAATGAAACATGGTTATATCGTGTTTCAGGTTTGATGCTTGAACAAGGATCGCAAATACCCTCTTCTCGTCAAACTCGTTTTCTTATTTCACCTGCTCTCACTTGGAAACCTAATGATGTATTGAGTTGGACAATATTGGGACAATATCAAAAAGAGCCTCGTCTGGGTTACTACAATACGCTACCTGCTCAAGCATTAGGTTTATTACCTAATCCTAATGGTAAAGTTGATCCTAATCGAAATTATAATAATCAAAGCCATGATAATTCACATCGTAAACAACAATCGTTAACTTCATTGTTTGAATATGAACTGACCCCACAGTGGCAATTTAAGCAAAATACTCGTTTTATGAAGGTTGATACAGAAATAAGCCGTGACTATACCCGTGGCTTTCTGCCCGGTGCTCGCTTGTTAACTGCGGTTTATCAGGAGGCGCCAAGTACATCAGAAACATGGGTAACTGATTCACAATTGATTGGTAAATTAGCAACATGGGATATCAATCATACTGTGATAACTGGTTTTGATTATCAACATGGCTATATGACCAAAGATTGGTGGGGTTCACAAACAGTTAGTTTTGATCCTTGGGCATCACATCACAAGCCTGATTTTGAGCCTTACCCTGTTTCGCGTACTTCCACAAAACAACAATTTGATCGCTATGGATACTATTTACAAGATCACCTTCGTTGGCAGCGATGGAATTTATTACTCAGTGGCCGTTATGACAGTGCGGATTTAGAGACACATAATCAAATTTCAGGTATGACACAGCAAAGCCATAACACGGCATGGAGTCATCGTGTTGGTTTAAGTTATCAATTTAATAATGGGTTCTCACCTTGGATAAGTACATCAGATAGTTTTGATCCTGTATTAGGTACAGATGCAGATGGAAAAGCTTTTATTCCAATGAAATCAAAACAATATGAAGCAGGTGTTAAATATCAAAATTCTGAGTTAACACAACTGGTTAGTATTTCTGTATATCAATTAACCCAAGAGAATGTCACAACACATAACCCTAGAAATCCTGATTATTATCAGCAATCGGGTAAAATTCGTTCTCGTGGCGTTGAGCTTGAAAGTAAATTAGCGCTAACGCCACAAGTTAATATGATGCTCAATTATGCTTATCTTCATAATATTGTGACATCGACTAGCGATCCAACCACCTTAAATAAACACCCTGTCCAAGTACCTACTCATACGGGATCTGCATGGATAGATTATCGTTTTCATCAACCTTATTTAAACGGTGCATTATTAGGTGCTGGTGTACGTTATTTAGGTTCAACTTACGGTGATAATACGAATACATTTAAGGTACCAGCAGTATGGTTAGGGGATGTGAGTTTCCGTTATCAATTATCGGCAATTAATCGTGAATTACAGGGTTTAGAATTAGGATTAACTGTCAGCAATATCACGAATAAATCCTATATTTCTAGTTGTACTAGTTCAACTTATTGCAGTGTGGGAAGCGATCGTGTTGTGCTTGGTATCCTCAATTACTATTTTTAGGAGATGAACATGGATAACTATCGACGTTCATTACTAAAAGGTGCCAGTGCATTCTCGTTATTATTAGCAACCCCTTTTCCTGTTTATGCAAAACTTGTTTATGTAAAACCAAGACAGAGAGAAATTGTTGATATTCTGGGAAGAGAAATTGTATTAGTACAAGAATTAACACGCATTTATGTGGCAGATAGTGGGTTATTTTTACTTTATGCTTCATTAAGTGGAGGCGCTTTTTATGAGCGTCTTATCGGGATGCCATCCGCCTTCCGTACTGCCGACTTAAGTTTATATCACCAATATACGCGAGCATTTCCTCAATTATTGGCATTACCTGAGTTTACGGCTATGTCGAGTGGACATTTTAATAGTGAAAAACTTATCGCGCTAAAACCCGATGTCATTATTGTGGCGGTTGGAACTTATCGTGCAATTAGTGTTAATGGTGTGCTGGATTTATTAACGAAAGCGAATATTCCCGTTGTGGTGTTTGATTTGAGCATCGACCCACTTAATAACACGCCAATTAGTACATCTATAATGGGAAATTTATTGGGCAATATTTCACAAAGCCAAGCCATGAATCAATTTCGTGAAAAGCAACTCAATTATATTTCTCAGCAATTAAGAAAAAAGCCACTTAAACGCCCTAATGTGTTATTTGAACGAGCCGCTGGTTTTACACCTGAATGTTGTCTTTCTTATGGTAATGGCAGTATGGGACAAATGTTACAAAATGCAGGTGGTCAAAACTTAGGTTCAGAATATATAAAAGGCACTTATGGGATTTTGAACCAAGAAACGGTGATTTATGCCAAACCGGATAAGATTTTTTTAACAGGGGCTGATTGGAGTGGCTATAACCCTTCAGGTGATTGGGTTAATTTAGGCCCAGGTGCAAATTTAGATTTGGCAAAACAGCAACTTGAAATTTTAATGCACCGACTTGCTTACAAAACACTCGATGCGGTTAAAGATAAACAAGTATATGCTCTTTGGCACTCATTTTATGACAGCCCTTTTGGTTTTATTGCGATATTACAAATGGCTAAATGGCTACACCCTGAGCGTTTTTCACACCTCGATGTAGACACTATTTTTTATGATTACCATACTCAATTTTTACCAGTGAAATGGGAAACGGGCTATTGGGTCACTTTGTTTGATCAAGATAAGGAATAATCATGTTTGATATCTATTCACCCGATCCTTTACGGGCAAAAATTGAGTCACAATCAGCAGGAAAAAGAACAATTTTATACTCAGCAAAAGGCCAACCTAACTATATGTATGTTGTTCCTTATTTTCGATTAAATGAAGTATCAGATAATCTTGATGATACAACTCACTCTGCATTTATTGTAAATGGAAAAGTTAAGAATGAGTTTTTCTATGCGTGTTATCCCGCTTCATTACATCAAGATGAATTGTTAAGTTTACCTAACCAAAAACCGGCGACATCATTAGATTTATTGAGCTTCCAGCAATATGCACAACATACAGGACGAGGATTTCATTTAAGTACACATGCAGAATGGGCTGCTTTAATGCTGTGGTGTCGCCACCACAATATGATTGAAGATGGTAATACGGATTATGGACGAAGCTTTCTTCACCCAGAGCAATCTGTTACTCGTGTTGATGGTAAAGAAGCTGGTGATATGGACTTTACCACAGGTGATCCCACGACAATAACGGGGCCACAATGGTCGAATTGGTATCATGATAATAGTGAGTTTGGTATTAGTGATTTATGTGGCAACCTTTGGGAATGGCAAAGTGGTATGCAATTAAATGCCGGAGAAATACAGATAATTAAAGATAATGATTCTGTATTTTGTGGTGATCCCTCAGTAATAGAGCAATGGCACTCAATAGCATTATCAACGGGACAATTATTACCAATCAATCATCCCAATAGCGCAAAATACGATGCCCCTTCAGATTATTGTGATGGAAATGCTGGTACTCCTATTTTATCAACTTCAATAAAACACTATAACGGCACACCAACAGATAATGGTTATCCTGCTGGATTAATGGACGGCGATTTTAATGCAATAACAGCAGAAGATAGTATTAAAATACCTACATTATTTAAAGAATTAGGATTATATCCAGCAATAAACCAACAGGACAATGATCAGGTTTATTTACGAAATTATGGTCAACGCTCTTTAATGCGCGGAGGCGCTTGGTATTCACAGCAAGCCGCAGGGATGCGAGCATTATGCTTAAGTCATAATCAGCATCATTTCAGCACTTCTGTCGGCGGTCGCCTTGCTTGGATTGATACAACCAGTTAATTAACCTAAAAAATTATTATTTATAGATATTTTTGCATAAATTAATTTACCTTAGTATCGATTATATGAATAATACTGCTAATAGTAATTATTATTATTCGGTGACTTATTGTGATTAATTTTCATGCGTTTAAATTAAAACCGGTGGCATTGCTCTGTTCTGCCACCCTTCCTTTTGTTTTGGCTACACAGGCTTTTGCGGAAGATGCAGCAAAAACAGAACAAGTAGAGAAGCTTGTTGTTAGTGCTCAAGCATTAAAAGTAAATACTAGTTTGCAAGAAACGCCTAAATCAGTTTCTGTGATTTCTCAGCAAGATATAGAAACTCATGCTCCACAAAAATTAGACGAAGCATTGCGTTATACATCAGGTGTTGTCTCTCAACCTTTTGGTGCTGATAACGATACTGATTGGCTCCGTATTCGTGGCTTTGAGGCGGCAACTTATCTCGATGGCAGTCGCCTCTTTCGTGATGGTTATTATACATGGCTACTTGAGCCTTATGGTTTTGAACAAATTGAAGTGGTAAAAGGTTCTTCTGCTGTATTATTTGGTGAATCGACACCTGGTGGTGCCGTTAACGTAGTACAAAAGAAACCCAGTTTTACTCCTCGTAATGAAGTCTTTCTTGAGGCCGGAAATAATGATCAACGAGGCTTAGGCTTTGATGTTTCAAGTGCCACGGATGATAAACGTGTGCGCTATCGCCTTGTTGGGTTAATGAAAAAATCAGACGGAGAATTATCGGGTACTGATAATGAGCGTATTTATCTAGCGCCAAGTGTTGCGATTAACCTGACTGACGATACATCACTCACTTTTATGGCAACCTATCTTCATGATGATGGTACGCCAACTAATCCTTTCTTCCCAGCAGCAGGCACATTAATTTCATCCCCTTTTGGTAAAATTAAGCCTTCTACCAACTTAGGTGAACCTGGGTATGATAAATATAAACGTACCCAAATTTCAGCAGGTTATTTACTTGACCATAATATCAATGATGTTTGGCGTTTTTCACAACGTTTAAACTATGGCTATAACGATTTGTTATTACGCAGTGTCTATGCTTTTCCTAATTCAGATATCACTGCAACAGAGCTAAGTCGAGGTGTTGTCTTCCGTGATGGTAAAAGCCAAAGTATCACTTTTGATAACAATATAGTCGGTGAATGGGATACAGATAATTTTGAGCACACATTATTAGCCGGTGCTGAATTGCAATATCACCAAACTAAAGGTGATGAACAAGATAATTATAGTTTTGATAAAATTAATCCGTGGAACCCAATTTACGGTAAATATACCCCACTTAACCCTGCTGATAATGTCAATCGTACTATCGATAAAACACAATATAGTCTTTATTCACAATATCAAACCAAATTTGATAGTCACTGGGTTGCCGTTGCCGGTGTTCGTCAAGATTGGGTAAAAACAGAAAATAAAGCGCAAACAAAAAATGAGGACAAATCACGTACTGATAGTGAATTTAGCCTCAATGCAGGATTAATGTATTTAGCAGATAATGGCGTATCGCCTTATATCAGTTATTCTGAGTCATTCGAGGTGATGAGCACCATTGATCCGGCAACTAAAGAGCTTTATAAACCACTCAAAGGTGACCAAATTGAAGCGGGTATAAAATATACGCCTGATTTTATGGATGGTTATTTTAATATTGCTTGGTTTGATATCACACAGAAAAATGCACTTGTTGCAAACCCAACAACTTTTGTTTCAACACAAACGGGTAAAGTCACCTCAAAAGGTGTCGAAGTTTCCAGTGAAGTGCAGTTGACTGAACGTTTAGCATTAAAAGCCAATTACACCTATACCGATATGCAAACGGATGACACTGGTAATAAAGGTAAACAGCAAGCGGGGTTAATTCCTAAACATACCGCTTCAGCTTGGGGAAGTTACACTATTCCAATTACAGGGACGCAAGATCTAACATTAGGTACTGGGGTACGCTATTTAGGAGAATCTAAAGATAACCCTAAAAGCAGTAATTTAACTGTTCCTAGTGCAACATTATGGGATATGGCAGCAACTTATAACCTCGATAAACAGTGGCAACTACAGTTAAATATCAACAATATCCTCGATAAAGAGTATATCTCTGGTTGTGATTACTACTGTTATTATGGGCAATCGCGCTCTGTTTTATTGAACGCAAAATATCGCTGGTAATTTTCTTTTTTATTCCGCCTTTTATTGTTAAATATGCAATTAAAAGGCGGAATAGTATTTTATAAATGAGTGACCATGTTCGAACTCTCAAATATTCAAATGGATCGCGGTGGACGTACTATTTTATCAATCCCCTCACTGCGTATTTCAGACTCTGGATTAACTATTGTGCTCGGCCATAATGGTTCAGGTAAATCGACCTTAGTTAGTTTATTATCTGGTCAGCAAATCCCTGATAGTGGAAATATCACACTGAATAATTGCAATATCTCACACTATAAACCACGTGATCTAGCTAAACAGATAGCCTTCCTTCCTCAAAAATTGCCTGCTTCTGCAGGATTAACAGTAAGAGAATTAGTGCGTTTAGGCCGTTTCCCTTGGCGTGGAACATTAGGCCGTTGGAATAAAAAAGATGATGAAATAATCACAACGGCAATGGAAAAAGCGGGAGTTTTACCCTTTGCAGACACACTCGCTGATGATTTATCTGGTGGTGAACGTCAACGTGCTTGGGTTGCAATGTTACTGGCTCAACAATCACCCATTTTAATTTTAGATGAGCCAACTTCTGCTTTAGATATACATCATCAATATCAACTAATGGAGCTTTTAAGTGAATTAAATCAAACTCAACATGTTGGTATTATCGTTATTTTGCATGATCTCAACCTTGCCTTGCGTTACGCCACTCATATTATCGCGCTTAAAAAAGGGAAAATTGCATTTGAAGGAGAAGCCTCACTACTTTTTGATGATGAACGACTTTCTGCACTTTATGAAACACCCATTAAGCTGATTGAACACCCTGATAATAAAGGTTCACAACAACATAAGGTGGCAGTGGTATGTGTGTAATATTACAAAAAATAGTTAGGCTTCTGTCTTTTTGTCTGGCTATTTTATTTATCACTCCCATTGTTAATGCTGCGCAAAATAATCATGAAACAAACGCGAATACGCCACAACGCATTATTGTTTTGGATTGGGATTTATTGGAACAAATATTAACACTTGATGTTATTCCAGTGGGCGCTACTGAAATTGCTGGGTATAACCAATGGGTAGCTTACCCTGTTGCTCCAAATACTATTGAAGAAGTGGGTATGCGGGCTGAGCCTAATTTAGAAAAAATGGCTTCGTTAAAACCAGATCTTATTTTAGCATCAAGTTCTCAGCAAGATTTATTGCCTGTATTAAAAACCATAGCCCCTGTTGTATATCTGCCTAATTTCTCTCGCCAAGATAATGCAGCAGAAGTTGCTTTGGCGCATTTTAATACCCTAGCCTCTATTTTAGGAAAAACAGCGCTTGCACAGCAAAAATTAGCAGAAATGGACAACACTTTTGCACAATTAAAGAGCAAATTACAGCAAGCATTTATTACGTTACCTGAAGTGGAAGTGATCCGTTTTTCTACATTAACGTCTGTTTTTCTATACACCGAAAACTCAACAACTGAATATGTAGTCAATAAGTTGGGTCTAAAATCCGCCATATCATTACCTCCTCAACCTTGGGGAATTGATCAGCGAAGAATGAATATATTGCAACATATTAAACAAGGCTACGTTCTTTATATGTTGCCATTCCCTGATGAAAGCAAACTGCAAAAATCCGCATTATGGCAAGCCATGCCATTTGTACAGAATAGGCATTTTCACTCAGTGAAGCCAGTATGGAATTATGGCGGAGTAGCATCATTAACGTTAATGGCAGAAGCTATTACAGAAAGTTTATTAGATATGGCACCGAATAATGAATATTAAGCAATTTACTTTCTATTTTTTGGCGATCATCTTATTAAGCATTACTAGCTTACAAATTGATAATTCTCTTTCATTATATCGCCAATGGCATTTGTTGGGAAATTTAGATACAAACGCCCTATTTGCCGATGTTTTTTTTATTCATGCACAATTACCTCGTTTAGCTATGACACTACTGATTGGCGGGATTTTCGGTGTTGTCGGCAGCTTAATGCAACAATTAACACAAAATAACCTGACATCACCGTTAACATTAGGTACTTCTTCAGGAGCTTGGTTAGCTTTAGTTATTGTTAATATCTGGTTTACAGATTGGGTTGCTGACTATAGTGCATTAGCTGCAACGATGGGGGCTTTATTTGCATTTGGTCTTGTCATTATTATTGCGGGTATCCGCAATATGACCGGTTTACCCCTCGTTGTTTCTGGTATGGTCATTAATATCTTATTAGGCGCAATTGCAACCGCGCTGGTGACATTAAATTCACAGTTTGCTCAAAATATATTTATGTGGGGTGCAGGTGATTTAGCGCAAGATGGTTGGGATAAATTCCTTTGGCTATTACCTCGAATTACACCTGTTTTACTTATTTTTATGTTTGCACCTCGTATTCTCACTTTATTACGATTAGGGCATGAAGGTGCAACGGCTCGAGGGTTATCTGTTTTACCTACATTTGCATTTTTTATTATATTAAGTACTTGGCTAGTTTCCGTATCAATTACTGTTGTTGGCGTCATTAGTTTTATCGGATTACTTGCACCTAATATTGTCAGAACATTAGGTGCAAGAACTGCTCGTCAAGAGCTTATTGCCAGCGGCTTAATGGGAATATGCTTATTACTTATTACAGATAGCTTGGCAATATGGGTTGGTCAGTGGCTCAATACGGTTATTCCCAGCGGAGTGACAGCCGCGGCTATTGGAGCGCCTGCATTAATTTGGTTTAGTCGAAAGAAAATGAGAGCTCAAGATCAGCTTTCTATTTCTATTCATTCTCAGACCAAAACAGTATCAATGTATACTGTAATAGGAATATTTGTATTATTAATACTTGGATTAGTCCTTACAATTTTCATTCATATTAATGAGCATCAATGGTTTTGGGAAATACCCTCTGTTTACCAATGGGCGTTACGCTCTCCTCGTTTATTAGCTGCTTTATTTGCCGGTATTGCACTGGCTATTGCTGGCGTGATTTTACAACGTTTAATCTACAATCCATTAGCTAGTCCAGATATTTTAGGGGTTTCATCTGGTGCTACTTTTGCATTAGTTTTTTCTAGCTTAATTTTAGGGAGTACCTTACAAACATCACAGTGGGGAATTGCATTATTAGGTAGCGGTGTTGTGATGATTACTCTATTAATCTTAGGCAAAAAACACCAATATGCGCCAGCCAGTTTGATATTAACGGGTATTGCATTAACCGCGAGTTTAGAAGCCTTTATTCAATTTTTCTTAGCGAAAGGCTCATTAAGCAGCTATAAAATATTACTGTGGTTATCTGGTTCAACTTATCGTGTTAATAGTGAACAGGCTCTCTATTTTGCATTTGCAATTACATTGATTGTGGGAAGTGTCTTTTTATTAACGCGCTGGCTTGCACTAATATCAATTGGTCGAAGTTTTGCTTCAGCTCGAGGATTGCATACTGAGCGTGCCAGTATTATTTTATTAATCATCGTTTCGTTATTATGTGCTTTAGTAACTTCAACAGTAGGCCCTATTGCCTTTATTGGCTTAGTTGCTCCTCATATGGCCGTATTACTTGGTGCTCAAAAAATAAAATCACAATTAATGGTTTCAGGATTAATTGGTGGCACCTTAATGGTTTGGGCTGATTGGCTTGGACAAATATTTATTTATCCCGCACAAATTGCGGCAGGAACTTTAGTGGCTATTTTAGGTGGTAGCTATTTCCTTTGCTTAATGCTGTTAAACCGTAGCCGTTGATTTGAAAAGCCTAAGATATTGGTGTTATTTTTACTAATATTCTTAGGCTTTAAATATAATTAGTTACAAAGATATTTTTCAGTGGTAATTATTTATACGTTTGAAACTAAAAATATTTAATTATTTATCTCAATAATACCTATTAATAGATAAGTATTATTGATTAATTGTTATTTATTGTGATCAGGGCACCTTTATAAATAAAAGCATTACGCTATGTTTAAAATTCACTTTTTATATAAGGAGTTTTTATATGGCAAAGTATTATTATGAATCTAACTTAAAGAAATCGCTATATTCAACAGATTTCAATACTGAATTTAAAACATCACAATATGTAGAATATTCAGGAATTTACAGATGTAAAACATGTGGTTATGAAATTGCGCTAAATGCACATGAAGGAAAGGTCCCACCTCATCAAAATAATTCAAGTTGTTCAAATAATGTTTTTAAGCTATTAGTTAAAACAGATAATTAAAAATAAAAACCACCTGTATTGTGGGTGGTTTTATTTTGATATACGAGCATTATGACTAATCCAATAATTTAAATAACGTTTTTTAACATCCCTATTTTCTCTAAATAATTATTTTAGCAATTGCGTAAATTGCTGGTAAAGCATTGGGCCTAAAGTATTTGCAGTATATTCTTCACTATGACCTAAATTATCAACCGCTGCATGCATACCATGATAAATCAACGTACTGGTTAATTCAGGCTGTGTGACGTGCCACGTTTTATTTTCAGTTCCTGAAATTAACAATGTTTGTATTTGCTGCAATGCCCTATTTTCATGAATATTACTACTTTGATGAAAAACTTGATGAAAAAGCATATCGTGTAATTGCTGTTTCTCAACATAAGCAATCACACTAATTTCACACCACTGTTTTAATTTTTCACGGTGATCTTGCTGTGAGCAGGCATTCATCGCACTGTCTATTTTATCCAAGTACCAATCCATATAACGCGTTCTTAATGCGTTAAGAACATCTGTTTTGGCAGAAAAATAGTGATAATAGGTTCCTTTAGCTACCCCTGCCTTTTTTACGATATCGCTCACAGTTGTTGCATCAAAGCCTTTATCTAAAAACAATGCTTCTGCTGCATTCATTAACTCTTCTAAACGAACCTCTGCGGGTTTTGTTCTTGGTTTATCTGTGGTTTGTTCTTCTAATGACATTGCTTATCTCCCTCAAAGTCGCTTGTAAAGAGTACTCTAAATTAAAGCTAGCCACAACGATGATAAATGAAACTCATTATCAATAACGATTGACCGACGGTCGGTCGAGTATTATTATGCCATTATTATTCATCATTAAGGCAATAAAGCTTATGACTTATTTGAAACGACTGTCACTTATCTGTGCCATTTGTTTAGGCACTTTTATGGCAACACTTGATATTAGTATCGTGAATGTAGCATTACCCACTATTCAAAATGATATCCATGCTGATATGGCAACTTTACAATGGATTGTTGATGCTTATGCGCTTTGTTTATCTGCCTGTATTTTGTCATCAGGCCCTTTAAGTGACCGCTTTGGACGAAAAAAAGTATGGTTATGGGGTGTGATTATTTTTACTGTAGGATCTGTTATTTGTGCTATTGCACAGCAACATGAAGTGCTTATTTTAGGCCGTATTATTCAAGGTATTGCTGCCGCCGCACTAATTCCTGGCGCATTGTCTCTAATTACACATGCTTTTCCAATTGATATTGAGCGTGTCCGTATTATAGGTATTTGGTCTTCTGTCAGTGCTTTATCACTGATTATTGGCCCTATTTTAGGTGGGATATTAGTTCATACCAGCGGTTGGGCAAGTATATTCCTTATTAATATTCCTATAGGCATAATTACTGTATTACTGGGTTGGTATGGATTAAGTGAAAGCGCTGATCCTGAAAATGTGGCACTAGATCCCTTTGGTCAATTGACCAGTATGTTAGGACTAGGCTTACTGACTTATGGTTTAATTGAAGCCGGATCTGTAGGTTGGTCACATTATCGAACTTTATCGACATTGATGGTAGGCGTTATATTTCTCGTTCTCTTTTTAATGATAGAAAAACGTGTTGAGCGGCCTTTATTACCACTTACTTTATTTAAAGATCGCGCATTTTTTCAATATAACCTTTCTTCTTTCACTTTGGGCTTTGCCACTTATAGCAATGTCTTTTTTATTGCTTTTTTTCTGCAAAAAGCACAAGGCTGGAGTGCATTAGAAACAGGTTGGAGAATGGCACCTGAATTTATTGCAATGGCTCTATTTTCAATGTCTTTTGGTCGTTTATCTGCATATTTTTCAGTAAGAAAATTAATGATCTGTGGTTTCTTGTTTATCGCTATTTCTTCTTGCTTATTAGCGACATTGGCAACAAATAGCCACTATGGAATAACTGGAAGTTATTTATTTGTATTAGGTGCTGGAATGGGCTTGTCAACGCCTGCAATTGGTGCGTTAGTGATGAAAAGTGTTTCACCATCTCGCTCTGGTATGGCGTCTGCAACCATGAATGCATTAAGACAAACAGGAATGACGATGGGGATTGCTTTACTAGGTACATTAATGGTGCAACAAGCAATCCATTATATGGTTATGCAAAGTCAGGCATTAGGAATATCTGTAAACTATATCGATGTTGTCAGTCTAGTAACTGAAAATACTACCAGCAATTTAGATAAAGAATTCATTACTCTGCTACCAGAGGCATTTAATTCCGGATTTGCTTATGCAATTGCAACTGCTGGGATCTCATGTTTTATCACTTTATTTATCGTATTATTACCTTTAAAAACAAAACATAGCGCACTTTCCCAGCAAATAACCGATTGATAGTGATAGTTATAAACGTTGAGTAAGAAACTCAAGGAAAGATTCAATATTACGAGAAAGCGTACTACGACTTGCATATATTGCGATTAAATTAATACTGGCGGGCTGTTGAGGAAATTCAATAGCTCGCAAATCTCCAGCTTTAATTGCATCAATACAACAATGTTCAGCCAAAATAGCAAACCCTAATCCTTTTAATACCGCAGCTCTTGCTAATATGGCGCTATTTACTCGGTAATGGCTATTAATAGTAACTTTTATTGATTTTTTATGTTCATCAATAAATATCCAAGGCTGCCCTTCTAATGCGCTTAAACTAGAAATACAAGGCATTTGACTTAATTGTTCGATATGAGTTGGAACACCTGTTTTTTCTAATAACTCATTAGAGGCAACAACAATACTGCGCCACGATTTAATTAACCGTGAATGATAACTGCTATCTGCTAGATTTCCGCGATGAAAAGTTAATAGTAAATCAATATCATCATCAATGATATTTCTTGGCATTAATTGAGTGTCACATTGAATAAGTAAATTAGGATGAAGAACTGCAAAATCGGCTAAAATATCAGCCAGTAGTTCGCTACCATATTCACTAGGAATGGTTAAACGGAACGTTCCTGTTAATGGGCCATCACTAGTGATATTGCTTATAACATTGTCTAACTCAGTTAACGTTTTCTTTCCTTGCTGATAGAGTAATTTACCTTGTTCTGTAAGACGCATCTTTCGCGTTGTTCTATCAATAAGTTTACAAGTGAGTTGCTGTTCAAGCTGTTTAATAGCACGACTGATATTCGAGGTAGGCATAGATAATAGCCGAGCTGCTGCGGCAAATTGTCCTTGCTCGGCTACAGCAGAAAAAATACGTAATAAATTAAGATCAATTTGCATAAATAATTCACTGCCTACTGTATTTTTATTGCTTAATATAGGCAGTGTATCATTCATTTTCTTTTCTCTCGTTAATAATTAACAGTAACCATGAGACATGAGTTTTTGATAACGTTTATCTAAAAGCTCCTCGGTTGAATAGCTTTTTAATAAGGCTAAGTCAGTCAATAATTGTTGTTTAAGAAATTCAGCTGCTTGTTGATGATCACGATGAGCTCCACCTAATGGCTCTGGAATAATAGCGTCGATAATGCCTAATGATTGTAATTTAGGTGCTGTCATTCCCATGGTTTCTGCCGCTATTGGCGCTTTTTCAGAACTTTTCCATAAAATAGAAGCACAGCCTTCTGGTGAAATTGCCGCATAAGTGCTGTATTGCAGCATATTCACTTTATCACCAACACCAATTGCTAGCGCACCTCCAGAAAATCCTTCACCAGTAATAGTGCAAATAATCGGTGTTTTTAATCGTGACATTTCAAGAATATTACGAGCGATAGCTTCTGCTTGTCCTCGTTCTTCAGCACCAACACCTGGGTAAGCGCCCGCAGAATCAATAAAAATAATAACGGGTAGATGAAAACGTTCAGCCATTTTCATTAAACGTAATGCTTTTCTATAACCTTCAGGTGATGGCATACCAAAATTACGAAGAATTTTCTCTTTTGTATCACGCCCTTTTTGTTGCCCTATCACCATGACTGGCATTTTGTCTAAACGCGCTAAGCCCGCAACAATCGCTTTATCATCGGCATAAGCTCTATCACCCGATAACTCCTGAAAATCAGTAAAAACCGCTTTAATGTAGTCAAGGGTATATGGGCGCATTGGGTGACGAGCGAGCTGCACAATTTCCCATGCACCTAAATCAGTAAAAATAGATTTTGTCAGCGAAAGGCTTTTTTGCCTTAAACGAGCGATTTCTTCATCTAAATTAATACCTGTTGGTTCATCTTGAGATTGCTTAAAGGTAAGCAATGCATCTATTTTTTCGTCTAATTCAACAATAGGTTTTTCAAATTCAAGATGAATAAAAGACATAACGACCTCAGATTTAATGCAGTAAATAAAACAGTAATTGGGTCAGTTTAGAAAAAATAATAATGTGTTGATAGAGAGGAATTTGATAAACACTATTATCAAAAATGGGATAATTAAACATTACAACAAGATCGACAAGAAAAAAAACAAGATCAAAAAGAGCTTTTTTTCTGACTTTAAGCTATACAGTAATTACTAAGTTATGTATTAATATACAGTGCGAACTTATTCTTTTTACACCCGTGAAAAATCGCAAAAATTATAAAACACTCCATAAAATACAAATAATTAGAATAAATA
This sequence comes from Proteus sp. fly-1089, assembly GCF_040138965.1. Lineage (NCBI taxonomy): Bacteria > Pseudomonadati > Pseudomonadota > Gammaproteobacteria > Enterobacterales > Morganellaceae > Proteus > Proteus sp. fly-1089. Next base: position 682,177 of record NZ_JBEETS010000001.1, read on the forward strand.
TAATATGTTCTCAAAAAAAACACGCTCAACAACTGCACTGCTATTTTCATCGCTTCTTCTTACAATAGGAAGAGGTGCAACATTACCATTTATGGCTATCTATTTGTCGCGGGAGTATCAATTACCCGTCGATGATATTGGTATTGCCATGTCTATTGCATTAACAACGGGAATTTTTTTCAGCCTTGGTTTTGGCATGCTTGCTGATAAGTTTGAGAAAAAACGTTATATGATCCTTGCAATTCTAACGTTTATTTTTGGATTTACCGCAATCCCTCTTGTCCATAGTACTATTTTAGTTGTTATCTTTTTCTCTGTGATTAACTGCTCTTATTTAGTGTTTTCAACTGTATTAAAAGCGTATTTTTCTGAAACCTTATCGGTTTCAGCAAAGCCTAAAATATTTTCTCTAAACTATACCTTTATCAATATGGGATGGACGGTGGGTCCTCCTATCGGCACCTTATTATTAATGTACGGAACGCAATTACCTTTCTGGCTTGCCGCTATTTCGGCAACATTTCCACTATTTATGATCCAAGTTTTTGTTCAACGCTCAAAAGCGGTGAATAAAGATGAAGAAAATAGTGTGAAATGGGACCCGAAAATAATGCTAAAAGATAGAGCATTAAGTTGGTTTGTACTCTCTACTTTTTTCGGTACATTAACATTTGGCTCTTTTGCCTCATGTATTTCACAATATATCTTAGTAGTGTACGATGCTAAATTAGCAGAGTCCGTTATTGCGGTTGTACTGCCTGTAAACGCCGCTATTGTCGTTTCTTTGCAATATATTGTGGGTAAGCATGTTACAGCCGACAGATTGCGTAAATTAATGACCTTAGGCACATTATTTTTTATGTTAGGCTTACTTGGTTTTATGTTTGCTGGTGACAACTTGATATTTTGGGCATTAGCCATTGCCGTTTTTACTTTTGGTGAGTTAATTTATGCGCCAGGTGAGTATATGATGATTGATAACATTGCGCCGTTAGGAATGAAAGCAAGTTATTTCTCTGCTCAGTCGTTAGGTTGGTTAGGTGCAGCATTAAATCCATTAGCCAGTGGTTTTATTTTAACGTCATTCCCTCCTATTTCTTTATTCGCTATTTTAATGGCCGTTTCTGCATTGGCTTGGTTTTGTATGATCCAAGGAATGAATGCCAGTAAAAAAATAGCTATTGCACTTTAATTTCTGGAAACTTCACAAACTAAAAAGACACCTTAAGGTACTTTTTAGTTTGTAGACGACTTATTTTGTCTCTATTCTTTTCTGCAATGGATTAGGGAAGACAGATTTCTTCCTAATCTTGAGTTATATGGCTAGCTAACATTGTTAATTTATTGAATTTTAAATAAAAAATATTGCAGAATAAAATTATTTTGATGTTCTTTTGAGTATTGTTTCAATGCTAATAGGGAAGAAATCATTAACATCGACACCAACATTAATTGCATTTTTTCCTAAAACATCTAAACGCTTACGTTGAGTTGGATCTTTTTGTGAATTGTGTACATGACCATATAAATGAATAGCGTCACGGAAAAAACCACCCCATTCTAATATAGGATAATGAAACATCACAATTTTTCGTTTTTTATAATCCAATTCAAAGTAGTCTTTTACCCATTCAAATACTGATGCGTCAAATTCTGGATCATCGAGAAATTTGTCATGATTTCCACGGATAAGGTACTTTTTACCGTTTAATCGACGTAAAATTCGGTTGGCATCTTGCCCTGTTCCTCGATAGAGAAAATCACCTAAAATATAGATTTCGTCATGATCAGATACATAAGCATTCCAGTTATGGATTAACGTATCATTCATATGGCTTACGCTATTGAAAGGACGGTCACAAAGATTGAGGATATTTGAATGGCAAAAATGTGTATCAGAAGTAAAATAAATCATAGTAATTTCTTAATAAGTAATAAAAATCTTAACCTTAAGAAAGTATTTTCCCTCGGTCTGTATAGTGATATTTTTTCAACATAATTACCTCCCTTAGCTAAAAATAGAACAATAAATACAATATCATCTGTTTTATTGTCGTTGATGTTGTTTACGGTAACCAGATAAAGAATGCCCCGTCTCTCTTTTGAAATATCGGCATAAATAAGAGGGCTCATCAAAATGAAGCTTTATTGATATCTCATTTACTGAAAGCGAAGTGTGCATTAATAATGCTTTTATTTCAAGAATAACTTGACGATTAATCAACGTCTTAGGTGAATCATTAAAAAATTGTTTTGTTATTTGTGATAAATAAAACGGCGTAATATTAAGACAATTTGCATAAAAAGCAACTTCTCTATGCTTTAAAGAATGTTTTCCAATTAACTCCCAAAATTGCCAACAAAGCTTTTCTTTACGACTAAATTCTTTTTTAGCGATAGAGAAATACGTTGGTATTGATTCTGTGATCGCAAAGAAGAGATTTTGCAGGTGGTTTTTTAACATCAATTTTCTATGTTCAGAATATTGACTATCTATATATTTTAGTTGTTCTACCCATCTATTTAAGGCTTCTTTTTGTTCTTTTTTGGGAGAGCAAATGGGATTTTCATGGAGAAAGGCAAATAAAGTATTAGAAAGAGAATAAGCAATTTCTGAAGCAAAAGATTTATCGAGAAAGCAATAAAATAAGCGAAAATTTGCTGATTTTTGGCTTAAAACGGTCATGATATCATCACCCAAAATAAGAATATCATTCGCTTTAATCATCTGCTTCTGAAAACCAATATTAATGACAGCCCTTCCTTCTAGGCATACCATGACCACAATGTAAGATAAGGGTAATGGATAATTAATTTCATTTGCCATACTGCTTTCACCCATAATGGCGTGTTGCGATGAGGTATTCAGTTGTGACAGTACTTGACTTAACATAAATCTATCGATCTCTTTTTATTCTAATTTAATTAGTTTTTATATTTGATGATATTTAACTTAATAACAAGTATTTTCTTTTATTTTGTTTTCAAAAGTATCGATTTTACCTCTTTTATGCCATTCGGGTTTTTATTTCTTTTCTTTAGAATACACATATCTTAAAAACACAAGATAAATTGCAACATATTGATAAAAAGAAAATTAATTGAAATGAAAACATTAAAAACAGAAAGACTCATACTACGGCCATGGAAACTTGCTGATGCCCCAAGCCTGTATGAATACGCGAAAGATGAACGAGTTGGCCCTATTGCTGGTTGGCCTATTCATAAAAGTATTGAAGAAAGTACTGAAATAATTCGTACTATATTTATGCGAGATGAAGTTTATGCTGTCACATTAATTGATGATGATCGTGCTATCGGCTTAGTGGGTTTATCTTTTGCTAAAGAGAGTAATTTCCCGATAGGCGATAATGATGCTGAAGTCTCTTATTGGATTGGAGTTCCGTTCTGGGGAAAAGGCTTAATTCCTGAAGCGGTGAGAGAAATTAGCCGTCATAGTTTTGAAACTTTGGAATTAGATAATTTATGGTGTGGATACTTCGCTGATAATAAGAAGTCACAAAAAGCACAAGAAAAATGTGGGTTTAAATTTCATCACATTATTGAAGAACAATACGTAGAATTTTTAGATGAAGTGAAAGTTGAAAATATTTGCCGCTTAACTAAAGATGCATGGGTTGAAATCCAAAAACAGTTGTAATGAAAATAAAAAACACCAGATAACCAATTGTTATCTGGTGTTTTTCTAAAATAGATAAGCTAATCGCTTAATTAAGCGTTTTCTAATGCTTGAGATAAATCAGCAATTAAATCTTGAGGATTTTCAATACCAATAGATAAACGAATTGTAGTGTCTTGAATACCAATATTATGGCGTAATGCTATCGGTACGCCAGAATGAGTTGTTGAGCCAGGATGACAGGCTAAAGACTCTGTACCTCCCAGACTAACTGCAAGTTTAAAAATTTTCATAGCATTAAGAAAACGGAAAGCTTCACTCTCCCCTCCCATAATATCAAATGAGAATGTTGAACCTGCCCCCGTACATTGTTTTGCAAATACTTGACCTTCAATCGAGTTTTTATCCGCAAATGGCAAATAGTGAATAGTTTTTACTTTTTTATGATCACGCAAAAACGCTGCAACTAATAATGCGTTCTGGTTCGCTTTTTCCATTCTAATTTGTAGTGTTTCTAAAGAACGCCCAAGCATCCAGCAAGAATGAGGGTCAAGCTGTGTTCCTATTGCACCTCGTAGTAATCGAATTTGATTAATCAGTTCACGAGAGCCCATTGCAGCGCCAGCAACCAAGTCCGAATGCCCCCCAACATATTTAGTCAAAGAATAAACAGAAATATCTGCACCTTGTTCAATTGGGTGTTGATAAACAGGGCCAAGTAATGTGTTATCACAAACAATAATGGGACGATAGCCCTGCTTTTTTTCTAGTTTATCAGCAACAATTTTTAATGCGCTAATATCGACTAATGAATTAGTTGGGTTTGCAGGTGTTTCTGCAAAAATAACGGCAACCCGCCCTTTTTGGCTAGCGTTATTGGCTTGTGCTTGGATCAATGAAAGGTTTAAGCCGTCAGTAAATGGAGTGGCTTGAATACCAAATTTAGCAAGTGTCTTTGCAATTAATGTCTCTGTTCCACCATAGAGAGGTTGAGAGTGTAAAATGACATCACCAGGCTGAGTTAAGGCCATTAATGTCGTCGTGATTGCTGACATCCCTGAAGAGAATAATACACAAGATTGTGTATTTTCATAGACAGCAAGCCTATCTTCAACAATTTCACTATTAGGCTGATTAAAACGAGAATAAACCAAACCTGCTTTTTCACCTTCAGGTAAAGGTTTTCTCCCGCTCACTGTATCAAAGAAAGCTTTGCCTTCTTCTGCACTTTTAAAAATGAAGGTCGATGTTAAGAATACAGGTGGTTTTACTGAACCTTCAGAAAGTAATGGGTCATATCCATAACTCATCATAAGTGTTTCAGGCGATAGTTTGTGTTCACCGATATATTGTTTTTTTAGTTGAGAATCAGCCATTTTTTTATTTCTTCTGTGTAATGGAGGATGAGTTATCATACTGAAAAAAATTCATGTTGTTAGAATGTTTTATAAAGTATGGAAACTAGTAGTTATATAAAAATAGCGAAATGAGGAATAAAAATAAGGATTAATAATGAAATATTAAAAATTGAGTGATATTTAGACAAGAAAATACGCTAAATAATAGTGGTTCATTCTAGTGAAAAGAGTAATTTATGTGGAAAAATAATGAAAACTTAAAGATAAAAAGAATTCTTTTATCTTTAAGTCAAGACGTTACCATGCTCTGACTGCATCACCTTTATACATTTCTTTAAACTTCAACTCGATTTGTCGTGAGTGAAGCACTGAAATCAACTTCTTTATATTTTCATCATCTTTGTTATCTTCGCGGGTTACGATAACATTGGCATAAGGTGAGTTTTTATTTTCTAAAATTAATCCATCACGAGTTGCAATTAACCCAATTTGAGACGAAAAATTATTATTAATAACCGCCATTGTAATTGCTGGATCATTTAGTGCTTCAGTGAGCTGTGGTGGATCGACTTCAATAAACTTAATTTCTTTAGGGTTATAGATAATGTCATCTAATGTTGGAGTAAAACCAACGTTCTCATTAAGAGTAATAAGATGGTTTTCTGCTAGTAATAGAAGTGCTCGACCTCTCATACTGGCTTCATTTGAGATAGCAACAAGAGATCCTAATTGTAATTCATTTATATCACTAATTTTTTTAGAGTATGCAGCTAAAGGAAAAATATAGGTTTTACCCGCGATATGAAATTTATAGTTATTTTCTTTCATTTGTGTTTGAAGATAAGGAATGGATTGAAAAACATTCGCATCAACTTCTTTATTATTTAATGCCTTATTAGGAAGTACATAATCATTAAAAGTGACAACTTCAACGTCTAACCCTTCTGTTAATTTAGCTAAACGAATAACGTCATCCCAAATCACTTGATCAGGTCCTGTATTAATTGCCACCTTTATCTTATGTGCATCTTCTTGTGAACAAGATACAGTAAATAGTGATATTGAGGCTAGAAGTAAACCCGTAATAATTTCCTTCATATCTCCCTCTTAAACAGTCCCAGATAAGATCAGTACTATTAATATCATTTTGATTAAGAAATATCCTAATAATAGATTAATAACAAGGAAAAAGAAATGATACAAGTACTCAATGAATATAAAGAAAGGAATATTCTTTTTATTCTTACAATTCATTGTTTTATAAAATAAAAAATAACTCATCAAAATATGATGTGTTTGTTAATAAATTGTAGATTTACTCATTGATAATTTTATTTATACAAGCATCAGAATATGAGTCTTCAACGCTAAGATAAGATAATTCAGTGACACAATAAGTATTAAACTGCCATTTGAACTGAATTTCATCCTCTTGTTTCTTTTCTGATATTTCATAACTAGAAAAACGAATCGGAGTTGGCCGTTGTAAATCGTTTCCTATTTTTTCAGCACTTAACAACACCACTCTGCCTTTTTTTTCAATGAATTCAAAATCAGAAATAGTGATATTAGTGCCTTTAATCTTATTGTTGTAAAGACTTAACGCATTAGAATATATGGATGGGACAATATACACTTTTTGATCGCTGCCTTTGATATAAACGGTCGTCATATCAAAAGATGATGAATCATTTAATGAACGTCGAGACTTGACCACGACATCAGGAATACCATCACCATTAAAATCGATAAGATTTACTCCATATTCGAGTTTAATTTCAGATGATGTTGAAGTGAAAGGTAATGATGCAAAAAGTAATCCTAGCCCAAGTTTTAATATTTTATTCATTGTATTCGCTTCTTTTTTTGCTTATTACTTGAGCATCAGACTACTTTGTGGCAATGATTAGTCAAGGAATTTTATGTTTCGAAATAATACAGAATTTACAATTATATCATTCATAAAATATTTCCATGCTAATGAATTTACTTATTTGACTATTATAAAATGAATTGTTTTTTTATTTTCTATTATTTTAAGGCTTAAGTTTTTATTTAATATAAAGCAATGTAATTTTTAAGATCATTAATTCTTTCTTTTGTTTTATCTTTTAGGCAGCTGCTATATACCATTGGCGCTAAACTTCCCCCTTGATAATAGTCCGCTTCATACTGACAAGAAAGGTCTCTAAAATTAACCCATACTAACTGTGCTTGCTTTAATTGCACCTTTCTAGCGCTATCTAACTTGGCGTAATATTGCTGGTAAATGTGGTTAAGCTCTTCATCTTTCTGCTGAAAATCTTGATATACACATTGATTTATTTCAGTTTGCGTTGCTGCATTTCGACAATCAAAGTTATCTGCTTGTAAATGTATAGACCAAAAGAGTATACCGCCAGATATTGCACTTAATAGGATAAGTTTTTTCATCGCACCGTCCATTTTTTGATTAAAAACATCGCTAAAAATATTTATTTCACTCCTTTAATATTTAATTTAAGGAATGAAGATAAAGTAAAACCTTTATCATTTTAACAATGTTTCTTATATAACAATTACATGAAGATAACGCAAAATCTCTCTATTTAAGACAATCAAAATAAGATTAAGATACTATTACAAGTAATTATACTGATGTTTTTTTTAAAACAAATATTTTTTAAAAAATATTTAAAAAAATGATAACTAAACACTCTTTTTTTTAACATTAAATGTTATTTGCAAAAATATTAGGCAAAATAATGGCTATATTTTATGATTTATTTCCTGTTGTGCTGAGTTGTTATTATTAATATATCTAATCAATTTCACCTTAATACAACTCCTCCTATTCGTTTTTATTTAAGTTGCTTTTAATAAAATAGAGATAATAAATTAGACTATTTAGTCTAATTAATGCATGTTATATAAAAAATGTTCAAAAATAGTTCATTTAATATGCTCACTCGCTTCTTACTCAAGGTGGATCTTTTAAGCTATGAAAAAATGTTTTAACTCTATTTGGTTTTATTTAGGGCTTTTTATTCTTACCTTTGCACTGGTTGTAAGCCGTGGGCAGTATTCTGATTTTGAACTAAATTCTGACACGTCAGTAATAATCCCCGTAAATTTTGTGTCTAAAATGGATACATTATCAGGTACGTTGCTCTTACCCCGTGACAATAAAGTAAAAGCGGTCGCTATTTTTATTCATGGTGATGGCGCTCAAGATCGATTTTCTAATAGTGGTTATTTACCTTTAATTAATAATTTACTTGATGCAGGTATTGGTGTTTACACATGGGATAAAGCCGGTGTTGGTGAAAGCCAAGGAAATTGGTTACTTCAATCCATGTATGATAGAGCAGATGAAGCACTAATTGCATTTCATCTGATACACGGAAAATTTATAAATACGGATATTAAAGTGGGTTATCTTGGATTTTCCCAGGCAGGCTGGGTTATTCCCATTGCGGCTTCGCAATCTGAACCCGATTTTTCCGTTATTATTGGTGGCGCAATTAATTGGCGTGATCAAGGTGCGTATTATCAGCAAGTCCGCCTAAAAAACAATCATGTTAATGATGCTGAGATTACTCGAAGAGTATTAGAACAATTGCAACAAAACGATCGTGTATTTGGTATTAATGGTAGTCATGATATTTCATCCCAAGGTGAGATGTCTCATGATCGCTTTCAATTTGTTATTAAAAACTATTTGAGTGATTCCTCTAAATTTCTACCGAATATGAATGGTCGAGTATTAGCGATATTGGGTGAGTTAGATCTTAATGTTGATGCAACTAAGAATGCCTGTTTATATAAAACATTATTAGGTGATCATGTAGATAAAACCGTTGCCTTATTCCCTAATGCATCACACGGTTTATTAAAAGCGCCTATGTACAATTACCAGCTAGAAAGCCAGTGGTCATGGTGGAAAGAAGCACTTTTTATTTATCAAGGTAGAGAGAGTTATTCTTCAGATGCTTTGTCTGCACTTACCGCGTGGATAGCTGAAGGCACACCAATATCACCTGCCTACACAAATTTCGACTGTACAAATAACAATAAGGCTTATCAATAAAAAATAAATCACAATAACTATGGAACATCGTATGCAACATGAAAAAGACAAAGAGCGAAAAAATGGCTGGATATGCAGAAGGAGCAACGTTGACGAAATCATTAGGTTGTTGGCAAGTTATCTGTTGGGCATTAATTGTATCGTTACCTCCTATGCTTATTCTGAGCTTTATTCTTATGCCAGAGGAATTAACGACAATCGATCTCTCTGCCTGGGTAGGTTTAGGTTATGTTTCTCTATTTAGTATGCTGATTGGCTTTATATTTTTGTACAAAGGGTCATCTCAAGGTGGGATTGCAACAGTAGGACAGCTTCAATTATTACAGCCTTTCTTTGGTTTAGCATTAGCGACCGTGTTACTCAATGAGTCTGTAAATTTATTGATGTTGCTCGTAACTGTTGGTGTTATTTTTTGTGTTGCTGGTTCACGAAAATATGCTTAATTAATATTAGCTAGTTAAAGCTAAAAACACGCTAAATATTTTTATTTAGCGTGTTTTTACTTTAATTAAAGCTCACACTTCGTTTTCAAGGTAGCTGTTTTTTTATGATGATCCAGTGCTAGCTCAATTAATTTAGTAATTAACGACTGATAGCCTAAGCCAGCACTTTGCCATAATTTTGGATACATACTGATATTTGTAAATCCTGGTAATGTGTTTATTTCATTAATCACAACTCGGTTGTCTTGAGTTAAGAATACATCAACACGCGCCATACCTAAGCAATTAAGCACACGATAAGCTTTTAATGCCACTTGGCGAATATGTAAACTAGTGTCTTCATTCATAACAGCAGGAACAACAACTTTAGCACCATCTTCGTCGATGTATTTGGTGTTATAACCATAGAAAGCATCATTTAACACTATTTCACCACAAGGGCTTACTTCAGGGTTTTCGTTACCTAAAACAGCACACTCTATTTCACGACCAACAATAGCACTTTCAACAATCACTTTAAGATCATATTCAAAAGCCATGGCTAATGCCGCGTTAAATTCTTCTTCGTTATTAACTTTGCTAATTCCTACAGAAGAACCTAGGTTTGCTGGTTTAATAAATAAAGGTAATCCTAATTGACGAACCATTTCGTTATAAGGAATATCATTAATTTGGTGTGCCATAATCGTAATAAAAGGTGCAACCGCTAATCCCGCACCATCAAGTAGGCGTTTTGTGACATCTTTATCCATACAAGCGGCTGAACTCATGATATTAGGACCGACATAAGGCATATCAATCATGTGTAATAGACCTTGCAGTGTACCATCTTCACCATAGGCACCATGGACAATTGGGAAGACAACATCAATTTGTGGTAATGCTTGACCATCTTCAAGCGAAATAAATTGATTTTTTACACTACCTGGAATAATAGCAACCGCTCTTAAAGGTTTGCTTAATGAGATAGTTTTAGGATTATCGCTATTGAGTAAATAGTCAGCTTCTGAATATTCATGCCACTGTCCTTGCTCATTAATACCTATTAAGCAAAGGTCGAATTTCGTTCGATCTAATTCATTAATAATATTTTTTGCTGATTGTAATGAAACTTGATGTTCTGTGGATTTACCACCAAAAATAATAGCGACTCTTAATTTACTCATTTTCTAACCTTTTATAGGACAGCTATAGCGAATAGGTAGCAATATATCATGATAAAAACGCCCAATGTAGGTAGATAGTTCTTATCTGCGAAAAATTACGATAAAATGATGAAATTCTATGATTTAGAGTGTTAAAACATCACTATTTCAAGATATAACAGCGCAATAACGATCACAATTCTATTGGTATAAGATAAACACCATGACTGATATAAAACAACCGATTGAAATGGATATTACTGAAGTAGCAAAAGCAACAGGGCTTGCCTCTTCAGCAATACGTTATTATGAGAAAAAAGGACTGATTAATTCGATAGGACGTAAAGGGCTTAAACGCGTTTATCACCGCGATATATTGAGCCGCTTGGCCTTAATTTCTTTAGCGCAACAAGCGCATTTTTCGCTAGATGAAATTGCACAATTAAGCTGCAACCAAAAAATCCCCTCAATAGATAGAACTATTGTTCATCTAAAAATTGAAGAAATTGATAATAAAATAAATGAACTTAAACGTCTTAAAAAAGGATTAGAACATATTCAAACCTGCCCTGAAGAGAACCATTTTCAATGCAATAGATTTCAAAAAATTTTAGCATTAAGTCTAAAAAAGAATAAAAAACGAATTAATAAAAAATAATCGATTACTTTAGGTAAGCGCTAAATCAACTGATGCTCTTTTAATAATAACCCTCCTCTTGACTTGAAGTTAACTTCAAGTTGTAAGATGCGTATCTCTTTAATTTATTTATCGCATCAATGGAGATATCTATGCCTAGATCAGTCTGGTGGTTGGCATTTTCTTTGGCTCTTTTTACAACTGGGAACGCATTAGTGCTTTCTGTCGCTGTCCTTGTGGGAGAGCAACTTGCTAAAGATCCTATTTATTCAACGGTCCCTTTATTAAGCCAATATATTGGAATTATTTCAGCAACACTTCCAATGGCACACTTTATGATGAAATATTCACGTAAAGCAGGTTTTATTATTGGAAATATAGGCGGATTAATCGGCGCATTATTATCTATTGCAGGTATTTATTATCATAATTTAATGCTGTTTTCCTTTGGTACTTATTTTACTGGAGTTGCTATTGGTACAGCACAACAATATCGATTTGCCGCACTCGAAGAAACACCAGTGAGCATGCATGCAAAAGCTATCGGTTTAGTAATGAGTGGCGGTATTGTTGCCGCAGTTATTGGACCAACATTAGCGGTAACAACGCGGCAATTCTTTGCAGATTATCCGTTTATTGGACCTTTTACTGCATTAAGTATTATTTATATTTTAGCCTTCGGATTACTGTTGAAAATTCCTTTAAAAAAAATAATAAAAACCAAAATACAAACAGAAGAAAAACCAAGAAGTTATCCGCTATTATACAGTCAACCTTTGTTATTTTTAGTCACAATTGTTAGTGCATTAGGTTATGGCATTGTGGTGTATATGGTTGGCGCTATTCCACTATCGATGAAACAAAATGGCTTTGAATTTGCCACCATTGCTTTTGTGTTTCAATGCCATATCTTAGGCATGTTTGCTCCCTCTTTTATTACAGGTCAACTTATCCACCGATTCGGGATCAAGATTTTCTTTTTTACTGCCATACTCTTATTGATAATTGCATTTGGTGTCAATTTACAAGGTAATAGCTTTTATCATTACCTTATTAGTTTTGTGTTAATTGGTATTTCATGGAATCTAAATTTAATTAGCTCTACTCATTTGCTATCTAAAACGTATTTATCGCATGAGCGTGCAAAAGTCCAAGGTACCAATGACTTTTTAATTTTCTTCTTTGGTGGATTAGGCAGTATCGCAGGTGGCCTTGCTTTTTATTTAATAGGCTGGCAGCACACCAACATTATTGGTATTACTGTTGCTGTCATGATTTTATTAGCCGCAATTAAACTACGAAAACATTTACCCTCAGCGAGTACGTTATAATTTTATTCACTCATGATTATCTCAAGCCTGCATAAATTGCGGGCTTTCACACTAAATGATACTTTTTATCTTTCTTATGGGATTGCATAGAGGAATTCTATATTGATAGAATTAAATCACGGATTCATTTTTTAAACTTAAAGAAGGAGGCTAATTATGTTTTTGTGTGATCTTATTGAATACTCACACTTCTTTGGTAATCGCCACAGCTCAGGCTTTCACAGTATTTTACTGCGTTAACCTGCCTGAGCGACGTTAACTATTACCTCTCCTCAGCTTACAGGGTTATCGCAAGATATTACCCAAGGCGTTTCTACGCCTAAAGAATGAGTAAGCTATGAGCACATTATTATCTACACAAAATCTGTCTTTTCATAATAACAACGGTTTATTACTAAATGATATTTCTTTAGCCTTAATTAAAGGTGAGAAAATTGGTTTAATTGGCCATAACGGCTGTGGAAAAAGTACATTATTAAAACTTTTATCACATCAATTAACACCGAATGAAGGTGTTATTTCCATTGCTAATCAAACTGTAATGGCCTATATAGAGCAGCACCTTCCTCAAGAGTTACAGCCAATGACATTAATGGATGCTGTGCTTCATAAATTTCCTGAAGAATACAGATTATCTGAAGGCTGGCGCGCAGAGTTACTACTCAGTGAAATGGGTTTTAAGTTTGATGAAAAAAATCTACGTGTTTCACAATTAAGTGGTGGCCAACATACACGTTTATTATTAGCAAGGGCGTTAATTATTGAGCCTGACCTATTATTACTTGATGAACCCAGTAACCATCTCGATTTACCCACTATTTTATGGTTAGAAACCTTTTTAAAACAGTGGCGTGGTAGCTTTATTTTGGTGTCTCATGATAATACGCTATTAGACAACGTGACGAATTGTACGTGGATCATTCGTGATAAGTCATTATCTATCTTTCGCTTGCCCTGCTCTCAAGCCAGAATAGCGCAAGAAGAGCAAGATATGAGTGCGCAACATCGACGTGATGCACAGCAAAAAGAGATAGATAGGATCACCCAAAGTGCGAAGCAACTTGCAATTTGGGGGCACGTTTATGATAACGAGAATTTATCTCGCAAAGCTAAACAGATGGAAAAACATATTGTTCGTTTAAAAGATGAACAAACCGAAGTGGCTGAAGAGGCTCAGTGGGTATTACAATTCTCAGGTACAACACTGCGTGCTGATAGGCTTTGTGAATTAAACCAACTCCCTGTTATTCCTGCTGATAATGCACCTGTTCTCTATATTGTCGAAAATCAGCGCATTAAAAGTGGTGATCGAGTGGCAATAATCGGTGCTAATGGAACCGGAAAGTCATCATTATTAAAGATGATTTGGTCATTAAATTCAGTTGAAACAACGACACAAAGTACAATAAGGTTACATCCACGTGTTGAATTGGGTTATTACGACCAAAACATTGCGCAGTTAAAGGATAATGATACCCTCACTGATGCATTGAAACCTTTTGCGCCTTTAACTGATGAACAACGTAAAATGGCACTAATTAGTGCGGGTTTTGCTTACATTCGTCATGGGCAAAAAGTGAGTACGTTAAGTGGTGGTGAACGTGCTCGTTTATTATTTATCGGTCTGAGTTTAGCGAAATACTCATTCTTGATGCTTGATGAACCGACGAATCATATTGATATGGACGGCAAAAAGGCGTTAGCTGAACAAATTAGTCAATTCACTGGTGGCATTTTATTAGTTAGTCATGATCGAGAATTGATTGAAAATAGTTGTAATCGCTTTTGGTATATTCACAATGGTATTTTGACTGAACATCATGATATTGAAACGATTTATCAACTTATTTCTGAAGAGGAAATGCCAGAAATACAGATAACAGATAAGGAAAGTGATATAGAAAATCATGCATCGGTGCTGTCTGTTTCTCACCATGATGATGATGAAAAACTGTTTAAACTCATTGAATTAGAAGAGAAACTGGATGCTGATTTAGCACGTAAACCCAACCATCAAAAACCTACTTTGCAAGCACAATGGAAACTGGAAATTAGTCAGTTAAAGCAATCGCTTAATATGATGTAAAAGAATAAGATTTTGGTGTAACTCAAAGGATCACATTGTGATCCTTTTTATTGTTCTTATTTTACTAATTCATATTCAATCAGGTATAAAGACTGAGTTGTTGGATAAATATCTTTAATAAGCCCTTTTAATACAGGAAGCGTCATTCCTTCTTGCTGTGCATGATACTCATTAATATCATCATAATGTAAAGGTGATACAGCTAGAATTTTTAATTTTCCATAGTAAGTACGATGTTCGTTAGCATATAACTCAACCACACTACCTGGCTTATAATAGCTTTCACTTTCATCTCGAATAGTAATTACTTTTATTTCTTTAAGAATTGAAGGAATTAAACGCTCAAAAAAAGTAATTTCTGTAGGGTTAAATGACATAGTATTACTCACGAATAAATTGATAACTTGCTGATTATCTTACCATGTCTTACTGGTGTTTTATCTTTTTTTGCTAATTATTGTGTTATTTGATGCTTCGGTCTGAAGCAATTTTGCTTTACGCTCGATCCCCCAACGATAACCTGACAATTCGCCATTTTGACGAATAACACGATGGCAAGGTATCGCCACAGCAAGTTTATTAGCTGCACAGGCATTTGCTACGGCACGATATGCTTTAGGGGAACCTATTTTATTGGCAATTTCTTGATATGTCATGGTACTACCAAAAGGAATATCTAATAATGCCTGCCACACTTTTTGCTGAAAAACAGTACCTTGAATATCAAGAGGCAAAGATAGTGGTTGTTTAGGTAATTCAATAAAACCAACAACTTGAGCTATTATTTGTTCAAACTCTTTATTTGCACCAATTAATTCAGCAAGAGGAAATTGTTTTTGTAAATCTTCTAATAATTGTTCTGCATCATCCCCTAACATAATAGCGCAAATTCCCTTTTCGCTTTGAGCCACTAGAATATTACCTAAAGAACACAGTGCAATCGCAAAAAAGATAGCAATATTCTTACCACCTGTACGCCAATTGGTTGGAGTCATTCCTAATATTGCGGCTGCGTTTTCATAAAAACGGCTATTAGCATTAAAACCTGATTGATAAATTGCATCAGTAATACTGACATCTTCTATCAGGGCTTTTTTTATTAATTTTTGGCGGTAGGCATTAGCATAATCTTTTGGGGTGATACCCATAATCGATTTAAAGAGACGATGAAAATGATATGGGCTTGCCATAACATGCTCAGCAATACGAGCTAGTGAAACATCACCGTTATTTTGTTCAATAAAACGGCAGGCTTGTTCAATAAGTTGATTACGCTTATTTTCCATTATGACAGTCCTTTAATGCGGGATTACGGTTATTATCAACAGTCATAATAAATAAAGAACTCCGTTTATTGCGCAATAATTTCAGGCTCTTTAGATAATGCCCATAAATAAAGCGATGCTGTAGAGCCATAAGGTGAATATCGTTTACGGTAACGCTCAAAACGTGCTTTATCTAATGTTTTATGACGATAAAGGCGCATAATTCCGCGTTGAATGGCCAAATCTCCCCAACTTAAAATATCTGGCCGATTAAGCGAAGAAATTAATAACATTTCTGCTGTCCAAACTCCAATACCTTTCAGTTGAATTAAAGTATCAATAACCTCTTTATCTGTCATATTAGGAATTTTATTTAAATCTAATTTTTCTGAAATAACAGCATCTGCGATACCGATAATATAACCCGCTTTACGCATAGTCATTCCACATTGCTGTACCTCTTTTTCTGATAATTTTGCAATACGCTCTGGCGTGTAAATGCCCTCACATAAATTCAATAGCCGTTGGTGCACCGTTATGGCGGCAGAAACAGAAATTTGTTGTTCAATAATGTTTTTAACTAATGCGGTAAATAAATCAGGTGTAATAGGACGTTTAATGTCACCCATTCTTTCAATGAGTGCAGCTAAGCGTTTATCACGCTGCTTTAAGGTTTTTATCTCTTTTTCGCCATACTGAAAATACATAGCTATTCTCTATTAAAAATATATTAGAAGTCAGTATAACTTGAAAAACAAGATATTATGCACTCCATTTCTTGCTTTTTTATTTTCATACTCAGAATAATAATTATAGAAACAATTACAGTTAATAATTAAATTTAAATATTTATAAAAATAATACAAATAAAAAATACTCTATAATTTATTTGAAAAGGTTTTTTATTATCAAGTCACCTGTATTACACAATGGAGTTTAATATTATGAATGAAAATTTAGATTTAAATAATAAATCAGCGGCATTAGATTTAATGAAAAAATCCATGAGCTTTACTATTCCTGGCGCTTTAAGAGTTGCAGCTAAATTAAAAATTGCAGATTTATTAAAAGAAGGGCCTAAAGATATAAATGAACTTGCAAAGAAAACGAACTCAATTCCTTATGTTTTAAATAGAATATTAAGAATGTTAGCATCTGAAAGTATATTTTATGAGTCAGAAGGAGAGCGTTACTCTCTTGCTCCCGCGGGGCGATTTTTATTAAGTGATCATAAATATAGCTTGCGTGATGCCGTATTAATGTTAACTAATGAAACGTTATGGCGCCCAGTTGGCGATGTTATTGAGTCAGTTCAGGGTAACCCTGCTTTTGAAAACTTATATGGCATGTCTTTTTATCAATATTGGCAAGATAATGTAAGAGAAGATCATGATTTTCAAGCAGGTATGAGCTCTTTATCAAAAATAGAAAATTATTTTCTTATTAAGCATTATAACTTTCCAGAGAACAAAATAGTGACAGATATTGCAGGAGGGTTAGGTGGATTATTATTAGAAATTTTAAAAGAAAATCCTACGTTAAAAGGACAGTTATTTGATCACCCGCATGTATTAGAAAGAACAAAATTAGTTGAATTAAGTGATGATAGTCGTTGGAAATTAATACCAGGTGATCTATTTGGAGATTATCCTGAATCTGATATTTATTTAATGAAATATATTGTTCACAATTGGAATAATGAAAAAGTTATTAATATTTTTAAAAATTTACGCAAAATAATGAAGGCGGATTCAAAAGTACTTATTATTGAACCGGTTATTTTTAAAAAAAATATACCGGATTTCGCTAAATATATGGATATGATTTGTATGAGCGCATTTCCTGAATCTGGCGAGCGTACAGAAGATGAATTTATTGCTTTATTAGAACAATCAGATTTGAAAATTAATAAAGTGATTAAAACAGAAACTTATAATTCAATATTAGAAGTTGTTATTAAATAATTTATTGAAAAGATCGTCTATTTGTAACAAAAAAAGCCACTTTCAAAGTGGCTTTTTAAATTGAAAAAAGATTATGCAGTTAACGCCAGTTTTGCACCAAAAAGTAAGAACACTGCACCTATACAACTATTTGATAATGATGCTAATCGTTTGTTATGTTTTACTTTATTAGTAATAGCCACTCCGCCAAAAATAAGAATTGATAAATAAATCATGCTACATGTTTCTAAAATTGCACCTAATACAAAAAATGGAACACCCGCATTTTCATATTTAGGATCAATAAACTGAATAAAGAAAGAGACATAAAAAATGATCATTTTAGGATTAAGCATACTTAAAAATAGAGCCTTAACATAAAGGCCATCTTTTGCTTTGATTGCCACTTCTGATAATTGTTCAGTTGTTTCTTTTTTCTTGTGAAACGTTGCATATAATGTCTTTAAACCCAAATAGGTTAAATAAAGTGCACCTGCATATTTAATAACAATAAAGAAAACGGGTGAAGTCTTGACTAATGAAGCAACCCCCAAAAATGCCAAAAAGATTAATAATGCATCACCCGTAAAAACACCAAGAGCGGCTTTATACCCCCCTTTTACCCCATGCTTCGCACTGGAAGTAAGGACGAAAATCGAGTTTGGACCTGGTACTAAGGTAATAAAAATAACGCCTAAAAGGTATGTCCAAATATTTGAAATACCGATACTTTCTAACATACGACGCCTTTTTTAAAAAAATAATATGCTGAATATGTGAGCTATCATATCGATAATAATATTTTTGTAAAACAATAATCTTTATACAATCTAAAAATAAGTCAATTAATCTACTTTGATTAATAAAAGGCAGTTTGTAAGTCTTTTTTAATTGCTTTATTTAGATTAAAAAACTAGTTTAAATGTGCGTTATAGTATGATGCTGAAATTAAAATTTATACAGCGATAAAGTTCAAAATAAAAAACAATATCAGTCTTATAAACTGAAAATCAGATAAATATTAGAGGTAATATCCTATTGTTTGTTTTGTGTTATGGTTTTTTATTCTTTTTGTGATTTACA
Source organism: Proteus sp. fly-1089 (assembly GCF_040138965.1). Lineage (NCBI taxonomy): Bacteria > Pseudomonadati > Pseudomonadota > Gammaproteobacteria > Enterobacterales > Morganellaceae > Proteus > Proteus sp. fly-1089. The sequence continues at coordinate 701,177 of NZ_JBEETS010000001.1, forward strand.
TCTACTCAATATTATCAAAAAAACAGTAAGAATAGTAACTATGCTTATGAAAAATAATGATTTTTATAAACATGTTATTAAATGTATTAGCACAAAAAGTGAGAGGATAAATAAGATTATTTTTCTCAAAACCATTATTCTGTTTGTTTTTTACATTTAGCATAAAAATCACCTTACCTCCTATTACTGTTAAGAGAATAAAATGGATATAAGCACCTCATCGCATTATTGGTGTAGAAACAGAAAATATTAAAATGCATGCTGATCATGTTATTTTAACCGCGGGAGTGGGCGCTTTAGCGTTATTGTCTGAAAAAAGTATTGATTTACCTTTATATGCGTCATCCAATATTTTACTCAAATTAACAACAGATGCAGAAACGCCGTTTTTACCTTGCATTATCTCAACGCCAGAAATGGAGTTACGTCACTTTGCTCAAAATGAGATTATTGCAGCTGAAGATTACATTGATAATAGTGATGAACATCACCCTGAGCACATTGCATTCCATGCACAAGCGACTTTTTATGATAATTTTACGCAAACAGGTAAACTAACGATTGAACAAGTTATTGTTGGTGAAAGACCCATGCCTAAAGATGAAATGCCAATTATTGGAGAAATATCTCCTTATCAAGGACTATATCTTGTTACTATGCACGCCGCCGTGACGTTGTCACCTTTATTGTGTAAATTGGTTGCACAAGAACTGATTTACGAAAAAGCGAATCCTCTATTAACTCCTTATCGCTTATCACGATTTAGCTAGAGAACCATTATGGATGCACAACTGTATAAAGAATTTAAAGTAGTAGAAAAAGCTTTTTGGTCAGAAATTTGTGAAAATAATATTCGTATTGGTGATCATACTCATTGCTTTATGACACCAATGGACGCGCCAATTTTTAACTTTATTTATTTACGTCAAGGCGCAACAGAAGGCTCATTTCAGCAGGCAAGTACCCTTTTCTCTTCGCAACAAAAAGACCATATTTTGGTTTTACCTGAATCATTATTACCTGAATTTGAAGGCATTATAAAAAATGCGGGCTATACTGGTGACGGTATGACAACAGCAATGTATTTAACGTTGTCAGAAGCGGTTTACCCTTCTTATCGAAATAATCCATGCGATATTATTCTCACTAATCATAACCTAGAACAATGGGCACATCCGTTAAAAACAGCGTTTCCTGTGGGAGATGACAGTGATGATACGATTGTTAATGAGTATATTCGTTATCATCAAAAAGCATTAGATAATGGCGCGACTATTTTCCATTATGCTCTGTTAGTTGAAGGTCAGCCCGTATCGTCATTAACGCTGACGTTACATGATAAATTAGCGCGTTTTGACGATATTGGGACAGATGTTGCTTATCAAGGCAATGGCTATGCGACTCATTTAATTAAACACGTTTTAGAGTTTTGCCGTGAGCAAGGTGTAGAGCGTTGTTTCTTAGATGCATCCGCAGATGGTTTGGCGCTATACCGTAAATTTGGTTTTAAATCCCTATTTAACTATTTAAGTTTTATTAAAGAGTAACTTTATCATAAGGCTCAATAAACTTATTGAGCCTTGATTTTTAGTAATTAAAGTTTCAACCTTCTTTCTGCATCTGTATTGTCTTTATCACTGATTTGTCTTATTACACGACAGGGATTGCCAACAGCAACACAATTAGCTGGAATAGATTTTGTTACTACACTGCCCGCACCAATAACACAATTATCACCAATAGTTACGCCGGGTAAAATAATGCACCCTGCACCTAACCATACCGAATTGCCAATAGTAATAGGTAATGCATATTCAAGTTCACTGCTGCGTATTTCAGGATCAATAGGATGAGTTGCAGTTAAAATGCTAACATTCGGTGCACACATTACATTGTTTCCAATTTTCACAGGTGCACAATCTAATATCGTTAAATTGAAATTGGCATAAAATCCCTCTCCAATTTCAATTAATTGCCCATAGTCACAATGAAATGGAGGTTCAATAGAAAAATTTTCACCTGTTTTACCGAATAGTTTCTTTAAATAAGCTTTTCTTTTTTCAACTTCAGACGGCCGCGTTATATTAAAATCATAAACAATTTCGCGTGCTTTTGTTCTTAAGGGCTTCAAGCTGTCATCTTTATTTGCATGATAAAGATGACCTGATACCATTTTTTCATATTCTGTCATTGTGATGCTCCGAAATTGAATAAAACAGTTTAGGTAAACTTCAATATTTATCACCTCATTCTAACGTGAATTAATCTAAATTAACGGTACTTTTTAAGACCATTACGTGCAGCTTGATGAAATTGAGCATTTAAATTAGCGGTTAAGCTTTGTGAAATTGCCGTCATTTCTGTGCCTGCTAATGCAGGTGAACCTGTACCAAAAGGCGGACGTGGATCATACTCAATAGCAAGCTCTACCAATTGAGCAAAAGGCGTACCGAGTAATTGTTCTAATACTAATAATGAGGCATCGAACGAGCCTGTTGCTGGCCCCGAAGTATAAATATTGCCATCAATAACAACATCACTTCCCTCTACAGCTATGGCTCCCATATCAGGTAACATCGGAACGACATTTGAATTACTGGTTGCTTTTTTACCTTTTAATAATCCTGCCGCACCTAAAACTAAAGAGCCGTAACATGTACCAATAACATAACGTGCTTTATTACCCATGTTAGCAAAAAATGTCAGTGTCTCTTCATCTTCAACAATTTCTGGTGGTACCATTCCTACGACTAGTACATCAAGATCTTCAGGGCATTCATCAAAAGTCATAGTGGGCATTGTTGGCCAACCAATATATCCTTCAACTAACTCTTTCTTTTTCCAGATAAAATAAATTTCAGCACTCGCAATTGTAAAGACTGATTGAGCACCGTTAATATCCATAGGCATAAAGCCTGGACAGACAAAAATACCTATTTTCAATGGCTTTAATTGCTGCTTACGCCCATCTTCAACGAGCCTGATAATAGAGGGCATATTTTTTCCATACAGCATTTCATTGTGATTCATTTTACTTTCCTATTTTGTACTAGTTAGTAAAATAATGACATTTGTTTTATACTGAGTAAATGAATTTCTTACTAACTGGTATAAAATGCAAAAAAAAGGTCGCCCTCGTCGTTATGATAGCGATGCCGCTCTTGAAAAAATAATGGCATTATTTTGGCGAAAAGGATTTACTGCAACATCTATGGATGACTTGGTCATTGAAACTCAGATGAATAAGCCAAGTCTTTATGCTGCATTTGGTAATAAAGCCGCATTGTATGAAAAAGCCATTGAACGCTTTAATCATATTGCTTCTACACGTTATCGCCATGAATTAGAAAAACAGTCACCGAAAGATAAAATTACCGTAAGAATAAAACGTTATCTGAATTCGGCTATCCATTTTTATACAGATAATGATGGATTAACTGGTTGTATGGTGCTTTCAACCGCAGTGACTGAAATAGCCGATCCTGCAATCAAGAATATGCTAAATCAGGTTATTAATGCACAAACTCAGCAAGTTGAAGATGCCTTGCAAGAAGCATTAGAAGTGGGTGAACTAAAAGAAGGAACAGATATTCACACTATTGCATTGGGGATGATCGCGTTATTACATTCCATTTCCTTAAGAGCAAGATCAGGCGCAACAATTGATGAATTGTTGCCACTCGCTGATCTCTCACTGATTATATTAGCGCCTTATTTATCAGATTATTATGATGAATAAAGAAAATAAGTAATTTGCATTCGTTATTTAAGAGAAAAAACCATTAAAAAGCAGTGAGCCACCAGCAAAAATTAACATGACATCTAATAGCCCTTGGAATAGCTTAGGTGTCAGTTTTAATACTAGCTTTTTGCCAAGGAAATTTCCCATGGTTAAGCCACAACCCACTAACATTCCACTAATTAGGATAAAGCTATTAACTGCTCCAAGTTGGCTAAAGGTTAGGGCTTTGGTGAGATAAATAATAAACGAAGCAGCCGCTTCTGTTGCTAGTAATGGCCCTAGAGTTAGCCCATATGCAGAAAATATTGGAATAGTTAATGGCCCAGTAGAAAAAACAACCCCGGTTAAATAGCCGATAACTGCACCAGCAATAATAACTTGGTAAGGTTTTATTTTAATTTGATGTTGGCGTAATAAATGAATAATTGGGATCATCAAAATAAAGAACAGTCCCATCCCGATATTGAGCCATTTTTCAGACATAACCCACAATGTATTTGCACCTAAAATAACCGCGGGAATACCAGCTAATAAATAATAAAAAAGTGGCTTAAAACATATACTATGGCGCCATAAATAAATACGAGATAAATTTCCCATTACTGAGGCAATAGCCATAATAGGCACCGCCTCTTTAGCGCCAAATACATAAGTTAATGCGGGAATAAGTAAAATAGAAGAGCCTGTTCCAACTACTCCGCTGATGATACCAGAAAGTACTGCTAATAAAATAACCGCGATAAAACTCATTATCATCCTTTAAGTTCAATAAGTTAAAGACGCTGTATCATACCTGCCTTCTTTATTTTTACCTGTGATAAAATATCACTGTACTGTGAGTTTTAATCAGAAAGACTGCTTTATTGATGATAAGTAAACTATGATGAGAAAATTATGATGAGAAACCTTCCTCCATTACCGTCATTACGTGCTTTTTTAGTTGCTTGTCATAGCCAAAGTTATACAGAAGCCGCACAAACACTATGTGTAACTCATGGTGCAATTAGCAGACATATTCAAGTTGTTGAAAAATGGTTTGGTGTTACGTTATTTCACAAACAAGGTTTACGTCGTGTACCAACTCCCTATGCATTAACATTGGCACAAGAATTAAGTGATGTTTTTGATAAGCTTAATGACATTGGTGTTCGTTATGGTAATGGTGGTAAAAACGATATTTTAAATATCAGTGTTCCTACAACATTATGTTTAAAATGGCTTATTCCAAGAATGGAGGATTTTTATCTTCAATATCCTAATGCCAACATTCAAATTGCCTCAGCAAATAGTGAGCGATTTCATTTAATCAGCCATGATGATTTAATTATTCGTCCTCAACCTCAGCAACAAGAATATTCATCTATTGTTTTTCTAAAGGATGTGCATTGTTTAGTTGCCTCTGAAAAACTACTTAAACGTTACAGTGTCACCAATTTAGAAGACATTTTTAATTGCCCTGCTATCGATACACTCACTCGCCCTGGCCATTGGCAACAATGGCTAATTGCGGCTCAGCTTAATACTCAGCGATCATTTTTGCGTCAGTATCGTTTTGATCACTTTCATATTTCACTTCAAGCAATTATCGAAGGTTTAGGAATAGGCATTGGTCCAATCTCAATTTTATCGAATGAGATAAATCGAGGGACTTTAAAAATCTTATTTCCTAACATTCAAATAGCCCCTCTTTATTACTATGCATTAACACCATTAGGTGTACAAAAAACCAAAACACACCTTGATTTTGAGCAATGGCTCACACAACAAAAAAGTTAATTTTGCTAATGAAATAAGTGTTTTTTTTTCATAAAAATGACGATTTTACTCTTATTACTTATACTTTTTAAAACTCTATCTTAAGTGTTTAATTAAAAATATTTAATATCATTCTCTTTTTTAGATTAGGTAAAAACGCTATTTGTGCTGTATTTATAATTCGCTACCTTACTCTACGCCCTATATCAAATCCATTTGTATTCAGTAAATTAAAGGCAAATTTTAAGTGTATTAACCCATGATGATTATTATATTTTTAAATAATCTGTTAAAAACACTTATTGTTTAACTTAAATTAACGTTCTATGCTGATATTTATATATAAAATTTATTAATTTATTTGCTGGCAACGAAGGACGATACGATGTCTGTAGCTGTGACAAAAAAAGCAATAGAAAAGCTAATCAATGGGTATGAGTCTGATCCTTTTGCACTTCTTGGTATGCATGAAACATCGGTAGGTTTAGAAGTTCGTGCATTTTTACCTGATGCTGTTTCAGTCAGTGTCATCGATAGAAAGAATGGCAGAAAAGTCGCGACATTAGAACGCAAACATCCTAGTGGTTTTTTCTGTGGTGCAATCTCCCGACGTAAACGTCGTTTTAGTTATTGTTTAGATGTTACTTGGGAAAATGCACAAGGGATTGTTGATGATCCTTATCAGTTCGGTATTTTACTGCAAGAAATGGATATTTGGTTTTTAGCACAAGGTCATCATTCTCGCCCTTATCAATGTTTAGGCGCTCACCCCGCTAAATTAGGTGATATTGATGGGATTACTTTTGCTGTATGGGCACCAAATGCACAAAGTGTGAGTGTGGTTGGCGATTTCTCATTTTGGGATGAAAGACGTTTTCCTATGCGATTACGTCGTGAAAGTGGAATTTGGGAGCTTTTTATTCCACAAGCCCATCTTGGTGATTGCTATAAATACGCTATTTTAGATGCCAATGGAGAACGTCGATTAAAAGCAGATCCTTATGCTTTTGAAACACAGATACGCCCTGAAACTGCATCAATTATTAATACATTACCTTCCGTTAAACCAATGCCATTGTCGCGTCAGCAAGCAAATCAACGTAATGCGCCTATCTCTATTTATGAAGTTCATTTAGGCTCATGGCGCCGACACACTGACGATCAAAGTTGGTTAAGTTATCGTGAACTAGCCGAACAGTTAATTCCCTACGTTAAAGAAATGGGCTTTACCCATATCGAACTATTGCCTATTAATGAGCACCCCTTTGATGGTTCATGGGGATATCAACCTTTAGGGTTATATTCACCAACTCGTCGCTTTGGTTCACCTATGGATTTCCGTGATTTTATCGAAGTAGCTCATCAGGCTGAAATTAGCGTTATTTTAGATTGGGTTCCCGGCCATTTCCCTGAAGATGACTACGGTTTACGTAATTTTGATGGTACATCGCTCTATGAATATGCTGATAGACGAGAAGGCTTTCATCCAGATTGGAACACCTTAATTTATAACTATGGTCGTAATGAGGTACTGAATTACCTTTCAGGCAATTTATTGTATTGGCATGAACATTTTGCACTTGATGGTTTCCGTTTCGATGCCGTTGCTTCCATGCTTTATCGTGACTATAGCCGAAAAGAAGGTGAATGGATCCCGAATAAACATGGTGGACGAGAAAACTTAGAAGCCATTGATTTTCTTCGTTATACCAATAAATTATTAGGTACAACTTGCCCTGGCACCATCACGATTGCTGAAGAATCAACTGATTTCCCCGGTGTTACCTTACCGCCAGATGATGGAGGTTTAGGTTTTAACTACAAATGGAATATGGGATGGATGCATGACACGTTGGCATATATGCAACGTGATCCTATCTATCGTAAATATCACCACAATCAAATGACCTTTGGCATGCTCTATGCCTATAACGAAAACTTTGTTCTGCCTCTTTCTCACGATGAGTTTGTGCATGGTAAAGGTTCGTTGATTGGTCGTATGGTGGGTGATGATTGGCAAAAATTTGCTAATTTACGTGCATATCTTGGCTTTATGTGGGCTTATCCGGGCAAAAAGCTACTATTTATGGGATGCGAATTTGCACAATGGCGTGAATGGGATCACGACAATAGCTTAGATTGGCATCTTCTTGAAACACCAAATAGCCCACACCAAGGTGTTCAGCACTTTGTGCGAGATTTGAATCTTTCCTATCAAGCGAATACTCCTCTTTATGAATGTGACTTTGAACGAGAAGGCTTTGAATGGCTTACCGTTGATGATCATGACAATTCTGTTTTTGTTTTTTGCCGAAAAGATACACAAGGCAACGAAATTATTGTTATCAGTAATTTTACCCCAGTAGTTCATCACAATTATCTCGTGGGTGTTAACAAAGCCGGTGCATATCAAGAAATACTCAATAGTGATTCTGAATTTTACAACGGAAGTAATGTGGGAAATCTAGGTGAAATAGAGGCAATAGCAAGTGAATTTAATGGTAAAGCCTACTCTTTGTCATTGACGCTACCGCCACTTGCAACACTGTATTTAAAATTGAAGGATTAATATGTCTTTAGATTATGGTCGCCCTTTCCCTATGGGCAGTCATTATGATGGCTATGGAGTAAATTTTACACTCTTTAGTGAAAATGCCACTAAAGTCATACTTTGCCTGTTTGATAAAGCAGGCAAAGAGATCCGCTATCCATTACCCGGCAAAACGGGAGCTATTTGGCATGGATACTTACCCGGTGCAGGGCCAGGTTTGCATTATGGCTATCGTGTAGAAGGTGAATGGAACCCAGAACAAGGATTATTCTACCAACCTCAACAGTTGTTATTAGATCCTTATGCGAGACAAGTTACAGGCATCGTGGATAACACCTTACCTTATACATCTCCTGTTTTTAATGCATTAGAACATGATGATAGCGCAATAACACCTAAAGCAGTTATCACGGATGATAGTGGTTGTTTTTGTCACTATTATAAAGAAAAAGGCACTTATCAACGCTTAAACACACCTTGGTCAGAAACTATTATTTATGAAGGACATGTCAAAGGACTAACAAAACTTCATCCAGATATACCTGAAACAATTGCAGGAACTTATGCAGCATTAGGTCACCCTGCTTTTATTTCTCATCTGAAAAAACTAGGTATTACGGCATTGGAATTATTGCCTATTCAATATCATTTAACAGAACCTCATCTTCATAAAATCGGATTAAAAAATTATTGGGGTTATAACGTATTAGCGCCTTTTGCTTTATCTACACAATATTATTCCAACACAGGTCGGAATATTATTGATGAATTTCGAGAAGCCGTAAGATGCCTGCATAAAGCCAATATTGAAGTCATTCTAGATGTGGTATTCAATCATACTGCGGAATTAAGTGACCAATATGAAGGTTATATTGTTTCTCAACGTGGTATTGATAACCAAAGCTATTATTGGCTAAACGATGAAAACAAAGCTCAAAATTGGACAGGATGTGGCAATACTCTCAATTTAAGTCGCCCTGAAACAGTGCAGTGGGTAATGGATTGCCTACGTTATTGGGTTACCGAATTTCATATTGATGGCTTCCGCTTTGATTTGGCAACCAGTCTTGGCCGCGTTCCTTATTTTGATACACAATCACCATTATTAACGGCTATTCGCCAAGATCCGCTTCTTTCACGCATTAAACTTATCGCAGAGCCATGGGATTTAGGATCAGATGGTTATCAAGTCGGTAATTTCCCAGTTCCATTTACAGAATGGAATGATGGCTACCGTGATGTTATTCGTCGTTTTTGGTTATGGCGAGATGTATCTATTGCAACATTTGCAGACAACATTACTGGCTCTGCAAAGCTATACCATAAAAACGGTCGGCCTCCCTATTCTAGTATCAATATGATAACGAGCCATGATGGCTTTACACTGCGGGATTTAGTGAGTTATCAGAATAAGCATAACGAGGAGAATGGAGAATCAAACCTAGATGGACATAACACCAATTACAGTGTGAATTTTGGTGAAGAGGGTTTGATAGTTAACGAAAAAATAGGTCAATACAGATTGCTTGCGACAAGGAATATGCTGGCAACCTTACTGCTTTCTAGAGGAACACCTCATTTACTCGCCGGTGATGAAGTGGGTAATACGCAATATGGTAATAACAACGCTTATTGTCAGGATAATAAAGTCAGTTGGATCAAATGGTTTCATCAACCTTATGACTTAACTGATTACATTCGCCACCTTATTGAATTACGTCACCAAATTACACCTTTAAGTTCTCTTAAATGGTGGGAAGAAGATAGTGAAAATGTTATTTGGCTCAATCAAGATGCTCAACCTATGAGCCATGAAGATTGGCAACAACTTCCTCCCTCACCATTACAACTTTTTTTAGCGCAACAATGGATTTTAATGATTAACCCATTAAGAAATAGCGCTGTCTTTTCTTTACCTGAAGGGTCTTGGTCTTGCTTGCTTGATACGGCTAGCTGGCCTCTTTGTCACCCAACACAATCTCAGCATTGTGAAGTACAACCTAACAGTATCACCCTTTGGCGAAATAGCGTTTTTTATACTCAGTCTTCTACTGAAAAATTACCCAATATTTCCTCCCAAGTTAAGTAATTTGATTGGAGTGCTATAACTATGATGACAACAGAACAAGGCCAAAAATTAATGTTGGCACAACAACTTCCTAAAGAGGCAATTGCACTCGTTTTAGCTGGAGGTCGTGGTACACGCTTAAAAGCATTAACAGCGAAACGTGCAAAACCGGCGGTTTTCTTTGGTGGGAAATTTCGAATTATCGACTTTACGCTATCAAACTGTCTTAACTCAGGGATCCGTCGTATTGGCGTAATAACCCAGTATCAATCGCACTCCCTCGTTCAACATATTCAACGTGGGTGGTCATTTTTTAACGAAGACATGAATGAATTTGTTGACTTATTACCGGCTCAACAACGTCGTAATACTGATCACTGGTATATGGGTACGGCTGATGCGATATATCAAAACCTTGATATTCTTCGCAGCTACAAAGCTAAATATGTGGTGATTTTAGCAGGTGATCATATTTATAAGATGAACTATGCGCGTTTATTGCTTGATCACGTAGAAAATAAATCAAAATTTACCGTTGCCTGTATTCGAGTTCCTAAAGAAGATGCATTCCAGTTTGGTATTATGGATATCGATGAAAATCGTCGAGTACTAAATTTCCTAGAAAAGCCATCAAACCCACCGTGCATTCCTGATGATCCAGATCATTCATTAGCTAGCATGGGGATTTATGTAGTTGATAGAGATTATCTATTTGATTTATTAGAAGAAGATAGTCGTGATCCTGATTCACATCATGATTTTGGCCAAGATATTATTCCTAAAATCACTGAACGTGGTGATGTGTTGGCTCACCCATTTGAACTATCTTGCGTTAGTTCTGATCCGTCTGTAGCACCTTATTGGCGTGATGTAGGAACCATTGAAGCGTATTGGTCAGCAAACCTTGATTTAGCTTCGGTGACACCAGAGCTTGATATGTATGCCAAAGATTGGCCAATTCGTACCTTTATGACCCCGCTACCCCCTGCAAAATTTGTACAAGATAATCATGGTGAACATGGGCAAATGATGAACTCTTTGATTGCAGATGGCTGTATTATCAATGGTTCAACCCTCTATTCTTCTATTTTATTCCCATTGGTTCGCGTTGAATCTTTCTGCCACATTGAAGATTCTGTCATTTTACCGGATGTTACCGTGAGTCATCACTGCTACTTAAAACGTTGTATTATTGAGCGCAGTTGTACTATCCCCGAAGGGACAGTCATTGGTATGAATGCAGAAGATGATGCGGCTCGTTTTCATCGTACTGAAGAAGGTATTGTGCTAGTGACAAGAGAAATGCTTGAACAATTAGCACATCAAAAAAAAGAAAACTCAATTGAGAAAAACGAAGAACAAAAACCTCAAAATGAGGAGGCATTTTCGTGAATGTCCTTCACTGTTGTTCTGAATTATTCCCTCTGCTAAAAACAGGGGGATTAGCTGATGTTATGGGCTCTTTGCCTTTAGCTCAGAAAAAGATAGGTTTAGATGCGCGGGTTGTTATACCCGCGTTTCCTGCTATCAAAGATAATATTCCTGATCTCAAATTAGTCACTAATATCGACACCTTTGCCGGTAATGTTTCTCTGCTTTATGGACAATACCAAGGTGTTGATATTTATCTTATTGATGCACCTCATCTTTATCAACGTACTGGTAGCCCTTATCACGATGAATATCAACATGCTTATAGTGATAATGTTTTTCGTTTTGCCTTATTAGGTTGGGTAGCAAGCGAATTATCAGCGGGGTTAGATCCTTTATGGCGAGCTGATGTTGTTCATGCCCATGATTGGCATGCTGGACTTGCTTGTGCTTATTTAGCAGTTAAACATTATTCAGCAAAATCTGTTTTTACCGTTCATAATCTGGCTTATAAAGGTGAGTTCTCACCTTATCATCTGCATCAACTTGAATTACCTGATTACAGTTTTTCAATTAATGGACTGGAATATTACGGACAAATTTCATTCTTAAAAGCGGGCTTGTTTTATGCCAATCATATTACGACGGTTAGCCCAACGTATGCCAAAGAGATAACGCGCCCTGAATTTGGTTATGGACTTGAAGGTTTATTGCGTCAACGTACGGATGAACAACGATTAAGTGGCATATTAAATGGCATAGATGAAGCGATTTGGGAGCCTGCAACGGATAACTTAATTACACGTCGCTATGATATAAACAGCCTCAATAAACGCCTAGAAAATAAAACAGCCTTACAGAAAAAATGCGGTTTACCTGTTAATAATAAAGCTCCTCTTTTTGCTGTTGTGAGCCGTTTAACATCACAAAAAGGGCTTGATTTAGTGATTGACGTATTACCTGATATTGTTGATCAAGGTGGCCAATTTGTGTTGTTAGGTACAGGTGATAGTCATCTTGAATCCGCATTTTTACATGCTCAACAACAATATCCGCAAAATGTAGCAGTTCATATTGGTTATGACGAAAGTTTTTCACACCAAGTCGTCGCGGGTGCTGATGTGATTATGGTGCCTAGTCGTTTTGAACCTTGTGGGTTAACTCAGTTATATGGTTTGAAATACGGCACACTTCCTTTAGTGAGGCACACCGGTGGATTAGCTGATACGGTGAATGATTGTTCATTAGAAAATCTAGCCCATCATAAAGCTACAGGTTTTGTTTTCCATGAAGCAACACCTGATGATTTGCGTCTTGCTATCAATCGAGCCTTTACTTTATGGGGTATGCCAAAACAATGGCAACAAGTTCAAACAGATGCCATGAACCAAACTATTTTTAGTTGGGAAACAGCGGCTAAGACATATGCAGCGCTGTATCACCGTTTATAGACATGATGTCTATTTGACCTGTGGATCACCAAAAGAGATTTATAATGAAAAAGTTATGTGAATTTGATTATTTATCACCAGATAAGGATGTTGAATCGTTAAAGCGTTCTATTGTTTATAAACTGATGTTTATTGTTGGTACTTCCCCTAAATACGCCACACCAACAGATTGGTTAAATGCAACTTCCTACGCTATACGAGACCGTTTAGTTGAACGTTGGCTGAAATCAACCAAAGCGGAACTTTCACCGAAAGTAAAACAGGTTTATTACATTTCGATGGAATTTCTTATGGGGCGTTTTTTAACGAACGCAATGCTCTCTTTAGGGGTTTATAACGAAGTTAAAGAAGCATTAAAAGAATTAGGACTTGATCTTGAAAAGCAAATCGAACTTGAGCCAGATCCGGGTTTAGGTAACGGCGGTTTAGGTCGTTTAGCCGCGTGTTTTCTTGATTCTTGTGCCACATTAGGTTATCCAGTGACAGGCTATGGTATTCGCTATGAATATGGTATGTTCCGCCAGCAAATTCAAAATGGCGAACAACATGAAGTTGCGGATAACTGGCTTGAAAAAGGTAATCCTTGGGAATTCCCGCGCCATGATGTGCAATTTGAAGTGGATTTTGGCGGGCGTTTACAACAAGAAGGTGATAAAAGCTATTGGGTTGATACCTTAAATGTGCTGGCACAACCTTATGACTCTATTGTTCCTGGTTATAACACACAAGCAACAGATACCATTAGGTTATGGTCTGCTAAAGCAAATGGTGCGTTTAATTTAGGTAAATTCAATAAAGGTGAATACCTAGAGGCTACAGAAGCCAAAGATCGCTCTGAAAATATCTCTCGTATTCTTTACCCTGATGACTCAACCACATCAGGTAAGATGTTACGTTTACAGCAAGAATATTTTTTAGTCAGCGCCTCTATTCAAGATATTTTGCAACGTCATTATCATCTTCATCAACGCTTTGATAATTTAAAAGATTTTATTGCCATACACCTTAACGATACTCACCCTGTTCTTGCCATCCCTGAATTAATGCGTCAACTTATTGATAAACATGGGTTCAGTTGGGATGAAGCATGGGAACAAACAATCTATATATTCTCATACACCAATCATACGTTAATGGGGGAAGCATTAGAAACATGGCCTGTTGATATGATAGGACGCTCACTTCCTCGCCATTTACAAATTATTTTCCAAATCAATGATAAATTCTTAAAGCAAGTTAGAGAACAATATCCTAATGATAACGACTTATTACGTCGCGTTTCTATTATTGATGAAGAAAATGGTCGCAATGTCCGTATGGCTTGGCTTGCGGTAATTATTAGCCAGCAAGTTAATGGGGTTTCTGAACTCCATAGCCAATTAATGGTGCAATCCTTATTTGCCGATTTTGCGATGATCTATCCCAAGAAATTCTGCAATATTACCAATGGTATTACACCACGTCGCTGGCTGGCATTAGCTAACCCTTCTCTTTCTCAAGTGATTGATAAGCAGATTGGTACTAATTGGCGAACTAATTTAGAGCAATTAGGTGAATTAATGCCACTGGTGAAAGACAAAGATTTCTTACACCAATTAAAAGACTCAAAGCGACTGAATAAACAAAATTTAGCTAACATTATTCAGCAAGACTTGAATATCACAATTAATCCTGATGCGTTATTTGATGTTCAAATTAAACGTATTCATGAATACAAACGTCAACTTCTCAATGTGTTAGGGATTATCACTCGCTATAATCGCATTTTACAGGATCCAGAAAAAAACTGGGTTCCTCGTGTGTTTATTTTTGGTGGTAAAGCGGCCTCCGCTTATTATAATGCTAAGAAAATTATCAATCTTATCAACGATATTGCAGTGAAGATTAATAATGATGAGCGCATTAATGATAAATTGAAAGTGATCTTTATTCCTAATTATGGCGTGAGCTTAGCGCAACATATTATTCCTGCTGCGGATTTATCTGAGCAAATATCTTTAGCCGGTACAGAAGCTTCTGGTACAGGTAATATGAAATTTGCGTTAAATGGTGCACTAACTATCGGAACTCTGGATGGTGCTAATATTGAAATTGGTGAGCATGTTGGTTTTGAAAATATGTTTATCTTTGGTCATAACGCACAAGAAGTCGCTGAGTTAAGACAGCGTTATTCTCCACGTCGCTATTACGATGAAGATGTTGAGCTACATACAGCGCTCAATCAAATCGCTAATGGCTTCTTTAATCCAACTTACCCTGATAGATATAAATCAATTTTCGATAGCTTAATTGAGTTTGGCGATCATTATCAGGTATTAGCCGATTATCGTAGCTATGTTGATACTCAAGATAGTGTTGATATTCTCTATCAAGATGAAGACGCGTGGTTGAAAAAATCCGCATTAAATATCTGCCAAATGGGTTATTTTTCTGCGGATCGCGCGGTAACTGAATATATGCAAAGAATTTGGAAAGCTTCTGCGATTACATTGTAAAAACTAAGCTAATTTTCTAAGGACAGAACGTAACCGCGCTTTATTGCGCGGTTTTTGCTTTTATTTAAGGCTTAATAAAGTTAGATTTTAATACGGTAGGCACAGCGTCTTGCGCCTTCTAAGATATATTCAACACGTTGTAGTTCTACTCCTAGTGTTTCAGAAAATAGCTCTTTTTCTGTATTACAAAAACCTTGGCAAACTTTAGCTGCTGCACATATTGGGCAATGATCTTCAATAAATAGGTATTCGTTATCTTTTACTTGCTCCCAATGTGCCATATAGCCTTCTTGACTACGCAAAGAGGCTAAAATATCTAAGCGTTCCGTTAGTTCATCGGCTTCTTTTATTGCTTGAGTATAGCGTTCATAACTCTGCTTTTTTCGTGCAAGAATAATTTTCTCAATTGCATCTTCACCCAATTCTTCACGAATAGTCATCAAAATTTGTGCTGTTAATTCAGCATGAGTATCTGGAAATTGTTTTTGTCCTAATTCTGTTAAGTGCCAATATTGAATAGGTCGTCCAACCCCTCTTGGCTCAGTTATTGCTTCAACCAATCCTGCGCTGGCAAGCTTGACAAATTGTTGCCTTGCCGCTTCGCTACTTGTACCAAGACGTTGGCCAACATCATTTGCTTGCATTGGCCCATGTTTTTTAATTAAAAATAGAATTTTATCGCCAACACTACGTTGCGCAGGATAATTATATTCCAAGTTTTTTCTTGACATATTAGACGTCTCAGTATTTATTAATCCAAGTTTTACCTTGGTAATTTAACGAAGCTATGTCGTAATAGCAATAAAAGAAGGATATTTTTTCTAATGATCCCAGATAACAATAGCCAATGGCGTGATCTTTTCTCAGGGAGAAATGGGGCAATTTCATTTGCACTTTCTTTTGGTGTCGTGATCCACGCAATTAATATTTTAATGGCGACCACGATTTTACCCTCAGTTGTAACCGATATTGGCGGAATGGGATTATATGCATGGAACACCACGCTATTTGTTGCCGCCTCTATTATTGGTTCAGTATTATCTGCACGCTTATTAAGTTTATTAGGTGCCAAAGGTGCTTATCTGATAGCAACGGTGCTTTTTTTATTGGTAGTTTATTGTGTGCAATTGCACCTAAAATGGAAGTCATGCTAATTGGCCGATTTATTCAAGGCCTTGGTGGAGGGCTTTTATTTGCACTTTCTTACGCCATGGTAAATATCGTTTATGATCAAGCATTATGGCCAAGAGCAATGGCTTTAATTTCAGGAATGTGGGGTGTTGCTACATTAATTGGCCCTGCTATTGGTGGAATTTTTGCTCAATTAGATGCTTGGCGTTATGCCTTTGGAATTATGTTACCTATCATGCTTTTTTATGGTATTTATCTGTGGCTTATCTTACCAAAAAATGACAATAACGCTTCAAAATCATCATCACAAAGCCTGCCTTATCTTCAGCTAATAATTTTAACAGCTGCCGTTCTGCTTATTTCATCTGGTAGCCTTTCTTCTTCACTCATCATCAACTTACTCAGTATTGTGGTGGTATTTGGTTTAATTGGCATGCTTATTTTTTGTGAGAAACGCCTTTCTGTTCGGTTATTACCGTCAAATACCTTTAAAGGTCTTTCTTTACATGCACTTTTATATCTGACTATTTCGTTATTAGCCATTGGCATGACATGTGAGATCTTTGTCCCTTATTATCTACAAAGCTTACATATGCAAACACCTTTAGCTTCAGGTTATATGAGTGCATTAATGGCATTAGGCTGGACAGTTGCTGAAGTGATTAGCGCAAGTTGGCAAGGTGCTAAAATGCGTTTTAGTATTTTAA
Source organism: Proteus sp. fly-1089 (assembly GCF_040138965.1). Taxonomy (NCBI): domain Bacteria; kingdom Pseudomonadati; phylum Pseudomonadota; class Gammaproteobacteria; order Enterobacterales; family Morganellaceae; genus Proteus; species Proteus sp. fly-1089. The sequence continues at coordinate 718,448 of NZ_JBEETS010000001.1, forward strand.
GTGGCCCTATTATCGTTTTTATTGGCTTGCTTGTGTTGGCTTTTGTTATTCCAAACCCACTACTGCAATCAGAAAATGCGGTTAGTCTTTCTATTATATTATTCGCTTTGTTCTTAGTGGGATATGGCATTGGTTTTGGTTGGCCACACCTATTAACACGTATATTGCAAGCCGCATCAGAACAAGATAAAGATATTGCAGGTGCCTCTATTACAACCGTACAATTATTTGCAACCGCACTAGGCTCTGCATTTGCAGGTATGATAGTTAACTTAAATGGCTTTAATAGTGGTACCCCTGAAGGGCTCTCTTCTTCTGCATCTGCCCTATTCTTATTTTTAGCATTCGCACCATTAATAGCGATTTATACAGCGTGGAGAATAACACGTTGTTCTTATTAAACCTTATTTTTAAGGTCATATAAGATACAAAAGAGGTGATATTTTTTCACCTCTTTTTTATTAAAGCTATCGGTTTTATTTATGAAAGAACTTATTTTTTATTCTGTCAAAATTCCTTTTAATGACAAAAGGAATTCTTATGACAAAGATTTTATCGAATATAGTTGTAGTAAACAACACCCCCTTTTATAAAGAAAATATTGTTATTAACAATAGTCAATTAAATAGTTATAAGAAACTTTTAAATAATATTAACAATATTCAAAATACACACTTGGAAATCATTGTAGAAAACGATAATGAAAAAAGAAAAATGAGTCTGAATGTAGCTCAACTGGCTAAAAATTTAATATCAGATATACTCGATATTTATATATCAGAAGGTATTGCTTATAATAAAATAAACATGAAAAATACAGAAAAATCAAAGAATACTTTAGCGGAAATATATGAAAAAGCAGATGGTGCTATATCTGAGTGGTGGGAAAATGAAAAAATAATTCTCCCCTCCTCAATAGTTCAGCGGGCAATAGATAACCTATACCTTGAGAATGGAACTATTATGGATAAAAAAACTAAGGAAAATTTATTTTTATTAATATCTAAAAAATTTGATATAAAATTAAATATTAAGGCGGCTCAAAGTTCAATGATCCAACAATTACAAAATATTCCCATGGTGGTAGAAGAAATAAACAAATTAAATATTCCTAATGTTTCTAATAATTCATATTTAATATATGATATTTATTCTTTATTGGCTGAAAGCATCTACAATATTTTATTGGGAAATGAAAAAATGGTTAAATTTTCCGAACTAAAAGAAGCTGTTAAAGAGATAAGTCAAAGAAAAATTAGTGTGCATCAAAATAAGCTAAACCATCCCCCCCTTTACCCTATAAATACATTTTTTTCTCATGAAAATTAAACTATCGATCTAAAGTTAGACATTGCGTACAATAAAGCATATGCTTTGTCTAACTTAAGTGAAATAGGAAACCACAATGTCCTCACATCTTACACTACAAAATATCGATGCCCTCTCATCCCCTGGTGGGCATTACTCTCACGTTGTTACTGCAAATAAAATGTCGTTTGTTTCTGGGTTATTACCCTTAGATAAACAAGGCAACCCATTAGCAGACAAACCCATTGAAGTTCAAATCACACAAGTACTTGAAAATTTAAATGCTTGTCTTCTCGGAATAAATGCAAAAAAAACCGATATTGCTCAAGTCAAAGTCTATGTGACAGATATTAATGAGTGGCCTACCGTTAATGAGCTATATGCAAAATGGATTGGTGAACACAGACCAGCAAGATTAGTCGCAGGTGTAAAAGAACTGCATTTTGGAAGCAAAATTGAAATTGAAGCTGTTGTTATCAAGGAATAATCTTATGAATAAGTTACCTACTCCTACTTATAAAGATGTTACTGAAGCTCATCAACGCATTCTGCCTTATCTTAATAAAACACCTGTTTTAACCTCTCGTACGATTAATGAGCTAACAGGGGCACAGTTTTATTTTAAGTGTGAAAACTTTCAGCGTATGGGAGCATTTAAATTTCGAGGTGCAATAAATGCGTTATCACAATTTACCACAGAACAACGTAAAATGGGTGTCGTGACTTTCTCATCAGGTAATCATGCACAAGCTATTGCTTTATCAGCAAAACTATTAGGGATTCCTGCAACAATTATCATGCCTGACGATGCACCAAAGGCTAAAATGGATGCGACAAAAGGCTATGGTGGCCGTGTGATCACCTATAACCGTTATACAGAAGATCGTGAAAAAATCGGCCAACAACTGGCACAAAAAGAAGGATTAACGTTAATTCCACCTTACGATCATCCTCATATTATTGCGGGCCAAGGTACTGCTGCAAAAGAGTTGTTCGATAAAGTTGGTGAATTAGATATGCTATTTGTTCCATTAGGTGGTGGTGGTTTACTTTCTGGCTCTTTATTATCAACCAAAGCCCTTTCACCGAAATGTAAAATATACGGTGTTGAGCCTTTAACGGGCAATGATGGACAACAATCATTACGTAAAGGCGAAATCACGCATATTGATACCCCAAAAACAATTGCAGATGGCGCACAAACACAGCATCTAGGCAATTATACCTTTGAGATTATTCGTAACAATGTGGATGATATTTTAACTGCAACAGATGAAGAATTAATTTCCACCATACAGTTTTATGCCCAGCGAATGAAGATTATTGTAGAGCCTACTGGCTGCTTAAGTTTGGCGGCCGCTCGTCAATTTGGTGATAAATTAAAAGGTAAGAAAATCGGTATTATAATCAGCGGTGGTAATGTTGATATCGCACAATATGGTCATTTTTTAGCACAATAAAAATCAATAAAAAGATGTGATTAACCATAAAAAAAGCAGTATGGATTGTTTTTCATACTGCTTAAAATCATAAATATATTGCTACTCAATTAAAATAACGAAAGTGTTTTTTGCTTAGTCTCTTTTAATTAAGTGAAAATGTGATCCCTGCTTCTTTACACAATTGCGTTAAACTCTCTTTTAATTGTTGATTTTCTTCAGGTAATAAATCGAGTTGTGGCAAACGCATATGACCGCCATCTAAACCACGCATGGTTAATGCTGATTTAAATATTGCCATATTTGCACCTGATTTAAGTGCATCACTAAATTTTACACAAAATTGTTGCCAGTGTTTTGCTTCTTGATGATTACCTGCAATATAGGCTTTATACATATTCACAAATGGCTCAGGGAATACACAAGCACAACCTGAAACGGTACCATCACAACCTGCATCTAACAGACCTAGGAATAATTTATCGTAGCCATGAAGCACTGAAAAATTATCGGCTACAGCAAGGTAACTTAATGTTGTATTGTTATCAGCAAAACTGTATTTAATCCCAATTACATTTTTACACTGTTGTTGTACTTTTGCAGCTAACTCAGGCTTGATATTATTTGCCGCACATTGTGGAATATTATACAAATAAACAGGGAAATTATCCGGCACACTGTTTGCCACTGTTACAAAATAGTTTTCTAATTCTCTGTCTGTCGCACCAAAAAATTGTGGTGTCACCACACCAATACCATCAGCTCCAATTTCAACGGCATGTTTCGCTAATTCAATGGTTTCGGCTAATGTCATTGCGCCAACATGAATAAAAACAGGTAAGCGTTTATTGGCTGTTTCGACAACGGTTTTTGCAACATTTTTACGCTCTGATGCTGATAAACGTAGCATCTCTCCCGTAGTGCCACAAGGATAGAGGCAATCAACACCTTGAGTGACTAACATATCAGTTAATGTAGATAACGCATTAATATCCACTTGATCGTGCGAATCAAACGGAGTAACCATTGCCACTGTAACGCCAAATAATTTTTTCATATTAAGACCTTTATTAAATCAGATTGCTTTAACAATAACTTTAATTGCCAACATGCCAGGATCATCTAAACCAATAGATTTTTCTGGGAACATACGCGCTCGACCTAATAAATTAGGTTTTTGACGAAATTCATTAAGCGTATTATCAATACTCTGTAAAGCTACCGCTTTTAATTCCGATCGAGATAAAACGGGTTTTAACGCTTCAGATAATTGGTAAATAATATCAAGCACCGATTTTTGCCCTAACTCCCCTTTTCCTCTTGCCATCATGCTTTGATAGGCAACTGTTAATAGCGGTGGAATGTCGGAGGGCGATATTTCTTGAAGCTGGTTTTCTTTGCAATATTTTGCCATTGCCATAAAAGCCGTTGCTTGCAATGTACCAAAAGAAGAAGCACAGGCTTTTTGTAATGATTTACTGCATTGAAAAAATGCTTTACTGAGATCATCAGGCCAATCTTGCGAATCGTCGGCAATTTGTCGCCAGCCTTTTTGCATGGTGATCCCTAAATCTCCATCACCTAGGCGGCTATCTGCTTCACAAAGCATAGATTGAGATTGCTCACAAGCGATGGCGATACGCACAACAGCTTGCTTGAGCATTTCAAGTGTAATATTCATCGTTATACTCTCCAGAATGCACAATGAGCAGGTGCATTCATCAAGGCTTCTAGCTCATCATCTAACTTGCACAATGTTAAGCTTGCTCCTGTCATTTCCATAGATGTGGCATAACGGCCGACCAATGGGTGCACAATAGTCGCACCTGTTTTATTAATCAGTTGTGCAATTTTGTTATACAGAATATAAAGCTCTTCTAATGGTGTTGCGCCTAAAGAGTTAACTAATACAGAGACTTTATCTCCTGTTTTTAATGATAATTCTGCTTGTAGACGCTCAAACATCTCTTGTGCAATATCATCTGCACTGCGTAATTTATCACGCCAAATTCCCGGCTCTCCGTGAATGCCCATCCCCATTTCCATCTCATCTTCACCAATTTCAAAGGTAGGATGACCTACTGCGGGTAAGGTGCAAGATGTTAACGCACAACCAATTGTTCGGGTATTTTCCATGGTTTTTTGAGCAATACGTGTCACTTCATCAAGTGATGCACCTTCTTCTGCTTTGGCGCCCGCCATTTTAAAACCATAAATCATCCCAGCTACACCACGGCGTTTATGCGCCTCTTCAAGTTTTGCTGAAGCGACATCATCCGCAGCTAATACCGTTGTGCAACGAATATCGTCTTCAAAATCAACTGTTTCAGTCGCCATATCAAAATTCATAATATCGCCACCGTAGTTGCCATAAAGTAGCAGTACGCCTAACCCGTTGTTGGCCTCACGAATAGCATCTGCCATTAAATCTGCTGAAGGTGAAGCAAAAACATCACCTACAGCGGCGGCATCGAGTAGCCCCTCCCCGACATATCCGGTAAATACAGGTAAGTGACCTGAACCACCGCCAGTTACAATACCCACTTTGGGCTTATCTGTTTTTTTAGAACGAGTAATCAATCTTGGCTGTGATTGGCGATAAATATCACTATGAGCAAGGCATAAACCCGCTAATGTTTCATCGACATAATTTTCTGGCTTATTTAATATTTTTTTCATGTGATCACCCGATATTTTTATTTATCTGCTGATTTTTGACACCTTAAATAAACTAATTTATTTAAGGTGTGTTTTCCCTGATACTAAAAAAGTATCTCTCTATGATTGAATTTTTAGTAATAAATAATGAGTAATAAATGGGTTATTTATTTAGCTTTAAATGCACCTCTAATTTGCATTACTACAATAAGTAGAAATACACTTGCTAATACCATCGAAATAGGTCTGTTAACAAAACTAATTAAATCACCGTCAGATTTCATTAATGATGAAAGTAAATTCTTTTCTAACATAGGGCCTAATATCATACCCAAAATAATCGGTGATATCGGGAACTTTCGTTCTTGAAGAAAATAGCCGATAACGCCCATCACTAACATAACCACAATAGAGGACATCGTATTTGTAATTGCATATGAACCAACGATACTAAATAGAATGATTGCTGGGTAAATAATCGCATTATCGATAGCAACAATCTTTTTCAATAAATTGACAACAATAAAAGCAATCGGCAGTAAAATAAGATTAGCAATAAAAAAGATAATAAAGACAGCATATAATTTATCGGGATTAAATAAGAACAGCGTTGGCCCCGGTTGCATATCTTTCATATACAGTACACCGATAATAATTGCCGCAGCAGAATCACCTGGGATACCAAAAACTAGAGATGGGATCCAACTTCCGGCTAAGCTTGCATTATTACTCGCTGAAGCATCAACAATACCTTCCTCAGAACCATGACCATATTTCTCTGGTTTTTTAGATAGTTTCTTTGAAACTGCATAAGAGATCCATGCTGCAATATCGGCTCCTGCACCGGGTAAAGCACCAATTAATGTTCCTATTATTCCGCTACGGAAAATACCGCCCTTACGTTGGCGAACAACACTTCCCACACCTTTAAAGATGTTGTAAGAATTATTTTCCACATTCATGTCTGTTAATGTAATTTGCTTTTCTTTCCAACGTTCAACGTAATATTTAATAGCACCAGAAATAGCAAATAATCCTATCATTGCCGGAATAAAGCTGACTCCTTGCATTAAAGAAACTTCACCAAAAGTAAAGCGGGCTTGACCTGTAAACTCATCATAACCAATGGTGGCTAATGCAATACCAAAGAACAGTGCTAATAAGCTTTTTCTAATATGAGAGCCTGAAACAATAGTTGCACAACTTAAACCAATTAAAGACAACCACATATATTCATAAGAGCTAAATTTTAAAGCAAACTCAGCTAATATTGGTGCGGTTGAGGCTAATATAATCGTACCAATTACGCCACCAATCACAGAGCTCGTTAATGACATACCCAATACACGATTTGTTTTGCCTTCTTTTACTAAAGAGTGTGCATCATTAGTATAAGCTGCGGATGCAGGTGTCCCTGGTATATTTAATAAGGCTCCGGGAATATCCCCTGCAAATATAGATGATGCTCCGACGGAGATCATTAAGGCTAAAGCAGGAATAGGATCAAGAAAAAAAGTAAACGGCACCATTAATGCAATAGCCATTGTTGATGTTAACCCGGGAATTGCACCAACAAATAAGCCAAATAAACAAGCACCAATAACGACAAGAATTGTTGTGTAATCAATATATGCAAGTGCGCTAATTAATATATCCATACTGTTTTTCTCTATTTATGAAAATAGCTGAGGTAGCGGTACTAACAGTACAGCGGTAAATAAGTAATACACACCTAACACCACTCCAGTTGAAATAATAAAACTATATATAGGTTTTGTTGTTGCATATTTCATCATTAATGGTGCAGTAATAATTAATCCGGTTAAAATAAATCCTAAATAATCAGAGGCAAACACATAAAAAAGAATAATGCTGATAACTAATAAGACAAATTTTATTTCATGCCATGTCACTAATGGAATATCACTTTCTTGTTTACGTGAAAATATATCTATTAATGAAAATATAATCATGCCACCGCCAATAATAGAAGGCATAAACGCGGCACCATATTCACTAAAATCGCCTAATGAATACGCGCTATAAACAATAAGGAATAAACCAAAACAACAAAATATGAGCGATAGAATATGACGATTTAGCATAGGCATAAAAACGGCTGTTGTTCAGCCGTTTCCTCAGTTATTTCTTTATAATTTCACCAAATTTTTTATCTTCATTGGCCATAAATTGTGTGGCATCATCGCCATATAATTCGATAACTTCAAAGCCTTGTTTATTTGCAAATTCGGCTAATTCACCAGAGGCATATACTTTTTTCATGGCTGCAGTGAGTTTATCTTGTACTTCTTTATCTAGCCCTTTTGGCGCAACTAGCATATTCCACGCTTGCAAATCCCAGTTATAAGGTGTGGCTTCTTTGAATAACGGCACATCAGGATAAAAAGCAGATTTCTCATTGGACATAATAGCCATATGTTTTACTAAACCCGCTTTTACCATGCTGTCAGCTTCACCTAATGAAGATGTCACAATATCAACACCACCAGAAGCAAGCTCTTGTAATGCTGCACTTGCACCTTGAGATGGGATAAAACGAATGGCATTATCTGGTAATCCTGCGGCACGCAACATACCAATAGTATTGAGATGCCAGATTGAATTTAAGCCACTGCCCGATGCTTTTAATTTGCCCGGATTTGCTTTCGCGTAATCAATAATTTCCTGTGCATTTTTAAATGGTGAAGATTTTCCAACTTGTAATCCACCATAAATAACGGCAAGACGCGTGATTGGGGTGTAATCTTGATATGTTAAATTCGTCATCCCTTGATGATGCATCATGGTAATTTCAACCGTTGCAATCCCCAGCGTATAGCCATCTGGTTTTGCATTTTTAATGGCATCATGACCTACAACACCACTACCGCCTGTTTTGTTGACCACATTAACAGTAACGCCCAACTCTTCTTGTAGTCCTTTTGCTGCTAGACGTGCAACAGTATCAGTGTTACCCCCAGCCGCCCAAGGAACAACAATAGTAATCGGCTTTTCAGGGTATTGAGCAAAAGCCGGAAGTGTAAAAATGGAACTGCATAGGGTAAATGCCAGAAGTGTTTTTTTCATTATATGCACCTTTTCTCATTGCAGATTATTTGTGGCCGAATATCTTCAAGCCTTGATTTAAGGCGAGCCTGAACTTGGGAAAGGACGGGCATTGCTGTTACGCCTTTTTGTTCTATAAATGCAGAGAGGAAAGCACTGGCAAATAATACACTCTCATGCATCGTGCCTCCTGCTGCTATCTTTGATGCAAATGCGCCATTAAACGCATCTGTTGCTGCCATCGTATCCACACGTAACGATGGCATAGGTGGAATATGAAATGTGGCTCGACCATCAAAATAAACCACACCAAGCTCATCCATATAAATAATCACTTTCTTACTTTCATCACCGGAAATAATACTGATCGCCTGCTTTGCATCATTAATATCGTTTATTTCAAAGTCAGCCCAATGAGATGCTTGATTCGCATTTAAAGTAATAAAATCAAGATATAAATAAAGTTGTTTTAGGTTTTCGTTATAAGGAGCAACATTCAGTATGATGATCTTATTAACCGACTTAGCAAATAAAGCGACTTTAATATTAGCTTCTATATTAATTTCGCCTTGGAGCAATAACACATCGGCTTCACTTACATAAGGCAATGAAATATCAATTTCTTGTTCAGAAAAGGTGTTATTTGCGCCTAAATAAGTGGCTGTAATATTATTTTGTGTTTTGTCAGCTAAATAACTAATCGAACTGCCTGTTGGCTCGGTTTCTGTTTGAAAAATAGTGAAAGAATCAATGCCACTTTCTTGTAAATATTTATAAGCGTATTTACTAAAATGATCTTCACCGACTTTCGTTATTAAATGGACTTTAGCATCAGAAAAGCTTGCTGCCATTGCCTGATTTGTCCCTTTACCACCAGGGCCTATCGAATTGCTTTTTGAATTAACTAATTCACCGACTTTCGGAAAAGATTCGACATTGGCGATAATATCCACTACAAACGATCCTAAAACACAGACTTTACCTTCCGGTTTTCTATCTTTACGTTCTCTAACAATTAATAAGTCGTGCAATAAACATGAAATATCAAAACTATCACTGAATTTACTTATTTTTTTAATTTCTTGTTTCCCTAGTATGGCGCCACCATGACAACGTTTGATCAACCCTTCTCCTTCAAGGTATTTCAAATCACTGCGAATAGTCTCCAATGTGACACTGAATTTTTCCGCAAGCTGAGCCACTTTAACTTTTTTTTGTTCCCTGATGATGGTGTAAATTTCCTGTCGCCGTTCTTCTGAAAACATATAAAGTGCCTCCGTATCATTGATAACGAGAATAAGGAGATCAGGCCTGTGATTCTGCGATGGTATTCAAAACAAAAAACCAAAAGCAGAAGCAAAACCAAATCGAAGCAATTTAGATCACATTTTTTTAACACAACATCAATTAGCATACGTTAAAAATGAGAGGTGAAACGAGTCGGATAATGAATGGCAATACAGAAAAGAGAGGTAGAATCAGCCGTTCAAAGACGGCCGATAAAATAACGAGCTACATTAATACAAAAATGATTATTTTTAAATGTAAATATTACGTTAAATAAGATTACCCTTGGTATTTAGTTTAATAAGGCATTAAGCAGATAAAAACCAACCAAGGTCAGTAAAACCACTATTAATGTATTGCGTATTTTAAGCGCTAATCCTACACATAATAAGGTTCCCCAAAGATAAGGATTATCTAAAATACCTTTAAATTCGCTTTTTTCTAACAGTACGATTGGCGCACAGATCGCAGTTAATAAACAAGGTGCAGAATATCCTAATGCTTGTCTGATCACTGATGGTAATTTAACGGGGATCGCCGGTTCAAGAAAGAAATAACGCAACATAAAAATGACAAGTGCCAAAATTAATAATAACGACCATGTCATTTTTGTTCTCCTCTTATTCTTGCAACACAAACCGCGATAAACATGCCTGTTAGCCCACCAATAACTACGCCACCTTCTATATTTAACCAACTAAAAAGAATAGAGAGACAAAAAGAGACAATAACGCCCACTAACGTACTAAATGTTTTTATCAATGGAATAACAATAGCTAATAACGTAGCGACAATAGAAAAATCAAGATGATAACGAGATAAATCAGAAACTTGGCTCGCCATAATAATACCAACAATACTAACGGCAACCCACGCTAAATAAAAACATAATCCCGCACCTATCATATAAGCGGGTGTGAGTTTTACTTTAGGTTGTGCTGAAACGGCAAAAAGCTCATCTGTTAATAAAAAGCCTATTGTAATACGTTGATACCATTTTAAATGGGCAACATGGGGGCGTAAGGTTAAACCATATAAAAGATGTTGGGCGGTAATAAAAAAGACAGAAACAATAATGGTCAGCATTCCTGCACCAGAAACCACTAATCCTAATGTTACTAATTGCGCCGCACCTGCAAAAATAATCGCAGACATTCCGACGCTTTGAGCAAAGGTTAACCCTGCATCAACGGCCATTGAACCAGCGAGTATTCCCCAAGGGATCACTGCAAGGCATAAAGGCAAAACATGCAAAGCGCCTAAACCAAAGGCACGCATAGTTTGCTTATCTTCAGTGTTATTTTTGATTTTTTCCATTTACCTGTCTTCACGTCTAATACATTAATTTTATAGAGAATGATTATCAGTCAGTAAAGATAAATGAGATTGTATAAAATTGCTCTTTTAATTTTTTATTACAACAAAGGAAAAGTTAGAGAAGAAGATAACCGAAGCCCTTTTAAATAGTTTCCAGGCGTAACACCAATGGCATTTTTAAAATGGCGATGGAAATGGCTTTGATCTGAAAAACCACAACGTTGTGTTACATCAGTAAGTGTATGGCCTAAAGAGAGTAACTGCCTTGCTTTACGAATTCGGGCTTGAATAAGCCAAGCATGAGGTGTCATGCCTATTTCTTTTTTAAACTGACGTAAAAAATGCCATGGGCTTAAATTCACTATTTCAGCTAACATGTTGAGTGAAAAATCATTTTCAGGAGTGTCATTCATTAATTCACTCACCCACTGTAACCGTTGTCCTATAGCACTTAATGGTTTTTCTTGAGTTCTTGTTTTGCTATAACGCAAAATCAACATTGCCATTGTTGAAAGCAATAGAGACTCTTTTAAAAGGTAATTATTGGGCTGCTCTAGTAATGAAAAAAGTAATAAAAGTTGCTGACTTAAACCCGGATCGTGAATAACAGCATCAGGAAACCAAGGCGTTGCACCCTGCTCTTGTTGTAGATCACGCGTTAATGTTTGCAGATATTCTGGTGTGGGATAAATAGCTTGATAAGCCCAACCAGATTCAACCGCAGAGGAGCCAGTGTGGACTTCATCAGCATTAACAATAATGATGTCTCCTTTAGGAGCGATATGTTCGCTTCCTGTGCGATAAAACTGTTGTGCGCCATCATCAATCACACCAATACAAAAGCCTTCGTGGGTATGACGTGAAAAAGTTTGATGTAAATATTCGGCTTGCAGATAAGCAAGACTATTAAGCTCAGGAAGGTGAATAAGTTTAGCCTGCTCTTGTCGCATCAAAGATTGACTCCATCAACGGTAAAAATAATCAGCTTTTATCATAAACACGATACTGATGATTGTATGAAATTGCTCAACCTTAACCTTACTCATGTCGTTGATGAATTTTTGCTGGAATAAAAATTTGATGAGTTTCTAAGTTTGTCTGGTTAATTAATCCCATAACCAGTCGGAAACAGTGTGATGCTAATTCAGGATTATTTTGTGCGACAGTATCTATTGGTATTGATAATGAATCATACAAATAGTGATCATCAAAACCCGCTAAATAAACATTATCTTGCATAATTTTATTTTGACTTAGATAGCGCAATACGCCATCTAATAAGCCACAAGCAGAAGTAAAAACAAATTTTGGCGGGCGCCCTAAAGATGCACATAACGAGCCGAACATTTCATAACCTGAACTTGGGTGATAATGCCCATGTATGATCCATTCTGATTTTAAATTGATTTGTGCTTGAGAAAGCCCTTGCGTAAAACCTAAAAGACGATCTTTAGTCGGTGAAAGTGTTGACTGCCCACCTAAGAAATAAAATTCATCAATGCCTTTTGTCGAAGTAATTTTTGCAATTAGCTGTTGTGTTGCCGTTATTGAATCGGTGACAACAAAAGGTAATGTTGTTCCTTCAAAATACCGGTCAAATAACACAACAGGTATTTGTTTGCTTAAACGTTGATATTCAAAATCACTTTGTAAACAAGAAGCTACAATCAAACCATCGATTTGACGTGATAATAGATGTTCTATTGCCAGTGTTTCTTGAGCCGCATTTTCATCAGTACAGGAAATAAGTAATTGAATACCTGCTTCCCTGCATAATATTTCTAGTTCGTACGCCACAGAAGCAAAACCGTAGTTAGTAATATCAGGAATAACCAACCCTAATGCATAACTACGGTTATCACGTAAAGATCGGGCATGAATATTAGGCTGATACTGATATTGTTCAGCAATAGCTGTAATACGCGCAATAGTATCATCAGAAACACGCATCTCTTTACCACGGCCATTTAACACCAAACTTGCCGTTGTTTTGGACACACCCGCTATTTTTGCAATATCTGTAATGGTAAGACGTTTTTGTTTTTTCACTGTTATTCTAATTTGCTAAGCTTAAATTATTTATATAATCTTATTCAACTTGGTAATGCGTCTGTTAATTGCCAAGTTGTTATTTTTATTACATCTTTTCCTGAAAATGTGATTATTTGTTTTTCTAAAGGAAAAAAACGACTGCTCATCACACCCATGCCGTGATTAAAGAAAATCTCTACACTAGAACTATCACATAATATTTGAAGATGTTTTATATCACCAGACCAGAAACGTGATTGCCACTCTCCATTCTTAGCGCTACGGCGTTTTAATAGTGCTTGGTCATTTTCAATAATTAACGAAAGAGTATCAGAAAAATGAATGGCAAGAGAGCCAAATAGTTGCAATTCTAGCTCAATTGAGAATTCATTAATTGTAGGAGCATCATCTGCAATTCCCTGCCAATATGCTGGATTTTGCCTGAGTTGCTGTAATTCTTTTACGGGTTGTTGATAAAGCTTCCCTTCTTTTATATGTAATTCGCGAGGGCAAGTCATTTGGTGTATCCAGCCATTAGCAATGGTCGGTTGATACATTTCTTCACCATCAGGAACTCCCATCCAACCAAATAATAAACGTCTGCCATTCGCAAATGTTGTTTGAGGTGCGTAAAACTCAAAACCTGCATCTAGTTCGATTAAATCACCATGCTGAAATTGCAATGTTGAATAATCAAAATTCCCTATTAAGTAGGCACTAGAATGTGAATTTAAAAATCGTTGTTGTTCTCTTTTTATACCTTGAGGACATATTAATAAAATAAAGCGTTCATCTAGTTCAAAGAGATCTGGACATTCCCACATATAACCCGCATCAGCCAACCCGCCTAAATAACTTCCAGCTAATTCGCCGACTAATTGCCATTGATATAAGTGAGATGCACGATAGAGTAAAACTTTACCCTGTTTATCTAAATTTTGTGCGCCTAATACCATGTACCACACATCATTATATTGCCAAATCTTTGGATCACGGACATGGCCACTATAACCTTCAGGAAGCCCCAAGACAGGCCCTAACTTATCAAAACCTCCCTGTTGATTTTCAACGGCTAAACATTGCCATGCCGTACGAGAGCCATCCTCAAATTTAACATTACCAGTATAACAAAGGGTTAATTTCCCTTGATAGATCACTGCACTACCGGAATAACAGCCATCTTTGTCATAAAATTCATTAGGCAGTAAAGCAATAGGTTGATGCTGCCAAGTAATCAAATCCTTTGAGCGCCAATGACCCCAACATTTATGTTTATGCTCACAAGACAAAGGGTTCCATTGATAAAACAGATGATAATATTCGCCATCAAAACAAAATCCATTAGGATCATTTAATAACCCAGTTACTGGCGCTAAATGCCAATGTGGATAATATTTATCTTTTATGGTTTTAGCGCTATTACGCATGACCGATTGTAAAATCGCAGATAACCCTTCGTTTTTGTTCATTTATGCAGACTCCACTTTGTATTTCAGCAAAAGAGAGATAACAAACGCAGTCACAAAGGCAATCACAAGGCCAATAATATAATTCATAATTGAACCTGCTTGCACGATTGCAATACCAGGAATAGCAGTCAGCCCTACGGCCGTCATATAAACATGTGAGCCTACAACCCAAGCACCACCAGCAGCACCACCAATTAAAGCCGCAATAAATGGTTTTCCATAACGTAAATTAATCCCGAAAATGGCCGCTTCAGTAATTCCTAACATAGCAGAGAAACCCGATGGGATTGTGATTGCTTTAATTTTTGCATCCTTGGTTTTAAACCAAACAGCAATACAAGCACCACCTTGAGCTATATTCGCCATTGCCCAAATCGGCAATAAAAAGTTAACCCCAATATTAGGGTTGCCTAATAGACCTGCTTCGACAGCATGAAAACTGTGGTGAATACCCGTAATAACAATTACAGAATAAAGCCCACCAAAAATTAGCCCTGCTATCCAACCCGCTTGTGTAATTAAGGTGCTTAATAGTAATGAAATACCATCACCTAAAAGACGACCGACTGGCCCTATGACTAATAACGCGACAAAGCCCGAAATAATAACGGTTAAAAATGGCGTGATAATTAAATCAAGAGCATTAGGAACAACTTTGCGTAATTGTTTTTCCAACACACTCATAAACCAAACAGCAAGCAAGACGGGAAAGACAGTACCTTGATAACCAATCATTGCCACTTCTAACCCAAAGAAATTCATGGTGTTAAAACCAGCAGCAACGCCCCATGCGTTAGTTAATGCAGGATGCGTTAAAATTCCACCTAATGTCGCACCAAGATAAGGATTTCCGCCAAACTCCTTGGCCGCCGTAAAACCAATCAAAATAGGTAAAATAATAAATGCCGCAGAGCTACACATATCTAACATGATGTAGAGTGCATTATCAGGACTCACCCACTGGTTAGTTTTCATTAACCCAAGTAGCCCCATTAATAAACCTGACGCCACAATGGCAGGAATAATAGGCACAAAGATATTAGAAAGCAGTCTAGCTATTCGCTGAAATGGGTTGAGCTTTTTGGCCGCGATATTTGCCGCTTCAGATTTACTTGATTCGCCAATACCCGCCGCAGCAATAAAGGCCGCATGCACTTTGTTGACTAAGCCAGTACCAAAAATTACCTGAATTTGTCCCGCATTACTAAAACACCCTTTTACACCTTCTAATTTATTGATTGCCTCTTTATCAGCCTTAGTGTCATCGACTAATACAAGTCTTAAACGAGTAGCGCAATGCGCCGCACTGGCAATATTTTCAGCACCTCCCAATAAAGGCACTAGTTGGCGAGCAATATTCTCAATATTCATCATAGCCTCGGTAAGTCTTACTTCGTTTATAAGCGATCATTAATAGTAATCATAAAAACTAAAACGGTTTAGCTAATGACATGATTAAATAAAAACCTATCTTAAATGGCAATGAATATGCGGATAAAAGCGCTTTATTTGTGATCTAAACGACAAAAAAGACATATCATTAGTCTTTTTTAGATAATTAAAATGAAGACAAAACAACCCAAAAGCTAAACAAATTATTTTTTATTTAGCTAAATAAATTAATATAATGTTAAATAATTTTATTTTAGAAAAAAATATTCCATTCATTAATTTTATTGGCAAATTATCCAGTTAAATCTGACAGATAGCATATTATTATTTCATCCACTCCTTGTTATCAGTAACATTATAATACTTCATTAATCGTTATATATTTTATTATACAACAATATTAATCATCTGATTAAATTTAACAAATACAAAAGCTTAGATTAACCTTAAAAACTGGTAACGCTTGTAATAAATCACTTTTCTTTGATGTAAAGCAACTACAACTTTTAGAAAATACGTAGTATCCACATTAACAGTTGGGTTTTATTGCCTACGTTAAAGTGCTTATTTTTTAACAACAATAACAATAATTATTTCTCTATAAGCTCGTTGGCTTCTTTTTTCTTAAAAATATAAATAATCAAGTGAGTAATGTATGAAAAACATCAAAGAGATGGCGTTACTTTCCACTCCCTTATCTCGCCGTCGTTTTGTAAAAACAGGTGCAGCGGGTGGTTTAGCAATAACTGCTGGGGGATTATCTCTCCCCTTTAATCAAGCCATCGCCACAGAAACAAAACCGACAACAAATAGCGAAAAAGTGGTGTGGAGTGCCTGTACAGTAAACTGTGGTAGTCGGTGCCCATTACGTATGCATGTTGTTGATGGTGAAATTAAATATGTAGAAACTGACAACACAGGTAATGATGTCTACGAAGAATTACACCAAGTTCGTGCCTGTTTACGTGGTCGCTCAATGCGTCGTCGTGTTTACAACCCTGATCGTTTGCGCTATCCAATGAAACGTGTGGGTAAACGTGGTGAAGGCAAATTTGAACGTATTTCATGGGATGAAGCCTTTGATACGATTTCAGATACCATGAAACGTTTGATTAAAGATTATGGTAATGAATCTATTTATTTGAACTACGGCACAGGTACTTTAGGTGGCACGATGACGAAATCATGGCCACCGGGTGCAACATTGATTGCTCGTTTAATGAATTGTTGTGGTGGTTATCTCAATCACTACGGTGATTACAGTACGGCACAAATTGCAGCTGGCTTAAACTACACCTATGGTGGTTGGGCGGATGGTAATAGCCCTTCAGATATTGAAAATACAAAACTTGTTGTGATGTTTGGTAATAATCCTGGTGAAACACGGATGAGTGGTGGTGGTGTCACTTATTACGTTGAGCAAGCCCGTGAGAAATCTGATGCTCGAATGATTATTATCGATCCACGCTATACCGATACAGGTGCAGGCCGTGAAGATGAGTGGATACCTATTCGTCCAGGAACTGATGCCGCATTAGTCAATGCATTAGCATATGTCATGATCAAAGAAGACTTAGTTGATAAGCCTTTCCTTGATAAATATTGTGTAGGTTATGATGAAACCACCCTGCCAGAAGGCGCGCCAAAAAATGGTCACTATAAGGCCTATATTTTAGGTGATGGCGCAGACGGTCAGCCTAAAACGCCAGAATGGGCAGCACAAATTACAGGTATTCCCGCTTCACGAATTGTGAAATTAGCACGGGAAATTGCGACGGCAAAACCGGCGTATATCACTCAAGGTTGGGGACCTCAACGTCGTTCTAATGGTGAATTAGCCTCTCGTGCGATTGCAATGCTCTCTATTTTAACCGGTAATGTGGGAATTAACGGTGGCAATACTGGTGCTCGCGAAGGCTCTTACAGCATTCCTTTTGTTCGTATGCCTACGTTCACTAACCCTGTAACCACCAGCATTTCCATGTTTATGTGGACGGATGCAATCTTACGTGGTCCAGAAATGACGGCAACACGTGATGGTGTTCGTGGTAAAGACAAATTGGATGTGCCTATTAAAATGGTTTGGAACTACGCAGGTAACTGTTTAGTCAACCAGCATTCTGAAATCAATCGTACTCACGACATTTTGCAAGACGATAAAAAATGCGAAATGATTGTGGTGATCGATAATCATATGACATCATCCGCAAAATATGCCGATATTCTACTTCCTGATTGCACTGCATCAGAACAGATGGATTTCTGTATGGATGCATCTGCGGGTAATATGGCGTATGTAATTTTTGCAGATCAAGCAATTAAACCTCGCTTTGAAAGCCGTAATATCTATGAAATGACCAGCGAAATTGCAAAACGCATGGGGGTGGGTGAAAAATTCACTGAGAACCGAACTCAAGAAGAATGGTTACGTCATCTTTACGAACAATCTCGCCACAACTTACCTGAACTTCCAACTTTTGAAGAGTTCCGAGCTCAAGGGATCTTCAAAAAACGCGACCCTGAGGGTCATCATGTTGCTTATCGCAAATTCCGTGAAGATCCTGAAAATAACCCATTAACGACACCATCAGGAAAAATTGAGATTTATTCTTCTCAACTTGCTGACATTAAAGCGACATGGGAGCTTGCATCTGACGATGTTATTGATCCACTGCCGATTTATTCTGCTGGTTTTGAAAGCTATGGTGATCCGGCAATGGAAAAATATCCATTACAAATGACGGGTTTCCATTATAAATCACGTACTCACTCAACTTATGGCAACGTAGATGTTTTAAAAGCCGCATGCCCACAAGAAATATGGATAAACCCTGTTGATGCATCAAAACGAGGCATTAAACACGGTGATTTAGTGCGTATTTATAACGATCGTGGTGAAGTTAGGATCAACGCAAAAGTGACACCTCGTATCTTACCTGGTGTAGTCGGTTTAAGTGAAGGTGCTTGGTATAACCCAGATAGTAACCGCATTGATCACGCAGGTAGCATTAACGTGTTAACGACACAACGCCCTTCGCCACTTGCCAAGGGTAATCCTTCTCACAGTAATCTTGTTGAAGTCGTCAAGGCGTAAGGAGTCTGGTTATGTCAACGCAATATGGTTTTTACATTGATTCAAGTCGTTGCACCGGCTGCAAAACCTGTGAACTGGCGTGCAAGGATTTTAAAAATTTATCCCCTGAAGTCAATTTCCGCCGTATCTATGAATATGCAGGTGGCGATTGGACAGAACAAGATGGCGTTTATACACAAAATGTTTTTGCCTATTACTTATCTATTTCGTGTAACCACTGTGACGATCCTGCTTGTGCAAAAGTTTGCCCAAGCGGTGCAATGCATAAACGTGAAGATGGCTTTGTTGTTGTTAATGAAGATATTTGTATCGGTTGTCGCTATTGCCATATGGCATGCCCTTATGGTGCACCGCAATTTGATGAAGTCAAAGGTCATATGACCAAGTGTGACGGTTGCTATGAGCGTGTAGCTGAAGGCAAAAAACCAATTTGTGTTGAGTCTTGTCCACTACGCGCATTAGATATGGCACCTATTGAAGAATTACGCGCAAAATACGGTGATTTAGCTGAAATCGCCCCACTTCCGTCAGCAAAATACACCAAGCCAAATATTGTCCTTAAATTAAATGCCAATAGCCGTCCTGTGGGTGATACCACCGGTCATCTGGCAAACCCAGAGGAGGTGTAAGATGGTGGGATTGCATGAATGGCCACTGATGTTCTTTACTGTTATCGGTCAAAGTGTTGCTGGCGCTTTTATTATCATGGGATGCGCTATTCTTTCGGGTAAGCTTTCTCCTGAAATGAACAGAAAAGTACATTACAGCATGTTTGGTCTTTGGGCATTAATGGGAATTGGTTTCTTATTATCTATGATGCATATGGGAACCCCATTACGTGCATTTAACTCATTACTTCGTCTGGGTCACTCATCATTAAGTAATGAAATTGCCAGTGGTTCAATTTTCTTTGCCCTAGGGGGGATTTATTGGCTATTGGCTGTACTTAATAAAATGCCGGCTGCATTAGGCAAATTATGGGTCGCACTGGTTATAGTATTAGCCGCATTATTTATTACGGCAATATCTCGCGTATACCAAATTGATACCGTTCCAACATGGTATAACAGCTACACCACATTTAATTTTGTGCTAACTGCCTTTATCGGTGGCCCTATTTTAGCGGCACTTTTACTGCGTATTGCAGGTTTTAACCTCAATTGCGCCAGTACATTGCCATTATTGAGTGTTATCGCAATTATTGTGAGTGCTATTGTGGCAACATCTCAAGGCTTTGAATTAGGTTCTATTCAAACCTCTGTACAAAAAGCGGTAGATTTAGTCCCTAACTATGGTGCTTTGATGGGAATTAAATTAGTAGCTTTAGTTTTAGGCTTAAGTTGCTGGATTACACCACTTCTACGTAAAAATAACCCTTCTGTTGCTTTATTAGCATTGGGCTTTATTTTAGTGTTTACCGGTGAATTTATTGGACGTGGTGTGTTCTATGGTTTACATATGACTGTCGGTATGGCGGTAGTTGGTTAATTAAATACTCAGCCTTTAAACCGCTGTAATAGTTAAAAAGTCCACTCTTTTATCTGTTATGGCGGTTTTCCTTTTATAATGCGGTATCACTCTTTTTTAATCTTAGTCATTATGTTTAGATAGAAAATCGCATATAGTAAAGACAATAAATCTAAGCGGATTATAAAAATATTATGGAACAACAACTTATTACTGATATTTCTCTTACTGCCCGTATTTTAGGTGCAGCGTTTTATTATTCACCCACTGAAAAAAGTGACATTGTCGAACTGCTGTCGAGTCAAAAGTGGATTGAAGAATGGCCGTATGGCAGCGAAGAAGAAAAGCAACGTATTGCAAGTCTGCTTTCACAAACCTCATTTAATGAAGAAACTTTAGCACAAGCTTATCAGCGCCTATTTGTCGGCCCTTACGCACTTCCAGCACCGCCTTGGGGCTCGGTCTATCTTGATCATGAAAATGTATTATTTGGTAATTCAACATTAGATTTACGTGAATGGATGCTAGAAAATGGCATTGATATTGCATTAACCCAAAATGAACCTGAAGATCACTTTGGATTAATGGTAATGATGGTGGCATGGATTGCAGAAACTCGCCCTGAAAAGCTCAA
Organism: Proteus sp. fly-1089; assembly: GCF_040138965.1. Lineage (NCBI taxonomy): Bacteria > Pseudomonadati > Pseudomonadota > Gammaproteobacteria > Enterobacterales > Morganellaceae > Proteus > Proteus sp. fly-1089. Next base: position 739,610 of record NZ_JBEETS010000001.1, read on the forward strand.
TGAGCTATTAGCAGAACATCTTCTGCCATGGGCTTATCGCTATTTAGAGAAGTTATCTTTGCAAGGGGCATTCCCTTATTACGAAGGTTTAGCCATGTTGGCGACATTAACGCTCAAAAGTTGGCAATCGCAGTTAAATGTGGCTCCTGCTGAAAAGCAATTGTTTTGTTGATTAATCATCAATAGTAAAAATAAAAAGTCCTAAAAGTATCAGATCTTATGCTGTTATTTTAATCTCGCTTTTAGGACTTTTATTTATAGAAAAATGAACATCTAAGGTTGCTGTGACCAATACTGGTAAAGCTTGGGTTGTATTTCCCCCTCCGTTTTTATCTGTACAAATTGAAGGCCTTCTTGTTGCTCTGGTACCTTTCTTAATGCTTTAGCAATACTGGCTGTCGATAGTCCGTAAGGCTCTGCATCCTCATTAGAATAGGCATAAAAAACTTTAGAGATCCCCGCCATACGCATTGCAGCAAGACACATTGGACAAGGTTGTCCACTGGCATAAACTATACAATCATCTAATTTTGTTCGCCCTAATACTTTACCGGCTTCCCGTAATGCTAATAATTCAGCGTGGGCAGTGGGATCATTTGTCGTTATTATTTGATTAACAGCACTTGCAATCACTTGACCATTATTCACAATGACCGCGCCAAAAGGCCTTCCCCCTACTTTCACATTATCCATGGCAAGTGATATAGCTTGTTGTATAAACTGATTATCTGACATTATTTCGCCCCCGCTTGTTCAAGTATATTAACGATGTTTGTATAGCCTTTATCTTTAGCTAAGGTTAATGGTGTGTGGCCAGAGCCATCGGCGAGGTTAACGTTAGCTCCACCTTCAATAAGTAAAGTCACAATCTCTTCATATTTTTGGCTACCATCACCTAAAATAATAGCTTCAATTAAAGCAGTCCAACCTAAACGATTAATATGATTAACATCCACACCAGCATCAATCAATGTTTTTACTGTTTTTACATGACCCCGCTCTGAAGCAGGAATTAATGCTGTTCCACCATAACGATTAACGCTTTTAAGTGAAGCGCCATGGGATAACGTTAATTCTAAGATCTCCTGTAAACCTCTAGCGCCCGAATAAAGATAGGGTGAATCATGAATAGCATCACGGGCATTAACATCTGCACCGTGCTCAATCAGGTATTTTGCAACCTCAATTTGGTTGGCATGTGTTGCCGCCATTAGCGGTGTACGTAATTTTAGATCACGTTGTTCAATATTTGCACCTTGTTCTATCTGACGTTTTAATTCAGATAAATTCCCCTCTTGTGCCAGTGTAACTAAATATGCTTTATCAGAATTTGCCATCGCTTTGACCATGAATATAGATGAAATTATTAATAAGCTTAAGAAGTATAAAAACCATTTGGCCTTTAGATAGCGAGTATTCATTCAATATCCTCTAGAGAGTGCTAATTTCTATCCACTTAATTAGCATATTATTTTAACCTAACTTAGATCTAACAAAGGCATGACCTTATTTCAACCAATCAAGGAGTCTATGCACACCTATTAGCCATTTTTATACTTTTTTTACACTTCACCTATCTCTTTTATCAACATCTTTACAGTCCTTTAAGTACGCTTTCTTAATCTAAATAGTAAAAGGATCGTTCTGATGGTGATATTCGGTGCTGTGGCATTAGTTGTTTTGCTCACTGCTTATCTTATTTATGTGTTATTTCACGCAGAGGCATTTTAAAAATGGCAACAACAGCGTTGATATATATTGCTGTTTTTCTTATTACACTCTTTGTAATAGGAAAAATGCTTGGGCATTATTTGGCTCGCCTGATTGAAGGTGATTTACCTCATTGGGTTACTCAAACTGAACATATCATTTGGCGTTGCTGTGGTTTTAAACCCGCAGGTAAGTCCATTCAGCCTATGAGCGGATATCAGTATATGTTCGCTCTGCTTATTTTTAATTTAATGGGGGCAATTCTATTATTTGTCATACTGCTTAACCAAGGCTATTTACCTCTAAATCCCCAATTTGCCTCTAATATGAATTGGGATTTAGCGCTAAATACAACTATTAGCTTTATTACAAATACTAACTGGCAAGCTTATAGCGGTGAAACTGCCGTCAGTTATTTGAGCCAAATGATGGGGCTTGCAGTACAAAATTTTTTATCTGCCACAACTGGAATTGCGGTAGCTTTCGTTTTAATTCGGGCATTAACACAATCTTCTTGTACTTCTTTAGGAAATGCTTGGGTCGATATGGGACGTATTACAATATATGTCTTACTCCCTTTAGCTATTATCTGGTCGTTATTCTTTGTCAGCCAAGGCGTGATACAAAACTTTCATCCTGCGCTATTGAGTCAAGGTCTTGATGGTCAACACCAATGGCTGCCAATGGGACCAGTTGCTTCTCAAGAAGCAATTAAGTTATTAGGTACAAATGGCGGTGGTTATTTTGCAGCAAACTCTGCACATCCTTATGAAAATCCCACTTCATTAAGCAACTTCTTACAAATACTCGCTATTTTTCTTATCCCTACTGCCTTGTGTTTTGCCTTTGGTCGTTTAAGTGGAACTCAGCGCCAAGGCTACACTTTACTTTGGGCAATGACGCTGATTTTTATTGTTGCCGTTGGTGTTATTACTTGGGCTGAATGGCACGGAAATCCAGAATTTATGCTCGCAGGTACCAATAGCTCACTGAATTTCGAAGGCAAAGAAACACGGTTTGGAATAATTGGTAGCGCCATTTTTGTTGCTGTCACAACGGCAGCATCTTGTGGTGCCGTTAATGCAATGCACGATTCATTAACGGCATTAGGTGGCATGGTACCAATGTGGTTAATGCAAACAGGTGAAGTGGTTTTTGGCGGTGTAGGTTCAGGATTTTATGGCATGATCCTCTATGTGTTATTAGCTGTATTTATCGCTGGATTAATGGTTGGTCGTGCGCCGGAATATCTCGGTAAAAAGATAGGTGTTGCTGAGATGAAATGGGTAGCCGTTGCTATTTTAATCTCTCCAACCATTGTTTTATTAGGTACAACCCTCGCTTTATTTACTGATGTTGGTCGTGAAGCCATTTTAAACCCTGGCCCTCATGGTTTTAGCGAAGTGTTATATGCATTTACTTCTGCTGCGAATAATAACGGTAGTGCCTTTGCTGGACTCAATGTCAATTCACCTTTTTATAATCTGTTATTGGGTATTGCAATGCTCATTGGCCGCTTTGGTGTCATGTTACCTGTTTTCGCTATTGCCGGTAGTTTAGCGGTGAAAAAACGTCAACCAGAAAGCTTAGCGACACTCTCTACCATTTCACCACTGTTTATTTTTTTATTGATCCTCACGGTATTATTGATCGGTGCTTTGACTTTTGTTCCGGCATTAGCACTTGGCCCTATTGCAGAACACTTACAGCTGTTTTGGGCTAAATAAGGAAACCTATCATGAAAACAACCCAACTTTTTGACAGCAAAACAATAATGTCGGCTTTCTTTGATGCGATAAGAAAATGTACACCTCAGGCACAATGGCGTAACCCCGTTATGTTTATTGTTTATGTTGGTGCGCTTTTAACTACCGGTATTTGGATTGCTTCGCTATTAGAGTATCTCCCTAATGATAATCACTTTACTTCACAAGTGATGTTTTGGTTATGGGTGACATTGTTATTTGCCAATTTTGCTGAGTCATTAGCAGAAAGCCGAAGCAAAGCACAAGCAGCTAGTTTACGTGGTGCTAAACAACAATCCAAAGCAGTACGTTTACATCACGCTGACATCAATGCACCAAAAGAAACCGTTGACTCTTTCTCATTACATAAAGGTGATATCGTTTTAGTCAACGCGGGTGAAGTTATTCCTTGTGATGGTGAAGTTATTGAAGGTGGTGCTTCAGTTGATGAAAGTGCTATTACGGGTGAATCCGCACCCGTGATCCGTGAATCAGGTGGTGATTTTTCTTCTGTCACTGGAGGTACTCGTGTGTTATCTGATTGGTTGATTATTCGTTGTACTGCTGAAGCGGGTAATTCATTTCTCGATCGTATGATTGGAATGGTTGAAGGAGCTAAACGCAGAAAAACACCAAATGAAGTGGCATTAACTATCTTATTAACAGCGCTCACACTTATTTTCTTATTAGCCTGCATCACCCTTTACCCGTTCAGTGTTTTTGCTGTCGAGTTTCAAGGCCATGGCGACGTTATTTCAGTCGTAACCTTAATTGCTTTGTTAGTATGTCTGATCCCTACCACGATCGGTGGGTTGCTTTCATCGATTGGTGTTGCAGGTATGAGCCGAATGTTAGATGCGAATGTTATCGCAACTAGTGGTCGTGCAGTTGAAGCCGCTGGTGATGTTGATGTTTTACTGCTTGATAAAACAGGTACCATTACATTGGGCAATCGCCAAGCATCACGTTTTATCCCCCTTTCAGGGATCAGCGAAAAACAACTTGCTGATGCCGCACAGTTAAGTTCTCTTGCAGATGAAACACCCGAAGGCAGAAGCATTGTGATCCTTGCTAAACAACGCTTTAATTTGCGTGAGCGTGATTTAGCATCAATGGGGGCTTCTTTTATTCCTTTTTCTGCAATGACTCGAATGAGTGGGGTCAATATTGGAGAGCGATTGATCCGCAAAGGTTCTGTTGATGCTATTCGTCGTCATATTGAAGTCAGTCACGGTCATTTTCCTGATGAAGTCACCACTATAGTTGAGCAAGTAGCAAGAGCAGGTGGAACACCGCTGGTGGTCGTTGAAAATCAGAAAATTTTAGGGGTTGTTGAACTTAAAGATATTGTGAAAGGAGGTATTAAAGAACGTTTTGCTCAACTTCGCCAAATGGGGATAAAAACCGTCATGATCACCGGTGATAATCATCTTACGGCGGCAGCTATCGCAGCAGAGTCTGGTGTTGATGACTTCCTTGCAGAAGCAACACCTGAGGCAAAATTAGCATTAATTCGTCAATATCAATCAGAAGGCCGATTAGTCGCAATGACGGGTGATGGCACTAATGATGCTCCTGCATTAGCACAAGCCGATGTTGCTGTTGCGATGAATTCAGGTACTCAAGCTGCCAAAGAAGCCGGTAATATGGTTGATTTAGACTCTAATCCAACAAAGTTAATCGAAGTTGTACACATCGGTAAACAAATGCTAATGACACGTGGTGCGTTAACTACTTTTAGTATTTCCAATGATATTGCTAAATATTTTGCCATTATTCCAGCCGCCTTTGCCGTCACTTATCCTCAACTCAATATGCTTAATGTAATGGACTTACATTCACCAGCATCGGCCATGCTATCTGCAGTTATTTTTAATGCCTTAATTATTGTTTTCTTGATCCCACTTGCACTTAAAGGTGTAAATTATCGCCCTGTATCAGCACATGTATTACTTCGTCGTAATCTTTCGTTATATGGGATCAGCGGGCTATTAATACCATTTATTGGCATTAAAGTTATCGATATGATTTTAGCGCTTATTGGGTTTTAAGGAGTTATATATGCCTCTATTTCGTTCATCATTAGTAATGTTATTATTACTTACACTAATAACTGGGCTAGCCTATCCTCTTTTAGTAACAGGATTAGCTAACTTAATATTCCCATGGCAAGCGAAAGGTTCTCTTATTTATCAAGATAACACGCTCATTGGTTCTGAATTAATTGGCCAACAATTTAATCGAGCCGATTATTTTAAAAGTCGGCCTTCGATGACGACAGAAATGCCTTATAACAGTATGGCTTCAGGTGCTAGCCAATTGGCGACTTCTAATCCATTGTTACTAAATGAAGTTGTAAAACGAGTTCAAACATGGCAAAAAAATGTTGGTAATCATCATATAGTACCTGTGGATTTGGTCACTGCATCAGGAAGTGGGCTTGATCCTCATATTTCATTACAAGCAGCCTATTACCAAGTTGAAAATATTGCACAGTTACGCCAGCTTCCAAAAAATGAAATAGAACAATTAATAAAAAATAACACGATATCTCCATTAATGTCATTTATGGGAGAGCCTGTGGTGAATGTATTTATGCTGAATCAAGCACTTGATAAATTAAGTGCTGAAATACAACAGAAAGCGAGTATTCAATAGAATGGAACATGATCAACAATGGCAACGCCCTTCTCCTGATGATTTACTCGCTTCAACGCGAATAACAACTCGAGGGCGTTTAAAAATATTTTTTGGTGCTTGTGCTGGCGTAGGGAAAACCTACGCCATGTTGCAAGAAGCTCAACGTCTCCACCAGCAAGGTATCGACATTCTTGTGGGCGTGGTTGAAACACATCAACGCCAAGAAACGGCGGCATTATTAAGTGGATTGCCAGTATTGCCACCACAACGTATTCATTATCATGGTAGAAAATTAACAGCATTTGATTTAGATGCTGCTTTAGCAAGGCACCCTGCGGTGATCTTAATGGATGAATTGGCATTTAGTAATCCCCATAAATGCCGACATCCTAAACGCTGGCAAGATATTGAAGAGCTATTGGATGCGGGTATTGATGTTCTTGCCACGATAAATGTACAACATATTGAAAGTCTTAATGATATTGTCGGTAGTATTACAGGTGTTCGAGTTCAAGAAACAATTCCAGATTATATTTTTGATAGTGCTGATGAAGTAGTTATGGTGGATTTGCCACCTGACGATTTACAACAGCGATTACACGAAGGCAAAGTGTATATTGCAGGACAAGCCGAGCGTGCAATAGAACACTTTTTTCGTAAAGGTAATTTAATTGCCTTGCGTGAATTAGCCTTACGTCGTATGGCCGATCGTGTTGATACACAAGTTAAAGAGTTCCGCGATAGTCAAGGAACAGCCCCAGTTTGGCACACAACAGATAGCTTGATGGTTTGCCTTGGTGCTCATGGTGGCAACGATAAATTAGTTCGTACAGCAGCGCGTTATGCTGCTGCTTTTGGTTGCCAATGGCATGCTATTTATGTTGAAACACCTAAACTTCACCAAATTGGAGAACATAAACGCCGAGCAATTTTACATTCATTAAAGCTGGCCAAACATCTTGGTGCTAGAACCGCGATCCTCTCCGACAATTATGCAGAAAAAGCAGTGATCCGTTATGCCAGAGAGCATAATTTAGGAAAAGTGATTATTGGACAGCGCACTTATCAAAAGTGGCAGTGGCTAAAACGTTGGATACGTATGCGTTTTGCTGAAAAACTAGCGCGATATGCACCTGATCTCCATGTTATCAGTGTTGCTCTGAATGATGAGGAGTTTCGTTATAAAACCAAAGTACCGCAACTGCAAAATGATAAATGGCGACAAAATATAAAAGGTTATCTCACAGCCATTGGATTATGTTTAGCAATAACCTTATTTTCTCGTACATTCCTATTAGCACTTGATAAGGCCAATTTAGTCACACTCTATTTATTGGGGGTTGTATTAATCGCTCTCTTTTTTGGCCGTCGCCCTTCCATTTTTGCCGCATTAATTAATGTTATTAGCTTTGATCTATTTTTTGTACAGCCTCACTTTTCTCTCGCTGTCTTAGATATGCAGTATTTAATTACATTTACTGTAATGCTTATTGTTGGGCTAGTAGTAGGAAATTTAACCGCAGGCATGCGTTATCAAACACGGGTTGCACGTTATAGAGAGCAACGTACTCGCCATTTATTTGAAATGACCCGAGAACTTAGTCGAGCGGTAAATTTACAAGAGATTGCTCAAACAAGTTATCATTTTCTATCAAGTGCATTTGATGCCAAAGTTTGTTTGCTTATCCCCAATAAACAAGAGGAATTAACTCCTTTTCATGCTCAAGGAATGGGACATTTACCTCTTGATAATGCAATTGCACGTTGGTGTTATGACAAAGACCAAATTGCAGGCGCGGGCACTGATACGCTTCCAAGTGTGCCTTATCAATTACACCCTATTAGTGCATCTCAACAAGTTTTGGCTATTTTAGCCATTGAACCTAATAATCTTCGCCAATTACTTATTCCTGAACAACAACAATTATTACAAACGTTTAATGGTCTGATTGCCAATGCGCTTGAGCGATTACAACAGGCAGAAATGGCCGAACAATCACGAATTAATATAGAACGAGAACAATTACGCAATGCACTCTTAGCGGCTCTTTCTCATGATTTAAAAACCCCTCTTACTGTGCTTTTTGGTCAATCTGAGATCTTACTTCTGAATTTAAGTGCCGAAGGTTCTTCACATACTGAGCAAGTGAACCAAATTCGACAACAAATTCTCACAACTTCACGTTTAGTCAATAACTTACTGGATATGGCACGGATACAATCCGGTGGTATTCAAGTGAATTTACAATGGAATTCGTTGCAAGAAATTACAGGAAGTGCTATTCGGTCACTCTCTTATTTACTTGATAAACATCCATTAAAAATTGATATTCCGGCTGATTTACTGCTTTATTGTGATGGTAATTTAATTGAACGGGTTATCACGAACCTACTTGAAAATGCGGTTAAGTACACGGCATCAAACACAAAGTTAGGCATAAAAGCCTACACAGAAGAAACAAAAATTCATGTTGAAATTTGGGATGAAGGTCATGGTATCCCTTGTGATCAGCTACAGCATATTTTCAATAAATTTTCACGCGCAGTAAAAGAGTCGGCTATTCCTGGTGTAGGATTAGGTTTAGCGATTTGCAATGCGATTATTCGCTTGCATGAAGGTGAAATTTGGGCTGAAAACAATAAAAAAGGTGGAGCAAGTTTCCACTTTGTTTTACCTTTAAAATCACTCCCTGATATTGATGAGATTGAAATAAAACAGTGACTCCATATAACATTTTAATTATTGAAGATGAAAAAGAGATCTTACGATTTGTTCGGCTAGCATTAGAGAACGAAGGTTTTCGTGTTTATGAGGCCTCTGAATGTCAACGAGGGTTAATTGAAGCCGCATCAAGAAAACCCGATTTGGTTATTCTTGATCTCGGCTTACCTGATAAAGATGGACTCTGTTTTATTCAAGATTATCGCCAATGGAGTAGTACGCCTGTAATCGTCCTTTCTGCAAGAGATGGTGAACAAGATAAAGTAAACGCACTTGATGCGGGAGCTGATGATTATCTAACGAAACCTTTTGGTATTAGTGAACTACTTGCCAGAGTAAGGGCTTCACTACGTCGTTTTGTAAAGCAAGAAACTGAAAACACACAATTTACCTTTGGTGATATTACTATTGATTGGGTTAATCGCATTGTCACCCGCCAAAATGAACTGGTTCATTTAACACCAACAGAATTTCGCTTACTGAGTGAATTGGTTAATAACAGTGGTAAAGTGCTTACTCAACGGCATTTAATGCAACATGTTTGGGGGCCTAATTTTGTCGAACATAGCCATTATTTACGTATTTATATGGGGCATCTGCGCCAAAAATTAGAAGCCGATCCCACATGTCCTGTACACTTAATAACAGAAACTGGGATCGGTTATCGATTTATGCCTTAACTGTGGCTATTTGAGGATAGGCAAAGTTAATCTATTAATTAATCAGTTTTCTTGTTTATATAAAATATACATACCTAATCCTCGTAAGATCTCACCTGACCAAAAACCATAAAACATACCATTATCGCTTTCTTTTCTGACTGCTGGGGACCACCGATAAATTACTTTATAACTGTTCGACTCTGAGCAATCAGGTAGTAGTTTGAATTCTGATGAGAGGTCTGAGCTATTAAGGCTTCGAAAGCTTGAATGAATTATGTCACCCCACACCCAACATCGACCGTTTACTCCCTTGGGATTTTAAAAGCTAGGTGGGATTCATCGAACGGATACAAACATTTTGACGGAAATGTGATGTTTTTTGCAATAGTCGATATTGTAGCCATTAAAGAATTGTCGCCGCCGGATCAGCTCTCGCCACTACTTATGGCAGGAGATCCAAAAAAGGTAATTGAATCTCCTGACCATCAAGTAAATGCTAATCTAAAATTTCAACGATAGCCGCACCCACCTTGGTATCATCCGAGTTAGTTACATTAACTCTGTAGTAGTAAAATGATCGTTGGGGGGCTTGAACGATAATCGTGTCATAGGGTTCAACCCAATATGTGGTATCGGGATAAAAAACATGTGATGGCGGTGCCCAGTAATTCACAACTTCTAATTTCGTTTCACCATTATTAGTAACAATTACACTTTTAGTAACTGTTGGAATGATAGGCTCAGCATCGTCCCATACTGTAACAGTTTCCAAGGGTTGAATAACATAATTAGTAGTCGACATAACACACCTCCTTAACTGTTTTTATATAGACTGCTGACATATTGCATCGCAAGTTCATTATTATATATTGCTGAAATCGCTATCCCACACATTTGATGGCCAGATGATTGTATATATCCTGCAACATCAGAGACCACATACATGGAGTTAATTGAAAATGGGCTGACTAAAGTGACTTCTTGCACAGGGTCATCATCAGGATGCTGACCTGCTACCATTGTATTATTAAGATTAGTAGTGAACTCAATTTGTGAAACAAAAGATTCTGCTCTCACGGACACCTGATTAATGAACTCACCACCATCAACATTAATACTCATAGTGTTTTGTCCAACATTGAATGAGTAATTGTTATTTGGCGTCATACCCATTTCATATTGTTCATCAGACCCACTACAGGTAAACATTAACCCAGTAGTTCGATGTGACACTGACAGGTCTGTATAAACATCGATAAAATTAATATAGCCATCTGGATAAGATGTTGGCTCCTGATATAAAGATCCCAGGATGTTTGTAGATGGCATCATTGAGTTATCAGCGACTTCAGCAAATGCCATAGGCACTGAGTAATTTTGCCCGTCTAGGCTTATAAGCTTATAGAAAGATCCAGCTGCCATGACTGGAACGTAGTAATTTTCCAGCGGTGCAGGAGCATTATAGTCTTCATAATCCCCTGACCATAGTTCATTAAATAAAGACACGCTTGTTTCATAATATAACTTAACACTAAAGTAGGTCTGTATGTTGTTAAGATAAGTACTGCCTATTGCCGAATTTATTGGAGATAAATAACTCTTGGAGCTTTGAACATCAGATTGAAGCAATGACTTTAATTGATTAACTTGATCTTGACTTAATCCTAATTCATTAGAATATTTAATCCCTTCAAGATATAAGGCAATTTTTAAATTTACAGCGGCGACAAAAAGTGGAGCAAATGCATATTTAAAATTAGTCCCTTCTATTTTGAAGTTTTCTTCAATTCCAATTATATCTACAACCACTGTCATCAGTTCAGGGCCAGCAGTATCATACTGGGCATTAATTAACTGGTCATTGATAAATGATACTTTATCCTGAAGCTCGCTTACTGCGGCCACAAGGCGATTCCAGTCGTCCTCTTGAATATCTTCATTAATAAGGCTTTGCACTTCCTGTTTAATCGTGCTCCATATATCTTCCTTATCTGTTGGCCATAAAAGGCCAAAAATGGTGCTTAGTACACCTCCGACCACTGGGATCTGACTGATACCATAATGTATTATCGCTCCGATATCAGATAAACCATCATTAAGCTTAAGTGTAGATGACATATTTAGCCTCTTAAATTATAGCAATGATAAAAAACAGAATGAGTGACTTAATGTGTTTTCTCTCGATTAGTTTCCGCCCTTGCCAGAAACTAATAAATTAAAAACCAATAAGAAAATCTTATATTTTATAGTACAGATGTATATAACTTTTCAAAGGGAAATGTAATAAATCTAACGCAAGGCAAGGTTTCGCAAGTTATTTCTATTATTTTCTTATGTTTCAGTGACTTTTCCTAAAAATAGTCTATGCTTTGTTCAGACAGTCTCTTAGCATTAAGGTGTCATCACCATTAAGTTATGATTCTAAGCGTGTATATCCGACTGTATGTCTATTATTTGGTAAAACACCATCAGGATTAAAAACAAAATGCTCTTTACTTCTATCTATTGTTAAACCAGTATTATTATCTAAAGAATGTTGATGCCCAAATAAAAAATTATAATTTATCTCTAATTGGTTTAATATCCATTATATCTATTCCAATTTTTTATTCTTTATTAAGTTTTCTTTCTCTTATTACTTTTTTTAATATCTTAATTATTCTCATAAAATTAGCCTTATTAAAAATAAATTTAACTCAATCAATAAAAATATATAAACTATGTTATTCAAGTGATGAATAAAACCCTTCATTAATGAATTTTATTTAACGCCTTACCTTAAATAGATTATTTACCTTCGTGAATATTATTTATTGAAACCTTATCATTAATTAAAAACACCAACATTAGATATATTGAATCAATAAAAAACCTATTCCTTCTATATTTAATAATAGAAGAGAATAGGTTAATTTATCGATTAATATTTAAAATTTATTAGGCCATAGCTGAAATGGTTTTTCTAAAACGTAATAAGGCTAATGAGAAAAATACAGAACCAATAATAATTAAGACAATAAATTGAGGCCATACAATAGAGAAATCAGCACCACGATATAAAATGGCCTGAGCTAAACTCACGAAGTGTGTCGTTGGCATTGTTTGCATTACATCTTGTACAAACTGAGGCATACTTTCTCGTGACGTCATACCGCCAGATAGCATATTTAATGGTAGTAAAACCATAATCATCAATAAACCAAATTGTGGCATTGAACGCGCCATTGTACCTAAGAAAATACCAATAGAAGTTGTCGCAAATAAGCTTAAAGCAACACCACACATAAACAGTAAAACCGAGCCTTCAATAGGTACATTAAGCAAGGTTTTTACCACTAAAACTAATGACATTACCGATGCCAATAGTACAACCAACCCCATTGACCATATCTTAGAAAGCATGATTTCAAAGGGAGTTACAGGCATAACCAGTAAATGTTCAATGGTTCCGTGCTCTCGCTCTCTTATTAATGCGGCTCCTGTTAATACTATCGATAACATAGTGATATTGTTGATAATTGCCATCACGGAACCAAACCAAGATTGTGTTAAGTTAGGGTTAAAGCTCATTCTTACTTCTAAATCAACAGGTAATGGGTCGTTGGTTCTGTTTTTGGCTAAAAAGGTTTTCGCCTCTCCCATTACAATGTTTTGTATATAACTATTACCTAAAAAAGCTTGGCTCATTCGTGTTGCATCGATATTAACTTGTATTTCCGGTTTACGCCCCGCTAAAAGATCACGCTGAAAATTAGGTGGGATATCTAATGCAAACGTATAAGCGCCTCTATCTAACAAACCATCTATTTGCTCAGGAGTGATATCTGCAGGTGGCAAAAAATAAGGCATATAAAAACTATTTACAATACGTGCAGATAATTGTGATTTATCCTGATCAGCAACCGCAATCGGTGCATGGTGCAATGAACCCGGAGTTACCGTTGCTGATGAGTAAATCGATACGGTAAAAGCAAACACAATTAATGCCAGCATTGCCTTATCTCGTGAGAGGCTTCGTAGCTCTTTTATACCTAAGTTAAATACATTTTGCATTGTGTGCCACATTTAAGCCTCCTGCTTTTTCAAGAAAAAGACACTTAGCCCAATTACAATAGGGATAGTAATAAGCAAAGGAATAAAAGACCAAGGTAAATCAAAAAGATTTAATCCTTTTGAAAAAGTCCCTCTTGCAATAGTTAAGAAGTGAGAAGTAGGATAAATATGCCCTATCCATTTACCAATGCCCTCTAGTGATGAAACAGGGTCAATCATTCCTGAAAATTGTGTTGCTGGAATTAAGGTAATAATTGAAGTACCAAAAATAGCGGCAATCTGACTTTTCATAAAGCAAGAAATTAATAACCCCATTCCTGTTGCGATCGTAATATAGAGCAATGCCCCTAAAGAGAGCGTAAGCATACTGCCTTTAAAACTGACACCAAATACAAAGACCGAAAGCGCACAGAGCATAAAAAAGTTAAACATTCCCAATAAAATATAAGGAAATTGTTTACCTAATAAAAATTCAGCTTTGGTAACAGGTGTAACATAAAGATTAATAATAGAACCCAGCTCCTTTTCACGTACCACACTCAATGCACTTAACATCGCAGGGATCATCATTAATAAAAGTGGGATAACAGCAGGCACAATAGCAGGTAAACTTTTTACATCAGGATTATAACGATAACGTGTTTCGATATTAATCGGTGATAATTTATCAACTACATTTGTTGGTTGACGCATTGCCATATCAAGCATCCATGTTAAGTGCATCGCCTGAATATAACCACGTACTGTTTCAGCTCGATTTGGCATAGCTCCATCTATCCAAACTCCTATTTTTACAGTATTTCCCTTAGCAACATCACGGGCAAAGTTAGGCGGAATTTCAATTGCAACTGTGATATCTCCACTACGTAGCCGACGTTCAAGTTGGTCATAATCAGTGATTGGTGCTTTTTCAATAAAATAACGAGAGCCTGATAGATTTTGGCTATATGCTTGACTTAAACCCGTTTGGTCTCTATCCATAATACCAAAGCGTAAGTTTTCAACGTCCATGCTAATTCCATATCCCATAATAAACATGAGAATAACTGTTCCTAATAACGCCAATGTTAGACGCACAGGATCACGGCGCAACTCCATGCCTTCACGAATACTATAGCTAAATAAACGTCGCAGACTAAATCGTTGCTTTAAGGCTTTTTCTGCACTTTCATCGCTAGATGTGGGAAGTTGTAGTGTTTTTTCATTAAGTTCAGGGTTTTCTTGTTCACCTGATGCCTTCTTAAGATAATCAATAAAGACTTCTTCAAGGGTATCAAATTGACTATTTTTGACTAAATTACTTGGGGTATCAGTGACTAAAACTTTACCCGCATGCATAAGTGACATTCGGTCACAGCGTGCAGCTTCATTCATAAAATGGGTTGAAATAAAAATAGTGACACCGTCACGTCTTGATAAGTCAACCATCAAGTTCCAGAACATATCTCGTGCAATTGGGTCAACACCTGAAGTTGGTTCATCCAGTATCAGCATTTCGGGTTTATGAATAACTGCAACTGCAAGGGATAAACGTTGGCGAATACCTAATGGCAAACCATCAGGGAGGACATCTTCAACATCAGTTAAATTAAAACGTTCACTCATCGCCTTGACTCGCTGAGGAATTTCTTCTTCAGGAATATGGAAAAGTTTGGCATGTAATTCTAGATTTTGGCGTACTGTTAATTCACTATAAAGTGAAAAAGCTTGCGACATATATCCCACCCGACGACGAGTTTCGATATCTTTAGGATCAACTTCTTGACCAAATAACCAAGCTCGCCCTTCACTGGCTTCTAATAATCCCGTCAGCATTTTCATTGTGGTTGATTTACCACAGCCATTTGATCCCAAGAAACCAAAAATTTCACCTTTAGGAATGCGAAAGCTCACATGATCAACCGCAACAAATTGACCAAAACGCATGGTTAGATCTTTAGCTTCAATGGCAATCACGTCATCGTCACTTTTATTTCTAGGAGGAATAATAACTTTTTGATGATTCTTTTTCTTTTCTTCAGGTAACAACTCGATAAAAGCGGCTTCTAATTCATTCGTCTGAGTTTGTACTTTTAACTCATTGGCATGACCCGTTGCTAAAACTTTACCGGCATCCATAGCAACCAGCCAATCAAAACGCTCGGCTTCTTCCATGTAAGCAGTCGCAACTAACACGCTCATGTTTGTTTGACGTTTACGAATACGATTAATTAAATCCCAAAATTGAGCACGTGATAAAGGGTCAACCCCTGTTGTCGGTTCATCTAGAATAAGTAATTCAGGATCATGAATTAATGCACAACATAAACCCAATTTCTGTTTCATCCCACCAGAAAGTTTGCCTGCAGGTCTGTCACGAAACGGCGCTAACCCGGTGCTTTCAAGTAAGTCGTTTATGCGTTCTGCTCGTTCTTGTTTTGATTGACCAAACAGACGGCCAAAAAAATCAACGTTTTCAAAAACAGAAAGTGTGTGATAAAGATTTTTACCTAATCCTTGTGGCATATAAGCAATACGAGGACAAACAGCCCTTCGATGTTCAACATCGGTCATATCACCATTTAAAACAATTACTTGCCCTGTTTGAATTTCTCTTGCTCCTGAAATAAGAGAAATTAAACTCGATTTACCTACACCGTCAGGGCCTATTAGGCCGACCATTTTTCCTGCTGGAATAGTCAATGTCACATCATCAAGTGCTTTGGTATCGCCATAATGTTGGGATACATGAGTCAATTCAATGATATGAGAATGACTTTGCGTTCTCATTGTTTGACTCATTGTGGTAATTTCACCTCTAAATCAGTTGGCCAAGATTGATTGTTATCTAATCGAATATAAGCACGACCAGGCAATCCAGTTTTTACATATTCAAGATGTTTTTCGAGTAACTCAGGTGAAATTCTTGCTCTTACACGAAACATCAGTTTCAGCCTTTCATTATCTGTTTCAACCGTTTTAGGCGTAAATTGGGCAACACTAGCGACATAAGTCGTTTTTGCAGGAATAACAATATGAGGGGCTGCATCTAAAATAATATGAACGTCACTACCTAAAGCGGCTTGACCTGCCGCCTCAGTTGGTAAAAAGAAGGTCATATAAACATCACTTAGATCAACCATATTTAACACACGACCACCAGCACCTAAAACTTCGCCTGGCTCAGCAACTCGATATTGAACACGACCATTACGAGGGGCTTTTAAAATACTGTCATCTAATTCAGCCATGATGCGTCTTTCTGTTGCTGTTGCGGCATCTACTTTTGTATTTGCTTGAATAATACCCGCTTTTGCAGATTCAATAGCAGCTATGGTTGCCGTTTCTTGCGCTTTGGCAGCTTCAACGGCTGCTCTTGCTCCTTCAGTTCTGGCGATATCATCATCTAATTGTTGAATAGAAATAGCATTGGTTTTTACTAGTGCACGAGAACGATTGAGTCTTTTTTGTGCTGCATCCAGTTCGGCAATACGTTGACGAACCACCGCTTGGGCAGCAAGTTGTTCACTGTTACGTTGTGATAATGCAGATTGAGCTGTAACAACACTGCTTTTTGCTTGATTTAATTGTGCTTGAACTTCATGCAGTTGTTCTTTAAGTGTACGAGTATCCATCTTGGCTAAAACTTCACCCGCTTTAACAAAATCACCTTCTTGAACTAAAATAGAGTCTATTCTTCCTGGACTTTTTGTTGATATATCAATTTCGGTTGCTTCTATTCTCCCATTACTTTGAGCAAATCCAGAAGGAAGTGCCGGTGCTTGAGATTTCCACCAAAAAACACCTGCAGCAATTATCACGACAAAAATAATACCATAAACAAAAAAACGACTATTTTTTTGATTTTTCATATAAATTATTTAACCTTCCTTTAGCCATAAAATAATACCTAAAATGTGTTTATCTGCTGTATGTCAGAAAATAGTTAAATAGTTAAAACTGATTAATTTTTTATTTTATCTATATTTAAAAATAGTTCATTTGTATTAATAAAGCTAACTTATGCCTAATAAAAAAGTAAAATATTAAAAGCTAACCTTATGAATTATAAATATTATGTCATTATAATAGAGCCTTAACTCAAATTAATGTAGTACTTTTATCACAGAATCCATTATCCCTTTTTGATTATTCGAGGAAGCACACAAATTGTATATAAAAACACCCTTTTATTGCATTAAAATACAAACGAAATAATAACAATTAGTTATCAACCACCTATCAATATTAAAATGATATTTGTATTTCTATTTTCTTTTATAAAATAATTAATTATTAGTTAACTACAATTTGATCCCATATGACAACAGGTTGAATTTATTATATAAAATTAATTGAGGCCTATTTTTAGATACCTATTGAAAATATTATTGTTAATTTTAGATGTGATTAATTATCACTTGCTTAATATATTTATTTTGATATGAAAACAAGCTTTAAAAATATAACCCATTGAATATTTATGAAATAAATCAAAAAGTAAAATCACTCTATGACAGAGATCGATAAATCAACAATAAATTCAAGTGTTCAGACCACTTATGTCTTAAACTTTTTATATAGTGATTATTGCAGTTAGTTATTACAGCCAAATTTCGTAATTAATTAAAATTTAGAAACAAATCGATAAGAAAATATATGAAAATATCAAATTAATTTTAATCTAAAATAAGAAGGGTTATATGAATAATATTAAGTATAAACTCGCCACAATGACACTTTGCACTCTATTTGCTACCTCTGTTTTTGCTAATACTCAATCCCCAATTCGTCTTGTTATTCATGGTGGTGCAGGCACAATCACTAAAGACACGATCACCCCTGAGCAAGAAAAAGAATATAAAGAAAAACTGACTGAAGCATTAAATGCGGGATATGCTGTTTTGAATAGCGGAGGCACTAGTATAGAAGCGGTTCAAAAATCGATTAACGTAATGGAAGATTCTCCCCTCTTTAATGCAGGAAAAGGCGCCGTTTTTACCCATGACGGACGCAATGAACTAGATGCTTCTATTATGGATGGAAAAACACGCAATGCTGGTGCTGTTGCCGGTGTCACTACAGTTAAAAATCCTATAAATGCTGCTATTGCAGTAATGGAAAAAAGCCCTCATGTTTTAATGGTGTCAAATGGTGCAGATCTTTTTGCTAAAGAACAAGGGCTGACCATTGTAGACCCTTCTTATTTCCGTACTGAACATCGCTGGCAACAACTTCAAAAAGCGATAGAAAAAGAACAAGTCGTTTTAGATCATGATGGAAAAACAGCTGCACTTTTTATTGATCCGATGATGTACGATTATAAATATGGCACAGTGGGTGCAGTTGCACTGGATCAATATGGTAATTTAGCAGCGGGAACTTCAACAGGCGGAATGACTAACAAACGCTATGGCCGAGTTGGCGACTCCCCTATTATTGGTGCAGGAAACTATGCCGATAATGAAACAGTTGCTGTATCTGCAACAGGTTCTGGTGAAATGTTTATCCGTACATTAACCGCCTTTAATATTGCAGCCCAAGTTAAATATCAAAATCTACCTTTAGAGAAAGCGGCACAAAATGCACTTGATGAAGTTAAAGCTATTAATGGAAGTGGTGGTGTTATCGTATTAGATAAATCTGGCAACTATACGATGAGTTTTAATTCTGAAGGTATGTACCGTGGCACTATCGGTAATGATGGAAAACCTGTTGTTGCTATTTATAAAGAGTAAATTTAAATAGTCATTTTTCTATTTCGTACCCAAGATCTTCATTTTTTCTATTTAAAAATAAGAGAAAAATTGGGTACGAAATCTTAGCCAATCTCCTATTACTCGTCTGATTTCCTACATTTTTTCTGAAAGAAATTTATTCTTAATTTTAGCGCCAACTCAGCTTGATTACTATCCACACCAATTGCGTTCAATTAACACACTAATTGATGCAAAAACAAACACGATCAACTCTACTTATTAAAATGATCCTTTGAAAAAGTAGCTTTTTTCTTTTTTGGATCTGTTAGAATATTCACCATGGTTATGTTGATTTAATAAGGAAATCACAGTGGAATTTCACCACGACGATCGGGATTTAACACCTGAAACATCGCTAGTCTTGCCTGAAAAACAAGCAATGTTGGATCTGAATGCAACATTCACCACTCCATCTCACACAAATCCCGCAATGGCTTATTTAATGAGTTTAGGATCGAAACGTAGTCGTCAAACGATGAGATCGTTTTTAACTATTGTTGCCAAAATGATTGGTTTTTCTTCTCTTAAAAATTGCCAATGGGGTGCTCTTCGTCGTCATCATATTCAAGCTATTATTGATATGTTATCTGATGCCAATAAAGCCCCTGCCACAATTAATACTTATCTTGCTGCATTAAAAGGTGTTGCTTTAGAAGCATGGGCAATGAAACAGATGGATACTGAAAGTTATCAGCATATCCGCCAAGTTAAATCTGTCAGAGGAAGTCGATTACCTAAAGGTCGTGCATTAACAAGTCATGAAATTCGTTCTTTATTTAAAAGCTGTGAAAAAGACAACTCATCGAAAGGTTTAAGAGATGCTGCAATATTAAGTGTGCTATTGGGTTGTGGATTACGCCGTTCAGAAATAGTCGCTATTAATTACGAGCATATTCAATTTCGTGATCAAGCCTTTCTTGTCAGAGGTAAAGGTAATAAAGAAAGAATGTCTTATATGCCCGATAATACTTGGGATCGTGTTCAGTTATGGATTGATGAAATAAGAGGTACTCAAGATGGCCCCCTTTTCACTCGAATTCGTCGTTTTGACGATGTAACAACTGAACGAATTACAGACCAAGCTATTTACTATATTTTAGAAACTCGTCAGCAAGAAAGTGGCATTGATAAATTTGCTCCCCATGATCTTCGAAGAACTTTTGCTTCCGCAATGCTTGATAATGGCGAAGATATTGTGACTGTAAAAGATGCAATGGGTCATGCCAGTATTATGACAACTCAGCGTTATGACCGACGTGGAGATGATCGACTAAGAAAAGCAGCGCGTCATTTACGTTTTTAAGTTTTATTTTTGAATAACTTATTTTTGATGATATTAAATAAAAACCCCAATTTGTTGAATTAATTATAAATTGGGGCTTTTATACTTATAATTTATCTGAAAGGTGGTTCATTAAATGTTCTTAATTTTCGAGAATGTAAATTACTTTCTTCTTGTTTAAGTAACTCAATCGCTTGAATACCAATTTGCAGATGTTCGGATACTGCACCTTCATAAAAATGATTAGCCTGACCGGGTAATTTAATTTCACCATGTAATGGTTTATCAGATACACATAATAATGTGCCATAAGGAACACGGAAACGATAGCCTTGTGCCGCAATAGTGGCGCTTTCCATATCAACAGCAACCGCACGACTTAAATTAAATCGTCTGGCTGATACCGAAAAACGTAATTCCCAATTACGATCATCCGTTGTAACAACGGTTCCTGTTCTTAATCTTTGTTTTATTTCATGCCCTGGTTTTCCACTGACTGCTTTAGTGGCGTCATAAAGTGCACGTTGTACTTCTGCAATATTTGGTATCGGGATATCAGGTGGTAAAACATCATCTAAAATATGATCATCACGCAAATAAGCATGGGCTAAAACATAATCGCCAAGTTGTTGGCTTTCACGTAATCCACCACAATGACCAATCATTAACCAAACATGAGGCCGTAAAACCGCTAAGTGATCACAAATTGTTTTCGCATTTGAAGGGCCAACACCAATATTAACTAATGTTATTCCGGGACCTTCTTTAGCAATTAAATGATAGGCAGGCATTTGATATTTCTTCCAAGTTAAATCTGATATTAACTTTTCAGGATCAACAGTGTCTGCTGTAATTCGTTGAAATCCAGCACAGGAAAGTGCGCAATATGGACTATTTTCATCCGCAACTTGATCACATGCCCAACGAACGAATTCATCAACATAACGATTATAATTCGTATATAAAATATATGGTTGAATATCTTCAGGCAATGTACCAGTGTAATGCTTTAAACGTGCCAGTGAGAAATCAGTACGCAAAGCATCAAAATGAGAAAGTGGCAATATTTCCCTATCACAAATTAAGCCATCAGTAATTTCATCACCAATTTTAGATAGATCAGTTGTTGGAAAATATTTTGCTAAAGAGGCACTCATTTTTCTATCAAAACCAATACCTGTTCCATCAATTACAAAAGGATAAGGGATCTCTTGTTTTGAGGCACTGACTTCAAAAGTTGCATGATAGGCATCAGCAATAAGTTGCACTTGTTCTGACAAATAATTTTCAAATAATGCAGGATTAGTAATAGTGGTGGAATAAGTACCAGAATGAGACAAACGTCCATAAGCTCTCGTTTTATCTTCTGTTTTTATTTCACCAGACCAATATACCGTTAATTGAGGATAAGCAAATAACCCTTCAGCTCTTTGCTTTACACTAGGTAACTTTCCATCCTGTGCATAATCAACGATTGCCTTACGTAAGGCATCCACTGCATTTTTGTATCGCTGCTTTAATTCATTGATGATTTTTGAAATTTCAGGGCTATGAGGTTGTGACATAAAAGAGCCTCTTGCTTATTATTGATTTATACACATCATAGCAAGAAGCTCTGTTTAGCCCAATAGTCAATCTTTTAAGATTACGTATTCATATTTACTTTTATTATCAAGAGCAAGTGTTTTATTTTTAGTATCATACTCGAAAATTAATTTTGTATGGTCTCCTAACGTAATATTAGTTCCGACTGATAATATTTCTGAAAGATTAGGATCAAGTTTACTAATACTAAAAGGCTTTTCTGCAAGCTCCTCACTAACGAGGTTGACTAAATTATAGTGTTTTTCATTAACATACGCTAATTTTGTATCTATTACATAGTCTATATTTTCTACACCTTTAGCATTTTTATCTTGTAATGCTTTTTTATTTTCTATTACAATCGTAATTTTATTTTTACTATCATCTTTTATAATATTTGCTGTTGTTTTTCCTGAATAAAGAACATTAACTAATCCTGCAAATAGATCTTCTTCCATCAAAAATGATTTAAATTCAAGAATTACTTTTTGATATAATAAGGAATAAACTAGTTCCTTATCATTTTCATCCAAATTTTTAAATTCTTTTTTTAATTTTTCGAATTCTAAATCTTTGAATTTTATCTCATCTAAATCTTGAGGTTTATTTTTCATATCAGCTATTGGGGTAGAATTAATATTAATTTTCATCCTTGATAAATCTCTAAACAGCTCGCCTTCAATTTTCTCTAACAGAGTCATATATGTTGGTGTTATACCCTTTTTTATACTCTTTTCTATATTCTCTTCTATACTCTCTTTTTCATTTTTAATAAGCTCTTTAAATCTATCTGTAAATAGCTCAGGATCAAATTTAGCCTTTTTATACAATTGATTTTTTGATATATAATCCCTATCTAAATCTTTATCCCCAATGAATCTACTTTTATTATCAATTATCAATTCTCTGATAACTTCTTTTTTAATTTCATTACGTTCAATTCCTTTTTTCTTTAATTCGATAGCCTTATCTATAGCGTAGAATAACAAATCATCAAATCCATTTTTTTTTAATGATAGAATTATATCTGCTATGAATTTTATTTCATCAGATCCATCCTCATTTATATTATGTATAAAGCTTATTTTTTCACCATCAAAGTTACCATCCAAAAGAATAGAAAAATCTATTTCATTATCTTTCTTTTCAATACGGAAATTCTCTTTATATGCATCACCAGTAAGATTCCTTAATTTGCAAAATCCTTTTATTTTCTCAAAATCATTTATTTTATTATCAAAAAAAGTCTCTTTAATTAATGGAAAAACGATTTCTTCTTTCCCAAAACCAAACCAGTTTTTTATTTTTTCCCATAATGTCCTTACATTTAATGGTTTTTCTGTATTCTTTATCTTATCCATTTTATCATGATGAATTTTAACACCATCGATATTCATAATTTTATACCTAAGTTAGAGGTTATGAAATTCAAAATATCATGAAATAGAATTTATGATATAAAAAAACATCATTTAATTTAAAAGTAGTATTTTTTAAATAACGTCAATTTTTCTATAATACTAAAAAATTTAAAATAATAGGTAGTGTAATCGTAGCAAACATGGTTTGAGAGGTGATGATCCCTGCCATTAGTTCAGAATCTCCGCCAAGTTGTCGAGTTAAAATATAGGAAGTGGGTGCCGTAGGAATAGAAAAGAAAACAACTAAAAGCATTGTCACTAATGGTGATAAATCGAGAAGATAAGCAATGCCATATGCTATTATCGGTACGATAAATAAGCGAGTCACAGTATTAATGCTAATCATTTTACTTTCTGCTTTTAACGTTGATAGATGCAATGCTGCACCAATACAAATTAAACCTAAAGGTAAACTGGTGGCTGCTAATAACTTAAGAAACTGATCACTACCAAAAGGAAGTCCGACTTCAGATAAGTTGATCACTATTCCTATAACGCAAGAAATAATTAGAGGATTCTTAATAATAGGTAATACCAATTGACGCAATGTTATATTTTCTCCTGCCGTTAGACAAAGTACCGAAGTCACATTTGATAGTGGAACTAATGTTGCCAATATTAATGCCGCTATTCCTAATCCCTCAACACCAAAAAAATCAGCAACAATCGCTAAACCTAAATAAGTGTTAAACCGAATATTACCTTGAACAATTGCACCAAAACGCCCAGCACGCCAACCCGTAATTTTTTTCAATACAGTACATAACAGCGTGATAATAATGACCACAGAAAAAATAGCCCCAGCAAGGTGGGGTAATTGAGGATCAGACAAAGGTGCATTTGCTAGGCTATTGATCAGTAATGCAGGAAAAAGTAAAAAGTAATTTAGCTTTTCAGCACCGACCCAAAAAGCAGGCTCAAACGTTTTATTTCTTCTTAAAATTGCACCTAGCGCAATTAACGCAAATAAAGGCCATAACGTTAATAACACATTTTGCATAATGTTTATCCTAAAGATATTGTGATACTTTACAATATCGTAACATCATAGCGATTGCTATTTTATGTTGTTAATACAATAAGCAACTCAAAATATGATAAAAATATACTAATATCGCATTTTTAGAATAACATTTTTATTTTTAGATGATTAAGTACAAACTTTCTTTTTATGAGCATAAAATCCTAAAGCTAATCTAAATCAATGTACATTCGATAACAATGTAGATTTGCTTTTGCTAAACTTGAATAATACTCTCGCTCTTCTAATGCTTTAAAACCTTGTTTTAAATAAAATATTACTGCGTTAGGTGTTGCATCCAAAAATAGCTTTTTTTGCCCCCTCTTTATTGCTTCATGTTTTAACTGTTTTAAAATAAGTCCTGCGAATCCTTTTCCCATAAATTCTGGTAATGTAAAAATCGCTTCAGCAAAACCTGTTTTGACATCTAAAAAACCAGAAGCAACGGGAATATTATATTCTTGATAATCAATTACATAAAATGGATTATCTATAATAGCTTGTCGATATCCATCTGGCATTTCATCGGGAGTCCAAGCAGCTAAAATATCTTTTGGATAAACATTTTCACAACCAAATCGTAAAGCTTGATTTCGTAAATACCACAATCGTTTTGCTTCCTGTGGTTCAGCAAGTCTAAGTTGAATCATACTCACTTCCATCTTATTCATTAGAATTAAAAGCCTTAAACCAGTAAAAAACTCTATTCTAATAGTGTATTTTAAATTTTTTAATTTTTTGGTGTTACTTTTTTTTAGAGCATGATATGTTTTTGTAGAAGGAATAATGTAAGGAAATCTTATGCCTAATTCAATATTACCTTCCCAAATAAAAAAAACCTCCTCTTTTGTTGCTGGTTCTGAGCTTCCTTTTTATTATCAATTCATATCTACTTCAATTAGAGAAATCTATTTTTCAAACATTTCACTTATTTACCATAATGGATATAAAACCAAAAATACACTTCCAAAGCTAATTCTTTGTAGTCATCGGAACAGTGCATTTGATGGTTACATTGCTTTGAAGGCATTCCCTAGAGCTCAGGCTTTAGCATCAATACAATTATTAAATAGCTACATAATGAAGACTTTTTTTACGGGTATTCCCGTCGTTAGAAAAAAGGATAGACAACGTTTAGGTATAAATACAAATATTTTTTCAAGCCCTTCAGATGCGGCAATTGCACATATAAAAGCAGGTGGAGACCTACTTTTATTTCCAGAAGGCAGTAGCGAGTGGGGTTTCCAGCCTTTACCTTATCAACGAGGAGCGGCAAGAATCATTAGAACATTAATCAGTGAGGGAGTTAATTTTGATATTATTCCTATGGGATTGTTTTATATCGCGCCTGATAAATTCAGTTCAAAAGTTGAAGTTTATATTGGAAAAAATATATGTATAGCCTCGAAAAAAGATAATTTATCAATTAGAGAATGGGAGCAAAATATTCATAAAGAAGTATCTGATGCATTAAATAAAATTTCCGTTAATTGCCCAACCATTGATGTTTTTGAAAAAGCTTCAGCCTATGCTTTTAATAAAAACAAAGAAGGATACTCTTATGCTAAATCCTTTATTGATTATCAAAATAATCTATCTCAAACAGATAATAGTAATAAGACTATAGAAAAGACATCTCAATCTTCTATTTTAATTTGGCGTTATATTTCATTTTTATTTATGTATATCTTATTCCCAATATTACTCTCATCATTTATCGCATCTCATTTTGCTGATGCACGTAATACCGTTAGTTTCTTTAAAATATTAGGTGGCGCTATTGCTTCAGCAGTTTGGCTTCCGATCTTAGTCATGCTCCTATTCTTTTCACCTCTATTTATTGGTATAAGCTTAGTCAGTGCATTATTCGGCTTCATATTGATAAGGAAGAAAGGCGCTCAAATATGTTAACGACTAAAGCTAGGATGCTTTTTAACCATATGTTTTCCGTACAGCTCTTTATTATTTGGGGACTTGGCACTTATGGTAGTTGGTTAATTCATGCTACAGAAATGCTAACACCTATTTTCTTAGGTTTGTTCTTATGGATTTTATTGGTTTTTGTTGGATATAAAAATCAACATTCAACACGCCACTCGCGATTTTATTGGCTAGGTTTGTTACAACTAATTGTGTGTTGGACTATTTTTCCTTTGTTTAAATCAATTTGCTATGGATTATATCAATGGAGTTTTGATGATATTTTATATACCTTGGATAAATTCTTGTGGTTTGGAAAAAGCTTACCCGAATGGTCCATTTTTTTACAATCAGGATGGCTAAGTGAATTCCTTGCTTTTTGCTATTTTAGTTTCTATTTTTTAATTATTGGTAGTGCCCTGTTCTTCTTTTTTAGCCGAAATAACGCACTGACTAAAAACTATTTTTTCGGTTTAATGCTGATGTATTTTTTTGGATTTATTGGTTACTTTACTATTCCAGCCGCAGGCCCTTACTCTGCATTTCCTTCTGATTTTAACTATCCCGTTTACTCTGGTCCCATGACATTATTTCTGACAGATCTCGTTGATAAAGGCATTACAGGAATGGATGTTTTTCCTTCATTGCACACAGGGATAACACTCTATATTGTTGGTTTTTTCTATTTATCAGGTTATCAAAAAACAGCTTATTGTTTATTTCCTATCTTAATAGGGCTGATTTTGGCAACTGTATATTTACATTATCATTATGGCATTGATGTTATTGTCGGTGCTTTGCTTGCATTATGGGTACTTTACATCACAGGTAAAAATAATAAGGTAGAATATGGAACTCATTTATAAAATTAACGAGCCTATTGCTTCAGAAGTTTCTATTAGCGGAGGTAAAGGTGCAAGTTTAGCGAAAACGATTCAATCACTGCCTGTTCCTGATGGTTTAATTCTTTCTTGCCAAGCTTATCAGTTATTTATTACGCCTTTGCTCCCTAAAATTAATCTTTTATTATCAGATAAAAAGCAAGAAATTGAATCAATTAGTAATAATATTCAGCATCTTATTTTACAAGCACCTATGCCTGAAAGTTTAATTCATTCTCTAAGTACAATGTTAAATAACCTTCAGTTGAATGATACCGCTTTAGCCGTTCGATCATCAGGAACATTAGAAGATATGCCCGGAGCCGCTTTTGCTGGCCAGCATGACACATTATTAGGAATTAAAACCTTACCTCGTTTACTAGACGCTATTCGCCAATGTTATGCCTCTTTATGGCATGCTCACGTCATGCTTTATCGTCAACATTTAAATTTACCGCATACTCAAGCATCAATGGCTGTTGTACTACAAAGGATGATTGATGTTCAAAAAGAAGAAGCAGCAGGTGTTGCTTTTTCTGTTGATCCCGTTCAAGGTTCTCTTTCTACCGTATTAATTAATGCAGCCTTCGGTTTAGGTGAAACCGTAGTTGCAGGTGAAGATCCTGTAGATGAATTTATCGTTGATAGAGAAAGTTTAGAATTAAAGCAAACAACAATTTCTCAGAAAATAAATGCCATTGTGATGGTGAATAATGGTACTGAAATTTTACCTCTCGAACCTCAAAATCAATCTATACCTTCCTTAACACCTGAACAGTGTAAACAAGTGGCTAAACTAGCTATTTCAGCCGAAAAATATTTTGATTTTCCGCAGGATATAGAGTGGGCATTTCATGATGGAAAATTATGGCTTTTACAATCACGAAATGTGACACAAATAGCCCCAATTTGGACAAGAGAAGAATCAGCAGAAAGATTTCCTAATCCTATCACGCCATTAACATGGGATATGTGTGAAGCAGGTTTTCATTCATCATTAAACTTTAGCCTTAATCTTATGGGGCTTCCTTCATTTAATGGTAAATGGTTCGGAATGCAAGATTATTATATTTATGGCAACCAAAATGCGGTTTCTTTATATAGTAATCGGCTTCCCACCTCAATGATGAATGATTTACCTACCCTACTAAAATCTTTACCTGAAATAGCAAAAAAATTTAGTTGGGTACAAGAATTACCTATTACTTGGATGCGCGATTTAGATAAATACTTGATCTCAATCGGAGCATTAATGAATGAACCATTAGAAGAAAAAAACTTGTCCCAACTATGGGATTATGTGCAAAGAATTAATAAATTAGGTGCTGATTACTTCTTACCTAATATTGCTATATCATTGACTCAACGCTCTCTCTATTCCGCACTGATGGCCTTGCTAAAACTCTTTTTTAAAGAGGAAAAATATGCACATATTGCATTCGATAATTTAATTGCAATGTCTGAAACTAAAACTGGACAAGTGAATGTAGAACTTTGGACTCTTTCTCGTTATGTTCGGCAGCAACCTAAACTTCTCGAGCTTATAGCATCTATTGTTCCCGAAAACATTATGCAAGAAATTGAAGAATGTGATCCCCATTTTCACCAGCAATTCTCCTTATTTTTAGCAAACCACGGTCATCGAGAATTAGACTTTGATGCGTATCATCCAACTTGGTTGGATGCCCCGCACATTGTGTTGACTCAAATTAAGGCTATGGCAGATTTAGCCGATGATAAGCAAGCAGACTCTCCATTAGGTAAAAAAATTCTACAATCAGAAACTGAGTTTTCAATTATTTCTGATGCCCCTGAAGAGTTACGTTTTTTCCTACAAGAGATTATTCGATTAGCTCGAGTTTATACTGCACTTGATGACTTAGAGCATTATCAAACAACACGATTAGCCTTACCGATGCGTCGCGGATTAAAAGCATTAGGAGAACGACTGGTTATTCGTAGTGTCTTAGACTGCCCTATGGATATTTATTTTGCTAATGAAAAACCTTTAGCTGAAGCAATTCTTGCAGATAATCCTACGACTTGGAATAAGCTACGCCATCATATATACCAAAATAAGGCTGAGTATTTAAAAGCAAAATCAGTTACTCCGCAGTGGGTTTATGGCGAAGATGGCAGTGATGAACTTAATACAAATGAGCACCTATTAAAAGGATTGGCTGGAAGTGCAGGCATTGTTGAAGGTGAAGTTTATCTTGTTCATGGCCCTGAAAATTTTGCCGAGTTTCCACAAAATGCCATTTTAGTTGCAAGAACAACAAATCCGGCTTGGACGGCGCTTTTTTATCGCGCATCGGGCATTATTACCGAAAGCGGTGGCCCATTATCTCATGGTGCTGTTACTGCCAGAGAATTAGGATTACCTGCCATTATGGGCGTTCGTAATATATTGAATATATTGAAAAATGGACAAAGAGTCAGAGTTGATGGACAAAAAGGCGTCATTGATATTTTATCTTAATTCTTTAAAAACATCATGAGCCATACGCCTTGAACAGAAAAAGCATCTTTTTAGATGCTTTTCTCGTTTCAAACAACACATTTTTTGACTAATTATTTTCTTTTTCTTCTGGCACTTTATTAATGTCGATATCAACTTTATAAGCAGAAGGTGCAAGTAAGGCAACCAACCCACCTATTAATAAAACAACAAAAAGCACCATCAACATGGTTGGCGCATTAAAGAGTAAATATGGCATTAATAATATAGGACTAGCTGTAAAAATAAGTGAAATGATGACAGGATAACTTATACCAATATCTCTCACTCGTTGTGATAAAATCAGAGTGAATATGTAAATCTGTATTATTAAAAATACGATTTCGATTAAGCCATATGACGTAAAAGAAAATTGATAATAAAAGATATTTTCAATTATTAAATCTGCATTTTCAGGATAATATAATATATACCAGCGATATACTAAGTTTTCGACAATAGCAAATAAAATTGACCAAGCAATTTCTAAACCTAAAAAAGAGAGCCTTCCACGTCTTTGCTGTTTCCATTGATAAGCAAGTTTAGCTTGCATCATAAATCCCTTCATTTTTTCAAATAGTAATCTTTTTTATCATAATACACTTAATGTTTTTCTCCAAAATAATGTTATTATAATTTAGTGTCAGCACAAAAATACCTTTAATATTTAATTATTTATGTAATAATACATTATATTATCTTTTATAATAATAAAATACGTAAGGAATTATTATGCAGCCTATACAGACAACCTATTTTGCCCTTCTTCGTTAAAAAACATATTTATAAATTAATAAGAAGGGCTTAAAAAATGAATTATAAAAAAATAGAATTAGAACAATGGGATAGAAAAGAACACTTTTTACATTACCGTCATAACTTGCAATGTGGTTTTAGCTTAACAACAAAGATAGATATTACTGCCTTAAAGGCTATATTAACTAAAAACAATCTTAAGTTTTATCCTGCAATGGTCTATTTGATTGCAAAAACGGTTAATTATTATCCTGAATCTAGAATGGCTATAAAGAATGATGAATTGGTTATTTGGGATTATACCAACCCTGCATATACGATTTTTCATCCAGAAACTGAAACCTTTTCAGAGTTATGGAGTGAGTACTTTGAAGATTTCGATACTTTTTTACAAGGATATAATCAAGATTTTCAACAATATAAAAATAATCTTAACCTATCTGCAAAACCTAACTTTCCTGAAAATCACTTTTGTATTTCGATGATCCCATGGGTGAGTTTTGATGGATTTAATTTAAATGTTGCGAATGTGAATGACTATTATCCACCTATTTTTACGATGGGAAAATTCATTCAACAAAATGACAAATATTTATTACCAATATCCATTCAAGTACATCATGCTACTTGCGATGGCTTTCATATAGCAAGAATGGTCAATAAACTCCAAGAGTTATGTGATGATTTTTCAGTTTGAGCATATTGAAATTTAGATAAAAAATCGCTCTTTTATCAATTTAATAAAAGAGCGATTTATTAAAATAAATCTTTTCAAATATAAATTAAATTATTATCTAACTTGTTTATTGATCCATTTTATTTCTTCATTAGTGAATCGAATATTGCTTTCTTTATTTGTATCAGTATCTAATAAAATTTTGTCTTTAATTAATTTACTAACAGGCACTATAATATTGAAATGATCCCCATTTTTGATGCTATAGATTTTTAATGGAATATCATTCACCATTGCCACTGCACGTAATTCGTTAAACTCATTCCAAAAATAACCACGTCCTTCAAAATAAAATGTTGGAGTTTTTATCGATTTAATATAGCGATATACTGAGCGAACATTAAATTCTTCTTCTTTATTACTATCAAAGGGTAGCTCAACGATCATATCACCTTCAGCACGTAATTTTAGGTCAGGTATTCCCCCTAAGGAGAAAACAGCTCTAAATTTATCACTATATTCACTCGCTAATAATGCACGTGTTCCCCCAGTGCTATGACCTACGACATAGATACGTTTAGCGTCAATGTAAGGTAATGATGCTAAATATTCTCTCGCTGATTCTAAATCTTCCAATTCGCCATAGAACATTTCATAACGGCCAGGGTTGGTATTTTCACCTCGAAAAGATGGGATCATCAGCACCATATTAGGATCACGGAAAATAGCCCCTGTTTGGTCGTTATCAACCGGTTTTGGTTGCCAAAAATAGTCATCTCCCCCTATTCCACCATAGCCTCCATTTAACCAGATCACGGCAGGTAATTTCGTTTTTTTATCTGTAGGGGGTGGTGTTAAATAAGCATACATATCACCAGGTTTAGCTGGATATTTAATAACATTAAATATTTCTGGTGGCGCTTCCCAAGGTGGATCAATATTATCAAAACTGTCATTTATAATTACGGTCTTAAAACGCTGATGTGCTTCAAATAAAGTTTCATCACGAACTTCGAGATCTGCATTAACAGAAAAAGAGCTAATACTCGCTAAAGAAAAAAGAATTGCAGGAACAATTTGTTTAAAGCTCATAATTTTTATATTCATATCAATCGACTTCCCTATAGATTATTTAAGTTGTGAGATAATAGCATAGGTTGTTTGAGATTTATGAATAGAGGTTTTTCGATAAATTAACAATTCAAGGCAGAAAAAAGCATCTCAATTGAGGTGCTTTTGACAATGCAAGATAGTTAATTTTAAGTCTAGTTTGCTTATTTTGCAGTCGTGCGGATCAAGCAATCAAAGGCGCTAAGTGAGTCATCCACTGCATTTTTGTATTGCTGTTTTAATTCATTGATGATTTTTGGAATTTCAGGGTTATGAGGTTGTGACATAAAAGAGCCTCTTGCTATGATTTATACACATCATAGCAAGAAGCTCTGTTTTGACTAAAGGATAAGATTAATAAAATCTATATGTGCATTCTCCATCTAAAGAGACTAACTCTCCTTTATTTAGTGTTAGCTTAATGTCAATACTATCTTTATTAATTATTTTATCTCGATACAATAGATCTAGGAAATCCTCACCTAGGTTGTGTTTTTTCTTATTTAGTTGTTCTTTTATCTCGGTGATCTTTTCATTTAAGCGCTTATCATCATTTGGCTTGAGGTTATTATTAGTAGCCACCATATCATACATAAAATTATATAACTTACATTCAAATGGTTTAGCTAAGCTAATATTATTATTTATTTCATTGCTACTTTCTTTTAAATATTTTATTTTTAATTCTATCAGATCATTAGAAAGGCTATTTATGCTATAAACTTTTTCTTGATTAAGAATATTACCTGATGAAAAAGATGTTGTCAGTGTGTAGTAATCAAGAGCTGTATTATATGATTTAATTAAGGTGATACCTTCTTGATTTAATAAATAGTAGATTGCCTTTTTATTTTCCTTTGATAATTCTTGTATTAAAGATTCAAATTGTTGCATTGCCTCTTTTTGATCTTTGCTTTCTATTTTTTCATCATTGACAATATAAGTATCTCTATTTATATCTTTACTTAACGCCTTTCTTATATCTAATTTGGTATTATTCTCTTTTTCATCTAAATTGGTATCATTCTTATTGATTGCTTCGTTTATGAGCCCGCTTATTGCATGAAAATCAACTTGATTAAAATTACTTTTATTAAGCGCTAAATCTATTTCGCCAGAACTTATTTTTTCATTTAATTCAAGGTATAATTCAGCAAAAATCAAATCATTACCCTTACTTTCACTCTCATTTTGATCTAATTTTTCATATAGACATTTTAATGCGATTTCATTGGAGAAAATTGATGAATGTCGATTAAATATATCAATTATTTCTGATGCTTTACTAAGATGCTCATTATCTATATCCTTTATAAATATATTATAATCATCAATTGAAATAGTAATATTTTTATTATTATGATTATCTAAACTATCAATAGTAATATTTATTCTTTCTTTATATGCATCTGAGGACATCACTTTTAACATTAAAATATTATATGCCATTTTTAAATGGTCAGTATCATCAGATTGTGCTTCAGATACAATATTTTTAATTATTTCTAGTGCTTTTACTCTTTTGTTTGATTGGAAAAAATCTTTTATTTTAGCCCACAAAGAAATAACATCTTTTATTTTTTCTCCTTGTGATATTCTTAATATTTGTGACGTAGAAATATCTTTTTCATTAATTTTAACATTCATTGCAAATCTCTCTCAAATAATTAAATTTATATTTAAGAGAAGAACATTTTTATTGAA
Organism: Proteus sp. fly-1089; assembly: GCF_040138965.1. Classification (NCBI taxonomy): domain Bacteria; kingdom Pseudomonadati; phylum Pseudomonadota; class Gammaproteobacteria; order Enterobacterales; family Morganellaceae; genus Proteus; species Proteus sp. fly-1089. Next base: position 773,735 of record NZ_JBEETS010000001.1, read on the forward strand.
ACTATTCTATAAAAAATCATCCAATATAAATTAAATGAGTCGTATTCCCTTAAAAATTATGGGATTAAAAAACCTAATATGATCGGTAAGGTAATAGCCGCAAGCATAGTTTGAGAAGGAATGATGCCTGCCATTAGCTCAGAATCCCCCCTAACTGTCGAGTTAAAATATAGGCAGAAAAAAAGCATCTCAATTGAGATGCTTTTGACAATGCAAGATAGTTAATTTTAAGTCTAGTTTACTTATTTTGCACTCGTGCGGATCAAGTAATCAAAGGCGCTAAGTGAGGCTTTTAAAACCGACTTAATAGATTGATATAAAAGGATTTAATCAACGTCAATGTCCACATATTGACCACATTTCGGAAAGCCTCTTGAAAGAGAGGCTTTTTGTTTTGAAGGTTTTTCAATATGTAATTGTGGTTTAAATTATCTTTCATCTATAAAAAAACGTAATATTGTTGATGGTTTTTCTGTAACTTCGAACAAAATACCAGCATTTTTTTCAATAAGCTTTCTTGTACAAGGGCTAGGATGCCCATACCTATTTTTTTCTCCATACGAGATAACAGAATAGATGTTATGTGTTTCGTTTATGTCTTCACTATAATTTTCAAATGAACCATGATGAGGTATTTGAATAGTACAAACAGAGTTATAATACGCTTTTAATCTATTCTTAATTAATTCCAATGCACCTTTCTTTTTAGCCTCATAATCACCAAAATATATACAACTACTTTCATTCATTCCAATAACATTTCTTTCAAAATTAATTTCATCTTCTTCGATTTCTTTTTCAGTGAGAGAAATATGATTAATGTCACTAAATAAATAATTATTTATACTGGAACCAGAATAAACCACCATTGAATTCTCATTTGCTTTTCCTGGCAACCCCTTGAATATATTGGTAATATTATTCTTTTTATCTTCATCACCCCAGGCTTTAACAAAATCATCAGTATTTCTGAATTCAATGTTTAACTTCTTAAGTTTTTCACTAAATTTACGTGAACGAAATTTATTTTTATAATTAATAGGAATAAATATCCAATTAGGAATTGGAGAAAGCAACAGCTCACCACTATTAAAATAGCTATCTGGAGATACTTCATAATCACTAATATCATTATCAATGATATTATCACTATGGTCATGTTTAACTAAAATTACTTTTATATTTGTTGATATGGCTTTTATTGTTTTAATAGGCTCTAAAATTAATTCATTATCGAACAAGTCAAAGTTTATATCTATTTTATCATGACCATCTTCATTATTTATATTAATAAGTTCAATTACTCGCTCATAAATATTATATTGAGGAATAAAAATATGCTTAACTTCATAGTGCGATAATAAATACTCCAAACCATTAATATGGTCTCTATGAAAATGAGAAATAAATAAAAAGTTTATAATTTTTCCACTTTCAAAATAGTCCATCACGTAGGTATTTATCCGTGCTTTAGAATTAGTTGATTTTCCATGAGCATCTACCCCTACCGTCGCAGTACCACAATCATAAACAAAGGTAAAATTATCAAATTCCTCTGTATAAAATGCACCCTGCCCAATAGAGTGAAATGTTCTTATCATCATATTTTCCTTGTCTAAATAAATTTTTCATATCCATTAAGAGTACATGAATTTTAGTGAAATTTAATAGTTTCCTATCAAGATGTTTAAGATTTAATATTTGTATCTAATAGTAACAAAATAAAATTAGAAAAATTTAATGTTAAAAATAATTTCGTACAAGTATATTGATAACACTCCATCTCCAACATGCAAACTTATACTACAATAATAACTCTGCAACTTATCTCAAATAATCTTACTGACAGGAATATTTGTAATGAACAAAGTTATTATTTCAACTCTCATAATTACACTTCTCAGCTTGTTTTCAATCAATACTGTATCAGCTCAAAACTACCCTTGTTCTGGTAAAAAAGGCGGTGTATCTCACTGTGAGAATGGTAAATTTATTTGTAATGATGGAAGCACAAGTAAATCAAAACGAGTTTGTACTGATGAAAGTGATACAAAGAAAAAATAGAACATTTCAGATATAAATAACGCCCGGAACACTCCGGGCATTTTCATCAAATCGCTAATGCCTGCTGACAATACTTATCAAGATGCGGCTCTACCCGTTCAATCAATTGAGGCTTTGAAATAAACCGTGTTACGGTTTCATGGCTGACGAACGTCGCGCCACAATTGATATTCTGACACTGGTTATAACGTTCTTTGGTATCGGAAGATATTTGCTGACTACTACGAGTATGTGCGGCATGACCACAAACAGGACAAATCATCATAAACGGGTTACCTCTTTATGATGTGAAAATTACCTGTAATTATACACAGGCACTATTCCTTATCCATATCTATCTCACTGCTTTTGACTTCTAATTCTAACGAGGTGGTAAATCCGCTATTGTTCAGTGAATGGCTCACTGTGGCCAATGTCCAATAGGCTTCATCAATTTCAGGTTTAAAACCGCTAACTTGTACCGGTAATTCAGGAAAGAGATCCGCACGCCCTTTCGCAAGGGTAATACTAAAAGAGGCAACGCCCCGCTGTATTTTTTCCCACGCGGCTTTCGCGGCACGTTCGGCATTGGTTTTACTCGCGTAAGTATGAGACAACACCATTACGTTACCTTCTTCACCAACAAGATACTCCCCTTGTTTCTCTTCTTCTTTTTTCGGTTTATCAGTAGTGGGTTTTCTACGACGAATTTGTGATTGTGTTTTCTCTTGCGGTTTACGGGTATTTAAATAATTGGCGGTCACACCAGTGTAGGCCCCTCTATCCACCAATGAAAAACGGTGTCCATCTCCCACACTCCGGGTGATTTGCACTAAAGGTAACGCTTGACCGCTAGCGGTGGTATTGCCCCCTTGCACCATAAACAGCAAATTGCCGTTTTTAACACAGGCGGTGGCACCGTTTAATTGCCCTAAGCGCGTTAAAAAACTGCCATCTGACTCATTGGTTTGGTCGATATGTTCAATCTTTACCGTATCAAGACCAGGATCAACCACCGCCGTGACATTATTGCGCCCTGCAATGGTTCTGACGATATCGCCTAATGTTTTTTGATGGTAAGACATTTCACGGCGAACATTCAGCGTTGCCCTAAAATCCGCACTACGAGCACGTAATGTCATTTTATCCGGTACACCTGAATGTTCTATCTCATCAACCGTAAAAGAGCCTTTATGAATAAGGCTTTCACCCTGCCAACCTAAATGTAACGTCAGCACTTCTCCTCTTTTCGGCATCATTAATGCACCGTCAGAATCATCTAACTCAATATCAAGCCGGTCAGCTTCAAAGCCCCGATTGTCCGTTAATGAAAGCGAAATTAATCGCCCTTGAATTTTGGCACTGATATCTTCATCACCAGCGATTAACACAAAAGCCGGCGTGCTACTTTTACCGGTGATCATTTCTGGTAACATTATGATAAAACTCCTTTAATGGCTTCACCGGCACCATTGGCCATCATGCCTAATTGGTCGCTTAAATCCCCCAACATCTGACTGATGGAGTCATCCACCCGTTTTAATGTCAGTGAGAAATCAATTTTTCTTGCGGCTCCATCTTGGAAAAATTCGGTGTGGGTGCGTTGTAAATCGGTGATCACAAACATGCCGTGAATGGTGCCCGTACCATCAATAAACGACCACGCTTTACCGCTATCCGCCATTAATTCCAATGCCAACAACGACACTTTACCGCCGGTTAATGAGGGATAAAGCGCCCCCGATAAAGTGATCACATCGGTATCAGGGCCAATAAATTGTTGTGCCGGTCGGCGCGCGACACGTTGAGTAAAACCATGTCGCCATGTTTGTTGTTTTTGTAGGGATTGATAAGGTACGGTGCGTAACTCAAACACAAATACCCCAAGTGCTGCCATCATTACCACACCTCACTGTCTTGATAACGGCTATTTAATCGTGCTTGTTTGTCACGTTCACGGCGTTCGATTTCTGCGATCACAAGCTGTGCAATATCTTGCGCGGATTGATTCGGTTGAGGGTGAATATTAATTTCATAATGTGCTGGCGCACCTTGATAACGCTGTTGTTGAATATTCACGTTAGCCGGTGCCGTACGATAGTTTTCAACCGGCAAACTGTGCGGGTGCAACGGGGCATTTTGTGCCTGTAATGAAAAGGCACTGCCTAGCGATAATGCGGCAGTCGCTAACATGGCGGTGTGTTTACGACTGGTGATATTCGCAGGACCCTCAACAATTTCAGGACCATTTTCGCCAGCAATACCAAACTGACCACGCGGGATATAACCGCCTGAATCATACATACCGGCAAAGTTGCTATTGTAAGAATCTAATGCAGACTGCACTTTCGGATCGGAGGTTTTAGCAAATTCCGGTGTCAGTGCTTCTTTGGTGGCGGTTGCCAATTCCCCAATGCTATTTTTAAAGTCCGTCCATTTATTTTTTATTCCCTGAATAATGGAATCAATCAGGTCGCTACCAAACTGTAAAAATTTAGCCGGTAACGCTTTGGTATCTTCGACAATCTCATCCCATTTAGTCGATATCGTTGTTTTAAGGAATTCCCATTTTTCTTGCGTGTACTTAACGATTTGATCCCAATTGCTATAAATAATCCCCGGTAAAGTTTGTGTCATGAAAAAGGTTTTAATGCCTTCCCAAATACCTGAAATTACAGATTTAACAGACGCCCATGCAGTTTTGGTATAGCCGACAATACTATCCCAATGTTTTGCAATTAATCCCGGTATTGTCCAGTTAAAGAAGATATATTTAATCCCTTCCCATACTTTTAAAATGGTCTCTTTCAATGCTTGCCATGCGATAGCGGTACGCTGTTTAACAGACTCCCACACCTTGGTGACATACGGCTCAATCTTATCCCAGTTTTTATAAATCAGATAAAATGCGCCGGCAATAGCGGCAATAGCTAACAAGATAGGGTTAGCTAACATGGCCTTACCCAACCATAAAAATGCACTGCCTAATAATTTAATTGGTTTTAATAACAGTGTTAACGCGCCACCGCCTTTAATGCCTAAAATTGATAGGCTTAATTTCGCGGCAGCTAATGGCCCTAACATTGCTGCAATGGATAACGAGAGCACACCGAGCGTGGTAATTATGCCCGCAATGGCTAAGCCAACCATAGTCAGTGTTTTAGCCAACTCAGGGTTTTCTTTCATCCACACACCGACATTAGAAATCACACGGGTAATACTTTGTGATATCTGACGCAACGGGCTATCAATGCCGTCAAAAATCTGAATGCCTAAATCTTCCCATGCAGATTGCAGGTTTTTCATATCCCCGCTTAAGTTGTCCGTCATGGTACCCGCGACTTTTTGGGCTTCGCCTTTGGCTTTCTTCAAATCAGCAACAAGGGTTTGCAACTCCCCTTTACCCGCTTGTTCGGCAAGCACCGATAACGCCGAGAAAGCTTCTTCACCGGCAATATGTTTAAAGAATCCCGCCCGTTGCGCATTACCCATATTGGCGGTTTTCTTATCCAGCTCGGCTAATAACTCAGGAAAATCGCGTAAATTGCCTTTAGCGTCTCGCGTTTTAATACCCAGCTCTTCTAATGCCTTCGCCGCCATTTTCGGTGGTTCAGCAAGGCGCCCTAAGATAGCGCGTAATGAAGTACCTGCCATCGAGCCTTGAATACCGGCATCACCCAATTTACCCGTTGCGGCGGCTGCGGTTTCTAAATCAACCCCTAACCCTGACGCCACCGGTGCAACGTATTTCATCGTGTCGCCAAGCATGGTTAAACTGGTATTTGAACGGGTAAAGGCACCGACTAACACATCACTCACTCGCCCCATCTGATCCGAATCGAGTTTAAAGCCGGTTAAAATATTGGAACCAATATCCGCCGTAGTACCTAAATCAATATCACCTGCCAATGACATTGCCAGCGTTCCGGGCATAGCATTTTTAATTTGCTCAGGCTTAAAACCCGCCATGGCATAGAATGCTTGACCTTGCGCCACTTGGTTGGCGGTAAATGCCGTGGTTGCGCCTAGCTCTCGCGCTTGTTCACGCAACATCTTAAATTCATCAGAGTTTTTATCTAAGCGAGTTAATGCCTGCACCTTTGACATACCGACATTAAACTCGTACCCCGGCATTAATGTTTGTTTCGCGGAATACAACATACCGGCACCGGTTGCCGTCATGGTGGCACCGGCACCCGCCATTTTATTTCGTACATCGAGCGTCTTTTGATACTGCGATTTAGCCGCCGCCATGCGCCGTTCTTGTTCGGCACTGCGCCTTAACTGGTTTTCTTGCCGGCGGAGCTGTTGCGTGGTGCGTTCAATATCACCATTAAGTCGCCGTTGTGCTTGACCGAGTTGATTAGTAGAAATGCCATTGGCTTGTAATGCTGAGCGCTGTCGCTGTGCCGACTGCTGTAATTGCTCATACTTGGTTTTGAGTTGCCCCGCTTCCCGTTGCGCTTTTTTAAACGCCTCTAACTGTTTTTTAGTAGGGTTTTCACTGTTGGCAATTTCTTTGGCGAGGGTGGCAACACGTTGTGTGGCGGATTGGTACGCTTGCTGTGTGGAGGTTAACTGCTGTTTAATCTTGCGAAAGCCGTCAATTTGTGAGGTTTGCTGATTAAGGGTTTTTAACGAATCACGCGACTGGCGCATAGCGGACGCCAATCGTTTATTACTTTCTTGCGCACTGCGAAACGGTGCGGTTAATTTATCAACCGCACTCAGTACAACTTGTAATTTTAAGTTATTACTCATTCTGTTGTCCGCACCGTTTCGCCGCTTGATAGCGCCATGACAATAATTCTGAAAGGCTCATTTTGCCGGTATCTGCCGGTGACCAATGAAAAATGACGGCAATATCTGCCGCCAGTTCATCGGTGGTTAATTCGCTAGGGAATCGGGCATAACCGACTTCGGTAATAAAAAATTAACCACCTGCACGCTCAGGTTTACCAAGTCGCCCGCGGCTAAAGACAGCACATCTTGCTTTGTCAGTGTTGGCATAGTAATTCGCGGTAGCACCTGCATCATGCTATCAACATCCATATCCATTAACGGCTGTAAACGCACACCGCGTAGTGCCCCTGAATTGGGTTTAAGCACCGCCACTTTTTCAATTTTGGTTTCACCGCGCATAAGTGGTTGTTCTAATGTCACCGTGGCTTGGTCACCATTCACAACAACCCATTCAATTTGCTCTTGGTTTTGTTCTTCGATTGGCTTTTTCATGTTCTCTTTCCGTATTTAATTAAAGTCCCAGCGCGTCACGCTGTGCTTGTAACAGGTCTTTACCGTCCACTTTTTCCACCATATTGACGATATCAATTTCAATGATTTCTTGGCCGTCCATCACTAACTTGTAGTAAGTGGGTTTTACGGTGATTTTGGTTTGTGTGTTATCGCCCGATTTCCAGTTACCGGGATCGATTTCGCTATAACGACCGCGGAGAACCACTTCAACGGCTAATGTTTCCCCCGTATCATCACGCTGATAAGCACCACATAAACGCAATTGAACCGCATCAATAGTGGATGCGCCCCATTGGCGGTAAACGTCAATATCAGCACCACCGAGGGTAAACTCACTATCAAGCGCGCCGTCATCAAGCCCCATATCAATTTGCACCGAACCATTCATACCGCCCCCGCGATAGGCTTCTAACTTGCGGGTGATTTTGGGTAATGTGAGTTCTTCCGCAACGCCCACATAATTGGCGCCATTCATAAATAAATTAAAATTCTTTAGCTTGCGTGGTAACGCCATGATTTACCCCTTGATTTTGTTACCGAAATCCATCAGGTATTTATCAGTAATACGCTGACGCAACATCAGATTTTCCATTGGTGGCACTGGCGTATAGTCATAATCCAGTGTGAGCTTGCCGTCTTTCAGTTCTTCTTTGCTATTTGATGCCGGGTCATACCAACATTCACCGCCTAACAAATAGCCCTGACTGACCAGTGAACGTAATTTTGCGTTGATGGTTTCGACGATATCCCGCGCTAAAGATGGCGTTAACGGTTTATCAATCGCCCACATTTGCCCTTCAGCCATGGTGTCAGCAAGGACTTGTGCGCTACGGGTATAAGATTCAAAGGCAAACAGCGGATCATCCGAACAGGTACGCGAACCCCAAAAACGAAAACCATCACGACGAATAAGCGTCGTCACCCCTTTTTCATTCAGTAAGCCGGCATCAGTAGCGGGATCTTGTAAATCCCAATAGATATCCTTAGAAATACCCGTCACGCCGTTAACGGTGATATTGGACAGCGTTTTATGCCAACCGATATCATTGTCTAACTTGGCACGCAGACCTAACGCACGCGCCGTGGCGTAAGCCGTCGTCTCGCTATTAGTTGTGCTATCCCATGACGTAAAATCAGGGAAAATCACCATCAATTCACGCTGACCAAAGTTGTCACGGTACTTGATTGCTTCGCTGATATTTTTACAGTCATAAGCAGACACATAGCCAAAGGCGCGGAGTTTTTGACAAATCACCGCAATCTCATTAGCAACGGCTAAAGTATCGTGACCGGGCACGCCAATAATGCGAGGCTTAATACCGTGTTGGGTTTGTGATGCTAACAGCGCTTGCAACCCTGTTTTTAGCCCTTCTTCGGTGGTGCCACCGATAATATTAGTGGTGGTTTCCGCTTCACTTTCACCTTGTTCTACACGCACCACAACGGTGATGGGTTTAGCCTGATCTGCAATCGCCTTTAACGTGCTGGCTAAGGTGCCGGTTTTCCCTGCTTTACCGATAGCCTGTGACACATCTGTCAGTAAGACGGGTTTGTTTAAAGGAAAGGTTTTTTCGTCCGCATCATCAGCGGTGCAAACCACGCCAACAATAGCGGTGCTGATAGTGCGAATGGGGCGGGTGCCTTCGTTAATTTCAATAACGCGCACACCGTGATGATAATCTTGTGCCATGCTCACGGACTCCTATAACTGTGTCCGTGTAGCATGAAAAATTAGTGAGAAAATTGCACGAAAGCGGGATTGTTTGAGGGGTGATACAACACGACTCAATCTTGTAACCAGATCTCCTTTATTCCCCACGATGAATCATCACAACGTAAATTTTTCCCATCTGAAGACGTCACGACAAAGAGATGGAATTCTTTATACCAATTAATAACAATACCTATATTAATTTGATTCGGTACTTGTATTCCCCCACCAAGATAACTTGTACCCTTAATATAAATAGTTTTTCCTCGTACATCTTCCGAAACAGTGATTGTGCCACCTTTTGTCCAATTATCCCCAGACCAAATTTTTCTAAAGTTCTGACCTGTTCCTTTTTTTTGATATCGCACATCACCCTGTGTTTGTGTTAAAGCCCCCACATCACCCGCATTTAAATTAATATCTCCGCTCAATGATTTGCCATTCACTTTACGGGTATTAGGCACGTAACTTCCTGCTGGCTGTTTCTTTCCTAACTCTTTTGCGAGTAAATCTAAGCTTGGCACCTTATTAACATCATTGGCTAATTGCTGTGAAATGCTTAATTTATCTATTTTCTTATTAAGCTCAACATTCATGGTTGATGCTGTAACATAATCGCCTTTTGGCTGGTAATTAGTCAGATCTGTTTTTAGCGCATAACTTCCTGCTGCCTGTTTCTTTCCTAACTCTTTTGCGAGTAAATCTAAGCTTGGCACCTTATTAACATCATTACCCACTTGCTGAGAAATACTGGATTTATCAATCTTTTTATTTAATTCAAGATTCATTGATGCCACAGTGACATAATTTCCAGCAGGGGCATAATTTCCTTTGGGCTGATAATTATTTAAATCTGTTTTTAATGCATAGTCTCCTACGGGTTGATAGTTACCTATCCCCTGTTTTTTACCTAACTCTTTTGCAAGTAAATCCAAACTAGGCACTTTGCTGACGTCATTAGCGAGCTGTTGAGAAATGCTGGACTTATCAACCTTTTTATTGAGTTCCTGCGTCATTTCAGCTTTGGTTGGGTATGTGCCTTTTGGCTGAAAAAGCTCTGTCGCCCCAAATTGGCTGATCACTTTTTCTTTTGATGCCCCTTTCGCATACGCCACCATAACCGCACGCGCGGACTCATTTATCCGCTGGCGTAATAGCAACTCACGATAGACGTTTTCTTCTAACAGTTTGGTTAACAGTTCAGACTCTAACGATAACGTGTTAGCCACCGCATCACGTAAATGGACCGGCATCGCAGCAATCAACGCCGTTTTGCGTTCACGTAATAATTGTTCTGCATCTAATGACTCAATCACATCGGGCGGTGTTAATTGGCTTAAGTTAATCGTAGGCATGTTATTTCACCGGTAGAGAGAAATTAATCGGTTGTTGGTTGTGGGTGTAATAGCCGGTGATATCCACAATCACCTGTTCGTGTTGGCTATGAATATCAATGGCAGTCATCACAATACGTGGCTCCCAACGATAAACTGCGGTGTAACACGCCGACATTAATTGCAATCGCATCTTGGCGTTAACAGGGCCGTCAATTAAATCGGCAAGCAAACTGCCATATTCACGGCGCATCAATCGGCTACCAATGGGGGTGTTAAAAATATCTCTCACCGACTGGCGAACGTGCTCAATATCGGTAATGCGCTCACCGGTTTGTGCATTCATACCTAAATAATTCATTGCGGTAGTCCTGAATTACCGTCACCGGTACGCACACCACCGTGTGTGTGGGTTGAGACCACCACGCCATTAGAGGACATTTGTCCGCCACTATGGGTAATATTGCCAGTCATCGTGCCACCTTTTTGTACTGTCAGTGATCCCGTGGTTAAGTTGTTGGTGCAAATAACAGTAGGTGTATCAAGGGTGATTTTGCTTGTCGCGATACACGTAATGTCGGGGGATGTGACCGTGACCGACTCGTTGGCTTCAATCACGGCGGTTTTAATTCCTGTGACTATTAGCGCCCCTGTTGCTGGCTCATATTCAATCACTGCACCGTCTTCATATTCATGACGATGGGCGGTTAATGAGCTTGATGGCTCTGAAAAATCGTCACTAAATATTGCCGGTAACACAAATGAGGTAGTTAAATCGCCACCGATTGATAGCAATAACACTTGTTCGCCAACACTCGGCGCCCACCATGAACGCGATTTTCCGGCACGCATTGTGAGCCACGGGCGCCAGTCAGTTTCATTGTCGCCCGTTTTAACTCGACACCCTTTTTCCGCACTGACATCAATCACAACGCCAGTACGGATCAAGTTTTGTATTTTTCGGATAAGCTCTGCAATATTCATACCCGCAATGTGCAACGGGAAATAAAAAAACTCACGGGGTTGGGATTGTTTCAAAGACAGGACAATTAACGGGAAAGGAATTCCAGTAACTGATTTTCGATATGTTTAATATCCGCCGGTGAAAAGCCTAATAGCTTTCTTTCAGGGTATTGAATTTCTAATGATTTACCTCGCACACGCTCTTTTAAACCGTAATGGTGTACGGCAGCAATGCCCGCAACTTGAGGGGCAAAGAAGAGATCCACACCTTTATCATTTGCTGACATTCGCAAATAACGGGCGGTGGCTAAACGTTTAAACATGCGAGTCTGTTTATTGGGTTTTGCAGTGCTGATTTTATCTTTTTTCACTTCAATAAAACGTAAAATATCGCGCTTATAAAAACTGCGTTCGGCTTTTTTTTCTAAATCGTAGCCGGTGATCACTTCACCTTTTTTCGTTTTGCGTAATCGCCAATTTTTTAAACTACGTGGTTGCCCTTTCCAGACAAATTTCATTCCTCGCAATACGGTAACCGTTGAGGCTTTGCGTTTGGTGAATGCGGTTCCATCGGGATTTTTTTGCGCACGAATACGTTGTAAATTGCTTTTGCGTAAATCACGGGCAATTTCACGGGCTAATTTTTTACGTTCATTGGGTGATGCTTTTGCCAACATGGCGGCTAATGCTTGGGTTAACGGGCTGAAATCATCGGCGTTCATGAGCCACACTCTCCCAACTCTCAAACGGATCAGCCGGCTCTTCAATGGCACCAACAACCAATTTACCCGCTTGCACATTAACGAGGACTCGCTCAGTCAGCTTTAAATCAATGCTAATACTGGCGGTTTGGTTGCTATCAATAAAGGCGTCAAAAGTAAAATGACTTTGGCGCTTATCTGGATTGAGGAAAATATCAGGCTGGTGTTGTTCAATCCAACCGATAATGACCGCCATTAACACATTTTGGTCACCGGGATAATCATCAATAATAATATTGAGATTGTATTGATACTCATAAGATTGACTGCTTGCACCCGTTGCCACAATCGCCCCACCATCAATAAAGGTGTAGAGCCTATCGGGATTTTCGCCTAAATAAGCGACCTTTTTAATTAAGGTATCACGTAGGTTTGCAGGCTTTTTCATGGTTTAACTCATTGATGTATTGTAATAATCGATTTGTATAATCAATCAAATATTCTGTTTGTGCCTGATTCTCCGCCATCATTTCGAGGAGACGTAAATAATCTTGTTGAGCTGTTTCGGTAAGTCGTGCGGGGGTTGCATTACCCATGCCGGCGGTGGCGGCAGTGTGATTATCGGGATTGGGGCAATCGGCTTTGATGTACACCCGCTTAGTATTATTGCGCAACTCATCATTAAGCTGGCTAATATCATTTTTTGCATCGGTTAGCGCCTTTGTGTGTTGTTTATCCAGTTCTGATAAACGGGTAAGTTCTTTCTGATAGCGTTCAATAGCGTCTTGATGACTGATAACATTTTGTTTAAGGGCGAGGTTGTCACCCTTAAGCTGGCTATTTTCAGTGAGCAAGGCATCAAACTTAAATATCAGTAGCAAGCCCATCACACCCGCCACAATAATAAGTAGTACGTTCCTTTTCATCGTGGGATCTCAATATGAGGATAGTCAGGAAAGCGGGTTTCAACGGGTAAACTGGGATCACTTTTCCAGTTTTTACCAAAACGCAATGTTACCCCTTCTTCATCTGCGGCTTGTTTGAATGCCATTAATACGGGTTCAAAAAAATACGGTTGCCATTCCATCCCCGGTTTAATCGCAGAGGGTAAAATATCAATCGCATCGCCTGTTAAATGACGGCTGTTTAATGTTTTTGAAACGCCTTTTTTAACGTTTTCTTTTTGCTTTTCACGTGTGCGAACACCTTCAATGACTGCAAAATCAACCGGTGAAATTTCTAATGCACGATAAGCAATTTTCACTAACAGCGGGTTAACGCCAATAAGGTTATTTTTACTGCGCTGACTCAATGTAAATTTACTCACCGGCAACCTTCCTTAAGAATAACTTTCCGACTGCGCTAATAAATGCTGACCCCATCCAGCCCGCCATGCCTGCTATACCGCCGGCAATCTCAGGTTGCCACTGAAAATAACTTGCACCGAATAAAATCAATGCCCCTGAAAACATGGAGACAATAATTTGTGCAAGTAAAATGGCAAAGCGGAACGGCTCCCCTTTCACTATTTTATTGGCATAACTGGCAATACCACCAAAAACCGCCATGCCGGCAATTAATAAGGCGGTAAACCAATTAATATTACTTGGATCTTTATAGGGCATCTTCTTCATACCTTCCCCCCTTAAAGGGGTTAATCCCAAAGTTGTAAAATCGGTGTGGTGCTGTGTTGTTGTGATGTATCAGGTAACTCAATCGCTGTGCCGGTAGGTAATATTGCCCCCCATTCAACCAGCCCCGGATTAGCCTCTAATACTTGCTCAATCATGCCGGATGACTGACCAAAGTAACGCCAACAAATATCATCTACGGTATCCCCTTGCTGGGTATAAATCCGCATTAGATAAGCTCCACCGTGTTATGGGTTTCCCCTTTGATACGTTGTAAAGCCCATTGACCATCACGCCACACTTCATCAATCACCGGTGTCATGGTGTCAGCTTTTTTATTACCTTGTGCGGTAGTATCAATATCGCGATAACGTTCGATTAAACTGGCTTTTGCAAAACAGAACACCGCACGCTGATATAAAATCATCAGTTCACTTTCACCGTTAATTTGTTCAGCAGATACGTCTTTTAATGTTTTCGCAGATTGACCAGTGCGCCACTGATACAACTCGCGATTCACTTCAATCATGGCGTTCAGTAACGTGCTTTTCAGTCGTTCCGGTGTCACTGTGCCATCGACACGAGTTTGCAATTGAAAATCACGAGTTTGAATATCAGGGAAAAAGCCATTATTTTTAATGGTTTCGTCTTTTTGTGGCACAGGGTTAGCAGAAACATAATCCATAGGAAAACCTTAAAATAGGTGGGCGGTGGACGAAAGAAAGCGAGTGGCTTTTTCCGTGCCGCCCTGACGTGGTGTCACAATGCTTTTTCAGCGTCACGCTGGGCTTTGAGCACTTTATCAAGTTGTTTTAATTCGGTTTTTATTCCGACATTAATATTTAACTCTAAGGCTCGACTTAATACGCAGTAGCTTTCTTGTGGTCGATTATTATCGCGTAGCACTAACCCTAAGATTTTATAGAGTTTTGCTCTCACTTCATCGGGCATATCTTCATCATCAGTAAGGGCGCGTGTACGCTCTAACGTTGCTAAAGATACCGGTGATTTCACGGCATACGCTCGCATGGCCGAATCGGCAATTTCTTCTGCAATCACGGTGCCCGTGGTGCGGTTAACACCGGGGATCACTAAACGATTAGCTAATGCATAAACAGCAATATCTAACGCCCCCTCATAATCACCCGCATCAATTTTCCACAGCAAAATCGTCATTAAGACATCATCTTGCACACCACTACCACCAGACAGCGCCCCATCAACCCACGGCTGATAATTGGCCAATATCTTGCGTTTATAAGCTTCTTTGCGTTCGCGTGACTGAAAATGTTTTAGCTCTTTTTTATCTGTCGCAAGACGTAACAGCATCATGTGATAGCCTTTCGTGTTGCGACTCACATGCCCACCCAATTGGGTGGACTGTTGCGCACTTAGGCTCATGCGGTGTTTTTCCCACGGAGATAACATTATTTCGCCTTTTTATTTTCAGCCGATGCTTCTTCTGTTACTGCGCTGTTGTCTGTACCGTCAGTGGTTTCGGGTGGTGTTTCTTCGGCATCTTTGCAAACAATATTTTCAACCAATGCCACACCGCGGAAATCTTCAACCACGAAATCTTCATTCACTGACTCGTAGTTTTCGATGCGATCGCGTTTTGCATTATCCAGCACTTGGCGACGACGAGAATCCGCAAGGAAATAAATCGACAAGTTATCAAGACGAGTAATAAAAAAGGCATTATCAGGGAAGAACGGCGCACGTACAGCTGGTAAACCACCGATACGTTTCTGACTGATAATGGTATCCGCCGCCAGTTTTTCGCTGTTGTTTTGGTCTTTATTGACCAATGGAAAATATTTATCTGCTAACAATTTACGCCCGCAAATCACAACAAGCCCCGTATCGTCCTGATATTCTGGATCAATTGCCTTATCAATGGTGTCTTGGACTAACGCATCGAAATTTTGATACGCACGCCCTTCACCAACATAAACCGGTTCGGCTGTTGTTGTACCGTCTTGCGTAATACTGCCCATCACATGTTCAGGCGCACGCTCACGGACTTTTTGTAACCAACCTGAATTCACATCTTGCAGTAAGGGATATTTTTTACGATCAGAGTTATCGGCACGGTGCGTACCATTAAAACCAATCATAATGCGGTCTAATGCCTGACGGCGGATAATCGCATCACGGATACGGGTTTGAAAGTCGGTAAACTTCGCCCACATATCAATTTTTGAATAATCCAGATGGGTGTCGTAATTGGTTTTCTGGCAAAGGTAGCTATTTTTGGTCAGCTTAATCGGATCGCTTGTTTCACGGTCTTTTGCTGTTGTGTCAGTGGTTCCCGCGATAGTCGAACCAATACCTAAACCAATCGCTTCACCGACTTGCTCATCAACCGGCACAATATTAATGTGCGTTAAAAACTCCGCCGATTGCTGGATCGTGGTTTCTAATTTTTGAGCAGCAGACGGCTCAATCGGTACTTTGGTATCGCTAAACTCTTGGGCGCTAACACCGTAAATTTTACCGAGTTGCGTCATATACGCATTAAATTTAAAACGAGTTTCTTTCTTCATGGTTTATTCGTTACCTTAGCAATCCGTCAGCACTTCGCCGTTATTTTCGCCACCTGTTGCCGGCGGGCGATGTGAGAACGAGGCGTCTGTATTTTCAAATTGGGTTTTTAATTCTGTGATTTGTTGCGTAAGTGCTTTTACCGCTTCGCTTTGGTCTGCGTTTTTTAATGCGGTAATTTCTGTTGAAAGGGTTTGCACTTCTTGGGCGCACAGCTCTACCGCCTGATGCACATCGGTAAATCGCGCATCATCACTGTGTTGCTTTTTAGAAAACATCTCTTTAATGACGCTAAAAAGACCCGGCTTATCGTTTTCAGGCTTTTCGTCAGTAAATTCGAGATGCGTTTCTTCTGCAGCAGTAAAGACGTTATCTTTGCTTTGTTTGCGCTCTGAAAGTGGGCTACTTTGTGCACTGGCACTAAATTGCAACATTTCAGTGCCTAAACTCGCAGGGTTATCGGTCACTGCAAGACCGACCAGATAGGCTTCACCGGTATCTGAAAAACTCGGGTTAATTTCGACAGAGGTATAAACTTTTTGACGTTTTTTATTGAGTTCAATTAAATCAGGTGTCGGATTGATCACACCGTATAATGCCAACTTACCTGCCAGTGCCCCTTCTTTGATTTCCTCGGTATACACCGATTCCACATCACCAAAGCGTGGTGCCCATGAATAGTTATAGTGATCGACATTGACCCGCGCACCATAAACCGCGGGATCAAAGTTTTTCGCAATTTGGGTTAACCATTCGCGACTAACCTTGCGCCCATCCGTTGTCGCCCCTTCAACACAAAGACGAACCGGTTTTAATTTCTTCGACATGCAAACTCCAGACTGCATCCGTTTATTCGTTGGTCTGTATGTTGTCGGTTAAAAGGGGCGTTAAACAATGGATAAGGTTTGTTTGAGAAATGGCACAAAGGGAAGCCAGCGGATCCGTTCCAGACGGTTGATAGACTCGCCATAACTTAAGCAAGAAATAGTGATTGTGCAATGGCTATTACAACGACTATTGATAACCGAAAAAAAGCAATGCACCTGTATTTTTCAGGTTACCGCATTGCCCGCATAGCGGAATCGCTAGGCGAAAAGGCGTCCACTATTCACAGTTGGAAACGCCGTGATAATTGGGATGAAATCAACCCAACCGAACGCGCAGAGTTAACCGTTGAAGCGCGTTATTGCAATCTGATTTTAAAAGAGAGCAAAGAAGGCAAAGATTTTAAAGAAATCGACTTGTTAGGGCGTCAACTTGAACGCATGGCGCGGATCAGAAAATATCAAAACGGCGGTAATGAAACTGACCTTAACCCTAAGATTGCCAACCGCAATAAAGGCGAGCGCCGTCAGCCAGAGAAAAACTTCTTTTCAGAAGAACAAATTGAAAAGCTAGAAGATGAGTTTCGCAATACATTGTTTGAATATCAAAAGGTGTGGTATCGCGCCGGTCATCACCGCATCCGCAATATTTTAAAATCCCGTCAAATCGGCGCAACATTCTACTTTGCCCGTGAAGCCTTTATTGATGCCCTGACTACTGGACGTAATCAGGTTTTCCTCTCCGCCAGTAAAGCGCAAGCCTATATGTTCCGTGAATACATTATCAAAATGGCATTAGAGGTTGATGTTGAGTTAAGAGGCGACCCGTTGATGTTGAGCAACGGTGCAACGCTCTATTTTCTTGGTACCAATGCCCGCACAGCACAAAGTTATCACGGTAATTTATATCTGGATGAAACCTTTTGGATCCCGAAATTTCAGGAGTTACGCAGAGTCACTTCGGGTGTGGCGATACAAAAACAATGGCGACAAACCTACTTTTCAACACCGTCAACCATGAGTCACGAAGCGTACCCCTTTTGGTCGGGCAAGCTGTATAACCGAGGACGCAAAAAAGAAGACAGAGTTGATATTGATATCTCACATGAGGCGTTAGTGAATGGGCGTTTATGTGAAGATGGGCAATGGCGACAAATCGTCAATATTGAAGATGCGTTGCGGGGCGGTTGTGATTTATTCGATTTAGAACAACTCAAAAAAGAGTATAGCCCAGACGAATATAACAACCTGTTAATGTGCCACTTTATGGATGATATCGAATCCTTATTCAACTTTAACATGATGCAAAATTGCATGGTGGACAGTTGGGAGGTGTGGGATGACATTCAACCATTAGCACTACGCCCTTACGGTTATGATCCGGTTTGGGTAGGTTACGACCCAAGCAAGGGCGGTGAAAATGGTGATAGTGCCGGTTGTGTGGTTATCGCTCCGCCGAAAGTACCAGGAGGGAAATTCCGCATATTAGAACGCCATCAATGGCGTGGTATGGATTTTCGCGCACAAGCTGACGCCATTAAAAAAATTACTGAGCGTTTCTATGTGGAATATATGGGCATTGATACCACGGGCTTAGGTCATGGTGTTTATCAGAATGTCATTCAGTTTTTTCCTGCTGCGCGTGAGTTTATTTATAACCCAAATGTCAAAAATGCCTTAGTCATTAAAGCCTATGACGTGATTAGTCACGGACGTTTAGAGTTTGATGCGCAGTGCGTTGATATCATTCAGTCTTTTACTTCCATTCGTCGTACCACCACCGGAAGCGGTAACCGCCCTACTTATGAAGCCTCACGCAGTGAAGAAAGCGGACATGCTGACCTTGCATGGGCAACGATGCACGCCCTATTCAACGAACCATTAACTGGCACCACCGAGAACAGTAATAACATTGTGGAGATTTATTGATGAGCCGTAAAAATAAAAAGAGTTTTAAAGCACAACAAACGGCAACCGCCAATAACAGCATGGAAGCCTTTACCTTCGATAGTCCTGTTCCGGTATTAGATAAACGAGAAATCTTTGATTATCTGGAATGTGCACAAGTTGATAATTGGTACGAGCCACCGATTAGTTTTGATGCATTATCAAAGCTATTTCGTGCTACCCCCCATCATAGCAGTGCGATTTATGTCAAACGTAATATCTTAGTGAGCACCTTCCAACCTACCCGCTTTCTGTCTAAGTTAGACTTTAGCCGGTTTGCCCTCGACTTCTTAACCTTTGGCAATGCCTACCTTGAACGGCGTAATAATATGGTGGGTAATTTATTAAAACTCACACCAACGTTAGCAAAATATACCCGCCGTGGTGTTGCTGATGATAGCTACTGGTTTGTACGCTATGGCTATGACTCAAAACCTTATGAGTTTAAACCCGGTAGCGTGTTTCAGTTATACGAACCCGATTTAAATCAAGAGTTATACGGGTTACCGGAATATCTGGCGTCCACCATGTCCGTATTACTGAATGAAGCCGCCACTCTGTTCCGCGTTAAGTATTATCGAAATGGAAGCCATGCGGGATTTATTTTATACATTAGTGATGCCTCACAAACGCCGAGTGATATTGATAAAATTCGTGATGCAATGAAAAATTCCAAAGGCCCCGGCAATTTTCGTAATTTACTTATCAATGCTCCAAACGGCAAGAAAGACGGGGTACAAGTTATTCCACTCAGTGAGATTGCGGCGAAAGATGAATTTCTCAATATCAAGAATGTTAGCCGTGACGATATGTTAGCGGCACACCGTGTACCGCCTCAAATGATGGGGATCATTCCACAGAATACCGGTGGCTTTGGTGACGTAGAAAAAGCGGCAAAGGTTTTCTTTCGTAATGAGTTGGCACCACTGCAAAGCAAGATATTACAAATTAATGATTGGTTAGGTGAAGAAGTGATTAAGTTTGATAAGTACACATTAGATGATGAGTAACATCACCGCACAAAGAACAATACCGCCGACACTGGCGGTATTTTTTTACCTGTAAGGTATAAGTATCGGTCTGACTAATAATAATAGTGACCCAATTCTATTATACCGTTTACACCCTGATAAGGCGAATCCGCCTAATTTTCACCCTCTCAAACCTGTATTAAATGCGCCTACAATCCATTTTAAGCGCATGTAATTTATTTGGTATTCAGATGTCTTTTTCTTGTTTTAATCGCTCTGCGAGCTGGAAATTTGCGAGGGATAATGTTTTTAACCCCCTCAAAACGCAATCGTGACCCCGCCACGCCCGCGCACTAAATGTGTCGGTTTTTATGCAGATGCAAATTCTCATCATAGCGCCTAGCAATGGCATTAGTGTATATAAAAAATGACGGCACAATAGACTCAATATCATGCAAAATTATTCAGAATTGCTTACCATGCAATAGTAACTATCTAAATAGATTTCATATTAAACGTATTTAAGGAGTTGTTATGAGATTGTCACCAAAAGAACCTGATTTTTCTCAAGGATTTACAAGCGAAAATGATATTTTTAATAGGAAAGCTTTATATGAAAAAATTATTAATGTCGTAAACCATTCTGAAGATAGTAACTTAGTTCTTGCATTAAATGATAAATGGGGAAATGGTAAAACCTCTTTTGTAAAAATGCTAAAAGCAGAATTAGAACTATCAGAAAATAATATTAATGTTATTTACTTTGACTCTTTTAAAAATGATTACCAAAAAGACCCATTATTACCAATGATATCATGTGTGTACAATAGTATAGAACATGATGAAAAATCTATAAAAGAGAAAGTATTCCAAACAGGTAAAAGTGTTGCTTTAAGCATTTCAAAACAAGTTCCTAAAAGTATAATCAATATATTAACCTCTAAACTAATCGACAGTGATGATATAGATAAAATTAAGGAATCAATTGTTGATGCCACAAATGCCCCTTGGGAAAGTTACATTGAAGATAAAATAAAAAACTCACAAGAAGAAGAGGATAAAATCGAAAATTTTAGAGCCATATTAAGGTCTATACACGAAAAAACAAATAATAAAACGTTGTTTATTATTGATGAGTTAGATAGAGCAAGGCCTGATTTTTCATTAAATCTTTTAGAATTAATAAAACACATATTTAATGTTGAAGGTTTTTATTTCTTACTAGTTATGAATAAGCAACAATTTGAAGAATCTATAAAAATAAGATATGGAAATATTAACTCATCATTATATTTAAATAAATTTATAGATTACTGGTTTACCTTGCCTAAAGATATATTTACAACAGAAAAATACATAAATAGCGAAGGGTATCGCATGCCTAAATATTTAACTTTAGGTGCTTATCTTCAACATATAGATAAAAATAATATTCTTATGAAAGAAAGCGATGCATTTAATATGCTACTGTACCTATTTAACTTCAACAATGTATCGCTTAGAGAAATAGAGAAATGTTATTCTTTAATTTCAATTATTAAAAATTCCAATAAAATAATGATGCTTAATAGAGCACATCAAGTTATCGTTAGCTTGATTTGTTTCATAAAAATTAACAATGAACCGTTATTAGAAAAATTAAAAAGAAGGAATATAACCCCAGAAGAAGTACTTTCAGTATTGAATATACCATTAGATCAGAATTTATTTGATACATCACTTCTCTATTTGTATATGGTACTACGCTATGAATTGCTTACTGGTGCAGAGTTTAAAAAACTTAAAGATGAAAATTATTTTAGAGATATAGAAGGTTATTCTGGTAGAAAAGTAAGATATTTAGAAACGATAATCGATTACTTTGAGAACATGT
Organism: Proteus sp. fly-1089; assembly: GCF_040138965.1. Lineage (NCBI taxonomy): Bacteria > Pseudomonadati > Pseudomonadota > Gammaproteobacteria > Enterobacterales > Morganellaceae > Proteus > Proteus sp. fly-1089. The sequence goes on from NZ_JBEETS010000001.1 coordinate 795,533, forward strand.
CAATAGATTAATATCATGATGGCTTAAGTTATTCCAACGAATATTTTAAGCCATTTTTAGTTAATTCCACAAATCAATTTCCATTGAATTGACACAATATCATTTCATTAAAATAATCATCACCCCTATCATTTCTTATATTTTCCATATTTAAAAAGTTATAACACTCCATATTAATAGATGGGACAACATCCCAATACGTTTCCTCATCAAAAATTTTATGATGTTTAAAATAATCATTATCAGCAATGTGGCCATTATCTGACTTTGAACGACTTGAATAAAAAGTCCTTCTCCATTTTTTATTTAAACTCACTGATTTAACTAGACTTAAAATGTAAGAAGGATCTTTAAACCAACTCCATTCTGAAACATAAATGTCACCAATGATATCAACCCATGACTTACGATTCTCAGGTAAAAAATACAATACTGCACCATTATCTAATTCTATTTTTGTTATAGTATTATTACTTTTTATATCTAAAAAATATTTAACAATCTCCATTTCTTTAGAGATAAATTCATCATCTGCCCCACAAGCATGGCCTATATATATTTTATTTCTTCCTGTTAAACAGGCATCTAGCAAACCCTCTAAAGCAAAGAAATAACTGCTACCTATTTGACGTGCTTTATGTAAATATCTATTTCTTTCAAACCTGTGGTTATACCAACGTCTTTGCCATGGATATAATTTATCTAACTTGCTATATAAACTTATCAATAAATCAGTTGTTACCTTGACTTTCATTTTATCTCTCCTCGCTCATACCAATAAATTTTCTATATTTCTCTGCAATAAAAAAATATGGCGCAGTAAAAATATAAAGAAACCATAACGTTGAATAATCTATCGCTTCGCCAAAACTATATTTATCGTGATAACTCTTTTTTGATTTAATAGTCCTGTATATAAAAAGAGTTACCGACACCAATAAATAAAACAAAATTAAATATTTAATCATTTATCCCTCTCAATTTATTAACCTTAGCCATTACCCTATCTCGTGTATTTGAGATACTCTTTTGCCTCACTTCTTCAAAATTAACTTTTTCGCGTTTCGTTGATGAAATTTGAATTTTCCCGTTTTCAAACCAAATCACTTCATCGCCATAACTAAGGCGCATACCGTTCATCACCATTGACCACATTGTGTCTGGTGGTAAATCCAATCCCATTTTTTCGGCAAAAGCTTTAAACTCAGGTATCAAACGTTCCTGATTTTCACTTAATGATACGGTTGAAATTATTCGCTGACTCTTTTTGTGCTCTAAAACCTCGCCAAATGATTTCTCCCAATCGCTATATTGTGAACGTAGGTCAAAAACATCAGGCTCAGAAATCCCCCATACGGGCGATTTTAAGCCCCTATCGTGTGGGTTTTTAATATCGGGTGAACTGCCCGATCCACAGTTATTGACAGGACTCCGAGGCGCGCTGATCGCGCTTTTTAAAGTCAAAACACGACCCGTTTCTAACTCACGCTTATGCTCAATTGCCTCAATATCCTGCTTAGATTTACGGACTAAACGATACTGACGCTCACGTGTTTTTACTAAATCACCGCTTTTCAATGGTGAACATAGCCCAATAACGCGCATCACTTCTTCATCATAAAAATTCGGCTCATCTGCAACAGTACGAGCCACTAATAACGTTTGTAGGTTACGCTTAACGTTAGGGCCTCCTTGGTGCTCGATATAAGCAGCGAAATCCCCCGCATCGGCAGACGCTCTTACTTTTTCCGCTATATCACCCAACTTATCAGCGATACTCACACCACGAACACGGCGACACTCACGCCATACGCCTTTAGACGGTAAGCCAAACATGTGAAATTGAGGAATACGCCAAGTAGACGCCCACGCAGTAACGGCTGATGCAACCTCGGTTAATAACTCCCCCGATTCGTCATCAACTTCACCCTCTAGCGCATAACCGTCGATATTTTTCGAAATGTATTTAGCGAGATAACCCGTAGCACCGCCTTTATTTAAATGCTTTGCTTCAAAACGGTGTTTCTTTGCGCCCCGTTCTTCACCATCTTCTTCAAGGGCATATTTACGCATGATCTCAATCGCTGATGCACGTTGGGATTTATCCAGAAACATCATCATGTGCCAATGTGGTGTAGCGTCATGATGTGGCTCAACAACTCTGATCCCGTAAACGTTAATATCGTTATCTTTAAAAGCGGTGCGAATTTTCGCCCAAACTTTCACTAAATAACGTTGACCGTCTTTCGGTGTGTATGCGCTGTTATTCCATTTCTCGTTAATGAGAACTTTTTTCTTTTTCTCATCTTTAGAAACGTTAATTTGCTTGGTGGGATGGTATTTTGAAGGTGTGGTTAAGGTGATAAATAAACCTATATCACCCCTTTCTTCTGCAACTTTTTGAATTCCAGCGGCTTGCGCCATTAATTCCATGCGACGAATTTTAGGGTTAGCGATACTCGCTAATACTTTTTCCATTAAATCAAAGCGATCACCCGATTCAACATCTTGAATATCCATCATTTCAAGATAATTCATATTCGCTAAGCGTTGCGCTCTGATTTCACGAACCGCATTTTTACTGGCGTAAGGCGTCTTATCTGAATTCACATCACCAAAGGCAATATGCAAAGACTCACGCCAACGCTGACGATGAGCCTTTAACTTTTTCAGCCACCAATCTTCATTAGTTAACCGACTTAATCCTGATAGCGCATCTTCAGGTGTTAACTTCCCTTTTTGCACTTTTCCCCAAAACAATGGCGTTACATGTAAATAGGTAATTAACTGCCCTAATTGATGATAAATAGGGTTAATCACTTTTAGGTTAAGTAACACCTCACGATCACCGTTATTTTCAGCAATTGCCTGATCAGCTAATTCATCGAATAAGTTGTCACACGCATTCGCGAATGACTTCGCCATATGACGCAATATTTTGTCATGCGCATCAGGCAAGCGATTAAAGAACATGGCTTGATCAAAATCTCTATCTAACAAGAATTGACGCTTATCTTTCGCTAAACCATAACGCGCATTAACAGCTTGCAAACGCTGATAGACACTTTTATGAAACTTAAACACCAGCCAGTTATGAACTTCTTTAGGTGTTTTCTCTTTTCTAAGATGTTCGATGTATTTAAATAAGCGGGATTTAAGAAAACGAGGCAGCTTTTCAATATCGAATAAAATCGCTTGCCCCTGAGCCAGTTGCTCACGGGTAAGCGGTCTTTCATAAACAACAGGTTCTGGCTGTTTCCCATTCCACCAATACGTCCATTGCATATCAGCAGGATAGGAAACAGGAGGCTGAGAAAAATCAATCAAACGGCTAGCCATGTTACAGCACACCGCCTAAACGTTTTGGATCAATAATTTCAATGGCTGTTTCGCACAGTTTAGCAACGTGAGTCATTATCTCTATCAATTCAGAGATAGACTGAATTTCTGCGCAAATAACACGACTCACATGAGCACCAACAACGCCAGCAGTTACATTTACCGCAGAGTCATACCACGCAATCACTTCACGGCGCACAAGGCCATCAATAAAGGTGACTTCAATTAACCCAAATTGTTTTTTCCAATAAACGATAGCAAAACGGGTGCCGGTGATATGTACCCCATTTTTTGGATCTTGAATATCAACATAGCCCTGTTCCATCAGCACACCTCCGGCAATACGGCGATAATTTCTTTTGCTGATTGGCGGTTTCCATTTGCAGAAATAGAACGAGGCGCATCAATCTCGTGAATAAGAAAACCAAGGTCGGCATACAGCTCTTTGGCGTGAATGGAATTAGAGACGGTAATCGGGTTACCTTGTGATTGATTTAATGCCTTTAGCGCTTGAGCTAATTCAATTTGATGAGCGTGAGTAAAATCAGTGTGATGATATTTAGTAAAACATTTCTCATCACCCATATATGGAGGATCACAATAAACACCATCCCCGAAGCCAACGAGTGATAAAGTATCTTGCCATTCTAAACAGGCGATAATGGCATTAGTAGCTTTTTCAGCAAATTGCCTAATTTCTTCCTCTGGAAAATAAACACGGCCATATGTTCCAAATGGCACGTTAAATTCACCTGAATTGTTATATCGACATAACCCATTAAAGCAATGACGATTTAAATATAGAAATCTTGCGGATTGTATATATTGATCACACTCGCTTTTATCTAATAACTTAATTGAATTAAATAATTTCCTAATAGAAATGTAATCATTTTTATGATTATTTTCTTCCCACGCATAGAACTCTTTACGTGCCATAATTTCAGTATGTTCTACGACATTACGATATAAACTAATTAAATCCTGGTTGGCATCAGCAATTAAATATTCGTTATATTCCGTATTCATCATAACCGCACAAGAACCCGCAAACGGCTCAACTAAGCGCTTTGCTTTTGGCAAATGTGGAATTAATTTATCCATGATGCGGGCTTTTGAGCCAGCCCATTTCAGAATAGTTTTATTCGCCATTTCACACACTCCGATAATGCTTAGATTTCAACTCGTACACCGTTTGGCAATCTGCACAGCGGGTGCATCCCATTACCGCAATACGGCGTTTTTCGGGTATCTCACGACCGCAATCTTCACATTCAAACGCCGATACACCGACGTAACGCCCTGTTACTGCTTTTATTTGTTTATCAAGCAATAACTGTGATTGTTCACAGGCTAAATCCATTTCTTTAGACATAATTCCATTCCTGTGCTTGATGTTCGATAGACTCGGCTTCACCTTCTAATAATTGAAATACTTGGGAAGGCTCCATTCGTTCACTTAGTGCTTTTGATGCTAATTTGCGTAAACGGGCAGAAAAAAGAACCGCACGAGATTTTCTTTCATCTTCTCGAACGGCATTAATTAAATCGGTTACATCACTTTCTTTAGACATAATCAGACCTCTGATAATCAGATATAAAAAGCCCTGACAAATAAATGTCATTTATTTTTTAGGTGTAATTAAATAGGCATTGCTAATTTATTCGGAATTAATGCGCTTAATACTTTTATTTGATGAAGTGCATTAATGATTTTTATTTTGTCTTTCCTCTTTAATAATAAATAATCTATTCCGTTCTTTTCTTTTTCTATCTCAGCGAGATAATAAATCATCTGATATATACGATTATTTTCACTCCTTAAATAATCAAGAAACTCACTAACCTGAATATCATCACTATTTTTATTTAACTTACTTAATAAATCAGCCCTAACTTCGGCTGTTTTATTCATACCACTGACGCGCTCATCAAATGAAAGACCATCATTACGATAGTGCCTTACAACTTTAGGCTGATAAAAATCATCATTGCCTTGTAGTTGCTCTCTTGCTTGGATAAGCTCCGCGGCATTCATAACAATACCTAGATAGAAATTTTCACAAGAAACGAAACAATAACAATGGCACATAAAGCCAGTGTCGCTTTATCCGCTTTTGAATACTTTTTACTTTTATAAGTAAAAGATTCACTGTTTAGTTTGTATTTATTTCTTTGCTTTACCAATTCATTCATCTTCTTTATCCTCATATTTTCACTATTACATGGAGATATTAAGTAATGATAAAAACACCTATCCAACAAGAGTTAGAACCTATTGTTAATGCGCTTAAAGAACTTAATTTCAAAATAAAACTACAACAAGAGTTACTCATTGCCGTAATGAGTGAACTTCCTGACGGTACTTTTGTTAATGGAACTCCTTTTGATCTAGCTATAAAAAAATGCTTAGAAAAATACTCTGTATATGGTGATGATCATTATGATGCCAATGAATTTTTTGAAGAATGTAAAGCACTAGCTCAACATTACCGTTCAAAAGCACCTGTTATTTGATGTTTAAAATGCCATCAATATCATCTAAATAAACTTTTTTTATATTGGTGGCATTATATTCCCTTCCTGATTTTGTTATTAAACAATCACATTTTAATGCTCTCACTGGATAATTAGAGACAACATCAGATTCAGAAATAAGATAAGTTTTATTATTTGATTCAAACATTATCATTTGAATATGTTTCATTCTTTAACCCATCAATATATTTAACCGCCTCAGCCATTGCATCAAACTTACCGAATGACTGATCATCTAACCAAACGTGATAACGAGTAACTGGGTTCATTGCTTTTCGTGGTAACTTAATAATCGTAAAACTACGATACAGAAAACTATGCTCAGTTATTTGTCGTATCATGATTTCAGCCCTAACCACACTAACCAACCGTCACGCATCTCTTTTGGTAAAGATTCATAAGCCATCTTTAAACCGTTATTCCATGCAGGCAGATAAACATAGTTTTCGGCTCTACTTGAACCCGGTCTTTTCATTTGAATAATGGGTAACTTTCCTGCTTTGCGCATATCTGCAACTGCACTCGCCGGCTTACCGATTAATTCAGCAAATTTTTCCTCAGTCACGCCATCTGACAGACTTACGATTTTCTCTCTCATCTGCTACCCTCTTATGTCAGGCGCTTTATAGCGCTTTCGTACTCTTTGCTTCATTGCAAGGAAATATCTAATACTCGATACAACATGGAGAACTCCACATAATATCAAGATCGCAAGGTGAGAAATTACGATTAATGCGTAACTCTGAACAGATGACAAAAAGGGAACTCGCTGATTTGGTTGGGCTAAATTATGCAACCTACCACGGCTATGAAAGTGACAAATCGAAAATGACGTTTGAATCAGGCGTGAAAATCTTTTCTGTCAAAGTATTCAGGAAATATCGAGACTGGTTTATGTTCGATGAAGTTAATCCTGATGCTGGGCAAATCGCACCGGCACTCGCACACAGTGGGCAAGACAGCACGCAATCATCCCACTCAGACAAGAAAATTGGATAACAATACATCAAGCATTTTGCGAATTTATTGATTCGCAAAGCATTTGTTCCATTAGAGGGCTTTCTTATGACAATTAAGAAACTCGAAAATGGTCAATATGAAGTGGACATTAGACCGGCTGGCCGTCACGGAAAACGGATCAGACGACGCTTTGAAAAGAAGCAATTTTATTTGAACGTTATTCACTAGCTAATCAGCAAACAAAAGATTGGGTAGAAACATCAACCGATATTCGCCCTCTTAGCGATTTAATTGATATTTGGTGGGAAGTGTTCGGCAAAAATACACCTTATGGAAGAATGACACATCTAAGGGTGAGACGTATTGCTGAATCACTGAATAATCCCCCTGTTTGCCAATTAACCGATAAGCAATTGGTACTCTATCGTGAGCTTAGACTCGCTTCTGGCGTAAAAGCCTCAACGATAAATAGGGATATCTCAGCACTCAGCGGTATGTTTACGGCCCTTAAAAAAACGGATTTCTTTTTAAGTAAACATCCCGTTCAAGGAATATCACGGTTAAAACAGCAAACGACTGAAATGTCATATCTAACAGATAATGAAATTCAGCAATTATTAGCATTATTGGAAGGTGACAACCTAAAAGTTGCCGTTCTCTGTTTAAGCACTGGCGCCCGTTGGGGTGAAGCGCTCAAACTAAAACGTGAACATGTGATCCAAAATAAGGTGAGATTTACGTATACCAAAACCAATAAGCCAAGAATTGTGCCAATTTCTCAAGCTGTTGCAGACATGATTTGTACAAAGAAATCAGGATTGCTTTTTACTGAAACGTCTTATCACATGTTTCGTAGAGCAATTAAAAAAGTGAAGCCCAGTATGGCATTAGGTCAGGCAACCCACGCATTACGCCATACATTCACCACCCATTTTATGATGAACGGCGGAAGTATTATTACGTTACAACGCATCTTAGGACACACTAATTTGCAACAAACGTTGACCTATGCACACTTTGCGCCAGACTTCTTACAAGATGCCATTCAATATAACCCTTTGAAAGGTAGTACAGAATTACTGGTTTAGAGTGTCCACATATTGTCCACACTTGAACACTTAAGGGCACTTTTCAGCCCTTTTTGATGGTTTTATGTACAAAAAAAGGCATCTTAAAAAAGATGCCTTTCTCTATAACTTATTGATTATCTTTGATTTACTTATTTTGCACTCGTGCGAATCAAGTAATCGAAAGCGCTAAGTGAGGCTTTAGCTCCTTCACCGGCGGCGATAATAATTTGCTTGTACGGTACTGTAGTACAGTCACCTGCGGCAAAAACACCTTTAATATTCGTTTCGCCACGAGCATCAACAACAATTTCGCCCATCTTATTACGCTCAACAGTACCTTCTAACCACTGCGTATTAGGTAATAAGCCAATTTGAACAAAAATACCTGCTAACGCAATATCGTGCATAGAATCATTGGTGCGATCTTTATATTTTAGACCGGTTAATTTAGTACCATCACCATACACTTCTGTAGTTTGAGCATTTAAGATAACTTCTACATTGCTTAAGCTACGCAGTTTTTTCTGTAATACAGCATCGGCTCTCATTTCTGGCGCAAATTCTAACACTGTGACATGTTCGACTAAGCCTGCTAAGTCAATTGCAGCTTCAACACCTGAGTTACCACCACCAATCACGGCGACTCTTTTGCCTTTAAATAGAGGGCCATCACAGTGTGGACAATAAGTTACACCACGAGTACGGTACTCATTTTCACCAGGAACATTCATATTTCTCCAGCGAGCACCTGTTGCAATAATTAAGCTACGGGTTTTTAAAATTGCACCTGATGCTGTTTCAATTTGGTGTAATTCCCCTTCTGATGTGCCTGGGATTAAACGACTGACTGTTTGGCTATCAATCACATCCACTTGATAATCATCAACGTGGGCTTTTAATGCACCTGCAAGTTTTGCACCTTCTGTTTTTGGTACAGAGATATAGTTTTCAATATCAACAGTATCAAGAACTTGACCGCCAAAGCGCTCACCAATAAGACCTGTGTTTAAACCTTTACGTGCTGAATAAACTGCAGCTGATGCACCTGCAGGGCCACTACCAACAATCAATACATCAAATGCATCTTTTTGGTTTAATAATTCCGCAGTACGCTTTTCTGCATTGCTGTCTACTTTGTTAACGATTTCAGCTAAAGTCATACGACCTTGACCAAATTCGTTACCATTTAAGAATACAGCTGGAACGCCCATAATATTACGTTCCTGAATTTCATTTTGGAACATGCCACCGTCGATCGCTGTATGTGTGACCTTCGGATTTAAAATCGCCATTAAGTTTAATGCCTGAACAACATCTGGGCAGTTATGACAAGAGAGCGAATAATAGGTTTCGAAATGAAACTCACCGTCTAACTGACGAATTTGTTCAAGTAATTCTTGTGCTTCTTTTGATGGGTGACCACCAGTTTGCAGTAGTGCTAAAACTAATGAAGTAAATTCATGGCCTAACGGCGAACCAGCAAAACGAACACCCGTTTCTTTTCCTGGGTTCGTAATAAGAAAAGATGGTTTACGCACATCAGCGTTATTATCTTCACGATAAGTGACTTTATCGGATAATGGTTCGATTTCTTTTAATAGCGCTTGAATATCAGCTGAATGTTTACTGTCGTCTAATGTTGCTACTAACTCAACTGGCTGAGTTAATCGTTCTAAATAAGCTTTCAATTGAGCTTTTAAATTATTATCTAACATTTTTGCACCCTTAATAAAATCGGGTGCCGAAACACCCGATAAATAACTTTTTTAGTGGCTTAATTCTTATTTAGATTTTGCCAACTAAATCCAGTGATGGAGCTAAAGTTGCATCACCTTCTTTCCATTTTGCTGGGCAAACTTCGCCTGGGTGGCTAGCTACATACTGAGCAGCTTTAACTTTACGCAGCAGGTCGGATGCATCACGGCCAATACCTTCAGCTGTGATTTCAATTGCTTGAATGATACCTTGTGGGTCAACAACGAAAGTACCGCGGTCTGCAAGACCTTCGTTCTCACGCATATTTTCGAAGTTACGAGTTAATGCACCAGTTGGGTCGCCAATCATACCATATTTGATTTTACCGATAGTTTCTGAGCTGCTGTGCCATGCTTTATGGGTAAAATGTGTATCGGTAGAAACTGAATAAATTTCTACGCCCATTTTTTGGAACTCAGCATAATGATCCGCTAAGTCACCTAATTCGGTTGGGCACACAAAAGTGAAGTCAGCAGGGTAAAAGAAGAAAACGCTCCATTTGCCTTCGACGTCCTTTTCAGTCACTTCTACGAATTGACCGTCTTTAAATGCCATGTTTTTGAATGGTTTGATTGGGGTATTAATTAAAGACATTGTATTTCCTCCTGTTTGGTATGGGAACTAATGTACCTATTCCATTTGAGAATAGCTAATACATTCCTGCTATCAGTTCAATAGGTTTTACCTAATGAGTTGAAGAAATTGATAGAGATAGGTTAACGAAATGTAGCTATTAAAGCAACTAAACAACATGGCAGTATGCCTTACTTACTATCAACCACTCTCTTTATTTAATATCCTTGTCTTAAATAGACATATACTTATAACATTATGAATTATAAAAATAATAATTCAACCTATCACAGATTAGCTTAATACTATTGTGCTAATTTGGCAGGTTTAAGAATAGTATAAGTACACTCAAATGCCGCCTTTTGAATACGATAAATATCTTGGCTATCCATCGTGGATTGAACAACCGCATCACCTGGTTGAAAACGTTGCAATTCTCCCCATGGGGCTTTCATTGCAAAAGCGGGTGTAGATCCTGGCACAATAAAATAATTCATTTCAATTCCTTTCGGAATAAAAGCCTGATAATCATTAGGATAAGAAATTAAATTAATTTTGTTTTTCTCTGCAACATTATAGCGTTGAACAAATTTAGCTTTTCTTACCAATATTTCTTCATTACCTGTCTCTGGACAGATATTTTGCACAACCCAATCCCCTACTTTTGCAGGTTCAGAGACAGTTTCAACACCTTCACCTTTAATAATGGTTGTGATGATCTCGCCTTCTTTAGCCGGCCTTGCCAATACAGGTTTGGTTTTAATAGCAACTCCTGTGATCCCGGCTTGCTGAACTTGAGTAAAATAAGCTACTCGCTCTTTTTGTGGTAATTGTGACAGGTCATCTGCAAATACGAAGAAAGGAATTAAGGTCAAACCTATTAATAGTTTTTTTATTCTATTTTGCTTATAGGTCTTATTATTATTTGGATAACTGTTTTGTGTATAGAAAGGCATTGAATTATTTCCTGCTTAATATTAATCGTATTTAAATACGTTATTTTATGTCTGTAATTGCTAAACAGATTATGACAGGAAACAAAACTATGACACGAGCAAAATCCATTATCTAGCGGGGAAAAGATCAAAAAATCGAGAGATCTCACAACTTAAAAAAGAAAACATGTAATTAAGAGTAAAAAGCTTCAAACCATAAAATAACGCATTAAAATACATCCCATTAAATTTATCGAACTAAAAGAAATAACTGGTTGGTATGAAGATAGACAAGTTTCTGACATTAAAGAGTGGCTGGTTGAAAAACTCGTTAAAGCCTTTCTTTTATCAGGTAATTGAGATTTTACATACTTATCGCTATATATAAAAAGCAAAGACTTCAATTAATAACAGTACATTAAAATTTGAAGTCTTTAGATGTAAGACTAATACCTAATATAAAGTTAAAAGAGATACTTAAAGCGAACACGAGCACCGTAGCGATCTTTATCACTACTATGTACATTTATCTCGTCTTTGCCATCTATTCGCGAATAATAAGCACCTAAATAGGTTTTAAAATTATCCATATCCAAGATATTAGGCAGTTCGTAAGAAGCAAATACTGTATTGATATTGTACTTACCAGGATTAAGCGTTAGATAGGTTTCATTTTGCCCATTATGGCCGCTTGTTTGATAGTAAGCTTTAATATCATTATGTGCATAGATATAACCTAATTGGAATTTACGCCACAATATATTACTACCTATTGAAAAATCATTTTCATCTTTAGCATCAAGATAAGCAGCACTTAAGTTTGCAACAATGCCATTAGTAGGATCATCAGCTAAAGTATCCCATTTTAACGTTAGTCCATAGCCAGTACGACGTGATTGATCTTGGAATTTTCCATATTCATCCTCGTAACCATAAGCTTTATTTATTACGTTTGCGTCTATCGCACCTGCAATTGTTAGGTTATCTTTTTGCCATGCAACAACTGGCCGCATATAAATAACATTTTTACGATTATCAAGTTTACGCCCGTGATACTCACCATCTTTGAAAACTGAAGTTCCATCTTCAACCAACGTATTTAACTCAAAATACCAGTCGTTGTAATGTGTGTTAACCATCATGCTACCACCATCACTACTACGACCGCGCCCTTCTTTCATCATATAAATATAGCCAAAACCATCACCATATAAATCATTTGCAGTATTACCTGAATATTCTACGAAAGTATCTTGATTCAAAGGAAACATATCATACGCTTCATAACGGCCAATTTTATATTCCCATTTATTACGTTGGCCAAAGTAAAAGGCCGCATCATCTAGATTCATTTTACCCGTCATGTCAGCCATAGGCTGAACACGAAAACCAGCATAATTGCCATTTTTTAATTCTCGTTCACCATCAATACCGATTAAAATCCGCCCATTAAGTGACCATTTTTCATTATCTTCAAAGTCTTTTTGCTTACCAGGCATCATTCTCATTGATGTTAATTGACCTTTTTTACTTGCTGCATCAATATTATATTCAACATCTCCATACAATTTGAGATCACCCCAATTTGTATTCGTAGAGAAAAAACCTGTGCCTTCTTTATTTCCAGTATTAGCAAGCTGAACTGACTGTTTTTGTTGAAGTTCTTTTAACTGAGTCTGAGCGATATTGGCTTTAGCTTGAGCTTCATCTGATTGCTTTTCTAATACAGCAATGCGTTGCTCCATATTTATTGCAGTAACGTTATTTGCAGGTTTCCCATTAGAACCATTATTTAAATTAATAAGTTGCTCAAGACGAGCGGCTTTTTGTTCTGCTGCAACAGCTCTTGCTTCAGCCGCATTCGCACGTTGTTCTAACGCATTTAATCTTGCTTCAATAGCACTTATATCAGTTTGTGCATTAGCACATAACGGTGTAGCGAGTATCAAACTTATCACTACAGATAATGCTTTCACTTTCATTCGAATATTCCTAAGTTAGCAAATGTTGATTAAATAGGTACGGCAAATACATAACAATCAACTTAGTCGATCGATTGTCCTATTTGATGAGCGTATTGTTATTTTTATGCGGTAATACTTTTATAGATATCAACCGTTTATTCGCATCGCTATTTCTATTCTCAACAATAAATAAACCACTATCTATGCTACCTTTCTCTAATTTAAGTGCATTAAATGCACATATTATCAAGTAAGGTATACGTTTGAAGTAATGCACTCATTCTCGTTTAAGTGCTTACGAACGTTTATTATTTTGATCTAGTATTTATTTTATTGTTATTACAAGAATATCTCTGGTTTACATTTTCTATTTTTATAATGGCTTACTAACCTAAATAAAATAATCGCTAATGTGGAACATTTCCACAATCATTTGTGATTTTTTTGATATCAGTACAATAACCTAAGGAAAACGCCACAAATGGTCATCAAAAAATGATGACTTACAAAAATAAATAAAGGTAGTGATTGCTAAGATAGTAATTAGGAAATAAAACGAGTTTTACAAGGAATTGTTGGTTTTTGTTATTTAAAAACCATTTTTATAAAGCAGTAGGCGAGGACGAACAACAGATAGAAAAAAACTGACAGAGGTCATATTATGATAACCTCCGTCCATCATTATCATATTCTGCCAGGTTTACGTAATGCTCTACGAAAGTAAGAAACTGGCATTTTAGGGCAAATTTGTTCTTTTACAGCTGGATTATTTTCTAAATCCTCTTTTTCTATTTCATTATGTCTTCTTGTATTTTGTGGTTGAGTATCTGTTTTATTCATCTTCCCTTTCCTCTGAGATCAATGCCTCATTAATAGCTTCGATTTTCTCAACTGCTTCATTAAGAATAGAAGCAATACGTTCCGCTTTTTCCACTGAAAGCTCTTTTAACACCAGTTTATGGCGTAATACAGCCTTTAATTTTCCAACAGCAGACTCAATCTCTTCAGAAACACCACCCGCGTTTTGAGACAAGTCTCTCGCATAAGCAAGTTTTCTTTGAATATTGGCATCTATTTCCTGATGTTCAGTTAAAAATGCAGAGCCTTCAGGTGTGATGCTGTAATTTTTACGACCTTTTTCAGCAATAGTGGCAACCAGTAGATCTTGCTCTTCAAGTAATGTTAGTGTTGGATAAATAACACCAGGGCTAGGCACATATAATCCTGACGAGGCTTCATCTATTTCACGAATAATTTCATAACCATGGCTCGGTTTTTTCGCAATCATACTGAGCAATAAAACTCGTAAATCACCATGATCAAACATACGTTTTAATTGACGACCTTGACCTTTACCTCGGCCACCACATCCACGACCGCGTTGTTTACCTTGTTTTTCAAAGCCATGTTCGCCATGACGACATTCACCGCGACCTTCATGTCCGTGATCATGTTCTCCATGACAGCATTCACCACGACCTTCATGTTCGTGACCATGTTCACCATGACAGCATTCACCGCGACCTTTATGCCCGTGACCATGTTCACCATGACGACATTCACCGTGACCTTCATGCCCATGTTCGCCATGACAGCAATGCTCGCCGTGATTTCCATGGTGTCGATCTTGTTTCCCTTTACCCCCACAACGTCCTTTTCCGTGACCATGGCTACCATGTTCGCCGTTTTCGGCCCGTTGTTGATAAAGTGAATGTAATGCTCGAATCATCATAAATATTCCCTCATTGTTTTAGATATATCGAATTTATACAATGCAATATAAACCGATATATCTAAATGATCAAGTTTTAGATATATCTAAATATGCATCTAAATCCACTTTATCTTTAACAATATGATTTATCTATGATTATATACATATAAGATAGATGGTTATTATGAATGATTCTCATTATCTAGTTTGCTTTTATGTGCTATCAGTGGAAATAACAGAAGAAAAAATCAAAATAGCTATAAAAAATAAATTTTAAGGAAGTAGTTGTCGCTCTGTTTTAGTGAGTCGATGATTACAAGTAATAAAGAGAAAACGATAAGTGACAATGTCACCTTTTTTTGTGAGGAGAACAATTAAATATAGATAGAGCCCCAAAAAAGCGAAGATAATGAGATATCACTCACTTCTTCGTTTTTTTAGGTTGGATATTTTTAGTGATAAAAAGTTATTGTTATAACTTAACTATCTCTCTAACGCGGATAAAACGACCTTCTTAATATATTGGTACCCTGCCTCAATTTGTTGTTTATCACCTATTTGCGTACTTTTTATAGTAAGTTGTAACAGACTTAAATGTTTGATTGTTTCCCATTCGTTTTTATCTAGACAACACTCATGACAAAACTGTGCAGGCGCATCATCACTATTACGAGCACAAAGTGTAAGTAAGCTTAAGTCCTGCCTGTAGTGACTTTTTACAACTAAGTTCTCATATATTTCTTTATTCAGCTTATTTTGTGTTTCTAAACACTTATTCCCTTTTTTCACAACTGCAAAATTCAATTTATTAAAATCAGATGCTGATAAAATTCGAATAAAATAATGCTCCCCTTCTTTCTCAAAGGCTTGAGCTTGATTAAAGAATTGTTCAAGTTTGACTCGTGTTTCCCATTGAATCTGGGCATATTTTCCATATCCCGATAAAGTAAAGGGATAAAGTTGATGTACACTCCACATTGAAGCCACTGCGGGTGCTGATTGAATACCGTCAATTTCGGGAACTCCATCAGCTTGCTCTGGACATAATCTTGGTGGATTAGTTAGAAAATGGCTCATGCGTGCATCTTTAATACACACGACACCCGTGGGGTAAGGTGAAAAACCAGCTTGAAAAGGCTCAAAAGAGACAGAGTCTGCAAGAGAAAGTTGTGTGACGCTTTCATATATTTCTGGGGTTAATTCAAGTAGAGGCGCTTCTTTTTTTAGTTTTTTGCACAATGTCTTATAAGGAATAAGTTCGTAATTATCATCAAGGAATAAGCTTTTCATATAGCCGAATTGTGAAGCATCTATATGAATATAAAAAGAATTTTTGTATTTTTTTTCACACTCTCTTCTTAATTCAAAAAGTGGTTTTAATTTATCAATGCTGCCATAAGATGGAGATCCTAGCATGCCAATAATACCCAAAATAGGTTCACCCTGTTCAATAAGGCGTAAAACAATACTACGCATTTTTTCAGTATCTGTTTTAAATGATCCATCAATGGGCAATGCAATAAGGTTGTCATATCCTAACCCCAATATATCCATTGCTTTCTTCCAAAATTCAAAACGCGAAACAGGGACAAGCAATTTTCCTAAATGCATCGTTTTTGTCATACCCGTTCCCCGGCATGTCAAATAACTAACATCATCAAAAATCTCACGTTTATGAAGTTGTTCACCCATAGCTAAAATATCTGAGATAGACATATTGAATAATTCAAATGCTTTTTTATCAGCAACCAAATCTCGTGACTTGGGATGGCGGGCAATGGCCATTGGTAATGTTTTTAAATTTCTAAGTGCCCATAATATTTCATAGCAAGCAAGGGTATGACTTGTCGTGATATGCCCAAATGCATCTTTCGATGAATAGCCAATTAATTTACAGAGATCATCTATAATTTTCTTTTCTTGTTGTTTTTGTAAGGGGGAGTGGTGATTAAAAACATTATCTGAATTGTAAGCCAATGCAGAAAGGTAGCCGAATTTAGCCAATTGCATCACCTGTGAATGATGATGAGAAAAATAAGGCTCAATATCTGATTGAGTAAAATTGCTTTGCTGTTTTAGTGTTTCTAAAATATTGTCATAAGCATTATCTACTGCTTTTTTTTCAATCGTACAATTTTTTATTTTAGTCTCTAAATTATCACTATTATTTTTTTTTGCTTTATTTGCATTAGGAAAAGAATACTCACTATTCATTAATATTTTTGCCATCTCTCGATGATAACATGCTAGGGTATCAACGGTTCGGGTATGGTATACACGCTCTGTAGCACTCAGACAGGTTTGTTTATGATTTGCCATCATCGCACCTATATATAAATTTTTGTTATTTGTTTTAATGAGAATTGTGTTTATTAATCGTAAATAATTAATCTCTATTCAAATGATATACTACATGATGAGTAAGAATCTTCTTTATTTTATTGATATCAGTTAAGATTTTTTCAATTCAAACTAAAGTTTTTTCTATCTAATGATAAATGATTTAGTTTTATTTGTTAGTTTCTTTGTTTTATTATCAATTTTGATTTAAGTTACTTTTCAGCTAATGTGATATTATTTTTACTAAGGTTAATACTTAAATCTACTTTAATTAGAATAAATAAATATTTCTATCGCCCAGTATCAATTAAAAGGGATAGATATTAAATTTTATGCTTCACTAAAAATATATTTATTTAATTGTTATTCATTTTTACTTCAATATATAAAAAAACACATGATAAATTGAACATGTGTTTTTCGGAATATTCGCTTTTTTAAACAAAAAATAACCATCACTTCTTATAACAAATAATATTTAACACCCTTGGTTACTATCACTTACGTTATAAGTCGTGTTTTCTAGTATAACTTTACCAATTAAATCACCAGACTCCATTAACTGATGAGCTTTTCCTGCTTCTGTTAATGGGAAAATGGCATTAATTATTGGCTTAATTTTACCTTCAGTAATCAATGGCCATACATGTTGTTTTAATTCTTGTGCAATGTAAGCTTTTTCTTCTACTGAACGAGAACGCATTGTTGAGCCTGTATGAATTAATCGTTTAATCATCATAGGCATCATATTTACATTTTTTGGCATCCCTTTCATCATGCCCACTTGTATTATGCGTCCAAATTTGCTCGCAACTTGATAGTTCTTTTCGACATAATCGCCACCGATAATATCAAGTACAACATCTACCCCTTTGCCTTGAGTTAAGATAGGAATTTCTTTAGCGAAATCGGTTTGTTTGTAATTAATGACATAATCAGCACCAATTTTGTAAGCTACTTCCTTTTTTTCTTCAGAACCTACGGTTGTATAAATGGTTGCCCCTATAGCATGAGCGAGCATAATTGCAGTAGAGCCAATCCCAGATGTTCCGCCATGAATAAGGACAGACTCACCCTGTTTTAGTTTGCCTAACTGGAATAAATTAGCCCAGACAGTAAAGAAGTTTTCAGGTAATGCGGCAGCTTCAATATCCGTTAAATTCATTGATGGCAATGCGATGTCTTCATGTGCAATACAATATTGAGCATAACCACCACCTGCGACTAAAGCACAAACCCGATCACCCAATTGCCATTTAGTACAGCCTTCACCTAAAGCCACTACTTCTCCAGCAACTTCAAGTCCAGGAATAGGCGAAGCATCTTCTGGTGGAGGGTAGCTTCCTTGCCTTTGAAAAATATCAGGTCGATTAACACCTGAGGCGGCAACTTTAATTAAAAGATAATGAGGAGGAAGTGAAGGAATGGATGATATTTTTGCTTGTAATTTGTCTATATCACCAGGTTCTGTAATAGCAATCTCTAACATTTTTGCAGGTAAAACAGTATTCATCATATGCTCCCATTTAATTTGTCCACTCTCAGAGTTTAACGCTAATTAAGCTGTTTCTATCACTTATCTTATTTATTTTAAGAAAAGTGTTCGCCTATTAAGCAATAAATAGATCAAGTGTATTTAAAGGAAGATTATAACCAACCTTGCTTCTGATGTTGTATGCAAATCGGGCACAATATTGCGTCGGATTTCCATGATAAGAAAGCTAACCGACATTTTTCACAGTGTGCATCATAATAGTGGTAAAGAGTGGGTTCGCTATTTTTAGCGACATGTTCTTTGACATGAATAGATTTAGGAAAACAAACGACTTCACAATTCATACAACCAGTGCAACGTTTTTCATCCAGTTTGAATATATTGTTTTCGAGTTCAATCGCACCTTCATCACAGACCTTGGCACATGCGGAACAAAGAATGCATGTTTCGTTATCTAACTGGATTTGGAACCAACTATCTTCTGGATATAGTTGTTTTCTTGCATTTAATCCTGTTCTTACTTGGTTTTTATTTAATGGTTTTTCATCGAGTTTTTGACGAAAAAGCATAAAACGACGTCCACTATCAATATCAGTAGGTTCCATGATCATTAATTGCCAGATAGGCTCTTGTAATGTTTTTAGTTGAAGATTTAAATTCGCTAAAACAGGAAGCCATTTATCCACTAAAGGTTGCGCTATTTTCATTCCTCTAATGTGATATTGACGATGCCACACTAACAATTCTTCTGTACTGGCTAGTGGTTCATCATGATTAACAACAAGATAATTATCCTGATGTGTTCTTTCATGAGGTGCAATGTTTTCTATTGCATCTACAGGGCAAGTAAATAGGCAATTACCGCATTGAAAACAGCGTTCATTATCTATTTTTACCTCTAGGTGACTAAAAGTGATAGCACCTACAGGACAAACTTTAGAGCAACTATCACATAGGCTTTGTTTGAGGCGTTTTCTAACACATTTATCATTAATAATTGGTTCAGGAGGAAGATCCACCTTAATAAAACGCCTCATACATCACTACTCCACTACTTTACAATAAAGAATGCAAAACGATTGAGAATTTCTGCAATCAGTATTGTTGCGCTACTTACTATTACCATGCGCAATCCTGAAGTAAATACAGCATTATGATATTTCCATACACTGTATCCCATCATTAAAATACCAAGAATTGACAAAATCCATGCAGATATTCTTAATCCGAATGTTTCATTATACGCAATGATAGGCGTATGAGGGAATGTTATTACATCATTAGTTGAAATGACTGATGACATCCATTCTAAATAAAAGGGTTGCTCCACCATACGTAATGTCACTGCAAGAAAAATAACGACTAATGCACTGATTACAATTCGTTTAGCTAACTCTCCATTCACAAATGCTTTAACGCGCAATGCGGTGATCAATAATGCTATCGCGGCACCTGATGAAAATAATGCTCCGATAAACATAACGTAAGTATTGGCATGCATCCATGTCAGCATTGATGTGTTGTAATAAAGTGATGCCATACAAATTATATCGATGATGCCAAACAAACCAATAACTGCTAATAAAGTTTTGTTCATACGTCCTTTAATCAAAATTACTAAGGTATAAAGGCATAATGTACCAAGATAAACAGCAGCAAATATGATTTCACGACTCAACCATGATGAAGAAATATGGCGTAATGCATGAAAAGCATTCCATGGATATCCCATATGCAGCGTTGATGCTAATAATCCTAAACATCCTAAAATAGTGGCAGTTAATAACACGGGTCGCATAGCAATCGTGGCTCTTTGATTACCAATCTCTTTTTCTAACCAACAAAAATAAAGAGCCGAAAAAAGAGTCACGCCAACAGAACTCTGGACGAATAAAGTAAATGTCACTAATGGCCATTCATTCATGCTTGAACTCCTCCCTTTTTCGTCGCGCCAGTATGAGGTTTGATAACTAAATTTGGATTAGTCATCGTAAAGTCAGGTAATCCTTGAACTTGGCTTAAATGACCATATTTCGCTCTTAACTCTTTAATCTTGCCAAACTTAATTGCATTTAGCGGGCATGTATCAACGCAAATTGGATTTTTGCCTTCTGATAGTAAATCAATACAAAAATCACATTTTGACATTTGTCCGGTCTCTTCATTCATTTGTGGTGCACCATAAGGGCAAGACCACGCGCAATAACCACAACCTACGCATTTAGAGGTATCAACACGAACAATGCCATCACCTTCACGTTTATGCATTGCTGTTGTCGGGCAGTTTTTCACACAAACGGGTGATTCACAGTGGTTACAAGAAATAGTTAATGTGTATGCAAACACATTATTAACTAGACCACCTTGTCCTGTTGGCGCAAAACCGCCCCCTTTTACTTCATAAATACGGCGAAAACGGCGACCAACTTCTAAATTATTTTTATCTTTACATGCTACTTGGCAAGCTTTACAACCAGAACAACGAGAGGAGTCAATAAAGAAACCGAGCTGCTCATCGCTTACCGGTGCATATTCTTTAAAGTCACTCATGCTTTGGTTACCTCAACTAAAACAGTTAAATGTGAATTACCATGTGATAATGGTGTCATTCGTGTCGATGTTAAAACATTAGGGCATCCACCATGATCAACTCCGTTTTCATCGGGAGCCCACCAAGCACCAGCTTGTAAACCAACAACTCCAGGAATAATGCGTTGTGTTACTAATGCGGGGATCTCAGTGATCCCGCGATCGTTATAAATACGCACCATGTCACCATCTTTGATACCTCTATTTTCAGCATCAATTGGATTTATCCATGCCTCTTGACGTTGAACTTCTTTTAACCAAGGATTAGCATACTGTGTTGAGTTGGCTCGATTTTTTCCTTTCCAAGTCAACATTTGTAATGGATACTTTTCTGCTAATTTGTCTTCTGGGCCTTCAATTGCTGGCACATAATGAGACAAAGCTGGAATATCGGGATTATTCATGTCATAAAGACGTTTAGAAAAAATCTCAATTTTACCTGAAGGTGTCGGGAATGGATTATTTTCAAAGTCATTAATATTTTTTTCAAATGCAACAAAAGGAGCATCTTTAAAAAGGTAATGGCGTGTTTTTTGTAACTCTTCAAAATTAGGAAAGTCAGGTCTATCTTCAAAACGTGTTTTGTTGATATCAACTAGGTGGGAAATCCACTCTTTCTCACTACGACCTTCAGTGAACGCTTCTTTTACACCCATTTTTTCAGCAACTTCCGTGATCCATTCATAATCAGAACGGCGTTCAAAAGCGGGCTCAATAACTTTCTCAGAAAGTAGAAAATAATTACCTGTTCCCCATGTATTTCCTATGTTCCAGCGTTCCAAGAAACTGGTCTCTGGCAATACTAAATCAGCATATTTTGCTGAAGGTGATAAATAGAGATCACTAACAACAATAAACTCTACTTTTGATTCATCTGCTAATAATTTTGCTGCTGCATTCACATCGGGATTTTGGTTAACTAAATAATTGCCTGCTAATGAGAAGATCACCTTAATATTAGTATCAAGTTTATCTGCATCAAGAAGCCCATCTTCAGCACGAACTTGACTTGCATCTTCAACAGCCTGCATCCAGTTCATAATAGAAATTTTGGCTTTTACTGGATTTTCACCAATATTAGGCCCATGTATAGATTGACGGTTACCAATACCACCATATCCAGCTGCCCATGCTCCTTTCTTACCAACATTTCCTGTAATGGCTGCGAGTAATGATGAGCCTCTGGCACTACGTTCACCACAAATATGACGTTGAGGACCCCAACCTTGAATTAATGCGGCTGGTTTTGTCATGGCATATTCACGAGCTAACTGACGAATAGTGCTAGCAGGGACTCGTGTAATATTTTCAGCCCATTCTGGCGTTTTCATGACACCATCTTTCATGCCTGTTAAATAGGCAACTAAAGACTCATTAGCGGGAACACCTTCTGGCATATGCTCTTCATCAAAACCAATTACATATTTATCAATAAATGGTTTGTCATGAAGATTTTCGGTGACAATGACATACATCATTGCATCCATTAAAGCATTATCTGTTGTTGGTAAAAGCGGTATCCATTGATCAGCGAGAGATTGGGCGGTATCGGAATAACGAGGATCAACCACAATAAATTTAGTCCCATTATTTTTCATCTTTTGAAAATAATGGTTAGTATGCCCAAAAATGGTTTCATTCGGATTATGACCCCATAAAATCACTAATGGTGTATCTTCAAGGGTGTCTAGAGAGCTACCTGTTTTGGCAATACCATAAGTATAAGGCGTTACCTTTAAGGTGTTACCTAAACTGACTGAATGGTAATAAGGAAGATACCCTCCTGTTAAGTTAAAGAGTTTCTTCATCATGGTATCACCAGAGAAGATCCCTCCTGTTACCGCTGTGCTCACTGTTAAAAAACGACTTGCAGCACCATGTTTCTCCGTTAAACGTGTCACATTTTCTGCAATTAGTGTTGTTGCTTCATCCCATGAAATGCGTTCAAATTTACCTTCACCACGTTTGCCGACCCTTTTCATTGGGTATTTTAATCTGTCAGCATGATAAGAAAATTTACGATAACCTCTGCCACGCACACACGCTCGCATAATTGGCATAGTTTCATCTAATTCATTATCGGGTCTCGTTGTAATTCGAGTGACAATTCCTTCCTTTATATGTGCTCGAATATCACATTTCCCACCACAGTCAAAAGTGCTACATGTGGCTACGACAGTAGCGAGTGTGGTGTCTATTTTGGCCATTGGTAAGCTTTTATCTGCATTAGCGTGTGCATTTCGTGCGAAAAATGGCACAGTGACTAGTGCAGCGCTTGTTTGAACAAAGTGGCGACGGCTCAATGACATCATCCCTTTGTTTTTCTCACTTTTTTCTATTTTTTTCATTAGTTTATCATTCTCACATAACAACTCTCATTAGTGAAAATGATAGGATATAGTGGTAAACCCTCATTGATGTACATCAATACCACTTAATAGGTAATAGAATGTTTCAATTTTCCGCACTTCTTTGCAGATCCCCCACTTTTTATAAGGAAAAGCTAATTCAAGTTAGCATTAAGTTGCATCAAAAATACATCTAGTTAACTTTACCTATATTTATGTTAATAAAAGAAAGAGTTATGTATAAAAAACACGAATTTAAGGTAAAGCCGTAAACTAAATGTCAATATAAAGATAGAAAATATTGAAGCACACCTTCATTTTTGGCTTTTGACGAGGATAATTTAGTAATAGCACTATAACTTCATTAGAAAATCGAATAATATACCAATTGAGTATAGGGTTAGCGCAAATTGTTCTAAATAAGCCTTTAAGCAAAACATCGTTTTTATCAAGATACATGTTTTGTTACATTCAGAATTATTTCTACACGTATCGTTATTCCCCTTACCAATTACTGCAATATGTGTTAAAATTGACGCATATCAATATTTTTATTTGTAATGAGCAAGCTTATGATCCCAGAAAAACGCGTCGTTCGCCGAATCCAATCTGGCGGTTGTGCAATCCATTGTCAGGATTGCAGTATTAGCCAGCTCTGCATCCCGTTTACTTTAAACGAGCATGAGCTTGATCAACTCGATAATATTATCGAGCGTAAAAAGCCCATCCAAAAAGGTCAAACCTTGTTTAAAGCAGGTGATGAGCTGAAATCACTTTATGCCATACGTTCTGGTACAATTAAAAGTTATACCATTACGGAAGAAGGCGACGAGCAAATAACAGGATTTCATCTTGCTGGTGATTTGGTTGGATTTGACGCCATTATTAATACCGAACACCCTAGTTTCGCTCAAGCCTTAGAAACATCAATGGTTTGCGAAATTCCATTTGAGACTTTGGATGATCTGTCAGGCAAAATGCCTAACTTACGTCAACAAATGATGCGCCTGATGAGTGGTGAAATCAAAGGTGACCAAGAGATGATCTTACTGCTATCGAAAAAGAATGCAGAAGAACGTTTGGCTGCTTTTATTTATAACCTCTCTCGTCGTTTCGCTCAGCGTGGTTTTTCTCCTCGCGAATTCCGTTTAACAATGACGCGCGGTGATATCGGTAATTATTTGGGTTTAACCGTCGAAACGATTAGCCGTTTATTAGGTCGCTTCCAAAAAAGTGGCATGTTAAGCGTTAAAGGTAAATACATTACCATCGAAGATGGTACGTTATTAAGTGAACTAGCAGGTAAACTTCCTTCATCAGCTGAAGTTTAATCTGTGTTACATTTCACTCGCTAATTTTATAATGGGGCACACAAATTTGTGCCCCATTTTCTATTTTGTACTATTGCATTTTATCTTCTTGGGTTATCTTTAAATTGTAGATGGATAAATCCAGCCCTAAAGAGGATATTACAATGGAAAAATATCAAAACCTTCTCGTTGTCATTGATCCTAACCAAGATGACCAACCAGCACTTCGCCGTGCTGTCTATATCGTTCAGCGTAATGGTGGGCGGATAAAAGCTTTTCTACCTGTTTATGATCTCTCCTATGACATGACAACCCTTTTATCTCCCGATGAACGCAACGCAATGCGCAAAGGTGTTATTAGTCAAAAAGCAGCTTGGATCAAACAGCAGTCTCGCTATTACCTTGAAGCCGGTATAGAAATTGACATTAAAGTCATTTGGCATAATCGCCCTTATGAAGCCATTATTGAAGAAGTTGTGGCACATCAACATGACTTACTCATAAAAATGGCTCATCAACACGATAAATTAGGTTCTCTTATTTTTACTCCTCTAGATTGGCAATTACTTAGAAAATGTCCTTGCCCTGTTTGGATGGTTAAAGATAAAGAATGGCCTGAATACGGCACTATTGTCGTAGCGGCAAATTTATCAAATGAAGAATCTTACCATGATGCTCTTAATCTAAAACTTATCGAATTAACTACTGATTTATCTCATCGCATACAAAAAGACCCTGATGTTCATCTACTCAGTGCTTATCCTGTTGCACCGATTAATATTGCGATTGAGTTACCTGATTTTGATCCTAATCTTTATAACAATGCACTTCGTGGTCAGCATCTTATTGCGATGAAAGAACTTCGTCAGAAATTCTGCATTCCAGAAGAGAAAACGCATGTTAAAGAAGGATTACCAGAACAAGTTATTCCTCAAGTTTGTGAAGAGTTAAATGCAGGTATTGTTGTTTTAGGTATTTTAGGAAGAACGGGGCTTTCAGCAGCCTTCTTAGGAAATACCGCAGAACAACTGATAGACCATATTAAATGTGATTTGTTGGCCATCAAACCTGATGGTTTTACCTGTCCTATTACAGTTGATAGCGATCACGATTGATTGTTAAAAGTATCCATTAAAAAAGCCAGTCAAAGAATTGACTGGCTTTTCACTATCTGTATCTATTACAGTTACAGTGCTTTTAAAATTGCATCTACGCTAGCTTTAGCATCGCCAAATAACATTTGTGTATTCTCTTTAAAGAACAGAGGATTTTGAACCCCTGCATAACCTGTATTCATTGAGCGTTTAAACACAATGACGTTTTGAGCTTTCCACACTTCTAACACTGGCATACCTGCAATTGGGCTATTTGGATCATCTTGTGCTGCTGGGTTTACCGTATCGTTAGCACCAATAACTAAAACAGTATCAGTATCAGAGAAATCATCATTGATTTCATCCATTTCTAATACAACGTCATAAGGCACTTTAGCTTCCGCTAACAATACATTCATATGGCCCGGTAAACGCCCTGCTACTGGATGAATACCAAAACGCACTTTCACACCACGTTGACGTAATTTTTCAGTGATGTCATGCACAGGATATTGTGCTTGTGCAACCGCTAATCCATAGCCTGGGGTGATAATAACAGAAGTTGAATTTTTCAACATATCAGCGACTTCTTCAGCCGTTGTTTCGCGATACTCACCCATCTCACCTTCTTCAGTTGGAGCTGAACCATCTGTACCAAATCCACCTGCTATTACGCTAATAAAAGAACGATTCATCGCTTTACACATAATATAAGAAAGGATCGCACCTGAAGACCCCACTAATGCACCTGTTACAATTAACAGGTCATTGCTCAACATAAAGCCTGCTGCTGCTGCTGCCCATCCTGAGTAAGAGTTCAGCATCGAAACAACAACTGGCATATCAGCACCACCTATCGATGCAACTAAATGCCAACCAAATGCTAATGCAATTACAGTCATTACTATGATTAAGAAAACTTGTAAGCCAACACTGTCGGTTTTAACAAACCAAACCATCAATAAGAAAGAAACAACCAAAGCTGCAAGGTTTAATTTATGGCGATTAGGCAACATCATCGGTTTCGACGACATTTTTCCACTTAATTTACCATAAGCAACAATTGAACCTGTAAATGTAACAGCACCAATGAAGATCCCTAAAAAGACTTCTGTTAGATGAATATTCACCATCACAGGATCCATTGCCGTGTTGTGGTCAAGATAACTGTTAAAACCCACTAAAACAGCTGCTAAACCTACAAAACTGTGTAAGATTGCAACTAATTCTGGCATTTGAGTCATTTCGACTTTTTTAGCTAAACGGATACCAATAACAGCACCGATTACCATTGCAATAATGATCCAACCTACATTGCCAGCATAAGGTCCAAAAATGGTTGCGAACAGTGCAATCGCCATCCCTGCAATACCAAAGTAGTTACCTTGTTTAGAGGTTTCATGCTTTGATAAGCCGGCAAGGCTAAAAATAAATAATATCGCGGCGACAATATATGCCGCTGTAACAACTCCGCTGGACATAATTGTCTCCCTTATCCTTTACGGAACATTTTCAACATACGTTGAGTAACAGTAAATCCACCAAAAATATTAATACTCGCAATTAAAATTGCGACAAACGAAAAGAGGCTAACCCAACCACCACTCCCAATTTGTAGTACAGCACCGACAACGATAATGCCTGAAATTGCGTTTGTAACTGACATCAATGGTGTATGCAATGAATGGCTAACATTCCAAACAACGTAATATCCCACCACACAAGAAAGCGCGAATACCGTAAAGTGAGATAAAAACTCTTTTGGTGCAACATTGGCAAGCCATGCAAATAATAAGAAAGCAATAGCTAATAAGCCGTATTTCTTCCAAGGTGAAACAGGTTTAGCAACGGGTTTCTCTTGTGGTTTCGCAGCAGGTGTAGCTTTAGGCTGTGCTGAAACTTGAATCGGTGGTGCAGGCCATGTGACTTCACCAGCACGAATAACAGTGACGCCTCGAATAACAACATCATCAAAATCAATATTGATATTGCCGTCTTTCTCTTTACAAAGTAATTTCAGTAAATTGACTAAGTTAGTACCGTAAAGCTGAGACGATTGTGCCGGCAAGCGAGCTGCAAGATCTGTATAACCAATAATTTTCACACCATGTTCTGTCGTAAAGACTTCATTCGGTACGGTATATTCACAGTTCCCCCCATTTTGGGCTGCAAGATCAACAACCACACTCCCTGGTTTCATTGAATCAACCATTTCTTTCGTGATTAAACGAGGTGCTGGCTTTCCTGGGATTAATGCGGTTGTAATGATGATATCAACATCTTTTGCTTGTTCTGCAAATAACGCCATTTCAGCATCAATAAAGGCTTTTGACATTACCTTGGCATAACCATCACCACTGCCTGCTTCTTCCTTAAAATCAAGTTCCAGAAACTCAGCGCCCATACTTTGAACTTGTTCTTTAACTTCAGGACGAGTATCAAATGCACGAACAATTGCGCCAAGACTCCCTGCGGCACCAATCGCAGCAAGACCTGCAACACCGGCACCAATAACCATCACTTTAGCTGGTGGTACTTTACCAGCTGCAGTAATTTGCCCCGTGAAGAATCGGCCAAATTCATGAGCGGCTTCAACAACAGCACGATAACCTGCAATGTTTGCCATCGAGCTCAACGCGTCAAGAGATTGCGCACGAGAAATACGTGGCACACTATCCATGGCCATGACGTTAATGTTCTTTTCAGCTAGTTTTTCGAGCAATGACGCATTTTGTGCTGGCCATATAAAACTCACTAACGTTGCACCTTCTTGTAATAATGTTATTTCATTATCAAGCGGTGCATTTACCTTCAAAATAATGTCTGATTGCCAAACATTTTGGAGGTCGAGGATCTCGGCGCCAGCTTCTTGATAAGCTTTATCTTCAAAACTTGAAGCAATACCAGCACTATTTTCAATTGCGACTGTAAATCCTAATTTTATGAGTTGAGTTACTGTGGCAGGTGTTGCCGCAACCCTTGTTTCATTAGAAAGTCGCTCTTTGGGTATACCAATTCGCATAATTTTCCCTTCTTATCCATAGAGTTCTGTTAAAACCTCTCCGTTAACTTCACATTCATGCAAAAAAAATGTTAAAAATAATAATATGCATGCCATTAATCGGAGCTCTAATAACCTACTGAAAATAAAACCAATAATCTATATCTGTGTAAAGCTAAAATTGAACTTAATTGGATCATTTTAGTCGAAAAGGCATATTTATGAATTATTCACTATATTCAGGTAAATATCTGGTAACATATACTGGTCATTTGACTCTGTGGTGATTCGCTAAATAAAATAATGCGACAAATGCTATTATTACATGTAATAATTAATCCCTATGTGATAAACCACTACGTTCAGCACATGACCAATATTAATTGCGCAAGGCGGAAGGATTTTGTATGAAGCTGAAAACCTCAGTCATCGCAGCAGCGATGTTGTCTTTAACTAATATCACTGTTGCGCAGGCTGCTCAGGAATTAACCCCCGAACAAGCTGCAGAACTAAAACCATTTGAAAGAATTACAGTTATCGGTCGTTTTAACGCTATTTAT
Source organism: Proteus sp. fly-1089 (assembly GCF_040138965.1). Classification (NCBI taxonomy): domain Bacteria; kingdom Pseudomonadati; phylum Pseudomonadota; class Gammaproteobacteria; order Enterobacterales; family Morganellaceae; genus Proteus; species Proteus sp. fly-1089. The sequence continues at coordinate 825,118 of NZ_JBEETS010000001.1, forward strand.
GAAGCCGCTGATGCGGTATCTCGTCGTGCGGATAAAGTCGGTGCTGATAGTTTCTACATTCAAGGTCTAGATGATATTAGTGATAGTGGCAACATGAGTGTTACTGCTGATCTATACCATAAAGATGCACCCAAAGCAGAAGAAGAAAGCTATCGTGTTTTTCATGGCGTAACTGAATTACCAAAACCTGAAGCAATTCTGTTACAACCATTTGATACTGTTTCTATCCGTGGTTACTTCCCAACAACCCCGGATATTAACGATGCAATTGCAAAAGCGGCAGCTAAAAAAGGTGCTGCATCATTCTTTATTGTACGTAATGTATCGACAAATGATGGTGGTAACCAAGAAGTTACAGCTTATATCTACAAAAAAGATGCACCTAAACGCGCTATTCAAGCACCAGAAGCGGTTGTTCCCTATGATTCTGATGCCGGTCGCGCACTTATTGCAGAAGGCGGAGTCGCTGCTAATAAAGTTGAGAAACCAGGTCTTGCATCAAACACTGATTTTGATAGAAACGTAGGTGCATTTGCTGATACACAAACTTCAGGTACAGGTGGTCGTTACACTGTAACATTACCTGATGGCACTGAAATCCAAGAAGTCAACAAAGCTGCTGCTGCGTTAATGGATCCTTTTGATACCATTACATTTAGCGGGTACTTTGTAAACTCACCAGAAATTTCTTATCAGGTTGCTAAACGTGCTGCCGCAAAAGGTGCCAAGTATTACCATATTACCAATGAATGGCAAAGTGATGGTGGTACAGTCACTATTACTGCTGACTTATTCAAGTAATAAAACTTCCTAATTTAAAAAAACCTTGCTTATGCGAGGTTTTTTTTACTCAAAATATAATCAAACAAACCACATTTTGTAAAAGTGCATAATTTTTATGATTTAATGCATAGACAACCAAGTTAACTCTCCGTAAAATCTCGCTGTTTTTTAGTGTTTTTATCTTTATTTAAATTTGAGATATTCATATTTATTCTATTTACTGACCAAAAAACAAGAAAATACGCTATTTATTTACAATTTTAATCACGTAGGTAATTATCCTTGAATAAGAAACTTGGCTTAATATCACTCACCGCGTTAGTGTTAAGCTCAATGGTTGGTGCAGGTGTATTCAGTTTGCCTCAAAATATGGCTGAAGTTGCTAGCCCTGCTGCATTGATTATTGGCTGGGTAATAACGGGTGTTGGGATACTCTTTCTTGCCACGTCTTTATTGCTTCTCTCTCGCCTGCGGCCTGATCTTGACGGTGGTATTTTCACTTACGCTAAAGAAGGATTTGGTGAGTTTATTGGTTTTTGCTCTGCATGGGGTTATTGGGTTTGCGCAGTTGTCGCTAACGTTTCTTATCTTGTTATTGTTTTTGCGGCCTTCAGTTTTTTTACAGACACCCCCGAAAATGTCATTTTTGGTGATGGGAATACTTGGCAGGCCTTAATAGGAGAATCCATATTACTTTGGGTTGTTCACTTTCTTATCTTACGTGGTGTACAAACAGCCGCCAGTATTAATTTAATGGCAACAATGGCAAAACTTATTCCATTAGGACTATTTGTTATTGTCGCCCTATTAGCTTTCAATATGGATATATTTACCCTTGATTTTCAAGGAATAAATATGGGTGTTCCTGTTTGGGACCAAGTTAAAAATACAATGCTGATCACGCTATGGGTATTTATTGGTATTGAAGGTGCCGTTGTCGTTTCTGCAAGAGCTAAAAATCGACGAGATGTTGGTTTAGCAACTGTACTTGCCGTTGTTATTGCTCTGGTTATTTATATTCTTGTGACACTTTTATCACAAGGTTTAGTCAGTCAAGCTGATTTAGCCGCAATGAAAAACCCATCAATGGCTCCTCTGCTTGTACAACTGATTGGTAGTATGGGTGAAATAATTATTGCCGCAGGTCTTATTTTATCTGTTTGTGGTGCATATTTAAGCTGGACAATTATGGCCGCTGAAGTTCCCTATATCGCAGCATTGCATCATTCATTTCCTAAACAACTCGGTAAGCAAAATAAAAATGATGCACCATCATCTTCATTATGGTTTACCAACTTAGCTGTTCAATTCTCTTTAGTATTAATTTGGCTAACAGGAAGTAACTACAACACACTATTGACTATCGCCTCAGAGATGATCCTTGTTCCTTATTTCTTAGTGGGTGCTTTTCTATTTAAAGTTGCTATTGCACGTAGTAGCCGTGCTTTATTACTGATAGCTATACCCGCAAGTTTATATGGTTTATGGTTACTTTATGCGTCAGGTGTTATTAATTTATTATTATCTGTTGTACTTTACGCACCTGGTATCTTAATGTTTTTATATACACGCAAACAGTACAAAGATAAAAAACCGCTACTCTTAAGTGAGAAAATTCTGTTAGCTCTTGTCTTATTTGGCGCTATTCCGGCATTGGGTTACTTAACTATTTACTAAAGATAATCTGAGGGGTACTGAAAAAATAGTACCTCTCTACCTCTCTACCTCTCTTCAAAATAAATTTCACTTAAGTCAGAAAATTTCTCCTGCTAAGCTGTTATTTTTTACACGGATGGTTAGATGCGTATAAATTAAGAAACATATAGTATGTTGTAACTAATATATAGGTAGTTATTAATTAGCAAGAAAATAAAAAAACCCACAAGAAGTATAAGTTCCCGTGGGTCAAACATGTCACTATTTAATTAGTTAAAACTAATTTGTTCTATTGCCTGCAATATACGTTTATCTGAGATTGGATAAGGTGTTCCTATCTGTTGAGCAAATAGACTCACTCTTAACTCTTCTATCATCCAGCGAATATTTTGTACATCGTCTTGCTGTTTTTGTTTTTCAGTCAATTTGCCTAACCATTGTTGCCATTGCTGTATAACATTTTCAACCCGACTCATTTGTGCACGATCACGATTAGGATCAATAGCCAATTTTTCCATTCGTTTTTCAATAGCACTTAAATAACGAGGAATATCAGCAAGGCGTTTCCAACCGTGAGAGGTAACAAAACCAGGAAAAACTAACTGGCCAAGCTGGGCTTTAATATCAGATAATGCAAAAGCAACACTAATATCAACCCTCCCCTTTAAACGCTTATTAATGGCAAATACTTGCGTTAAAATTGCTTCAACTTGTTTTGCTATATCAACCACAGCATCATTTAGTTCTGCTCTGACATACTCTTGTAGCTTTTGATATTCGTCTTCTTGCCAAATTAAACCACCATAAGACGCGATAAGTTTATCAACACCACAAGCAATACAGTCATCAATTAAATCAAGCACTTTGCCATAAGGATTAAAATAAAGACCAAGTTTTGCTTTATTTGGTAATTTTTCATGCAGGTATTTAATCGGTGAAGGAATATTTAATAATAATAACCGTCGTACCCCTTCCCACATTGAAGCTTGCTGTTCAGTTTCTGTTTCAAAAAGCTTAATACCTACACTATTTTTTTCATCAACAAGTGCCGGATAAGCCTTCACTGAATAACCACCGCGTTTTTGCTCATAACGCTGAGGCAAATCACCAAAACTCCAAATATGCAGATTTTGCTGCTCGATACCATCATCAGCCACAGCCGATAATGTTTCTTGCACTTTTTCCTTTAAATTCTCTTTTAATTTATTGAGATCTTTACTTTCTGCCAGTGTTTTATTTTTATCGCCAACAACACGGAATGTCATTTTTAAGTGTTCGGCAACTTGATCTAGTTGCCAACTCTCTCTATCAACGGTCACGCCCGTCATACGCCGTAATTCTTTTTCAAGTCTATCGAGTAAATCACCTTCAACTTGAGGTACACGCTCTAAAAAAGCAGAAGCATAGTTAGGTGCTGGTACAAAATTACGGCGGATAGGTTTTGGTAATGACTTAATTAAGGCCACAATCAATTCATGACGAATACCCGGAATTTGCCAATCAAAACCTTCGTCTTTTACCTGATTTAAAATAGGTAATGGAATATGGACAGTGACACCATCAGCTGCAGTGCCCGGTTCAAATTGATAGGTTAAGCGTAATTTTAGATTATCTTGTTGCCAGTAGTTCGGATAATCTAATGCACTAACTCGTTTAGCATCATCTTTGATAAGCATACTTTTTTCAAAGTTAAGCAGATCAGGTGATGTTTTCCGTGCCTCTTTCCACCATTTATCAAAATGGCGAGACGAAACAACATCCTGAGGTATTCGTTGATCGTAGAAAGTAAACATTGTTTCATCATCGACAAGAATGTCACGACGACGGGATTTATGTTCCAACTCTTCAACTTCTGTCCGCAATTTTAAATTGTCACGGAAAAATGCATGACGAGTTTGCCAATCTCCTTCCACTAAGGCGTGTCGAATAAAGAGTTCACGGCATAAAAGCGGATCAATTTGACTATAATTTATAGGTCGAGAGGCAACGATAGGTAAACCATACAATGTTACTTTTTCATTAGCCATTACAGCACCTTGTGCTTTTGACCAATGAGGTTCGCTATATTGATGTTTCACCAAATGTTCAGCAATAGGTTCAATCCATTCTGGTTCAATCCGAGCCGCAATTCTCCCCCATAAACGAGATGTTTCGACTAGTTCTGCCACCATTGTCCATTTAGGCGGTTTTTTGAATAGACCTGAGCCAGGATAAATAGAAAAACGAGCATTTCTTGCACCTGTGAATTCTTGTTTATCTGCATCTTTTTGTCCAATATGCGACAATAAACCGCTTAGGAGTGCAACATGAACACTTCTAAAATCAGCAGGCTCACTATTAACTGGAAAACCTAATTCTTTCACAACTTGTCGTAATTGCGTATAAACATCTTGCCACTCTCGAACGCGCATAAAATTTAAAAATTCCTGGCGACACAGTTTTCTAAACTGGGAATGACTCAACTCTTTTTGTTGAGTTTTTAAATAATCCCACATGTTTAAAAAAGACAAGAAATCAGAATCTTTATCTTGGAAGCGCCGATGTTTCTCATCAGAAGCTTGTTGTTTATCCATCGGTCTTTCACGAGGATCTTGAATTGAAAGTGCGGAAGTAATAACCATCAACTCTTTAACAGCACCATATTTACGTGCTTCAAGTACCATTCTTGCTAAACGAGGATCAATAGGAAGTTGTGCAAGTTGTTTTCCCATAGGGGTTAAACGATAAGCGCCATTGTTATCGGTTCCCTCTTGTAATGCACCTAGCTCTTCTAATAATCGAACACCATCTTGAATATTACGTTTATCGGGTGGCTGTACAAATGGAAACGCACCAATATCACCTAATCCTATTGAGGTCATTTGCAAAATAACAGATGCAAGATTAGTTCTTAATATTTCAGGATCAGTAAACTCAGCACGAGAAATAAAATCATCTTCTGAATAAAGACGAATACAAATACCATCAGAAACACGACCACAACGCCCTTTCCTTTGATTGGCTGATGCTTGAGAAATAGGCTCTATTGGAAGTCGTTGTACTTTAGTACGATAACTATAACGACTGACGCGGGCGAACCCCGTATCAATAACGTATTTAATACCTGGCACAGTTAATGAAGTTTCGGCAACGTTAGTTGCTAAAATAATACGTCTGCCATTATGGGGATGAAAAATTCGATTTTGTTCACTGTTAGATAAACGGGCAAATAAAGGTAATACTTCAGTGTGGCGAAGTTGTAATTTATTCAGAGCATCAGCAGTATCGCGAATTTCTCGTTCACCACTCATAAAAATAAGAATATCACCCGCACTTTCTCGGCTTAATTCATCAATAGCATCAATAATCCCATCAGTCATATCCTTATCGCTATCCAGTTCATCACCACCAATTGGGCGATACCTCACTTCAACAGGATAAGTTCTACCTGATACTTCAATAATTGGAGCTTGACTAAAGTGTTTAGAAAAACGCTCAGGATCAATGGTTGCTGATGTAATGATGACTTTTAAATCAGGACGTTTAGGTAATAGCTGTTTTAAATAGCCAAGAATGAAATCGATATTTAAACTACGTTCATGGGCTTCATCGATAATGATCGTGTCATATTGCAGTAACAGTTTATCTTGCTGTAATTCTGCTAACAAAATTCCATCAGTCATCAATTTAACAAGTGTATTGTCACCAACATGATCGCTAAAACGAACCTTATAACCTACAGATTCTCCTAACGTACTTTTTAATTCATGAGCGATACGTTCAGCCACTGAACGTGCAGCTAAACGACGCGGTTGAGTATGCCCAATAAATCCCTTGATCCCTCGACCTAATTCAAGACAAACTTTAGGGATCTGTGTTGTCTTACCAGAGCCAGTTTCCCCTGCAATAATAACGACTTGGTTATCTCTTATTGCATTATAAATAGCATCTTTCTTTTGACTAACTGGAAGGTTTTCTGGGTAAGTAATTTCAGGACAATTAGCTTGGCGGCGAATTATCATCTGTTGTGCTGTGGTGATATATTGCTTAATTGCACTTAATACCACCTGTTTAGACTCTTCATTATTAATTTTAGCGACGCCACGTAGACGTTTTCTTAACCGTTGCTGCTCCCGCAACGATAATTGCTCTATTTCTTGATAGAGCATGGCAGATGATAATGTCACCTTTTATTATCCTTTTTGAGGTTATTCTAATCAAAACTAATGCCTTTATGATATCACAACAGGCTATTGGCACATAAAGGCTTGGTTAAATTTCTTAGTCTATGATTTCATATAATCAATAATTTTGAATAGCATATTCAAAGGATTGTGATGTGATATTTTAAAGATTGGGTAAACTACTATTAACTAATAAATTTAAATAAATAGAACACTTTATAGACCACGAGAAAATAATGAAAAAGATCCTTGTACTGAAATCAAGTATTTTAGATAACTACTCACACAGCAATAAAATGGCTGATTACTTGATTGAAAATTGGCAAAATAACCATAAAGATGACCTGATTACTGTACGTGATCTCGCTAAAGATACAGTACCAACATTAGACCAAGCTACTCTATTCGCTTTTGGAAAAGAAACAGCAATGCTATCTGATGAACAAAAAGTTGCCAGAGCATTATCTGATGAATTAATTAGTGAATTAAAAGCTCATGATATCATTGTTATCACGGCACCAATGTATAACTTCTCAATTCCGGCGCAGTTAAAACATTACATTGATTATATCGCTCGCGCAGGTGAAACATTTAAATACACCGAAGCGGGTTCTGTTGGTTTACTTGAAGATAAACAAGCGGTTATATTAACGAGCCGTGGTGGTATTCATAAAGATAAGCCTTCTGATCTGATTGTTCCATACCTTACACAGTTTTTAGCTTTTATCGGTATCAATGACGTACAATTTATTATGGCTGAAGGTACAGCCTTTGGTGAAGAGCACACTCAGCAATCTCATCTACAAGCACAAAAAGAAATTGATACTGTGGTTAGTACAAAAAATATCACCGCAAAATAATTAATTTTATCTTTTTATAAAAGCACCTAACCAGGTGCTTTTTTTATATCTAAATATATAAAAATATATCAATACCGTTTAATTTTTTTATAAAAAAGACCTTATTAAATTATAACTAAAAAACCTTAAAAGTAGATAATTCTAAAACAAACTACTTTATTAAACAAATAGTTTGATGTCCGTGTTTTTAATAACAATTAATTACTGTTTATTCTTTTATTCACCATAAAAATAAAGATATTTAATTCAATTAAATTTGATTTTGAAAAGATAAATAAATAATATTTTTTTAGCTTCTAGAGACAAGAAGATTATTAAATAACTTTATTAATTCAATAAATGGAATTTGAAATGAAAAAAAATTTACTCTCAATTCTTATTTTATCTACAACTTTTTTATCAACTCAAGCAAATGCGGTTGAATACACAGAAAAAAATGTAGGTACAATTACTATTAATGGTTCTGTTACAGCGAATCCCAATTGCCAATTACAAGACATACAACCTGTTCAATTACCCCCAGTTCAAGCAAATAATTTTGGAGATAACCATATAGCAAAAACGGATGCCCAACCACTTTCCATTCAATTTGCTAATTGTAGTGAAAGTCTTTCTAGTATTCAGTTGAAAATTCCAAAACAAACAAAAAATTCATTAAAAAACCTAGCAGATAATGGTAGTAATGTTGATCTTGCCATTTTTGATTCAGAAAAAAACATTATTCAATTAAGTAATGAAAGACCTAAAGTATTTAATTTAAATATTGATAAAGATGCTAAAACCGCTGATTTTTCATTTGAAGTCAATTATATGAAACCAAATGGATTAGATGCAACACCAGGCTTAGTAAGATCTAGCCTATCATTTGACGTTATTTATAGTGATGTCGCTGTAGATTAATGTCTTAAAAATTAACAAAGCTGGTTATCCAGCTTTGTTTTAATATTTCCAACTTAAAAACAATATTAAATTACTATACTTAAATACAAAATGATTAAAAAAACAAAACTAACTATATTATCTATATTTAGCATTCTTCCTATTTATGGTTACACGTCGATAGAAATAAATAAGGATAAATTTATTTTTATCGAAAGCAAAAATCAAGAAATCATTGAAATAAAAAATAATACAAATAGTGAATACTTTATACAAAGCTGGATTTCATACTATGATGAAAATAATGATGATGAATTACCTTTTATGATCACTCCCCCACTTTTTAAAATAGAGAAAGATGAGAACTACTCCTTGAAAATTTTTAAAATAGATGAAATAAAAGAAAAAGATAGAGAAACAATATATAGAATAAATATTAAAAGAATACCAGTATTATCAGATTCAGACGAAAATGAAAACTTATTGCATATATCAATGAACTCTATCTATAACTTAATATACAGACCGATATCGATAGAAGAAAATGCAAAAGATGCCTATAATAAAATTGAGTTTTTAAAAAATAAAAACAACGAGTTTATTATAAAAAACCCCACCCCTTACTTTATTACTTTGCTTAACGTCAGTTGTAATGATGTATTATTGATTAATAAGAGTAAAACCATACCACCGTTTAAAGAATATAATACAAAAAATAAAATTAAAAAAGATGGATTGATTAAATGGAAAATAATTGATCAGTTTGGTGTGGAAATAAATGCGACAGATAAGGCCATAATTAATGAAGATTAAGTTAAAAAAAAAGAAATAACTTTTTTTATTTTAATGTCTATTTATTACAAAGATACTTTTGCTCAGAATAACTTCCTCTCTCTTTATTCTAATTCATTTTCTAATATTAATGATGATACCATTAAACTCCTTATTGAAGATAAAAAACCTGAAGGATTTTATCACTCTATTATTTATATTAATAATAGAAAGAAAATGGCAAAACTCCTTTATTTTAAAAATATAGATAACAAGTTAATTCCTTGTCTTTCTATCAATGATTTAACCTCTCTTGGTATTGATACCGAATTTTATAAAATCACAAAAGAAAATCAGGAAATAATTCCTTTAATCGATTATTTGATTGATTTTAAATATCAATTTTCCAATCAAAAATTAAACTTAATCATTCCACAAAAAGCATTAATAAAAAAAACAGACTATGCCATCAATGAACAAGACTGGGATAATGGAATTACCGCATTATTCACTCAATATTCCTATTCGATTAAATATCATCAGAAAAAATCGTTTGAACAAAAGCTTAATTTACACTCAGGTATTAACATAGGAGCTTGGCGTGTACGTAGTCAAAGTGGGTTTAATTGGATAAAAGATAGCTATCAATCTAAGCTTTCATCAATTTACACCTATAGACAAATTAATTCTTTTTCTTCTGTTTTTTATGGTGGCAAATTTTCACCTACAACACGAATATTATCAAACGATAAAATTATTGGCTTTCAATTAATATCCAATAATTTAATTTCAAACAAAAATCTTTATGCTAATAGCCCTATTATTGAAGGAACTGCTGATACACAAGCTCAAGTTATCATAAAACAGGGTGATAAGATCATCTATGAAACGACAGTTCCTCCCGGCCCTTTTCTTCTAAATTCATTACCTTCTATAGGTAGTGAAAAACTTATTTTAGAAATCAAAGAAACAGATGGAAGAGTAAAGGTTTCAACACACTACTTTACATCATTACCTAACCAATTAAATCAAGGAAGTTATCAATATAATATCATCTCAGGCGCATTACCTGACCATCCTAATAATAAAAATGCTCTTTTTATTTTGAGCGAATTTTCATATGGATTGAGTCAAAAAATTACTTCTTACAGCGCAATAAAAAAACAGGATAATCAACAAAAATATTTATCTGGATTATCTCTAGACTTAGGTGTTTTAGGTGGTTTGGCCACAGATATAAGTTATGAAAAAAATAATAATGATAAAATTAAATATCAGTTTCGTTATCAGAAAAATATTCCTATTACACAAACTTACTTTACTTCGGGGATATCTTTTTATCATTATCTAGATAATTCATTATCAAAAAATCACATTAAAAAAAATTATTCATTATCTTTATCACAGAATATTAATGAGTTAGGCTTTATCTCTTTGCATTATTACGATAAAACATACCATAATTCATCGAAGGAATTTGAAATTGGAGCATCTTTTTCATCCTCATTTAATAGAGTGAATTATCATTTAAAGTATGATTTCAAAAAAGAAAAGCATTTTCAAGATCATTATTTTTCATTTAATTTTCATATTCCTATAGGGGACAGCGAACATTATCAATGGATTAATAATCAAACAAATTATCAAATTAATAATAAGCGTTATACAAACAGTACAAATATAGGTGGTACATTACTCAATAATAATTTAGGATATTCGATAAACTATCAACATACACATCACCCTAAAAGAAAATATAATCAATTTTCTGCTAACACAAGATATCAAAATAATTATCAATCTTATAGTTTTTCTGGAAATAAGTCAGAGAATGGCTACAATCTTAACTTTTTAGCTAATGGTGCATTAGTGCTTCATTCAGAAGGTATTACTCTGACACCCCGTTTAGGAAAAACCTTTGCATTAGTTAATACACAAGGTATTGCTGGTATTAAAACATCATTCTCACCTAATTTAGAAACAGATATCTTTGGTAATTTAATTTTGAATAACATTACGCCTTATCGAATAAACAAAATCAAACTAAACGCGGCAACACTCCCCCAATCCGTTGAAACAGAATATTATAGTAAAAGTATTATTCCTACATTAGGTGCAATATCTAAAGTTACTTTCCCAATGAAAACTGGTTATCGTATTATTTTTAAATCAATAACACCCCTTCCTTTTGCCTCAAAAGTTACCGTACTAGATAAAGAGGATAATATTATTTCTCAGGGGTTAGTAACAGAAAAAAATATTATTTTTCTTTCTGGCATTCCTGATAATGGATTAATAAAAGTAAAATGGGGTGAAGATAAACAGTGTCAATTTAATTATAATTTAAGTTTTGATGAAAAGAAAAAAAGTCTGATAAAAAAAGAAGTTACCTGTCTTTAAATTTAATTTATCAAGAGAAATTATGAAAAATATTATCTATTTAATTATTATACTACTACTTTCATCTTTTTCATTGCCATCAACAGCTAGACGCGGTGATCATGAATTCACCTCGAGTTGTAACATTGATTATATCCATGAAAATATTAGCGATAGACTTTCTGTTAATAAAAATGATTTTTCGTCACATGCAGCAGGAACATTAGCAGATATTGACAACCATATTATTATTATTGTCATAAAAGACTGTTCTAAAAGCAATGGGGATATTCGCTTAAAAATTGAAAATACGAGTATTGATAATACTACAGGTTACTTGAAAAATATAATCAGTGCTCCCGATGCAAGCAATAATATTGCTTTTCAATTATTGTATAATGAGGAAGAAAGACCTATCAATCTTAACAAAAAAAGCGAATTTACTGAAGAATTGATTGATGGAGAGACTGAATTCTACTTTTTAGTTAACTATGTTAAAAAAGATAGTATGCCTCCTTCACCCGGTTATATACGCTCAAATATTAATTTCATTGTCATGATCAATAACGATATTATTAATTTTAATGATTAGTCATTAAAATTAATAATAAAAAGCACGATAGATATTTATAATATATCGTGCTTTAAAAATTAAATAAGGTTAAGTCTCTATTTAAGATTTAACTACTTTTTTACCCATTTTCCATTAATACCCTTTACAAACTCACCTTCATTAGCTCTTGCGACTAATTTTTCACCTGCAAGTCGAGCAACAGATTCAGGTGTTACTTGGTTAGTTTTAGCAATTTCAGCATATTTTGCTTTTCTTGCTTGATTTATTTCATCTGCAAGTTGTTGAGCTTGCTTGTTATTAGTTTGCACAAGCTCAATATAACCACTAAAGGTTTCTCCTACTAATCCTTGTGATCTTGCTTCATCAAGCGTTAATGCTATGGCATTTGCACTAGTTAAAACTATCATTAGACCAAAGCTTAAGAGATATTTTTTATAATTCATCATTTATCCTTTAAAAAATGGCGCTGTTATTTTTTAAGAGATCTTCAACTTGCCGGTCTATTTTTACATTAATCTCATGTTCAATTTTAACATTCATATTAATATTAATCGGCTTATCGGGCGTAGCGACTTCTAGTCTAATACATCCTGTTAACGCCGATATTCCCATCATTAAAGCCGTTAATAAAAATAGTTTTTTTAAAAATAAGGGTTTCACTCTGACTCACTCCCTAAATCTGATAAGCTTTTTTCTAACCACTCTTCCAATTGTGAGCCAAATCGTAAACTTCGCCATAATTGAAAGACATTTTCTTCGTGCCGATAATTGAGATTAACTTGCCTGCGTTTATCTTCTAGAGGATTCGTTCCTTGAATTTCAGCCTCTAATATTAACTCACCTAAATTACTTAAATTGACGCGAGTCCAAGAACGGCTAATTTCTAAATAACGTAACCATGCCATAGCAATGCCTGCTGACATATTATTATCGTCAATTGAATCAACAAAATCTTTATCAAGCCTTAACGTCAAGTAAGATGAATTAGCAAGCCATCCATCTTTAATAATCCATTGATTATTATTAATAAAGAATGGAAACTCACCACTAACTTTACCTGATGCCGCAAACTGCGTCACTTTTAACAAAGTAAAAAGATGACTTAATTGAATATTATCAAGAGAAATAATCGCTGCATCATGTTGTGGAATTTTGAGTTTTGCCAATGAAATGGTCCCATCAAGCATGGCTACATTCACATTAGATAAAACTAACGGTTTATTTTCTGTTGCAGGGTAAAAACCTTGAAGATCAGCCGTAATATCCGTCATATCAAAAAGATTATTAACACGCTTTATACGTAGCTGGACAGGCTGTTTAACACCTAACTGCCACTCGTCGCCATTTAAACGCCAAGGCAAAATAAAATCTAAACCTTCTAAAACACCATCTTTAAGCCACATTCCCCCCTGCTTAACAACAAGGTGACCACCAGCAATTAATCCTTGTTCTGGTGCAATAGAAAAGTCTGCTTGGGTATAGAGTTCACCTTTATCAAGAGTGATCCCTAAGTCTTCAGGTAAGAGCGATTGAAAAACATTAATAGGTTGTGAAGGCCAACGCATTTGCCCTCTTAATCTTGCGCCATCCCAACGTGTATTTATTGCAATTGGTCCTATATTGGGTTTGGCACTTAATTCACCTTTCATATTAAAATTGAAAGGCGATTTACCACTGATTGTGGCAATAAAATCGGTTCTATCTAGAAAGCCACCAGCGGGAAAGTCTATACGTTGACTGGTTAATTTTAATTTTCCACCAAATGTTGGTTTTTTATCATCTCTTACCCAACGAAATGGGCTCTCTAAAGATAATCGAGGTGCCGTCATCGTTGTATTTTGGTATTTTAAAACATCAAACCCTGTCTGAAGTTTTTCAAAACTGACCAATTTATCAGCCCAATACCCTGTACCTGCAATATCCCAACGAGCTTTTAAAGGCAATAAATTCCCTTCTCCCCAATAACGCCATTGCCACATTCCATTATCAGGTAAAAAATCAATTGCTTTACCTTGAAAATGAATACGATAGTCGCCCCAAATACTGTCTTGTGCGACAACAATCGCATTTAAACGTCCGTTAAAACCTTTTGATGAAAATGTTGTTCCTGCTAATGGTAAGCGAGCATCTTTTATAGTGAGCGTTTCAGTTAATGGGCCTTTAAAGCGAAGTAATGAACCAGATTGAAATTCAATAGTAGGATCAGCTAATGTCCCCGTTACATAAACAGGTAATTGCGTACTGGCTTGCATTAATTGTTTATTAACCACACCTGTAATTTGAATAGGAATATGTGCATCTAGCAAATTTACGGCAGTTTCAGGGATCGAAATGACTAAATTTCCTTTTCCTGCATTACCTTCTGTCATTACATTTAATCGCGCAGTTAATCTTAAATCAGACAGGCCTTTTTGCCATTGGGCAATATTAATATTAACGCCACCACGTAATGGTTGATCTAATCCAAACCATTCCCAACGACCTTGTTCAATCTTTATATTTTCGGGAGTAACATGCCAAGGTAATAGAGCTAATGCATGGCCTCCCCCTTGTTCCGCTAGTGAAATAGTGCCTGATTGTCCTACCCATTCAAGAATAAGAACTAAGGGATAAGCATAATGGGAGGTTAATAAAGTCGCATCAATCGTACCTTTTTCAGGTAATGAGGCAATATCAAGGGGTAACGCTATTTCAGCAGCAAGTTCAATATTATTGTCATCAGGTAAATTTACTTTAAATTGCTTTATATCTAGCCATTTATTGTCTCTAATAAAAATACCAAGTTGAGCATTTTCTCCTTGGTACGTCACTAATCGGCCACCTTGTTGTGTCTTTAGCTGTAGTGCACCTTGATAGCGAGTGTTTTCTTTTAAAAATACATTTTCTATATTGACGGCTAAGTATGGTATCGATGTTAATAATGAATTTATCTCAACAGGCACTGTTGCCGTTTCTTCCTGTTTATTAGGTGGCATCGTTGAAAAACAATGTTCATCAATAGTGAGCTGCTGGCTATTAAATTGCAGTTTATCAGTCTGTTCTTTTCGATAAGAAAAAGCAAAATTGTCAATACTTGCTAAAGTACAACTGGCTGTCGTTAATGCGATATTCTCAATAGAAATACCTGCTCGCTGTAATTGAGGCTGGGATAATGAAAGTGAGACACCTTCAGGTAGGTAAGATTTAGCAATAACAGGCAACCAACGAGGGATAGACGCCCACAACGCAGTGCCGATTAGGCCTACACCTACCAGTATCGTCCCTGTCCATTTGATTGTTTTTCTTAACAACACATCATATTCCTTTTAAACAAACCTGAATCATCCACTTACCTCGCTAAATTGTTTATAATGATAGTATTAATTTCTTTCATATTGGGGCAGGATAATTCTTGTTTTTCCAGCCTCTGAACAAAAATTTTAATCGAGAGTAGAGAAGACTGGATGAAAATCGTTTCCTATAGTACTAAACATTATGATCGTAAGCACATGGAATGGGTCAATCAACATAATGGATATCATTATGATATTGAATATTTCGATTTTAATTTGACAGAACAAACCGCAAAAAATGCCGTTGGCGCAGATGCTGTTTGTATTTTCGTCAATGACGATGCAAATCGCGCGGTTTTGCAGGAACTAGCTAGCCTTAATATTCGCATACTTGCTTTACGCTGTGCGGGCTTTAATAACGTTGACTTAGAAGCAGCTGCTGAATTGGGTATCACGGTTGTCCGTGTTCCAGCCTATTCACCAGAGGCTATTGCAGAACATGCTGTTGGTATGATGCTCTCCTTAAATCGCCGTATACACAGAGCATATCAGCGTACTCGCGATGCAAACTTCTCATTAGAAGGTCTAACCGGTTTTAATATGCATAACCGCACTGCGGGTATTATTGGTACTGGCAAAATTGGATTAGCAACATTACGCATATTAAAAGGTTTTGGTATGAAATTACTGGCCTATGATCCTTACCCAAATCAAGCCGTACTTGATTTGGGTGCTGAATATGTCGATTTAGCTACAATTTACGCAAACTCTCATGTGATTTCATTACATTGCCCGTTAACCGCAGATAACCATCATTTATTAAATGAAGCTGCTTTTGCACAAATGAAAGACGGTGTGATGATTATTAACACCAGCCGTGGTGCATTAATTGACTCTGCTGCAGCGATTAATGCTTTAAAACAAGGCAAAATTGGTGCCCTGGGTATGGATGTTTATGAGAATGAACGCGATCTTTTCTTTGAAGATAAATCCAATGACGTTATTCAAGACGATATTTTCCGTCGCCTTTCTTCTTGTCATAATGTGTTATTTACTGGGCATCAAGCATTCTTAACTGAAGAAGCACTGATCAGTATTAGTGAGACAACATTACATAATATTAAAGAAGTTGCTTCAGGCAATACCTGTATAAACCAAATTAAAGCGTAATACTCAGCATTCAGATTAAAGTAATAAAAAAGCAAAAGCCCTCTTGACATGATTTGCCAAGGGGGCTTTTTTTATCAGTGAGAAATGTCGCGTTTACTTCTCTTGGGCATCGAGAATCTCAGATGATTTTGTAACACCAAAGCGAGATAATTTTTCGTTATCTTCATCGACTTTAAATTGTGAAACCAAGTTAGCTAATTGATGAGCTTCATCATCCATATTGGCTGTAATTGCTGCTGACTCTTCAACTAATGCTGCATTTTGCTGCGTTACAGTATCCATCTCACTTACTGCTAACGCAATTTGATTGATCCCCATACTTTGCTCATTAGAAGCAAGGGCAATCTGTTGCATAAAATCATTTACTTGATTAATTGTCGTCACGATCTCTGACATCGAACGACCCGCTTGAGCCACTTGCTGAGAGCCTACATGAACTTTATTAACAGAATGAGTGATGAGTTCATTAATTTCTTTAGCGGCTTCTGCACTACGGCTTGCTAAATTACGCACCTCTGACGCAACAACGGTAAATCCGCGACCTTGCTCACCTGCTCTAGCTGCTTCAACGGCAGCGTTTAAAGATAAAATATTGGTTTGGTTTGCAATACTATTAATGATGTCATTGATATCTGCTATTTTCTTTGCACTTTCAGAGATTGAAGACATGGTTTCTACCACGCTATCCATAACACTCTCGCCATTTTGAGCAGAGCTTGTCGCTGTAAGAGCTAATTTACTGGCTTCTCGTGAGTTATCCGCATTTTTTTCAACCGTTGTTTTAATTTGCTCCATACTTGCAACCGTTTCTTGTAATGCACTTGCTTGCTCTTCAGTACGAGAAGATAAATCAGTGTTTCCTGTCGCTATTTCGCTTGCACTCACACTAATGGTGTTAACAGCATTTTTGACAGAAGAGATCATATGGCTGAGTGAACTTTTCATCTTATTCATTTCATTGAATAACTGACCAAATTCATTATTCCCTTGATTTTCCACTCGCATACTTAAATCACCTTGACTCATCTTGCTAAAAATATCGATAAGTATTTTGATATTGCCAATAAAGGTATGAGAGAACCAACGTAATATAAAGATAAATAATAGAATAACGATAACGCCAGTTGTAACCGATACTATCATTAAGCGTTCTTGTGATACTTTTGCAATATCGATATAGCTATTTTCTATACCATTAGCCACAGCATAATATTGCATGGTGATATCGTTTAGCTCATCCATTTTTACACTGGCAGAATGTGTTGTCAGCTCACCTCGGCGCAATCGCTCTAACGCCCCAGTAAAAATATCGAGCAGTTCATCAAAGCGTTTTGTCATATCGTCAGCTATTTCACGCCCTTCCATCGTTAGCTTTTCAGCATCTGCCCAACGGTGGATCTCTTCGCGGGTAATTTCAATATACTCGGCTGTTTGATGAAAATATTTTGCAGATGGTTTTTCATTAACCCTTAATTGCCCATCTAACCCATTAATATTTGCCCTGATCACAGCCATTTGATATCGAGCTTTGCCCATTAGCAACATTTGCTGACTTAGGCTATTTGATGAAACGAAATTATTATAAGATCGAGTGGAAGCATCATAACTAAAATAAATAATGCTCATAATCAACGCAAATAAAATGGCCAGCATGACCTTAACGGTCTTTTCTATACTGATATTTTTAAACATGGTCATATTCCATCAAAATATACAGAGCTTTTTACCTGTACATTTGTAAGATATCAGAATGCACCCTTTCTCTGGCAAAGAGTGTATTCCCTAGTGTAATAAAATAAGGCTAAAATCTATTCATTAGAATATAAAGGCACATAAGATCTGCCTTTGTTTATAATGTCGGTAATAATGAGAGAAAACTTTAGAGTGTAGTGAAAAGCATTTTTCATTTACTAAATAAACGATTGTTTTATCCAGCCAGAGATAAATTAACTCTATAATATCCCGTAATGATGCTAATTTTACTCAGAAAAAGATAATTTATTAAATATTTTTTAGTTTTTGCACTTTATTTTATTTATTCTTACACAGTCTCTTTATAGGTATTCTTACCTATTAACATTAATTTATTTAATTACATTATTTATTTAAACCCAATATTAAAAATAGTTTATTTCCAATAAAAATAAGATAGTTTCCAAAAACCATCTTATTTGTCTCTTTATTGAGTTTCATTTCACTTTATTAAGAAATTTAAATGAGCTTTTTTATTAATAACGTTTCTGTTAGTTCAATAAGTCTTATCACATTCAACGGTGCATCTCTTTTTTTTAGTTCATCCAAAGAAAGCCATTGGAAAGATTTATTTGTCAATTGACTGTTTTTTAGCGGTTTACAAAGATAAATCATATCAATGTGATAATGAAATCCTTGTTTTTTATCATGAATAGGTTCTTTTAAAATAGCGAAGGGTTTAACAAGCTCAATAACATCACCATTATTTAAATCAAGATTTAAACCAAGGTTAAATTCCGGCTGGTAACACAAGCATTCACACAATAAGCCCGTTTCTTCTTCTATTTCTCTTAATGCAGCATTTTGTGGTTCTTCATTTTCTTCGATATGGCCTCCTGGTGGTAGCCAATATCCTATCTTGGGATGTAAATGGAAAAGAAACTGCCCTTGTTCATTAAATACAATACCTGTTGCAGTGAAATGGCTTTTAGGTATTTCTATTGTCATAACATGCGTATCCTTAAGTTTTATAATCTTGTTCCAATGTACATCAAATCATTATACTTTTTGTGCTATTGATTATTTTTCACCTTTGCTGAAGCTTGTTTTATTCCCATCAAAAAATCAAAAAAAATCCTCTTAAAATCCTTGCAGGCATTTTCTTGTAATGTAGCTTCATTTTTTAAGTTAATCGCAATATGAGTGAGAAAACCATAGATTAAATTAACGACAATATCAGGAGAGTAAGTGCAAATTTCTTGCTTAGAATAGAGTGTTTCTACGCAGAATTTGATTCGAGGAATAAGAATTTGTGCATCAATTTCATCCCATTCTTTCCAGCCCAAAACTGAAATAATCTCTTGTAGCGGAATAAGCTTGTCTTTATGTTGGTAAATATGATCAACACAAAAACTAAAAATGGCTTCAAGTTCTTGCCATTTATCATCATAAGTAGGAATTTTAACCAGTTGCTTCATAACGCTATCAACTTGAAAAAGATAGCACTCTTTTAACAGCGCTTTCTTATTACTAAAATGATGATAAAACGCCCCTTTCGTCACTCTTGCATGACGTGATATTTCATCAATGGAAACATCACAATAGTTTTGATTTATAAATAGTTCTTGTGCTGCTTCACGTAATGCTGTGCGTGTTTGCTCTGAATTCTCTTGTTGCCGTGATTTTATTTTCATGATAAAACCCTTAAAACATACCATAAGTATGTAATAATATATGGGTATCAGTTTCGTGTAAACTGAACAAAATATTTTCAGGAAATTATCATGTCATCTCAGTACAATGGGCTTATCCCCTCTAATACCTTATCCACATTTAATATAGAAATTATCAAAGAACTTCTTCTCTGGATTGAGGTAAATCTGGAAAAACCGTTGCTACTTGATGATGTGGCGATTAAATCTGGCTATACAAAATGGCACTTGCAACGTGTATTTAAACAAGCAACGGGTTTAACACTGGCTTCCTATATTCGTGGACGGCGTTTAACCAAAGCGGCAACAGAATTGCGGTTGACAAAATTACCTATTCTTACTGTGGCATTACGCTATCAGTTTGATTCTCAACAATCTTTTACTCGCCGGTTTAAAGCCACATTTGGCGTTACGCCGACTGAATACCGCAAACTGGATAATCTTTGTGGTAATAATTTTCAGCCACCAATTAATTTTGATGTTGTTGATCTGCCCATTCCTAAAATTATGGATTTACCAGATAGCTATGTTTATGGCATGCAATATCAATATTTTTGCTCTATAGAAGATATTGGTAAATTACATGAAGATATTCGTCATCAATTTTGGAATGATTTTTTACTTTATACAGATAAAAACTTTACAGAAAGTACAGTGCTTATTTCTTATCAGCCCAATACATTGCGTAAAAATAAAATCCAAATTGACTATGAGATTGGCTTAAATAGTTTAGATCACTTTACAAAAACCAGTGGATTTAGAAAAAGAGTGATTGAAGGTGGGCGTTATGTTCGATTTCAATTTAAAGGAACGTTAGAAGAATATAAGCAATTTGCGATGAAGATTTATTTTTATACATTACCCGCATTAGGCTTATGTCGCCGGTTAGGCGCTGATATTGAACGATATGTCAGTATAGAAACTGACGTTGATTTAATGGAAATACCCCGTACTTTAGAAATTGATTATTACGTGCCAATTCACTGATTTATTCTCAAATAGCCTGACTCGTTCAGGCTATTCTTATTAAGAGTATATTAATTTTATAGTGATGAACTATGTAATGGCTTTTTCAACTCTTGTTTCTACTAAATAATTGACTAAATTAATGAGTTGTCCCTCAAAAAATAAATATTATTTTTCCTTCTGCTCTCTCTACACAAGTGGATCTATATATCATGCATATTTCACTTCTCTTTTTATTATCTGCTTTTTTGTTACCTTCTTTTGCCAGTTATGCAGAAATCTCTACCCATACCCTTTTGCGTACAGAGGGCAGTGAAATTAACTATTATTTAGATAAACGAGCGGAAAACAATCAAACTTTACTTGTATTAATGCAAGGTTCTGATTGTAACAGCATCAAAAATAATGCATTTATTCAAGAAATATTTGGGCAATGGTTACCCAATAGCGATGTTTTGATGGTGGAAAAATATGGTATTACTGCTCAATTATCTTATATTCAAAGCGGAGAAGAACGGGCTGATTGCCCTAAAGAGTATACACTTCATGACAACCCCAACCAAAGAATGCAAGATTATGATGCAGTTTTAGATGAATTATCCCCTCATTATCCGAATATTGTTTTAATCGGCGGAAGTGAAGGTGCGACGATGGTGCATTTAGTGGTAGCTAAACGTAACGATATTAACGCGGCTGTCGCTTTAAATGGCGGTGGACGATTTTTTCTTGATGATGTTCTTTATAACATCCGTCATACCACACCAAAAGAACACGTTGAAGATGCAGTAAAAGGCTTTCAACAATTTGCTGATGCAATAAAAAATAACCAAATTGATGATGACCAAAATATTGGTGAACATAGTCCTTTATGGTGGAAACAGTTCTTTTCAATTGATTTACTTAATGTTATTAAAAATAACACTCAAACTCCTGTTCTTATTATCCAAACGCTCAATGATACTAATGTGAATGTCGAGGCTTTCCATCTACTAAATCAGAGCATTAATCAACCTAACATAATTTTTATTAAGTACGATAAGTTAGATCATGGATTTTATAATGAACAAGGTGAGCGTTTAACAGATGAAATAATCAACGATATCCAACAGTGGTATTTGAAGATCGTAAAATAAATTTATCTTTTTTATTAGCCTTATTCTTATTCTTCTATACTTGAGCTGTAATAGAATTACTTATAGCTGATTTAGCGCAGGATTTTTTTATCGTTAATTCTGTATAATGATAATTATTCTCTCTTCTAAGTTTGGAATAAGAATGGAAAGCACACTTTTACGACTTGATAAAATAGGTTATCAAGTTAATAACAAAAAAATTCTTGATAATATCAATTTTGAACTTCACCCTAGCGAATTTAAACTTATCACCGGTCCTTCTGGTTGTGGTAAAAGCACCTTGCTTAAGATTATCGCTTCTCTGCTCTCTCCCACCAGCGGTTCTATTTTCTTTGAGCAGAAAGATTATTTAACCTTCTCTCCTGAAGAATATCGTCAACAAGTATCTTATTGTACACAAACACCCATGTTATTTGGTGAAACGGTTTACGATAATCTTAAATTTCCTTATTTTTTACGAAAAGTCTCCGTTGATGATAAGAAAATTGCACACGATTTAGATTATTTTTGTTTGCCTATTTCTATTAAAGAAAAAGGAATAAACGAACTGTCAGGCGGAGAAAGGCAACGTATTTCGCTGATAAGAAACTTACAATTTATGCCAAAAATCTTATTACTTGATGAGATAACCAGTGCATTAGATGAAGATAACAAAACAAAAGTGAATGAGGTTATTCATCATTATGTTAAAGATCAAAAACTCGCTGTTTTATGGGTCACTCACGATCAAAATGAAATAAAACACGCTGATGATGTGATTTTATTACCTTCTCACAATGATGCCTGATTCTTTATTTCTTTATCAGTCACCTTTTTGTTATGAGCCGAACATAATATTATGAACGAACATACGATTAGCAATGAATCTCTTATTTTCTCACTTTTACTCGTTCTTGTGGCTATTCTAATTAGCCGTAAAGAAAAATTATCATTAGAAAAGGATATTATTTGGAGTACCGCAAGGGCTATTATCCAACTCTTAATTGTTGGCTATGTATTGACCTATATATTCCATGTAGACCATTTTATTCTCACCTTTTTAATGGTGCTATTTATCTGTTATAACGCGGCACATAACGCCAAAAAACGCAGTAAATATGTTAAAGATATTTTTCTTATCTCTTTTACTGCTATTACAACTGGGGCATTATTAACCCTAACTATTTTATTACTCACCAGTTCGATTGCTTTTACTCCTATTCAAATCATCCCTATTACCGGAATGATTGCAGGTAACGCAATGATAGCAACTGGCCTTTGTTATAATAATTTAGGGCAACGTTTTCAAAATCAGCAACAGCAATTACAAGAGATGTTAAGCCTTGGAGCTACCCCGAAATTAGCCTCGATGAGTATTATCAGAGACAGTATTAAATCTTCATTAATCCCAACGGTTGATGCAGCAAAAACAGTTGGTATTGTAAGCTTACCAGGTATGATGTCAGGCCTTATTTTTGCAGGGGTTGATCCATTACAAGCCGTGAAATATCAAATTATGGTGACGTTTATGTTGATGGCAACAGCCAGCATTTCGACCATAATTGCATGTTACTTAACCTATAAAAAATTCTTTAATCAACGTCATCAGCTAATTAATTTAGAAAATAGTTAATTTATATTGAAAAAGGTCACTAAATAAAGTGACCTTTTATTAGTAGTATGCAGGTTTAAATAATTACTTTAATACCGTACACCCCATTTTTTTAACTAACTCACCTGCTTGAGTTTTCACATCTTGAGCGTTTTCAGGTAACTCACTCCAAAGTGTTAAACCTGTACGTGCTTCCACTTCTGCCGCTGTTACTTGGAATTCACAAAAATCTGCTTTTTTCGGTGTTTGTTGATCCATAATAAACGCCGCATAAGAGGAATTTTCTGGAGAATCATTTAGAAAAACCACTTTAAAATAAGCACTTGGAATTGTGTGATCTTTATCTGTACTTGGCAATTTTCCCATATCTCTTTCATAGATAGGGCCTGTCACTGTAAAGACTTTGTGGCCTGCTTTGGCCAAATTACGCTCTTGATCTTCTAATCGTACCCACGCACCTTGGTTTAAATCTGCTTTTTGTGGTGTGATATTAGAAAGATAGTTAAGTGCATTCCAACCAGGTAACGCAGCCAATGAAGCTAAAGGCGCCTGATGACCACGATCAACTTTTAATGTGGCATTGGCATTTTTATAATCCGCTGGCGATAAGGTTTCATCATTACCTAAAGCTGGATCTTTTTTCCAATTACGTGCTTTACCACTACCGATACTGTCTTTAGTTACTAAATAAGCAACCCAGTCTGCAAACTTGGTTTCACTATTATTATTTAGTGTATAAACATCGCGCTGAATAGTGGTTTCGCTTCCGCCTAATGGACAACCAATACCACAATTTTCATCATTCATTGAACGCATGGAAATATCACGCGCCGAAGTTAACAATGAAGATCCAATATTAGTATTAGGTTCAACAGTTATATCGGTATTTGCATAACTAGTGGAGATCATCAAAAATGATAAAATAATAGGTGTAATACGTTTCATATAAAATTCCTTTTTAAATAAAGAAACAAAAAAACTCGCCGAAGCGAGATTTTTGTTAAAAGAGAAAAATCCTATTTTCTCTCGATGATGTATTCCAGCTATAAACTGCAACACAAAAACCCCATCGTATTAATGAGGTTATTTTTAATCACAATTTACAACTCAGAATTTTGCTAAGAAATAAAAAACGGTGAGTAAGAATTCTAAACATCAAATATTACAGACACCGTTTATGATGGATATTTATTTTCACTGTCTCCAAAAGCAAAAAACCCCGCATTAAGCGAGGTTTAAAACTTATTAGGTTTGGTGAAGACTAAATTTCCACCATGAGAATAATCATGGGATATAATTCTTATTTAGTCAACAAGTTTTCTACATATATTTTTATATGGAATAATTTTCTCTTTATTATCATCAATAAAGAGAAAATTATTTATATTACAGTTTGCTTGTTGTTCTTGAATTATTAATACTTCTAATCCGTGGGAAGCTCCTAGCGATTTATTTTTTCATATGTACTATTATTCACATCTAATAAAAAGGAACTATCATCATTTTTTACTATATAAATCTAAAGCTTACCAACAATTATCCATATTAGACTTTATATAAAAATTTAAATTGAATTGAGTTATAACACGAGAAAATCCAGATGAAAAACAGCGCTATCCTCACCACCGAGCACAAAATAAAGGTATATCTTGTAAACGCATTTACCCGCAATAATTCTGGAGGTAATCCTGCCGGTGTCGTACTTAACCCCCCTAATCTAAGTGATAAACAAAAAATAGAAATTGCGCGCCTAGTCGGCTTTTCTGAAACGGCATTTGTCTATACAGGCAAAGAGACAGACTTTAAGGTTGATTTTTTTACTCCAGAAGGAGAAGTTGATTTTTGTGGGCATGCGACATTAGCCGTTTTCTTTACTCTAGCTTCGCTTAATTTCATTGAGTCGGGTAATTACACGCAAAAAACAAAAGCAGGTATTCTAAGTGTCGCAGTAAGCTCACAAAATATTGTTATGGAGCAAACACGTCCTGTTATGCGTCAAGGCCCTAATATTGATGTTGTCGCAACAGCATTGGGTATACACCGTGATGTTATTGAAAAAACTGGCTTACCCATTACGATCATTTCAACAGGTTTACACGATATCATTGTGCCTGTGCAACCAGGCTCACTAGATACTTTACAACCCAATTTTGATGTGATTGCGGATCTAAGTCGTGAATTTGATACCATCGGTTTTCACGTATTTGAATTAAGTCAAGACATCGCCATTACAGCTCATTGCCGAAATTTTGCACCTTTGTATGGTATCAATGAAGAATCTGCAACAGGCAGTTCTAGTGGAGCATTAGGCTGCTATTTGGTCAATTACGTTTTTCCTAATGAAACTCATTTTCTTTTAGAACAAGGCCGTGCGATGGGATGCTCATCGTTGCTTGAAGTGACGATTAATTCACACGCTCAAGAAATTCTTAGTGTTAGCGTTGGCGGGCAAGCTGCTATATTCGGAGAAAAAATAATCCGTCTTTAAATGGAAAAAAGCCCCGAAAAGGGCTTTTAATAATTGAATTCCGCAACGTTGTTAGTTTTTAATTAACCACGCCCTTTCGGACGATTAAGAATATGATCTTCCCAATCTTCAACTTCCGTTTCTGGCACTGCAATATACCTTACAGATATATTACCTTGGTGCATTTTTGCTTTATTTCCTGCAATAAGTGGGTGCCAACTTTGTAATGTTTTGCCTTCAGCAAGAAGACGATACGCACATGTCAGTGGTAACCACTCAAATGTTGGTAAATTATACCGAGTAAGCTTGATACAATCTGGCTCATAACGGAAACGATCTTCGTAATTACTGCATTGGCAGGTCTTAATATTAAGTTGATTACAAGCGACATTGGTAAAATATATTTCGTCGGTATCATCATCCATTAACTTGTGTAAACAACATTGCCCACACCCGTCACAAAGTGATTCCCACTCATCATCACTCATTTCATCTAATGTTTTAGTCTGCCAAAAAGCCTTTGTCATCTCTACGTTATTACCTTATTGCTCATCTGATACGAATTAAATAACCCGCGTTGTCAGCTGATGCTCGTTAACACTTAATACCAACATATCACCCGATTCTAGAGGGCCGACACCTTCAGGTGTTCCCGTTAAAATCACATCACCAGGACGTAGGGTAAAAAAGCGAGACATATAGCTGATAAGGGGTAAAACAGGGGTAAGCATATCACGACTGTTACCCTGCTGACGAATCTCATCATTAACACGTAACATTAAATCGACATTTTGTGGATCACCAAAAGAATTAACGGGAATAAAACCTGACAGTGGTGCAGAACCGTCAAACGCTTTACTTTTTTCCCATGGTTGTCCTGCTTTTTTCAATTTACCTTGTAAATCACGTAACGTGAGATCAAGACCAATACCGAAACCCGCAATTGCGCGATCAACTCGATCTTCATTGGCTTGCTTGAGTGGCTGACCGATAAGTACAGCTAATTCGATTTCGTGATGAACAGCACCCATATCCTTAGGAATTGCAATAGGTTGACGAAGATCGCACATAGCGGTTTCTGGCTTGATAAAAATCACTGGTTCTTCTGAACGAACTGACCCCATCTCTTTAATGTGATTTGCATAGTTACTACCCACACAAATTACTTTATTGACAGGGAAATCAAGTAACGCACCTTCCCAATCCCGATGTTGATACATAATGTGTTCCTTTTAGGTAAATTGCTGTGTTTTATTTCACTGCAAATAGGGCTAACTCGCGTTAGGCAGTGAGTTTATTTTATTAGCAACGCCATCAGCCATTGTGACAATGCTAAGGGCAAAGAAGTAAGAACTATTCCAATGCATAATTGTGCGGAAGTTTTGTGTCACTAAATAACTTCTGTGTAAATCATCATCTGGAATTATTAACCATACCTGCATATCGTCACTTAATTGGCTATTAGCAGGTAATTGAACGCCTAATGCTTTCCATTGAGCAACCGTTTTTTGTTGCTCGGCCTTAATACCTTCAAGTTGCTGGTTAAAATCTACTGATAAAGTAACCTGTTCCCCCCAAGGAAGTCCACTTTTCCAGCCTTCAGTCGCTAAATAATTAGCAGCCGAAGCAAATGCATCTTCACGCGTATTCCAGATATCTATTTTTCCGTTACCATTGCCATCTGCAGCATAAGTAAGGAAAGAAGATGGCATAAACTGAGTTTGTCCCATTGCTCCCGCCCAAGAGCCTTTCAAGCGCTGTCCTTGCGGTAAGTGTCCTTCCTCGATAATTTCAAGTGCTGCCATAAGTTGGCGTGTAAATAGCTCTTCTCGACGACCTTCAAACGCTAATGTAGCCAGCGCAGAAACGACATCTTCTTTACCTTGCACTTTACCAAAGCCACTTTCAAGCCCCCATAACGCAACAATATAGTTCGCAGGCACTCCATATTTTTTGCTAATTAACTCTAAGGTTGATTGATTTTCTTGATAAAGATTAGCGCCTTGATTTAGACGACCATTAGTGACAATGCGCGGTAGATAAACATCGAGTGTAATTTTCTTTTCTGGTTGATTTCGATCAGATTTAATCACTCGTTCAATAAAATGTGCCTCTGAAAAAGCAAAATCTATTGTTTCTTGTTTATATCCCAATTGAGCCGCTTTCAATTTCAGTGCTTCAACATAAGCAGGAAATTGTGCAGCTGTGCGAGCATCTTTAGGAAAGGCCTGTTCTAATGATGCAATATTCACTTGTTTCCATCGAGGTGTTTTTTGTGTTTCAACTGCCGTTGCCTCTGGTGCGATAATTTGTCTTTCTGCCAATTTTTGTTGGCTATTAGTACAGGCTGACAGCATTAAACCAGAAACAATCACAGCGATGAACGAATATTTGAACATTTATGCTCCTTTTATCTCGATGATTTATTCAGTTTTTTCTGATTTTTTTAATTCATCTAAATAAGTATTTAACATACTTTCGACAGGTGGTGGAACTTGTAAGTAAAAACCCTGCTCAACTAATGCTTTTTTGACTTTTTCAATATCAGCATGCGCTAAACGCTGTCTATCCGCGAGATTAAGCAACATTGCAAACTGAGGTTCTCCAAAACTTTGTAATAATTCGTCCGGAATTCGAGAAAAATCATCCTTTTTTTCGATGTATAAATAAGTTTGATCACGCTTGGTACTACGGTAAATTGCACAAATCATTTTCATTAAACTCTAATTATTAAAATAAGCGACTTGCCTGAATATTTTAGTAAATATAACATGCTTATATACTTTCGTAATATCGTCTCTGGTTTTTTGTGCCAGATTATAAAAAATTTACTGAGTCAGATAGATGTCAAACACGCCCATTGAGTTAAAAGGCAGTAATTTTACCCTTTCGGTACTTCATTTAAATGATGGAACACCGAAAGTTATTCGTCAGGCAATTTCAGAAAAAATTGCACAAGCGCCTCAATTTCTGAAAAACGCGCCTGTGGTTATCAATGTCTCTGCATTAGCAGATGATAATATTGATTTTAAAAAACTGAGGCGAATTGTAGAAGATGCTGGCTTACGTGTCGTGGGAATTAGTGGTAGTTCAAACGCTCAACAGAAAGAAGCGATAATTGCCGCACAGTTACCTATCTTAAATGAGGGTAAAATAGCTAAGCCAACAACTCAGGCAAATAACGATAAAACGAATGAAGCACAGTCAGTTGCGCGTCAAAAAACAAAAATCATCCATACCCCTGTACGTTCAGGGCAGCGCATTTATGCTCAAAATAGCGATTTAGTGGTTATTAGTAATGTAAGTGCGGGCGCTGAATTAATTGCTGATGGTAATGTGCATGTTTACGGTATTTTGCGTGGACGTGTACTGGCTGGCGCATCGGGTGATCAAGAGAGTCATATTTTTTGTACGCATCTGTCTGCTGAACTTGTTTCCATTGCTGGTCAATATTGGCTAAGCGATCAAATTCCTACAGACTTTGTTGGTAAATCAGTACAACTGAGTTTGCAAGAGAATGAATTAACAATCGAGAACTTAATTTAGAGCATCGACAAGGAATCACTCCATGGCACGCATTATTGTTGTTACGTCAGGTAAAGGTGGGGTTGGTAAAACAACTTCCAGCGCGGCCATTTCTACCGGCCTCGCTCAAAAAGGTCATAAGACGGTTGTTATCGACTTTGATATTGGGTTACGTAATTTAGACCTTATTATGGGTTGTGAACGTAGAGTTGTTTATGATTTTGTTAACGTTATTCAGGGTGATGCTTCTTTAAATCAAGCATTGATTAAAGATAAGCGTACAGAGAACCTATTTATACTCCCTGCTTCACAAACAAGAGATAAAGACGCGCTCACTCGTGATGGTGTAGAACAAGTATTAGATGAACTCGATGAAATGGGGTTTGATTTTATTATTTGTGACTCTCCTGCAGGTATTGAAAGTGGTGCATTAATGGCCCTTTATTTTGCAGATGAAGCAATCATCACAACAAACCCAGAAGTTTCATCTGTGCGTGACTCCGACCGTATTTTAGGCATTCTCGCCTCTAAATCACGTCGTGCTGAGCGCGGTGAAGATCCAATTAAAGAACATCTGTTATTAACACGTTATAATCCAGGCCGAGTGAGCCGTGGCGATATGTTAAGCATGGAAGATGTTCTTGAAATTCTATGCATTCCACTTTTGGGTGTTATTCCCGAAGATCAATCTGTTTTACGTTCATCTAACCAAGGTGAACCAGTTATTTTAGATAGCGAGTCTGATGCGGGTAAAGCCTATTCGGATACAGTAAATCGTTTGTTAGGTGAAGAACATCCATTCCGTTTTATTGAAGAAGAGAAAAAAGGCTTTCTGAAACGCCTTTTTGGGGGGTAAAAGATGGCTTTACTAGATTTTTTCCTGTCGCGTAAAAAGCCGACAGCTAATATTGCCAAGGAGCGTTTGCAAATTATCGTCGCTGAACGTCGCCGTGGTGATAGCGAGCCAGCTTATTTACCTGATATGAAAAGAGATTTATTAGGTGTTATCTGTAAATATGTGCAGATAGATCCAGAGATGCTTTCTGTTCAATTTGAACAAAAAGGTGATGATATCTCTGTATTAGAGCTAAATGTGACCTTACCTGAAAGCGAAGAACCAACAAAGTAAATCATATTTTACGCTTTTTATAAGTCATTATTCACAGAGCCAACCATGAACTATAATTAATTTGATTGGCTCTGTGTTTAATTATATACAATTTGAATTCACCTGAATGCGCAAATAGCGCTATATCTCGTTGCTATTTTAATCATTAGTGATAAGTCACAGGAGCCATTTTATTTCGCAATAACGTTTACTTTTACTGTTTCTATATTTAATGCATTTATCACTATCTCCTATTCTTATAGGCGACTTTTTTGCATGCAAAAAATAAGAGCCTCTTAAGAGACTCCTATTGATTTGTTCTTTCACAGAGATTATTGATGCGACTTATCAGCAATTTTATCTTCAGTAGTTAGAAAATCGTCTATCAACAAAATTAAGGATATTGCGCCAGAATTTCTGTTATTTTTTCTTCTAATAAACCTTTACGCCAGCGCGAAATAAGCTCAGGCTGCCCTTCTTTTATTTTCCAATGAATACTTAATAACTGATTAATTTGTCTTCTTGAAGCCAATAATTCTGGATTATAGCGCTTACTTTCACTCATTTCTTGAATAACGGATTTTATCGCTTTAAAAGCTTTTTTATAATTTGGTTGTTCAATGATATTGCCAATAGGCTCAGGACAATCTTCATCTTTGATCTCTTTAGCCTTAGCAACAAAATCTAATAAGCGGCGTCCATGACAACGAATTTCCTGACCTGAAAGCGATAATGCATCTAATTCAGCGAGTGATGTAGGAAGATAGCGAGCAACAGCCCATAAGTGTTCTTCTCTTACCACAAAATTGAGTGCCATATCACGCGCTTTAGCTTGGTTTAAACGCCACTCGGCTAACATTTTTAAACAGGCTAATTGCTGGCCTTTTAATTGCCATGCATTGCCAATATCACGATAAGCGAACTCAGGAGAAACCGTTTCTTGTCGGCGTTGAGCTATCATTTCACATTCATCTACAATCGCCTCCATGTATCCGGCTTCTTCAGCTTCTGCGATAAGTTTTTTGGCTAATGGCAATAAATAGAAAACATCACCACTGGCATATTGACATTGCTTTTCCGT
Organism: Proteus sp. fly-1089; assembly: GCF_040138965.1. Classification (NCBI taxonomy): domain Bacteria; kingdom Pseudomonadati; phylum Pseudomonadota; class Gammaproteobacteria; order Enterobacterales; family Morganellaceae; genus Proteus; species Proteus sp. fly-1089. Next base: position 856,900 of record NZ_JBEETS010000001.1, read on the forward strand.
TAAGGGACGAGCCAACCAATCAGTGCGAGATTCGCTTTTATCTAATGCGATATCTTCATATTTCTCAACTAACGTTGCAAAGCCACAAGAAATCGGATAGCCCAAAAATGCAGCAACCACTTGAGTATCAATCATTGGTTTGGGAACACAACCAAACTGGTGAGAAAATACTTCGAGATCTTCGCTCCCTGCATGGAGATATTTCATGATGTTTGGAGCAGTTAATAATTCAACGAAGGGAGTCCAATTTGTTATTGCTAGGGGATCAATAAGAGAGATCTGTTTACCATCATACATCTGAATCAAACCAAGATGCGGGTAATAGGTACGTATGCGGACAAACTCTGTATCTAATGCGATTTGTGAAGCTTGTGATGCAGCTTTACAAGCGGTTTCTAATGCAGTGTCTGTCGTAATCAATTGATAATTCAAAACAGGTTTCTCTTGTTTTTATGTCTAATGACTTTTTATGTAATGACAAAAACGCCGGTATAAACCGGCGAAATTGAAAAAGGTTATTGAGTGTTGTATCAAGATTCAGTTGGGGTTTTCAACTGTTTTTCTTCATTTCTTAACTCTCTGCGTAAAATTTTACCGACATTAGATTTTGGTAATTCATCACGAAACTCAATAATTTTAGGTACTTTATACCCAGTTAAGTAGCGACGACAGTGTGTTTTTATCTCATCTTCCGTCAATGTAGGGTCTTTTTTCACGATAAAAATCTTAACTGTCTCACCTGAATTTTTACTCGGTACACCAATTGCCGCTGATTCTAATACTTTAGGATGACCCGTAACCACTTCTTCAACTTCATTAGGATAAACGTTAAATCCTGAGACTAAAATCATATCTTTTTTACGGTCAATAATGCGAATAAATCCTTCGTCATCCATTGTCGCAATATCACCCGTTGCAACCCAACCATCGTGTAAAACCTCGTCAGTGGCATCAGGACGGTTCCAATATCCTTTCATGACCTGAGGTCCACGAACCCACATTTCACCGCCGACAGTGCGGTCAACTTCGTTACCTTCATCATCCATAAACTTAACGTCAGTTGAGGGAACAGGTAATCCAATACTACCACTGTATTTTTTCAGATTATAAGGATTACCAGTGACCAGAGGAGAACATTCTGTCAGGCCATAACCTTCTAATAAATGTTTGCCTGTTAACTCTTCCCACTCTTTGGCGACACTGCTTTGTACAGGCATACCACCACCAACAGAAAGATTTAGTTTGGAGAAATCAAGTTGACGAAATTCAGGATTTTGCAACCAAGCGTTAAATAACGTGTTTACACCTGTAATAGCCGTGACAGGGTAACGTGATAACTCTTTAATTGTCCCTTTCACATCACGAGGGTTAGTGATAAGTAAGTTTTTACCCCCAACTTCAATAAACAGCAGGCAATTAACGGTTAAAGCAAAGACGTGATACAGCGGTAATGCGGTGACCACTAGTTCTTTACCCACATTTAGAGCAGGAACATAAGCCGCTTTGGCTTGTTCAAGATTTGCCAACATATTGCGATGCGTTAGCATGGCGCCTTTAGCAATGCCCGTTGTTCCACCTGTATATTGTAAGAATGCTAAATCGTTACCAGTAATTTCAGGCTTGATATATTGCATTCGATAACCGAAATGCATTGCTCTTCGAAATGATATGGCATCAGGCAAATTATATTTAGGTACTAATCGTTTGATGTACTTAACAACAAAATCAACGAGTGTTGCTTTAGGGCGAGATAATTGATCACCCATTCGGGTTAAAATAACGTGCTTAATGCTGGTATTAAACACAATTTTTTCGAGTGTATGCGCAAAATTGGAGACAATAACAATGGCACTTGCACCACTGTCATTTAACTGATGTTCAAGTTCTCTTGGTGTGTAAAGTGGGTTTACGTTTACGACAACCATGCCTGCACGAAGAATACCGAAAAGTGCGATAGGATATTGCAATAAATTAGGCATCATTAAGGCAACACGATCACCTTTTTTCAATCCTAAGCCATTTTGCAGGTATGCTGCAAAAGCACGGCTACGCTCTTCAAGTTTGCGATAAGTCATGACCTCGCCCATATTGATAAAGGCGGGTTGATCTGCGTAATTTGCGACAGCGTTTTCAAGCATCTCAGCAAGGGATGCGAAACGGTCCGGGTCAATTTCAGCCGGAACATCTGCCGGATAACGTTTAAGCCAGACTTTTTCCAAAGTAGTACTCCTGATTAATCGCACTTCTTGGGTTAATATTATGTTTCATTTTTAACAAAGTATTAACTCATCCTACCAGCACAAACAATTTTCTGTTGTGAAGATGAGAAGTGTGTCACTAAATATTTTATTTTTAGATTAACAAAAAAGAAGGCGGTCAAAACCGCCCTCTCTTTTATTTTTATTCAACTTTAATAACGCTATTAGATAGTTACCTAATATATTATAGATATCAATTATACACAGTTTCACCCAAATGGAGATAAAATATTATATTGTCATGCGATCACAAACCCATTTTTTATTCTAAAACGGGCACAACCTGACCAGTTCCATATGGATATCCGCCATAACCACCATATCCATGATGATAACCCCAATATGGACCATCACCATAATATCCCCATGTCATAACAGGTGCTGGCATAATCACTTGCTGTGTCAGTGTCCAACGTTTCATTCCTGTTACATCCATACGTAAAAATGGATAGCTAGCTTCTCCAACTTTTCCTGTTTCAACGCCTTTAATCGTTCCAACTACCGTTACATACTGGTTTTTATAATCTGTAGGATCTAAGAAATGCATGACATTTGCATAGAGACGCCCAATAGATGGCTGTTGTAATTCAGGTGCTGCATCATATTGAGAAAGTGGCATAACGGCAATTTCTAGCTGTGTGGATGATTGAAGATTTTTAACATCAATCACACGTCCGCCAAAACGACCTTCTTGACCTACATAAAGTTCAGGCGCTACAAAAATACCATTTAAATCAGTGACAGGCGTTGCTGATGTTCCTTTTATTGATTCAGGTATTGAGACACATCCCGTTAGAAACAAGGCACCAGACAAAAATAGTGCTTTGCTTACCAAACGGTAGTTTAATTGTCTTTTCATAAACCACCTCATTGCAAGTCATTATTGACGTTACTCTATAATATTATTATAGCTTTACTCTGTAATTTCTAATAGGTATTCATAATCTATTCACGACCAGGTAGTTTTTTCCACGTAACTTCGTTACGCAAATAAACAGGTTCAGCCTCTTCTACTCTTGTGGCTTTTCCTTCATGCCAAGCAGTAACTGCAAGCGGTAGCATATCTTGTGCCGCCGGCAATGTAATATCAGTTTCAACAACGGTAAAAGGCAATGTCTCTTTTAATTCAGGATAGGCTTGCCAACCCGTACCCGCCATTGCCCAAGTACCCGTGGTTGATAGCAAGGCGTCAGCAAAGTGTTCAGGTTTCATCACAGCTTCTGTTTCTTCACCTAACCAAATCCCTTCGTCATTACGTTGATATTGAGCACAATAAATTTCACCCATACGTGCATCTATTGCGACTAAAACCTGCTTGATCCCTGTTGTTCTAAATACACCTTCTGCCATGGTGGCTAGTGATGATATACCAATCATGGGTAATTCAGCACCCAACGCGATACCTTGAGCAACACCGACGCCAATACGAACCCCTGTAAAACTGCCTGGACCACGCCCAAAAGCAAGAATATTTAATGATTGCAATGTTAAGTTCGCTTCTTCTAAGGCGCTTTTGACCATAGGTAAAATCTTTTGTGTATGTTCACGAGGTGAGATCTCAAAACGTGAAGCAACAACGCCTTCATTCCAAACTGCAACTGAACAAGATTCTGTTGCAGTATCTATTGCTAAAATTCGCAGTGACACGCCATAACTCCGGCAAATTCGATAATTAAAAGAGAAAGAATAATATCATAATAGTGTTCGACAGAATAAACACACATTCTGTGCGATCGTTATTATGAACCCAATATTTCTTGTTTTTCATTCTGCTGTGCGCGCTGGCTCAAAAAACTCATGGTTTTTTCAAGAGAACGTGTTCGTGGTGAAGGGGGTAAACTGCTTAAAAAAACCTCTCCGTATGCACGAGAAACTAATCTATCATCACACACTATGATTGCGCCATAATCGTGTACATCACGAATTAATCGTCCAACACCTTGTTTTAAACTAATTACAGCATCCGGAATTTGCACATCCCTGAATGCATCACCACCCCGTAATTTACAATCTTCAATACGAGCTCTTAATAGAGGATCATCTGGTGCTGTAAAAGGTAATTTATCAATAATCACACAAGATAATGTATCACCGCGCACATCAACCCCTTCCCAAAAGCTTTGAGTTGCAACCAAAAGTGCATTTCCTGATGAGACAAATTTTTGTAGTAATTGTGTTTTACTCATTTCCCCTTGCATCAATACAGGTAATGGCAAGCTGGCTTTAAACTCTTCGGCAAGTCCACGCATCATGGCATGTGAAGTACAAAGGAAAAAACAGCGTCCTTGATTCTTTAAAATAACTGGCGTTAGCATGACAGCTAAACGTTTCGCCGTATAAGGCTGATTTAAGGGTGGCAAATAACGCGGTACACACAATAATGTTTGATGTTGATAATCAAAGGGACTATTTAAAATCAATGTTGTTGCGTTTTCTAAACCTAGCCTATCTGTATAATAAGACATTTGTTCATTTACAGAGAGTGTTGCCGAGGTAAATACCCAACTGCTTTTATGTGATTTAATTAATTCACGAAATTTATCTGCAACAGAAAGTGGCGTAATAGCCAGTAAGAAATGACGACCATAACTTTCAAACCAGTAACTATAGCCCGGAATTGTGGTATCAATCAGACGTTTTAAGCGATTGCGATAAACAGTGGCTCGTTCAAAAGCACTATCAAGTAATTGGCTTCGCCCTAACGATAGCTTCATAACGTCATAACTTAGTTCTAGCGCATCATCCAGTAACGTAAGAAAACGTTTTGTTTCATCACCCTGTAGCAGTTCTCGTAAATTACCTCGATAACCTGTTTCACCTAATACTAAGCGAAAATCCATTACCATTTGAGTTAATCGATCGGCGCTTTTTTGCAATTGAACTTGATCACGCACTTCAGTGCGATAAGCAACGGTCATATCTCTAGCGAGATCAAAAAGCTGCCTACTAGTAAGTTGTTGACCAAAATAGTGGCTGGCAATATCCGGAATTTGATGGGCTTCATCAAAGATCATAATTTCAGCTTCTGGAATTAATTCACCAAAACCAGTATCTTTAACGACAGTATCTGCCATAAATAAATGGTGATTAACGACGACAATATCTGCATCCATTGCTTTTTTACGTGCGCTTAGAACATAGCACTCTTTATAGCGAGGACAATCACTTCCTAAACAGTTATCGTTAGTACTCGTGACTAGAGGCCAAACTCGACTATCTTCTGCAACACTATGACAACGGCTAACATCACCATCTTCTGTCTGTGTTGACCACTGCCGTACATACATCACGTCAGATAATACTTCGGCTTCTAGATCACCACCACTGAGCATTTGTTGATCGAGTCGCTCTAAACACAAATAATTTGAACGTCCTTTTAATAAGGCCGTGTTGCCATCATAATTAATTGCTTCAATGATTGTAGGTAAATCCCGGCTATAGAGTTGATCTTGTAAGGCTTTAGAGCCTGTTGAAATAATGGTTTTTTTACCTGAACGCAAAGCAGGTACGAGGTAAGCATAGGTTTTCCCCGTTCCCGTACCAGCCTCCGCAATAAGTACACCCTGCTTATCAATAATATCTGTTATTGATTTCGCCATTTGTCGTTGAGCTTCACGGGGATGAAATCCAGGAATAGTTCGGGTTAAAATCCCGTTTTCTGCAAAATCGTCTGACACAGGCATACTCTTTTTATAAAATAAGACGTAAATTATGCCAGTGGATAATCAAAAGTACCACCTATGCCGTTAATACAAAGGAGAACTCAATGACAATTAAACGTATCGATCCCGAAGATCGCTGGTCTGAAGCGGTTATTCATAATGACACTATTTATTACACCGCTGTACCAGAGAATTTATCGGGCGATATTATTGAACAGACAGCAGATACATTAGCGGCAATCGATGTTTTATTACAACGCGTAGGTTCTGATAAAACTAAAATTCTTGATGCGACAATCTTTTTAGCTGATAAAGCCGATTTTGAAGGAATGAATAAAGCATGGGATGCTTGGGTTGCTAAAGGTAGCGCGCCTGTACGCTGTACTGTGCAAGCACAATTAATGCACCCTGAGTATAAAGTCGAAATTAAAATTATTGCAGCAATGTAAATACATTTATTAAGCACCTACTTTTATAGGTGCTTATTTTCTTTGATTTAACGTATTTTTATAATGTTATTTTAACTCAGGTATCCTATTTTTTATTGTCTCTGCATGACAACTGTATATTTTTGCTAATTTTTCATCACTGCCTTCAGATGTTACTTTCCCACAAATAAGATCTTTATTTTTTATCCACTGACGTTGGCCTAACAATAAAGCTTTTCTTTGTTCACTACTTAAACTTTGCCATCTATTATTTAATTCAGCATCTGCTGTAAGAAAATCTTTTTTTGCTTGAGAAAGTGAAAGTACTGGTGTTTCTTGCAAAGCCTGTCTTTGACGACGAACTTCTTGTTGCTCTAACGCCTGTTGACGTAGTGATCCTTGCTCTGCTTGTTGGTCTAATAGTTGTTGTTGACGCGTCAATTCTTGCTGTTGGCGAAGTTCTTCTTGTCTCTTTTGTAATTCTTGCTCTTGCTGTTGTTGCAATATTCTTTGTTGTTCTCTAATTGGTTTTATTATAGAAAGAGCAGAAACAAAAGCGGCACCATTTGAAATACTGTTTTTAGCTGAAATATTCACAAAAACCGTTTTATTATCATCCGTTGGTTGAGTGGTATAATCAATCCTTGCTGAGAAAGTATTAGCATTTTGTTCTAATGAAAAGTCTTCAAGTGTCTTATCAAGATTACGATTAAATTCCATCCGATAATAGTCGTGCAATGTTTCATAATTATTTGCTGGTAATGTCATTGAAACCATTGCTGAACAAGATTTCATCGTACTGTTTGGATCATTAGATTTAGTCATTATTTCAGACACGTTAAAACTCATTTCTTCTAATGTTGTTCGTTTTAATTGATTAGTTACATCAGAATAACGGCTCGTTTGATGAGAAACTTCTTCTAGTGCTGTTTTTTTCAATGCTTCAATAAGAGAAACTTGTGTTAATTCTGAAGAGCAACCAATAGGCTCTGTTTTTTCTCCACACGCCGTTAACAAGAGAGGAAAGCATAAAGCAATATATTTTAGTTTCATGGTCATATTCCGATAATCTTAAATAGCTAAATTGTAAGTGTAAAATAGTTAAGTTTATTTTATATTAAATATTTTTAATTTCACTTTATTTAACGACTCTCTAAAACATCAATATTAACTACACCCAATAGATCAACCTTTTCTTGAGTATAAAAAAAGCTGAATTCAGAAAGAACTCAGCTTTTTTATATAACTTACTTTGTGCTGTGATAATCAGATTACTATCTTTATCAAAATCTCACTTATTATGTTAAGTAGATTTAAGCAAATTTAATCATTACCATACCAACCAGTAATAATATAATTCCACCCCATCCTTTATAATTGAGCCTCTGATTAAATAAGATCCAACCGGCAGCGATAGTTGCAATAATACCGAATGCTCCCCAAAGTGCATAAGCAACTGAAAGCTCTATCCCTTTGACTGCCATTGCTAGTGCACTAAACGCACCTAACACACAAAACAGTGATAATATTCCTAATCCCATTCGGCTAAAGCCGTTAGACATTTTTAAGAATATATTCGCAACAATCTCAAGCACTACGGCAAGTATTAGGAACGCACCATGCCACCATTCAAATTGAGCTAGCATAATTAAGCCTCCTTGATATTGGCAGGAATTGGCTTATTCGCTCCTTTTACGGCACTCGCAACGTGCTTGGCTTTACCCGCGATACTTTTTACCGAATCGGTTGTTTTCTTAGCAACAACCGATTTTTTAGTACCGGATTTTATAAGCGTGATCCCTGCAATTAACATCGCTAGGCCACCTAACTTTAATGGTGACAGCGATTCACCAAACCACAGAACGCTGAATGTCGTAATAATGACAATTCCAATACCTTCCCATAGTGCATATGCTACACCTAATGCCACTTTCTTAACGGCTATGGCTAAAAAGATATAGGAAGTGGCAATCATTAACCACATCACTATCATACCGGTGTAACCACCGCTTACACTGGCGTACTTCATTGATAAAGTACCAATAACTTCACAAACGATAGCTAATGCTAAAAATATCCAATAAATCATTTTTTCATCTCTCATACACATTTGAAATACGCCGAAACGTTTCTTGCGCAGGAAGATAAAGAATATGTAGATAGTCTTTCTGGCGGCAATAAAAGCCGAACGTTAAGGCAACGTCATTTCCTGATTGCGTCAGGAATTAAGATGAGAGATTTCTATAATGCGCCACACCAGTAGTGTTCGCTGGATAAAATAGCAGAAAGGAATAACTTATAGGTAGAACGTTTAACTTTGACGCTTTTGGCGCTAGTCATGATTATTTATTCTTTCATCGCACAGACCATCCGCACGATATACTCCGAACCCTCATATAAGATGGTTAAATGTTACATGATATTTCTATCACGCCGAATTATTTAAAGCAATGCCTTTTCGCAAAATATTTTTGTTAATTGATTGGTTTTATTTAAGTTTTAGTTTCTGACCAAAATCAAATTGCATAGTTAATTAGTGATTTTACGATCCTTCAGTAGTTTTATTCATCTAAATTGCTGTAATTATGCTTAAAGGTATTTAGCTGATAAAAAACACCCAGCATAGCTGGGTATTTTTCGTTAGAATTGACAATCAAAATCAATTATTCAATTTCATTCCATGAACGGCCATCACGAGTGATCATTGCAACAGATGCAACAGGTCCCCATGTACCCGCTTGGTAAGGCTTAGGCAGTTCATTGTCGCATTCCCATGCATTAATAATTGAATCAACCCATTTCCACGCTTCTTCTACTTCATCTCGGCGTACGAACAATGCTTGAATTCCACGCATTGCTTCTAATAATAAACGTTCGTAAGCATCTGCTAAATGTGTTTGATTGAATGTTTCAGAGAAACTCAAGTCCAGTTTCGTAGTTTGTAAGCGATGTTTATGATCAAGACCGGGTGCCTTATTTAGCACTTCAATATCAATACCTTCATCTGGTTGTAAACGAATAGTCAGTTTATTTTGTGGTAACTCTTGATAAGTTTCACTAAAAATATTGAGTGCAGGTTTTTTAAAATAAACCACAACTTCTGAACATTTACTCGGTAGCCGTTTACCTGTTCTTAGATAGAACGGAACTCCTGCCCAGCGCCAGTTATCAATATCAGCACGGATAGCGACAAAGGTTTCTGTATGACTGGTTTTATTTGCACCTTCTTCATCAAGATAACCTGGCACTTTCTTACCTTGTACAAAACCACCCGTATATTGCCCACGAACCGTTTTTTCGCGAATATTAGTATTATCAATACGACGTAATGAACGTAAGACTTTCACTTTTTCTTGACGAATACTATCAGCGGTTAAATCAGCTGGTGGTGACATTGCTATCATCGTTAAGATCTGCAACAAGTGGTTTTGTACCATGTCACGCATTTGACCCGCTTGATCGAAATATCCCCAACGCCCTTCAATACCCACTTCTTCTGCAACAGTAATTTGGACATGATCAATCGTTTTATTGTCCCAATTGTTAACAAACAGTGAGTTTGCAAAGCGCAGTGCTAATAGATTTAAAACTGTTTCTTTACCTAAATAGTGGTCGATACGATAAATTTGGCTCTCTTTAAAGTACTTCGCCACACTATCATTGATAGAAACAGAAGACGCCAAGTCTGTGCCCAATGGTTTTTCCATCACAACACGGTTTGGCTCTTTATTAAGTTTTGCATGGCCTAAACCTTTACACATTGCACTAAAGGTACTTGGTGGCATTGCAAAGTAGTAAATAGCGGGTAATTTGTCTTGCTTGAGATGCTTTGATAGCTCAATGAAATGGTCTGTTTCATTGACATCAAGATTACAAAAATCTAAGCGATCACTTAAACGCTGCCAAATTTCAGGATTAATTTCTTCTTTTAAAAAAGTTTTTAATGCTTCGTGGGCAACATTTTTATATGCCTCGGCATCCCAATCAGCACGACCTACACCAATAATGCGAGAGTCAGGGTGAATATATCCTGCTTTTTCCAATTGATATAATGATGGAATAAGCTTGCGGCGTGCTAGATCCCCTTTCGTACCGAAGATAACCAGATCACAGGCCTGAGCAGTCGATATCGCTGCCATAGTACGTCTCCTCATGATGAGATTTTGTAATTTTGTTACAGAATTTTGTATTAATGTACTCTTTTGGGTGTATTCAGTAAATACGCTCGCACATTTAGTCTCTAACTTACCACACATATTGTAACGCTTCATTTTATGTCTAGTGTTTTATCCTTTCTTGTAACTTTACAACAGTTTTGTTTCTGGTTTTCAGCTTTGAAAGTTAGACACACGTCATACTTTAACGAAAAAAGCCCTGTTTACCGATGGTTTGCACTGCAAGCCTTGTTCTTTGCGTAGTATATTTTCATAAAACCGTTATAGATTTCTCCTTTTATTGAAATTGGCAAAGCCAAGGATCTGTATATTTAATGAATATATTGGAAAGGGTTCAGTCTAATCTGGACATCTTGAGTAAATCAGAAAAAAAAGTTGCAGAAGCTGTTTTAACTGCACCACAAACTGTTATTCATTCTAGTATTGCCTTAATGGCTAAAACCGCTGATGTCAGCGAACCCACGGTTAATCGCTTTTGCCGTCGCATGGCAACCAAGGGATTTCCTGATTTTAAATTACAATTAGCACAGAGCATTGCTAACGGCACGCCTTATGTAAATCGTAATATTGATGATTCTGATACAGTCTCTTCTTATACCAATAAAATTTTTGAATCCGCCATGGCGGGACTTGAGAACGTTAAAAATAATATTGATATCGCCGCAATCAATCGTGCAGTTGATATTTTGACACAAGCTAAAAAAATCTCTTTTTTTGGCTTAGGCGCATCAGCGGCCGTGGCTCATGATGCCATGAACAAGTTTTCTCGTTTTAATATTCCTGTTACTTACTTTGATGACGTTGTTATGCAGCGTATGAGTTGTATCAATAGCGCTGATGGTGATGTTGTCGTGGTTATCTCCCATACGGGGCGGACTAAAAATCTCGTTGAAATAGCTAAAATTGCACGTGAAAACGATGCTGCAGTGATTGCTATTACGACACCCGGCTCACTTTTAGCCTCTGAAGCCACTCTTCCTATTTTACTTGATGTGCCTGAAGATACTGATATCTACATGCCAATGATCTCCCGCCTTGCACAACTCACTATTATTGATGTTCTCGCGACAGGATTTATTTTACGTCGAGGACCAAAATTCAGAGATAACTTGAAGCGCGTCAAAGAAGCTTTACGTGATTCACGGTTTGATAAGTAACCGTTTTTAATTATTCTGTTAGTATTGTCACACTTCCTATTGTGCCCCTGACTAGATAACTTTTTGAAAACTGGTAGCATATCTGCGAGCTAACTCTCGCATATAATGAAAACAGTAGTGTATGTTGCAATTAGCTTGATGCGTTTCACTTAACATATTGGATAAAATATTGTCTAATTTCTGTTTTATCCAATAGCCAACACCTTTTCGTTCAAGGTCAACGGAGTAATACATGTCCAGACGGCTCAGAAGAACAAAAATTGTTACCACCTTAGGCCCAGCAACAGATCGTGATAATAACTTAGAAAAAATTATTATTGCTGGTGCAAATGTTGTTCGATTAAATTTCTCTCATGGTTCTGCGGAAGATCATCTTGCTCGCGCTAATCGTACGCGTGAAATTGCAGCAAGATTGGGGCGCCATGTTGCTATTCTTGGAGATTTACAAGGCCCTAAAATCCGTGTTTCTACATTTAAAGACGGAAAAGTTTTCCTGAATGTCGGTGATAAATTCTTGCTTGATGCCGCCCTTGAAAAAGGTGAAGGCAATCAAAATCAAGTCGGCATTGACTATAAAGGCCTACCTGCCGATGTGGTTCCTGGTGATATTTTGCTGCTCGATGATGGTCGCGTTCAGTTAAAAGTTCTCAAAGTTGATGGACTAAAAGTCTTTACTGAAGTCACTGTGGGTGGCCCTTTATCTAATAATAAAGGAATTAACAAGCTCGGTGGCGGTCTTTCTGCAGATGCATTAACAGAAAAAGATAAACAAGATATTATTACGGCAGCTAAAATTGGTGTCGATTATCTTGCTGTTTCATTTCCAAGAACAGGTGAAGATCTTAACCTCGCTCGGCGTTTAGCCCGTGATGCAGGTTGCGAATGTCAAATCGTATCTAAAGTAGAGCGAGCTGAAGCGGTAGCTAATGATGAAATTATCGATGAAATCATTATGGCATCCGATGTTGTGATGGTAGCTCGTGGTGATTTAGGCGTTGAAATTGGCGATCCTGAACTTGTTGGTGTGCAGAAAAAATTAATTCGCCGTGCTCGTCAGCTTAATCGTGTTGTTATCACAGCTACTCAAATGATGGAGTCAATGATAACAAACCCAATGCCAACTCGGGCAGAAGTTATGGACGTTGCTAATGCGGTGTTAGATGGCACTGATGCCGTTATGCTTTCGGCAGAAACTGCAGCAGGACAATATCCAGCAGAAACAGTCGCTTCAATGGCACAAGTCTGTTTAGGGGCTGAAAAAATGCCTGCGGCTAATGTTTCTAAGCATCGCTTAGATATGGTGTTTGATACCGTGGAAGAAGCAATTGCGATGTCCACTATGTATGCCGCTAACCACATGAAAGGCGTTAATGCGATTATTGCGATGACAGAATCAGGCCGTACTGCACGCATGATGTCTCGTATTAGTACCGGTTTACCTATTTTCTCAATGTCTCGCCATGAGAAAACACTAAATCAAACAGCACTTTATCGTGGTGTTACGCCTGTTTACTGTAGTACTCACACTGATGGTATTGCAGCAGCTAACGAAGCAATTTCTCGTTTGCGTGATAAAGGTTTCTTAGTTTCTGGCGATTTAGTGCTAGTCACTCAAGGTGACCTTATGGGTACAATCGGTAGCACTAATACATGCCGTATTTTGACGGTTGAATAATACCCAGTTGTAAATCTTAATAACAAAACGGGCACTTAATTAAGTGCCCGTTTTTTATATTTACTTATTAACTGACTAATCCAATATATTTTCACGCGAGTAAGGCTCTATTTCGCCCTCTTTACGTGTCTTCAGTAATTTTAAGATCCAAGTATATTGTTCAGGGGTTGGTGCCACTAGTGCTTCTAACTCTTCATTCATTCTACGTGCAATGTACGCATCATCTTTATCTTCAATATCATCCATCGGCTCACGAATAATAATGTGAAGTTGATGTGTTTTATGACAATAGACTGGGAACAAAGGCACAATAGCGGCTCGGCATACTTTCATTAAACGCCCAATCGCAGGTAATGTTGCTTTATATGTACCAAAAAAATCCACAAATTGGCTATGCTCTGCGCCATGATCTTGATCAGGTAAATAATATCCCCAAAAGCCTTGTCGAACAGAAGAAATAAATGGCTTAATACCAGCTTCGCGCGAATGTAATCGTCCATCAAAATGGTGGCGTGCTTTATTCCATAAATAATCAGCCACGGGATCTTTTTGGTGGTGGAACATAGCCGCCATTTGCTGGCCTTTGGCTGCTAATAACATTGCAGGGATATCAACTGCCCAGCCATGTGGCACCATAAAAATGACATTACGGCCTTGCTCTTTAAAACGTTCGATGATCTCCAAGCCTTGCCAGCTTGTTCGTTTTAATATGTGCTCAGGCCCTCTTAAACAAAGCTCTGCTAACATTACAAAGGATTGAGGAGCCGTTTCAAACATACTATCAAGAACTGTTTCACGTTGTGTTTTATCCCATTTTGGAAAACAGTATCTCAAATTGATATCTGCACGACGTCTTGCGCTTTTCGCTTTACGCCCAACAAAACGACCAATAGAAGCAAGAAATGGATCACGCCATTTAACTGGCATATAAGCCAATGCACTTAAAACACCAGCACCTATCCAAGTTCCCCAGTGACGAGGATGTAAATATGCACGGTGAAAAGTAGGCACATAACCCGCTTTGCTATCTGTATCTTTTTCTTTATTCATCAGATAACTCTCTGAACTGACACCCCTAATAGGCGTAAAAAACGTTAAAACAAAAACGGATGATATCAATCATCCGCTTTTATGTCTTTAAAATCGTGTTTATTGTCAATCGGCTAGCACTAATTGAGGCTTAATCTCTTTGACTTTAGCTAGGTATTCTTGCTTATCTTTGCCTGTTAAACCATCAGCTCGAGGTAATGTTGCCGTTAATGGATTAACTGCTTGTTGGTTGATCCACAGTTCATAGTGTAAATGAGGTCCTGTAGAACGCCCTGTATTACCTGATAACGCAATTCTATCGCCACGTTTAACACGTTGCCCTGGTTTTACTAATAATTGACGTAAATGCATATAACGCGTGGTGTATTGGCTACCATGGCGAATAGCGATAAAGTTACCTGCGGCACCACTATATTTTGCCACAATCACTTCACCATCCCCTGTTGCTAATACTGGTGTACCCACTGGCATAGCAAAATCGACACCTTTATGAGCCGCTAAACGTCCTGTAACTGGGTTAATACGACGAGGATTAAATTGAGAAGACACTCTAAACTGTTTGACCGTTGGGAAACGCATAAACCCGCGTTCTAATCCACCTGCTTGGCTATCATAAAAACGGCCATCTTCAGCAAGGAACGCATAATAATCTTTACCGGCACTACGTAAACGGACACCAATTAGCTCACTTTGCTCAGTGCGCCCATCAAGCACTTCACGAGAAAACAGTGCCGCAAATTGGTCACCACTTTGTAATTTTTTAAAGTCTACTTGCCACTGTAATGCTTTAGTAACAGCGCGTGCTTCAGCGTTAGTTAAACCTGCGTTTGTTGCACTAACAGAAAAACTGCCTCGAATAACACCAGTCGTTACGCTATTTTTCCATTCCCCTTTCTGGAATTCTTTTGTTTCTTTAAAACCCGCTTCTGTACGGGTATAAACGCGAGTTTCGCGACGAGAAACACCCCAGCTTAATTCTTGAAGTAACCCACTATCATCAAGTTCCCAGCTAATTGGTTGCCCAATCTTGAGATTTCTGAGATCTTTATTTTGATTAGAAATAGTCGCAATATCAGCAGAATCAATACCAAACTGAGTCAGTATTGAACTTAATGAATCGCCACTAGACACAATATAAGTATGAGGAACTTGTGCAACTATTGTACTTGCATCAGTACCATCATCTGCACCAACCAAGCCTTCGTCTGTAAGCTGATCGCTACTATCTGTGATGATGTCATCGGTATTTTCGCCTTGATTAGCAAGAGGCATTTGAATACTGACAGGAACTTCTCGACTTTGTTCATTTTGAAGAACCACTGGCCGCCAAATCGCGACGGCCAATGTTGCTGCAGTTAACGAACCAAGCATGATTTTATGTGGGAGTGGTAAACTTAAATATACCTGTGCAATGGATTTCTTCTGCTGCACGCTCTTAATTCCTTATTGTGTTTCATTCAGGCAGCTCGCATATTGGTTAGCTAGTTGGGTAAGGAATTTTACATAGCTCTCTTGAGTTAGAGCAATCCCACTTCCTAGGGGGTCTAATACACCCATTTTAACCCCAGTGCCTTTCGCCACTGTTTCTATTACTGTCGGCCTAAATTGTGGCTCAGCAAAAATGCAGGTTGCTTTTTGCTCAACCAACTGTGTTCGTATTTGATGTAATTTCTGCGCACCTGGCTGTATTTCAGGGTTGATAGTAAAATGACCTAATGGCTTTAAATTATAATGTTTTTCGAAGTAGCCATAAGCATCATGAAAGACAAAATAACCCTTATTTCTAACAGGCGACAGAATATTAACAAGATTTTTATCAGTTTGCTTGAGTTGTTCACTGAATTTACCTAGGTTTACGTCCAGAAGTTCTTTTTTATCTGGATAAAGTGCAATTAACCTTTCATGGATCTGTTTTGCAGACGACAACGCAATCTCTGGTGATAACCAGATGTGCATATTATAATCACCGTGAGAATGATGTTCGTGATTTTCCTCATGTTTATGCACATTGTCATCATCATCTTTCAATAAAAGCGACTTTATTTCGTTAGTTTCTGCTAAGGCCAACTTATGATTGTCTGTAAGTCTGTTTAATGGCCTATCTAAAAACACTTCCATATCAGGCCCAATCCATACCATTAGGTCTGCGGAAGTAATTTTTTTTAAATCAGAAGGTTTTAACGCGTAATCATGTGGAGATGCACCATCCGGTAATAAAACTTCCGTTGGGGTCACCCCGTCAGCAATAGCTGCAGCAATAAACCCGATAGGTCGAATAGAAGCCACCACATCAGCCTGAACAGAAGCGCTGAATGAACTTATTATTATTGTCGCTAAAAATGATTTCAATAAAAAACGATGCGCAAATTTGTTGTTTTTATGTAACATAGGAAGAATTCTCGTGAATCATCATTGGAAATGTTATATTATAACGTTTCAATGATTCTGCAAGTGCTAATTTTATGTCTGACTTGATTTGTTTAAAATCGGTTTCTGTTTCTTTTGGTGAAAGAGAAATTTTAAAAGATATCTCTTTTGATTTAAAAGCAGGCCGTATTCTTACTTTACTTGGCCCTAATGGTGCGGGTAAATCCACGGTTATCCGTTTAGTTCTTGGATTATTAAATCCAACATCAGGAAAAGTAGAACGCCATAATACGTTACGTATTGGCTATGTTCCTCAAAAACTTTATCTTGACCCCACAATGCCATTAACAGTTAAGCGCTTTATGACGCTAAAACCAGGTGTACAAGATAAAGATATTCTCCCTGCCCTTGAGCGTGTTAATGCAGCTAAATTACTCAATCAGCCAATGCAAAAACTGTCTGGTGGTGAATCTCAACGTGTGTTATTAGCAAGAGCCTTGCTTAATCAACCTCAACTTTTAGTTTTAGATGAGCCGACTCAAGGTGTTGATGTTAATGGCCAATTAGCACTTTATGATTTGATTAATCAACTTCGTAATGAATTAGGTTGTGCTATTTTGATGGTTTCTCATGATCTTCATCTTGTAATGGCAAAAACAGACGAAGTCCTCTGTTTAAATGGTCATATTTGCTGTTCGGGTACACCTGACGTGGTTTCTTCTCATCCTGAGTTTATTGCCATGTTTGGAAGCCGCGGTGCTGAACAACTCGGTATTTATCGTCATCATCACCAGCATAGTAAGGAGTGTCGTCATGATTGAGTTGCTGTTACCGGGTTGGATTGCCGGTATGCTCTTAGCAATGGCGGCGGGCCCTTTGGGCTCTTTTGTCGTTTGGCGTCGTATGTCTTATTTTGGCGATACCTTAGCTCATGCCTCGCTACTTGGTGTTGCTTTTGGTTTGCTATTTAATATTGAGCCTTTTTATGCCGTTATTGCAGTCACACTTCTTTTAGCTATTTTGTTAGTGTGGTTAGAATTAAAACCTCAACTTTCTGTTGATACCCTTTTAGGGATCATGGCACACAGTGCGCTTTCTTTAGGACTTGTGGTTGTTAGTTTGATGTCCAATGTGCGTGTTGATTTAATGGCATACCTATTTGGTGATTTACTCTCGGTTAACTACCAAGATGTTATTAGTATTTTTATTGGTGTTGTGATTGTTTTATTTGTGATTATCCGTTCATGGCGTCCACTACTTTCTATGACCATTAATCAAGATATGGCCTTTGTTGATGGCGTAAATATTCAGAAAGAACGCTTAAAGCTAATGATGATCACCGCATTAACTATTGGTTTAGCAATGAAGTTTGTTGGAGCATTAATTATCACCTCACTGCTCATTATCCCCGCAGCAACGGCACGTCGTTTTGCTCGTTCTCCGGAACAAATGGCTCTGATTGCAATCGCTGTTGGTATGTTGGCAATTACTGGCGGTTTAACCTTCTCTGCTTTATATGATACTCCCGCTGGCCCTTCTGTGGTTTTAGCCGCGAGTTGTCTATTTATTTTGAGTTTATTTGCACCTACTAAACAGTAATCAAATAATCCAAATTTAATACAAAAATAACCCTTGATGAAATGACTCCATCAAGGGTTATTTTTTATTTATGATAAATGACAGAACGTAAATTTAGTCTTCTACAATACGATTAAAATGACGATAGGCATGATTAGTGGCAATACGACCTCTTGGCGTGCGCTGAATAAAACCTTGCTGAATTAAATAAGGCTCTAACACATCTTCAATGGTTTCTCGCTCTTCACCAATAGCGGCCGCAAGGTTATCTAATCCCACCGGGCCACCCATAAATTTATCAATGATGGCAAAAAGTAATTTACGATCTAAATAGTCAAAACCTGCAGCATCTACATTTAGCATATCAAGTGCTTTAGAGGCGGTATCCTCATCGATGGCTCCATTACCTTTGACCTGTGCAAAGTCTCGTACTCGGCGCAACAATCGATTAGTAATACGTGGTGTACCGCGTGAACGCATTGCAATTTGACGTGCTCCTTCATCTGTCATCTCTAATCCCATAAAGCTGGCACTGCGAGACACAATGTGTTGGAGATCGTCAACATTATAAAACTCAAGACGTTGCACAATACCAAAACGATCACGCAAAGGTGATGTTAAAGAGCCAGCTCTTGTGGTTGCTCCCACTAAAGTAAATGGCGGTAGATCAATTTTAATTGAACGGGCGGCAGGCCCTTCACCAATCATAATATCGAGTTGGTAATCTTCCATTGCAGGATAAAGGATTTCCTCAACCACGGGAGAAAGTCGATGAATTTCATCAATAAACAGTACGTCATGAGGCTCAAGGTTAGTTAGCATTGCGGCTAAATCTCCTGCTTTTTCAAGCACAGGCCCTGATGTCGTACGCAAATTAACCCCCATTTCATTAGCAATGATATTTGCCAATGTGGTTTTACCTAATCCGGGAGGGCCAAAAATAAGCAAATGGTCGAGTGCATCATGACGTAATTTAGCCGCCTGAATAAAAATCTCCATCTGTTCACGAACTTGTGGTTGCCCAACATATTCGGCAAGAGATTTAGGGCGAATAGCCCTATCTATCATTTCTTCTTCAGGTTGTTGAATTTCTGCTGAAATCAGGCGATCTGCTTCAATCACAATGTGTTACTCCTAAATAGCCGCGCGCAATGCTTCTTTGATAAGCGTTTCACTATCTGAACCCAGTTTTGCTACTTTACTGATCATTTTTGCTGCTTCTTGTGGTTTATAACCCAATGCGATTAATGCAGCCGAAGCTTCAGCTTCAATATCAGCCACTTTTGGTGCTTTAGGCGAAGCACTTTCTGGTAATTCAATATCGCTATTTTCGAATAAATCACCATTAAGGCCCTTAAAGCGGTCTTTCATTTCAACCACTAAACGTTCTGCTGTTTTCTTACCCACGCCCGGTAATTTTACTAATGAAGAGATAGATTCATTTTCAATGGCGGTCACAAATTGGCGAGCAGACATACCAGATAAAATGGCTAAAGCGAGTTTAGGTCCCACACCATTTACTTTGATTAATTCACGAAAAAGTGCGCGCTCTTGTTTTTGGTTAAAACCATAAAGTAATTGTGCATCTTCGCGTACAATAAATTGCGTATAGATAATGGCTTCTTGGCCAATATCAGGCAGTTCATAAAAACAGGTCATTGGCATATTAATTTCATAACCTACACCATTACCTGCCTCGATCAGCACCACTGGTGGCTGTTTTTCAAGAATAATTCCTCTGATACGACCTATCACCCTAACGCCTCCGCAAATATATTTACGCCAAGTTTATAACATAAAAAAAGCTGGACGTATATCCAGCCTGTGAAAAACCAAAGACATTTACCAAGATAACAACTTATCTTAATCGACCTCGCGTTAAAACTAATCGAGGATCACCCACACGTAATAAATTTTGGTTAAAGTGGCAATGTGTAATAGCAATTGCCAAGGCATCGGCGGCATCTGATTGTGGTGCAGCGGATAGCTTTAATATTGAACGCACCATATGTTGCACTTGGCTTTTTTCGGCAGCGCCTGTCCCCACAACCGTTTGTTTAACTTGGCGAGCTGCATATTCAAAAACAGGTAAATCGTTATTTACTGCAGCCAGTATCGCCACACCTCGTGCTTGCCCTAGTTTTAATGCAGAATCCGCATTTTTAGCCATAAACACTTGTTCAACCGCAAATACATCAGGCGAAAATTGCGTAATTATTTCGCTAACACCTGCATAAATACGTTTAAGTCGATTAGGAAGGTCGGGAACTTGTGTACGAATACAACCACTTCCCAAATAGATAAGTTGTCGCCCTTGTTGTCGAATTACACCGTAGCCTGTAACACGCGAACCGGGGTCTATACCTAGAATGATAGCCATATCAATTCCTGTTGCCGATATGGTCGATGGCGAGAGAAAAGAGCAAGAAAATCTGCTCTGCTCTTCTCTTCGCACTTTTTAATAACAGCAATCAAAACTGTTATTTTCGATAATCGTTATAACGATTACAGGATATCTTCCAGTTGTTTTGCAACTTCATCAGAGATATCACCGTTGTGATACACTTCCTGCACGTCATCACTATCTTCTAACATATCAATAAGACGCATTAGTTTTGGTGCTGTTTCAATATCCAATTCTGCTTTTGTTGATGGGATCATGGAAACTTCTGCAGCTTCAGCGACAAAACCAGCCGCATCCATTGCATCTTTCACTTCACCAAATGATTCTGGTGTAGTGTAAACATCAATAGCGCCATCATCATAAGTTTCAACGTCATCCGCACCTGCTTCTAACGCAGCTTCCATCACAGCATCTTCATCAACACCCGGTGCGTAAGAAATTACACCTTTTTTGGTGAAAAGATAAGAAACTGAACCATCCGTTCCTAAGTTACCCCCTGTTTTGGTAAATGCATGGCGAACATCGGAAACAGTACGGTTACGATTATCACTTAAGCATTCAACCATCACAGCAGTACCCGCAGGGCCATAGCCTTCATAGATGATAGTTTCCATATTATCATTTTCATCATTACCCACACCGCGTGCAATCGCACGGTTTAAGGTGTCACGAGTCATGTTGTTTGATAATGCTTTATCAACTGCCGCACGTAAACGTGGGTTAGTTGCAGGATCACCACCACCTAAACGTGCTGCTGTAACTAATTCACGGATGATTTTAGTGAAAATTTTACCGCGTTTTGCATCTTGCGCTGCTTTACGGTGTTTTGTA
Organism: Proteus sp. fly-1089; assembly: GCF_040138965.1. NCBI lineage: Bacteria > Pseudomonadati > Pseudomonadota > Gammaproteobacteria > Enterobacterales > Morganellaceae > Proteus > Proteus sp. fly-1089. The sequence goes on from NZ_JBEETS010000001.1 coordinate 878,485, forward strand.
TTGGCCCATTTACTATGACCTGCCATGAAAATATCTCCAAACGTGGTCTAATCATTAAATAACAAATTCTTCAATCGCTTGCTGATTACTGGTGGATTTTGTTAATTTTGCCGCCAGTGGTGCGTCGAGCCATTGACATTGAGAATGCTCAGTTAACACAAGTTCTCGCTCTGCGGGCAGTGCTAACGTAAACCAATGTTCCTGACAATGTGTCACATCGGGTGCATAACGATGCCGAAAATGTGCAAAAATTTCAAAAAGGACTGAGCGATGACAATCCACCAGCTCAAGATTTTCTTTTATGATATCAATTCCAACTTCTTCTTGCACTTCACGTAACGCAGTTTGAAAAGGCGCTTCGTTCTCTTCTAAACTACCTGTCACCGATTGCCAAAAATCCGGATCATCTCGACGCTTAAGCATAAGCACCCGTTTGGTCTCTTTTGCATAAATAACAACTAAAACGGATACCGGGCGCTTATATTTCATTATTTACTCTTTATCTTCACTAACTTCTTTTTGAGTTACCGCAATTGCTAGCTCTTTTAAAGAATCAGCATTAGCAAAACTTGGTGCGTTAGTCATTAAGCACGCTGCCGCTGTTGTTTTAGGGAATGCAATAACATCACGAATATTATCAGTTCCAGTTAGCAACATCACTAAACGGTCTAAACCAAAGGCTAAACCTGCATGTGGCGGTGTACCAAATTTAAGTGCATCTAATAAGAAACCGAATTTCTCTTGTTGCTCATCTGGCGAAATACCTAAAATACTAAATACCGCTTGTTGCATTTCATTACGGTGAATACGCACAGAGCCACCACCAACTTCATAACCGTTGATAACCATATCGTAAGCATTTGCCACCGCACCCACAGGGTGTGCTGTTAATTCTGCTGGAGAGAGATCTTTCGGCGAAGTAAATGGATGGTGCATTGCACTTAAACTACCCGTTTCTTCATCTTCTTCAAACATTGGGAAGTCGATAACCCATAATGGTTTCCATGCATTTAAGTCTGTCAGTTCAAGATCTCGACCCACTTTCAAACGCAGAGCACCCATTGCATCACTCATAGTGCCTTTACGGCCTGCACCAAAGAAGATTAAATCACCATCAGTTGCACCCGTTGTTTTTAAAATAGCGTTAACAACATCATTAGTTAGGAATTTAGCAATTGGGCTTTGTACACCTTCAATGCCTTTAGCACTTTCGTTGACTTTCATCCACGCAAGGCCTTTAGCGCCGTAAATACCAACAAATTGTGTATACTCATCGATATTTTTACGAGTTAATGATGCGCCACCTGGTACACGCAATGCGATAACTCGGCATTTTTCATCATTGGCGGCTTGTGCAAATACACTGAACTCAACATCTTTGACTAAATCAGCAATATCTTTGAGTTCCATTGGGTTACGTAAATCAGGTTTGTCTGAACCATAACGACGCATTGCTTCAGCAAAGGTCATAACAGGGAATGCACCTAAATCAACATTAAGAATATCCAACCATAATGCGTGGATCATGCGCTCCATCACTTCGCGCACTTGATCTGCACTCATGAAAGAGGTTTCAACATCGATTTGTGTAAATTCAGGCTGACGGTCAGCACGCAAGTCTTCATCACGGAAGCATTTTACGATTTGATAGTAGCGATCAAAGCCAGACATCATTAACAGCTGTTTAAAAAGCTGTGGTGATTGTGGTAATGCGTAAAATTTGCCTTTATGTACACGACTTGGCACTAAATAGTCACGCGCACCCTCTGGTGTTGCTTTTGTCAGCATCGGGGTTTCAACATCAAGGAAACCTTCACCATCCATAAAACGGCGAACGAAGCTTGTGATTTTAGCACGGGTTTTTAAACGATCAGACATTTCAGGGCGACGCAGGTCTAAATAACGATAAGTTAAACGACGCTCTTCAGTATTTGTTTGATTGCTATCTAACGGTAATGGCTCTGAACGGTTAAAAATAGACAGAGATTCTGCCGCTAACTCAATTTCACCTGTTGCCATATTTTTGTTAACTTGGCTATCAGGGCGAGCGCGTACTGTTCCTGTGACTTGAATACAAAATTCATTACGCAGTTCTGATGCCTGAGAAAATGCCTCTTTCTGCTCTGGGTCAAAGAAGACTTGAACAATACCTTCGCGATCTCGCATATCAATAAAGATAAGCCCACCTAAGTCACGGCGACGGTTAACCCAACCACAAAGAGTCACTTTTTGGCCCACATGGGCACTATTCAACTGCCCACAATAATTAGTACGCATACAATATCCTTTTACTCAGCTTGTTGTGCTTTCTGCTGCGGAAATTTTGGCAATAGTCTTTTTCGAGTAGTGTCAAAAAAAAGGCAGACATTATAACGAAAATTCTTCCTAGAGATAAGAGTATAGACCTAGTTTATATGATACATCTTTTCAAGGATTTGCTAATCCCCAAACAATTAATTAATAATAATTATTTATAGCGACAGAAGTCGCTTTGAGGTTTATCATTAAATTCGCCGTTTTTTGGCTTTGGCAATGGAGAAAAGATGGTTAGCTCGCTTTATATCGTACTGGGCGCACTATTATTGATTAAATTGTCCCTCAATGTTGTAAAACTCAGAACACAATATCGGGTTGCTTATGGTGATGGTGGCTTTTATGAATTACAAACAGCCATCCGTGTTCACGGCAATGCGGTAGAATATATTCCTATTTCTATGATCTTATTACTGGTCATGGAAATGAATGGTGCTTTTGTTTGGATGGTACACATCTGTGGCTCAATTTTAATCGCAGGTCGCTTTTTACACTCTTATGGATTAAAACACCGTGAACTTCGTTGGCGTCGTTCAGGCATGGCTGCCACTTATTTATCAATGGTATTGATGATCATTGCTAATATTTATTTCCTTCCTTGGATACAAATCTTTTCCTTTTATTACTAAGTCCTCGCGGGAATAACATGATCATCCATGATCAAAACCGACATCCTTGCTGTTGTGTCTAATAACGGCAAGGTATCAAAAAGGTTTATTTGTTTTTTCCAATTTCTTTCTAAATAATGCAACTTTGTGAGCACCGTCGCTTCTGGTAGAATGCTTGCTTCTTTTATTCCTTAAACCTATTTTAGTTATGTCGAATTCAAAATCATCACAACAAGACAGCTTATTTGCGACACCTATTGCAAACCTTGGTGACTGGCGCTTTGATGAAAAAGTCGCTGAAGTATTTCCTGATATGATAAAACGCTCAGTGCCTGGTTATTCAAATATCATCTCTATGATCGGTATGCTTGCAGGTCGCTTTGTTACACCCAATAGCCAAGTATATGATTTAGGCTGTTCTTTAGGTGCAGCAACCCTTTCTATGCGCCGCAATATTAGTGTGACAGGCTGCAAAATTATTGGTGTTGATAATTCACCAGCTATGGTAGAGCGTTGTCAACGCCATATTGATGCCTATAAAGCAGATACCCCCGTCGATATTATCGAAGGTGATATTCTTGATATTGAGATCAATAATGCCTCAATGGTAGTGCTTAACTTCACCTTACAATTCTTAGCACCGAGTGATCGACAAATATTATTAAACCGCATTTACCAAGGCCTTAACCCTGGTGGTGTGTTAGTGCTTTCTGAAAAATTCAGTTTTGAAGATAACGAAATTGGTGAATTGTTGTTTAATATGCACCATGATTTCAAACGCGCTAACGGTTACAGCGAATTAGAAATTAGCCAAAAACGTAGCATGTTAGAAAATGTTATGCTGACAGACTCAGTCGAAACCCATAAAACTCGCTTACATAATGCAGGTTTCCCTCATGCAGAAGTTTGGTTCCAATGTTTTAATTTTGGCTCTCTTTTAGCGATTAAAGGCAATAACTAATGATTAATTTTAGCTCGTTCTATCAACTTATTGCGCAAGATGAGCGCTTATTTCATTGGTTAGATACATTACCGGCTCAATTATCAGAATGGCGCTCAAATGCGTTACACGGTCACTTTTCTTCATGGGAAAGAATGCTCGATGGTTTGCCAGAAATAATCCCTACAGAACTTGATTTAAAAAATGGAGTAATTGCCAATAAAACACCTACATTAAGTGCAGGCGAACAACTGGGTTTAAATAATATTCTGAAATCCTTAATGCCATGGCGAAAAGGCCCTTTCTCTCTTTATGGGGTCGATATTGATACAGAGTGGCGCTCAGATTGGAAATGGGAGCGTGTTTTACCTCACCTTTCCCCTCTCGAAGGCCGTTTAGTGTTGGATGTAGGTTGTGGCAGTGGCTATCACATGTGGCGAATGCTAGGTGAAGGGGCTGAGTTTGTTGTGGGGATCGACCCTACTCAACTTTTCTTATGCCAATTTGAAGCTGTCAGAAAATTATTAGGAAATGATCAACGTGCACATTTAATTCCTGTTGGTATTGAACAAATGCCAGAATTAAAAGCCTTTGATACCGTATTCTCAATGGGCGTACTTTATCATCGTCGTTCACCGCTTGATCATTTATGGCAATTAAAAAATCAATTGGTTTCGGGCGGTGAATTAGTATTAGAAAGCCTCGTTGTTGATGGTGATGAATTTCAATGCCTGATCCCAGGTGAACGTTATGCACAAATGCGTAATGTATACTTTATTCCATCAGCAAAAATGCTAAAGGTTTGGCTAGAAAAATGTGGTTTTAAAGATGTACGTATTGTCGATGAAAACACAACCTCTCTAGATGAACAACGTAAAACAGATTGGATGATAACAGATTCATTAGATGCGTTCTTAAATGCTGATGATAAAACAAAAACGGTTGAAGGTTATCCAGCGCCTAAGCGTGCAATATTAATTGCCACTAAGCCTTAATTTTTTATTGTGATCTAAAGGGATATCAAGTTATTAAATATCCCTTTCTTCCATAATATTCATCTTGTTTTTTTATTAAAGACATCTTATACGTCCTCTTATTTGCAAATGAACGATTAAAGAAAATTATGGCAAAGACACCAAAGAGCAAAGTTGCAACCCAAAAGGAAATAACACAAAAAAAACAACACGCTCTTTTACAAAAGAATAAGCGTCAGCAATATGATGATCCTATTTTTTCGTCCTTTGTAGAAACCACACCAGCAAAATGTCTCCCACTAACACCATTACAACGTGGGGTACAATTCTTTTTTTCATTATTTGACTACACCACACAACTTTTATATATCGCTTTTATTATTACCGTTTGGTGGTTTCCTGAACATTTCTCAGTTCAAACAATTTATAATCTAACCGTTTTATTTTTATTTGAGTTTATTCTCGTGCACTCAGGTGTTTTTATGGCTGCATTTGCTCGTACTAAGCTTATATTTGCCCTTATTCCCTTTTATGGAATATTTGCACTTATTATTAATAGTATGATTATGGGTGATGAAAACCTGATTATTTGGCTCTATGCTGTGATTGTTGCCAATCGAATTATCAATGGTTACCAAGTAAAAACTAAAGAAGAAATGGGGAAAAATTTATTCTATTCTGCACTATTAGTTTTAAATTTTATGCTATGCCTTTTTTCTGTCATGATTTTTAAGTTTTTAGTCCCTTATGGTGGATTAACGCCCCAATATTTAAATAAAATTGACTATCTTTATTTAATTCCACAACACAGCGATTATTTTAATGTTCCACATATTGGCATGGCTTACGGCACTCTATTTTATGGTATACCTTTAGCTTGCATTACCTACATTAATATATTATCAATTTATAAACGCATAATGTTCAAAATAAAAGCTCGTAAAATAAGAACCACACGCAGATAATCTTATTCGGCGCTTGTTGCTTGTTGTTCATCTTTATTCATGCTTAAATACGCGTGTTATCTATCCAATTACTTCTCTTTTTAAAAAGGCACTTCCCTACGATGAACTAAATTCTGCCAGAAAATTTCTCAAATACCTTTTTGGTATTCATTTTCTGTTACTGGCAGACAATAATTTATTTCGTCGCATCTAGAAAAAGATCTCGGCTGTCTGCCACCTATTTCGCTTAGGAGGTATTACTATGACAATAGCCTGCCACTTCTCACAACTTACTATCGAATTTAATCAAGAGCGCCTTTTTCCACCATTAACTCGTTCGTTGGCTTGTCAGCAAAATGCATTAATCGGCCATAATGGTAAAGGAAAATCCATACTACTAAGATTATTGGCACAAAAAATAACGCCTTCATCTGGGCAAGTTGATTGGAATATGCCTTTTGTTCACGTTGATCAATTAACCAGGTTACAAGGTGATACTCTTGCTCAAGCGTTAGATATTCATGAAATTTATCATGCATTCCAACGCGTTGATGCAGGTATTGCGACATTAGAAGATATTGAGTTACTTGATGGCAAATGGCAGCTTCCTGTTACGTGGCAGAATTTATTAGATTCAGCACAACTCCCTGTCGTATTAGATACCCCTATTGCGAATTTAAGTGGCGGAGAACAAACACGTTTAGCACTTTGTCGCGCTTTTTTATGCGAGGAAAGTTTTCTACTTTTAGATGAGCCAGATAATCATCTTGATTATCAAGGACAACAGTGGCTAATAAAACAGTTGGCTCAGCACAAAGCTGGCTCTCTTATTGTTAGTCATAATCGAAATTTACTCACTTATGCCGACACTACTTTAGAGTTAAGTGAAAAAGGTTTATCTGAATATGGTGGAAATTATGCTTTATATGAAACACAAAAAAGCACAGAAATTGCATCGTTGGAAGCCGTAAGTGATCGACTAAACAGCCAAATTAAAAATGAAAAACGCCAACAACAAGCCACCTTGCAAAAAGCAACTCAACGTAAACGCCAAGGTGAATCAATCAGACAAAGTGGCTCTCAGTGCCTACTTCTGCTAGATATGCAAAAAAATAGAGCAGAGCAACGCCAATCGGCTGTAGCAAAACGTCATCAGCGTGTAATAGAAGATATGCAATCTAAAAAACAAGGTGTTGATGAAGAAAAAGTGCATGTTCATCAGCAAAAAATGGTATTGAATTACCAAAGTGATGGGTATCGTTTAAATGTATTTGTAGATAATCTTCAGCTTCCGTATGGTTATCAGCGCCCTATTTCATTTTCAGCTTACAGTAATGAGCATTGGCATATTAAAGGTAAAAATGGATGTGGAAAATCGACATTATTAAAATGTCTGATCCAACAATTTAGCCCACTCTCTGGTGAGTTTCGTCTTAATAAAGACTTTTGTTATCTTGATCAGCATCTTGCTTTACTTGATAAGAAATTGCCTGTTGCACAGGCACTGCACCAATATCAACCCGCTATTTCTATCGAGCAATGGCGAACACGGCTGGGTATGTTAAGGATCAGAGGTGATAAGTCATTACTTCCTCTAGAAAAACTAAGTGGTGGCGAACAATTAAAAGCAACGTTATTAGCTTTAACACACAGTCCTATTCCTCCTGCGGTATTATTGCTTGATGAACCAGATAACCACCTTGATATTGGCTCCAAACAATTATTGGAAAATTTACTCGTTGAATATCAAGGTACATTATTACTGGTTTCCCATGATGAAGCCTTTGTTGAACGTTGCGGTATAACACATACCTTAGTATTAGATGAGATTGCATAAAAAAACTGCGCTATAAAAGGCGCAGTTTTAAAATCTGTCACTAAAGCTAATTAAAACTAAGAAGCTAATGGCGTATAAATACTCATAATATCTTTCATTGCTTCAACGGTATCTTCATCCACACAATAATGGGTAAACTCATCAACTTCACTGTCTGAGCTCATTGTGACACCCGCTTTACGATAAATCATGGTTGAGGGTGCGACCTTACCCGCAGAACTATGTATTTCTTTTAAACCTGCATCTAAGAATTTTTGGATATTACTTAATCTTACGCCAGCTCCTGCCATAATGACGGGACCTTGTGTTTTTTCATTTAATGTTCGTAATAAAGGTAAACCTAATTCCGCATTTGCCTGCTGGCCTGATGTTAAAATACGAGAAACACCTAACTGTGTCAGTTGTTCTAACCCTAATAATGGATTAATACACATATCAAAAGCACGATGGAAAGTAATAGCTAAAGGGCCAGCAAGCTCCATTAGAATTTCCATTTTAGGCAAATCAATATGTCCTTCTTCATTTAATAAGCCAACAACAGCGCCTGGAAACCCCATATCACGAATTAGGCTAATATCATTTTTCATTGCCGAAAAATCAGCTTGTGTGTAACAAAAATCTCCCCCTCGAGGGCGAATAATAGGATGAACGGGAATACGAACCAGATCTCTGACTTGTCTTAGCATTCCAAAGCTTGGCGTAATGCCACCTTCTGATGGACTGGTGCATAGCTCAATTCTATCCGCACCTGCTCGTTCTGCCACCAGCGCACACTCTGCGCCAAAACAACAAATCTCCAACGTAGCCATATCATCCCTCTTTATCCTTAATACAGAAAGTAATCAGAAAATAAATATCATTTCTCAGCGATTACTAACAATAGTTGTCGAATATCTCTATTCATTCAATTCCACTATCAGAGTTTTGTGCTGACACAAGCAAACTATTTTCTGAAAGTGTCGTTCAACACTCACTTTCTACAATTTCAAGTAACGAATAAGGATGATATTTCACTGTCACTTTACTATTAGAAATAGCCACCGTGGGATTGGGCAAACGTTCTTTTTCACCTTTAGGTTCACTGATTTTTAAGCTAATACCCTCTGGCAAAGGAGATGGTAAAAATGACATAACGTTATTAACTAAATCAGAAGGCTCAACAGGGATCACTTGCTCAATGTGCTCCCAACCTTGGTACTTATATATTTTATGGGTGGGGAATGGTAATTCAACAATGGAAACAGCTTGATTTAAAACCGTTAATGGCGTCTCTAATTGAAAAAGATAAATTGGGCGTCCGTTAATAATATTATCAGAAATACACTTTCCACATTGACTAAGCCCTTTTCGCCATTGTTCAGCCAATGTTAAATCGTGACAACGTAACGAAATATGGTCAATAAGATAAAGTGTGAAATTTAAACCTAACTGATTGGCAAACTGTGTCATTTTTTCTTCAAACTGTGGAAGCTCGTGAGTTAAATCATTTAATTGAGGGATTGAAGAAAATAACGCCATTTTGAGTAACCTTAATGAAAAAACAGAGAAAAAATCTTAAAGATAAGGTGCAGATGGTAGCATGTTCTAGCCGGAATATGTTATAAATTCAAGGTTAATCCTAATTCTTTATAATAAACCTGTCAGGCTTTTGTCGTCAGGTTTTATTTTCCCAATAATTTAAGGTAACCCGGTGAATATTCAGGCTTTTCTTTCAGAAAAAATCAGTGTGGCAATGTGTGCTGCTGGCGCACCCGCTGATAGCGAACCCCTTGTCCGCCAGTCAGCCAAAGTGCAATTTGGTGACTATCAGGCAAATGGTGTCATGGGAGCAGCAAAAAAAATGGGGATCCCACCCCGACAACTCGCAGAGAAAATTCTGGAACAGCTTGATATTACAGGTATTGCAGATAAAGTTGAAATCGCGGGTCCTGGTTTTATCAATATCTTCTTATCGCCACAATGGGTTGCAAAGCAAGCAGAAGACGCATTAGTCGATGAACATCTGAACGTAACATCTGTTACACCTCAAACTATTGTTATTGATTATTCTTCTCCAAACGTTGCAAAACAAATGCATGTCGGCCACTTACGCTCTACGATTATTGGTGATGCAAGTGCGCGTACATTATCTTTCTTAGGCCATAACGTTATTCGTGCTAATCACCTCGGTGATTGGGGTACGCAATTTGGTATGTTAATTGCGTATTTAGAGAAAAAACAAAACGAAAATGCCGCTGATATGGCGTTATCTGATCTCGAAGAGTTCTATCGTGAAGCAAAAAAATGCTATGACGAAGATGAAGTCTTTGCAGAGCGTGCGCGTAATTATGTTGTGAAATTACAAGGCGGCGATGAGTATTGCCGTACAATGTGGCGCAAACTTGTTGATATCACAATGCAACAAAACCAAGTGACTTATCAGCGTCTTAACGTCACATTAACCGAAGATGACATTATGGGTGAAAGCCTTTATAACCCAATGTTACCTGGCATTGTTGCTGACCTAAAAGCAAAAGGCCTTGCTGTAGAAAGTGAAGGTGCAACGGTTGTTTTCCTTGATGAATATAAAAACAAGGAAGGCGAACCTATGGGAGTTATCGTTCAGAAAAAAGACGGTGGCTACCTTTATACAACAACTGATATTGCTTGTGCTAAATATCGTCACGAAAATCTACATGCTGATCGCGTTCTCTATTATATCGACTCTCGCCAACATCAGCATTTAATGCAAGCATGGACAATTGTCCGTAAAGCAGGTTATATCCCTGATTCAATGTCACTTGAACACCATATGTTCGGCATGATGTTAGGTAAAGACGGTCGTCCATTTAAAACACGTTCTGGCGGTACTATCCGTTTAACAGATTTACTCGATGAAGCGCAAGAAAGAGCCCGTACATTAATTGCTGAAAAAAATCCAGATATGGATAAAGACGAATTAAATAATGTTGCTCGCGTTGTCGGTATTGGTGCTGTGAAATACGCTGACTTATCTAAAAACCGCACTACAGATTACATCTTCGATTGGGATCTGATGTTAAGTTTTGAAGGTAATACCGCACCTTATATGCAATATGCTTATACTCGCGTTGCTTCAATCTTTAAACGTGCTGAAATTGATGAAAACACATTAACTCAGCCGATCACATTAGCGCAATCTCATGAAAAACAACTTGCATTACGTTTAGTACAATTTGATGAGACCATCATGCAAGTTGCTCGTGAAGGAACTCCTCATGTGATGTGTGCTTATCTCTACGATCTGGCGCAAACCTTCTCTGGTTTTTATGAAAACTGCCCTATCTTATCTGCTGAGGATGAAAACACTCGCCAAAGCCGTCTAAAACTAGCTCGTTTGACCGCGAGAACCTTAAAACAAGGTTTAGATACTTTAGGGATTGAAACGGTCGATAGAATGTAATCAGCTTAAGCTCGCAAATTACAGAAACAAAAAACCGATGGCATTTAACCATCGGTTTTTTTATACATTCATTATTTATTTGATATAGCTAAAAAACACTTCAAACAATCACTCAATCGAACTTCCAATGCTACTTAGTCATTAATCTTCATTAGCCGTTATAACATCCTGACACAAGAGTCCTCTGATGTCTTTTGCTTCAATCCAACCATCAACACTATCTATTGGCTTGCTTGGGCTATAAAAGCGGTCGTTAACGTCTTTAGCTGTAAATGACAGTTGCTCATTCGTTTTATCAAACACACCCACACAGTTAACTGGCGTTAATTTTGAAGTATTAATTTTTCCATCAGCAGTACAACCTGCAAGAAATAACGTAGCTAATGATACAGAAATGATAATTGCTTTTTTCATAGTAGCTCCTTGACACTCTTTTATTTTTATTTTTACTAAAAACCATCTAATTGATTATTTAGTAGTCTTTAAACTAGAAATATCTAATAGTTTATAACTGCCTTGAGTATAGCGAACATATGGAGAAATATTTGAGTTATTGAGCTATTAATGAAAAAAATAAGAACTATTGCGAAGGATTTGAAAAGAGAGGGAAAAACAGAAAACAATGGCGGATAAATGAAAACAATAATTAGTGTACCATACCGAATTATCAGTAATCTAATTATCTATTAATAATAGATTTAATATTAATTTCATTATTCACGCGACTTATTGTTTACTGCTTATCCCCAGCAATCGTATTACCTATTTGAAGCGCAGACAAAATAGATATGATCACTTTCAGTAGTACTGAACGATAACAAGCAAATAACTTTACAGTCACGGTTAATCTACCTGAACAAAGAAATAATAATATGTCTTAAATCAAAAAAATCAAATATTTTAAAATATACTGCAATATTTTGAAATATTTGTAATATCTCATCATTAAGTAAGAAATATTTAACAGATGTGTCATTTTTTAAACCTAAACAACACCAGAGAGTTTATCTAAAAAAAGATAATTCGTCAAACCGTAAGTGCTTAGAATATAGCGTCTATTTTTTTACTTTATGTAGAATGACAGTATAGGTAAACAAATTGTCTAAAGATATTCGGTATGAATAATGATTAAATTAATTTATGTATTAGGCTTAAAAAGTGCTTTTCAATGCCGAAAAACTGTATAAATCATTCAGAAATTGGAAAAAAAATTTAATAAAAAAATAATGAAGAAAAAAATTTTCCGCGTTTTTTTATTCTATTTTTCTTTTACGACGACATAGATCTAATCTAACTAAATACCAAAAATGTGATCAATGTTGCATTATAAATAGTCTAGAAATAGAGAAAGGTTCTAAATGAGAGGATTAGCACTGATAAAAATATTGTTAATTTAAACCTCCCTGCTTTTATACAAAAAGCAGGGAGCATATTTTATGAACTATAAAGCACGTAATGAAAAATGACGAGGTCTAAAACCTAATACATACAAGGCCACAAAATAACTGCCAGCCCCAACCACAACGACGAGTAATAGACGTAAAATACGCATAAGCATACTTCCAATATCCCAGCTTGGCATGATCCATAACATTCCAACTAACACAGCCCCCATTACCACCAACGCTATTGTTAGTTTTAATAAAAAGACTGGCCATCCCGCCAAAGGTTGATAAATATCTTTTTTACGAATTTGCCAAAATAGCATAGAGGCATTAAAACAAGCTGCAATACCAATCGAAAGTGCAAGGCCAACGTGTTTTAAGCTACCAACAAATGCGAGATTCATTAATTGTGTCAGTATTAATGTTGCGATAGCAATTTTTACAGGTGTTTTAATATCCTGACGAGAATAGAAACCAGGCGCTAAGATTTTTATGATAATAAGCCCCATCAACCCAACACAATAAGCAATTAACGCTTGTTGTGTCATTAACGCATCATGAGCATTAAAATTACCGTATTGGAATAAAGATGCCGTTAACGGCCCTGATAATACAGCTAAACCAATCGTACAAGGTAGTGCTAATAAAAAGCACAGCCTTAATCCCCAATCCATCAATTTTCTATATTCTTCAGTATTACCACTAGCAAAACTCTTCGATAATGAAGGTAATAAAATAGTGCCTAATGCAACCCCTAACACACCTGTCGGTAGCTCCATTAGACGATCAGCATAATACATCCAAGAAACCGACCCTGACACTAAGAAAGAAGCAAAAATTGTATTGATAATTAAAGATATTTGGCTAACTGAAACACCTAAAATAGCAGGCCCCATTAATTTTAAAACACGCCAAACACCACTGTTTTTAAATGAGACTCTAGGTAGTACAAGCATACCTATTTTTTTCAAATGCGGTAATTGATAACCAAGTTGTAATATTCCTCCAGCAACAACCGCCCATGCCAATGCCATAATTGGTGGATTACAATAAGGCGCAACAACCAAAGCAAAAAATATCATACTGACATTAAGTAATGTTGGTGCAAAAGCAGGTACTGAAAAACGATTCCATGTATTTAAAATAGAGCCCGTTAATGAAGCCAAAGAAATAAGAAAAATATAAGGAAAGGTTATTCGTAATAAATCAGTCGTAAGTTGAAATTTATCTGGTGAGCTACTAAAACCTGGCGCTGTGACATAAATGACCCATGGTGCAGCAATAATACCAATTACCGTAACGACAGCAAGGATCAGTGTTAGCATACCTGAAACATAAGCAATAAAAGTACGTGTTGCTTCATCACCTTGCTGACTTTTATACTCAGCTAATATTGGCACAAAGGCTTGAGAAAATGCCCCTTCTGCAAAAATACGACGAAGTAAATTCGGTAATTTAAACGCAACAAAAAAAGCATCAGTTGCCATACCTGCGCCAAAAATACGCGCAATGATTGCATCACGAATGAATCCTAAGACCCGTGAAAACATAGTCATGGAACTCACTGCGGCCAGTGATTTAAGTAAATTCATAAAGTTATTCTAATTTTTGTTGAATGGAATAAAAAGAAAGGGACTATACTCCGTCTCTAACATCGAAAAATCAATCATCAATTGGCTAAAAATAAACAGTTTCAACTTACTTTTAGCTAATTCCAATAAGAGAAAAACACCTATGGTTTATGACCTAGCTAATATTTTTCTCAACATCATTTTTAGCATAGTTTGATTATCACCTTCATTAAACTCAGGATCGATAATATTTCTCCCCATAGAACCATCTGCAATCACAAATAACCATGTGGCGATTTTTTCTGGCTCTAATCGCGGATCAATTTGCCCTTTTTTAATACCGTTTTCTAACATGGCAATCAAACGTTGTTTATTGTTTCTTTCATTTTCAATGAAAATTTCGTGAATACTCGCATTGCGTGAAGCTTCAGCAAAAATCTCAATACTAATGCGCGCGTATTCTGGATGATTATAAAGCGCTATAATCTCTATCATTAAACCAATAACTGCTTGAACGCTCCCTTCTTGCGCTTCATAACGACAAAAAATCTCATCAAAAAGCTGTGCATCATCTAACGCAATAGCTTCAATAATCGCATTTTTATTGGGAAAATAATGAAATACATTTCCGGGGCTCATCCCTGCTTCATGACAAATTTCTGCTGTTGATGTGGAATGAAAACCTTTTACGGCAAAGCAACGCATCGCAGCATCAATTATGTGCTTCATTTTTGCTTTTTGTTTTTCAGTCGCTGTCTTGTTCATAACCTAAAAATCTCTGGACAAAATAAATTAGACTGATTAGTCTAGAATAAAATAGACCAAACAGTCTAAAAGTTAGCCCTATTATTGCAGAGTAACGATATCATGCAATTACTTAATGAACATTATCAGCTTCGTGTTGCAGAGCCTTCAGATATTCCTGAAATTATTCAATTGTTTGCACAAGCCTTTCATTTTAAATTGAATGCTTTTAATATTGATAGCACTAATCCTAACCAACGTCAGCAATTAGAAGCCATTTGGAATACGCTAGCGCGTAAAAAGAATAGCCAACAATTTGTTGTCACCGAGAATGAAAAGATAATTGCAACATTTTGTTTAGTCACAAAAGAAACTCAATTTATGTCAAATTCTTTTGCTAAAACACCCTTCTCTAATTATTGGCGCTATGGCATTACCCATTATATTAAGCAAAAAATTTTCTTTTCATTATTTGATTATACGCCAAAAGAAAATGAAGTTTATTTAGCTCATATTGCTGTTTTATCCACTTATCAAGGCCATGGTATCGCTTATGCAATACTTCAATGGGTAACGCAATACAGTAAAAATATTCTGAAAAAAATATATTTATCACTTTATGTGGATATTCATCATAAAGGCGCTCTTTATTTATACCAAAAAGATGGATTTTATATTGAGAGAAAAGAATCATCGCACCTGACACAATCTATTTTTCATATTCAACACTGGTATTATATGTTGAAAAAAATCAACTAAAGGCAAATTCAATATCACTATTGGCATCAATATATTGGTTAAAAGCACTGAAAAAACAAGGTATCACTATAATTATAAACAGTGCTTTATCCTTAACAATAAAGGCTATTTATCGTTTGAAGTACGTTCGTGTTGTTAATGCGGTTAATACATGATCACGCCATTCTTGGTTTATTTGCAGATAATTTTTTGCATAACCCTCACGTTCAAAACCATGTTTTGCCAATAAATTACCACTGCGTAAATTATGAGGCATATAATTCGCCATAATACGATGCATACCTTGTTGGCGTTGCATATAACGTAACGTTTCAGTTAATGCCTCAGACATATAACCTTTACCTTGCCATTTCTCACCTACAGAATAACCTAAAAAACAGGCATTAAAGGCACCGCGCATAACATTACTGTAATTAGCCACACCAATAATTTCATCTTCCGTTGGTGTTAACAACAAAAAATGAAATGCACTTTCTTGTCGATGTAATTCGTTCATATATTGCAAACGATGTTCCCAACCGGAAGGCAAATAGTGTGTTTTATCTCTTAATGGTTCCCATGGAATTAAAAAACGACGATTTAATGTATAATAATCAGCCAACCTTTCCGCATCTCGTTCATACGCTAAACGAATTATCATTCTTGTCGTTTCGAAACGAATTTTAGGAACTCCACCACGATAACCAAACATTGCGATCCCATTATCCTTTGATATAAATAAGTCTAATTCTGAAGTAACTCTTCTTATTCTGCCACTAACCTTAATAAAAAAATATCATCTTTAATTTACTATGAATTATGCACATTTAGAGACAGAATAGTCGAAGAAATAAATTATTTCGTTCCCCCCTTATTTTATTTAAATTATTTGCTTATTGATGGTGAGTAATGGCACTGGTAACACAAGCCCGTACCTTGGGTAAATATTTCCTCCTAATTGACAATATGTTAGTTGTCTTGGGTTTTTTCGTCGTTTTTCCTCTGATTTCCATCCGTTTCGTCGAACAATTAGGTTGGGCTGGTGTTATTGTCGGTTTTGCATTAGGGCTTAGACAATTAGTCCAGCAAGGCCTAGGTATTTTTGGTGGCGCCATCGCAGACCGCTTTGGTGCAAAACCAATGATAATAACTGGAATGTTATTACGTGCTTTAGGTTTTGCTTTAATGGCAATGGCAGATCAACCGTGGATACTTTGGTTATCTTGCATTTTATCTGCATTAGGGGGAACGTTATTTGATCCACCTCGTACAGCACTAGTTATTAAATTAACCAGACCTTATGAACGTGGCCGTTTTTATTCTTTATTATTAATGCAAGATAGTGCAGGAGCCGTTATTGGGGCGCTGATTGGTAGTTGGTTATTATTATATGATTTTCATTTAGTGTGCTGGGTTGGTGCAGGTGTTTTTGTTATTGCTGCTTTATTTAATGCTTGGTTACTACCTGCTTACCGCATATCTACAACCAGAACACCGATTAAAGAAGGACTAAATCGCGTATTATTGGATAAACGCTTTGTCAGTTATGTCTTAACGTTAACAGGCTATTTTATATTGTCTGTTCAAGTCATGTTGATGTTCCCTATTATCGTTAACGATATTGCAGGTACTCCGACTGCAGTAAAATGGATGTATGCCATTGAAGCATTACTCTCTTTAACCTTGCTCTATCCTATTGCGCGCTGGAGTGAAAAACGTTTCAAATTGGAACAACGTTTAATGGCCGGATTATTCTTAATGAGCATCAGTATGTTTCCTGTTGGAATGATCCATTCATTACAAGGCATTTTCTTAATTATTGGTTTATTTTATCTCGGCACGATCACCGCAGAGCCTGCACGTGAAACATTAAGTGCCTCACTGGCTGATCCTCGCGCTCGTGGTAGTTATATGGGATTTAGTCGCTTAGGTTTAGCCTTTGGTGGCGCAATCGGATATACCGGTGGTGGATGGATGTACGATTTAGGTAACCAATTTGATATGCCTGAATTACCTTGGTTCTTATTAGGTACAGTAGGATTAATAACACTTTACGCACTACACCGCCAATTTAATCGTAAAAAAATAGAAACAGCCATGCTTACTCCTTAGATATCAGGTAAACTTTTAGTTATCAATGATCAAGGAGTGTTTATGAAAGCTATTTTTCTAACAACCATATTATTACTAACAAGCTTTATCGTGGGTTGTGATCAGCTAAAGCAATTTGATGTAAGTGAAAATTTGATTAATGACTATATTAGCCAAAAAACAAATCTTCAAAAACACATTGGTGAAGATGAGGTTGTCTCCGCTGATATTAAGTTAAGTAATCTTTCAATCCAAATTGGTCGTACAGAGCCGGGTAAAATTAACCTTTCAGGTACTGCCGATCTAAAAATTAATTCATTTTTTGGTAAAACAAGTGCCAAAGTTGATCTTACATTATCAGGTCAACCTTCTTATCAAGCCGATCAAGGTGCGATATATATAAAGGACATGACTATTGATAGCTATAAAGTATCACCAGAAAAAATGGATGCTGTCGTTGTAGCATTAAAACCTTATTTAGATACCACCATTGCAACGTATTTTGATAATCACCCTGTTTATGTCCTTGATCCTGAGAAAAATAGTGCTGAAGCTGCGGCATTTAAACTGGCAAAAGGCATTGAAGTTAAACCGGGTAAATTCGTGATCCAACTCTAATAGTTACGTGTGTTGATTAAAAATATTTATCGACATTAATGAGAAAGGCAAACCTAATGGTTTGCCTTTTTTATGAATAGTAAAATCCCTTTGCAAAGAAAATAAGACATTACTCTGCTTCGGTACCTTCACCCTCTCCATCATCAGAAAGCTCTTCACGTAATGCTGATAACGCACCACGCGCAATTGCGGCTAATGTACGATAAAAACCACTTGTTGCGTGAGCTTCTATTTTACCAAGAAATGCCCCTGCCCAAGGTAATAAGTATTCATCAAATAGCTGTATTTGGGCTAATACTTCATCTTCTGCTGAATTATCTTCCAGCCATGACGCAGCAAGTAATAAAGCACCAAAACTGTCTGTTGCATTATCAGTAACAGGCATACCTCTTGCAACTAAGAATTGACGAACATCGTCTTCTTTGATTTTTTCATAATCATGAGCATAAATAGATACAGCGGGAGTCACTCCACCAAAAAGAGATTGGTGATCCGCTTCAACAATAGCCAAATCTTTGACACTATTTTTTAATGTGTTAAATAATTCGTCTTGCTCCAATGGCCATAACTGGCTCAACTTTCCTTCACCTATCATTTTAATAATTGGCGCTAAAATAGGATCATTTGGGTCACGTTGAAATAATGTGCCTAAAAGTCGGCAAACTATTGAGAATTCATTCATTGTATTTTTTATCCTAAAAAGTTTCGCGTTATTGTGCGTTTAACGACAAGAAAATCAACTTTTTTCTTTTTTATGATTATAAGTATTAATTTAACCAAAGGGAGCTTTTAAAACAGAAAAAGCGCGCTCTTAATAATTAAGCTTTTGCTTAATATAAGAAACGCGCCTAATCCCATGCTACTTATCTTTTAAAACAGTTTTATTATAACAACTTTAAAACTCTTTTATGACAACAGCATTTTTGTTGCATTAGTTAACTTGCAATATCAAGAAAATTATCTCTTACACCATTGACACGAAACCACCCGGCAATACTCACTCGCTCTTTATTAGTAGGAAGCACTTCATGAGGGAATTGTTCTGAAAGGAAAATAACTAAACGCCCTCCTTTGGGTGCAATTGTCGCAAGTTCATTATCCTTTAAATCATAAATAACTAACTCGCCACCATCTTCGGTTGTCCAATCCTCATTAAGATATAACACTGTAGTTAAACGTCGAGTCACATTTTCTTTAAAAGCATCAAGATGTTTTTTATAAAATGCTCCTTTTTCATAACACGCAAAATGTGCTTCATATTCAAAAAGCCCTAAATAAAATTCTCGATTAACAGCACGTTGAATAGACTCCATTTGCATTAAATAATGTTGTACTGGTTCACCCATTTCTGGCTCTAGCCAACTTATTTTATCGCTACGTATTGTTGTTTCTGCTTGACGATTTTCATGACGACCAATACGAGCTTGTTGCGCATTATCACCAAAACAAGTGCGTAGTTGTTGAACAGCTTCTGGTGTAAGGAAATCATCCCATACACACCATCCTTTCTCTGCTATTTGCTCAAGAAGTTCTGCTATATTCATTAGGTATATTGTCTGATAAACATGGGAAATTACTTTATATCACCAAGCTAGCTAAAATGACAATTTAATAAACTTATCTTTTCGATAATATCAATTAATCAGAGATAAATCTGATAAAAATCAAAAATAAAAGATAGAACAAGATTTAACACTACTGATGCTTTTAAAAGCCTCATTTTTATAAGGGGCATTTTATAAGTTGCATCACATTAACAATAAGCAAAATGAATGATTTGTTTAGTAATAATAATTTATCAATATTTTATCCACACTCTCTTCACCTTCATTATAAATATAATTAATATTCCCTTTAACTTGAGTATGTGTAATCGCTTTTTTATTTCCTAATCGCACAAATCCTGTCGGTAATGTCTTCTTTTTGTACGAAAGTTCACTAACAGACATAATATCTGTAGAAGCAATTTGATATTCAACATGAGCAAACTGCTGTTTATATTTAGTATATAAACCATCCAGATCTTTTTTGACTTTATTTAAATCAATCTGTTCAGAATTTCTACTCTCTTCAACAAAATTATTTACTTCAGTTTCTAAATTAGAACGCAGTGAACGCCCCTGTTTATTTAACTGATAATTTGCTGTAAAATAAGGCTTAAATTTTTCATTCATATTATCTTTTGTTTGAGAAGACAATGTCTCTTTTCTTTCCCTTAATGAGAATAAAAAACGATCAATGTTATATTGCCTATTTTCTTTTGTTATTTGAGCCTGAAAAATATCTTCTTTACTTTGAAATGGAGCAGTCATTAAATTTTTATTAGTATTATTTTTAAATTTATTCATTGCCTTTTTATCTGATGATAAATTTAAATAAATACTATCTAATTTAGAGATACTATTAGACAGATGATATTTCTCTGGATATTTTTCTAATAATCTATTTATTTTTAATACTCTTTTATAAATTCCTTTTATGTTTTTTTTATCTTGATCCAATTTTTCTGCGCTTATTAATTTCTCACTTTTAAAAAGTGTAAAACTTAACAAGCTATTTATTCTTTTTTTTACCATTAATTCGAAATCTTTTACAGATGTTAATGGATACCACTGAATAACATTATCAGAATTGCTTGTAGAAGGCGTAAATTTTAAATCACGATAAATATCAACACCAAGTTCTAATAAATCGAGATCAAGCCTTTTTGTTTTTTTTGTCACATCGCTTTTACCATAATCGATAAATTTATTAATATTTAAATTTAATTTTAATAAATTGAAAATGAAGTTTATACCAATAGCATTTCTGGGTACGGTGAGCTCCATATTGGGATTAATCATTACATCAACATCAAAACTGGCTTCACTTCTTACCTCCGTTCCTAACGAAAGACTTATATCATGATTAATTTCAAGGGTAGAATTATTGATTAATTCATTTTCATTTTGATTTAATCCTTGATTAATAAAATTCGGGATCTCATTAATATCAAGGCTAAATGAGAAATTAGATTTTTTAGCGTAAGTGGCACCTAATAAAGCACTTGCCATGACAGGAGTAACAAAACCATAGTCAACATTTCCTAAATCCCATCTTTTTTCATATCCACCAATCCCCGCTGATAAACCGGCAATCAAAAGATTCTTCTTATTATTAATAAAAGAGAAATTAATCTTATTATCTTCACTTTTTGATAATGTAATAGAGTGCGATTTTACATAAGAAGCTAATAGAAAAGCGTTAACCCCTATATTATTTAGCAGTTGAAAAGCATTAATACCAAAGAAGGCTCGAACATCATTATGGTGATTAATGGTAATATTTTCTTTATCTTTTAGAGACTTAACTAATGAATAAATCACCTCGCCTTGTGTTATACCATTTTTTACACCTTTAACAGCACGATTTAACACATCATAGCTTTTCCCTATGTTTTCTTTAATGCCATATAATGCCATCGGCTTACTGTTATATGCAGAAGTCGAAGAGTTAATAAGTTGCTTTATATTATAAAATAATCCTCTAAATCCAGGATCAACAGCTTTTACAATATTTTTCATCATTGTCTTATATTCTTTTAATGCATATTGCTCTTTTGCTTTATTAATATTTAACCGAGCATTATCAATAAAAGAAGAGAAAAAAGGGATATTTCGGCTACTAAAATTGCCAACTGTTTGAGTAGAAAATGGTTGTCCTGAATGATAATTTTTATAATTATTCTCACCTACCATTGAGTAAAAAGATAAAGGAGGTTCTTGCTTTAAACGAGTAACTTCATATTGATAATCTTTAATCGCAAAAATATTCAAAGGGTCAAGATAATATATTTTTATTTTATTTCCTTTATCTACAACGAGCTGTACTTTATTTAATATTGGTTTGATTGCTAATATTTTATCTGTATCTTTTAATGGAATTTTTATTTTATACTCTTCCATTTCTATGGAAGCTCCATCAACTTGATCTCCAGAAGAAATTTTATTAGGTAGTCCTTGAGCATAAAGCGCATTATCTTTAAGCTTAATGGTTAAATCTAATCCTTCACGATTAATTTTAATTATATTATTTTCTTTTAACTCCACAACATTATTAATGTTTGATAAATCTTGCTTTAGATTATCATCAACTATATATTTTTCATATTCAACAACAAAGTTACTACTAATAGCATTTGATGAGATATCATTTAAACTATATTCTTCTTCTACTTTGTTAAATTTAATTTTGTAGAGATCACTACTATTATCTATATTGCTACATTTATTTCCAATCAAAAAACCATTATGATCAACATAAAGTTCTTTAAACTTCATATTGTCACCATTTTGAGACTCTATATTAAAAAGATTATATTTAAATCCTCCTTTAAAGTGTTTTTGATATAACCCCGCAAATAAGTCATATGTTTTACCTTTAATTAAGGTCAAGGAGCCATCATTTGAAAGTGTGATCCCCATATTATTAAGTAAAGATGTATTTGTTGATCCTAAGTATACATAGTTATTTGCATTATTTAGGATGAAATCTTTTTCTTCTTTCTGTTTATTATTATTTTTATGATAAATGTTATTACTATTAGCCAATCCTTCTACTGGATATTTTTCTTTTTTTCTATCAAAATCACCTATAGGTATAAGTTTACTAGGAATAATCTCTACTTTATTAGTCATATATGCCTCATTGTTTTCAAATCATGAAGCAATAATCAATAAGATAATCTGCAAACGATATCTTTTTACAACCAGATTTTTATGACAATATATAAAAATTAAAAAAAAGTACCTTTTTTTGAGAGTCCAGACAAAAAATAGGCAGCAAACTAAAATTTACCGCCTATTATCTAAAATTAAAATATAAATAAAATAGACTTAGTAACCACTCTTCATATCAACCACACCCAAAGGTACCTCTCCTTTTTCAATTCGCTGAATATTTTCAACAATCGTATCCATGGCAATATTCGGAATGGTAAAAGCAGCAATATGTGGCGTAATAGAAACACGAGGGTGCGTCCAAAATGGGTGCATTCCCGCTAAAGGCTCTTGAGCAAAAACATCAAGAGTTGCATCAGCAATGTATCCTTGGTCTATTGCTTCTAATAAATCTTGATCAACTAAATGTGCACCACGAGCAAGATTAATTAAATAAGAAGAAGGTTTAAGTTGTTCAAAAAGAGAAAAATTCAAAATGCCATGAGTTTCTGGTGTGTAAGGCAATAAGTTAATCAGTAAATTACACTCTTTAAGGAAGCCATTGAGTTGTTCTTTACCATAAAAGCTTTCAACATGCTTAATTTGCTTTTCACTACGGCTCCAGCAACGCACTTTAAAGCCTAGTTCAGCGAGTTTAGTCGCGACACTCCCGCCTAAAGCACCTGCACCTAAAACACCAATCACAAAATCATCATAAGAGTGAGAAGGAAGCTGTTTCCATAAACGTTGTGATTGTTGACGTTTATAATCATCCATACGACGAAAATAATACATCACTTTCGCAATTGCATATTCTTGCATTTGGAGTCCCATTCCGGTGTCTTCCAAACGCATAACAGGAACGCCTGTTGGTAATGTGCCAGGCTTTTGTTGTTCTTGTTTTAAAATAGCATCAACGCCTGCCCCTAATGCAAAAATACCTTTT
This sequence comes from Proteus sp. fly-1089, assembly GCF_040138965.1. Taxonomy (NCBI): domain Bacteria; kingdom Pseudomonadati; phylum Pseudomonadota; class Gammaproteobacteria; order Enterobacterales; family Morganellaceae; genus Proteus; species Proteus sp. fly-1089. The sequence continues at coordinate 902,312 of NZ_JBEETS010000001.1, forward strand.
AGGTGATTGCGACTTGCCAGCATTTCATAAGGAGGAAGCCAAACCATAGCATAATCAGCCGGTTGATTATCGCCTGGTTCCCAAATGCGTATATTGGCATTCGGCAAACGCGCCTTCATACCGTTAATCCATGTCTCTGCGTCAAAAAAAGGATGATAATAAATAATATTCATTGTGCCTTCCTCCAGCATTTTTATCATAGGGTGCGAGGGTTACGTTCTGATTTCAAGTCTCTTTGAATAAGTTGTTAATAAAAATGTTGAGAATGTTAACCAGTTAACGAAAATCTCAATTCTTTTTTCAATGCGCTAACCTCTTGCGTGAATTGGTTTACTGCATAATTTGTCTAGCATTTGTGCATATTGTTTTTTATTTGACTGCTTGATACAAAAGTTAAAAGAAAAATGCATTTAGCTGTTGACGCTTATGCTCCTTTTCCCTATAGTAGCGCCCCGTTGAGAGATGTTAAGTGCATATCCAACAATACGGTGAGATGTCCGAGAGGCTGAAGGAGCACGCCTGGAAAGTGTGTATACGGCAACGTATCGAGGGTTCGAATCCCTCTCTCACCGCCATATTCTAAGATAGAGCCTAATTTTTAATTAGGCTCTATTTTTTTGTGGAAAAATATCAATTTTTCAATCTGGTTATTTTTCTCACTTCCATCTATAACCTATTTAAACTCATTTTTCGATACTATTTTTTTAGTATACAGCACGCCACTTATTTTATTTTGGCTTAATCATTTTATTTAATAATTTTTTATCAGTTAACAATCTCTAATAATTAATTTTTAATGATCAAAAATAGCTTATCTAGTTACTATTTAACTCTAATCGTATTTTTATGACAGAAAACAACTTTTATTACCTCTCTATAAATGACATTTATTCTAAAATAAAACGCTTTTTATAATTTTAAAATAAATTTAAACTTTATTTTCAAGCAAGCAACAGAATAAATACAATAAGATACATTGTATTATCTCTTTACATTAACTTATTAGTTTAATTGATTTAATTTTCACTAAGCTTTAAGATATACATTAATAATTTGATGTATCACATTATTATCAGCGAATAAAAGCGATATCCTCTCTTTTCCTTATCGCCGTTATTCGGCATCTGACTTCTTATTTTGGTTTAAGCCTAAATGAAAACTCATAAAGTTAACCGGGTTCGCCCCTTTAGTGCATTTATTGATGCATGTGTAAAAGAGCCTTACTCTTTTGCTCGTTTATTAAAAGATATTATTGCAGGGATCACCGTCGGAATTATCGCGATACCATTAGCCATGGCACTGGCAATTGGTAGCGGTGTTCCTCCGCAATACGGTCTTTATACCGCAGCTATTGCCGGTATAGTCATTGCTGTTTCTGGTGGCTCTCGCTACAGTGTTTCAGGTCCTACAGCCGCTTTCGTTGTGATACTTTATCCTGTATCTCAGCAATTCGGTTTAAGTGGTTTATTGATTGCCACATTAATGTCTGGCGTTATTTTAGTTGTTATGGGATTAGCTCGCTTTGGTAAACTCATCGAGTATATTCCTGTTTCTGTAACACTTGGATTTACCTCAGGGATTGCTATCACCATCGCGACCATGCAAATAAAAGACTTTTTTGGTCTTGAAATGGCGCATGTACCAGAAACTTATATCGATAAAATTATTGCCTTAGGTTCTGCATTACCTACCATTCACCTTGGCGATACGCTTATCGGCTTAACAACATTGTTTGTTTTAATCTACTGGCCCAAATTAAATTTACGTTTACCCGGACACTTACCCGCTCTAATCGCAGGTACTGCAGTAATGGGTATTGTGAATATGTTTGGCCATGAAGTTGCAACAATTGGCTCACAGTTTAGCTATCTACTTCCGGATGGTTCGACTGGGCAAGGTATTCCACCGATACTACCTCAGTTTGTTTTACCTTGGAATTTACCAAGCACTGGAGCATCTCTTGAATTAAATTGGAGTACAGTGTCTGCTTTGTTACCGGCAGCTTTTTCAATGGCAATGTTAGGTGCAATCGAATCGTTACTGTGTGCCGTTGTGCTTGATGGCATGACAGGTAAAAAGCACCACTCTAATGGTGAATTACTAGGACAAGGTGTCGGTAATATTGTCGCGCCTTTCTTTGGTGGTATAACTGCGACTGCGGCGATTGCACGTTCAGCAGCTAACGTCCGCGCAGGTGCAACATCGCCAGTTTCAGCTATTGTTCACTCATTGTTGGTGTTACTCACTTTACTGGTATTAGCCCCATTTCTTTCATATTTACCTTTAGCCGCAATGTCAGCACTACTGTTAATTGTGGCATGGAATATGAGTGAAGCGCGTAAAGTGATTGATCTTATTCGTCATGCGCCTAAAGACGATATTATTGTCTTAGTATTATGCTTATCTCTCACCGTTCTCTTTGATATGGTCATTGCCATTACTATCGGTATCGTATTGGCTTCACTGTTATTTATGCGTCGTATCGCCAATATGACCAAAATAACAGAATCGCCGTATACTGATGACGATAAACAATTATTGGTTGTGCGTGTGAATGGTCCGTTATTCTTTGCAGCAGCAGAGCGCATTTTTAATGAATTGCGTGAGCGTAGCAAAGGTTATAAAACGGTGATTATGCAATGGGATGCTGTACCAGTCTTAGATGCAGGGGGCTTACATGCCTTCCAACATTTCGTCACTGATGTCAAACATGACACGCATGTGATTGTGTGTGATATTCCCTTCCAACCTTTAAAAACGTTGGCAAGAGCAAGAGTCACACCTATTGAAGGAGAACTTAATTTTTATCCTTCATTACAAAAAGCACTGGATGATTTGGAATTAATTCAGTAGTTATTCAATCTAAAATAATATAAAACTATATAGCCCTTAATTTAAATTATTTAATTAAGGGCTATATTAATCATTCATATTTTATTTGCCATTGTCAGTGCAGTATAAATTGTCTTGAAGGAAATTAATAAAGAGTGAGGTGAGCCTAATAATGGCACGGCTCCATAGCTAATTATTTTCAATAACTTGCCGAGCGATAGGTACGACATTACGAAGGATAAACTCTGTTAGGTTTGTATTTTCCAAACTAGCTACAAGAACAAGCTGTGATTTATCTTCTGTAGTAATACGAATTGATACTCTCTCACTGTTTTCTACAAGTTTTAGCGTTTGGAATAAATACTTTACCAATCCCACTTCCTTGCGCGCCTTTTTTTAATAAATCTTGATAAAGTGCATTCATGCCCAACCAGTGATTTTCACACCATTCTGGAGCAAGTAAGGTCGGTTTTCTCGCACTGGCACAAACGCGGTGATAGATAATTTCAGGGGGAGTATAGCGGATCATTTCACCCGCCGTATAAACATATTGTTCTTGCGTCAATGCATTAATACGCCCTGCTTTCCATGCCTTAGCTATCGTGCTACCTTCAACAATGTGCAAAGGATGTAATTTAAGCCCGTCAGTACCTGTTTCAATCACTCGTTCTAACGTCTGCATATTAAGCTGATGATCTTCTCGTGGTAACCCGACAATAAGGTGTGTACACACTTTTAAACCACGACGTCGAGCTTCTCGCGTTGTCGCTTGATAACACTTAAAATCATGCCCACGGTTAATCTGTTTCAATGTTTTATCATAAGCGGTTTGTAAACCAAGCTCTAACCATACTTCATAGCCTTGATCACGATAACCTTGCAATAAATCTAACACACTAATCGGTACACAATCTGGCCGAGTCCCTACACATAACCCTACCATATCGGCTTGTAATAACGCGGTTTCATATAAAGTACGTAAATATTCTACTTCTGCATAAGTGCTAGTATAAGCTTGGAAATAGGCAAGATAACGACGTGCTCGGTTGATATTTTTGGCTTGTAGCGCAATTTGCTCTTCAATGGAATGATATTGCGTTTGTTCATCCGCAAAAGAAGAGACATTACAGAAAGTACAGCCACCTCGCCCTAATGTACCATCTCGATTAGGACAGTTGAAACCGCCATGAAGGGTGATTTTATGGATCTTTTCATGATAACGGCGCTGAAGATCAGCGCCGAACATATTCACTACTGTATGCAGTTGCATAACAATTTTATTTGCTGGTATCTAACTCAGGGAAACTTTTAACTAAGTCATCAATGGCTTTAATTTGTGCTAAGAATGGCTCTAATTTTGCTAATGGTAAAGCTGATGGGCCATCGCAACGTGCATTATCTGGATCTGGGTGAGCTTCAAGAAATAATCCTGCAAGACCTACCGCCATACCTGCACGTGCTAATTCAGCAACTTGCGCACGACGTCCGCCTGATGCAGCACCAAATGGGTCACGACATTGTAATGAATGCGTTACGTCAAAAATAACCGGAGCACCCTGAGATGCTTGCATCATGACATGAAAGCCTAACATATCCACAACCAAGTTATCATAGCCAAAGTTACTACCACGATCACATAAAATAACTTGGTCGTTACCGCCTTCTTTAAACTTATCGACGATATTTCCCATTTGACCTGGGCTAACAAACTGAGGTTTTTTTACGTTAATCACTGCACCTGTTTTTGCCATTGCTTCAACAAGATCGGTTTGACGTGCTAAGAATGCAGGTAATTGGATAACATCAACGACTTCGGATACAGGCTGAGCTTGCGCTGATTCATGAACATCCGTAATAATTTTAACGCCAAAAGTCTCTTTTAACTCTTGGAAAATCTTCATTCCTTCTTCTAAACCAGGACCACGATAAGAGTGAATAGAAGAACGGTTTGCTTTGTCAAAAGAAGCTTTGAATACATAAGGAATATTCAGTTTTTGAGTCACAGTGACGTAGTGCTCACAAATACGCATGGCTAAATCGCGCGATTCTAATACATTCATGCCACCAAAAAGCACAAATGGTAGGTCGTTTGCTACCTTGATATCACCAATATTCACCACTTTATGTTGCATATTTATCCCTATACTGTTTGTAATGTACTGTGTTAATCAAGTACGTTGCGTAAACTTTTAATGTAGAACAACTGGATTTTGCTCTATCGAATGAATTTGAATTTTGATCATTTCTGAAATTGGATCTTCTGGACATTGCTCAACAAAATAGTTTAAGTCGGAAATTGCCACATGATGACACTCTAACTGAGCAAAAATCAGTCCACGATCACGTATCTCATAGGGATCTTCAGGATCAAACATCAATACCGTTTCACTGGCTTTTAACGCTTGTTCCATATTCTTTTCTTCCATTAAGGACACTTTCAGGGTATCTAAAAGCTTGCGAATAATAGAGCTGTATTCTGATTCTTCTAAATCGGCCTCTAATAACACCGAATTATTTCCTACATTCCCTTTTAACCAAACTTCTAGGGTATGTTGTGATAGATATTCGCCATTTATTGGGTTTAAAAATAACGTTTTTTCATTGGGAATATCTATTCTGATGATAAGTTGCGTAGGAAAAATAACGGGAGCTAACGGCAGATTTAACGCTTGTGCGATATAAATAAGAATCGAACCTAGTGAAACAGGAGAACCCACATGTGTCGCTAATACTTTATCTAACCATAAAGTATCGGAAAGACAATATTTACCACTTGCACCACTAAAGTGCCACTGCTTATAAAACAGTTTTAGTAATGCTTCTATTTGTTCTTTGACGTTTCCTTGCTTAGGAATTTCAGCTTCTGCTTGCTCAACAAGTTGCGCTAGTTGATAACCAACAGAAGTGGTCGGAAAATCAGGTCGAATAGCCTGAGAGATAAGGATCATGCCCTTAACTAAAGGGGCTTTATTAAATTCGTAATCAGCTATGGTTTCTATCATAATTCCAACGACCTACTGTCACTCGCTCATTACCGCCATAATCACGGAAAGTTTCCACACAGCAGTAACCCTTATCAGTAAAAATTTTGCGAACACCTTCACCTTGCTGCCAACCGTGTTCCAGTAATACCCAGCCTTTATCAGTTAAAAACTGACGGGCAGTTTCAATAATAATCTCGATATCAGCAAAACCGTTATTACCAGCAACTAACGCGGTTAAAGGTTCAAAACGAACATCCCCCTGATGAATATGCTCATCATTTTCATCTATGTAAGGAGGATTACTAATTATCATACCAAATTGATACCCAGAGAGTGAACTAAACCAGCAACTTTCCATAAATTCTGTGTTGTTTAATGCTAAGTTGGTCGCATTCTCTTGCGCTAATGCCACTGCTTCGGCTTGAAAGTCCACACCAATAATATGGCAATCAGGGCGTTCTGATGCCATAGCAAGCGCAATAGCCCCCGTCCCTGTTCCTAAATCAAGAATAGTTGTTGGCTCTGTTGGCAGTTTTTCTAACGCTTGTTCAACAAGACACTCAGTATCAGGTCGAGGAATTAATGTTGCAGGTGAGACTTTTAAAGGCAGTGACCAAAATTCTCTTTCGCCCACTAAATAAGCGATGGGTTCACCTTTAATACGTCGAGTAAGTAGTTGAGATAATTGTGTTAATTCATCTTGTGAAAGCAACGTTTCATTAAAAGCCATTAAGTACGTTCGAGCACGCTGTGTTACGTGCCCAAGCAGAATTTCAGCATCACGTTTAGGGCTGTCACTTTCAATTAATTGCAAGGCTGCTTGACGCAGCCATTGTTCATAATTCATTAATTCAACTCAGAAAGTGCAGAAAGCTGATCCGCTTGATATTCAGTTACGATAGGCTGAATTAATGGATCTAATTTTCCTTCCATCACTTCATCTAAGCGATAAAACGTGAGGTTGATGCGGTGATCTGTTACACGACCTTGCGGGAAGTTGTACGTTCTAATTCGGTCAGAACGGTCACCAGAACCTAATAAATTACGACGTTCAGAGGCTTCAGCTTCTTGGCGTTTTTGCATTTCAGCTGCACGAATACGTGCACCTAATACAGACATCGCTTTGGCTTTGTTTTTGTGCTGTGAACGCTCATCCTGACATTCCACCACAATTCCTGTTGGAATATGCGTAATACGGATAGCAGAGTCAGTGGTATTAACGTGCTGACCACCCGCCCCTGATGAACGGAATGTATCAATACGTAAATCGCTTGGACTAATATCAGGTAATTCAGCTTCCGGCACTTCAGCTAATACGGCAACCGTACAAGCCGAGGTATGAATACGACCTTGAGATTCTGTTTCTGGTACACGTTGAACACGGTGACCACCTGATTCAAATTTCAATACCCCATAAGCACCATCACCCACTACTTTTGCAATAACTTCTTTATAGCCACCATGCTCACCTTCGTTAGCATTCATGACTTCAATACGCCAGCGACGTGATTCTGCATAACGGCTATACATACGGAATAAATCACCGGCAAATAATGCGGCTTCATCCCCTCCTGTTCCTGCTCGAATTTCAAGGAAACAGTTAAATTCATCATCAGGATCTTTAGGCAATAACAGCACTTGTAACTGTTGCTCTAAATCATCGTTTAGTGCTTGCGCTTCTTTCAGCTCTTCTTGCGCCATCTCTTTCATTTCAGGATCATCAAGCATCATTTCTGCTGCTTCGATATCGTCTTGCACTTTCCGCCATTGACTAAAACAAGCCGTGACGTCGGTTAATTGAGAGTATTCTTTTGAAAGCGCACGAAAACGCTCCTGAGAGGCAATCACATCGGCTTCTGACAGAAGTGCCTGAATTTCTTCATAACGCTCTTGTAGAGCTTCCAACTTAGCGACAATAGAAGGCTTCATTCGTAGATTAAGATCCTGTTAGACAAAGTTAATTATGGGTAATACCCAAACTTTCACGTAATAGATTCAGGCGTTCAATATCACCATCACTGGCAGCCTGTTGAAGAGATTTCGTTGGTGTGTGAATTAGACGATTCATCAATTGATGTGAGAGTTGCTGAATAACTTTTTCTGCATCTGCTCCATTTTGTATCAATGTGATAGCTTTTTCTGTCATTTCTGCACGTAACATTTCAGCACTATCTCGATATTCTCGAATCGCACCCACAGCACCTTGCGCTCGTAGCCAATCCATAAATTGTCCACTTTCTTGTTGAACAATATGTTCGGCTTGAATAGCGGCTGCTTGGCGTTGTTCGCGGTTATGTTGAATAATCGCTTCTAAATCATCGACACTATAAAGGTAGACGTTATTGAGTTTTTCAACATCTTGTTCAATATCTCGCGGAACCGCAATATCCACCAGCAACATAGGTTGATTGCGACGCTTTTTAAGCGCCCTTTCAACCATTCCTTTACCAATAATAGGCAAAGGACTTGCGGTAGAACTAATAACAATATCAGCTTGCGATAGACATTCATCAATCTCTGATAATGTAATAACATCTGCATCGACTTCATTGGCTAAACGCTGAGCACGCTCTTTAGTTCGGTTAGCAATAATGATTTTTTTAACTTGATGCTCACGAAGATGACGAGCGACTAATTCTATCGTTTCACCGGCGCCGACCAATAAAATAGTCAAAGAGGATAACGATTCGAAGATTTGACGCGCTAAAGTACAAGCGGCAAAAGCAACAGAAACTGCATTGGCACCGATTTGTGTCTCTGTTCTCACTCTTTTCGCAACTGAAAAAGATTTCTGAAACAAACGTTCCAGCTCTGAAGAGAGCGAGTCATAATTTTGGGAATCGGCAAAGGCTTTTTTAACTTGCCCTAAAATTTGAGGTTCACCTAATACGAGAGAATCTAAACCGCTTGCCACTCGCATTAAGTGGCTAACAGCTTGATTATCTTGATGCCAATAAACACTACTTTTTAGCTCACTTGGCTCTATTTGGTGATATTGACATAACCAACGAATAAGCTGTTCATGGCTATTTTCTTTGTCTTCCATACTGAGATAAAGCTCAGTACGGTTACAAGTGGACAGCACAACACCACCTCTGACAGCGGGTTGCTGTAAGAGGTTATTTAAGGCATCACCCATGGTATCGGGAGAAAAAGAAACTTTCTCACGTAAAGCAACGGGGGCTGTTTTATGATTAATACCTAATGCTAATAACGTCATATCAACTATATCGAGTTATGAATAAATACCGCCTCGCGACTTGACTTAGTGTAAACCTAAAACAGCGCATTTAGTATGGACTCTTCATTTCCGCCATTCTACTTGATGAACAGATTCAATAAAAGAGCTTACTTGAGTGATAGGAGATTTCTATACACAATTTAACGAAATATCGTTATATCATAAGGTTTATGATACTCTTTTTTTTAACTAATAACGAATTAAAGGAATGTCTCAGCTATGCGTTCACGCTTTTTTTCAACCAAACAACTCCTGCGTATCATCCCGCTTACGGCGTTGTTGCTGAGTGCCTGTAATCTAAATCAGATAAAGACACAAGGCTCTGCGTCTGATAACGATGTGCAATGGCAAGCTCGCCAACAAGCATTAAAGAAAATTTCACAATATGAAACTCGAGGTGCTTTTGCTTATATCGAAGATACAAACAAAACCTATGCCCGATTTTATTGGCAAGACAAAGCAGATGAGCGTTATCGTTTATTATTGACTAATCCGCTAGGTACCACCGAGCTTGATTTAAATGTTATGCCAGGTGTCATTGAAGTCACCGATAATAAAGGTAAAAAGTATTATAGTGATAATCCAGCAGAGATGATTTATCAACTTACTGGCATGGTTATTCCACTGAAAAATCTACGTGCTTGGCTTGTTGGTTTACCGGGTGATGCAACTAATTTTGAGTTAGATGCAAATCATTTATTAAAATCGGTCACATTACCCGCCCCCGAAGGTGATTGGCTTGTGACTTACCAAGCTTATGATTCAAGCACTACCCCTAACCTGCCACAACGTCTTGAGTTAAAACAAGGCGAACGCATTATCAAATTAAAAATGGATAACTGGGATATACAGCAATGACTCTAAGTTGGCCTTCTCCTGCCAAATTAAACCTTTTTCTCTATATCACAGGGAAACGTTCGGATGGTTATCATAATCTACAAACGTTATTCCAATTTTTAGATTATGGCGATACATTAACGATTACTCCTCGTGATGATACCCAGTTAACTATCTTAACGCCGATTGAGGGTGTAGAAGATAAAGATAATTTAATTATTAAAGCGGCTAAATTACTACGTGATTATTGTCAACAACATAATATTCCTTTGCAGTATCAAGGCGCAGATATCAGTGTTGATAAAAAGTTGCCAATGGGTGGTGGCTTAGGTGGAGGCTCTTCTAACGCTGCAACCACATTAATTGCACTTAATTACCACTGGCAAGCGGGTTTAAGTGATGAAACCTTAGCCAAATTAGGAGTAAGTTTAGGGGCTGATGTCCCTGTTTTTGTAAAAGGTCATGCTGCATTCGCCGAAGGCGTTGGTGAAATTTTGACCCCAGCAGAGCCAAAAGAGCAATGGTATTTGGTCGCACACCCCGGAATTTCCATTCCAACCCCGACAATCTTCACAGATCCAGAATTAAAACGTAATTCTCCTATTCGCTCTCTTGGCGCATTATTAAAGGCTCCGTTCGAGAATGACTGTGAAATGATCGCAAGAAAACGTTTTCGTGAGGTTGAATATCTGCTTTCGTGGCTGTTAGAATATGCACCGTCACGCTTAACTGGGACAGGTGCCTGTGTTTTCGGTGAGTTCGAATCACAAGTTGCCGCTAGTGAAGTGTTAATTAACGCCCCTGAGTGGGTGCATGGATTTGTAGCGCAAGGCGTCAACATTTCTCCTCTGCATTTATTCCGCTCAAGGATACCTGTGTTATTGCACCCGTAAGATGATGTTTACAAACCCTATGTTCATAAACACGTTCTTTACAGGTCAACAATATCTCTCTCTGGACGCAAGCCTGAGGTTTTTCTCGTGCCCGATATGAAGCTTTTTGCTGGTAACGCAACCCCGGAACTGGCTCAACGTGTTGCCAACCGACTCTACACTAGCCTAGGAGACGCGGCTGTAGGTCGTTTTAGCGACGGTGAAGTCAGTGTGCAAATCAACGAAAACGTACGTGGTGGTGATGTATTTATCATTCAATCAACCTGTGCACCTACTAATGATAATTTAATGGAATTAGTGGTCATGGTTGACGCATTACGTCGAGCTTCCGCTGGTCGTATCACTGCTGTTATTCCTTACTTCGGTTATGCCCGTCAGGATCGCCGTGTTCGTTCAGCCCGTGTTCCTATTACGGCAAAAGTTGTTGCGGATTTCTTATCTAGTGTAGGCGTAGACCGTGTTTTAACCTGTGACTTACACGCAGAACAAATCCAAGGGTTCTTTGATGTACCGGTTGACAATGTCTTCGGCAGCCCAATTCTTTTAGAAGATATGCTTCAAAAAGATTTGGACAACCCTATTGTTGTTTCTCCAGATATTGGCGGTGTTGTTCGCGCTCGTGCTATCGCTAAACTGCTAAACGATACTGATATGGCTATCATTGATAAACGTCGCCCTCGCGCTAACGTTTCTCAAGTTATGCATATTATCGGTGATGTTGCTAACCGTGACTGTATCCTTGTTGACGATATGATCGACACTGGTGGTACATTGTGTAAAGCAGCTGAAGCGCTGAAAGAACGTGGTGCTAAACGCGTATTTGCTTACGCAACTCACCCAATCTTCTCTGGTAATGCTGTTGAGAACATCAAAAGCTCTGTTATTGATGAAGTGGTTGTCTGCGATACAATTCCATTGTCAGCAGAAATCAAAGCATTAAATAAAGTCCGTTCATTGACTCTTTCTGGCATGCTGGCTGAAGCAATTCGCCGTATTAGCAATGAAGAGTCAATCTCTGCGATGTTTGAACATTAATTTGTTATAACATTCATTGCAATTTGAGATAACTAAACCCGCTATAGCGTTTGTTATAGCGGGTTTTTTGTTACCGTTCGCCAAAAACAAGGTAGTTTAGGCAATAAAAAAACCCGCCAAAATATCAACGGGTCTATTGATGTGTATTACTCTCATAATGATGGCAGTTATTCACTTAACACCAGTTTATCTTAAACTTAGTTATTATTTTTTATCTATTCTGATATTAATTGTATTAACAATATTATGGATAACGGTGATTATCATGGCGACGATAACGTTCATCATGATTACGTAACCACCAATACCTTTCTGCTATTGTTTCTCTACCACCGATACGGGCACCTGCTAGCCAAACCAGAGCACCGATGAAGATCCCCATTAAAGAGATATCTGCTAAAAACTCAGGCAATCCCAAAGGGAAGATATGACTAAGAAGGGTATAACCAAGACTACCGAGCATCACAACCATCCCCGTAGCCATACATAAATTACCAACTGCAAATGCATGTTTATATTTCATGTTGCACCTCCAAGCGCGTCGTCAGACGATTCAACACCAAAATACATCGAATAACCTTTTATTCATTGCAGTTATTATAGCCATAAATACTCAGAAGGTATTGTCGAAGCGATCACATCGCTCTGAGATTTATTGATAAATCTTCACAAAAAATGTGTTTTTTTATTTTCAAAGTAGTAAATAACGCTGTTTTTATCGTTTTCGCTCTTTTTGTTAAATTAAAATGAGGATATTTCCTCGCCCCTCCATTTCTTAAAAACATTCTATGCAATCTATTTTGTGCTTCTGTGCTTAGACAGGTAAACTATGGGCTTTCTTTTAAGACGATAACAGTGAAAGGCTATTGTGAGTAAAATTAAACTTATCGTCGGGTTAGCAAACCCCGGTGCAGATTATGCCCAGACTCGCCATAATGCGGGTGCTTGGTATGTAGATTTATTGGCTCAACGTCATCAGCAATCTCTAAAAGAAGAGAGCAAATTCTTTGGTTACACCGCACGCATTAATTTAAATGGTAATGACGTTCGTTTATTAGTTCCGACCACTTTTATGAATTTGAGTGGTAAAGCGGTACAAGCAATGGCGAACTTTTATCGTATTGAACTTGATGAAATTTTAGTTGCACATGATGAACTCGATTTACCGCCCGGTGTTGTCAAAATGAAATTAGGTGGTGGTAATGGTGGCCACAACGGATTAAAAGACATTCAAAGCAAGTTTAGCAATAATCCAAATTTCTATCGTTTACGCATTGGTATTGGCCACCCTGGTGATAAAAATAAAGTTGTTGGCTTTGTATTAGGCAAACCACCAATGAGTGAACAAAAATTAATTGATGACGCTATCGACGAAGCCCTTTCGTGCACAGATATTTTAATGCGTGATGGTTATGAAAAAGCAATAAACCGCTTACATAGCTTTAAAGCATAATCATTACATTGATAAATTAAGCGATTTCAATATTCAGAGGGTAAAATGCCCTCTTCTTTTGTGCGATTAATCCCTGATGATTTAATCAAACAGGGATTTGCTCTATAATAGCGCCAAATTTTTTTTAACAGCACACAACAGGAATACTCCCTCCTGTTGTTTTTATGTGACAAGGTGAACGTTTATGGGATTTAAATGTGGTATCGTCGGTCTGCCTAACGTAGGGAAATCTACACTGTTTAATGCCTTAACTAAGGCAGGTATTGAGGCAGCCAACTTCCCATTCTGTACTATCGAACCAAACACAGGTGTTGTTCCAATGCCTGATCCTCGCTTAGATAAACTGGCTGAAATTGTTAAGCCACAGCGTATTTTACCCACAACAATGGAATTTGTTGATATTGCAGGCTTAGTAAAAGGCGCATCTAAAGGTGAAGGTTTAGGTAACCAATTCCTAACGAATATCCGTGAAACTGAAGCGATTGGTCATGTGGTTCGTTGCTTTGAAAATGACAATATCATTCACGTTGCGGGTAAAGTTGATCCTGCTGAAGATATCGAAACTATCAACACTGAATTAGCACTTTCTGACTTAGATACCTGTGAACGTGCAATGCACCGTAATCAGAAAAAAGCAAAAGGTGGCGATAAAATTGCTAAAGCAGAAATGGAAGTGTTAGAAAAATGCTTACCGCATTTAGAAAACGCTGGCATGTTACGTGCTTTAGATTTAACGGAAGAAGAAAAAGCAACGATTCGTTATTTAAGCTTCTTAACGTTAAAACCAACAATGTATATTGCAAACGTTAATGAAGATGGTTTTGAAAATAACCCATATCTTGAAACTGTTCGCAAAATCGCAGAAGCAGAAGGTTCTGTGGTTGTTCCTGTTTGTGCTGCTATCGAAGCAGACATTGCTGAGTTAGAAGATGCAGAACGCGAAGAATTTATGCAAGATTTAGGTATTGAAGAGCCTGGCTTAAACCGTGTTATTCGTGCGGGTTACTCATTACTGAACTTACAAACTTACTTCACAGCTGGCGTTAAAGAAGTACGTGCATGGACAATCCCTGTTGGTGCAACTGCGCCACAAGCCGCAGGTAAAATCCATACTGACTTTGAGAAAGGTTTTATCCGTGCTCAAACTATCGCTTATAACGACTTTATCACTTACGGTGGTGAACAAGGTGCGAAAGAAGCCGGTAAAATGCGTGCAGAAGGTAAAGAATATATCGTTCAAGATGGCGATGTAATGAACTTTTTGTTTAATGTTTAATTAAATAAAAACATTAACCGTTCTCTAAAAGCCTTATGTTTTCATAAGGCTTTTTTTTCCTAATTAACTTAAAATTATTCTATATGCATTTATGAACATTCATATTATAAAAAAAACTAAAAGATTTAAAAATCAAAAATATAGTTAGTCGACTCTATAATAGACAAATAAGATAAACAAATATTTTTTATATTTAGACTCTTCCTCACAATCAGAATGTGGTAATCCATCCCAAAATATATTTTATATCAATAAAAACGATCATGAGTGTATATAAATCACTTTTAATAATCTTGAAGAGATGGAAATAGACTTAATTACAAAATAAAAAATACATCCATAGCTAACATTATTACTAGTTATGGATAAATATCCATATAATAAACATGGTCAAGTTAATTAACTATAATTATAAAAGATAACATCTGGTTAATTTATAAATATAAAACCATCACCCTTTATTTAATTACAACAAAAACATTTGAAATACTTATGAATTAGGTCAATACTTAATTTGACAATCGATTAATGATTGTTACTTATTAAATAAAGGAATAGCTTTACCATGAATAATAATTTTCAATCTAATGTGCGAGATAATAGCGATATAACACACAATAAAAATCATCATTGCCAATGTGGACAAGAAATAATAACCAACTTAAATAATTATATTAGTAAACACCCCGAATGTACTATTTATCAAAATTCATTAATGAGCAGTTTAATTGCAGGTGTATATGACAGCGATATCACTATTGCTGATTTATTAAAACATGGTGATTTTGGTTTAGGAACTTTTGAACAACTTGATGGCGAGCTAGTTGCATTCGACAATAATGTTTTTCAATTACGCTCTGATGGTAGCGCACGTCAGGCATTAAACTCTCAAAAATCCCCTTTTGCTGTTATGACATTTTTTAATTGTGATATTGAACATCACTTTTCTTATGGTGCATCGCAAAAAGAAATACACAATGTAATTAATCAGTATGTTCCTTCCGACAATCTATTTTGCGCAATCAGAATTGAAGGCGAATTTGAATTAGTTAAAACACGCACAGTTCCTCGCCAAACTCCTCCCTACCTTCCAATGTTAGAGGCTATCGAGGATCAGCCTATTTTCACATTTCATAATGAAACAGGAACTATTGCGGGTTTTCGCTCCCCACAATTTACGCAAGGAATAAATGTTGCAGGGTTTCATGAACATTACATTAATGAACAACGCCAAGCCGGTGGTCATGTCCTTGATTATTATTTAAAACAAGGCGTCTTACAGATAGGTGTTATTTCCCGTCTTACCATTGATTTACCCAGTCATTCCTCCTTTCTACAAGCAAATTTAATGCCGGACAATCTTCATCAAGCAATAGAGCAAGCCGAAAATTAATTTAAATAGCGCTTAACTTTATTCTTAATCTTATTTTTATTCACTTGCAAAATTAAAGAAGGTTATATGAACACTCCTCATTGGAAATGTGGTGCAGATTTAGTTGTCAAACAATTAGAACAACATGGCATTAAACAAGTGTTTGGTATTCCGGGTGCAAAAATAGATCGTGTATTTGATTCTCTTGTTGATTCAACTATTGAAACGGTGGTGGTTCGTCATGAAGCTAACGCCGCCTTTATGGCCGCAGCGGTTGGTCGTTTAACGGGTAAAGCGGGTGTGGCTATCGCAACATCGGGGCCAGGATGTTCTAATCTTGCAACAGGTATTGCAACAGCAACATCTGAAGGCGATCCGTTAGTTGCATTGGGAGGATCAGTAAAATCCGCAGATAGATTAAAATTGGTTCATCAAAGCATGGATACCGTTACCATGTTTAATCCTATTACTAAATTTTGCGCAGAAATTGATTCATCAAAATCAATTTCTGAAACCATGGCTAATGCTTTTCGCCATGCGGAATCAGGAAGACCTGGTTCGGCTTTTTTAACTTTTCCAATGGATATTTTAAATAATGAGGTTAATAGCCCAATATTAGTACCTAAATCAAAATCCAATATTGGGAGTGCAAATAATGATGCCATTCAAGAAGCCGTTAAATTATTGCAGCGTGCTAAAAGTCCAGTTATTTTATTAGGGCTGCAAGCTAGTTATCCTGAAAATGCATCAGCATTACAAAATCTACTTGATATTTGTCCTCTCCCAATTGTAGGTACTTATCAATCAGCAGGTGCGATTGCTCAACGCCATTTTCCTTTATTTGCTGGTCGTATTGGCTTATTTAATAATCAACCGGGGGATGAGTTATTATCTCATGCCGATTTAGTGATTACTTTGGGTTATAGCCCTATAGAATATGAACCATCATTATGGAATTACAATAATGCCAATATTATTCATATAGATGAGATCCCTGCTGAAATTGATTTAGCTTACTGCCCTGACTTAGAATTAATCGGTAATATCAAATTAACAATTGATAATTTAACTCAGTATTTTGCTAAACAATCTACATCCCAAATTACACTCTCAAATAATACTCATCACATCCTTGAGAAAATTCGTCACCAAAGAGAAATTCTGCAACAAAATAGTTATTTTCGGCATGGTTCTCCTATTCACCCTTTAACCATCATCCATGAAATGCAAAACATTATTGATAACAATGTAACACTCTGTATTGATATGGGGAGTTTTCATATATGGCTTGCACGTTATCTTTATAGTTTTAGAGCAAGACAAATGTTGATTTCTAATGGACAACAAACCATGGGTGTTGCACTACCTTGGGGAATTGGTGCTTCTTTTGTCCGACCTTCTGATAAAATTATTTCTGTTTCTGGTGATGGTGGCTTTATGCAATCGTCCATGGAACTAGAAACCGCGGTTCGTTTAAATACTAATATCTTGCATATTATCTGGGTGGATAACGCTTATAATATGGTAGAAATGCAAGAGCAAAAAAAATATGGCCGTTATTCTGGTGTAAAATTTGGAGCAATTGATTTTAAACATTACGCTAGATCCTTCGGTGCTAAAGGGTTCTCTGTTGAATGTGCTTCTCAATTACGTACCGTCTTACATGAAGCGATGGCTGTTGATGGCCCCGCCGTTCTCGCTATTCCTGTCGATTATCGTGATAATGCTAAATTGATGGAACATATTGATTATAATTTGATTATTTAGCTATTTTACTTAAATATCGTGTTATTAAAAATAGGGGTGAGCATTTTCCACTCACCCTTATTCCTCTCTTTGTTTTTCTTCCTATCTTATTCTTTTGATACAAAACAACTTCATTGTTAATAAAAGGTTATTATCTATTTCTTCTTTCGTTTTTTTTATTAATAATACGTTATGCGATTTTTGTGCATAAAAATGAAAATAGATAATATAAAGTAAGCTAGGTCTTATCTGACACAGTCATTTTGGTGCTTACAATAACCATATAAATTAAATATAGACTTTCAGTTATTAGGATAATCACGATGTCTCACACCTCATTACTTTCTTCCCATGCTCGATTTATTCCACTTCGCCTTCTCCCTAATGAAGATGTGATTATGGCATTACGACAGATAATGAAGGAACAAAACCTAAAATCAGCATTTATTGCAGGTTGTGTGGGAAGTTTAACCAATGTGGTATTACGCTTTGCAGGACGCGAAGAAAATCGCTATCTTACAGGTAAATTTGAGATTATTTCACTAATTGGAACATTAGATGACCAAGGTGAACATTTGCATTTAGCAATCTCAGATGAAAATGGATTAATGTGTGGTGGACATATGATGCCAGGTTGTACAGTGCGCACGACGCTAGAGCTCGTTATTGGTGAGTTAGAGCAAGTGACTTTTAGCCGTCAGCCTTGTAAACACTCTGGTTATGAGGAGTTAGTCATCACACCGCGTAAATAGCTTTTTATAAAAAATCGCTATATATGCAAAACAATAAAACCAATAGTCACTATCCTTTGTAAAGGTTTTTAAACTATGTCTACAACTCCTCAAATTTCGAGTCGTACACTCGTGCTCATTGTTGTATCTATTGCAATAAATATGATCGGCGGCCAAATTACCTCAATGGTAAAACTCCCTATATTTTTAGATTCTATCGGTACACTAATTTGTGCCTTATTAGGTGGTCCATGGGTCGCATTATTCACTGGATTATTAACCAATCTATTATGGGGATTAATCAGTGGTCCAATGGCGGCCGCATTTGCTCCGGTTGCCATGATGATAGGGTTAAGTGCGGGTTTATTGGCTCGTGCAGGTGGTTTTCGTTCTTTAATTCGCGTTATTGGTTCAGGTATTGTCATTACTTTAGCGTTAATGATTGTCGCTGTTCCAATTCGTACTTATCTATTTGGTGGTGCAACTGGTAGCGGTGCTGATTTCTTTGTTGCTTATTTTCATGCTGTAGGTGAAGGGCTTATTGAGTCTGTTGCCATTACTGTATTAGGTGCAAATCTTGCAGATAAAATCTTATCTGCAATTATCGCTTGGTTATTAGTGCGTCAATTACCACAACGAACACAACGTAATTTCCCTGCGATTGCCAAGGTTCGCTAATAATGCATCCATTTACCTCATTGGCATTATGGCTTTGGCTAAGTGTTAGTGTGCTTTTTTTATCATTAGGCTTACCACTGCTGATAATCAGCAGTGGTATTTTTATTAGCTTATTGATTTGGAAAGCATCTCGCTGGCGTTGGCATTTTATTGCTTGGTTAATGATCCCTATGGCAATCGGGTTATGGTTAGTCCATAGTGGCTGGCTAGCTTATTGGTTAACAGGAGGATCTTTAGATACCAGTAAACAGACTATGGCAATAACGTTATGGTTAAGATTATTAGCAATAATAAGTGGCGCTCAACTGTGGTTACAATACACATCAACAGAACAATTCATTAGAGCATTATTTGCTAGCCGTTTACCTATGAGCCTTTCCTATTTATTAGCAGGACCTTTGTTGCTTGTAGAACAATTACGCCAACAATTACACAATATAAGAGAGGCACAATTAGCGCGAGGTGTTCCTCTTGATGGAACATTTTGGCAACGGCTCATCACATTACCCGCTATTATTCTGCCTCTTATTAGTCATGTATTAAGTGATTTAACGATTAGAAGTGCAGCATTAGATATGCGAGGATTTCGTATTATTAAAAAACGGACAACTTTATATCCTCCAGCAGATACACCACTTCAAATAATGCTTCGCTATTTGATTTTATTGCTTATTTTGTTTGAAGGAGGTATTTGGCTATGGTACTAAATCTTCAGCAATTGAGTTTTATCCCCACTGGTGACGAACAGCCTATTCTTGGCCCTATCGATTTGCAGTTAAAACAAGAGGAATGGCTTGTGATTTTAGGGGGTAATGGCAGCGGAAAAAGCCTTCTTGCACAATTACTAGCCGGTTGGTATCCCGATTTATTAACAGGTTCAGTACAAGGCATGGGAATTGTACAAAATATTGCTCTCGATAAAAGCCGATTAGTGTCGCTAGCACCCGGACGACAGCTCGTTCAACAATCACCACAATTACAGCTTTCAGGATGTGCATTCACTGTAGAGCAAGAAATTGCCTTTGGCCCTGAAAATTTGGGATTGAGCGATAATGAAATTCGATTTCGAGTAAAAGAAGCTATGGCATTAACACAATGTGAATGCTTGCGTTTTCGCCACCCATCAACCCTTTCTGGCGGTGAAGCTCAACGCGTTGTCATAGCAAGTGCGCTTGCTATGCACCCAAAATTATTATTACTTGATGAAGCTTTTAGTCGCTTAACACCCAATGCAACCCAACAATTACAGCAACGCATAAAACACTATGCAAAAGAGCATAAATGCAGTGTCGTTATTTTTGAACGCAATTTATTACCTGCAATAAGTCTGAGTGAACAATTTTTATTATTGGAGGCGGGAAAAGTGAAGGCAAAAGGTACTTTAGACTCTATTTTTCCATTCTTATTTTCAACGATTAATGCTCCAGACGCATGGCAAGCTTTACATTGGTTAATTGAAAACCATCATTGGAATAAGAATATTGTAAATAATGACAAAGCCTTGCTTAATGCTTTTAAGGAATTTTATGTTACAGCTCAATAATGTAACTTATCGCTGGAGCGATGATGTTCCGCCTTGTATCTCTCAATTATCCTTAACCTTAAATCAAGGAGAATGGATAACCTTAGTCGGTGATAATGGAGCGGGTAAATCTACCTTATTACGATTAATTGCAGGACTATTAACGCCCAACGAAGGTGATATAACACTCAATAATCAGTCACTATTTCAACTAAAAGCACAACAGCGCGCTCATTATATTGGAGTGTTATTTCAAGAGCCTGAACGACAGATTTTTCATAATACGGTTGAGAAAGAGATCACTTTTGGTTTAAAGCTTCGTAAATTTCCGAAAAAAGAAATTAAAAAATGTTTAGATGAAACACTGTCGCTTTGTGGTTTAAGTGATGTTGCAGATGTTCATCCTTTAGATTTACATGCAGGCCAGCGTAGAATGGTTGCTGTTGCAAGTTTAAGTATTTTATCACCTAAAATATTATTACTTGATGAACCCACTCGTGATTTTGATGCACATTGGTTAAGCTGTTTTGAAAATTGGCTTCAGATACAAAAAACATTAGGTACAACGGTATTGGCTATTAGTCATGATCTTGATTTTACTGCTCGCCATTTTCAGAGAGTTATCCATTTATCTTCAGGTAAATTAATTGCCGATGGCTCCCCTGATAAAGTGCTAATGAATTCAACACTGCAATCCCTTACTGATATTCCTGCGCCTACGCTATACTCATTAAGTCAAAAACTGAAATTACCAATTAAAAATACGCCTATTGAATGGGCGATAATGTTAACTGAAATGAATAAGAATTCTAAAATAAACTCATAATAATATTAATATTTATTACTATTATTGTATTTATTTGTAAGTAGTTGGAGATAATTAAATGGAAATTATTCACACTTTACTTGACGCCTTAAGTCACTTGTCTCCTATTA
This sequence comes from Proteus sp. fly-1089, assembly GCF_040138965.1. Lineage (NCBI taxonomy): Bacteria > Pseudomonadati > Pseudomonadota > Gammaproteobacteria > Enterobacterales > Morganellaceae > Proteus > Proteus sp. fly-1089. The sequence goes on from NZ_JBEETS010000001.1 coordinate 923,848, forward strand.
CTCTATTCTTATCTATTATTTTAATCACAGCTGGAAAATCGACCATCGGTATTTCTTCATTTTTGCCCCCCGCATCTTTAATGTTGCTCTTTATTTTTGGTGCTTGTTTACCGCTTTATTCTCCTATATTTCTTTGGTTAGCCACCAGTTGTGGTGCTCTATTAGGTTCAATTTTAAGCTATGAGTTGGGGCGTTCTATCTATCGTTTTCCTCGCCTTAAAATATGGGTTAATCGTTATCAGTCAAAAATTAATCGCACTCAACAATTATTAAAAAATAAAACTCACTATATTTTGTTTATTTCTCGATTCTTAGCTGTTTTTCGCTATTTAACCCCCTTTAGTGCTGGCTTATTAAAGCTATCTGCATATGGTATTTATATTACCAGCACCATTTCTGCCTTAGTCTGGTCTGCAATGTTTGTTTTAATCGCAACAGGTGTACTTACTTTTGCTTTATAAGTGGTAAATTAGTACTTAATTTTAATCTTTCTATTAATACTAAAAGTGGTCTATTTTCTTTTTACATAATCATATTGTTTAAATATCTTCTGACCTCTCTTTTTTTCATTTTATTTTTAATTATCGATAAATAGGCTATTTTTTAGCTTCTTTTATCTTTTCTTCCATGCTTTATTGATATTTTCTTTCGCATTTTGCGTCTATCACCATAATTATGATTAAAATTTGCATAATTACTATGGTGATCACAATTTGTTACCTTCTTGTTTTAATTTCATTACGTCACGTCACAATTTCTTAACACCCCTTATTTCTATAAAAGTTGTCATGTTGTATACAAGTTGGTGTGAAACATTCACCTGCGTTTTTATCTACAGGAACAACATCATGAGAATAAGAAAAACAAAGCTTGCCATCGGTATTGTTGCTGTTATTGCGGTTGTCTCATTAGCAATAGCTGGCAAAAAAGAAAATGCGAATAAACAATTTCTCTCTGTAGCAACCGCTTCAACAGGAGGAACGTATTATCCGATGGGAGTGGGATTAGCAAACGTATGGAGCACACACCTTAAGGATAGAGGCGTTCAAGTAACAGGGCAATCTTCGGCAGGATCGATAGAAAACATCTATTTAATGCAAAAAAATGAAGCTCAGCTTTCTATTTTACAAAGTCTTTTAGCTGTAGAAGCTTATGAAGGTGTGCGTAATTTTGAAGGTAAACCAGAAAGAAATCTGCGCTCAATTTCTATGTTGTGGCCTAATGTCGAACACTTTGTTTTAATGAATGACAAAGTAAAAACCGGCACATTAGATGATATTCGTGCAACAAGTTTTTCTGTTGGCCCTCAAGCGAGTGGTACAGAGCAATCAACGATTATCATTCTTAAAGGTGTTAATTTAACCAAAAAAGACATTACCCCTGAATATCTTGGGTATGGAGATACTGTTTCCGCCATGCGAGATGGTCGTCTTGACGGTGGTGCATTACCTGCTGGTGTCCCAGCTTCAGCCGTCACCGATATGTATGCCAGTGGTGTCAGCGCAAAACTACTCGAAGTCACAGATAAACAACTTGATGATATCAATCATGTGGCAAATTCATGGTTTCGTTTTGAAATACCCGCGAATACCTACCCTCGCCAAGCTGAAATGGTCAATACGATAGCTCAACCTAATATCTTAATGGCCACAACCAGTATTGATAATGACTTAGTTTATGAGCTAACAAAAACTATGTTTGAGAACCTTCCTGAAGTTCATCAAGTTCATAGCGCAGCTAGGTACATCACCACAGAAAATGCATTAAAAGGTGTTTCTGTGCCATTACATTTAGGGGCTTACCGCTATTACAAAGAAATCGGTTTAGAGATCCCTGATTATCTTATTCCACCAGAAGCTCAAACGCAGACTAATAATAAATAACAGGAGTGAGTTATGACTAATAATGACCACCTAACTCCGGTAGAGCCACCTGCATTAGATAAAGAAGCAAGCTCTGGCAATCGCCAGCTTGCAGGCATTTACCTGAAAATCACCACGACTCTTGCAATATTAATTTCACTTTATGCGATTTATTCCAACGCATTATCAAATACTCAAGAGTTTTACCGTAATACTATTTTTCTTAGTGGTATTTTAATTTTAGGCTTTATTTTATTTCCATTCTCTAAGCGTTTTTCCACACCTAAATTTAATGGATGGGATTATCTTTTTATTGCTTTAACATTAATCAGTTATGGCTATTTTTTCTTTAATTACGTTGATCTTCATGTAGTAAGAAAAAGTATTCCAAATACTACTGATTATGCCATGGCTATATTAGGTATTATCGTACTGTTTGAAGCTGCAAGAAGAACTACTGGTTATTTCATTCCAGGACTTGCAACTTTTGCCATTATCTATGCTTTATTTGGCCAGTATTTTATGGGTATTTTCGGTCATGCCGGATTTTCTGTAGAAAGATTGTTATACCGTTTATTTATGACCAGTGAAGGGATTTTTGGTATTACCCTTTCAACAGCCTCCACCGCGATTGTGGTTTTTATTCTCTTTGGTTCATTCTTGAGTGTCAGTGGTGCTACTGCTTTATTTAATGATTTAGCGTTGGCTATCGCAGGTCGTCGTCGTGGTGGGCCAGCCCAAGTTGCGGTTATTTCATCTGCATTAACAGGCTCTTTAAGCGGAAGTGCTGTTGCTAACGTAGCAACAACGGGGACTTTCACCATTCCTTTAATGAAAAGTATTGGATTAACACCGCGTTTTGCTGGAGCTGTAGAAGCGACTGCATCAACGGGTGGCATGATCATGCCTCCGATTATGGGTGCGGCCGCATTTATTATGGCTGGCTTTTTAGGAATTTCATATACCACCATTGTTATTGCAGCCATTATTCCAGCACTGTTGTATTACGCCGCATTAATTATGGCCATTGACATTGAAGCCAAGAAACAAGGGTTAAAGGGGTTAAGTAAAGAAAATATTCCACAAGTTAAAGCCGTATTAAAAGCCCGAGGCTTACTATTATTACCATTGGTTATTGTCATTGGAACCCTATTAGTAGGTAAAACACCTATTTATGCTGGCTTCTTAGGTATTCTAACCATTATTGTTGCAAGTTGGATAACACCCGACAAAACTGTTCGTATGACTTTAACTAAAGTGGCTGACGCCTTAGCCGAAGCGGCTCGTGGCTCAGTTCAAGTAACAGTCGCTTGCGCAGCTATTGGCGTGATTATCTGTGTAGTTACAATGACGGGTATCGGAGCAACATTGGCCTTTAATATCGTCTCAATGACGGATAATACACTATGGATGATATTATTAGTTGTCATGCTGGTGTGTATTGTATTAAGTATGGGGTTACCTTCAACCGCTTTATATATCGTTGTCGCCGTTACAGTGTCACCTATCTTAATTAAAGCTGGTGTTATGCCTTTAGCGGCTCATTTCTTTGTATTCTGGTTTGGTGCACTATCCAATATTACGCCTCCTGTTGCCTTAGCCAGCTATACTGCTGCAAGTATTGCAAGAGCAGACCCTATGCAAACATCATGGGATGCGGTTCGTTTAGCACTTCCCGGTTTTATTATTCCGTTTATTTTAGTCTATAACCCTGCTTTATTGATGCAAGGTGATAATTTAGGTGTACTTTCTATTGGATTAATGATTATTACTGCATTAGTCGGAATTTATGCACTAAGTATCGCAACAGCAAACTTCTGGATGATTAAAACAACGTGGTTTGAGCGTATTGCATTTGCAGCTGCGGCAATTTTAATGATTAAACCGGGCTTATATACCGACCTTTTAGGTGTTGCCTTGATCCTATTAACTGGTGCATTCCATCTATTACGGTCTAAAAAACAGTTAGCTAATATGGGGCATGCATCTGGAGAAAACTAGATGATACAAAAGATCTCACGCCAAAAAGCGTCGCATCAAATTCTTGAGCAAATAAAGCAAAATATTAGTAACGGGACATACCCTATTGGTGAAAAGTTACCTTCTGAAAATGTACTCGCTGATGCCTTTGGCGTCAGTCGAGTCCCGATCAGAGAAGCATTAGGTGTCTTAGAAGCCAGTGGCATTGTGACTTCACGCCAAGGAGGTGGTCGCCGTGTAATTGACCATTCTATACTCAGTAAATATGAGCCATTAGTCATGGAAATTGCTTGCCCTGAAGAGATAGATTCACTACTTGAGATGCGTGAGGTCATTGAACATGAAGCGGCAGCTATTGCCGCTTTACGTCGAACACCAGAAGAATTACGCGCTATCGAAAATGCTCACGATGCCTTTGTTTTAGCAACAAGACAAAACAAAAGTATTGGCCATGAAGAAGACTATCAATTTCATCGTTCTATTATGGTTGCCGCACACAATCCTTTTTTTGTCAGGATCTTAGATAATATGCATGAACTTTATCTTGGTGTCTTAATGTATTCATTAAGCCAAAATAAAGGGCGAGAGACAGAAACAGAGCGTGTTATTGCAGAGCATGAAGCGATTGTTGAAGCAATACGTCAACAAGATCACGATGAAACAAGCTATAAGATGCGCCTTCATTTAACGAATGTACGTGGCAAATTAAAGCGCTTACAACAAGAACCCTGTTAATTTAAAATTTATAAAATGGATAAGATTATGACGTATGACGTGATTATTATTGGTGCGGGATTAGTCGGATTAGGGGTTGCAAGTGCGCTACAAGAAAGTCAACCTGAACTAAAACTACTGGTGATTGATAAAGAATCCGGCCCTGCAGCTCATCAAAGTGGACATAACAGTAATGTTGTTCATTCTGGTATTTATTATACACCAGGGAGCCTTAAAGCAAGGCTGGCTAAACAAGGTAATATCACCACTTATGCGTTTTGCCAACAACATAATCTTTATTACGATCGTTGTGGCAAAGTGATTGTCGCTACCAATGAAAAAGAGCTAAATGCGTTAGAAAACATTTATCAACGTGGCATTGATAATGGGCTTGAAGTTATCAAAATGACTGAAAGTGAACTGAAAGCTAGAGAGCCTTATGTTAATGGTATTGCTGCATTATTAGTTCCTGATGCAGGGATCGTTAATTATCCTGAAATAGCAGCAAAACATGTTGAAATTATTAAATCTCGTGGTGGTAAATTTACGTTTGGCCAAGCTGTAACATCTATCAATGAAACGGATGATAATGTCACAGTAACGACATCCAATGAGCAATTTACAGGCAAATGGTTAATTAATTGTGCAGGATTATTTAGTGATCGTATTGCTAAAATGGCAGGTTATGACACAGGTATGAAGATAGTCCCATTCCGTGGTGAATACTTTATGCTTAATGCCAATAAAAACTACTTAGTCAACCATCTAATTTATCCCGTTCCTAACCCTGATTTTCCATTCTTAGGCGTACACTTCACACGCATGTATAACGGACATCGTGATGTTGGGCCTAATGCGGTATTAGCGTTTAAGCGCGAAGGCTATAAAAAAAGCGATATTAATTTAAAAGATCTCGCCGAAGTGCTCACTTATAAGGGTTTTTGGAAAATTGCAGGTAATTATTTAGGTGAAGGAATGGCCGAGCTTCGTCGTTCATATTCTCGCAAATTATTTACTGCGAATGCGCAAAAATTAATTCCTGATTTACATGAAGCAGATATTCATCCTGGTCCTGCGGGAGTTCGTGCTCAAGCATTAACTCGTGAAGGAAAATTAGTAGATGATTTCCATTTTGTGAAAGGTAAACGTTCATTACATGTGTGTAATGCCCCATCACCTGCTGCAACTGCATCTATTGAAATAGGTAGAGAAATCGTTAGAGAACATTTTTCTTATAATTAAAAAAATATACTGCGAGTACAAATAATAAATAGCACTGAAATTAATCAGTGCTATTTATTTTATATCACTCACGACACTCTTTTAGCGCTTCATTCATTAACCACTGCTGAAATATTTCCATTGATGCGGTCATTGGTTTTGATTTTAAATACGTTAACCAATACTTCCCCATTTCAACTTCTATTTTAAAAGGTTGTATTAGCTGACCGCTTTCTATTTCTCTTGAAAACATATTTGCGGGTGCTAATGCAACTCCACCTTCATAAATCGCGCTTTCTACCATTAAACGTGAAGAATCAAAAATAGAACCTGTTATTTTTATCGGCGATATATCTGCTTTTTCAAACCATTGTGACCATTCATCTTCTCGATAAGAACGATATAAGTTTTCATTTATTAAGTCAGTTGGATAATGTAACCGTTCTGCTGTTTTTGGTGAGCACAAAACTGTTAATGGTGCAGAGAATAAGGCTTTATTATGGGTTAGAGGCCATAGTCCTTCACCAAATCGAATGGCAAAATCAAGTCCTTCAGTTGCCAAATTAACCACATTGTTATTTGTTCTTAAATTCACTTCTATTCTTGGATATTGTTGCTTAAATTCAGCCAATCGAGGTAATAACCAGCCAATAGCAAATGTTCCCACAGTGGCAATCGAAACAACATCACGATATTCACCTCGTTCGAACTGTTTAAACACCCGTTCGATATCACTAAATGCGGTTGTTAATACCGAAAATAAGATCTGTGCATCATCTGTCATCTCCAAACCACGAGGTAAACGCTTAAAAAGCATCACGCCCAATCGTTCTTCTAGCATTCTCACCTGTTGACTCACTGCGCCTTGGGTGACATAGAGTTCTAATGCAGCTTTGGTAAAATTAAGGTGTCTTGCGGATGCTTCAAAAGCGCGTAGTGCGTTGAGGGGAAGATGTGTTCGCATAATATTCTTAGCCATTAGATTTTCTATAGGCTAAGGCGATTTATTATCGATTGTCAATAAATCAATTAAATAGGATATTGCACCTGATAAATAAACAGCGTCACATACTGTCGATAACCGTCTATTTATATTTAGCTTTTTTTATTAAATTAATATGAGCATCCATTTCTATGTTTAAAACAACATGCCGTCAAACCGCAGTGATCGCAGTTTCATTAATATCTCTACTTGCTTCACCAATGCTATGGGCTAAAACAAATAGCACTATTGAAGAACAATTAACGACACTTGAAAAAAATAGCCAAGGCCGTTTAGGCGTTGCGTTAATTAATACTAAAGATAACTCACAAGTAACTTATCGTGGTGATGAGCGCTTTGCAATGGCAAGTACCAGCAAAGTTATGGCTGTAGCCGCCGTTTTAAAAGAAAGTGAAAAACAATCAGGATTGCTTGATAACCCTATAACCATCAAAAAAACTGATTTGGTCCCTTATAGCCCGATTACAGAAAAACATTTAGCAACAGGAATGACACTGGCTCAATTAAGTGCGGCTACCTTGCAATATAGCGATAATACAGCAATGAATAAAATCCTAGATTATTTAGGAGGGCCTTCCAGCGTTACTCAATTTGCACGTTCAATTAATGATGTAACTTATCGCCTAGATCGCAAAGAGCCTGAATTAAATACGGCTATACATGATGATCCTCGTGATACCACCTCTCCAATTGCCATGGCCAAAAGCCTTCAAGCATTAACACTAGGCGATGCATTAGGTCAATCTCAACGCCAACAACTTGTTACTTGGTTAAAAGGCAATACAACAGGCGATCACAGTATTAAAGCGGGTTTACCAAAACATTGGATTGTTGGAGATAAAACCGGTAGTGGTGATTATGGCACAACTAATGATATAGCCGTTATTTGGCCTGAAAACCATGCACCATTAATTTTAGTCGTCTATTTCACACAACAAGAACAAAATGCGAAATACCGTAAAGATATTATTGCTAAAGCAGCTGAAATTGTAACAAAAGAATTTTCCAATTTATCTCAAACAAAATAAATTTCTTTATTGATAATATAAATAATAGAACAAATGTAGTAATAGAGTTATTTATTGACTCTATTACTACAAGTATACAAAAAATAATACAAATAACTTAAAAATAAACAATTAGATTGTAATAAACAAGAATAATATATTGACTTTGATTAAATGGATTTATGTTGAGGAAAAAGATATCAGAACTTTTTGAATTAATTAGTGAATTATTATCGTGCGCGGGTCAAATCACCCTCACCCAGATCAGACTTTGTATCGTTATTCTTATCATATTAATGCTAATTATTGTCTCTTTATGTACTTGGTCGATTTATCTCTATTTTATTGGTGCTTCATTATTTTTCTGTATGTTACTTTATACACCAGAGATATATCGGTTTATTAAAAGCTGGGTAATTTAACTTATGCCAATAAAAAGCCTCTGTTAAGATTTAACTTGAGGCTTTCTCTATTAAATATATCTGTGATAATTAAAAATCAAATAACTCTAAATATTTAAAAAATTAAAGTGGTAAAGCAAAACTTACTTTTACCGTTTCCATTGGTACTTCTGTTTTTATACTTTGGATGCTTGGAATTTGTGTTAAATAATCGGCATGAAAACGACGATATGTTGCTAAATCTTTAGTCACTATCCGAATTAACGCATCACACTCGCCGGCCATTAAATGGCATTCTACCACTTCAGGTAACACCTTAATGGCCTTTACAAATTCTTCTATCGTTTCTGCATCCTGTGCTCTAAACCAGATCCTTGCGAATAAAGATAAACCTGCATCAACCATACTACCATCTAATACAGCAACGTAACGCGTGATCACTCCCGACTCTTCAAGTAAACGTACTCGGCGAAGACAAGGTGACGGTGAAAGTCCAACTTCTTTTGCTAGCTCAATATTTTGGATTTTGCCATCACGTTGAAGCACCTGCAAAATATGTTTGTCTATCTTATCTAATTTTATTGACATCAAAGATTAACCTTAATTCTATTTGTGGAATTTTATTGCCAATTAATTCTTTTTGTTAGCAACAAAGCAACCCGATTTTTTCGAAAACATCATATAATCTTTCCGCTAAATTTCACAGCAAAAACGATGTTTCTCTTAATCTATCTCTATCAGGTGAAAAGATGGAATTTAACACTTTATTATTATTCGCATTGACGGTTCTACCGCTTATCTGTACACCTGGGCCTGATATTCTTTTTATTTCATCCCAAGGGTTATCAGGAGGAATGAAATCAGCATGGGTTGCAAATTCAGGCGTGATATCCGGTTATTTAACCCATGCGTTACTGAGTGCTTTAGGGCTTGCAGCCTTAGTATCTACATCTCCCATTTTATTTCACTTACTCAAATGGGTCGGTGTTGTCTATATCAGTTATCTTGCCCTTAAAATGTTGATATCAGCCTGCAAAAAAGGAAAGTTAGTCCTTAATGCCACTAAAACTTCGTCTCTATTTCGTAAAGGTTTTTTAACCAGTTTCCTTAATCCTAAAGGTTTATTAGTTTATCTCGCTATTTTACCAAACTTTATTGATAATCATAATGATGTCGCAACACAATCATTACTGTTATCTGGGATATTTATCACGACTTGCTTAATTATTTATGGCCTTCTTGGTAGCTTCTTTGCTTATGTCGGCTTAAAAGGTGGTTTAAGTGATAAACGTCGTCGTTATAACGATGGTATTGCTGGTGGATTACTCACTCTTGCCGCCGTTAATCTGGCTTTAAATTAGCCATAATCCTAAGCATCATTTATTATTTCAATCAATATTTGACCACAAAAAATACCTTTATTTTAGTGGTCGAATATCTGCCCATAATAATTGGCAATTTGCGGTTAACGGCCTTATTTCACCTTCTCGAATATCTGGTAACCACCATGCACCTTGCCCTTTTGATAAACGCTGACAAGTAGCGCCAGTTAAAGTCCATTCACCTTGCGTTATATAAATAAGTCCCGCGTGAGAGCTTGGTAATATAAGGGGTTGTGTTACTAATGTGGTTTCTGCTTTCCAGCATGTCCTGCGTACCATAATATTTAAACATTTTACACCCCCTTTAATCAGCTCTGACTTAACATGAATATCACCTGAAAAATCAAAAGGCTGATAAGGATCAGTGACAGAGTGACTCAGAAATCCAGAGCTATTTAAATTAAGTCCATTACCTTCTAATAGAACCATTTGCCGTTCAATATCAGGAAACTGTCCTAATGAGCCATTATCTTCGATAGATGTTAAACACGCTCGCCATGAAAAATCATTATTCACTGGCCAACACACAATTTCTTGGGTTGTGCCTTTTTGATTACGCCATGGAATAAACGGTAACTCTTGTTGATCAAAACAACGTAGCTTCATTGTGTCCTCCTGCAATATCTGGCTAGTCAGTCTGATAATGAGGTTAAGAATTAATCATTGGAGATTACCGTTCATAAATCAATATCTAACTTTAAAAAATGTGCGCTAACGTCTGCTATTTACGTCGTAATTTTCTACATCCTTCACCGATAATTTCCATTCCTTTCTCTGTCCTGCTATTCCATTGAAAAGAAGAATTTAAACGAAAGGCATGGTTAAATTGAGAACTGGTGGAAAACATGGAGCCTGGTGCAATACTGACCCCTCTTTCCAATGCAAAGTGATAAAGTTTATTTGCATCAAATGTTGATTCAAATTCTAACCAGAGAAAATATCCTCCTGTTGGAATATTCACTTTTACATCTTCAGGTAAATGTGCCTGTATGGCTTGCAACATGCGATAACGCCTTTGTTCTAATAATAATCTTAATCGACGAAGATGCGTATCATAGCCTCCTTGTGATAAGTAATCCGCAATGGCTTGCTGTGTCGGCATACTCGCAGAAACTGTACTCATCATTTGTAACTGTTGTATTTTTGTTGCGTGTTTTCCTGCGGCAACCCAACCTACACGAAAGCCCGGCGCTAAACATTTAGAAAAAGAAGCGCAATGTAATACGCTATTCGCTTTATCAAAGCCTTTTACTGGCATTGGCGCCTTTTGGCTGTTATAGAGTTCTCCATAGACATCATCTTCAATTAACGTTATCTGTTTTTTCGCTAATATTTCCACCAGTCTTATTTTATTTTCATCAGGCATTGTTCCACCTAATGGATTTTGACAATGACTCATCAACCAACACGCTTTTATATCGTATTGATCCACTACTTTTTCGAGTTCTTCTAAACAAATTCCTGTTATAGGATCTGTTCTAATCGCAATGGCTTTTAAACGTAAACGTTCAATAGCTTGTAATGCGCCATAAAATGCAGGTGATTCAATCACCACCCAATCACCTGGTTCAGTTACTGCCTGTAAACTAAAGCTCAATGATTCCATTGCACCCGCAGTGATCACTATTTCATCTGGAGAGACGTGAATACCTTGCAATGCATAGCGTTGCGCAATGTTACGGCGTAACTTTTCATTTCCTGGTGGTAAATTAATTACTGAACTTTGAGGTGCTAAATGCCTTGCTGCCGATGCTAATGCACTACTGAGTTTAGGTTGGATAAATAGACTAGGATCGGGAAATGCTGAACCAAAAGGAATAATCTCAGGATCTTTACATGCTTGGAGTACATTAAAAATGGAGGTGCTAATCTCAACATTTTCACTCATGTGTAACCCTTTACTGGCTGTTACTTGGCCAAAGCGTGTATTACGATGTGCAACGTAATAACCTGATTGTGGTCGTGCGGTTATCCATCCTTGGCTTTCTAATAATTGATACGATTGTAAAACAGTCATTAAACTTAAACCTGATTGTTTTACCGTATCCCGCAATGAAGGTAAACGGTCGCCAGATTGCCAGATATTATCTTCAATCTGTTGGCGTATTTGCGCTGCAAGCTGTTCATATCGAGTCATATAAAACTGTTCACCTCAAAAACTGTTATAGTCATTTTTAAACTTATTGTCACTATTATAGCTTACTGTCATATGGTCTACTAATCCACACGATTTACCTGCAATTTACATTTACATATCAATAAAACGAGGTTTTTATGCTTGGGTTAAGTGCCTTCGATTTGGCGCGTATCCAATTTGCGTTCACAGTTTCTTTTCATATTATCTTTCCCGCTATTACTATCGGACTGGCTAGTTTTTTAGCCGTATTGGAAGGTTTATGGTTAAAAACCCGCAATAAGGATTATTTAGCGTTATTTCATTTCTGGTCAAAAATATTCGCTGTTAACTTTGCTATGGGTGTTGTCTCTGGTTTGGTTATGGCCTATCAATTTGGAACCAACTGGAGCTTTTTCTCTGACTTTGCCGGCTCAATTACAGGCCCTTTACTGACTTATGAAGTGCTTACCGCTTTCTTCTTAGAAGCGGGATTTTTGGGCGTAATGCTATTTGGTTGGAATAAAGTGGGCGAAAAACTTCACTTTTTCGCAACCTGTATGGTCGCATTAGGCACACTGATGTCAACGTTTTGGATCTTGGCATCAAATAGCTGGATGCAAACACCACAAGGTTTCGAAATCATTAATAACCAAGTTGTACCCGTAGATTGGATTGCGGTTATTTTTAACCCCTCTTTCCCTTATCGTCTCGCTCATATGGGCGTTGCCGCATTCCTTGCTTCTGCTTTCTTTATTGCTGCTTCCGCGGCGTGGCATCTCCTTAAAGGCAATAAAACATCAGCAATGAAAAAGATGCTTTCAATGTCTTTGTGGATGATTTTAATTTTAGCACCAATTCAAGCTCTCATTGGTGATGTCCATGGTTTAAATACCTTAAAACATCAGCCTGCAAAAATTGCTGCCATTGAAGGTCATTGGGAAAATAAACCGGGTGAAGCAACACCGTTAATTCTCTTTGGTATGCCTGATATGGATGCTGAAGAAACCAAATATAAGATAGAAATCCCTTATCTTGGTAGCATGATCTTAACTCACAGCTTAGAAAAACAGGTTCCGGCATTAAAAGAGTTTCCGAAAGAAGATAGGCCTAATTCACTTATCGTTTTCTGGTCTTTCCGCATTATGGTTGGCCTCGGGATGTTAATGATCCTAGTGGGTGTTTGGGGAACTTGGCTGCGATATAAAAATAAACTTTATGAATCTAAAACCTTCTTACGTTTAACGTTTTTAATGGCACCATCAGGTCTTATCGCGATCCTTGCAGGTTGGTTTACAACAGAAGTCGGTCGCCAGCCTTGGGTTGTTTATGGCATACAGCGAACACGAGATGCTGTCTCTGCTCATGGTGAAATGCATATGAGTATAAGCCTGCTGATCTTCTTTGTTGTTTATGGCTCTGTGTTCGGTGTTGGATATGCCTATATGTTAAGACTGATCCGTAAAGGTACTTCGGAGGTTCATCATGGGAATTGATTTACCCGTTATTTGGTTCATCATCATCGTATTTAGTACATTAATGTATATTGTCATGGACGGCTTCGATCTCGGTATCGGTATGCTCTATCCATTTATTAAAAGCGACCAAGATCGTGACTTAATGATGAATACCGTAGCCCCTGTGTGGGATGGCAACGAAACATGGCTAGTCTTGGGGGGAGCTGCATTATTTGGTGCATTTCCACTTGCTTATGCTGTTATTCTTGATGCATTAGCAATGCCTTTAACTTTAATGCTTGTTGCGCTGATTTTTCGTGGTGTTGCCTTTGAATTTCGTTTTAAAGCAGATAACAATCACAAAGGTTTTTGGGATAAATCCTTTATTTTGGGATCAATGCTAGCAACCTTTATGCAAGGAGTTGTCGTTGGTAGCATTGTTCAAGGCCTACCTGTTGTTAATCGCACATTTGCAGGTAGCTATTTTGATTGGCTGTCGCCTTTTGCACTCTTTTGTGGTTTTGGCTTAGTTATTGCCTACTCCTTATTAGGATGTGGCTGGCTAATCATGAAAACCGAAGGCCACTTACAGCAAAATTTATACAAAATTGCTAAACCACTGACATTGGTAATGCTTGCTGTGATCGCTGTTGTTAGTGCATGGACACCGCTAGCACAACCAGCCATTGCTGAACGCTGGTTCACGTTACCTAATTTATTCTTCTTTTTACCCGTTCCACTTTTAGTGTTATACAGCTCATGGCTGATTTTGCGCTCGATAAAAAAACAAGGACATTATCTTCCTTTCTTTGGGGCATTGGCTTTAATTTTCTTAGGTTTTGCCGGATTAGGCATCAGTATTTGGCCTAACATTATTCCGCCTGCCGTTAGTTTTGTAGCCGCTTCGGCGCCACCAGAAAGCCAAGGATTTATGTTAGTTGGCGCGCTCTTTATTATTCCAATTATTCTCGTTTATACATTCTGGAGTTATTACGTTTTCAGAGGAAAAACCAATTATGAAGAAGGCTATCACTGATCCACAAATACAAAGCAAACCCTCATTATTAAAAAAATGGGGCTGGCTAATTACAATTTGGTTTTGTAGTGTTTTAGCTTTATTTGCGGTTTCTTCTCTTTTTCGATTCTTAATGACGCTTGCGGGAATGAAAGTGAAGTAAAGGCAAAACACACACAGCAATATAAAAACAGTACCGCACGACGGTAAAAATAAACACAAAGGGCTGATATTATTTTAGCCCTTTTTATTTTCCATAATTAACTAAATTTAAATCAAACACATTGATAAAATAACTATAAATACATCATTTTTGATCAGTAGTAAGGGATAAACTCTTTTTTATTATGTTATGACGATAAATAAAGATATAAACAATCCTATAAAAAGCTATCTTCACTAGAAATAAAATAGAGTACTTGTTGAATTCAATTTCTAAAGTAATTATGATACCCGCCACTTAGCACTCCACATCAGTATTAGTTTATAAAGACGCATATTGTATATCATTTAGATATTACCTATTTGATTAACTTAAAAATTAAGCTCATATCCCTATAAAATAGAGGGAATGGTCATAATGTCTTTTTAAAAATGTATTTTGATAATTTAGAATTATCTTAATTGCTAAGAAAGATCACCTAAACTAGGCTTACGTATTGTTGCTACTAAATTAAGGATGAAGTCATGAATTGGTATTTGGAAGTCATTAAAAATAATTACGCTAACTTTTCAGGCCGTGCTCGCAGAAAAGAATATTGGATGTTTACTCTGGTAAATACCATTATCATTACTGTTCTATACGCTATTTTAATGTCATCAATAGATATGAACACTGGTGAAATGAGTTCATTAGGTTCAATTGTAGGTATTATTATCGGTATTTATTCTTTAGCTATTATTGTACCTAGCCTTGCCGTCACTATTCGTCGTTTTCACGACCAAGATAAATCAGGTTGGATGTTCTTACTTGCATTTATTCCTGCTGTTGGTGGATTAATTGTTTTTGTCTTTATGTGCCTAGAAGGAACTAAAGGCGACAATAGATTTGGCCCAGATCCTAAAGCTTAATCTATTGCTGACATTATATAAAAATACAGTGAGTATAATATTTTAAAGTTTACTCACTGTATTTATTGACTTTTCCGCATTTATTTCAACTCTCTAAAACCATTCCTTTTTTCAAAAAAATAACACCAATCCTCTCCTACCACATTACATTTTAGTGTTTTTGTTTTCTTCTCATTTTTTCTAATTAATACTTATTAATTATTACATCAAGCTTATTACATTGATTTTTAAGTTTTTTTCTTGATTGTAATTTGAGCCTAATCACACAATGATAAGTAAAACATACACCTCACTTTACTAAATTAAAGTTAATGTTGATAATGACTATCATTATTAATTGAAAATGATAATATCTACATCGAAAAAACAATTAAATGAGTCAGGTAAAAAAACGTGAGTAACCCAAAAACACCTCAAGAAAAAAATATTTATAAACCAGCTCCTCCTCGCCTAGTTCAAGTAAAACGTATTACTGATGTCACTCCAGGAATGCGCTGCATTACCTTTACTAGTGATGATTTAGATAACTACCCAGCTGATACTGCGGGCGCACATCTAAAAATATTTTTGCCATTAGAAGGCCAAGTTAAGCCAACAGTACCGGGTTTTTCTGAAAAAGGTCCCAAGTGGCCTGAAGGCGAACCAAGATCGATTGTACGTACTTATAGTGTCCGTGCTATTCGCCCAGAGCAAAAAGAGTTAGACATTGAATTTGCCGTTCATAACGATGCTGGTCCAGCTATTCATTTTGCGCTAAATGCAAAGCAAGGCGACTATATTGGGATCACTAATCCAGGTGGCCCAGATCCCTTATTAGCTCCTGCATCACATTACTATATGGCAGCCGATCCAAGTTCATTACCTGCGTTAATGGCTTTAATTGAAACAATGCAACCTAATGTTCAAGGAAAAGTCGTTATACGAGTAGAAAACGAAACACATCGCCAAGAAATTAAACATCCTAATGGATTAGAAATAATCTGGTTAATTGGCTCAGTTGAAGAGCAAACTGAAAACTTAATTAATGAATTTATGTCTTGGAAATTACCTGCTGAAGATGTGGCATTTTGGATTGCTGGTGAAGACAAAATTATTCGTGCATTAAGACGTCATATTCGTCGTGATAACGGTTACGATCGTAGCTTAATTTATGCTATTCCTTATTGGCGTTTTGGCTATGACGAAGAAGGTTATCACGCTGAACGTCACCATGTTATGGATAATGAAGACGTAAGCTAAGTAATAAATTAAAGATTAAACGTTGGCTGTACAGGCTGCATATTAGCCCCTCATTAATATGCAGCCTTTTTATTTAATCGTGATATGAAAACGCTATTTCTTCATCCTTTTCTCATCTTGCTGATAATTTCCATCATCATCAATATAAACAAGAGTCATAATCTGATGAGGATTTACCTGTCCTTGATATTGAATTTTTTGTTTTGAAAATGGTGCAACCATAATAGCATTAATGAGAGGTTGAGCTTCTTTATCATCAATATAGATCTTTGAAATAGTAAAAAAATAAGCACTAGGATTATTTATCTCTAAATATTGCGCGCTCTGTGTAATTTCAATCTGTTTAAAAATATCGCGGGTCGTTAATGTAAGTTGATTAGGTCGGTAGAAAATTTTTATTCGTGTCTGTAAAGCTAATTGGAGTGTATTTACATTTTCTTTCTTGTCTGGCTTTGGCGGAATATCTAATACATTTAAATAAAAAATAGATTCTCTATCTTGTGGTAAAGAATTATCAAGTTGCTGTAATTTTAATTGCAGCCCCCCATTTGCAGATATTTTCGCCATAGGAGGAATAACAAGAAAAGGTGCAGTTGTGGTTTCTGGCGTCGATGCAATATTTCCCTCATCTGTCCAACTCTGAATTAATGTTGATTGCTCACTTTGATTAACTATCTGTAATAATATCGTTGATTGGTCAGCAGGGAAAACTAAACGCGTTCGTTCTAACACTACGCTGGCATTTGTAAAAGGCGTTATCAATATAAATAACAGAATAAAAATTTTTTTCATCTTGACACCTTTTAATCGTAAGACATTACCAGTGTTGCCGAACTTGTTATTTTACCTTGAGTCACCGTATTCGCATTATAAGGGGAGTAGTAAGCGCCCATATTAATAGAAAATACAGGAGATAATGTACTCCCTTTAGTCACACTAAAAATACTCGTCGCACTCCCTTGTGTATTTATGGAATCAGATAAAACAAGCGGGCTATTTGTGTTATCTGCTTTTACGACACGAAATCCAACCCCTCCTGCCCCCTGTGCGGTAGTATTCGTTAATATGGTTTTATCCGCCGCTAATAAGTTTTGGCTTGATAAAAACATATTAATATTACGAGATGTTTTCGAATCACCTAATAAATTTTGGCAGGTAAAGTTTAATGTAAAAGGAGTATAACCGGCTTTATCAACTGTTTTTACCTCTTTTACACTAATTAAAGGTAATGAGACAACAAGTCCTGCATTAGAAAAATCACATGTTGTCATTACTGGGTTATAGGTAATTTTCATTGGTTGTAAAAAAATATCATTTTGATCGACAGGCCATACCCACGTTAATAAAAACTGCACTAATTTAATCACAATATTCAGTAACCATTGAATAATCCCTACACTTGATGCATCAGAGGCTAAAATAACCGGGGTTACAAGGGCCGTATTTCCACTTACTTCAGTGTAATTACTCGATGGCTTAGAGGTGAGTAACGTAAATTTAAGGGTAAAATTAGTATCTAAATCAGATGCAGGATGCGTTCCCGCAGCAATATTTTCCACACTCTTTTTTTCTAATGACGTTAAAGTGATAGAAACAAACTGTTTTCCACCATTAAAACCAATTGTTCCTGTTCGATTATCAGCAAAGGGTGAAGCTATACCCACTGAATTAGGAAATAGCCCTCTTGCGGTACATTTAAATGTACCTGGAAATGTTGTTCTACTCGCCTTCGTAACCGTTGTTGAAGCGCTATTTAAATCTCCAGATATGTCGAAATTAATATCTGGTGCTGTGATCGTACTATCTGGCTTACAATTAGCAATCGCCTTTTGGCTTAATATTCCTATTAATAATAAAAATATAAAGGTTGATAATTTCATAGAACTTTCCTTTATCGACAGATATTACGATTTTTATCCATCGTATTAATTAAATGGCTAATTACACATTCTATTTTGCCGGTTTCATTTATTTTTATAGAGACAGAAGACGGTAACGTATCACTTTTTAAATAAAGTACACCGGATTGTCCTACATATCCTATTGCTTGTTTCTTATTATTAAAAACTTCTGTTCCAAAAGGTAAACTTTCACCATTATCTAAAGAAGCTCTAATAATAAAAGTTTGGCGTTGATCCGTTTCTAATGAAAGATAATTAACTGCACCTAAATAAGGAGTGACATGCGTGATATTTCCAACAACTTCAGCATTTGATGGAAGTTCAGTATTGGTTAATGTATAAATATTTGTACGATAAGGAATGCTATTTGCCACCAATACAACACCTTGATGATTAGTTAAGGTTGCTTTATGTCCATTCACCATCATATTATTTGCCATTGGTGCTTCAATAATGGTATAGGTTTTTCCAGTATCTCCTGAAAATGCAATATGATTAGGAATAGCAACAACGGTTCCTCTTGCCCCTAATCCACCTTGACGATAATCATTTGCCTCAGTATAAGAAGCGGAAAGTGTGCTATAAGGGTGGCGATAACTCACATTTGCACCGACTAAATTATTCCCACCCGTTTGATTTGAACCTGTTAAAGTATAATTGACTAAATCATCTTTACCTGCCGTTCCACTTAAACTTAATGTAGATTGCTGATAGCGTGAGTCTGCCGCGTAAATAGAGGTATTTAGGTTTGCTCTTTTATCGAAAAACGAAACAGGGATACTGACATTTAAGTAATAACGTGTTTCTTCTTTATTATCGTAATTTCTTAATTTGGATACAGAAAGATTATAAGCAATATCGTTATAGTTATTTGAATATCCTAATTGATACTCTCGATTACTGTTAGTTGTATTCCAATAATTTCGATGCGTGCCTGAAAGAAAAATAACGCCTCTTTGACCACCTAGATATTGGTTAAGATTAATGGTAAACGTATTTTTTGCTCGTGATCCTCTTAATGCATCAAAGGTTGTTAAATCTAAATCAGAAATAGTATTATTATTTCCCTGCTGTTTAGCGAGATCGTTTTGATAATCTTTCCAAGCTTGGTAATTGTCATGCGAGTAAATAGAATCAACAAAACTATAATAATCACGAGTTGAATAACGATAAGCCGCCAGTGTTAAATTTGTTAATGTGGCATCCATATATTTGCTATATGCCAGACGAAAGCTTTGCCCTGTCTTCTTACCGATTTGTAAATCTGCGCTTGCATGAGTTATATCCGCAGAGATTGCGCCAAATTTAAAATTCCAACCACTCCCTATTAATGCTGAATAATAATCTTCGCTGACAATTCCTCCTGTATATACAGTTACTAAATTATTTAAGCCATAATGAAATTCACCTTGTGCAAATTTAGCTCGATAATCCGTATTGTTAATACGTGATTCGCCTAGCATCACATTATAGCGATATACTCCTTCTTTTAGCATATCGGGAACGGCTGAAAATGGCACCGTGAAAGACTCTCTTCTTCCATCAGCTTCTTGAACAACCACTAACAGATCACCGCCACCTGCTGTGGGTTGAATATCTCGAAAAGAAAACTCGCCAGGAGGCACATTTTCTTGAAAAACTAAATTTTCATTTTGATAAACACTGACTAATGCGTTGGTTTGAGCAACACCCCGAATAATAGGAGCAAATCCTTGGCTTGAATTGGGTAGCATTCCCATTTCTGTCGCTAATGATGCGCCTCTAAATGAAATACTGGTAAAGAGTGCCGCAGGTGTATAAAAATCACCAATCGTTAATCCCGCAGTTATCTGACTTAGCGCCTTATACACATAGCGGGTATTATTCTTCCACTGGCTTTTCCCGTGAGAATAGTAGGAATAGTTAGATTCATCTCTAAATTGCCATGCTCCTAAGTTAATACCTGAGTTAAGATTGGCAAAGAAATTTTCGTTATTACTTTTATTTCCTTTTTTCTCTTTGTAGTTATAGTAATTTAAATTATAGGATAAGATCAGCGCCGAGATACCTCGCTCCCAATAACTGGGATCAACATATCCCATTTCAGATTGTTTAATAGAAATCTGAGGTGCACTGATATCAAGCCTTAACCGATTAATATCTAATGTTGTAGTAACATTTTTTGCAAGCTCGTTAATTAAAATTGTTTTTTGTTCTGTTATTTTTTGTTTGGCTGATAAAGATAAATTTAAACCGAGCTTATTTACATTTTCTGTTTCAATACTCATCCCTGTCTTAGCACCAAGAACATTTATTTCAAATTGCCCTTTCCATGCTTGATTGACATAGACATCAACAAGTTGTTTTCCTTCAGGCACTTTATCATCTATATAAAATCGTGAAATATCCCCGTTTTTTGATTTTCCTACTAATAAAGATGTATCAAATCCCTCTGCATACAGATCTTGAGCATAATGTTGCATTCCTAAAAAAATAAGGATTGAGAGGTATTTTGGATTATTCACGATGCTGTCTCTGTTAGAGTTTAATATTCTGTGATTTATAAACACCAAAATCATCAACATAAATAACAACAACCGAATGATTGGTTAATTTATTGATTAGCGGTAACTCACGAGAAGATAAAGGCGAGATCATTTCAGAATCAACAAGCGTAATACGAGGAGTTTCTTGTGTAGAAATAGAGGCTATAGTGAAATGATACTGTGAGTTATTTTTAACAATGACTTTATTACCATTCAATTGATACGTTATTTTTTCATTAATACGTGCTGGATCATCCATTAATCCTTTCGGTCGATAAAAAACTTTAATTCTTGTTTTCATCGCTAATTGTAAATAACTTTTTCCTTTTAAGGCTTCCGCATTTTCAGGGATATCAAGAATATTTAAAAAATAAACTTGTTCAATATTATCTTTTAATCCTTCATTGGAATTCTTTATTCTTAATGTTTGCCCCTGTCTACCCGCTATTTTTACAATGGGTGGGTATAAATAAAAAGGAGAATTTGCATCTTCCGGCGTTGAATCGACATCACCGTCATCTATCCAACTTTGTATAAGTGAAGCTAAATCACCATTATTTGTTAATTGAAGATTAACACTATCTACACCTTCATAATAAATAACGCGTGTACCGTTAATAATAACATTAGCAAATACACTCATTGGTAATATCAAAGCAATAAAAAAGATAATTAATTTTTTCATTATAAACACCTTAAAAAACCAGACTCAAATTGAGTCTGGTTCCTTTAGATTATAAATAAGAGACAGTATAAATAACGTTAGAGTGTACAGGCCCTGTTTTAGCCGCTGTTGCATTGGTTTTATAATAACTCGCAATTAAACGTAGTGTATCTGCATCCGGTGCTGTTTTATCACCTTTAATGCCCGTATCAAATGTTACATTTAACGGTATAGCAACCGTTGGTGCAGCCGTTGTCGATAAGCTAAAGCCGACATTTTTTGCAACTGTTGGATCATTTTCATTAGCGGTATCATTCACTAAATATAACCCACTTGTTGAAATACTATTTGCAGATGAAAAATGTATTTTTAAATTACTGCCACTGGGTGTTGATGCCGGTGCACAATCAGAGAATGTTAAAGCAAACTCTTTTTGATTTTTGGTGATCACAGTATTAGCTGTTGTTCCTGCATCAGATACAGTAATAGGATCTAATAAAATAGAGAAATCGGCGCTATTTCCTCCATTAATGGTACAAGTGGTATCACTAATAGCACCAGAGAAAGAAATAATTCCACCGGCGCTGTTAGTTGCGGCAAATGCTGACGTCGACAATATAGCCACTGATAATAATGACAGTGGGAGTTTATGTTTAAGCATATATAACCCCAAGAATAGACAAATATTTAATTAGCAAAAATAAGCTTCTATTATTGCCATCATTAACTAAAGGATGAATAAAAAACCCTAGTCATTTTTGATATTAGCTACATTTAAAAACCTCAACAAATAAAAATAAACATTTTTTAAAATTCGTGATTTAAGTCAAATTTAATTAACCACACACCATAGTTAATATATAAATGTATTGATATTTAAATTTATTATTTAATTTAAATACAATTAACTAAAAAACAATAACAATTAATGTATTAATAAGTAATCCAATAAAGAATAGTTTTTTTACAAATGCAAAAATAAGGAATAATTTATTTTAATAAACTATTCCTTATTAAGATATAAAAAATACCT
The DNA here is from genome assembly GCF_040138965.1 of Proteus sp. fly-1089. Classification (NCBI taxonomy): domain Bacteria; kingdom Pseudomonadati; phylum Pseudomonadota; class Gammaproteobacteria; order Enterobacterales; family Morganellaceae; genus Proteus; species Proteus sp. fly-1089. Next base: position 946,436 of record NZ_JBEETS010000001.1, read on the forward strand.
TTTCATTCAGAATGAGAGAGTGTATAAATTTTATAGTGGAAATAATCGTCAATAAAAGAGTGCGTTATAAAATTGATAGAATATCAACACCATGCCATTTAACATATTTAATTGTTGATAGGCTACATATTAACTATCTCAATAATATGTAGCCTTTGATTATTTTATGCAGAAACCCTGAACTTTATTCAATTAGTATATGCTGCTAATACATGTTGACATAAAGTTGAACGCACACAGTCTTCTTGTGTGAATTTAATCACGCCAATTTGCTTATTTTCCTCAAATCGAATAAGGGCATCCGCTAATCCTGAATTTATATGTGAAGGTAAATCACATTGGGTTATATCACCATTAACAACCACGGTAACATTCTCGCCCATACGTGTTAGAAATAACTTCATTTGATTCACGGTAACATTTTGTGCTTCATCTAAAATAACAAAGGCATTTTCAAATGTACGACCACGCATATAAGCAAAAGGGGCAATTTCAACTTTACCAATTTCGGGTCGTAGACAATATTGTAAAAACGAAGCACCTAAGCGTTTCACTAATACATCATAAACAGGACGAAAATAAGGTGCGAACTTCTCAGCAATATCACCCGGTAAAAAACCTAAATCTTCATCAGCTTGTAAAACAGGACGTGTCACAATAATACGCTCTATATCTTTATTAATTAGTGCATCGGCTGCCATTGCGGTACTAAGAAACGTTTTACCACACCCCGCTTCTCCTGTAGCAAAAATAAGATTTTGATGTTTAATGGCATTCATATATTGGTGCTGTATTTCATTACGCGGAGAAAGTACACGTTCATCACGCTTCTCTCTCGCCATACCAATAGTATCAATATCCCCAAATCCCGGTAAAATCATCACATTATCTCTATGTACTCCACTACGTTGTTCTTTACGTGAAGTACGTTTATTTTCTCGGCGTGATCGTGTTGCTGCTTTTTGTCTACTCATAGTGGTATTTACCCTTGTTAGTCTTCAAAAAGTCATCGACATCTCTATTTGTCTTCCATTCGCTTACCGATGAGTCCCCTTTAGACTCTGTTTAGTCACAGAAAACAAAAAACCGGTCACAATCCTGAACATTAAACATCAATGAACGGTTGTTGCCGGTTTTCTGTGAGTAATGAGATATTTCCATTGCTTCTATCATTCATATTCCCCATCATGGAGTTAGAGTGAAAATTAACGAAGCTTTGTGACAGTATAATGACAAAAGAAAAATATTTTCAATACTGAGCTTATCTATAACGAGATGAACTTAACATAAAAATAACAATAAGTGTTATTTTAGGGGGAATAAATGAATTTCTTGCGATTACCTTTTATTTATTGGTTACTACTTAACCTAATTCCATTTATTAGTTTTGAACTTCACTCAGGCTCTCTAAAAATGGGTTTCTTTTTTTATTTAGGTTTACTGACTATTACGACTTCTGGGATCTGGCTTTTTTATTGCCTCTCATTTTTTATTAAACAAAAAACATCTCCTAATCCCAATCACACACCTCGACAATTAGTGACAAGTGGCCCTTATAAAATTAGCCGTAATCCTATGTATCTCGGTTTTTTGGATATCAGTATTGGACTATTTTTTATTTTTGGTAATTGGGGATTTTTAGGTGCAGCGATTGCGTTCTACTTTATTACTGATCGCTATACGATAGTACGTGAAGAGAAGATCTTAAATGAGTTATTTCCACAAGCGTGGCAACAATATTGTCGCCACGTTCGTCGTTGGATGTAATCTAAATAATCACCCTTAAGGCTGTTTGCAGTTATTTGCTAAACGATAACCTGCCTTAATAGCCTCATTTTCTGTTTTAAAGAAGACAGCATTTTTATCTGACATGGTTTTATAACCAGAGCAATGGGCAAAATGATAAATTTTACTATTTGTATTACCCTTAATACTTTCAGACTGTGATGTACTTACTTGTTTAGGAGTTTCAGTTTTAGCTTTAGTGACTGGTGCATTATTTGTTGCAGATAATCCGACACCACTATTTTTATGCCCTAATTGCCATTTCACTTCTCCCGTCACAAAAGGATTATGATATCCAACGACACGAGCAATACGATTATCACGCTCTTTTTCCCATGTCGTTGGCGGATAAGACTTATCCCAAGCCATTAATAATTGTTGTTGCTGACGTGACATTGAGAGGTTATAGCGATCATGTAAATAGAAATAGACCCTTGCTACTTGACCTTTTACTTCATTACGAGGCTCAAAAGTACGTGAGGCAAAATCAACACGGCTACGGCATTGACCATATTGGTAAGGTGCTTGAGTAGGTAATTGCCCAAAGCTGAAATTACTACGATCACCATTAACTTCACCAATAGACGGTGCTAAATTGTGTAAATCGGCTTCGATCTTGCCAAACACAGGATCGTTTTTCACACAATTAGCTCGACCACCATTTTGCCAACATTGACGCTGATGCCCAAACACCCATGCAGGAACAATATGTTCCCACTCAATACGTGCAGCTCTTGTTTGTTGTGTTCTTACTTGATAGCCACAACTGGCTAAATCGACACGACCACCAGATTTCCCTACCCATTCCCAATCACAGCCACAATAAATCGTTCCTTGTGATTTTTGATTTTGATCATAATAGATACGTTCTTTTGCTATCTCTTTTGCTTTTGTAAAATTTTCTGGGGCTTGTGCTTGAACATTTAATGTAAAAATAAATAAACCCAATACAATCGCGGTATAGTGTAATATTTTTCTCAAAGTGATATCTGCCTTACGCTTTATTTTATTAAACCCAATAAGAATTATCTTTAATAACCAACTGATAATCTTATTTTTATTTTTCTTTATATTACCTTTTTTAAATTTATTTTGGGCAATCTTTCTTGCTATTTTTTATGTGAAAAATAAAACAATAAGTGTGAATAGTAATAGAAAAAGCCGTTATTCTCGACATTAACGCAAAAGGGATTTGCTATGGTTTAGTCCATCAATGATTTGGAGAAATTTAAAAATGAATGAGAATATGCTGAATTTAATGGATGAATTAGTAGAGATCACAAAAAAGCATGCGAATAACGAAGATGTTAAAGCGCATGCAAGTTTGGAGTCTGAAAACAAATTACGAATTCAAATTATTATTTCTGACAAAAATGAACTGGATATTACATTAAATTCACTACAACACGCGATGTAAGAAATTATACACTCGGACGCTTGCGATATAACCATAATCCCGGCAAGGATAGCCCGATAGAAAGCGCACCGACAATAAATGAAGCTTTAAGGAAATTAGTAACTAAAGCTTCAAAAATCTCCTCGCTATAACCGATTTGTGTTAATTTCACCACAGAGATCATCGCGATATAGGCATTAATTCCAGGGAACATTGGAATAACAGCCGCGACAGTGAAAACTTTAGGATGAGCAAGCCACCAGCGTGACCATTGAATACCAATGCAACCGACTAAAATTGCGGCACAGAAACTTGCCCATTCAATATTCATTCCACTCATAATCAGCACAGTGCGTGAGCCATGCCCTATTGCCCCTAATAACGCACAATATTTTAAAGCACGTAAAGGTACATTAAATACCATTGCGAAACCCACAGCAGGAATGGCAGCTAAAATCATATCCTCGATAAGGGTAAGAATAATCGTTATTATGCCCAATCTCTTAACTCCCATACTGCCATGGCTAAAATAACGCCTAAACAGGTTGCCAATGTTAACATTGTTGCCATTGCCCAACGCGCTAAACCCGTATTAACATGGCCTTTAAACATATCAGCAACAGCATTAATTAAAGGAAATCCGGGAACCAGTAATAAAACACTGGCAGCCATTGAAATAGTTGCCGTTGTTTGAAAATAAGAGAGTTTTAATAATAGACCTGAAACAGATGTGGCAACAAAAGCAGTAATACAAAAATTAATTAGTGGATTCATTTGGCGATGCGTTAATACTTGGCGTACAAACATACCAAGGCCACCACCAATAGCCGAAACTAAAAAGCCATCCCAATTGCCACCATTTAATTTAGAGAAACAACCACAAGATAAGGCAATCATAAAAATAATCACCCAACGTGGATAGCGTAATGGCTTTATATGCTCAAAGCGTTTTCTTGCTTCATGAATATCTGCAAGATGATGTTCAACCAAAATAACAATATGCTGAACTTCTGTCACTACATGCATATTAATGCCACGATCAACTATCTTTCGTGTTGATGTCTGGCAATGCCCATTGACTATCGTCGTTAATACAACTGCATTAGCAGAAATTGCACTTTCGACCTGATGTACACCTAAAGCTAAACCTAAACGGGTTGAAAGCTGTTCAACCAGCATACTTTCTGCGCCATGCTGTAATAGCAATAACGCAGTTTGAATACATAACTTGGTAATTTCACGCTGTTTATCTTGTGAAATGGCAGTGCAATCCGCCATTATCTCATTATCCATACCATGCCTTAGTTTTAATCACAAACGAGCCACTGCTGATATAAAGTTTATCAGCATAGCTCATTTCTCGCCCTGTTATCTTTCAATACTATTATGAGCAAATAAAATATTTAAGGCTGTAGGTAGATCAATCTTTATTTACTCACTAGCTTTTATTCGTGGGCTATTTGCTTTAGAAAGCCCGTTAAATAATATGTACTCTAAATCATTCATGGTACAACTAACCAACAAGCAGAGCTTTTAAGATACGTGCAATAGTATATAACTTGTGCAAATAAACGTCGCCTATAACGCTGTAATTTGAAGTATGACGAGTATATAAAATAACAAAGGTGCCAAATTTGGTATTCAACATAATACTCATCTCTCATTAAAAAAATAATAGAACCTACTTTAGAATGCCTATCATTCTCAATCAATGATGTTCCTTATGTTTGCATAAAAACTGCATTAATAAACAATTACACTTATCTATATTTTTTTACCTAGCATTGAGATGAAAATGTATATCCGAAATAATAAGTAATTTTTTATAAACCAAGAGGTAAAAAAGCCCCCAAATAAATAATTTAGGGGCTTTAGCTGTTTTTTACTTTTATGAAAATTTTTAGCGGACAACTAAAACAGATTGCTTCGCATAAGCAACGATACCTGACGCATTTGAACCTAATAAGTGTGTTGAAATACTTGGACGACGTGAACCAATCACAATCAAATCAGCATTAATTTTTTCAGCTAGCTCTAAAACTTTATCTCTTGCAGAGCCAAATACGGCTGAATATTCAACTCGTTCATTAGGCAAATCGATACTATTAGCTAATTCTTGCAGTTGTTCTTGTACACGTTCAAGCGCTTTGTTGGCAAAAGAACTTAACATGTCATAGTGATAGCTATAGCTAATAGAAAAACGTGAAATATCAGGAATAGCATGGAAAAGATGCAGTTTCGCACCTTCTAGTTTGGCAATATAAACAGCGTGTTGTAAGGCTTTTTTCGTTAACTCATCTTCTGAAATATCAACAGGTACTAGAATTGTTTTGTACATAGCAACTCCTCATTATCAGATTACTGTCTGTTTTTATTGTAGCGTTAAACCCACAGCTTGCTTATTTAATCTTCCTCAAGATGCCATTTATGCAATTGTCGATGAATAAACGGTGTGACAACCAGCCCAATTGATAAAATAAAAACACACTGAAGAAACAAACCATATATTGCAATAAAAAAGCGCCCTGTTGGGGTTGCAGGTGCAGGCTCTACTGGTTGTCCACTCAACATAGAAATTGCATTTAATGAGGACTCCATAAAGCTATGCCCTTCAATTAAATAAAATCCTAATACGCCGGGTAATAACCCTAAAAAAAAGAAAATAGAGCCTATTACATAATAGCGTAAGATGCGTAGAATAAAATGATCGAGCCTTAAAAGTTCTTGGGTGAATTTTTCCATTCTTATTCACTCTATAGAGTGTTTACTCAATAAATGGCTTACTAAATAAATAAGATAAACTACGCAAAAATAAAATATGCTACGAGGAATACTCATAGCATATTAATGAATATATTAACGAACAACTAACACTGAAATTTCCGCGTAGCGAACTACGCCCGCTGCGGTAGAGCCTAATAAATGAGTGCTAATATTAGGCCTGCGTGAGCCTATGACAATTAAGTCGGCTTGAATATCTTTTGCTGTAACTAAAATTTCATCACGAGGTGAGCCAAAAGTAACCGTATAAGCGACCTTTTCAGCTGGTAAATCTACCGAATCTACCAACATTTGCATATCATTTTCTGCTTTCACTGTCGCTTTATCTTTAATTTCTGGATAACCCAGTGAATAAGCATTAATGATTGCCGAAGAGATAGGAAGAACATGAATTAAATGTAAGTTAGCTCCCGTTTCTTTTGCTAAATACACAGCATGTCGTACTGCTTTACTGGTTAACTCTTCTTCTACAATATCAATAGGTACTAAAATCGTTTTATACATAATAACTCCTCTCAACTCTCCATTTGCCTTAATCCTACCGCAATAACCCAAAGATTACTGTGAGTGAATTAACTAAAAACAATCTAATCTTAATATAAACCTACTTTAATTATTAATACGTTATACGATAAAACAAAAGATCTTATTCAAAATAATCGGCATTATGTTGTTGTGTTTGCGCCCATATTTGATTACGAACATCGCGAACAGTATCAATCAATTCTGAAGCGGTTAATCCTATTGGTCCAATACCTTTTTCAACTAAAATATCAGCAGCAATACCATGTATCCAAACCGCGCTTTTAACCGCTTCAGACATTACCATTCCTTGCGCTAAAAAACTTCCCATGATACCGGTTAAGACATCCCCACTTCCTGCTGTTGATAATCCACTGTTACCTGTTCTGTTAATTAGGATCTCACCTGTAGGAGAAGTAATAACTGTATTTTCCCCTTTGAGTATTGCCCAACAGTGGTAAAGTTTTGCCATTTCTTTAGCTGCTTGTTTTCGGTTATTTTGAACATCACTCAATGTACAATTAAGTAAAATAGAGGCTTCTTTGGGGTGTGGCGTTAATACGCAATGTTGATTAAGTGAGATTTTTGATTTTAATTTTGCCATCAACACTAGCGCATCTGCATCAAAAACATAAGGTTGGTTTTCATCACGTTGAGCTAATACATTTAATAAAATATTTTCAGAATTTGCCGACACCCCCAACCCGCAACCAATAGCCCAAGCAGAAATATCTTGCCTATCGACTAACTCAGACGCTGTTTTTAGCATGAGCTCTGGTGCGCTATCAATAAAAGGAAGAGGAAGTTGTAATTGTGCAAAACCAAGAAAAACTTTTCCACAGCCCGCTTTTAATGCACTTTTACCAGCCAACACAATGGCACCACTCATTCCTTCAGCACTACCAATAATACCAATTGTTCCAAATGTACCTTTATGTGTATTTCCTGTTTTACGCTGATAAAGTGCAGGATAATGTGTTATTGCATATAATAACTGCTCTTTTTTCATCTTATTCTTCTCCACCATTTCCTGCATTTTTTCTTATTATTAATCGCAATAGATATACAAGCTCTCTTTAACGACTGATATTCAAAGTATAGCGTGATTTTAGTGAGTAAATGTAAGAGCGTACTATTTTGCCTGATTGTCACTCTAACGATACCAATCTTATAAAATGCTTGAGGCTACACTATTCATCCCTCATCAAGACTTTGCTATTCTATCGGCCTAATTGATATCATTGGCCAATTAAACACAAAGGAAGTAGATAATGAACGAAAAATTTAAAACACAAGCAGATGTTGAAACATTGGCAGAAGAAGTGGCTTGTTTAAAAACCCTAGTCACTTATATGTTAAAAGCATTAGGCCAAGCAGATGCAGGTCGTATTATTTTAAATATTGAACGCGCAATTGCAGAAGTTGATGACGAAAAACAAGCAGAGACATTCCGTAATACTATTAGCCAAATTAAAACTGTTTATCGCCAGTAATTGATTTATTTTGGATTGGGTTTGGTACATATTTTTATTCTATTTTCTGAACTTTTTGTGCTGCACAAATAAACAAAAATTAGTTTTAAATTCCTATATACTCAATCTCGAAATAAACCATTCTTTATTCATTTAGCTACCCCTCTATCTTTATAGAGGGGATTTTTTTCTCTTTTACTCCCATTTCTTAACTCTCCCATTAAAAGTTTTTTCATATTTTATAATATGATAATTATCTTGTTTATTCATTATCTTTAGCTAATAATCTGAATAATAAATGTTTTTTGTTAAGTGTTTTTAATGTTATTTGAATTAGGGAGTAAGATAAAAATCTTATACTTTTAGTGTGTTGTTTATAAATTAATCTATAGAATACAATAAATTAAGTTTACTTCAGTATTAACAGCTTATAATTTTATCCTTATTTTTATATTTAACTCTCTATTTTTTATTATTAACATAAATAAAAACCAATATCATAAAATGTAAATAAAGATAAATCCTAATATCATTAAAACCATGTTATTTTATTTATTGTTAATTATAACTTTCCTTTGAAAATAAGAACCTGGTTTATTGTCCTTAAACACAATTATAGCTATAAAACTAGATTCAATCGGATTAAAAAAATTAACGTTTTATATTTTTACACTTATTCTGATTTATCGTCACCCTTGTTTATATGTTACACTCGATAAGTACGTACCAAAAAATAAACATGAGGCTAAAATGAAACCACTTCTCTTATCTCTGCTATTATTGCCCGCAGTTGCTTTCGCAAACCCAACTAAAATGGCTGATGATTACTGTGATACCTTTAAAGATATCTCAATTAAAGCTTATGATACAAAAGAACCAGCAGAGAAAATCGCCAAAGATGCAGTAGCCTCTTTAAATGCAAAGAAATTTGATTTTGCAAAATTAGAAGCAACTGAAGCACAATTTACTGAAGGCACTATCGAAGTTGTTAACTCTTTACGTGACGCAAAAGCTGAAATTGGTTCTCGTGCAGAATTCCAAGAAGGCCTAACTCAAATTGTTGCAGCTTGTAAAATTCAAATGATCTCTGCATTAGAAGAGCAAAAAAAATAATCCTCTCATTAAGAAATGAGTAGTCATCAATTTAAAGAGTAGAAATTATCCTGCTCTTTTTTTCTCTTTCTCTATAACTAACTCTCTACACTCTAAATAATTCGAGGTGTGGTCAACAACGCTACAACTTGAAATATAACGAGTAAATATTTCAAATAACTCAAGGTGTTGCTACATATGACTAGTGCGAATGAAAGAAGTCAACAACGCTACAGCTTGAAGTATGACGAGTAAATACTCTAAATAATTCGAGGTGTAGCTAGGCGACAAGTGAATGAGTCGCTAGGAGCATACAATAGTATGTGACTAGTGCGAATGAAAGAAGTCAACAACGCTACAGCTTGAAGTATGACGAGTATCAATTATAGAGTATCTATCTATCAATATTAAGGTTTATAATACCACAGTAAATACTTGTTAGTACTGGCCATAAAAAGGAGATATTGTGAGCAACGAACAATCCATCCAACGTTTAAGAAGACTACGCCAGTCAGAAAACCTGCGCGCGCTCTTTCAAGAAACAACCTTAACTAAAAATGATCTCGCTCTGCCTATTTTTGTTGAAGAAGGACTTGATGATTATCAGCCTATTAAAAGTATGCCGGGTGTGGTTCGTATTCCTGAAAAGCGTCTTGCTTATGAAATTGAACGTATTGCCAAAGCTGGCATTAAAACTGTTATGACTTTTGGGGTATCCCATCATCTTGATGAAACTGGAAGTGATGCTTGGAAAAGTGATGGCTTAGTTTCTCGCATGTCTCGTATTTGTAAAGATGCAGTACCAGAAATGATTGTGATGTCTGATACTTGTTTTTGTGAATACACTTCACATGGTCACTGTGGCGTTTTACATGGTGAACATGTTGATAATGATGAAACTATCTATAATTTAGGTCTTCAAGCTGTTGCTGCGGCACAAGCTGGTGCAGATTTTATCGCGCCATCCGCAGCAATGGATGGTCAAGTCGCAGCCATTCGCGCGGCTCTTGATAAAGCAGGATTTAGTGATACAGGCATTGTCTCTTATTCAACTAAATTCGCTTCAGCCTTATATGGCCCGTTCCGTGATGCTGCAGGCTCTCGCTTAATTGGTGATCGCAAAACTTATCAAATGAATCCAATGAACCGCCGTGAAGCGATCCGTGAATCATTAATTGATGAGCAAGAAGGCGCTGATATGCTGATGGTAAAACCCGCAGGCGCTTATTTAGACATTATTCGCGATGTGCGTGAACGTACGTTATTGCCTTTAGCTGCTTATCAGATCAGTGGTGAATATGCCCAAATTAAATTTGCGGCATTAGCTGGTGCAATCGATGAAGATCGTGTGGTGATGGAAACTTTAGGCTCAATTAAACGTGCAGGAGCAGATTTAATTCTATCTTACTTTGCACTTGATTTAGCTGAAAGAAACCTACTTTAATCATCTTATGCTCGAAATGATCTAAGGTGTACTAAGATACAGCTATACACAATGTTTTATTTGAGTACATACAGTAAACAACTTATTGAAGATGCTCCAAATAATTCAAGGTGTAGCGACAACAACGCTACACCTTGAAATATGACGAGTAATTTTATTATGGGGCAATTACTATGGATAACTGTATTTTCTGTCAAATCGTTGCGGGAAAAGCACCTTGCCATAAAATTTGGGAAGATGATCACCACCTCGCTTTTCTCTCTATATTTCCTAATACCAAAGGCTTTACTGTTGTTATCCCTAAAAAGCACTATCCAAGTTATGCGTTTGATTTAAGCGATGAAGCCTTAGCTTTACTCGTTATTGCAACCAAAAAAGTCGCTAAGATCTTGGATAAAACATTTCCTGATGTTTCTCGCTCAGGCATGTTTTTTGAAGGATTTGGTGTTGATCATGTTCACAGTAAACTTAGTCCAATGCATGGTACTGGTGATATGACAAAATGGGCGCCCATTGAAAATAAGCAGAAGATTTTCTTTGATAAATATCCTGGTTATCTTTCATCTCACGATTTTGAACGCGCGAGTGATGAAGAGCTTGCACAATTAGCGTCCTTGATCAGAAAAAACAATCAATAAATACAACCAATAAAAATCTAACTTATTCTTTTTATACTCAGGGCTCTCAAATATAAAAAAACGCTCAGTCTTATACTTTAAGCTGAGCGTTTTTTATCAAGACAAATGAATTATTTAGTTGAAAGCTTTGCTTCCATCGGTAAATAAGGCTGAACTTTCTGTTCAAGGAGTTCAATTAATGCCAGATCATTAAAGCGATAATTATCAGGTATTCCCAACACATGTGCTTTTTTATAGCGCATGATTGCCGGAAAATGTGCAGATAATCTATTTAAATGTTTAGATTCCATGACAAGCACTAAATCAGCCCATTTTAGCAATTCATTATCAACAACACATTGCGCATCTTTGCGTGTACCAGCTGAAAGTGTATTAATCCCTTCTCTATCTGCAAACAATAGTTCAGCGGTCGGACTTCGCCATTGGTTTTTACTGCAAATAAATAAGATATTCATTATTACTCACTATCAGATAACGCATTTAATCGACGCTGACTACGAGAAATTCTTGGGTATTCGATTCCTAGTTGTGCAGCTCTGGTCATTTTGAGTGATCGAGTATATAAATTAGACCATTTTTTTTCTGGTTTAAATATCACTCGTGAACAACCCATTTCTTGATGTTTATTTTTGCGGTTAACACATTGGCGCCAACCACGATCTCTTTGTGTAGACATAAAAACCTCTCAGATTAAAGGGATAGCAGCCGCAGTAATACGGAGAGGGTCTAACAGTGTCTTATTTTAGTTGAATTAGGTAAATCTGCAATGATAAATACAGCAGTGATTCATTTTCATTCAATAAATATTTGAATAAACAAACAGAGAGTATTATAGATTTGTTGTTCTAACTGAAAAACTCATTATTTCTCAATCAAAACTAATCTCATTCGCTAATTTAGCAGAGGATTGTGTTCTTAAAAATGCGACTTGAATTACGGCAGGAATTGTTACGCGATAAGCAGCACTACCAATATCAATTGCCGTCCATATTCCTGTAATAGCCCAACCAACTGGCCCTGCTAAGATTGACATTGTTCTCATTAATGTGCCATTCGCAGCAAAACTTAATCCTCGACCAATTAAAGCTTTCATTATTTGATTTACAATAATCGCCGTTAACTGATACGACTTAAATCCACCAGCTCTAAATATTGCCTGAAAACCAGCAGTTAGTGTTTGTGCTGTTAAGCCTGATGTATTTTTTACACCTAGTTCTCCACCTAATTGCTTAATTTGTTCTGGTGTCATCGAGTCAAGCGCGTCTGCTACTATTTTCATCAAAAGATTATTTTCAATAATCTCAATAGTAGAATTTTTATTATAATTAACTTTTAATTTATCACAGACATCAGTTAATACTTCTCGATATAAAACACCTTTCCCCCCTCTAAACATGGTAGCGAAAGTATTACCACCAAAACATTGTATTTCAGCAGCGATTTCTTCCCAATATAAACTATGATTAGGATAAAATGCTTTATAATTAGAATTATTTGTTAACTCTTCTGTCCAACGTTTTTCGCCATCTTTATCATGTGTTAATAAATAAACAAGATCATTCAATTCTTCATTTGAACATTCTGAGAGAAAAACGAGATCTTCATCATTACGATATGCCATAAACATCTATCTCCTTTTATTATGTTTTATAAATAAGATTATTTAAATAGATTTTATAGCAAACCAAATAGATTAAATATATTCTTGTTTTATATAAAACACCAAAAATGAGATAATAATAATTTAAATATATTTATTTGCGTTTAGTAATTGCATTTCATGAGCATAAGGTAAATTATGCTTTTTAAGTTAAATAATATAAATAAAAAAAATATAAAATAATCAAGCGCAATATGTCTATTTATTGTTCAATTCATTAAATTATCTATAAAAAAAGTCATCTTAAATAAAGATGACTTTTACTACAATTATTTGGTTATTACTTATAATTAATCGCTGTCGGCTTATCTAACATAATTTCTGTTTTGGCTGGCTCTGTTTGAGCAATCACTTTACCTTGGCGAATGGAATAACGTACAGGGACTTGGCGACGTAGAGCATCAAAGCCATTATCTGCTGGTAAAATAATAAAGTTTGCACTATTTCCTACTTCAACACCATAATCCGTTAAAGCGAGTGTTTTTGCACTGTTATGGCTAATTAACTGTAACCCGTTATCAATTTGACCATAACCCATTAATTGGCAAACATGTAACCCCATATGTAAAACTTGAAGCATATTTGCTGTACCTAATGGATACCACGGATCAAAGACATCATCATGACCAAAGCAGACGTTAATATTACTTTCTAACATCTCTTTTACGCGAGTAATACCACGGCGTTTTGGATAAGTATCAAAGCGCCCTTGCAAATGAATATTAACCAGAGGATTAGCCACAAAGTTAATACCAGACATTCTTAATAATCGGAATAAACGTGAAGTATAAGCCCCATTATAAGAATGCATTGCGGTTGTATGACTTGCAGTCACTCTTGAGCCCATATTTTCTTTGTGGGCTAAAGCTGCAACAGTTTCAACAAAGCGCGATTGTTCATCATCAATTTCATCACAATGAACATCAATTAAACGATCATACTTTTGTGCTAAAGCAAAGGTTTTATGCAGTGATTCAACACCATATTCACGAGTAAATTCAAAATGAGGGATTGCACCAACAACATCTGCGCCTAATTTTAATGCTTCTTCTAATAGAGCTTCACCATTAGGGTAAGATAAAATACCTTCTTGAGGAAAAGCGACTATTTGTAAATCAACCCAAGGTTTAATTTCTTCTTTTACTTCCAACATTGCTTTTAATGCTGTAAGTGAAGCATCCGAAACATCCACATGTGTTCTTACATGCTGAATACCATTAGCAATTTGCCATTGCAGTGTTTGCCATGCACGTTGTTTAACATCATCATGTGTTAACAGTGCTTTTCGCTCTGCCCAGCGCTCGATACCTTCAAATAACGTACCTGATTGATTCCAATTCGGTTGCCCTGCGGTTTGTGTCGTATCTAAATGAATATGAGGTTCAACAAAAGGCGCATGAACCAATCCACCTTGTGCATCTAAGGCATCAGGGTGAAAATCATGTTCAGGTTGCGGTTCAATAGCTTCTATTTTGTTATTTTTTAGCGTAATGCTCCATAAACCATCTTTTCCAACTAGGCGAGCATGGTTAATTTGTTCGATATTTTTACCCAGCATGACTTATCTCCGCTTGTCGAGCTGTACGACGATTTAATATTGGATTCAACACAGCGTAGCTTATTGCTCCCCCCAACACGGCATTAACAGGCACAATACCCGGTAACCAGTGCCCTGCTATAATGCCAATTGCAACAGCGAGTAGCGCTACCCAGTTAACCGATTGCATTGTAGCAACATTAAAGGTGTTATAGCGTGCTTTATTCATCAGATAATCTGCAATAATAACACCTCCTACTGGTGGAATTGCCGCAGATAAAAAGGTAAGCCAACCGACAAAGTTATTATAAAGCCATAATGCACATAACGTACCAATGATACCGTTTATTACTGAAAGTTTTTTACTTGATAAACCAGTGATATTGGCAAAACCTAATCCTGATGCATATAACGCGTTGTCGTTCGTTGTCCAGATATTTAAACCTAGCACTACGATAGCCGGAAGTAATAATCCTTGAGCAATCATCACATCAGAAATATCTGCCATTCCCAATGAAGCGGCACCAGCCGCACCAAAGACAAACATCAAGGTATTTCCTAAGAAGAAAGCAATAATTGCAACAACTACAGCAACTTTAGGGTTTCGTCCAAATCGAACAAAATCAGCTGTCAGTGTACCCGCACTAATAAACGATCCAACAACCATTGCTAACGCTAAATTAAAATCTAATGGCTGAGCCGGTTTTACCGCCATTAGTGTCGAAAGCCCACCCATATCATGCACAGCAAGATAAACAGAGTAACTTCCGAGAATAGCGATAGCAGGAACAGCGATGATAGAGAGAACGGTGAGAGCAGAAATACCGAAGAATACTGTGATGGTCATTAAAATGCCGGAAATGGCGATAAGAAGATTGATATCAATACCAGTGGCTTTTCCTACTGGAATCGCAAACATTGCCACACCCACACCAAACCAACCAACCTGAGTACCACCGAGTAAAAATGAGGGAAGCCAAGAACCTTTAATACCGAAAGAGTAACGCGCGAGGAGATGAGTAGTAAGACCTGTTTTTGAACCAATAAAACCAAGAAATGCGGTGTAGATACCAAGAAGAAGATTACCAATTAGAACTGCGAGGAAGAAATCATTAAAGGAAAGACCAGTACCAAGAGCGCCGCCAGTCCACATACTGGCTGAAAAAAACGTTAATCCCAACATCACAAAGGTTAACGCCAATCCACCCTTTCTTGCGGATATGGGCACTGGGCCCTGACTATAATTGTTGTCCTGAGACACTTTAACCCCCTATTAATTTCACCAGGCCAAAAAAATCTGACGAATTCTATCTATATAAAAATATTATGCAAACGTTTTCGTCGTCTGTTTATTATAATTAATGGAATGCTTCACTTAAGGAGAGTTGACATCCGTCACAAAAACGGCGAAAAAATCGTTATTTTACTTGAATTTATCTTGTTATTTTTATTTTTTTATAAAGTGATTTTATTTAGAAATACTTATGATAAAAATTAATTATATTTTTTCCTGAACATTTGGATTTTATATAAATTATTTTTATATAACTTCAATATTAATAGAGAGGAAGTAATGGTGAAAAGACAAAAAAGGAATTTACATTCCTCTTTTGTCTATCCAGATTTATAGGCTTAGATTCATTTTTCTTACAGGCTGATCACCTGCAACATAATATTTAGCCTGACTTTTAAATAAAGGTCTAATTCCTCTCACCTTATCAGCTAACTTTTCAGCAATCATAATCGTAGTCGCATTCAAATTCCCAGTGATTATTAGAGGCATGATGGATGCATCAATAACTCTTAAGTTTTCTATGCCATGTACTCGACCTTCTCCATCAACAACCGCCATTTCATCCGTTCCCATTTTACACGTGCCACAAGGATGAAATGCTGTTTCAGCACGTTCTCTGACAAAAGCATCAAGCTCTTCATCGCTTTGAATATGTTTACCCGGGCTAATTTCTTCACCACGATAAGCATCTAATGCCGGTTGTGCCATTATTTCTCGCGTAATACGGATAGCTGAGCGAAACTCTTCCCAATCTTGTTCGGTGGACATGTAATTAAACAAAATATTGGGATGTTGATGAGGATCTGTAGATGCTAATTTTACTCGTCCTCGACTTGGTGAACGCATAGAGCCTACATGAGCTTGGAAACCATGCACTTCTACCGCATTGGTTCCATTATAATTAATAGCAACGGGCAAAAAGTGAAATTGAATATTAGGCCACGCAAACTTTTCGCTAGAGCGAATAAATCCCCCTGCTTCAAATTGATTGCTTGCACCGATCCCTGTTCCTTGAAATAGCCATTGTGCGCCAATCTTAGGCTGGTTATACCATTTTAAAGCAGGATAAAGTGAAACGGGCTTTTTACATTCATATTGCAAATACATTTCTAAGTGATCTTGCAGATTTTCCCCAACACCGGGTAGTACATGTACTGGTTGAATATTGAATTCGTTTAATACTTTTTCAGGCCCAATACCAGAACGTTGCAAAATTTGGGGCGAAGCAATTGCGCCTGCGCAAAGTAATACTTCTCGATTGGCTTTGACACGATGAGGCGTGGTATTTTCTCCTGAGAAATAACGGACACCCACGGCTTTTTTACCTTCAAACTCAATAATATCGGTCGTTGCATGTGTCTCAATCGTCAAGTTTTTACGCACTTTTGCTTGATCAAGATAGCCTCTTGCTGTACTTGCTCGACGACCTTTAGGTGTGACGGTTCTATCCATCGGACCAAAGCCCTCTTGTTGGTAGCCGTTAAGATCAATCGTTCTTGGGTATCCTGCTTGTATACCCGCCTCAATCATTGCTTGAAATAAAATGTTATTGCCTTTTTTCGGCGTAGTCACACTTACAGGGCCTTTATCACCATGATAATCATTGGCGCCAATATCACGATTTTCTGCCTTACGAAAATAAGGTAAACAGCTTAAGTAATCCCACTCTTCAAGACCGGGTAATTTAGCCCAACCATCAAAGTCCATCGCATTACCACGGATATAGCACATACCATTAATTAATGATGATCCACCAAGCCCTTTCCCACGACCACATTCCATGCGTCGGTTATTCATATGTGGTTCAGGCTCTGTTTCATAAGCCCAATTATATCGCCTACCTTGTAACGGATAAGCTAATGCCGCTGGCATTTGTGTACGAAAATCGAACCTGTAGTCCGGACCTCCAGCTTCAAGGAGCAGCACAGTAACTTCAGGATCTTCTGTCAAGCGGGTAGCAAGAACGTTACCGGCTGAACCAGCACCGATAATAATGTAGTCATAGACCATTGTTATCTCCTCTGTTTCAGTCATTAAAAAAAGAATGGATTAAAAAACGGATGAAAACTCCCCAAGCTCAACTTGAATAGATTTTATTTGAGTATAATTTTGTAGTGTAACAAGCCCGTTTTCACGTCCCACCCCAGAATGTTTATAGCCACCAACGGGCATTTCAGCTGGAGATTCACCCCATGTATTAATCCAACAAATTCCTGCTTCCAATTGGTGAATAACACGGTGAGCTGTTGTGAGATTTTTGGTAACAAGACCTGCTGCCAAACCATAAACACTATTATTTGCACGTAAAATCACTTCATCTTCAGTTTGATAACTAAGAATACTCATCACAGGGCCGAAGATTTCATCTTGTGTGATATTCATATCATCGTTGCAATCCGTGAAAACCGTAGGTGCAACATAAGCACCTTGAGCAAAATTACCTTCTAATAAACGATGGCCACCATAAAGTAATCTGGCTCCTTGAGTTTTGCCTAACTCAATATAATTCAAGACTTTTTCAAGATGAGGAAAACTGACCAGTGGACCAAAATTGGTGTCCATTTCAAGAGGAGAGCCGATCCTAATACGTGATACGCGCTCTATAATTTTCGCTTCAAATGCAGGTTTTAATCTTTCGGGAACAAAAACTCGAGTACCATTGGTGCACACCTGCCCTGAACTATAAAAATTCGCCATCATCGCAATATCAGCAGCAGTATCTAAATCTGCATCATCAAAAATAATTAAAGGCGATTTTCCACCAAGCTCCATGGTTACTTCTTTCAAACTTGAAGCAGAAGCATTTGCCATCACCTTTTTACCCGTTTCAATTCCACCAGTAAAAGAAACTTTCGCAATATCAGGATGCTGTGTTAACCATTGCCCCACATTAGCTTTTCCTGTAACAACGTTAAAAACACCCTTTGGCAATCCTGCCTGTGTGTATATTTCGGCAAGTTTTAATGCTGTTAATGAAGTCATTTCACTTGGTTTAAAGATCATGGCATTACCTGCGGCAAGTGCAGGCGCAGATTTCCATAACGCTATTTGAATGGGGTAATTCCAAGCACCGATACCGGCAACAATTCCCAATGGTTCACGACGAGTATAAGCAAAAGCGGTCTCCCTAAGCGGAATTTGCTCTCCTTCAAGTGCAGGAATAAGACCGGCGTAATACTCTAAAACATCAGCGCCTGTCACAATATCGACATAACGTGTTTCAGATAGGGGTTTGCCTGTATCTAGGGTTTCTAAATGAGCCAATTCATCATTACGTTCACGTAAAATATCAACAGCGCGTCGTAAAATTCGAGAACGTTCCATTGCGGTCATAGCACACCAAATTTTTTGCCCTTGCTTCGCACTCTCGACGGCCCAATTGATATCTTCTTCACTTGCTGATTGTAAATATGCAATCACTTCACCATTAGCTGGATTAATCGCTTCAAATTGTTCACACTCCGGTTGTGCACAATCAACATATCCACCATGAATATAGAGTTTATGTAACGGCGGGTTTGGCATAGTTTCTCCTTTATTATTAGTTTTTTAAGTCTTTATTTGACTCCGATTTGTAAGTTGCATATCGATATATTCATTAGTAATGGTTTTGGCCTCTTCAAGAGAAAATGGTGTATTACTTAATGCACTTCGTAGCCATAAACCATCTATTAATGCAGCTAAACCTTTTGCAGCTAAACGTGCTTGATCTTTAGTAAGAACGCGCCCAAACTCGTAACTTAAATTGGAATAAAGCCTTCTATCATTGACCTTTTGTAGACGATTTAAATTAGGCTGATGCATACTACTTGCCCAAAATGCTAACCATGTTTTCATTGCTGCTTCACTGGTTTGAGTGGTATCAAAGTTACCTTCAACAATGGCTTGAATTCGTAGCTTAGGTGTTGCATCGCTTAACATTCTTAAACGTATCGCTACCGCAAAACCCAATTGATACTGGATATGGCGCATGGCAGCTTCCAACAATCCATTTTTATCACGGAAGTAGTGACTAATAATGCCGTTAGAAACACCGGCTTTTCGAGCTATCAATGCGATGCTCGCCTCTTGCATTCCAACCTCATTAATAACTGCTAACGTCGCTTGGATTAATTGCTGTTTACGTATCGACTGCATTCCTATCTTCGGCATATTTTAAAGACCTAAAAAATACATTGAACACATTCATTAAACGTTTTTTTAATTGAACATTCAATCAATATTAACTATTGTTTATCACAATTAATTTACATTTCAATATGGGAGGATATCGTGAAAATTTGAATCTTTGCAACTAATTCAATTAGTTAACAAAGAATGCAACTTTTAACTTTAGATAAATAAATTTTTGGAATTTCTGATGACAACTCTTAACAGCACAAAAAAACCACAGAAAGATAAGCTAAATTCTGTCGTTTTTTTCGCTTCAGCAACGCTGATTTTAGCGTTTTCTTTTTTCACTATTTTGATGACAGAAACAGCAAATACATGGATTGTGGCAACACTGGGATGGGTATCAAAAACCTTTGGTTGGTACTATCTATTGGCGGCAACGTTATACATTGTTTTTGTTATTTTTGTTGCCACATCTCGTTTTGGAAATATCAAATTAGGGCCTGAGCAATCGAAACCTGAATTTAGTGTTTTAAGTTGGTCTGCGATGTTATTTGCAGCAGGTATTGGGATTGATTTGATGTTTTTCTCTGTAGCAGAGCCCATTACACAATATATGTTACCGCCAACCGGCGAAGGTGAAACAATAGAAGCAGCCCGTCAGTCGATGGTGTGGACTTTATTCCACTATGGCCTGACGGGCTGGTCTATGTATGCACTTATTGGTATCGCTTTGGGCTATTTTAGCTATCGTTACAATTTGCCATTAACCATACGCTCTGCACTTTATCCTATCTTTGGAAATCGTATTTATGGCCCAATTGGTCATACGGTTGATATTGCCGCGGTATTAGGCACCATTTTTGGTATTGCAACAACGTTAGGTATTGGCGTTGTACAACTTAATTATGGGCTAAAAGTTCTTTTTGATTTGCCCCAAGGATTGGGTGTTCAAGGCGGATTAATTCTATTATCTGTTATTATGGCCGTTATTTCTGCAACATCGGGCGTTAACAAAGGGATCAGGATTTTATCTGAACTGAATGTATTACTCGCATTGGGGCTTATTTTATTTATCTTATTTGCGGGTGATACTGAGTTTTTATTAAATGCACTGGTATTAAATGTCGGTGATTATACTAATCGTTTTTTAGGCATGACGTTAAATAGCTTTGCATTTGATAGGCCAACAGATTGGATGAATAGCTGGACACTGTTTTTCTGGGCTTGGTGGGTTGCATGGTCACCTTTTGTTGGGCTCTTTTTAGCACGTATTTCAAGGGGACGAACAATTCGACAATTCGTCATAGGCACTTTAATTATTCCCTTTGTTTTTACACTGCTATGGTTATCCATTTTTGGTAATAGCGCTTTATATGAAGTGATCCATGGTAATAAAGCACTCGCACAAACAGTATTAGAAGCTCCCGAAAAAGGATTTTATTCATTATTAGAACTTTATCCTGGTTTTGGTTTAACGGCTTCGGTCGCCACAATTACTGGATTATTATTTTATGTTACTTCTGCCGACTCTGGTTCATTAGTATTAGGCAATTTTACCTCTCAATTAAGCCATGTTAATAACGACGCACCTAATTGGCTTCGCATTTTCTGGTCTATTGCTATTGGTTTATTAACGTTAGGTATGTTAATGGCAGATGGTATTTCTGCCTTACAAAACACGACCATAATAATGGGATTACCCTTTAGCTTTGTTATTTTCTTTATTATGGCTGGACTTTATAAATCATTAAAAGTCGAAGATTTTAGACGAGTTAGTTCGCTAAATACCAATGCACCAGCACCACTTTATGGTAATGCTACGATGAATTGGAAACAGCGTTTAGGGCGGGTTATGAATTTCCCTGGAACGACCTATACACAGCGCATGTTAGATTTAACCTGTATGCCAGCGATGCAAGATGTGGCTAAAGAGCTTTTATTACGTGGAGCGAAAGTCGAATTCAATTATTATCCAATTGAAGATAATGAACGTTTACATCATTTAGAGCTTGTGGTTGATCTTGACCAAGAACAGAATTTTATTTATCAAATTTGGCCACAAAAATATTCAGTACCTGCATTCACTTATCGTGCTCGTCGAGGTAAATCAGATTATTACCGCTTAGAGACCTATTTATGGGAAGGAACCCAAGGAAATGACTTAATGGATTACACCAAAGAGCAGGTAATTACTGATATTTTAGATCAATATGAAAAACACTTGAATTTTATTCATCTTAGTCGTGAAGCTCCAGGATCGACATTAACTTTTCCTGAGTCAAACTAAATAGTAATTAAAAAATAAAGAAAAGGAGACCGTTATCTGATCTCCTTTTTATTTGATTAATTTTCTACTTCACTGAAATAAACAGCAACCCAATACCTAAAAGAATTAATAAAATGCCAATAATTTTATCTGCCATTTTTTGATGCGAAAGTATTTTTGTGCGTAATAAAGGTGTGGAGAAAAATAATGCAACACAACTAAACCAAATCCAATGAGCAACAGAGATAAACATACCATAAGAAAGATTTACCCAGAGTGGATTACTCAAGTTAGCCACTTGTGTATACAACGCAATAACAAATAACATTGTTTTAGGATTTAATGCATTCGTTAAAAAACCAACACGTAATGCCTGAAACACACTAGGAGCCGAATTTACCGCATTTTCAATCGTCAATTGTGTTTTATTCGTTAATGACTTAGAGCCTAAATAAATTAAATACCCCACTCCTAATAACTTCATTATAAAAAAAAGTGTTGGAGACTCTGTAATAATAAAAGAAACACCAAAGACAGTATAAAAGACATGAACCTGAACACCAATCGCAATACCCATTGCTGTAATCAGCCCAACTCTCACACCATAGGAATAACTATTTTTTGTCACCATAGCAAAATCAGGGCCAGGACTAATCACAGCCAATACCGTGATCATTGCAACAGCAATTAGCTCACTCATTTCTTTCCTTACTCTCACATTTGAGTTAATTATAAGTAATAAAAAGTGACATAAAATAAGCTTTTATTTGAATAAAAAACCTATTTAATCCACCGTAACCACTTTATTTTGCTAATTTGACTAAAAATAAAAAGCGATTTATCTTGCAGTATATCTGTAATTTTTCATCGTCTATTTTATTACTCACTTTATGGCTTACTTTTATGAAAATGCCTTCTTTAACATCCTTACGTTTTTTTAATAGTGCGGCACAAACCGGCAGTTTTGTCAGTGCTGCGGAACAACTTCATGTTACACACAGTGCAGTAAGCCGACAAATACGCTTATTAGAAGATGAATTAGGCATTGCTTTATTTGAACGTCGTAATCGTGCAGTTTATTTAAATGAAGCAGGTCAGTATTTATATAAAACCACGTCAGCAATATTTGAACAACTTGAAGAAGCCGTTACCCATCTGCGCACTCCTTTAAATAACCCCGTGTTAGTCGTTTCATGCGAACCTACTATTGCCATGAAATGGCTAATCCCGCGACTTTCTCATTTTTATGCATTACATCCTGAAATCACGTTGCACTTAGTTGCCGCGGGTGGTGCGATTGATTTTAATAAAGAAGGTGTTGATTTAGCATTTCGACGAGATGATTTTTTTTGGAGCAAGAATATTTATGCAACCAAAATTTGTGATGAAAAAATAGGTGCTGTCATAAAACCGAATAATCTTCATCACTCACATAAACAGTTAATAACATTGTCACGGCCTCAAGCTTGGCAAGATTGGTTTCAATACTCAGGAGTTGTATCAAACTATACAAAAACCAGTGAATATGAGCATTTTTATCTGGCTATTCAAGCAACATTAGCAGGGTTGGGAGCAACAATTGCCTCTTTTCTCATGGTACAAGATGAATTACATAATCAGCAATTAGTTGCCATAAATGGATTTGTAAAAGATAACTCAAGTTATTATCTACTTTCACCAATAGAAATCACCCCTGATTCTAAACAGGAAAAGTTTAAAAACTGGATAATTGCTGAAGCTGAAAAGAGTTCAAAAAAGGTTGATGAACAATCGTTATAATGTTGTTTTCGCAAAAATAAAACCGTATTTCTGATTTATCCCTTTAAAAAAAGATTGAATAAATAACTATTTTTTACGCATACATATTTACTTTGGTCTATTTTTTAGTAATCTATGTGAACTAATAAAACATAGAATAATTTACTTGGGAAACATCACATGAATCGTCGTTCATTCTTAACATCATCAAGTTTAGTGATTGGGGGGCTTTCATTAAGTTCCTTTGTTAGCTCTGCTTATGCCAATGAAACGCTAAAAAATAAATTGGTTTTTAACGCAGAAAATCCGCTATTACTTAACTTTAATGAAAACTCATTAGGCATGTCACAAAAAGCAAAGCTTGCCATTATTGATGCATTACCTAATGCATTTAGATATCCCGATGACGCACGTAGCGCATTAATTAGCGAATTAGGGAAAGAATTTAAACTTTCAGATAAACATATCACTTTGGGTAATGGTTCATCTGAGACAATTCAAGCAGCCGTTCAATTTGTGGCCAACAAAGCTCAAAAAGAGGGTAAAGCGGTTCAACTTATTGTTCCTGATCCAACATTTAACTATGCCGAGCTTTATGCAGAACCTTTAGGGGTAAAAATCGTTAAAGTTCCTGTTGATAGCACTATGGCTTTTGATTTAGTAACCATGCAAAAAAAAGCGCAAGAGTTTGATGGTATTAGCATGGTGTATTTGTGTAACCCAAACAATCCAACGGCAATGTTGACACCAACGGCAGCGTTAACCCATTGGATAAAATCGGCTAAAGAAAATGTCTTTTTTATTATTGATGAAGCTTATGCAGAATTTGTTTCAACACCTGAATTTACCAGTGCTATTGCGCTAGTAGCTGAAGGCTATAAAAACCTGATTGTTGCGCGTACTTTCTCAAAAATTTATGCCTTAGCTGGACTTCGTGTCGGTTATGGTGTTGCCGTACCTGACGTTATTTCAGAAGTTGATGTGTTTGTTTCCATTGATAATACCAATACAGCAGGTGCGGTGGCGGCGCTCGCATCATTAAAAGATAAAGCCTATGTGGAATATAGCCGTAAGTCGATTGATGTTTCTCGTCAGATGGTAGTAGATGCATTAAAAGAGCTGGATATTGAATACACGCCTTCTCATGCAAACTTTATATTCCATAAAGTTAAAGGTGATGTAAAAACCTATCAAAATAGAATGAAAGACGCGAACATTATGGTCGGTCGTGAATTTCCGCCTGCTTTTGGTTGGAGCCGTTTAACATTAGGCACACCCGAAGAGATGAGCTATTTCGTCACTACATTAAAAGCCTTTAGAGCTAAAGGTTGGATTTAGCCTGATTTAACGCTTAATTAGCCGTTGATGAAAATAATGCCCTTGAAAATACTATCAAGGGCATTTTTATTTATTACTGTTCTTGTAACTCTAGTTCTGCAATAACAGGAAGATGATCACTTGCGTCTGACCATTTAAATGTTGCTGAATCTTGTGGGATGTCCATATTTTTGATATCCCACACTTGACCTTTAAACGTAAATATATGGTCAATATCTATAGCTGGATTAATTGCAGGCCATGTACGTTTATCACTATTTGGCTTTTCAACAGGGTTCCAAAAATAGTTAATTTCTTGGATGGGTTGTTCATTAGCGGTAGAGTTAAAATCACCCGCTAATATTTTTATTGATGTTGAAATATTATCAAAGCCTGTCTCAGTATCACCAATTGCAGCATCTAAAATATGTCTTACTTGACCGATACGAATCGTGGGATCTTTTTGCCAATCAAGGTGTGTTCCCATAATAATAATCGGTGAATCAAACCCTGGTTTCGTAATTTGTGATAATAAAACAATGCGTTGTTCTGCATCACCGGAAGGCAGATTAACGACTTGTGATTTATCAATTTTATATTTAGATAGAATACCGACACCATATTGTCCACCATCAAAATCAAGTGCTTTGCCAAAAGCAAACTGTAGATTATTAGCTTTTGCTAACTCTTCAAGCTGGTTAATATTTTTACTACGTGCCGTTTTATTATCAACTTCCGTCACTACTATGACATCAGCATCGATATTTTTGATTGCTTGGTTAAGCTTGTCAAAATTGGTGACATCTGCTGAAACTTCATTTTTGCCGATATTATAGGTAGCAACTTTCAGTGTTGGTTTATTATTTTGATACACCTTATTGGGTGTTCCCCCTGATTGTACAGCAAGGATTTCTGAGCCTGTGGTATTTGCCACTGCCATTGATGACAGTAATACACCTGTGCTGACTAAAATAGATATTACACTTTTTTTCATCATTTCCCCGAAAAATAAACAGAATGCCAATAGATGTTCAATAATAAACTATCACATTGAAAATATGACACAGTGATACAAACCACAAAGTTATTTCGAGATGCAAAAAATCGACCAATGTAACTAAATCAAAAGCCTTTAGAGCTAAAAGCTGGATTTAGTCTGATAATAAGACTATGAAATAGTATAAGTTTTATTTATTTTTAGTTTTCAACTAATATTCCATTACGTTATCAATAGTTAATATAATTTAAAATAAAAACACCTGTGCATTCGCTATTTTTATTATTTTAATTAAACCTATTAAATGTTAATAAGATCAATTTAATTACGTATGACTACTAAAGTAAGAATTTGTTTTTGCGAATTCCGTCTTAATAATAAAGTCAACACATTGATAATTAGCATCTTGCTTGCTATAACTAAAATTATCGAATAAAAATATAACTTCCACTTCAAAAAAATAATAAATTAGCTTTATTACTTTAATAATTAATAAATTATATTTTTTATCATTTATAAAACATGGTTATAACCGCCAAGGACAGCAATATTATTGAATTAGCATGATGTTATAAATCACAATTTTTTATAGATACCGTGATTAATTTTACAGTCATAAAACATCGGCAGATGCACATATAAACAAATCAGCATCACTAAAAGGACACCCCATGTTATTACATCAACTGAAACTTCCCTTACTGTTTATTTTGAGTGCCACGCTATTAACCGGTTGCTTATCATTAAAAGAAAAAGCCGCTATCAAAGCGGAACAAGATAGAGTCGAGCAACAACGTTTAATAGCCGAAGAGATTAAAAGTTATGGCCCTCCCACTGTCATTTATCGTATTGATGACCACCGCTTTTTTACCTTAGAGAAATATAATGAAAGGCGAGAAGGGATCACCTATTACAACAATACAAAAAATAATATCCATCAAGAAATATTATATGGATCAGCTTGCTTATACCAAGGTCGTCTAATCTGGGCAACTGAGCGCGATGATGCCTTAGTATTCCCTGCAGTACTGAGCCGAAAAACAGATCAATGTGCAGGCACTAAATGGGGTTGTGTTAACGCTATTCTTGTCACCCTTGATGGTGGAAAAAACTTTAGGCCCACAAATGGGGGGTTTGGCATTCACACTGACCACCCTGGTTACTACTCTTCTTTTTTCGATATCATCGTCACTGATGAGGGATTTTATTTAGGTAAAACAACCGTCAGTCGGCGGAAAACTAACGATGAATTAGCTGACCCTTGGTGGCGTGTCATTTATTTTGATCCCACCGATTCAAATTATGTTCATAGTAGTTGGGGAGAAGAAAAAGACCCATCTAAAAACTTAATAACCCCCTCAGGGCAAACCCGTTTTGATTGTAGCGCCCCTTCTATTTACCCTATTTCACAGGCAGAAAAATGATGAGTAACAACAATCCAACCCGTTGGCTAAAACCTAAAGAATGCCTTGATGGCAGTCAAGAATGGCGTTCTATCACTCATGCTGCCAATATTGGGGCAGAAATCCATGCTAAACCTCATTTACCCGGAATTATTATTTTTGTTCATGGGGTTAATTCAGAAGGGGAATGGTATGACGATGCTGAACGAGAACTTTGTGCAGGGCTGAATGAGCGGTTAAATTTAGCTAATACAGATTATCAATTAAAACAAAATGAATACTTTGAACCCAAATTTATTTTAGATGAAAAAAATTATGATAATAGCCATTATATTTATGAAGAACCCATTCGAACCCTGAAAAAGTTAGGTAATTCCCCTGTGATCCGTTTTTACTGGGGATATCGTGCAACTGATGACGATTTAGGCCAATATTGTATTCCATTAAAAAATAGAGCCGGAGAAAGCTATCATCGCTTAGTCAGTGAGATATTAGAGCCCGAATACAGTCATAAAGATGAAAGATATTGGACCCTTGAAGATATAAAAAAATACAATACTGTACAAGAATACCATTCCTTGCCTTACCGTAAAAAACGCCTCTTTATTAATGAAAAAATTAAACATAAAGGTCCTTTTTTCTGGGGCGGTGGGCCGTTTCAAAATGGATGCAATAATTTAGTCAGTTTATGGAGTAAGAGTGGCTTTAGCAATCTCGCGATGTTATGGACCGTGATCCCAACGCCAATCCCTTTTAATGTACAAGCCTTTAACCCTGAAACAGATCGGTTATTAACAAAATCACCTCCCCGCCATTATTATGCTCATGCTGTAAAACGGTTAGCCAATTTAGTCGGGAAAATACGTAAAGATTATCCTTATGATACCGTTACCGTCATTTCACACAGCCAAGGTACCATGATAGCGTTAGCCGCAGCAGCAATTGAACCCCCTGATAGTTTGTTTGTTTTAAATTCTCCTTATGCCACAGAAGATAATTTCTTAAATAGTTACTCGTATGTTTACAATGAAAATATTAATCAAGCACATAGAGAAGCCACACTTAAAGAAATTATTGATAAAATTGCAAAAAATAAAAATCGATTGAAAGAAGCCCCTTGCGGATATTCAGGTCTAATTGTTGGGCAGAGTGAAGATAAAAAAAGTTGGACTCCTGATGTCGTCATATATAAAGGGAATAAACTTGATATTAGCAATAAAAGAAATATTGAAAAAAATAAGGAAAAATTAGCTAAAGGTGAAATGATTAAGGAAAGAGATAATCATGGGCGATTTTATATTTATTGTAATCCACACGATCGCGTAATGGGCTCATCGCCTTTACAAAGTATTGGTTGGTGCCCACTTCCTAATATTACTCAAAAGGGACAAACTTCTCACCATCCACTATTTAGCCTTAAACATCCGCCCTATATCAGAATGTTAGCACGTAATACGCCTTGTGGTGAAAAACCTAACCCAAACACAGTATTTACCGATGCAAATGGACGATTTAGTGACGGTAATATTTTCTGGGACAGTAATACCAAAACATTAGAAGGCTTCGCATGGCCAGCTCCTTCCGCTAATATGTCATTAAATATTAATGCCCCAGAAGTGCCCCACCCTATTACACCAACCGAATTAGCAACATTTGATGAAGATTTTGCCGTAATAGAAAAAAAAGCGGAGAAACCAGCCCCTGAAATTAATATTAATGCTGATAATCAGAAAAAAGAGATACCTTTAGGTCAAGGTTATGGACAATTAATATATAACCCCAAAAATAGAAGATATGAACCCAAAGATGCCGAATACTATTTCTATAAAGATCTCTATTCTTATCAACATCGTATTTGGGTAGAACTCACCCCAGAAGAGCGAAAAATACTCCAGAATAACCCACTGTTAGATCCTCAAGATAAAAATACAACCTCAAAATATGAAACCTTAGAAGAGATGAGAACACGTATTCGCGAATATAATCAACGCCCTACTGACCATGGTACATTACCAAGAAATTCACTGTTTCTTCGTCGTGTAGTCACTTATGATTTACCTATTGGTTATTGTGAAATAGGTAGAAACCCAGAAAGAATGGATGAGTTAAGAAAATATGCGGATTGGCTAAGTGGCTTAGATATCTATATGGAAAAAGGCGAATTAGATTTACCAAAGATGCCCGATATTATCGAAGATCCGTTAAAGAGAAAATAATAATTAATGTCCAATATTCTGCATGTTAAAAATAAGAAGCCCGCTTGAATTTATTCAAGCGGGCTTCTTCTCTTATCAACACTATTTAGTTACATTAAAGCGGATCTACTTTTAAGCAAGAGACGGCATGGCGGAAACTTCCCTCTAATAAAGGGCGTGTTTTG
This sequence comes from Proteus sp. fly-1089, assembly GCF_040138965.1. NCBI lineage: Bacteria > Pseudomonadati > Pseudomonadota > Gammaproteobacteria > Enterobacterales > Morganellaceae > Proteus > Proteus sp. fly-1089. The sequence continues at coordinate 976,294 of NZ_JBEETS010000001.1, forward strand.
GCACATTCTTCATCCGCCATTGGGCAACGTGTACGGAATATACAACCTGATGGTGGATTAATCGGTGAAGGTAACTCGCCTTCCAATAAATCAATGTGCTTATTACGCTCTTTATCGGGATCAGGAATAGGCACTGCTGACATCAACGCTTTGGTATAAGGGTGTAATGGGTGATGATAAACTTCATCATAGGTGCCTAATTCTACCGCATGCCCTAAATACATCACCAAGACACGATCAGAAATATGTTTTACCACAGCCAGATCGTGGGCAATAAAGATCAACGATAACCCCATCTCTTTTTGAATATCTTTCAGCAAGTTAACCACTTGAGCCTGAATTGATACGTCTAATGCAGAAACGGGCTCATCACAAATCACCAATTTAGGCTCTAGAATTAATGCGCGAGCAATACCGATACGTTGACACTGTCCTCCTGAAAATTCGTGAGGATAACGGTTAATTAAGTTTGGCAATAATCCGACTCGCATCATCATTGCTTTCACTTTTTCAACCACTTGCGCCTGTTTCATTTTAGGGTGATAGGTTTTTAAGGGTTCAGCAATAATGTCGCCAATCGTCATTCTTGGGTTTAAGGAAGCCAGTGGATCTTGGAAAATCATTTGAATATCTTGGCGAATATCGCGCCATTGTTTATTACCCATTCCCAATAAATCATTGCCTAACCAAGTGACTGTACCCCCAGAGGCTTTGACTAACCCAATAATGGCACGCGCAAATGTCGATTTACCACAACCAGATTCACCAACAACCCCTAATGTTTCACCTTCATATAAACGCAATGTGACACCATCAACGGCTTTGAGGCTTTTTTTCGCTTTCCAAAACCACTGTTTATTATCTTGAACATCGAAATAAACTTTTAAGTCATTCACTTCTAGAATAACTTTTCTATCTTGTAATGTGGCCTGCGTCATACCAATTCCTCCACCGCTTTAAAACAGGCTCGTAATCGCCCTTGTGCAAATTGCGCTAATTCAGGCTCATGCGACAAACATTGCTCTGTTGCATACTGACAGCGTGGTTGGAATGGACAACCTTTTGGTAAACGCAATAAGTTAGGAGGATTACCCGGAATAGTCGCTAGTCGCTCATCTTCACCGTCTAAACGCGGAACGGCTTGTAGCAACCCGATAGAATAAGGGTGTGAGGGTTGATAAAAAATATCACGCGCATTCCCATATTCCATAGTGCGCCCTGCATACATTACCAATACTTTATCGCAAATCCCCGCAACAACCCCTAAGTCATGGGTGATCATAATAATTGCGGTGTTTAAATCATTTTTAAGCTCATTTAGCAGTGTCATGATTTGTGCTTGAACCGTCACATCAAGTGCCGTTGTCGGCTCATCAGCAATTAACAGTTTAGGCTTACACAGTAATGCCATTGCAATCATGACACGTTGACGCATCCCGCCTGAAAATTCATGAGGGTACATACTCATTCGTTTATGTGCTTCCGGCATTTTTACGGCATCTAACATACGAACTGATTCCGCATAAGCATCATTTTTACTCATGCCTTTATGCAGCATCAAGACTTCAATAAGCTGTGCGCCGACTTTCATATAAGGATTTAATGAAGTCATTGGATCTTGGAATATCATGGATATTTCTTCAGCGCGCATTTTATTTAATTCGCTTTGACGAAGATTTAAGATCTCACGGCCATTAAAATTGGCACTACCCGCTGTACGACCATTTTTCGCTAATAATCCCATCAAAGCAAAAGCTGTTTGCGATTTACCAGAACCCGATTCACCAACAATGCCTAAGGTTTCACCTGCTGATAATTCAAAATTCAGCTTATTCACTGCCGTAACGTCACCATCTGCGGTACCAAAAGTGACACTGAGATCTTTAACACTTAATAACGACTTATTTGTTGTATTTGTCATTTTGTTCTCCTTAACGATCTTTCGGATCTAATGCGTCACGTAAGCCATCACCGATAAAGTTAAAGCAAAACAGTGTGACAACTAAGAACGAAGCCGGGAAAAGAATCAACCAAGGAGAAACTTCCATTGAGTTTGCACCATCACTTAATAGTGCACCCCAACTGCTTAATGGCTCTTGTGTTCCTAAACCTAAGAAACTTAAAAAGGATTCGAATAAAATCATGCTAGGCACTAATAACGAAGCGTAAACAACCACTACACCTAATACGTTAGGAACAATATGTCTTAGCACGATATTGCGTGATGAAACACCACATACCAGCGCAGCTTCAATAAATTCTTTACGTTTTAGACTTAAAGTTTGTCCCCTTACGATACGTGCCATATCAAGCCAAGACACCATGCCGATAGCAACAAAAATCAGTAGGATATTTTGACCAAAAAATGTCACCAATAAGATAACAAAGAACATAAATGGGAATGAGTTTAATATTTCGAGTAAGCGCATCATTATTGAGTCAACACGCCCACCAATATAACCCGCCATTGCGCCATAAAGTGTGCCAACAATGACCGCAACAAAGGCTGCCGCAATACCTACCATTAATGAGATACGACCACCAATCGCAACCCGTACTAATAAGTCACGGCCTGATGAGTCAGTACCAAAATAGTGAGAAGAGGCAAAGTCAGGTGCCATTGACATCATTTCCCAATCAGTATCATCATAAAGAAATGGTGATAACATGGGGGCAAAAATAACAAATAATATAATAAAGAAAAGCAATACAAGGCTCGTGATCGCAGCTTTATTGTGCATAAAACGACGACGAGCATCTTGCCATAAACTACGACCTTCAATATCTAGCTGCTCCGAGAAATTCCCCAGAGCTTCGCTGTTTTCCTTCAGTGATAACATAACGCGCTCCAGTATCTATTAATAACGAATTTTCGGATCAATAACGGCATATAAAATATCGACAATGGCATTAAAGAAAATCGTTAATGCACCGACGATAATGGTTAAACTTAATACCAATGAGTAATCTCGGTTTAAAGCACCATTAACGAAAAGTTGTCCGATACCCGGCAATCCAAAGATAGTTTCAATAACCATTGAGCCCGTAATAATACCGACAAATGCAGGCCCCATATAAGAAATAACAGGTAGCAACGCGGGTTTTAAAGCATGACGCAGTACAATTCTTTTCATCGGCAAGCCTTTCGCTTTGGCCGTTCTGATAAAGTTTGAGTGTAATACTTCGATCATTGAGCTACGGGTAATACGCGAGATGCTAGCAATATAAGAAAGCGATAATGCAATCATTGGTAACAACATATATTGCACTGCGCCACCATTCCAACCTCCTGCTGGTAACCACCTTAAGGTAATAGCAAAAATAAGCACTAGCAGTGGTGCGACAACAAAACTCGGTATTACAACCCCCGTCATGGCAAAAGTCATGACGGTATAATCCCATTTGGTGTTCTGATTCAGTGCCGCGATCACGCCTGCCCCCACACCTAAAATTACGGCAAAAATAAATGCCGACAGCCCTAATTTAGCTGAAACAGGGAATGCTTTACCGACTAAGGTGTTTACACTGTAGTCTTTATATTTAAAAGAAGGCCCTAAATCCCCTTTCGATAGCTGAATTAAATAATCGAAATATTGCTTATAAATGGGATCATTTAAATGGTATTTCGCTTCAATATTTGCCATTACCTCAGGCGGGAGTTTTCTTTCACCCGTAAAAGGACTACCCGGCGCTAAGCGCATCATAAAAAACGAAATCGTTATTAGAATAAATAGAGTCGGTATCGCTTCCAAAAAGCGACGAAAAATAAATTTGAGCATTGCCCGTTCCTATAACACAAACCTATTCAGGCGTGACGATAAAAAGACCTTGCCTTAAAAAGCAAGGTCTCGCCCGATTACTTAGCAATAATGTACAAGTCTTTAGTATGTAAATTATCTAATGGATCTTTACCTGAATAACCCCCGACATAAGGTTTCACTAAGCGGGTGTTTACATAGTAGTAAAGTGGAACAATAGCCGAATCTTTATCTAATACACCTTCAGCTTTTTGATAAATAGCGGCACGTTCATCATCAGATTTCACACGTAAAGACTCTTTGATCAATGCGTCAAATTCTGTGTTTTTATAGTGAACAGTGTTATTACTGCTGTAAGACAGCATCATGTTTAGGAATGAAGAAGGTTCATTATAATCTGCACACCAACCGGCACGAGCAACATCATAAGTTCCTTGGTGACGAGTATCTAAGAAAGTTTTCCACTCTTGGTTTTCAAGAGAAACATCGGCACCTAAGTTTTTCTTCCAAATTGAAGAAGCGGCGATCGCAACTTTTTTATGTAAGTCGGATGTATTGTACAGAAGCTTAAATTTCAGTGGATTTGCTTTGTTATAGCCAGCCTCTTCTAATAATTGGCGTGCTTTTTCATTGCGTTGTTCTTGTGTCCAAGTCGCAAACCATTCTGGTTTGTTCTCTTTAATGCCATCAGTAAATGGAGGGGTAAAGCCATAAGCTGGGATATCGCCTTGGTTTTTCACTTTATAAGTGATGATATCTCTATCCATTGACAGTTTCAGTGCTTCACGGACACGAGGATCGTTAAACGGAGCTTTCTCATTATTAATTTCATAATAATAAGTACATAAATATGGGCTTATACGCAATTCATCCGGGATCTCTTTTTTCAGTTTTTGGAAAAGTTCGATGGGTAAATTGCTATATGTCATGTCGATTTCGCCCGCACGATAGCGGTTTACATCGGTGACTTCTGATGAGATAGGTAAGAATGTGACTTTATCAATAACGGTATTTTTATTATCCCAATAGGTTGGGCTACGCTCTAAAACAATGCGTTCGTTGACTGTCCAGTCTTTTAAATTATAAGCGCCGTTACCGACGAAATTAGCAGGTTGAGTCCATTTTTCGCCAAATTTTTCTATCACTTTTTGGTTAACTGGCGACATGGAGGAGTGAGCTAATAATTTTGGTAAATAAGGCACTGCTTCTGATAATGTCACTTCTAATGTGTTGTTATCTAATGCCTTAACTCCTAATTCAGTGGCTTTTTTCTTACCTGCAATAATATCGTCGATATTGACGATATGCGCATATTGTAGATAACTTTCATAAGGAGATGCCGTATTAGGATCTGCTAAACGTTGCCAGCTATAAACAAAATCCTGTGCTGTAACAGGTTCGCCATTTGACCATTTAGCGCCTTCACGAATTTTGAATGTCCAAACGGTGAAGTCTTTATTTTCCCAGCTAGTTGCTGAGCCGGGTAGAATTTCACCATCTGGGCCAACAATAGTAACGCCTTCGAAGAGATCACGTGCTAATGCAGATTCAGGCACACCTTCGATTTTATGAGGATCAAGTGATTGTGGTTCAGAGCCATTATTACGAACAAGCACTTGTTTTTCAGCTAATTTTACCCCGTCTGGAACAACCGCAGCGTTAGCTGTTAGTGCTGACAATCCAAAGATTGCGCTTATTGCAATCGCCAACGCACTCTTTTTAGTTAAATTACTCATCTTATAAAATACTCCCAGTTAGTGAGTTGGTTGTTAGACAACCATTCTGTGATGTTCAGTTGTGTTTTAGAACGGTTTACACAACTTATTGTTTTTACAAAAAATAAATCAAACTTACTTAATTGCCATCAGTGCTTAATTGCCTGATAACATTATAATTTTTTTATGCCGTTATCTTTTTTGTGTAGCTTTTTTATTTTTACTACGGTTAAAGTCACTTTTAACCATTTAAATCGTACATAACTATAGAATACCGATAATTTACCAGTTTTAGTTATCTACCTTTATAAAATAGCGCTTTAAGTCCGTATAATCAAAGGGGTCTTTACCAGTAAATCCACCTACTTTTGGACTCACTAATCTAACACTGACACGATAATAAACAGGTACTATCGCAGAATCCTTATCTAGCAAGGCTTCAGCGCGTTGATAGAGTTGATGACGTGCACCATTATCGAGTGCAAGTAGTGCATTATTTAATGTGTCGTCATAGGCTTTATTTTCATAAAAGATCGTATTTAGGCTACTTTTAGAAAGAAATGAGTTTAAAAATGAAGTCGGTTCATTGTAATCTGCACACCATGTTGCTCTAGCAACTTGGTAATTGCCCTGATTACGATTTTCTAGCGCTGTTTTCCATTCTTGATTTTGTAACGTGACATTGGCGCCAATACTTTTTTTCCACATTGATGCAGCTGCAATAGCTTGTTGTTTATTTTGATCTGAAGTGTTGTAAAGCAATGTGAAAGTCAGCGGATTTTTACTGTCAAATCCAGCCTCTTTTAATAACTCACGCGCCCTTTCATTACGTTGTTGTTGTGTCCAATATGCCCATTTAGGTGGCTTAAAATTACCATTACCAATAAAAGATGGTGTAAAAGAGTAAGCAGGGATTTGGCCTTGTCCCATTATTTTTTCAGCAATCACTTGCCTATCAAGTGTCAATTTCACAGCTTCCCGAACTCGGGCGTCATCAAAAGGCGCTTTTTTATTATTGAGTTCATAATAAAAGGTACATAGATAAGGTGTAACGTGTAAATTATCAGGCTGTTCTTGCTTCATTTTTTTATAAAGAACTGGAGGAATAGCGCTGTTGGTAATATCAATTTCACCACTACGATAACGGTTAATATCACTGGTTTCTGAACTAATTGGTAAAAACGTGGCTTGCTCAATAATGGTATTTTTATTATCCCAATAAAGTGGGTTTCGCGTTAAAGTTACCTTTTCATTCACAATCCAATTATCAATGATATAAGCCCCATTACCGACAAAGTTTTCTGGGCGAGTCCAATTAACACCGTATTTTTCAACAATCTCTTTTTTAACAGGCTTTAATGATGTATGACTGACCATATCAACCAAATAAGGAATTGGTTTGGTTAAATTGACTTGCAAAGTGTAGGGATCTATCGCTTTCACACCCAATGTTTCGGGGGATTTTTTACCACTAAGAATATCTGCAACATTTTCAACATAAGCATATTCGAGATAACTGGCATAAGGTGAACCAGTTTTAGGATCTACCAATCGACGCCAACTATAAACAAAATCTTCGGCTGTTACTGGCGTCCCATCACTCCATTTGGCATCTTCTCTCAAATAGAATGTCCACACCTTGTTATCATCAGTTTCCCAGCGCAACGCAACGCCTGGCATGCTATCGCCATTAGGCCCCACATAAGTCAGACCTTCTAATAAATTCAAAATAATATTACCTTCAGGCGCGCCTTCTACTTTATGGGGATCAAGTGACGAAACCTCAGTGCCATTATTAATAACAATATGTTGTTGTTTTGCCAGAATAGTGCCTTCAGGGGGAGTCACAGCATGAGAAAAAAAGGAGGTTAAGGCAAGTGAAATAATACCGACTGGAAACATCATCGTTAACACAGCTTTATTTTTCATGGGTACCTCTCCTAATAAACAGTAATTTATAGCGGGGTCGCTCAATTAACGATTTGCATCGCTGTTAAATTTTGATTGTAATAATGACTATTCTTAAACATTTTAAGATCTAGACAAGATAGAAAGTGATAACAACACGCTTCTTTTTTACACTTATCGTAAATTTTGTCAATTAATGCGATATTCTTATCACTTAACTTTATTTAGCCCTCAAAGGTTCTATCTTAGAAAAATAAAAAACAAATATCACAAGAGGTAAAACAACAAATAAACATTTAATTAACATCACGCAAGTTTTATAGATAGAAAACCTACGTAGCTCACAGAATTAATATAATCAGGAAGGTTTTTATCCAACTTACAGAACTTTATGGTGCGTTATAAGTAAAGAGTTTCTGTTTGAAATTAATTAAAAATAGCAATAAATTGAGCTTTAGATTGAATAATAATTCCAACCTAAAAATTACCGTAGATTATTAAACATTCACTTTTATTATTTATTTTTAATTTTTAATCTAATTGTTTAATTGAAATGAAATGAAAAAATATTTTCATATATATTTCTATGCATTAGATAAAAAACCTCTTTAATATACATATTGAATATTAAAGAGGTTTTTTTATTTTATAACGTCAACTTCAATTTTTTTCAGCTATTTAGCCGATTTTGATTGAAACCATTGTAGCTTATCATTCAACTTGACAACTTCTCCCACAATAATCAGCGCTGGACTTTCTATTGTTTCTGCCATCTGTGCTAGTTGATGTAATTGCCCAGTAATCACTTTTTGTGCTGTTAATGTTCCTTTTTCGATAATAGCAACAGGCATCGTCGCACACATGTTTTGACTGAGTAACATTTGCTGAATGTAATGGGCTTTAGTCAATCCCATATAAAAAACCAATGTTTGATTCTCTTGCGCAATACATTGCCACTGGGCTTCATTTAACCCTTTTCCATGTCCTGTAATAAAACGAACGCTTTGCGCATAATCTCGATGCGTTAAAGGAATACCCGCGTAAGTTGTACAGCCTGATGCTGCCGTAATACCAGGGATCACTGAAAATGGAATACGATGTTCAATCAAAGCTTCTAACTCTTCACTACCTCGACCAAAAATAAAAGGATCGCCTCCTTTTAATCTCACCACTCGTTTTCCCGCAGTGGCTTCTTTGATTAAAATTTGATTAATTTCGTCTTGAGGAACACAGTGAAAACCCGCTTGCTTACCAACATAAATGCGCTGCGCATCTCTACGAACAAGAGCCATAACCTCATCAGACACGAGTCTATCGTAAACCACTACATCTGCTTGCTGACACTGCTGTAAACCTTTAATGGTCATTAACCCAGCATCACCCGGCCCTGCGCCAACTAAAACAACACTGCCTTGAGGTTGCTGATTTTCAGATAACAGTGCGCTAATGCGTCGCTCAATACCATCGTCTCTTTGCGCTTCTATTTCAGCTTGTAATGATTTATCCGCAAAAAATTGCTCCCAAAAATAACGTCTTGCACTCATCGATGAAAAACGCTGTTTTATTTTATCTCGTAATTTTCCGGCAAGTTGTGCTAGCTCACCAAGATAATTAGGGAGGAGTTGTTCAATTTTTTCTCGCAAAATGCGGGCTAATACAGGTGCTTTTCCGCCCGATGAAATCGCCACCACAATGGGGGAACGATCTATGACAGACGGCATAATAAAGCTAGCTTGCTCTGGTGAATCCACCACATTACAAAATATCTGATTCTCTGTTGCTGATTGAAAAACCTGTTGATTCACTTGCTCGCTATCTGTTGCAGCAATAACAAGCCATTTACCAGATAAATGAACCTCATTAAATATTCCTGTAATACAGTTTAGTTTTTGCTCGGTATGCCATTGCATAAACTGCCTTGTAAATGAAGGGGCAATGACAGAAATAATAGCCCCTGCCTCCATAAGCAATCTGGCTTTACGTTCAGCAATCTCACCGCCTCCCACTAATAAACAAGGTTTATCTTTGAGCTGACAGAATATTGGAAAGTAATCCATATTCATTCCCCTATTTATTGAGATGATTTATTACGGCTGCGTACGCTAACAGTATTACCTTCAACCTTGACATCAAAATGTGTGATCGAAAAACGCTCATCTTCAAGGCAAAAACCATCCGTTAAACGAAAATGCTGTTTTTTTAGCGGGCTAACGATATACAACTCATTTTCATGTTCAGCAATTAATCCTCGTGATAGAACACTGGAATGTGCAAAGGGATCGATATTGCTTAATGCATATAAACGTGTATCAGAATAAGGGCGAAAAATGGCAACATGATCTTGCTCCACCAGCGCACAAACACCCGTTCCTGGTGTAATATCATCTAATTGGCAAACCGCTATCCATTGACTCATGATTGCGCCTCCTCAGTGACCAATTTGATATCAATACGTTCATGTAAACGTGCGGGACGGTGTTGGAATCGTTCTTTTACCGTTTGCACTGTCGGATCGGGCATTGGATTATTAATAAAGTGGGCAAAACGTTTTAATGCTTTTGGAGAATCAACCGTTTCTTTCCATTCACAAGCGACTCGTTCTTGTAAGGCTTTCAGTTCTTTTTCTAACTGCGTATTTAAGCCTAGCTTGTCATGAATAATAACATCACGTAAATATTCAATTCCCCCTTCTAAATTATCTAACCATACTGAGGTTCGTTGTAGCTTATCTGCGGTACGGATATAAAACATCATAAAGCGGTCGATATAATGCACTAAGGTTTCTTCATCAAGATCCGAAGCAAAGAGATCCCCATGGCGTGGCTTCATACCACCATTTCCGCCAAAATAGAGGTTCCAGCCTTTGTCGGTGGCAATAATACCGACGTCTTTTCCTTGTGCTTCAGAACATTCTCGGGTGCAACCTGATACACCAAATTTCATCTTATGAGGCGTTCTAATACCTTTATAACGATGCTCTAGCGCAACCCCCAAACCAACACTATCACCAACACCAAAACGGCACCAACTGCTACCTACACACGTTTTTACCATACGCAATGCTTTCGCGTAGGCATGGCCTGTTTCAAAACCTGCTGCAATTAATTTTTCCCAAATAGCAGGCAGATCCTGTTTATGAGCACCGAACATTGCCATTCGTTGTGAGCCAGTAATTTTGGTATACAAATTATATTCTTGAGCGATTTGCCCAATAGCTATAATACCAGCGGGCGTAATTTCACCACCGGGAGAGCGAGGAATAATGGAATAAGTCCCATCTTTTTGCATATTTGCAAGAAAATTATCATTAGTATCTTGTAGAGAAACTAAATCATCACTCAAGATGTACTCATTCCAACATGAGGCAAGCAATGACCCCACTGTAGGTTTACACACTTCACAGCCATAACCTTGACCATGTTTTGCCAGCAGTTCATCAAAACTTTTCAGACCTTCTACACGAATAAGATGATAAAGTTCTTGGCGTGAATAGTGAAAATGCTCACAAAGATGGTGATTAACTTCAATACCTTGTTTGGCTAATTCTGCATTTAAGACTTGAGTCACAAGAGGAATACAACCACCACACCCTGTACCGGCTTTAGTTTCAGCTTTAATGGCAGCAACTGTATGACAACCTCGTTCAATTGCTTGAATAATGTCGCCTTTTGTCACATCAAAACAAGAGCAGATTTGTGCTGTTTCAGGTAAGGAATCAACTCCGATTGCAGGCTTACTTCCTGCATGTGCCGGTAAAATTAAGGAATCTGGGTGCTCTGGTAATTCAATAGTATTGAGTGATAACTGTAGAAGATTGCCATAATCTTCGGTATCTCCCACTAATACAGCCCCTAATAAGTATTTATTATCTTCACTAACTATCAGACGTTTATAAATTTCTTTGCCTTCGTCCAGATAAATATAGCTACGGCACCCTACTTGATGTCCATGAGCATCACCAATACCACCGACATCGACACCGAGAAGCTTTAATTTTGCACTTAAATCAGCCCCTTGAAAGACAGAGTGATGGCCTAATAAATTATCGACGGCAACTTGTGCCATTTTGTAGCCCGGAGCCACTAATCCGAAAGTTTTATTTTGCCAAGATGCACATTCACCAATAGCATAAATATCAGGATCTGTTGTTTGGCAATAATCATTAATAACAATGCCGCCTCTTGGAGCAATATCTAAATTACATTGACGAGCCAGTTTATCTTTTGGGCGAATACCAGTGGAGAACACAATAAAGTCAACTTCAAGAAAACTACCATCTGCAAATTGCAGTGTTTTACGTGCATTTTCACCTGTCGATAATATTTCTTGTGTGTTTTTAGAGGTATGCACTTTCACACCCATACGTTCTATTTTTCGCTTAAGTTGCTCACCACCTAATGTATCAAGTTGTTCTGCCATTAAGGTTGGGGCAAATTCGATAACGTGAGTTTCAATACCTAAACTTTTTAACGCACCTGCGGCTTCTAATCCTAAAAGTCCACCGCCAATTACCGCGCCTTTACGGCTAATACGTGCGCAAGATTCGATGGCATTTAAATCTTCAATAGTACGATAAACAAAGCAATCTGGTGAGTTATTTCCCTTAATAGGGGGAACCCATGGATAAGAGCCTGTTGCCATCACTAACTTATCGTAACTGACACAACGCCCTGTATTGGTGTGTACCACTTTTTCTTCACGATTGATGGTTATCACTCGTTCACCAATTAATACTTCTATTTGGTGTTTCTCATAATATCCTTGCTTAACTAAAGAGAGCTCTTCAGCGGTGTGATGGGAGAAATAAGAGGAGAGATGGACTCTATCATATGCAACGCGAGGTTCTTCACAAAAGACGACAATATTAAATTCTTCATTGCCACCTTTATCAATCAATTCTTCGATATAACGGTGCCCCACCATACCGTTACCGATGATTGCGAGTGTTTTCTTGCTCATTTTTGCCTCAGATTTAAAGATTTCTAAGGCTAAAATACGAAACTACTCATAAGGAATATTGATGGATATCAAATACAGCTTAATCAATTCAGCTACTACAACTTAATAGTCAATCAATTACTACTAAAGGAGTATTTAGTTCTTCTCATCTTGCGGTTAATTATTCTTCTACCATAATTAATCTTAATTGCTTATAACCAAGCGTTATATGTAAGCGTAATTAAAACTTTGCGCATCGGTCACGTTTTGCCTAAGTTAATTTCACAAAGTAATAACTAATAAGTTATTAACATAACGATTTTAGCGACACCGTTTCAGGGAGCGTCTCATGAAAGCAAAATTATTATCATTATTCGTTGTGGGTGCCCTTTCCGTCCCGGCATTTGCAGCAACACCTGCTAATACATTAATTGTGGTTCAAGGGCTTGATGATATTGTCAGTCTTGATCCCGCTGAAAGTAATGAACTGTCTAGTATTCAGACTGTGCCTAGTTTGTATCAGCGTATTGTTCAACCTAATCGCGATAACCCTGAAATTAATGAACCGATTTTAGTTGAAAGTTGGCAAGCCAATCCTGAACAAAAATCTATCGTATTTAAAATTAAACCTGATGCAAAATTTGCATCAGGTAACACTGTTCGCCCTGAAGATATTATCTTCTCTTATCAGCGTGCGATCACCATGAATAAATCACCTGCCTTTATTCTAAATGTCTTAGGTTGGAAAGCAGATAACATTAATTCATTATTGAAAAAAATCAGTGATAATGAATTAGAAGTACGTTGGATAGCCGATGTCAGCCCTGATGTTGTGCTAAATATCCTCTCAACCCCAATTGCTTCTATTATTGATGAAAAGCTGGTTTCTGCTCACGTTAAAAATAATGACTTTGGGAATAGCTGGCTGAAAATGAATTCAGCAGGAAGTGGCGCATACAAAATGCGTGCTTATCAACCTCGCCAAGCGATTGTGTTAGAAGCTAACCCTCTCTCACCAACTGGTGCACCTAAAATAGAGAATATCATTATTAAAAACGTACCTGATCCAGCATCGCGTCGTTTGTTGATTGAAAAAGGTGATGCAGATATTGCTCGAGGGCTAGGTACAGACCAAACAGCAGCACTGTCTGGCAAAGCTGGTATTCAAATTTTAGATATTCCTTCCGCAGAGCAAGTTTATTTGGCTTTTAATACCGCAAGTGGAAACCCTTCGCTTAGTAACCCCGCATTTTGGGAGGCCTCTCGTTATTTAGTTGACTACAAAGGTATTACTGAAGATTTAATGCGTGGGCAGTATTTTATTCACCAAAGCTTTTTGCCTGTGGGTTTACCGGGTGCATTAAAAGATAATCCATTCACCTTTGATCCCGAAAAAGCGAAGGCAATTTTAGCCAAAGCAGGCATTACCAATGCTCGCTTTACATTAGATGTTGAGAATAAAGTCCCTTACATTACGGTGGCACAATCCATTCAGGCAAGCTTTGCTCAAGCAGGTGTACAAGTAGACTTATTACCAGCGGCTGGTAGCCAAGTGTATAGCCGTGTGCGCGCGAAACAACACCAAGCCGCGATTCGTTTTTGGATCCCAGACTATTTTGATGCACATTCTAATGCGAGTGCCTTTGCTTATAACGACGGGCAATCCAATACTGTTGCTTGGTTAAATGGTTGGAAAATCCCTGAACTAAGCCAAAAAACATTAGTGGCGCTGAATGAGGCAGACAAGACAAAGCGTCAATCACTCTATACTGAAATGCAAAAAGAGTTACAACGTAGTTCACCTTATGTCTTTATCGATCAAGGTAAAAACCAAATCGTCATGCGCGATAATGTTAAAGGTTATGCCCAAGGTCTAAATGCAGATATGGTTTATTATGACAAAGTAACTAAGTAACTAAGTAACTAAGTAACTAAGTAACTAAGTAATATTTTTTCCTAAAACCATCCACAGTCATGTTATTGTGGATGGTCTATTTTTTGCCATTTCACTAGGCTATTGCTGTATGAACACTGCTATGACGTTACCTATTCGTCTAAAAAGCCAGTTAATTACTTTTGCTCAAGGAATATTGACATTAGTACTTACGCTTTTTGGGCTTCTTGTAATTACTTTCACACTTTCTGCACTTTCCCCTGTTGATCCTGTTCTGCAAATTGTCGGTGATCATGCAAGCCTCGAAACATATAACCAAGTCAAACATGAATTGGGGCTGGATTTACCTCTCTATATGCAGTTTTTTCACTATGTAGAAGCATTATTAGAAGGACATTTGGGTACAGCGACATCAACGGGTCAACCCGTTCTTGATGATTTATTATTGACTTTCCCAGCCACTTTAGAGTTAGCAACAGTCGCATTGGTTATTGGTGCCAGTTTGGGCATTTTATTTGGTGTATTATGTGCTCGTTTTGTCGGTACACCTCTCGATTTTGTTTTACGCATTTTGACGCTATTAGGTAGCTCTGTTCCTATTTTCTGGTTAGGCTTAATTTTGTTATTAATTTTCTATGCCACACTGCAATGGACCGCAGGCCCCGGACGATTAGACGATATATATCAATTTACAATTGAACCTGTAACAGGCTTTGCGTTAATCGATACCTTATTAGCCGGTGATAAAGACGCTTTTTTTAACGCGTTATCACACCTTATTTTGCCCGTTTCTCTATTAGCTTATTTTGCCCTTGCCTCTATTACTCGCTTAACACGTTCGGCCTGTTTAAACGAAATGAATAAAGAGTATGTCACCTTAGCGAGAGCAAAAGGTATTGGCGAGTTACGTATTCTCTTTTATCACGTATTACCCAATATTCGTGGTGTATTAATGACCATTATCGCCTTGTCTTATACCGGTATGTTAGAAGGTGCGGTATTAACAGAAACGGTCTTTTCTTGGCCGGGAATTGGTCGATATCTTACAACCGCACTTTTTGCGGGTGATACCACAGCCATTATGGGCGGTACTTTAATTATCGGTTTATGCTTTGTCTTTATTAATAATATGACCGATATCGTTATTCGTTTGACTGATCCGAGGCTCCGCTAATGTCACCTTCATTTTTAAGAAAAATAGCGCGTTCGCCTTCCGCATTTATCGGTTTATCATTGCTTATTTTACTGTTAATTATTGCTATTTTTGCACCTTGGTTAGCCCCTTACGATCCCAATTGGCAACATGCGGCTCAACGCTTATTAGCACCCAACGCTGAACACTGGTTAGGCACAGATAATTATGGACGAGATATCCTTTCTCGTATTATTTATGGCACACGCCCAATGCTTGGTTTGGTGGGATTGGTGGCTATTATCACCTTACCATTAGGATTGTTGGTCGGGATTTTATCGGGTTATTACGGTGGATGGACTGAACGTATTTTAATGCGATTCACTGACGTTATAATGTCAATGCCTTCATTGATCCTAGCTTTTGCCTTTGTAGCAATGTTAGGCCCCGGTCTTCTTAATGGAGCATTGGCATTGGCTTTAACAGCATGGCCTGCTTATGCACGTCAATCTCGCAGTGAAATTCAACATTTGCGCAATAGTGATTACCTTGCTGCTGCTGAAATGATGGGAATAAAAGGTGTTCGTCTTTTATGGGGGCATATTTTACCGCTATGTTTACCGTCAGCCATTGTGCGTTTAGCGCTTAATTTAGCGGTGATTATTCTTGCTGCTGCCGGTTTGGGCTTTCTTGGATTAGGTGCTCGCCCTCCTATGGCGGAATGGGGAGCAATGATAGCAGAAGGTATGCCTGTTATTTTTGACCAATGGTGGGTAGCTGCTATTCCAGGGACAGCAATTTTGATCAGTAGTCTCGCCTTTAATTTATTAGGTGATGGGCTTCGGGATATATTGGGAGATACCCATGAATAAAACACCTTTAATTGAAGTGAAAAAACTCTGTATTGATTATCCAACGGCAAGAGTGGTTAATAACGTCTCTTTTACTTTAGGCCAAGAGCGTTTAGCTGTAGTGGGTGAATCAGGCTCAGGTAAATCAATGACAGCACGCGCATTAATGGGACTCGTGCGTCAACCAGGAAAAGTTAGTGCAGAGCAGCTCAATTTAATGGGAAATAATCTATTGAATTTTTCATCGAGCCAATGGAATAACACTCGAGGAAATACTATTTCGATGGTATTGCAAGATCCCCGTTATGCATTAAATCCGGTAAAAACCATTTATCAACAAGTGGAAGAGTCGGTAAAACGCCATCAAACACTTTCACGCCAAGATAGGCGACAATTGATTATCGAAATGCTGTTATCTGTTGGCTTTCCTGAGCAGAGTATTTACCGCTATCCCGGTGAATTATCAGGAGGAATGGGGCAACGGGCAATGATTGCTATTGCGCTAATTAATAACCCAACAATTCTAATTGCTGATGAACCAACATCAGCGCTTGATGCCCAATTACGCCATCAAATTCTTGAACTGATTACCACCCAATGTGAGCAGCGCAAGATGGGTTTACTACTCATTAGTCATGATTTACCTCTGGTTGCTGAATACTGCGAACGTGTAATGGTGATGTACCAAGGCGAACAAGTGGATGAACTCAATGCGAAAGCATTACCGACAGCCTCACATCCTTATACGCGGACACTTTGGACATGTAGACCTAATGCAAGTACTTATGGCACGCAATTGCCAGTATTAGATAGGACGCTTAATTTCAAGGGGCAACATCATGCTAATTGATATTCATGATTTACACGTTCAATTTGAGCAAGGCAAACAAGCAAAGCATGTTGTAAAAGGGATCAACTTACATGTCCAACAAGGTGAAACCTTCAGCTTAATAGGTCGTTCTGGTTGTGGAAAATCAACCGTTTTACGTGTCATTGCTGGATTATTGCCCCATTGGCAAGGTAGCATGTCACTTTTAGGGCAAACCATTAAACCACAACAACGTTTTCAAGGCGCATTGCGCCGTAATATACAAATGGTATTTCAAGATCCCTATGCCTCTTTACACCCCCAACACCGTATTGAGCGTGCTTTTTCTGAACCTTTGAAAATTCATCAAATTCCTTTTGATAACAGCACAATTGAACAGGCATTAGCTCAAGTCGGCTTATCTGCGGATGTAGCAAGCCGTTATCCTCACCAACTCTCTGGTGGACAACGCCAACGAGTTGCTATTGCAAGAGCCCTTTTGCTACAACCTCAATTGTTATTATTAGATGAGCCAACTTCAGCATTGGATATGTCAGTGCAAGCCGAGATCTTAAATCTGCTTAACACCCTAAAAAAACAGCATAATATGACTTATTTATTAGTGAGTCATGATGCCGATGTAATTGCTCATATGTCTGATAGAGCCGCATTAATGGAAAATGGCGAATTGACTCAACACTATGATAGAGAAGCGTTATCAAAAGGAATACATCGTCTTGATTAGCATGGAAGAAGTGATGCAATAAATAAAAAATCGCAGTATTAAAAAACACTGCGATTTTTAAAAATGCTACTGTGTTAACGATATTTAAACTAATAAGCCCGGAAAAATAGAACGCAAACCGGTCACAATAAACTCAATACCTAAAGACATTAATAATAAGCCCATTATACGGGTTACCACGTTAATTCCCGTTTGCCCTAAGTATTTCACTAATAGTGTTGCACTACGAAAAAGCAACCAACAGCAGAATGCAAAAAAGATACTGGTTGCGGCTAATCCCAAAAAGTTAGTAAAACCTTCCCAACGAGAACTCCATACAATACAAGAACTAATTGCCCCAGGCCCTGCCATTAATGGTAACGCCAAAGGTACAACAGCAACACTATTACGTACGGCAGATTCGTTTCGTTCTTGATTGTTTTGTTTATCTTCCCCTAAACGCCCATTTATCATGGTCATGGCAATTGTAACAATCAGCATCCCTCCCGCTATACGAAACGAGTCGATAGAAATACCGAAAATATTCAGTATAGAATCGCCGATTAACAGAGATGAAACCAAAATAATTGCAACGGAGCCATTTGCAATTAAATTTGTTTTGTTTCGCCCTGCATCCGTTTGATAACTCGTCATACTAATAAAAACAGGCAAAATACCAATTGGGTTTACAATCGCAAAAAGACCCACAAAAAATTTAATATAACCGGATAAATCCAGCAGTGCCCCCATGAAAAGCCCCTTCTTGGCTAATAAACATGCGAATTATTCTATAAAAGATAGAGTAACTCTAAAAAATCCGCGTTACTTTAAATCAATAAACCAGTTAATTCTATTAGTTAACAAGTTTTTACCTAAAATATTCTCTTGTAAACCGATAAAAACCTAGTGGTTTAATTTTATATCGAAATATGAGATACGACAAAAAAATCGTTGATGATTTTTCGCATATGATTATTATTCTCATTAACGGTCGTGCTGAAAGGTGTCAGCTTGTCAATTTTGTGATTAAGATCACGTTAATTAATTAGAAAGATGGTAAGCTGTTATCATTCGGAAAAAGAGGATAATTTTAAAAATATATTTATGTTTATTGTTGTTTTTTTTAAGTTTTTTAAGCAAATTAGGGCTTCTAATTATTATTACTGAAATAAGCACGATGTCATCTATCTAGACTATTCTTATTAATGATGATCAAAACGGCTAATTTGCTTAAAAAATTTAACATTTTATCAGGAGTCTCTTTATGTCTGTAACTAACGTTACTGAACTCAATGATTTGGTTGCTCGTGTAAAAAAAGCTCAGCGTGAATTTGCTAACTTCTCTCAAGAACAAGTTGATGCAATTTTCCGTGCTGCTGCATTAGCTGCCGCTGACGCCCGTATTCCTCTGGCAAAATTGGCTGTGAAAGAATCTGGCATGGGTATCGTTGAAGATAAAGTAATTAAAAACCACTTTGCCTCCGAATATATCTACAATGCATATAAAGATGAAAAAACCTGCGGGATCTTATCAGAAGATCTGACTTACGGCACAATGACTATCGCTGAACCTATTGGTATCATTTGCGGTATCGTACCGACCACTAACCCAACATCTACTGCGATTTTTAAAGCATTAATTAGCTTAAAAACACGTAATGGTATTATTTTCTCGCCACACCCACGCGCTAAAGAAGCAACAAATCGCGCTGCAGAAATCGTTTTAAATGCGGCGATCGCTGCAGGTGCGCCAAAAGACATAATTGGTTGGATTGATGAGCCATCAGTCGCCCTCTCTAACGCATTAATGCACCATGAAGATATCAACCTGATCTTAGCAACAGGTGGTCCAGGCATGGTTAAAGCTGCATATAGTTCAGGTAAACCTGCTATCGGTGTTGGTGCGGGCAATACTCCAGTTGTTATTGATGACTCAGCAGATATTAAACGTGCTGTAGCATCAATCTTAATGTCTAAAACCTTCGATAACGGCGTAATTTGTGCGTCAGAACAATCAGTAATCGTTGTTGATAGCATCTATAAACAAGTTCGTGAGCGTTTCTCTACTCACGGCGGTTATATGCTAACAGGTAAAGAATTAAAAGCTGTTCAAGATATCATCTTAAAAGACGGTA
This sequence comes from Proteus sp. fly-1089, assembly GCF_040138965.1. NCBI lineage: Bacteria > Pseudomonadati > Pseudomonadota > Gammaproteobacteria > Enterobacterales > Morganellaceae > Proteus > Proteus sp. fly-1089. The sequence continues at coordinate 996,157 of NZ_JBEETS010000001.1, forward strand.
ACTTAAATGCGGCTATCGTAGGTCAACCAGCAACAAAAATCGCTGAAATGGCCGGCATTGAAGTACCTGTAAACACCAAAATTTTAATTGGTGAAGTAAAAGAAACAACCGAAGCAGAACCATTTGCTCACGAGAAATTATCTCCATTATTAGCAATGTACCACGCTCAAACTTTTGAAGATGCGGTACATAAAGCAGAAAAATTAGTTGAAATGGGCGGTATCGGTCATACATCTTGCTTATATACAGACCAAGATAATTGTCCTGAACATGTTGCCTATTTCGGCGATAAAATGAAAACATCTCGTATCTTAATCAATACTCCAGCATCTCAAGGTGGTATTGGTGACTTATACAACTTTAAGCTTGCTCCTTCTCTAACCTTAGGTTGTGGGTCATGGGGTGGTAACTCCATTTCAGAAAACGTAGGGCCAAAACACCTTATCAACACTAAAACCGTGGCGAAAAGAGCAGAAAATATGTTGTGGCATAAGCTTCCTAAATCTATTTACTTCCGCCGTGGTTGCTTACCTATTGCACTGGAAGAAATTGCGACTGATGGTAAAAAACGTGCCTTTATCGTAACCGATAGTTTCTTATTCAATAACGGTTATGTCGATGAAGTTACTCGTGTACTGAAAAAATTTGGTGTTGAAACAGAAGTCTTCTTTGAAGTTGAAGCCGATCCAACATTGAGTGTTGTGCGCAAAGGTGCAGAACAGATGAACAGCTTTAAACCTGACGTGATCATCGCATTAGGTGGTGGTTCACCAATGGATGCTGCAAAAATTATGTGGGTTATGTATGAGCACCCAGAAACTCACTTCGAAGAATTAGCACTACGCTTTATGGATATCCGTAAACGTATTTATAAATTCCCGAAAATGGGTGTAAAAGCACAAATGGTTGCTATCACTACAACATCAGGTACTGGCTCTGAAGTAACACCTTTTGCGGTAGTTACTGATGACGAAACAGGTCAGAAATACCCATTAGCAGACTATGCATTAACACCTGATATGGCTATTGTTGATGCAAACCTTGTTATGAATATGCCTAAATCACTGTGTGCATTTGGTGGTTTAGACGCAGTGACTCACGCATTAGAAGCTTATGTTTCTGTATTAGCTAACGAATATTCTGACGGACAAGCACTACAAGCATTGAAATTACTGAAAGAATATCTGCCAGCAAGTTATCATGAGGGGGCTAAAAACCCAGTTGCTCGTGAACGTGTTCATAATGCGGCAACTATTGCTGGTATTGCTTTTGCTAACGCATTCTTGGGTGTTTGTCACTCAATGGCGCATAAATTAGGCTCTGAGTTCCATATTCCTCATGGTTTAGCTAATGCGTTATTAATTTCAAACGTTATTCGTTATAACGCAAATGATAACCCAACAAAACAGACTGCATTTAGCCAATACGACCGCCCTCAAGCTCGCCGTCGCTATGCAGAAATTGCTGACCACTTAGAGCTTTCAGCACCGGGTGATCGTACTGCGGCTAAGATTGAGAAATTATTAGCATGGTTAGAAGAAATGAAATCTTCATTAGGTATTCCATCTTCTATTCGTGAAGCTGGCGTTCAAGAAAGTGATTTCTTAGCAAGAATTGATAAGTTATCTGAAGATGCGTTTGATGATCAGTGTACTGGTGCTAACCCACGTTACCCACTGATCTCTGAACTGAAACAACTATTATTAGATTCTTACTACGGTCGTGAATTTAATGAACATCCCGTTGTGGAAGTAAAAGAAGAATCAAAACCAACTAAAAAAAGCAGTAAAAAATAATCGAGACACGCTGTGTTAGTCTGATCCTCAAATAATCGATTATTTATTGTTAATAAAAATCTGCTAATGAAGTGCCCTATAAATTTGGGCACTTTTAGTAATGCGATATGTAAGGCCTGATTTCGATATTTAACCGGAGTCAGGCCTTTTCATTTTGTTTTACCACTAAATCGTGGCTCAGCGATTTTTTAACCAGAAAATATAAATAATTACACTTAGCAACCATCTATCATTTTTTTATTAAGAATGAGGTTTAGAATATTTAAGCCTATATAGCTTTAAATGAGGCGCTAAGCCATTTTCTTTTTCAGCCACCCTGTTGCATTAACTACCCTAAAAAAAGTTGTCTGTGTAAATTACAGCGCTTGTCTAACTCACCACCTTTTTCATTAGTTAGTTAGCATAATTATTTTATTTTGAACCAATTATCTTTATTCGATGGTTCTAAAAAGGTATTAGGTATTTTTAAAACCAAGATCACCATTTTTTCGTTCATAGTGAGTTTTATTCTCATTAGGAAAGAAGAAAAATGAACATTTCGATCTATTTAGCTTTTAAATAACGAGCAAAATATATTGATGTGAAATATTTCCACATCAACGTTATTAATAATATTCACTTTATAAAGCACATAATTTCAATAAAATATTATCAAAATACTATATGCGTATTGATAAAGTAATACCTAACAAAAGGTCGTTATTTGTGCATTTGACGGTTCAACTTACTCCTTTAGGAGTATAAAAAGTGCGGTCTTTTTCTTGTATTAAAATTCATAGAGTAAGACATGCTATTTATTAGGTAATAATTCATGCAAACCAATAAGCATCATCAATAAGACTCGATATAAATATTTCATTATGTTAAGCATAGATAAAATAAATAGATTTATAGCCCATTACGACGATCTTTATTCAATTTCATTAAACTATGAATAATATTAGTGTATCAAATGTTTTTGCGTCTTATCATTTGTAAAAAACAATATCAGCATCACAAATTAGATACCCTACGTATATTTGATTATGTTTTTTTTGATTAATGATAATGAAATCTATGAAATGAATAATATTTCTCTTAAAAAAAGAATATTTCTTTACATAAGGACATCAGAAAGTCCAACTTTTGATATAAAAAAAGCCAATAAATTGGCTGAATTTAAAAAATCGATAAATATTTTTTAGTATTAAGTAATATAAACTTTTATTTGGACACTTATTTTAATCCCTCTTTCATCATTATAAATACACAAAAGAGGGAAAAGGAAAAGATTACTCTTGCTCGATACTCCCTTTTAGCGTTGCCTGAGTATAATGCTTACGGCAAACTGAAACATATTTTTCATTTCCGCCAATTTCAACTTGAGCACCATCGCTCAGCACATTTCCTTTATCATCTAAGCGTAATACTTTATTTGCTTTTCTACCACAGTAACAAACTGTTTTAAGCTCTACTAATTTATCTGCCCACGCTAATAAATAAGCACTACCCGTAAATAGCTCGCCTCTAAAGTCTGTTCTTAAACCATAAGTAAGAACCGGAATATCATAGGTGTCCGTTATTTCACAAAGTTGTTCTACATGAGCCTTACTTAAAAATTGGCATTCATCAATTAATACGCAATGAATAGGTTGTTTGTTATGCTCAGCAACAATAACATCGCGAATATTCATATCATCACTGAAGAGCAATGCATCGGCACTTAAACCGATTCTTGAACTAATTTTTCCCTTTGCAAAGCGTGTATCAATAGCCGCTGTGAAAATCAATGTACGCATTCCTCGCTCATTATAGTTATAAGAGGATTGCAATAGCGATGTTGATTTTCCAGCATTCATAGCTGAATAATAAAAGTAAAGCTGAGCCATCAGCTCTCTCCTTAAATAGTGTTTATTTTCACGGGCGACAGTCTAACATAAACAGTCTACAAGTTATCAATAACAAGTATTTATTACCTTTATTTCTATTCTAGATATACCATTCAAAGATGAGAGTCATTGCTAATGCTAATTTTTGCTTAAAAAATAAATAGCTTTAATAAGTACTTAACATATTAAAACACGCATTGATATACGTTTATTAAAGTATGAAAGTTAACCCCAACTCATTTTTTGAAAAAAGTCCGTTATTATAAAAAAATGAACAAAGCTTTCTATTCTTTTACATTAGCGCTATCATCAGTTAAAAGATGCATTTCCTTACTCATATTTCCTTTATTGACTAAAGATACCTCAATATTTATTATTTTTTTCGTTGAGATAATAGTTTAAAAAAAAGAAATTTTACGTAAGGTTTGTATTTAGGTATTGCAGAAATTTAAATAGCAATCTATTATTAGTATTACATCAGCCAACAACATTTATTTGAGACCAGGAAAATGAGCGAATCTTTAAAAATATTAAATAACATCCGTACTCTCCGCGCACAAGCAAGAGAAACTTCTTTAGAAACTTTAGAAGAAATGCTGGAAAAGCTCGAAGTTGTCGTTAATGAGCGTCGTGAAGAATTCTCATTAGAAAAAGCAGCTGAAGAAGAGCGTGTTCAGAAATTACAAAAATACCGTGAAATGTTAGAAGAAGCCGGTATTGACCCAACAGACTTACTTGAAGCAAGTGCTGTTAATAAAACTGGCCGTGCTAAACGTGCAGCTCGCCCAGCTAAATATTCTTACGTTGATGAAAATGGTGAAACTAAAACTTGGACAGGCCAAGGTCGTACACCAGCTGTAATCAAGCGTGCAATTGACGAAGAAGGCAAATCATTAGAAGATTTCCTTATCTAATTTAAGTCAATATTCTATTTGAAATACCCTTTTAATTATTTAAAAGGGTATTTTCTTGTTTACCCCTTATATTAAACAAGCGTTTAATTTTAATATGTGCTGATGTTGTTTGTATATAAGGTTGGGAGACAAAAATAAAGAGTGTAAAAATCACACCATTGACTTTTATTTATAATGAAAAAGGAGCTTTTATAGCTCCTTTTTTATTCGCTTCAATTAAGCCAACAGTTTTAGTTTCTATAATAACTTAAATACCAATCAACAAACTGTTTTACACCGTATTCTACATTTGTATTTGGTGAGAAACCGGTGGCCTGAGATAAATCTTGGCAATCGGCACAGGTAGAAAGGACATCACCATCTTGCATCGGCATTAAATTTAGTTTTGCTTTAATATTTAATGATTTTTCAATTGCCTTAATAAAATCCATCAGTTTTGTTGGTTGCCCATTACCTACATTATAGATTTTATAAGGTGCAGAACTGGATGATGTCTCGCCCTTCTCTACCGTCCAGCTTTCATCCGCTTTGGGAACAATATCAATTAAACGAACAACTGACTCTACGATATCAGCCACATAAGTGAAATCGCGTGTCATATTTCCGCCGTTATAAACATCAATAGGCTCACCAGCAAGCATTGCTTTTGTGAATTTAAATAATGCCATATCTGGACGGCCCCAAGGACCATATACAGTAAAGAATCGTAATCCAGTTGTAGGTAATTGATATAAATGCGAGTAACTATGAGACATTAGCTCATTAGCTTTTTTAGTTGCTGCATATAATGAAACAGGATGATCAACACTATCTTCCGTTGAGAACGGTTGCTTTTGATTTAAACCATATACAGAGCTTGAAGAAGAATAGATAAGATGTCCTACTTTATTATGACGGCATCCTTCTAATATATTAATGTGACCGACAATATTTGCATCAATATAGGCCATTGGATTTTCAATTGAATAGCGGACTCCCGGCTGAGCCGCTAGATGAATAACACGATCAAACTGATGAGTTACAAATAATTGAGCCACTTTTGTTGAATCAACAATATCAATTTTCTCAAATTGAAACTTTTCTAACTGTTGTAATTTAGCTAATCGAGCTTCTTTTAAGCGTACATCATAATAATCATTGAGATTATCTATTCCAACAACATGGTAACCCATTTCAATTAAACGCTGACTTAAATGAGAGCCAATAAACCCCGCAGCACCTGTTACTAATATTTTCATATTATCACTCAAATAACCCAATTAATTATTATTCACGTAAACGTTATCATGCTTAATATCACCTTGATTAAACATCATAACGCTTAACATCATCATACTTTACAAAAATCAGTATGGCTCAATACATGGTTGCATTGAGCCATACCTTAATCTCTTGTGATCACTTTATCTAGCATTTCTCACAAAATCATTTGTCTATAACACAATGTATTCGCAAGAACCATACAATAAAAACCGCTATACAAAATGATTATTACTCAGTGCCATTTCACTCTACTTTCAATGATTTTATCCATTGTGCGAAATCTTCACCAAACTCTTCGTGCTGTATACCGTATTCTACGAATGCTTTCATATACCCTAATTTATTACCACAATCGTGGCTTTTCCCTTGTAGGTGATAAGCCTCAACGTCTTCTTTTTCAATCAGCATCGCAATCGCATCTGTTAACTGAATTTCATCGCCCGCACCTGGCGCTGTTTTTGCCAATAATGGCCAAATACTTTCAGATAAGACATAACGACCCACGATAGATAAATTCGAAGGTGCTTCTTCTTTTTTCGGTTTTTCAACAACACGAGTAATTGGTTTGCTATCACCTGGGCATAAATGTTCTCCCATGCAATCAACAATACCATAGTTAGAAACTTCATCTTCGGGTACAGGTTCAACTAAAATTTGGCTTGCGCCAGAGCGCTCAAAATGGGAAAGCATCTCTTTCAGGTTAACTTTAGTTAAATCTGCACTATATCTATCTAAAATGACATCGGGCAGAATAACCGCAAAAGGCTCATCACCGATTAAAGGTTTTGCACATAAAATAGCATGACCTAATCCTTTTGCGATCCCTTGACGAGTTTGCATGATAGTGACATGACTTGGGCAAATACCTTGTACTTCTTCTAGTAACTGGCGTTTAACTCGTTTTTCTAAAATAGCTTCTAATTCAAAACTGGTATCGAAATGGTTTTCAATGGAGTTTTTAGAAGAATGTGTGACAAGAACAATTTCATTAATACCCGCCGCAATACATTCATTAACCACATATTGAATAAGTGGTTTATCAACCACAGGCAACATTTCTTTCGGAATTGCCTTAGTTGCAGGTAACATTCTTGTTCCTAATCCAGCAACAGGGATCACCGCTTTTCTAACTTTACGCACTGCTGATGACATTATATTTCTCCTGCAATTCGTACCGTTCTATTTTCAAATATGAATGGGTACATTAAAAAATAATCGCCAGAGTATACCAGCTAATATCTAAGGATAAACAGAGCCCTACCGCTTAATTGAGATAGTTCTTCATTTATGTTTAATATATGCACGATATTCTGTATTTCTTTAATCTAAATTTAACTTTTATAGATAGGGGAAAACATTAATTTAATCTGATTTGTATTATCCCAAATCTTACATTGCCAATTTGTTCCTTCACATTTTATTTGGTTAATATATAAAAGTTGCAAAGTACCTAAGGGAACACCGCTATTCAATTCGAATTTTTTACTCTCTGTTTTTATTTCAGCTCGTAATCCTGCTGATGCCAATAATATATTTTTTTTCTGTGTATGATAATACCCTAAAGTGATAGGAAACTGCCCTTTTACACCTATTTCATTCAGCATCTTATTAAGCTTATTCAACATGTTATACATGCTTGGAAGCGAACGATTTTTTTCTGATGATTTTAATACATCATTAAATACAACTCGTAAGAGTAAAGCGACCAAAAGCCCATTTTCGTCGTCCCGTGATATATCAACACAATAAAAAATAATTTGATCTTCTGATAAGGCGGCAATATCAAATAACAATCCCATTTTAGCAATATCATTTAGCTGACGATAATTAACACAATATCCCGCTACAACTTGTTTAACCTGAGGTTGCATCTGTTTTATGAACGACTGAATATAATGTGTATCTTTTCGCAAGCTATTCCAAAGAGGTTCTAAATGTATACCTTCTATTAATACTGATTCAAAAAAACCTGGGCATAATACTTCAATAACTTTTTGTTTTAATTTATCGAGATGTGTTATTGGCTTAAGAAAAATTTCTTGTGCCCCTAAACGCAACATATCATCTACTTCAGACATATTATCTGTACATGAAATAGCAATAACAGGAATAGCAAGTTTACGTTGTTCAAGGTGACATAAAAACGTAGGGCCATTCATAACCGGCATACGAATGTCACATAAAATAAGGTCGGGTAATAATCCCTTATCTAATAAAGATAACGCTTGGCTACCATTATCTGTTGTATAGACACACGCTTTTTCATGTGAGAAATATTCCGTCAGCATAGTGCGAAAAACAACCTCATCATCAATTATCAAGATTTTTTTACCCACTAAGGCTTTATTCATTGGTTACTCCAGTAACTATCGTTTCACATGCCGATTAATTAGCGATACATTACTAGTTTAGTTCAACATTGACGTTAATTATTCTCAATCATTACTTTTTTCAATCTATGGGAAATCGTCATACTAATAACGTGAGTTAGGACATTATTTTGTCGAATTTATGCCCCTGTAATAGCCAATTATTCTACTCTGATTGCTGTGAGCCTTACCATTTGGAGCAGAAAAATGCCCCAACAGCAGAAGCATTAATGCGGTCGCGTTATAGCGCGTTCGTTAAACATAATGCTAATTACTTAATAAAAACGTGGCACCCCTCTTGCCGTATTGCATCCTTGCATGATGAATTAACTTCAGGCTTCCCAAATACACAATGGCTTGGACTTAATATTATCTCATCGCAAGCAAGCACAAATAAAAATGAGGCATACGTTGAATTCTCGGCTTGCTTTATTGAAAGAAATGCCGATGATAAACAGTACTTACATGAACGATCCCGTTTTCTAAAAATAGATAACTGTTGGTTTTATATTGACGGTGTGAAACCAAAAGTAGGACGAAACGATCCCTGCCCTTGTGGTTCAGGGCGTAAATACAAAAAATGTTGTGAAAATAACATCAAATAATTGCAAACACAGAAGTAAAAGAAAGGATTTATCCATACATGCAACACCAAAATACTCAAAAAAAAATACTCCGTACTATTTGCCCTGATGCAAAAGGCCTAATCGCAAAAATCACCAATATTTGCTACAAACATCAATTAAATATTGTTCAAAATAGTGAATTTGTTGATCATCGTACTGGTCGCTTTTTTATGCGCACTGAGCTTGAAGGCATCTTTAATGATGAAACTTTTCTTGCTGATTTAGATGATGCATTACCGCAAGGTTCTCAACGTGAATTGAATACCGCAGGTCGCCGTCGCATTGTAGTTATGGTGACAAAAGAAGCACATTGCCTTGGCGATTTGTTAATGAAGAGCGCATTCGGTGATCTAGATGTAGAAATTGCCGCTGTTATTGGTAATCATGACACGTTAAAACATTTAGTAGAACAATTTGGTATTCCTTTCCATCTTGTTAGTCATGAAGGATTAACTCGTGATCAACATGATGAAAAGTTAATTGCACAAATTAATCAATACAAACCTGATTACGTTGTACTCGCAAAATACATGCGTGTATTAACACCTGCATTTGTACAAAACTTCCCAAATCAAATTATCAATATTCACCACTCCTTCTTGCCTGCCTTTATTGGTGCTCGCCCTTACCATCAGGCTTACGAACGCGGAGTCAAGATCATTGGTGCTACTGCTCACTACGTAAATGATAATTTAGATGAAGGCCCAATCATCACACAGAACGTAATTAACGTTGACCACACATTTTCTGCAGAAGATATGATGAGAGCTGGTCGTGATGTTGAAAAAAATGTACTTAGCCATGCTTTATATTGGGTACTTTCACAACGTGTCTTCGTTTATGGTAACAGAACGATTATTTTATAAGTTCTCAAACCATTAATATTGAATACATTATGATTATCTAAAAATAAACCGCGATACAAAACATATCGCGGTTTATTTTATCTTCTATTAACTTTCACGTTTTTACTTAAAATCAATACGATAGAGCATGAAAGCTGAACAAAATGAGCATTTTTACAGCAAACGATCTACTTTTAGTAAAATAGCGCTTTACAGATCTTCGGTATTTGGTATTATTGCGCCCGCTGTCACGGACAGCAAAACAATTTAATGTTGGTGGGATACCCAAGCGGCCAAAGGGAGCAGACTGTAAATCTGCCGTCACAGACTTCGAAGGTTCGAATCCTTCTCCCACCACCATCTCTTCTTAGCTTCATCCTAATAGACTTTTTATTCCATTTTTCCAATCAAATCAATAAAACGATTCAACACACTTGAGTGATACTTAGATTTATAAATATAACAGTTGTACAGCAGTGTAGGCTGAGTTAAAGGGATAAAACAGAGCTCTCCGTCATACTCATCTTTCAATGGGTTTTCATCTGTAACTAACAGAGAATGGTGCGTTTGAATAAAACGTAAACAACAATTAAGATCGTCCATCATTCTAACGCAAACAGGTTTCCCCCCATTTCTTATTTCACTCTCTAATTTTTTTATTTTAGCTGTTTTATATAATGCAGGATCACATAACCAAATATTTTCACTTAAGAGTTTATCAATATTTTTATTAACGCTATTAGCAATCTCTCGCTGACAACAAATCCCCAAATACTTATTGTCTATTTTATGAATAAGACTAAATTTTTCACTAATAATTTTTTCTGAACTTAATATTAATGTATTTCCATCATAGTCAGGTATTTCATCAAAGTTTTCTTTTGAGAATCGCATTATATTTATATGAGAATAATTTTTATTAGCTGCCTGATAAAGTTGTGTTAAATACTGGCTTTTCCCCCAATCATAATAAACATGAATACTATTATTAATAATACCTGAGGTATGTTTTTTTGTTATCTCTTTTTCCTGAAGATAAAGTGATTTTAAATCATTATAAAGCTCAAGCCCTTCTTGCGTTAAGCTCATACCGAACTTCTCTCGCTTAAATAGACGCTTTCCCAATACTGCCTCAAAGTCCTTTATAGACTTAGCGACTGGAGGTGTCGTTCGATTCATAACACGAGCAGCTTTACTTAATGAACCATTTTCAACTACGGCCATAAAGGCTTCTAATTTACGAGAAAAAAACATAATTCACCATTCCTTTGCTGTGTTGAACAAATAATTTCATTAATTCATTTAATGTAAATAGAATATAGATTAATTAATTTAAAAATTAATTTTATATAAATATAGTTTTATATAAATATCTCCTTACCTCCTTTTAATGAATACAATTTATAACTGCAATGCTATTTTTATTATGTCATTATTCTTCACATATAAAGAATAATAATACTTATATTCTTCTATCAAAGATTAGTTTATGTTTCCACTTTGTTTAATTAATAATTTTTATTATGCAATTAACTATTTTTATTAATTTATCGTATTTTCTTTGTTCCCTCTTTATTTTATCTAGCTTTATTTTTCTATTGATAAGCCGTGCCATGATTTAAGTGATTTACTTACATTCATTTTATGATCCTGATAGTATAAGGCATCCTATTATTCAATATATAAATGGTTACAGTCACATGAAATTTGTCTCTTTCAATATTAATGGTTTACGTGCTCGCCCTCACCAACTTGAAGCCATCATAGAAAAACACCAACCTGATGTTATCGGACTTCAAGAAACGAAAGTTCATGATGATATGTTCCCATTAGAAAGTGTGGGATCTTTGGGCTACCATGTCTTTTATCATGGACAAAAAGGACATTATGGCGTTGCCTTATTAACAAAAGCAAAACCTATTGCAGTACGTAAAGGCTTTCCAGGTGATGATGATGATGCTCAACGCCGGATGATCATGGCTGATATTGAAACACCAGCAGGATTACTCACTGTAATGAATGGATACTTTCCTCAAGGTGAAAGCCGTGATCATGAAACAAAATTCCCAGCAAAAGAAAAATTCTATGCTGATTTACAAAACTACTTAGCAACCAGTTTAAAACCAACCTCTCCCGTCCTTATTATGGGTGATTTAAATATTAGCCCAACAGATAAAGATATTGGTATTGGCGAAAATAATATGAAACGCTGGTTAAAAACAGGAAAATGCTCTTTCCTACCTGAAGAACGTGAATGGCTGGCAACATTGATGGGCTGGGGGTTAACAGATACTTTCCGCCAACAACATCCTCAAATAGATGATAAATTTTCATGGTTTGATTATCGTTCTAAAGGATTTGATGACAACCGTGGACTACGTATCGATTTACTCTTAGCCAGTCGTTGTTTAGCGGATAATTGTATTTCAACAGGAATTGATTACGATATTCGAGGAATGGAAAAACCATCCGATCATGCCCCTGTATGGGCTGAATTTAAAATCTAATCGTCTTTAATCATTATTCAAAAAAACACTTCCTTATTATTTAAGGAAGTGTTTTTTATTTATGCCTTAATTATCAGTCGTTGCAGCTTTACTCTGCGCTTTATTTTTTGTGCTGCTTGCTTTGTTACTTCCTTTAGTTACTGTCTTACGCTTTTTATTATGCACTGGCGTAGGAAGATTTCTGAAAGCTTGAATATTAGGGCGACGTTTTGCCTGAGTAATTAGCTCTACCAATGTATTATTTAATGGCATCATGAAATCTTGATATTTAAACTGCTTCTCACTAATTTGTGTGAGTATCAATTCCCAATGTGCAGTCATATCCGGTAAGGTTGCCATATCTGGCAATACATGAATTAATGCTCTACCCGCTGGCGTTGAATTAATGGCTCGTCCTTTTTTTTGCAAAAAACCACGTTTAAACAGTAATTCAATGATACCCGCTCTTGTCGCTTCAGTACCTAATCCATCCGTCGCTCTTAGGATTTTCTTAAGTTCTTTATCTTGAACAAAGCGCGCAATACCTGTCATGGCTGAAAGTAATGTTGCATCTGTAAAAGGCCTTGGAGGTTGCGTTTGTTTTTCAACAATCTCACCTTTTTCACACAACAGTTCATCACCTTTTTTTACTATAGGTAATGCAGAACCATCATTTTCTGAATCTTGCTCTTTGGCACCTAATAACACACGCCAACCTGCTTGAGCTAAAAATCGAGCTTTAGCAATAAATTTACCGTTTTCAATATCAAGTTCAATCACGCATTTGCGATAAACCGCATCAGGCATAAATTGCATTAAATATTGGCGAGCAACAAGATAATAAATATTTTTTTCGTTTTCATTTAATGAAATATTACCCGTTTTTGCAGTTGGAATAATAGCATGGTGCGCATCCACTTTCTTGTCATCCCAACAACGATTCTTTTTATCAATATCTAAGGTTTCTTGCGGTAATAAACTTCCATCATGCACGCTAATGGCATTAATCACCGCATGACGGCCTGCAAAATGTTCATCTGGGAGATAACGACTGTCAGAACGGGGATATGTGATTAATTTATGTGTTTCATATAATCGCTGACAGGTATCTAAGACTTGTTGTGCGCTTAAACCAAATCGTTTTGCGGCTTCAATTTGTAATGCTGAGAGCGAGAACGGTAACGGTGCGATTTCAGATTCTTGTTTATCTTGATAATCCGTAACATTGGCTGGCTTGTCTTTAATTCTATCAACAACATGCTCTGCCAGTTTTCGGTTTAATAATCGCCCCTCTTCATCTTGCCAAGGTTCACAATGCTCACTAGGCTGCCAAATTGCAGTAAAGCGTTCATCCGCGGGAGTCACAACATGCGCTCTTACTTCAAAGAAATCTTTAGGAACAAAATTTTCAATTTCTTCATCACGGCGAACCACTAAACCAAGCACAGGGGTCTGCACTCGCCCTACAGATAATACACCTTGATAACCATTGCGCTGACCTAAGAGCGTATATGCTCGAGTCATATTTATTCCATAAAGCCAGTCAGCTCTTGCCCTTGCTAAAGCGGATACACACAATGGAATAAATTCATGGTTATAACGTAGCTTATCAATAGCGCGCGTCACTGCTGCGGGGTTTAAATCATTAATTAAGCAACGACGCGCCTGTTTCCTTTGGTCTTCGCTGATATTTAAATAGTTAAGCACTTCATCAACTAATAACTGACCTTCACGATCGGGGTCACCCGCGTGGATCACTTCTTTTGCCTGCTTAAGTAGTGTCTTGATTGTTTCTAACTGCTTTTTTGCATCAGCTCGGGGCTTGAGTTGCCATTTTTCTGGAATAATAGGCAAATCATCTAACGACCAGCGGGCGTACCGCGGGTCGTATGCATCCGGCTCAGCTTGCTCAAGCAAGTGACCAACACACCATGTCACATACTGGTTATCACCACAAAGAATAAAGCCATCACCCCGTTTATGAGGTTTTGGCAATACATCAGCGATAGCGCGAGCAAGGCTGGGTTTTTCTGCAATAAATAATCTCATTACGTTAGTTAATCACTTCAATCAACGCTTTTCCTGCCACTGGCTCAGTTAACTCGCCGATAGAGGTTAGTTCTATATCAAAACGAGCAGCGACGTCTTTAACTTGTTCTACAGCTTCAGGTAATACAGCTAATAATAACCCACCTGAGGTTTGTGGATCGCAAAGTAATTTGCGTTGCATTTCAGTAACTTCACCAATCAAGTGGCCATAACTTTCGAAATTACGCCCTGTACCGCCTGGTACACAACCTTTTTCAATATATGATTCAACTTCTGGCAATCTTGGCACTTGTGAAAAATGAATGGTCGCTTGCACACCAGAGCCATCACAAATCTCACTCAAATGACCTAATAAACCGAATCCTGTAACATCGGTCATTGCAGTAACACCTTCGATATTAGAAAAATCAGCACCGGCTTTGTTCATACGACACATAATTTCTGTTGCTAAACCTTGGTGTTCTGGTTTTAACAAACCTTTTTTCTCAGCCGTTGTTAACACACCAATACCTAAAGGTTTTGTTAAAAATAACTGAGATCCTGCTTTTGCTTCACTGTTTTTCTTTACTTTGCTCACAGGTACGACACCCGTTACAGCAAGCCCGAAAATAGGCTCTGGTGCATCAATAGAATGTCCACCAGCCAGTGAAATTCCAGCCTCTTGACAAGCGGCTCGCCCACCTTCAATCACTTCACGTGCAATTTCGGGTGCTAATTTATCAATAGGCCAACCTAAAATAGCAATTGCCATGATAGGTTTTCCGCCCATAGCAAAGATATCACTGATAGCATTCGTTGCAGCAATGCGCCCAAAATCATAAGGGTTATCAACGATAGGCATAAAGAAATCAGTGGTGCTAATAATACCTGTACCATTTCCTAAATCATAAACAGCGGCATCATCTTTGGTTTCATTACCCACGAGTAAATGAGGATCATGAAATTTAGCTTGCTCACTGTGCAAAATAGTTTCTAAAACTTTTGGCGAGATTTTACAACCACAGCCTGCACCATGACTGTATTGTGTTAAACGAATTGCTTCAGACATAACATGCCATCCTTTTTAAAAATAAGTCACAAAATCAGTTAAGTCAGCAGGAGAAACCGTATTTGGCGCTTTTAAGGCTGGTGTACCTAAATACAGAAAGCCAATAATTTGCTCATGTTCACCACAGCCAAGTCCTTCTCTTACGACTGCATCATGAGTCCAAGAGCCTGAACGCCAAATTCCCCCAAATCCTTGTGCAACAGCGGCCATTTGCATTGCTTGTACACTACAACCAGCAGCAACCACTTGTTCCCATTCAGGCACTTTCGGATGATCTTTCACTTTTGCAATAACTGTGATGATCAAAGGGGCACGAAAAGGTGCATTTTTTGCTTTTTCTTCAACTTCTGGCCCTAAATTACTCACAACAGCCGCTTTATGTAGCAATTGGCTAAAACGCTCAATACCTTCGTTTTGCATCACAATAAAGTGCCAAGGCTTAAGTGCGCCGTGATCAGGCGCGCGCATGCCCGCTTGTAAAATAGTATTGAGGGCTTCACTATCGGGGGCTGGAGTAGTCAGTCGAGAAGCTGAACGGCGGTTCAAAAGCAGCGTTAATGCATCCATTTTTATTCTCCTGTCAGCATTTTATTTTAGCAAGATCCCATTCTTATGGGGATGGACAGTTCTTATCAATTCGCAGTATAACAAACTGTTATATTACCACCATCCACAGATTTAGGCGGGAATTTTTCCAAAAATCAGTTGTGTGGTTATTTAATCGTAATTTATTGTTCATAAAATGATTAATCTTAACTTACCTAAGTTAATTTAAGCTTATTTTGATCCTACTTTTCTTTTTAATTCGACTATTTCCTATATTACATTGATACCTTTTTATGTGACCTTTTTTAGTTATTTTCACGTAAGATAAATGTTTACTTAATAACACCTTAACCAAAAGGTTATCATTAATCGTTTCCTAAAAATCAATGACAGACATTCAATAAGAGCTATATTAGAATATTCCTTCATTGTTATTGCTATTCCCTCTATTGCTAACAACATATTTTGTTTTAATAGTATGAGATTATGTGGATGTAGCCTGCTTACCAATAATTCTAGCATGACTGTTTAGGATTAAAATTTAGCTTTACATGATGTGGAGATAATATGAATAAAATTATGGAGTTAATCGGCGCAATATTAAAGTTTAGTTGGCAAGCCATTAACTTTATCAGGAAATTAATCTTAAACGTTATTTTCTTTTTCCTTCTTTTTATGGTCTTTGGTATTTTCTTAATCACCAAAGAGGCACAAAAGCCGGTTGATTATGAAGGCGCCCTTCTTGTTGATCTTAAAGGTGTGATTGTTGACCAAACCGCAACACAAAATCCTTTAGGTGAAGTTGGACGTGAGCTTTTAGGTGTATCAAGTAGTCAACTTCAAGAAAATTCCTTATTTGACGTTGTTGATACGTTACGCCTAGCTTCTCAAGATCCGAAAATTAAAGGAATGGTATTAAAACTTGATGAATTCGCAGGTGCTGATCAACCATCACTAAATTATATTGGTAAAGCGCTTAATGAGTTTAAAAAGACGGGTAAACCTATTTTTGCAGTAAGTGGTTATTACAGCCAGCCTCAATATTACCTCGCCTCTTATGCCGATAAAGTATATCTCACGCCTCAAGGTGCCGTGGGTGTTTATGGTTTTGGTTTTCAAAACCTCTATTACAAAACGCTGCTAGAAAACTTAAAAGTCAGTACCCATATTTTCCGCGTAGGCACCTATAAATCTGCGGTTGAGCCATTAATGCGCAATGATATGTCAGCAGAGTCTCGTGAAGCTTCATTACGTTTAGTTCACGCACTGTGGTCTACTTATTTAACCCAAGTTGCAGAAAACCGTAGCATTACCAAAGACGATGTTTTCCCAGGTGCAAAAGAGATGATTGCACAGCTACGTAATGCTGATGGTGATAACGCCACTTATGCACTAAATCGTAAATTGGTAGATTCTGTCAGCTCATATGCCCAATTTGAAGCAGATATGACAGAAACCTTCCAGTGGGATAAAGAGAACAAGCAATTTAACAATATCAGCATTTATGATTATGCTGACACGCTAACCTCATCATTGCCTGCAAGTGATGAAGGAAATATTGCCGTAGTGGTTGTTCAAGGTGCCATTATTGATGGTGAAAGTATCCCCGGCTCTGCGGGTGGTTCAACTATTGCAAATCAAATTCGCCAAGCTCGTTTAGATCCGAACATTAAAGCGCTTGTATTACGCGTAAATAGCCCTGGTGGTAGTGTTTCAGCTTCAGAGCAAATACGCAGTGAAGTAGCTGCTTTTAAACAACAGAAAAAACATGTGGTTGTATCAATGGGTGGCATGGCGGCATCAGGTGGATATTGGATCTCAACCCCTGCAAATAAGATTATTGCCAGCCCTTCAACATTAACAGGTTCTATTGGTATTTTTGGCGTTATTAATACGTTTGAAAATAGCTTAGAGTCTATTGGTGTTTATACCGACGGTGTAACAACTTCATCCTTAGCCGGATTATCTGTCACTAATAAACTACCGGAAGAGTTTGCAGAGCTTTTACAGCTAAATATTGAAAGTGGTTATAAAACATTTCTTAATTTAGTGGCTGAATCACGCAAGAAAACACCGGCTCAAATTGATCGGATTGCTCAAGGTCGGGTATGGGTAGGAATAGATGCAAAAAATGTCGGTTTAGTCGATGAATTTGGTGATTTTGATGATGCTATTGATACAGTTGCTAAAATGGCAAAAATCGACCAACCGGTTATTGATTGGATGAAACCAGAATTAAGTCTGTCAGAACAGATCATAATGAGTTTATCCTCTAATACAAAAGCGCTTATTCCTGATCCATTACAAGCTTATTTGCCGGCACCTGTTTTAAAAGAAGTTAAAACACAAACAGAGTTTTATCGCAATATGAACGATCCGCTAAATCGCTATGCGTATTGTTTATCATGTGGTGATATTCAATAATCTTTTCAATCTATACACCTGCTCAGTTAGAGTAGGTGTATTCTTCTATTTTTTCCGACTTTTGATAGAATGATATTCTGATGAGTACTTTTTGTTCGTTTGTATTCAAGCTATTTTTAACACAATGATTTAAAGCAGATATTAGATAACCTCTATTTTCTTTTTTTTAGCACCCTTTCCTTTTTTTATTCTACAAACTCCCTATAATCAGGTATTTCTCACAGCTTAATAAGAGTGCTTGTCTGATGCAAAAGAAATCAATCTACGTTGTTTATACTGGCGGTACTATTGGTATGCAACATTCTGAACATGGCTATATTCCTGTATCAGGACATTTACAACGCCAATTAGCTAAAATGCCAGAATTCCATCGTGAAGAGATGCCTGATTTTACAATCAAAGAGCATCTTCCTTTAATTGATTCTTCAAATATCACACCTGAAGACTGGCAATCTATCGCTGACGATATTAACGAAAATTATCATAATTATGACGGATTCGTTATTCTTCATGGTACTGATACCATGGCATTTACGGCCTCAGCACTCTCTTTTATGTTTGAGAACCTCAGTAAACCCATTATCGTCACTGGCTCTCAAATTCCTTTAGAAGCGTTGCGCTCTGACGGACAAACGAATCTATTAAATGCGCTCTATTTAGCTGCACATCACCCAATTAATGAAGTCGCGCTTTTCTTTAATAACACACTGTATCGTGGTAACCGTACAGTAAAAGCACATGCAGATGGTTTTAATGCGTTTGCATCGCCGAATAGCGCCCCTCTTTTAGAAGCAGGGATTAATATTAAGCAATTTAAAATTAATTCATTTCCAAAAGGAAAAGGGGAATTTATTGCACATAATATTACACCTCAACCCATCGGGGTTGTCACAATTTACCCAGGCCTTTCAGATGAGATCGTTAAAAATATTCTGATGCAACCAGTGAAAGCATTAATATTACGTTCTTATGGCGTAGGTAATGCACCGTCACACCCAGCTTTACTTTCTACACTACGCGAAGCAACAGAGCGTGGCATTGTCGTTATTAATCTTACACAATGTATTTCTGGTCGAGTGAATATGGAAGGTTATGCAACAGGCCAAGCCTTAGCTGAAGTCGGCGTTATTAGTGGTTACGAT
Source organism: Proteus sp. fly-1089 (assembly GCF_040138965.1). NCBI lineage: Bacteria > Pseudomonadati > Pseudomonadota > Gammaproteobacteria > Enterobacterales > Morganellaceae > Proteus > Proteus sp. fly-1089. The sequence continues at coordinate 1,015,533 of NZ_JBEETS010000001.1, forward strand.
ATGACATTTGAGGCGACATTAACTAAATTGCATTATCTCCTTAGCCAACAATATGATTACACTGAAATTTGTCGCTTAATGCAACAAAACCTTCGCGGTGAAATGACATTAAACGATAACGACTAAGCTTAATAAAAGGGCAAATTTAGTGAAAAACTCTGCGCTATTACTGGTTGATATACAAAACGATTTTTGTACAGGGGGCGCTTTAGCTGTTAACGAAAGTGAGATAGTTATTCAAACAGCTAATCAGCTCATTAATGGTTTCAAGCAAACTAAAAGCCCAATTATTGCAAGTTTAGATTGGCATCCAGCCGATCATCTTAGCTTTGCTGAAAACTCAGGTACCGTTGTGGGTGAAATTGGTAAACTAAACGGGTTACCGCAAGTTTGGTGGCCAGTTCATTGCGTGCAAAACTCTCACGGCGCGGCATTCCACCCAGAACTCAATTACACACTGATTAACCATATTATTTACAAAGGCCAAAACCGCCTTATTGACAGCTATAGTGCTTTTTTTGATAACGACCATGAATATCAAACAGGCTTACATACCCTTTTGCAAACGCTTAATATAAAACATCTTTATATTCTTGGTATTGCTACTGATTACTGCGTTAAATTTACAGTACTGGATGCTTTACAGCTAGGTTATCAAGTATCTGTTATTACTGATGGTTGCCGTGGTGTCAATATTCAAGGTAACGACAGCCAAGTAGCGCTAGAAGAGATGCAAGCGAAGGGAGCGATATTAATAGATTCAGCACATTGGCTTAATCGTAACAATCAATAGGTTCGTAATAATTTGACCGTAAAAAACAGCAATAAATCATTAATTGATTTGTTGCTGTATGACTTTATCCGCAACTTTGCCAAAAAACTGTTTAGTTAAAGAATAGAATGGCGACAGACCATTTTGGTTATCACAAGAAACCAACTCTAAATAGCATAACTGCTCAAGATCCCAATTTTTCTCCAAATGCTCTTCATATAATTCGTCTAAATCATCCCAATGTTGTTTTCGTAAATTTATTAAAAAGTGGCAGTTTAGATTCAATAAATTAATTGTATATTCTGCTTTGTCTTTTTTATTTGGATCTAAATTTTTTTTGGGAACAATTCTACCATCAGATAAAAAAGCAAAGTAATGCTCACAATCATTCTGATAGCAAGATACAAAACGTGTTATATCAACACTTGTTTGCTTTGCAAGAGTATGCCCACCAAATATGTCCTCTTTTTGTAATTTTTTGAGGCAGTCGCTACTAAATACACTTGCTGCAAGATTTGATTCATCAAATGTGCGAGTTGGATTCTGACTTTTATTTTCAATATGTTCGATATGATATTCCAATCCGAGTTTATCCGCTCTTACCTCACTATAACAACATAATTGACATTGTTGCCTACATAATCTTTGTAAAACTTCCGTTTTATAGCTAAAAGATGACCAACGGCTTGTTGACTCTGCTTGTATAGTCGGTGGATTTTCATTTGCTTGCGTTAATCCATATACATTCAATGGTGACTGTTTGATGAATCTCATTGCTTCCCTTCTAAATCAGAGAAATGCTTCTGCCTACGAATACTTCTTTGTAGGCGTTGCAGTTGAGGATGGGATTTACCTAAAAGAAACGTTAACTCATTCAGCAATGATTGAACTAATTCAGTATGACTTTCTCCTTGATCGATCAGCTCAGTCAGTTTATTTAACATCTCTTTTTCTTTAATGGGTGGCTGAGGATCAACATGCATAACACTTTCAAGAACTTGATTGCTTGGATTACCATATGTATTAGCAAGTGGTTTTGATGCGATCGCTTCACCTTTATGATCCTCACCAATCACTCGGATACAATCCGAATGAACGGTACTAATAACTTGTGGGCTATGAGTTGTCACAATAAACTGAATATTGGGGAATGCTTCCATTAACGATGATAGTACCGTTTGCTGCCAAGTAGGATGGAGAAACATATCCACTTCATCAATGAGCACGATACCTGAAGTTTTAACTGCCGCCATCTCACCAAGGTGTGGGTTTAATTTAATACAGCGAAATGCAATATCCGAGATCATTGCTACCATATTACGTAAACCATCACTTAATAAAGAAAGCGGTATGTAACCTTGCTCGGGATGCAACATAACAAGTTGTTGCCCCATACTGGCTCTATATTGTAAATCATGCCAGCCTGTCAGCTTTTGAGTTAACTTATTAATAGAAGTTTGCACAACTTTAATTGCAGCAGAAAAATTTTTTTGGGCGACTTCATCTTGTGGTGTTAATTGGCTCTCTAATTGTGTTATTTGTAGCTCTCTGTGACTACGATAGACCCAACTATACCAAGTCAGAAACTGCTTATAACTTGATGTGGCAGTTAAACAGTTTTGATATCCCCAAAAACGAGAGTGAACACTGTTATCCAGTTTTTTATCTTGTGTTTCTGAACTGTATCGTCCTTGATACCATAATCGCCCAGTCCCTAAATACACGATCAGAGGCAAGTTAGTATTTTCTTGAGTAAGAGACTCTTTAACAATTTTAGAAGATTTATAAATCTCACTTTGATACTTTTTAGCGATATTAGTCAGGACTGTAGTAAGTTTGTCCCCTTTAGTCCCTGTTTTCGGCGTTACCTTTTCGCGAAACTGTAACCAAGATGCAGGTAATATATCGTCTTTTTGATTAGAAAATGCCTCTATTTCTGAAGGTAAGGCAGGTTCCATGTTTTGATCAAGGCGCCTTAATCGGACATCATCAATTTGTATTGTTGCAGCTTTACCTGTTTGACTGCCTAAATCAAAACCTTTAACAAAAGGCCACAGCGCAATACGAACAGCATCAAGAATTGTTGTTTTTCCAGCACCATTAGGTGCTATAAGGACGGTCATTTGAGGATGAAAAGTGACTTCAAGTTGCTCAAAACAACGAAAGTTTTTTATTATTACTTTATCAATTTTCATTTCATCCCCTCTCAATTTATCGTTTCTTATTCTCCCACAGATAAGAACTATTAAAAATACTCTTACCTATAATATAAAGGTCTACAACAATCTTATTTATACTATAAGAATTTAATCATCATCCATTGGCGTTAGCGTTGCTAAACGTTCAGATTGAAACTGAGCTTTTAATTCTTGTTTGCTCTTCATGGTAATTTGTCCATTAGTGCCTACTGTCATATGCTCAGGTGTGTGGTTATTTTTTGCTTGCCATAATAAAACAATCTGCATGCAATGTTCTTTTTGTTCATCAGTCAATGCAACGCCGTCAGGCCATTTGCCTAATTCAACTGCGGTTGAAATACGCTGATAAATTTCAGGGGTCACCATCGAAATAAGTTCATTAACTTCCATTGATTGCTCCATAAGCTAAATAATCACTTAAAATAGCTGAATCGTTTTTTCATTTGTTATTATTTTGTTAATTTAATAGCTATCAACCTTTCTGCTCTTCACCTGTCTCACTGTTTGTAAATGACAGTGAAGCTGAATTAACACAATAACGCTCCCCTGTAGGGGCTGGACCATCATTAAAAACATGACCTAAATGTGCATCACACTGCTGGCAACGTATTTCCGTTCTTTTCATATTATGAGAAAAATCATCAATATAGCGGATCGCATCACTATTAACAGGTTGGTAAAAACTAGGCCAGCCACATCCTGCATCAAATTTTGTATCTGAATAAAATAAGGGAGCAGAACAACATAAACAGTGATAAATCCCAGTTTGACGATTATGTAATAACTTACCACTAAACGGAGGTTCTGTGCCGTGTTGTTGCGTCACATAACGTTGCATTTCATTGAGTGTTGATAAATCAAGGTGATTGTTATTACTTGAAATATTCACTTTCTTTTCATTATCTGCCATATCGACCTCGTGCTCAGAAAAATGCTTTTTAAAACAACAGTGAATAATAACAAAGATTTAACAACAAATCTGGAAAATATAGTCTAAAATCATCAAGAGTAATCTTTAGTTTTTGAAATGTGATGAATTTCACATAACGGAGCAAAGGTAACTTCATTTATCGGCGTTGATCCCGATAATACACAGCGTAACATTTAGCTAAAACGACCAATCTTTAAGCGAAAAGTGTTTTTTTAATTGATTTTTTGCAATTATTGACACGATTCCGCTTGACGATTGGCGCGGTTTTGGTAACTTTAGAAGCAACTTTTTAATTCACTAAATTAAAGCTGGTGGAATACATATGACTATCAAAGTAGGTATTAATGGTTTTGGTCGTATCGGCCGCATCGTTTTCCGTGCTGCTCAAGAACGTTCAGATATCGAAATCGTAGGTATTAACGATCTGTTAGACGCAGACTACATGGCATACATGCTGAAATACGATTCAACTCATGGCCGTTTCAACGGTACTGTTGAAGTAAAAGATGGCCACCTCGTTGTTAATGGTAAAACCATCCGCGTAACTTCAGAAAGAGATCCAGCAAATCTGAAATGGAACGAAGTCGGTGCTGACGTTGTTGCAGAAGCAACTGGCCTGTTCTTAACTGACGAAACTGCTCGTAAACACATCCAAGCTGGCGCGAAAAAAGTTGTTCTGACTGGTCCTTCAAAAGACAACACTCCTATGTTCGTAATGGGCGTAAACCATAAATCATACGCAGGCCAAGATATCGTTTCTAACGCATCTTGTACTACTAACTGTTTAGCGCCTTTAGCTAAAGTTATCAACGATAACTTCGGTATCGTTGAAGGTCTGATGACGACTGTTCACGCAACAACTGCAACTCAACGTACTGTTGATGGTCCTTCTGCAAAAGACTGGCGTGGTGGTCGTGGTGCTTCTCAAAACATCATCCCATCATCAACTGGTGCTGCTAAAGCTGTAGGTAAAGTTATTCCTGAACTGAACGGCAAACTGACTGGTATGTCTTTCCGTGTTCCTACTCCTAACGTTTCTGTTGTTGACCTGACTGCACGTCTGGAAAAACCAGCTTCTTACGCGCAAATCTGTGATGCTATCAAAGCAGCAGCTGAAGGCGAACTGAAAGGCGTTCTGGGTTACACTGAAGATGCAGTTGTTTCAACTGACTTCAATGGCGAAGTTCTGACTTCAGTATTTGATGCTAAAGCAGGTATCGCTCTGAACGACAACTTTGTTAAATTAGTTGCTTGGTACGATAACGAAGTTGGTTATTCAAACAAAGTTCTGGATCTGATTTCTCATATCTCTAAATAATTAGAGCTTATAAAATCAAGATTTTGCTTAGAGCCACCTTTTAGGTGGCTCTTTTATTTTCCAGCCAGTCAGTTTATTGTATTGAAATAGTCAGTGACAGAAGGCCCAAAGATAATGAACGAGAAAATTTTTTCATTGCCGATTATTGAACAAATATCACCTTATTTAAGTCGTCGGCAATTAGGTGAACTTCCTATCCTTGTTATTTCACATCCTAAAGTTCGAGCAGCTATTAGCCTTCAAGGTGCACATTTAATTGCTTGGCAACCCGCACAAGAACACCCTGTCTTTTGGCTCAGTGAGGCATCACTCTTCACTCCCGGTGTTGCCATTCGTGGTGGCATCCCTATTTGCTGGCCTTGGTTCGCTTCAGCAGGTACACCAAGTCACGGATTTGCACGTATTCTACCTTGGGAATTTAGCGCCCACACAGAACAAGATGACGGCGTGCTTATTACAATGACACTAAAAGAGAACCAACAAACACAAAAATATTGGCCTCATCCGTTTACTCTAATTGCTCGTTTTAAGTTAGGGACAACTTGTGAAGTAGAATTAGAATCTTATGGTGATTATGACGCGACAGCCGCCCTTCACTCTTATTTTAATGTGAGTGATATTGATAATGTCTCTGTCACCGGCTTAGGAAGCCACTACATTGACACTGTGGCAGACAAAGAAGTCTATACTGATGAAACCGCATTACGTTTTAATGGACGCACTGACAGGCTTTATACAGAGCCTGACGATTTTAATCTTATTCATGATGATGGTTGGGATCGCACAATTGAAGTTCATCATTATCACCATAGTGATGTGGTATGTTGGAATCCCGGCGCAGAGCTTGCAAGTTCAATGAAAGATATGAGTGCAGGTGGCTATCGTAAAATGGCTTGTGTAGAAACTGCACGTATCCATCAACCGTTAAAACCAGATAATGTGCATCCTGGTCGTTTATCTCTAGTAGTGCGTGTTCGTAAAAATATTGCTGAAAAATAAATATTACTCACGTATTACACAAATAAAAAAGCTTCGAGGTTTAAATCGAAGCTTTTTTGTCATAAATGACCTATTTAAATATCTATAGCGTTATACAGTCATTAATTAGAATGTATAAGTCACACCAGTCCACACAATCGCAGTTACAGACTTATTCACCATTGGGCTGTCTTTGACTTCGCTTGGTAAATGGTCAACACGCCCCATAGCAAAGAAGTTCCATTTTTCAGCAAATTTGTAGTTAGCTGAAATCTCGAAATAAGGTCTCCAGCTATCATTTGGCGTGTATTCAGCTAAACCACTACGCTGTGATTCTGCATGAGTAATACCATACGCATAACGATTTTGCTTTTTGTTTTCCCAAACAATACCCGCACCCGGTTGGAAAGACCAATTACCTAATTCGAAAGGATATAAATAGGCGGCATCAGCGATAATACCGTTACTTTTACCCAGCATATCACCAGAAACAATCGCTCTTAAGCTACCCCATGATTCATGGTGTTTATAAGTAAAACCCCCCATCATAGTATCACGACGACGATTCAATTTTTTCATTTGCTCGTCATCACTATCACTTGGCTTATAAGCTTGAGGATAATAGTGTAAATCAACAGAAAGTTGATCTTTAGGGGTGTTCCACAAGTAATACCCCGCAGCTAACGTTGCGAAATAGAAGTTTTCTGATTGGTAGTTAACTTGTGGCACTGGTAATAAATAATCTTTTGATTTAGCCCCTTTATAGGGAGTGACTTGTGCTAAGACCGAGCCACCAATTGACCATTCTCCAGCAAATGCTGCTGGTGTGCTAAGTCCTGCAATAACGGCTAAAGAAATGATAATCTTCTTATTACTCACGATGATTTTCCATATTGTCATTAATAAAGTAGCAACCAAAAACCAATTTCAGTCACAATTAACTAATACTGATATTATTTTACCTATAATTATTTTTGTTTTGCATTAAATGTGTAGCAATCAGTGCTTGCCCTAATGCAATACCACCGTCTCCGGCTGGTAACATCATAGGGGCGAGTACTTTTTTATTGTTTAATTTTTTCTGAAACATATGTTTGAGCAATGTATTATTTAATACACCACCCGTAAGTACAATGGTGTCAATCTGATATTTATCTGCATATTGCAATGCAATATCGCCTAAACCTTCAGCTAATAGATAATGAAATAACCATGCTTTTTCACTGACATTAAGTTTTACACCTTCCCACTGCGACCAAAAAACCGACAAATCAAGCATACTGTTTTTTACCGGCATTAAATGCCCATATTGCTTAATGATTTCTGCCTGTTTTTCCTGATGGCACGCTAATGCTGCTGTTTGTAGATAACAAGCCGCTTCACCTTCCCAACTTATCTCTTTAGGGGCTAATCCTAATGATGCTGAAACCGCATCAAATAAACGCCCACAAGAAGAGGCTTTAGGTGAATTGAAACCACGTTCTACTGCCTTACTTAATATTTGCAAATCATTACTAGGTATCAATTGGGTGATAACACTACCTTGCCAATTCTTAGAAAAAGTAGCTAAATGTGCGAACCAGTTTCGCCAAGGTTGAATCGAGGCAAGATTACCTCCGGGCATCGCAACAGCCGGAAGCCCACCTATTCGTTCTGATTTTTGATAATCCACCCGTAGACACTCCCCTCCCCATAAAGAACCATCTTGCCCGAAGCCTAAACCATCAAGTGCAATACCTACTACAGCACCTTGCTGATGGGTATGACCATGTTCAGCAAGGCAAGAAACAATATGTGCATGATGGTGAAAAACTTCAATGACAGGGATATTTTGCGCTTGGGCGAATTGTTTACCCAGTTGATGGCTAATGTAATTCGGGTGTGCATCGATCGCAATTGCTTTAGGCGTAAAGCGATAAATTTGCTGAAAAAGATCTAATGATTTCATCAGTTGTTGACGCACACTTAAATCATCAAGATCCCCTAAATGAGGCCCCATAATGGCTTGATGTTGACGTAATAAACAAAATACATTTTTGAGATCACCCCCCATTGCAAGCACTGAGGGTTGTGGCTCAAAATCGTCAGGTAATGAAATAGCATCAGGAACATAGCCACGAGAACGGCGGATCATAACACTCTGCTTATCTTCAATACGCACTAATGAATCGTCAGCTCGCTGTATAATCTCTCTATTATGCATCAAGAATAGATCAGCAATCTCACACAGTTGCATTAAAGCATCTTCGTTACTTAACGCAGGAGTGTGACCAGATGCATTTCCTGATGTCATAACCAGTGGAATATTCGTGCCACGCGCTAATAAATGTTGCAATGGATTGGCTGGCAACATAACACCAATTTCAGTTAATCCCGGTGCAATAAGCTCCGAAAGCTTAGACACAGCAGTTTTAGGGACTAATACAATTGGAGCCGCAGTGCTTTGCAAAGTTTGGATAGCTGTTGGAAGAAAATCAGGATCTTGCTTATCTTCTTTAATTTGATCAATTCCAGTGATCATCACAGCTAACGGCTTCGCAGGTCGGTATTTGCGTTTTCGTAATAATGCAACGCTTTTATTATTACGTGCATCACATACTAAATGAAAACCACCAACACCTTTAACAGCAACAATTTTTCCAGCATGTAACGCTTCACAGGCTTGAGTTAATGCAAACTCTTTAATTGCTAACTCTTCACCCTGCTTATCTGCAAGCCAAATATAAGGCCCACACACAGGGCATGCATTAGGCTGAGCATGGAATCGTCTGTCTGCAGGATCTTCATATTCACGTTTACATTCAGGACAGAATGGAAATTCAGACATCGAGGTAAATGGCCTATCATAAGGCATTTTTTTTATGATAGTAAAACGAGGTCCACAGTGTGTGCAGTTAATAAAAGGGTAATGAAAACGACGGTTTTGGGGATCAAACAGTTCATCAATACATGCTTGGCAAGTCGTGGCATCAGGTACCACTTGTGTATCCATTTCGCCACCACCACTTTTTACAATAATAAAGTCAGTCGGTAACTGTTCCCATTGATAGGGTGATTCTTCTATACGTTCAATGCGCGCTAATGGGGGGCATTCGGCTTTTAATGCTTCGATAAACAATGTATTTTTAGGTGAGGGTGTTAAGTGCACTAATACACCTAAGCTGTCGTTACTCACTTGCCCTAATAAACCAAAACGATGGGCTAATTGCCAAACAAATGGACGAAAACCAACGCCTTGAACCTTACCTTTCACACGCAATGCAATGCCGTTACTCATAGGATCACCAAATCAAAATAAATTTAAGCTTATTCTAGTTTAGTGATTATCAACAACTTTCATTTAGATCAGAAAAAGTGGAATTAGGTAGATTTATCATCACTTCAACTGTAACTCTAGGAGCTATTGCACACAGTAATTCATAACCAATAGTGCCACAGGCTGTTGCAACATCGTCAACTGGGAGCTGTTCACCCCATAATTCAACGGGGTTACCATAAGTGACATCAGGGAAATCCGTAACATCAACGGTTAACATATCCATCGAAATACGCCCTACCAATTGTGTTCGATGCCCATTAACAATAACTGGTGTACCATCTGGTGCATGTCTTGGGTAACCATCTGCATAACCACAAGCAACAACCCCTATTCGCATATCACGCTCAGCAATATATCGACTGCCATAACCTATCTGCTCACCTTTTTTCACTTGTTGAATGGCTAATATCTCACTATTAAATGTCATTACGGGTTGTAAATCGAAATCAGCAATATCTTGCCAAATCCCCGAAGGCGAAACACCATATAAAATAATGCCTGGTCGCACCCAATCTTGATATGTTTCAGGGTAAAACAATGTTGCTGCCGAATTTGCTAAACATCGAGGTAATTCTTTGACCATTGCTTGATTAATTACCGCTTTTTGCGCATCCATATTCAGCCCTGTATCTGCATTAGCAAAATGCGACATTTGAATAATAGAACCGATGTTATTGATACTTTTAGCCCGGGCGATAGCTTGTTGATAAACATCAGAACGATAACCTAATCTATTCATTCCACTATTAAGTTTAAGATAGATATTAATGGGGCGATCTAATTGTGCTTTTTCTATGGCATCAAATTGCCAATCGGAATGCACTGTTGTTGTCAGAGAATAACGTTCTAATAAATAGACATCTTCAGGTTTAAAAAAACCTTCAAGTAAAAGAATGGGTCCAACCCATCCTTGCTCTCTTAGCATAATGGCTTTGTCTAATTCAATTAATGCAAAGCCATCTGTATGACTCAATGCTGGCCAAACACAGGATAATCCATGCCCATAAGCATCTGCTTTCACAACAGACCACACTTTGCTGCCCTTCACTCTCTCTTTGATAACAGACAAATTATGGCTTAAAGCATCGAGGTTAATGGTTACTTTTGTGGGTCTGGACATGTTTTTTCCTCAATTAATAAGCAGCATCAAGCTTTTGCCCTGGTAAGAGCAATTTAGTATTAAAGCCATCGATATAACGAAACACTGATAAATCATCAGCAGCAATCGCAGGTTTATTCCCTGAAATTAAATCAGCCAATAATTGCCCTGAGCCACATGCCATCGTCCAACCTAATGTGCCATGCCCCGTATTTAAAGATAAATTACGATAAGCCGTTGGCCCGACAATAGGCGTACCATCTGGTGTCATGGGTCTTAGTCCTGTCCAGAATGTGGCTTTTTCTATATCACCGCCACCTTGATAGAGATCTTGTACAACCATTTTTAATGTTTCACAGCGTGATTTTAAAACATCCAAATTAAAACCAACGACCTCTGCCATTCCACCAACACGAATTCGCTCATCAAAACGTGTTACCGCAATTTTATAGGTTTCATCGAGAATAGTTGATGTAGGTGCTCTTGAAGCATCAATAATCGGCATCGTGAGTGAATAACCTTTAAGCGGATAAACAGGAATGGCGACTTTATTTTTCAAAAATTCCGTCGAATAAGAACCCATAGCAACAACGTAATGATCCGCGGTAAGTAATCCATCATGGCATTGAACGCCCGCTACTTTATCACCATCAAACAATAAATGTTTGATTTCTTTATTAAATAAGAATGTAACACCAGCGTCTTCTGCCATTTTAGCGAGCTTTTTCGTAAAAATTTGGCAGTCACCTGTTTCATCATTTGGTAAACGCAAACCACCGGTGAGTTTATGACTAACATGCTCTAATGCAGGCTCTGCGAATTTAAGTTGCTCTGCCGTCAATAATTCATAAGCAACACCCTCTTGCTTTAAGATAGCAATATCATTGGCGGCATTATCAAATTGTTTTTGATCACGAAAAAGTTGAAGAGTTCCCCCTTGGCGCCCTTCATATTCAATTCCTGTATCTTGACGCAATTGACGGATACAATCACGACTATATTCAGCAATGCGCACCATGCGACTTTTATTCATAGTGTAATGTGACGCGTCACAATTACGTAACATTTGCCACATCCAGCGTAATTGGAAAAGTGAACCGTCCGGTTTAATGGCTAAGGGCGCATGTTTCTGGAACATCCATTTTACTGCTTTTAATGGAATGCCCGGAGCACCCCAGGGGGTTGCATATCCTGGCGATATCTGACCAGCATTGCCCGCACTAGTTTCTTCTGCTGCACTACTTTGTCTGTCAACAACAATGACTTCATGCCCTTGCTGCACAAGATACCACGCACTCGTTACACCAATAACGCCGCCACCTAAGATGATCACTTTCATGGCAAGACTCCAATAATTTACATTGATATAACATAAGAATAATATTCCATACACAAAAAGCCAATATAGAATAATCATCTAGGCGAATAAAAAAGCAAATTTTAGAGTTAAGTCACACTTGGCTATTGTTGAATAAGTTTTTTTCAACGAGAAATCGCTGAATTAACAATTAAAATCAACAAGATATGTATTTATCAATAAATTATAAGAATATTTATTAATAATTTAATTTATTTAAAAGAGAATTTTATCCGTAGAAAACCCGAACGCGGTTTTTATTAAAAACTAAACATAGGCGAAATATTAGATTATAATTTTTTAATTAACTAACTTTGGTAACTCTTTTTACTAAAATTAGCCTATTTAAAGCATTGCCTAAAATATGGCACTTTATTTTTTTAAAACATAAAAAAACCAGCATCACAAATCAATGAGGATACTGGCCTTTTCTATTATGACAAAAATTACAAAAAATTAGCGTTTAACTTCTTCCAAATCACTAGGAAGTGGTGATTGTAAGCTTTGCCAGATAATTCCACTATCTTTACCATATTGACGAACGCATTCCATTACATGCTCAACATCTTTCTGTTCACACAATGCAGCTAATTTTTTATAGAATGCTAAAGCAAGTTCTTTGGCTTGAATATTTGAAAAATAGTAACGACCAACACGCGTATATAGACCTTTCAAACCATTGAGGATAAGACCATAAATTGGATTACCTGATGCGAAAGCTAAGCCACGAAAAATGTTGTAATCTAATTCACTAAATTCATCAGCACTATTTTCTGTCGTTAGCTGATGATTTAAAACCTCAATACATTTTTCAGGATTGCTTCTAAATGCAGTGCGGATAAAAATAGCTGAAATATTGGTTCTTACCGCCAATAAATTATCAATTAATTGCGGTACGCGATCATGATCAAGACGAGCTACAGTTTCAAGAATATTAAGGCCAGATGTTTCCCAGAAATTGTTTACCTTTGTTGGCTTTCCATGTTGGATAGTTAACCATCCATCACGAGCAAGGCGCTGTAATACTTCTCTTAATGTGGTTCTTGTTACACCAATTAATTCAGACAGTTCACGTTCCGCTGGTAGGATAGATCCAGGGGGAAATCGATTATTCCAGATGCTTTCAACAATATACTCTTCCGCGAAACCTGCGGGGCTTTGAGCCTTAATAACCATATTTTTATTTCTTCCGAAGCGATTTTTCTGCTAATAATGAAAAAGATAATATCAGAATGCGTAATTTTGATATAGCTCAACCATCATTAAATAGTGAGTGGCATCATAAAACCTGATGTAGTTTTATCAATTTATTATTACTAACGCGCTTAATTTCACAGCAATTAACGCGTACTATGGTTAGATCGCGCGTGATTGCGCTTAAAATCTCTGTTTGGAGGATGAGAAACCTAATGGATATGAGTATAAGACAAGCACTACTGAAGAACTTTATGGGAAATTCTCCCGATTGGTATAAGCTTGCTATTCTTACTTTTTTAATTATCAACCCACTGATTTTTTTCTTTGTTGACCCTTTTGTCGCCGGTTGGCTATTAGTTGTAGAATTTATTTTTACACTGGCTATGGCGTTAAAGTGTTACCCATTACAACCCGGAGGACTACTTGCCATTGAGGCTGTCATTATTGGAATGACTAGCCCAAAACAGATTGGTCATGAAATTGCCAACAACCTTGAAGTTATTTTACTTTTAGTCTTCATGGTTGCGGGTATCTATTTTATGAAGCAATTATTGCTTTTTGCTTTTACCAAATTGCTTTTATCCATTCGTTCTAAACGAATGTTATCTATCGCTTTTTGCTTTGCAAGTGCCTTTTTATCTGCCTTTTTAGATGCTTTAACCGTTATCGCTGTTGTGATCAGTGTTTCTCTCGGTTTCTACTCTATTTATCATAATTTCGCCTCTAACCAAGCAGGAACAGAGCTAAATAATGATGGATTTATTGATACCGCAGAGAAAAAACAAACATTAGAACAATTCCGTGCTTTCTTACGTAGCTTAATGATGCATGCTGGTGTAGGTACTGCATTAGGTGGCGTAATGACCATGGTAGGTGAACCGCAAAACCTGATCATTGCAAAACATTTAGAATGGGATTTTGTGACCTTCTTTATTCGAATGTCACCTGTAACAATCCCTGTTTTCTTTGCAGGCCTTGCTGTGTGCTATTTGGTAGAGCGCTTTAAAATTTTTGGTTATGGCGCTGAATTACCTGATTTAGTTCGTAAAGTTTTAACTGAGTACGATAAGAAAAACAGTGAAAAACGCACTTCTCAAGAAAAAGCACAATTGATGGTTCAAGCATTAATTGGGATCTGGTTAATTGTTGCTTTAGCTCTTCATTTAGCAGAAGTCGGTATTATTGGTTTATCTGTTATCATTCTTGCAACTGCATTTTGTGGTATTACAGAAGAGCATGCGCTCGGTAAAGCATTTGAAGAAGCCTTACCTTTCACTGCGCTATTGACCGTTTTCTTCTCTATTGTTGCTGTTATTATTGACCAACAATTATTCGGTCCAATTATTCAGTTTGTACTCCAAGCTTCAGAGTCCTCACAGCTCTCTCTCTTCTATCTGTTTAATGGTCTATTGTCTGCTATTTCAGATAACGTTTTTGTGGGTACTGTATATATCAGCGAAGCCTTAACAGCGTTACAAGATGGATTAATTAGTCAATCACAATATGAACATATTGGTGTTGCTATTAATACAGGTACAAACTTACCTTCTGTTGCCACACCTAATGGCCAAGCAGCATTCCTATTTTTATTAACCTCTGCGCTATCTCCGCTTATTCGTTTATCGTATGGACGAATGGTAATAATGGCTCTGCCATATACTATTGTAATGACATTATTTGGTTTACTGGCAGTTGAATTCTGGCTAGTTCCTACAACACATTGGTTTTATGAAATAGGCTTAGTTGCTATTCCATAACAATAGTTCTACAGTTACACCACATAAATAGGACTTTTACTTGATAAAAGTCCTATTTTTTTCATTAAAAGAAGGTTGAATGTAAATATTTGTGAAATAACAAGTTTTAACTTTTTTTGCGCTTGATTTTTGGGCAAAATAGACACTTATTTTAATATTTAAATGGACATTATTATGCTGACTGCTCTTCGTCACTGGTCACAACGCCGTTTTTCATGGCTATTGCTTGCATTAACGGCAATAGGTCTTGAAGGTGCTGCATTGTATTTTCAGTACGGAATGGAATTAATGCCTTGTGTGATGTGCGTTTATCAACGCATCGCAGTATTAGGAATATTAGTTGCCGCATTCATTGGTGCAAGCGCACCCAAAATGGCACTCATGCGTATGGCAGGTAGTTTTTTATGGCTTTATTCAGCTTATCGAGGCATTGAGCTGGCTTGGGAGCATACGCAACTTATTCTTAATCCATCACCTTTTGCAACATGTGATTTCTTTGTCACATTACCTTCTTGGTTTGCATTACAAAATTGGTTCCCTGCTGTATTCCAAGCAACGGGTGACTGCTCTGTCAGCCAATGGCAATTCTTAACATTAGAAATGCCACAGTGGATGCTAATTATTTTCTCTGCTTACTTTGTTGTGGGTCTATTGGTCTTAATGAGCCAAATCACCAGTTCTTTTAAATCAAAAGAATAAAAAAACAGCCCTTAGTGTGTCGCTAAGGGCTATTTATCTTCGTAAAATAAGGCTTAAACATTAACTAAATAATATGTTTTAATTCAGTTTTAACCTGGAATACACGCACCGTCAATCAATGCCTGTTCACTACAGCGTTTACCATTAGCAAATTGACACACTGGTGTTTGCCCACCATGTAATTCATAGTTTAAAGAAGGTATCCCTCCTGAAAAAACACATGTTGCCTTAGCCGATTCATCTAAAGGAACACTAAGACTTGTTGCCGGTATTGTTCTGCTTTTATTCACTGCTTGTGTTGATGAATATTGTGTCTGAGTTGAACTACTGCATCCTGTAATAAAACCCAAGCCAGCTAACATAAACAGATAACATGTTGTTTTAAATTTTTTTTGCATCAAAGACACCCTAATGTCTGCTGTTATTCACTATTAGTGTGAAGCACTTTTTGAAAGTAAGTTTATGACTAAAACACCAGCAATAATCAATCCCATACCAATAATGGCTGGTAAATCAAGTTTTTGTTGATAAATAAAAACAGCCGCAACAGAAACTAGCACTATTCCTAAACCACTCCATATTGCATAAGCAATACCCAATGGCATAACCCTTACCACTTGAGAAAGTGCCCAAAAAGAAAAACAATAGCCAATGACAACAACAATTGATGGATATAATCGACTAAAGCCTTCAGAAGCTTTTAACATTGTTGTCGCAATTACTTCCGATATAATCGCCAATATTAGGTAAGTTAATCCATTCATTTTTTCGCCTTAATCTTATACAAAGTCAATTTTGTGAATTCTATCACAAGCCATATTAAGGATATTCATCTACAACAAATAAAAAAGGCATCTTTCATATTGAATAGACGCCTTTTAAAATAAAAATACTTATTTAGTGTTTGTGAAGCTGATTCTTTTTACGAGGTTTTCCCCCCATAGAAACGCGATAATGACTAAAAATAAAGCCACACAAAATAACAGCAATAATGCTTAATATCATGCCTGCATACCCCATGTTTGGCATACCCGCATGTAAGATAACTTGATTACCAATCAAAGCCCCAGCACCAATACCAATATTAAAAATACCGGAGTAAATAGACATCGCAATATCTGTTGCATCTGGAGCTAAATCAATCACTTTAACTTGCATACCAAGGCCGATACACATAAAGCCAATCCCCCAAAATATAATCAACACAATAAATGTCGTTAAATTTTGGCTGCTTATCATTAATAAGCTTAAGCAAGCAGTAAGTAAAATGAGTGCAAAGAATAAAAAAGATGTTGGCATTTTGGCGCTGTAACGACTAAATAGCACACTACCAATAATGCCAGCACCACCAAAAATAAGTAAAACTAACGTAGCAAAGTTTTGATCTAATTTTGCAATATCAATAACAAAAGGCTCGATATAACTATAAGCCGTAAAATGTGCAGTAACAGCAATAACTGTTAACAGGAAAATCCCCATTAATGGCCCACGTTTTAATAATACAGGTACACTTTTTAATGATCCTGAATGCTCGCTGGGTAATAAAGGCAAATAACGCATTAACGCAAACATGGTAATTAAAGCTAAAACACCAATTCCCATAAATGTTGCACGCCATCCTAACCATTGCCCAACAACACGCCCAATAGGTAACCCAAGAACCGTAGCTAATGCTGTTCCTGTTGCTAATAAACCTAATGCTTGTGCTCGCTTACCAGGAGGCGCTACTCTAATTGCCAATGAGGCAGTAATAGACCAAAAAACTGCATGAGAAAAAGCAACGCCTATACGCCCTGCAATCAACGATTTAAAATCCCATGCAATACCAGACAAAATATGACTTAAAATAAAAAGAATAAATAATATAATAAGTAACTTACGGCGTTCAATTTTACTTGTCATTATCATTAATGGTAATGACATTAAAGCAACCACCCAAGCATATATGGTGATCATTAAACCTGTTTGAGCTGGGATCATTCCAAAGCTTTCAGAAATATCACTTAACAGAGCAACCGGAACAAATTCTGTTGTATTAAAAACGAAAGCTGCAAACGACAATATTATTACCCTAATCCACGCTGTTTGGCGGCTTACTTCATTTATGTTTGGTGTTGTGATATTCATAATTAATCGATGTTTTCTTAAATAATATTGATGTATATATCATTGTTTTATAATATAAGCCTTCATATAACTCGCTTTGCCCACTTACTCTAAAGAGCTTAAATTTATTGGTAATAAAAAATGGCATAAATACAAAAAATGCGTTTTTTAAAAACAAAAAACAAACCAAGTTATAACTAAATTTGATAGCTAAAGCGAATCAGCTATCAATTTTAGCATATTCATCTTATGACTTTAAATCCCTAGTACAACTTCTTTTTAACGTTAACATATTCTCAGGATATTAAATTGTAGATATAAATATCTCATTCGCAATCTGATTAAAATAATAAAAATAAACAAATTCGAGTAAAAATAAGCAGGCTATTCATTGAATTATGATAAGAAATATTAATTTATTTATTCAAAATATTCTTATATTGAGATAAAAAACGAATAAAAACAGGAAGGATATATCAATTACTGGCTTAAATTATCAATAACTTGAATTGCTTGCTCGCAAGCTATATTTCTTGTGGGTGAAGTTGATTCATCAAAAGCATTTTTAATAGTAGCAATTTGTTCAACAGCCGTTCGAGGCAAAATTAAACGCCCATTAGAAAGCGCGCTATCAACCTCATTTAACTTTTGAGCTAATTGCTGACAACTACCATTATTCTCTTTTGATTTATAGACAGCCATAAGCGTATCGCGTTTTGCTTCTACAGTAGAAATTGTTTCGCTCATTTTTGATGATGAATTTTCAATGACTTCACGACCTTCATTCCAAATTTCAGCCGTTGTTTCTTTAAAAACAGACACCATTAAAATAGCAATAAAAATAGCCAACATGATTGTCAGTGATAAAAGTCCTCCTGCAATAATGAGTATCTGTTTCATCTTTAACTCCATATATTAGTTATCTCTGTTTTTAATATATATAGTTTAAATAAATCAGGTTCAATCTGGATTACGATTCTTTTTATTTTTTACATTTTATTACCGAGATATACAGTTCTAATTACTCTTATTTTTATAAAAAATAAGCACCTAATTGTAGGTGCTTATAATCAATATATAAATTTATCTTAATAAAAATTATTTCTTAGAACAACACGCAATATAATTTAAATGATGCCGATTTTCTCTAAAAAAACGAAACATGGATAAAAACCTTTCTCTATTCTGTTTATTTTTCAACCCATTTTTAATTATTTTTGCTGTTCTAAGTAAACCTTCATCACGGATTAAACCTGTAGGTGACATTAAACTCATATTGCCCGATTTTATTTTTACTTCTGAAAACCCAATATTAATAAACAAGTCATGCCACTCTTGCTTAAACATAGGAGCCACGTTCGATTTCACTACCCCAATTAAATTATCTTTATCTACGTCATTATTTTTTTTCATAATATCATGTGTTAATAACAAACCACCGGGTTTTAAAACACGATAATATTCTTTTACTAATTTAGCTTTAGCTTTATCCGCATACATTGTCAACATCGCTTCATTTAAAACAACATCAAAGCTATTGTCGGGAAAAGGCAGAGATAAGGCATTGGCTTTCGTTAGCTGAATCAGATGTGATAACTTCGCATTTTCAACATTACGTTGTGCATTAGCTAATGCTTTTTCATCCATGTCTATAGCAATAATATGACAACCATATTTTTGCGCTATTTCAATTGACGTTGTCGCCATATTACATGCAATTTCTAAAACATAGCTTGAGGATGTAAAATGCCCGTTATTAATTAACCAATCAGAAGCCTCTACGCCCCCCGGTCTTAAGCGTGTTTTTCCTAAACTAGCTAAAAAAGTATGACCTGCTTTTGGCTGCTCTTGAGATATAGATTGTGTTGTTGTTTGAGTTTCCATATTGCCACCATAAAGTTGCATTAATAATACAACTTTATAATAAAAAACATTTGATGGGAATAGTTATCATTACTTTTATCTTTTTTTATAAAGAAAATCTTAAAGGACACAATAAATAAATTTTTAACTGTAAGATGAAATTTATTGAAATAGAAAGAGTTAAACAAATTACTCTGTAATTGCGTCATTAAAAGTAAAGAATATTAAACTTTGGATAACAACATTGACCTTCCCCTAAGGGGAATCTTTAAAGTGATAACAATTTCACGATAAAGTAAAGGAAACTGTTATGAAAAAGATTTTACCTGCCACTATTATTTTAATGAGTGCTATTTCTTTTGGTGCAATGGCAAACAATACACATATGAATATGGATGCATCGCATAATAGCTCTCCAATGCAAAAAGAGCTCAATGAATCTATGAATAAAATGCATGCTGATATGGCAAAAGGAATGAACACTGATAATGCAGACGTTGCTTTTGCTGATGGCATGATTGCACACCATTTAGGTGCCATTGATATGGCTAAAATTGAATTAAAATATGGTACAGATCCTGAGATGCGCAAGCTAGCTCAAGCCATTATTGATGCTCAAGGCCCTGAAATTGAACAAATGCAAAAATGGTTAGAAAAAAATAAAACTAATAAATAATAGATTTA
This sequence comes from Proteus sp. fly-1089, assembly GCF_040138965.1. Lineage (NCBI taxonomy): Bacteria > Pseudomonadati > Pseudomonadota > Gammaproteobacteria > Enterobacterales > Morganellaceae > Proteus > Proteus sp. fly-1089. The sequence goes on from NZ_JBEETS010000001.1 coordinate 1,035,811, forward strand.
TATGGGCTATGATCTTTCGGGTCATAGTCCATTTTATTTTTAACATTTCCTGCCAAATTTCCTATTCAAGCTAAATCAAATAATTGTCTAATATTCATCTCATACATTATAATTTTATTATTAGAGTAATATTCTTGGCTTTACCCTGTATGGAGTCTACATGAATAATAGAGAAAACATGGCGTTATTAACCCAAAAACTTGCCATGCAAATTGCAAAGTGGACTCACAATACGCATTATTTTGATACCCAAATTCCAGGATTAGCATTAACGCACTGGACTTCCCCTACCTCTATTACCAGTCATACACATAAATCAGGTATATGCTTAATTGCTCAAGGTGAAAAAAGAGTGATTTTAGGGGAAGAAAGTTTTATTTATGATGCCAACCATTTTTTAATTTCTTCCATCGAGCTTCCTGTAATGGCAAATATTATGAAAGCCAGTGAGGATAAACCTTTTTTAGGGCTTGTAATGGAATTAGATCTACAAGAAATATCTCAACTGATCGTTGATAGTGAATTAATATTTAATTTAAATTCAAGTGCTCAAAAAGGAATTGCGATTGGTGAATTATCAGAACCTCTATTAAATGCATTTATTCGCTTGCTCGATCTTCTGAATACCCCTGATAGTATTAAAATTCTTGCTCCAGGTATAAAACGTGAGATTTTTTATCGTTTGCTGATCACAGAGCAAGGTGAGCGATTAAATCAAATCGTTACAGCAGGTAGTCATAGCCATCAAATATCAAAAGCCGTTGATTGGTTAAAAAATAACTTTATAAAACCACTAAATATTAATGAATTAGCGTCATACACAGGAATGAGTAAATCTGCTTTTTATACTCATTTTCGGACAATGACATCAATGACACCACTTCAATTTCAAAAAAAACTTCGCCTCAACGAAGCTCGACGATTAATGTTAACTGAAAACTTAGGTGCAATAACAACAACATTTCGTGTCGGCTATGAAAGCCCGTCTCAATTCAGTCGTGAATATAGTCGATTGTTTGGAGCTCCACCTGCAACTGATATTAAAATGCTCAAAGAATCTAATAATGTTTGAATATAATCACTTTTCATAAGCTCAATCGTTTTATCTTTATTGCCTATTTATATTATTTATTATCACTTTTTTAGTTTTTTGGAAAATTAGGCAAGAGACTAAGAAGATCGGACATTCATATCTAAATGCGAAAACGATAGCATTTATATCAACAGAAAGAGACTATATCTCTTGAGGTTAAAAAAAGACTATACTTCAATGGGATAGCTATCAACTTAATATTGCAATAGGATATCAAAATGCAACTCGATTTCACTTACTACAATCCGACAACCATTCATTTTGGTAAGAACTCTCTTGCTAAATTAAATGATGAGTTATCACATTATGGCGAAACCATCATGCTGATGTATGGCCGTAATGCTATCAAATCTAATGGCCTTTATGACGAAGTCATGGCAATACTTAAACATGCAGGAAAAAAAGTAGTTGAGTTATCTGGTGTTATGCCCAATCCAACCTATGCGAAAATGATGGAAGGTGCTCAATTAGTACGTGAACATAATGTCAGCTTAATTTTAGCTGTGGGTGGAGGTTCCGTTATTGATTGTGCTAAAGGTATCTCTGTTTCTGCTTATTGTGAAAATGAAGATCCTTTCCAAAAGTATTGGGTTGAATATCAAGAAATTGAAAATAAAATTGTTCCTGTTGCATCAATTCTTACTATGGTAGGAACAGGCTCTGAAATGAATGGCGGTTCAGTCATTACGCATGAAGAAACAAAATATAAAATTGGCCGTGTTTTTCCTGCCAATGTATTTCCTAAGTTCTCAATTTTAGATCCAGAATATACCTTTACGGTTTCTCAATATCAAATGGTGAGTGGTGTATACGACACAATGTCCCATCTGATGGAACAATATTTTTCAGATCAAGGCGCAAATACAACCGATTATTTAATTGAAGGTTTATTAAAATCTTCTATTGATAATTTGCGTATCGCACTTAAAAATCCAACTGATTATGAAGCAAGAAGTAACCTAATGTGGAATGCAACTCTAGCATTAAACACTTTGACAGGGCTTTCAAAAACACAAGATTGGCAAGTTCATATGATTGAACATCAATTGGGGGCTTATACCGATTGCGCCCATGGAATGGGGCTTGCTGCAATTTCTCTACCTTATTATCGTTTTATCTATAAATTCGGCATTGAAAAATTTGTACGCTTTGCCACTCAAGTGTGGGGGATTTCTACTGAAGGTAAAACTCAAGATCAAATTGCACTTGAAGGTATTGATGCACTTGAACGTTTCATAAAAGAGTGCGGTATTGTAACTTCATTAGAAGCACTAGGTGCAACAAAAGAGATGCTACCAATAATTGCTCAATCCACAACAATTATTGGCAAAGGTTATAAAAAGTTAACAACTAATGATGTACTTACTATCTTGGAAGACTGTTTTTAATACGATTTAAATAAGCAAAAAAACGGACCTCATCGAGGTCCGTTTTTTATATGGTGCCCAGGGCGGGACTTGAACCCGCACAGCCTTACAGCCGAGGGATTTTAAATCCCTTGTGTCTACCGATTTCACCACCTGGGCTAAATTGTATTTACTCGTTACGAATAATATTGCTAATAAAACAAGGTAACAAATAAATTTAAAACATTTACATCTAAAACAACTAACTTAATATGTTTTCTTTCACTAAATGTGCAGTGGAAGAAAAAACGGACCTAAATTAAGGTCCGCATTTTATATGGTGCCCAGGGCGGGACTTGAACCCGCACAGCCTTACAGCCGAGGGATTTTAAATCCCTTGTGTCTACCGATTTCACCACCTGGGCTAAATTCTGTGGTGCGCCCGTAAATTCTTATTACTAAGATAAATACTGGTATGGACGACTTAACTACTACACAATGCCATTCATTAATGGACTTTTCTTTTGCACCAAACTCTTTATCTAAAAGAGATGGTGCCCAGGGCGGGACTTGAACCCGCACAGCCTTACAGCCGAGGGATTTTAAATCCCTTGTGTCTACCGATTTCACCACCTGGGCATTAATGGAGGCGCGTCCCGGAATCGAACCGAGGTACACGGATTTGCAATCCGCTGCATGACCACTCTGCCAACGCGCCTCAACTGCTCAATCTCATGAGAGATTGGAGCGGGAAACGAGACTCGAACTCGCGACCCCAACCTTGGCAAGGTTGTGCTCTACCAACTGAGCTATTCCCGCTTTACCGAACTTGCTGATTTACTTATTTATTTCTGTAAACCGTTGTGCCTTTCGATGCGTTGCATTCTACTGATTTCCTGAATCTAGTCAACACTATATTTGCATCTTTTTGACTGTTCGGTGAATTTTCAGTCATTTCGATCAAGCTTCACGCAAATCTGACCATGCAGCGCTCAAATATTGAAACATTGACCAAAAAGTCAACACGGTTGCGACATACAATAATGCAAATCCAAACCATTCTGCTTCAACCGTAGGACGCCATAATAACACAACTAACGATCCCATTTGTGCGGTTGTCTTCACTTTTCCAATCCAAGAAACAGCAACACTGTTGCGTTTCCCTAATTCTGCCATCCACTCTCTTAATGAAGAGATAATTATCTCACGAGCGATCATGGTTGCTGCTGGTAAAGTTATCCACCATTCATGATAATACTCTGTAATTAAAACAAGTGCAGTTGCAACCATTACTTTATCTGCCACTGGGTCAAGAAAAGCCCCAAAGCGAGTAGTTTGTTTCAATCTACGTGCTAAAAACCCATCAAACCAATCAGTTGCAGCGGCTACCATAAAAATAATAGCACATACTAATGGCGCATCTTTGAATGGTAAATAGAACACCAAAACAAAGAATGGGATTAAAGCGACACGAAATAGAGTTAGCCAAGTTGGGATATTTAGTTGCATAGCGTTCTACACGACCTAGAAAAGTGAGAGTTATTAATATGGTGCATCAATACACTTAGTGTTTCAACGCATTAAATATTTTTTCTGCTAATGCTGTCGAAATTGTGGGGACTTTCGCAATTTCTTCTACACTTGCATCTCGTAAAGCTTGTAGCCCCCCCATATATTTCAATAGCATTTGACGACGTTTAGGCCCTACACCTTCAATAGACTCTAATGAGCTAGTATTTTTCACTTTCGCTCTACGCTGACGATGCCCAGTTATTGCATGACGATGCGATTCATCACGTATATGTTGGATCAAATGCAACGCCGGTGAATCCGAAGGTAATGCCATACCTCCACCTTCAGGGACAAAAAACAAGGTTTCAAGTCCTGCTTTACGATCACTCCCTTTTGCAACACCAATTAATTTAGGGTGTGACTTATCCCAATCAACATCCAGAGAATCAAATACCTCTATTGCTTGTGCTAATTGCCCTTTACCACCATCAATAAAGATAATATCAGGAACTTTATTTTCTTCTAATGATTTACCATAACGTCGAGTGAGTACTTGATTCATCGCCGCATAATCATCACCAGGAGTAATACCACTAATATTATAACGCCTATATTCCGATTTTAATGGGCCATTCATGTCAAATACTACACATGAAGCCACAGTTTGTTCTCCCATAGTGTGACTAATATCAAAACATTCCATTCGTTTTATCTCTTTCATATCAAGAAGAGACATCAATGAGGCATAGCGTTGTGAAATTGTCGATTGTTCGACTTGTTTTGAAGCTAATGCTGTTGCTGCATTCGTTCTAGCTAATTTCAAATAACGCGCTCTATCACCACGAGGTTTAGTTTGAATTTGAATTTTTCGCCCTGCAATAGATGAGATAGATTCAGAAAGGATCGCTTTATCTTCCAAATTAAAATCGAGCAGAATTTCAGTCGGCAAGGTTCTAATAGCACTTCCTTGCAAATAAAATTGACCAATAAAAGTTTGAACTACCTCATCAAGGGAAGTATTTGCTGGAATTTTAGGAAAATAACTTCGGCTTCCCAATACTTTACCTTGTCGGAAAAAGAGAACATACACACAAGCAATTGCACCATTAAAAGCAACACTAATCACATCAAGATCATCACCAATATTGGCAACAAATTGTTTTTCCGTTACTTGTCTTACTGCTTGAATTTGATCACGAATACGTGCAGCTTCTTCAAAGCGTAAATCTTGGCTTGCTTCTTCCATACGAGTCACAAGGCCTTCAATCACTTGTGTATCATCACCAGAAAGGAAAAGCCTTACATAATTAACTTGTTGAGCATATTCTTCGTCTGAAACATAACCTTTCACACAAGGTGCCAGGCAGCGACCAATTTGATACTGTAAACAAGGCCTTGAACGATTGCGATACACACTATCTTCACATTGACGAATAGGAAATAGTTTTTGCATCAATGCTAAGGTTTCTCTTACTGCAAAAGAGTTAGGAAAAGGCCCAAAATATTCCCCTTTTGCATGCTTTGCACCACGGTAGCTAGCTAGTCTTGGGTGTTTATCCCCACTTAAATAAATATAAGGGTAAGATTTATCATCTCGTAATAACACATTATAACGAGGTTGATAGCGCTGAATGTAACTATGCTCTAACAACAATGCTTCTGTTTCTGTATGTGTAATAGTCACATCAATATTTGCAATACACTTAACCAATGCCTCGGTTTTACGGCTATTTACTTGCGCACGAAAATAACTCGAAAGCCTCTTTTTCAGATCTTTGGCTTTACCGACATAAATTACAGTATCTGTTGCATCATACATTCGATAAACACCTGGTTTATCAGTGACTCGACTTAAGAATGCTTTGGCGTCAAATTTGTCTTCCACTTTGTAAATGACTCTCTATCTCAATTAACCCATAACGTATTGCTATATGAGTTAATTCTACATCACCTGAGATTTTAAGTTTACTAAACATTCGATAACGGTAACTATTTACTGTTTTTGTATTGAGATTTAACTCATCTGCAATTTGTGTGATTTTTTTTCCTCTAATTATCATAGACATTACTTGCAGCTCTCTTTCAGATAAATGATGTAATGGATTCAAATTTTTTTGTAATTTAGCCAGTGCAATATCCATAGCAAACTCTTGGCTTAAATAACGCTGGCCAATGCATACTTGTCGAATGGCTTGAAGAATATTTTCACTCGAGGCATCTATGACCACAAAGCCTTCAATTCCTAATTGAAGAAGTGGTATAGATAAAATGGAATCAGTACTAGGTGAAATAACAATAATTTTAATTGATAAGAATGAACGTTTAATCCTTTTTATTGAATTAATTAATGAAACTGAAGGAGATGAGTAGATAATAATAAGATTAACAGAAAACTGACGACAATAGCGGAATGCTTCTGTCTCATCAGTCATGATTTTTCTAATATTGATTTTTTTGATTTGACTAAGAAGTGTTTTTATCCCCAAGCTAAATAACTCAGCCTGACTTATTATTATTGTGTTTATCAATAATTTTTCCTTTTTAGTTAAGGTGTTAAAAAATCTGTGTTTATTTAAAACTCAATTATCATATTGCATTGCTCATTAACATTCTAGTTTTTTACCAACCTTATCTTATTTTCATTAAATTAATATCATTAACTGTTCAGATATAAATAAAGACCCGTATAAACGAGCCTTTATTGCAATCAAAAATTTAAATACAAAAAATCAATAAATAGCACCAAGATTATTTATTAATCATATCCATAATATCTTTTTCTGTAAGCATCGGCGTTTTTTCTACAAAATTATAATAGTGAGGTTTATTATCTATATAAATTTGTAGAGTAAGCTTGCTTTCTTTTGTTTCAGAAAACAATCCTGCTGATACATAATAAATGTTGGCTTCTTTCAGATGATAAAAAAGATGAGAACCGCAATGCTTGCAAAATGCCCTCTCACCCCATAATGATGAATCATAACGTATGATATTTTCTTCACCTTCGATATTCAAATCTGACTGACAATCAATAGAAAATCCTGGGCCACCATTCCAACGTAAACACATACTGCAATGGCAAACACTGAGCTCAGAGATATTTCGTGTGGTTGACAATTTAACACCACCACACAGACATTGGCCTTGATGCATTGATACTTTCCTCTTCTTTTTAAATCATGCATAAATTTTTTAAGATTATATGCATGATTTAGTTCCCCAAATAAGTATTTTTAAACGCAAATATTCCTACGCTTTTGTCTTCTGATTTTGCTTTTTAGGCGGTAATGGTGAGAAATAACCGATTAACAAAATCAGTATAGCAACACCAATGAAGGCCAATGCTCTAAGTAATCCACTACTTAACGATGTATCAATTAAGAAGAGTTTAGCGATGACAACTGCTAATAACCCACCTCCAATAAACCAACTTGAACGTGATTTTTTGCGTGTTGCCATCATCATCGTCACTACTGCAGTAATTGCCCAGATAATAGCTAATACTGTTTGGATCACTTTAGAGTTAATGATCTCATACATTGTCCAGTCAATATCAGTAATAAAGGCTAATCCTCTTAATAAAATTCCATTAGCCCACCAGAAAATCATCGCGGGAATAATATAATTGTATAATGGAAAATTATTTTGTAATAGCTGTTGATATTTAGGAGACTGTTTCATTACTAAAATAAATTTATAGCCAACCCATATTCCAACAATTCCCATGAGATCCATCAAATTTAAAAGTGGTATAAATTTAACACCACTTTCAGTACCATTATTCATATTGGCAAAAATTAAAGAAAGAGCTAGTAAAGCTAAAACAGGTACTGTTATTACTAAATAAGTATTTAGATACGCTTTAATCCAATTAACTTTCATAACAAGTATAGTGCTTATTGCTATATATAAGCTTATGGAAAAAATAACACTGGCAAAATGCAGGCTTACATAAAGATAAGTAGTATCAATTAGCCAAATTATTTCAGTGAATAAGAACAAACCAATAAAAACAAGATGCATAACATGAATTAATGCTTTATTTAACCTTTGTGTAGGCAATAATGTATTAACCTTAAGTAAATAGAAGCCACTCGCAAATATTGCTATCCATACAATGGTACTTAACCAATTGTCAATTAATGATCCAGCTTGGAAAATGTACACTAACATAATCAGTGCTGACATTGGCCACAATAAAACAGAGCAACTCGCTAATTCAGAGAATTGTGTTTTTTTACCTACAAAATACATTCCCCAGCAACTAATAAGAATAAAAGCAAAAGTAATGGCTTTCGCACTCGGAGAGAACCAATATTCGCCATACTCTTGTAAAGTAAATACGCAATATCCCCAACTCACCGCAGCAATAAATAGAGTTACATATCCAATAGTACGGTTATCGATATTAATAAATTTAGCTCGATACCACAGTATCGCCACTGCAAATACAACAATCATTTGTGTTATAAACATTAGCCAATCACTTAACGAAATAACACGCATGTTAAATAGTAGAACAAAGGAAATAGCAACTAAAATAGTCCCGGCAATAGCTGGTTTCTTTTGTTGCTGTAAAACAGAAAACGCAAGGATCATAACGCCTTCAATTGCCCATACCATAGATGTCCATTCAGCAGAGAAAGCAAATGGTACGGCTAAAGTAGCAAATGTGGCTGATAGCATAAAGAAAGCAATAGCCAGTAATTTACCCTCTTCGCGATAGCGTTTAAGGACAAACCAACTCAATGCAAAATAGGCTAATCCATAAAGAGATGAAGCAATAGCAACACCGTATTCCCAATCTGATGCTAATCGGTGTTGGAAGATAAAACCAATTAATGGTGTACCGAATAATAATGTGGCATCAAAAGAAATATTGAGTCTCAGCTTATTTTTTAATGTTGAAAGTTCCGTTGCAACACCAAAAATCAACCAATTTGCAATTAAAAATAGCTGGCAAGGTAAATAATCGGCATGAGCGTAATTTGGTATTGCCCATATAAAACCGATACCAAAAGTAAAAACAAAACCAATAAGATTTAATAAACGCCAAACTTGCCAATGGCTAATAATAAGAATGCCAATGGAAAGAATAAGATAATAGCTAAACAATGCAATATAATTACCACTACCTGTAGACAATAAAACAGGTGCTAAATAACCACCTAATGAAGCTAATACCGCTAAACTAATTGCTCGATGAAGAACAGCTAAAATAACACTGACTATACAAATAAACACCATAATGGCTAACGCGATGCCAATAGGAATAAAATCATAAATTTTGGTCGCTGCAAAAATTGTGATATACAGCCCACCAATTCCGCCTCCTTGCAAAATAAGTGCATACATCAGATTTTTCTTTCTAAGCCACCAGCCGAGACCTAATAAGACCAAGCATCCTGTTCCAGCCATCATTAAACGTGTTGATGCTGAGACAAGCTCATTTTCAATACTGTATTTAAGTAAATAAGATAGACCAAAAAAGAGTAATAACATCCCTATTTTAGCTAACGGATTTCCTGTTACTACCCAATTCCAAATAAGTCCCAAAATCGATTTTTGTTGACGTTTTGGGCGAGGATTTAAAGCGGGTCTATATTGTGATGCGGGTCTGGCTTGAGCTATTGTTGTACCTAAATTATCAGTTTGAGCGCCAGATTGATTAGATCTCGCTACATTCACACTATTCTCTGGTAGTGGGGTGGGCGATATTTCATTTGGTGTGTTTTTTGGCTCGTTTTGATAACGATGGGCAAAACGACTCGTTGAAATTTTAGGTTGGTAAGGTTTTGGTTCCGGCTTAGAGCAGGTTGACTTATTGGTGTGTGGATCTTCCACATTAAGTGCTTTGCTAATAGAAGCATCTGCGATCGGGGGGTGTTCTTTAGGAGAAACTTTATCAAATGTCGTTTCTCTTGATACTTGTGCTTGTTGATAAACAGCTGGCTCTTTATTTTCAACCTTATTTTGTATTTCTTCTGTTTTGTTAATGAATGTACTTGTTTTAGGCTGATAATTTGATGCAGTTGATTTTGGCTCCCTTTTTATTTCACACGATAAATCGCCTATTTCATTTTTATTATCATCAAGCTCTGCACTCTCATTTGCAGAGCTATTTTTATTTAAAAACTTAAGTAATTTAGCTTGTTGTTCGGTAAGCTTTTCTTCAAGTTGCTTAATTCGATACAACAATGAATGAGTGTTTGTATAGGTATGATATTGCCAATACAAAGATACCACGACAAATATCGTAACAATGAGCGTCAGAAAATCATCCATCAACCTAATCCTTTTGCATAATACACCATGTAATTTAGTCTCTTAACCTTAGTTATACTTTAATTTTCACAGATTTATCTTAGTTTATTCCTAAATAATCAAATTCAAGAACTCTTGATTTAAACCTAGCACACAATTTCAAAAAAAAGGTATGATCTATCAACTCCCTTAATCTTCCATTTGTACTAAAAAACACACTCATAATATGAAATTAAATGACGAATTAACTAACGCAATTGCTTCTGTAACAGAAGCAGCGGCCATTGCAGCCATGCCTTGGATCGGAAAACAAAATAAAAACGCAGCAGATGATGCCGCCGTAAGTGCCATGAGAGCACGTTTAAATAGCTTAAATATCAATGGTGAAATCGTTATTGGTGAAGGCGAAATAGATGAAGCACCGATGCTTTATATCGGTGAACAAGTCGGTAATGGAAAAGGTGAAAAAATAGAAATTGCTGTTGATCCTATTGATGGTACTCGCATGGTAGCAACGGGTGAAAACAATTCTCTAGCTATTTTAGCTGCAGGTTTTGAAGGCAGTTTTCTACAAGCTCCCGATATGTATATGGAAAAATTAATTGTCGGTAAACAAGCTGCTGGTGTCATTGATCTGAACCACTGCCTAGAATATAACCTTGATGCTATTGCACAAACACTAAATAAATCACTTGAGCGACTTACGTTAGCTATTTTAGACAAACCTCGCCACCACGATATTATTAACGACCTTCGTTCCAAAGGGATCAATGTGATTACACTACCTGATGGTGATGTTCTTGCTTCTTTATATGCCACAATGCCAAATAATAGTATTGATGTTATGTACGGTATTGGCGGAGCTCCTGAAGGTGTTATTAGTGCTGCGATAGCTAAAGCACTTGGTGGTGATATGCAAGCTCGTCTGATTACACGTGACATCGCAAAAGGAAATACTGCAGAAAATAGAGAGTTTGCTGTCAGTGAAATTGCTCGCTGTCATAAAATGGGAACCGATGTAAATATCAAATTATCACTAGATACATTAGTTCGTAATCAAGATGTGATGTTTGCAGCAACCGCCATTACGGCAGGTGATCTTTTATCTGGTGTTAACCAACAATCCCAATATCTACAAACACATTCTTTAGTGATTAATGGTTCAACACATTCACTACGTTATATTGAAAATTACCATTTACGTTAATTTTTCAGTTTATCTCCTGCTCCTTGAGACATAAAAATGCGGCACTCGATTAAGGTGCCGCTAAATACTTCAAGGGGTATGTTTATTGTTATTTATTCGAACTCAGATTTAAGCCAATAAATTTGCTGGATTATCAACACATAACTTTTTGATAATAGAGTTATCAATGCCACGTTGAGCTAATAATGAAAGGAAGACATTCGGAACAAATCCCCAGCCATTCCCCCCATTTTTTGCCCACATTTGTTTTAAAAACACATCATGGCTTAATACAATTTGGCTACCATAACCTCTTTCAATTAAGGTTGCGACAGCTTCAACAGTATCCATAACACTTGGCGCAGCCCCTTCTTTAGGGAAAGAGATATCAAGGCCAATCATATCAAACTCAAGCCAAACACCGCGATCAAGCATTTTGCATTGATAATCAATATCTTTACCCGATGGATCAGAATGTGCTAATGAAATTTTTGCAGGGTTACAGCCCATTTCAGATAACAGAATATCTAAAACTTCATCACCACGACGTTGCCAGCCTGGCATATGAATATTCATAGAAGCATAAGGATTATTATTTTGAGCAATTGCCGCTGCACGTAAGCTATTTTTCTCACCGTCAGTAAAGAAAGGAGAAACCCCAATCTCACCAATCATTCCTGCTCGAATATCTGTACCATCAATGCCTACATTTAACTCGTCATCAATAATCTTTGCCATTGCCTCGATATCATCAGCAAGACGTTGACCTTCAAACTTTTCAATATAAAGCCCTGAAGAAGCAACAACATTGATCCCTGTTATTTCTGCAACTTGTCTTAGCTTTCTAATATCACGCCCAATAGATGAAGATCCCGTTGCATCAACGATCGTTCTGCCACCTAATTCTTTAAAGTTATTTAATTCAAAAATAACATCATCAATTGGTTTTTTATCCATATTATCGCAACAACAATAAGGATCGTATTTAAGCCCCCATTGAATATCGGCACTGACTTTTTTATCAACTAATACATGTGAGAATTCATAAAAAGGTTCATCAACAACACCAGAGAGATCATTAAACAGGTGTTCATGAGGTAATGTCAGTCCCATATCTTCTTTTTTAACTGGGCCTGTTACAGTTTGAATATAACCTTTCATCATGTTACTCCTATGCTTTCGCTGGCTTAGCGGCTCTGAATTCTGGGATTGTGGTTACAATCGCGCCCACTAACGCAAATAATGTACCGATGATTGTCACTAAATAAACGGTATTACCTAATGATGGTAATAACAGATCAATTAAGACAGAACCTAATAACTGACCCGCTGTAGATGCGACACCTAACATCAACAAGCCTAAACCGCGAACTAAAATAGCCATTAACGCGATAGACATCAGTCCTAAAGGACCGCCTAAATACATCCACCATGTTCCTGGTAATTCAAGTGTGATATGACCTAATGCCATACGAACAATTAAAGCAATCGTTAAAACAGTAAAGCCAACAATAAAGTTCCAAGTGATAGACACCATCATAGAACCTGTTGCTTCTGCGACTTTAGAGTTACCTGCTGGCTGCCAACCGGCTAATAGACCTGCAAGGAAAGGTAAGATTGCTAAATAAATGAATGAAGTTGAATGCCATTGCGGAGAAACAACAAATAGAGTTGCAACAACGGCTAACACTGCACCTAATACACGATATGGCGTGAAATATTTTTTCTCATCCACACCCACACCAAAACGGTCACATAACAAGCCAGATAATAACAGTGCTGAAATTAATGCTGTTTGGAAAGTAGCAATCCCCAATGCACTTGCAGAAGCGCCTTCAGAGAAAACAACCATCGCCCCACAAAGACCCGCAAACCAGTTCCATAATGGGATTTTGCGTGTTTTAATTAAACTTGGAATTGATGCGAATTGCTGACGGTACTGTTTTTTCGACATTATGATAAAAAACATTACCACTAAACCACTAGCAAAAGAGATAACCGCACTGGCGTTACCATCTTTTAAAACGTGTCCTAGCTGCCCATTCACCGCAGATTGCATTGGTGATAGCATACCTGCTAACACGGTTGCTAACATCAGCAAGGGTGTTGATAAATTTTTTGTACTCATAAGATGTTCCTTTTGGATTATTGGCTATGAGTGATTTCTTTTTTTATTTTTCAAGTAATCGGTTTTTTTATTAGCACAGAGCCGCAACCCTGCGCCTTTTTACTTTTTATGACAGTTATTCTGAATTCAAATTAACGTGCAATTTGCTTAAGAATATTGACCCACATATCCGCATAATGAGGCCATGCTAAAAACTCTTTACTTCCCCAGTGAGGAGAGCAGTCACTCATAAAGCAACCTGTTTTTCCTTTTTCGAATTGACCAAATACCAGCAATGGATCTTCACCAATATTTAATACGGTTTCTGTGTTTTCTTTAGCTGATACTTTGTTATAGCCAAGGAACATCGGCCATTCACCAAAGCCTTTTACCGATGCATGTGCTGCATTTACTGCATTTGCAAATACGCCTTCAGGTGCTTCAACACGATCGTCACCATCTAGCATTTCAACAGGCAGAACTTCTGCAAGTAATGTATTTTTGTAGTTTGCTTTAGCTTCAATACCCATAAATGACAAGTAACCACCAATCATTAATAAGCCACCGCCATTCGCTACAAACTCTTTAATTAATCCCAATGCATTAGGAATAACTTTCATGTTGTAGAAAGTATCGTTTTGCAGAAGGAACGTATTTGCACCAATATCACTTATGACAATGACATCGTATTTAGCCAATGCTTCTGCTGTTTGTGGAAAAGCAACCTGAACGGTATGAGCAGGCATATAATCGACTTCAACACCTTTCTCTCTTAAGCAACTTAATAAGAACGTAGAGCCTTCTTCATATTTGCTGGAAGTAAAGCTGTCGTAGCCTTTAGAGTGGATCATATGAATGTGCCATGACTCACCAATAAATAAGATTTTCATTTTTATTCCTCTTTCAAAAAAGATTATTTATTCAGGGGATTGGGTGACAATCTGTGAATATGTTGTTTGATTGATGCGATGCATGACATTAATATCTTCAGGCATTTCTGAAGCATTACTCGTCTCAACAGCTAATGATGAAAAAGCTGATGCATAGCGTAACGCATAAGAAAACTGCTTTCCTTTTGCCAATGAGGCCGCGAGCGCGCCATTAAAAGCGTCACCTGCCCCTGCGGTATTCTTTACCACTGCCGGATATGCCGGAGAGTAAATATACTTATATCCGTCATAAGCTAACGAACCTTTACTACCTAGCGTAATAACCACCTTATTTACGCCTTGTTGATAAATAGAAACTGCCGCATTTTTTGCAGATCCTAAGTCTAGAACTTCTATTCCAGATAATAAACTCGCTTCCGTTTCATTAGGTGTTAATACATCTATCATAGGAAGTAATTCATTAACTATTTTGTTATAAGGCGCTGGATTAAGAATAATAGGAATATTATTTTCATTTCCAATAGCAATGATTTCTTTTAATGCTTCAATGTTTGTTTCTAACTGTAATAAAATAATATCTGCATCAATAATTTTATCTTTCTGTATTTTTACTTCATCTGCAGAGATATCCATGTTAGCACCAGAATAAATAGAAATAATATTCTCTCCACTCTCTTCCGAAACAAAAATAGACGCAGTTCCTGTTTGGTAATTTTCAGTTTGATATATCGTTGATGTTTTTATTCTTGATGACGATATAAAATTAACTGCATAATCACTAAATTGATCAGTACCAATCTTCGTAATAAAATGTACTTGTGCATCGGCATAACTCGCTGCCAATGCTTGGTTACAGCCTTTGCCTCCTGGTGAGAAGATAAATTTATTTGATAATAAGGATTCCCCGGCTTCTGGCAATCTAGGCAAATAGCTAATCATATCAACATTAAATGAACCCAGTACGCACACCTTATTTATTGCTGTTTTATTTGCTAAATCGTTTTTGTCAATTTGATCATTACATTCTAGAAATTGTATAATTTCTTTCTTAGCGACTTTATCTAATGTCTCAAATTCTATAAAAGCGCCACCATGGCATCTTTTTATAATTCCTTTTTCAGCTAATGTATTTAAATCTGATCGTATTGTTTCTTTGGTAACATCAAGTTCTTTAGCCAAAACAGAAACTTTTACTGCACCATTACCTTTTATCAGATTAATTATTTTTTTATGACGCTCTGCTTTCATTTAATGTTACCTCTATGGCAACAACTTTAGTTTATTAGTTGTTATGGGATTGTGATTACAATCATATGTTATTTATTAAAAGCAAAAAAAAGCAGAAATACAAAAATAAAAAGCAAAAAGAAACAGAAATAAATAACGATAAACGTAAGATTATTTAATAAATAAATTAATATCTTGTTTCTTTTTAAGAAAAAACAAATGCGACAAATAATTCATTTTTAATTTATCTATCATAAGTAAATTTAATACTATATTTTTCTTATTGGCTATGGATGGTAATATGAATTAAAATAGAAAAATAAAAATTACTTTTTAAGATAAGTAGTTACGAAAAATTAATTTTATCTTTATACAAAAAAACAGTAATAATGCTTAAATTAAATACAATTTAATTGAATCGAGCAATGCATTAATTATTTTTATCATCATTATTTTCACAACATTCTTATAATAAAGAAAACTTAATCATTACATAGGCTGAAAAACCGTACTCTCTCTATAAGTTAGCGTCATTTAGTTAAGAAATACAAAAGCAATGCCCAAAACACGCTCAATATTCATCTTTCATTTTTGTGATCTTGATTACATTAAGTCAGATAACGAAGTTCTTTTTTAGGGGAAATAAAACTCATTTTTTGAATTTATCTTTTTTCTAGCGATTTTTATCAAAAAAATCCATTATGCTTTGTCTATTTAATACATCATTTAGTCAAACTTTAATTTTGTTTTGTAAATCAAAAAGAAATTTTATTTTTTTCATTAACTATCAATGAAGACTATTTGTTTTTTACACGCTCATTTTAAAGTGATTATCACTAGAATAAGAATAAAAGTAGATAATAAGATTAAAAAAATAAATAATCACAATATTTATTGCTGATTAATTTTGTCAGTTAACCTTTTCATCAGAAACATTTTGTCATACTTCTTTCCTCGCACTTCATCTATTTTATGCCTAAATTTATACATACAGTCAGACACAACATAAACTCCTGACAAAAAGTACAACGTAAAATAAGGATATATAAATGAAAATAAAATCACTTATCGCAATCTCATTATTAAGCGCTAGCTTTTCTCTTTTTGCCGCTGAGAATTCAACATCATCCACAAATATGGAAGCTCAAGGTGTTATTCAAGCTCAAAAAGAACTGAATAACTATGAGAAACTCATGATAGAAAAAGTCTGGGTAACGACTGATGCAATTGATGAAAAAGGCAATAAAACAGACGCAGATAATGCCCAAGTAAGTAATTATTTTGGCCTTGCTGAATATTATCCTAATGGTACTTTTATTATGTTTACACCGGAAGGTAAACAGAAAATGCAAGGTGATTGGTCTATGTCAGATGATGGCAAGATACGTACCTTAGTTGCTAAAGACACTGAAGGTAAGACGTTGTTTACCCGTGATGTAGAAAATATCACGATTAAAAATGATGAATATACTTATCGTATTTATCCAAATGCAGAAGATCGCAACACCTATTTCGATATTGTACATCATATTAAAAAATAAATTTAATACGTTGTTTTGCCTGCCAACAAATCCCTCATAAACAAGAAAAGGGCTATTTTGTAGAAACAAAGTAGCCCTTATTTTATGGTTATAGCTTACATCTCAAGTAACTACTTGAATAATGCTAAACACCAAAATTAACCAACTAAATTAAAGCAATGTTTGTGATTTCCCTTCAACCCAATAGATTACTTTATGTGCTTCTTCTGGTGTTGGAACTTCCAATTTACTTAACATACGATCCATTACTTTAATAGGTACAACTTCATTCCTTGCATTATTTTGCTTTTGCCATTGAGTATAAGGCACTTCAATGTAAACCAGTGTTATTTTTGCATTATAACGATAAAACAAAGAGATCAGCTGATCCCGCATTTTTCTTGTAATATTAGTAGCATTCCAAACAAAAGTTTTATGCTCTCGTAAATAAACTCGAGCTTGCTCTTTTGCTTGTTGTGCTATCCAACCATTAGCATCTCGATTATCAGGTTTAATATTATGTTGGCGACGTAGTTCATCTAGACTCACGATAGGAATATCTGCACAATATTGGCGAATATAGGTATCTTTTCCCATCCCAGGTAACCCACAAAGTACAGTGACATCACTTCCTTTTTCAGGATAAGGCTCATAATTAAAATCAGCACTATTCTCTGTATGAAAATAATGAAAACAGGCTTTATTTGAAGAGAACGGAGCAGGTTTGCGCCAACAATTTAACTCTTCACAATAAAGTGTAAATAACGTAATTTTGTCAAAAAGTCCCTCTTTATCATCACAATCTCGTCCTAAAACATCCGCCTTAGCCAGTAAGGCTAGCAAATAACAATCCACTCTTAACGATGCTGCAAGTAATGCTTTTTTAGGATCGGGCTTATCCATTACCCACAAAGGCAATCCATGAAAGCGAACTAAAGCTGCAATTTGCTCTCTATCAGCAAAATTTAACGGTACTTTCTCAAAAAGAAAACGACGAGTTGTTAATTCACCTTTACGCGCATGACCTGGAGAAATAATACGCCCTTCTTCTTCTCGTGTTGTAGAACGTTTTTCTACATCATGAAGGAGTGCCGAGATCCATAAAATTTGTTGTTCTCTTTCTGTCAGAGTTCCATATTCAGGTAATGATTTAACTGAATTGATTACTCTTTGTGTATGTATCGCCACATCACCTTCTGCATGATGAATGGGGTCCTGTATAACCCCCGCCATATCACTAATTTCATCATACAGTTCACAAAGGTGCTCCCATGACATCTCAGTGTGTAATTTCTTATGAAGCATCATTGAAATCCCTGTATTTTTTCCCAGATTAACGGAGCACGTCGCCAGTTTTTTTTCCAATGGGCATCCGTTTTTACATGATCTTTTCTGACATATTTAAAAACACGATGAGAGAAATCATTTAAAGAAAATGACTGTATATCTCGTGTCACAATACCTTCCATTGGGCTTGGTTTTTGCGTTAAAACATCTTGAGATTGAAAAAAACTTGCCTGTTTGGCTTGTGAAACAATCATATTTTCAAACTCTGTTTTATCCTGACATTCAGGCAGTTTAATCTCTGGCACAGTAGGAAGATCAAATAAAGAAGCATAAAACTGCACTTCTTCCCAACTTAGCCATTTATCTTTATAACGAACTGCAAACACATAGAAATATTCTTCTAAGTGTGCATATTCAATAGAATGAATGGCATATAGATTTTCACCAAAAATATCTAATTCACCTAAATCGTTTTTCATCATTTGCCAACGTTGACGCAATTGAGATGTCCATGCCGATTGCGTTGGTGTGGCATGAGACCGCGCAAAAACCCCCATTTTATTTAGGCAATTATTTTCTCCATCCAACTTTTCTGTATGGATAAGATGTTTTATTTGGCAAATATCCTGCCACCATTGCGCATTTATACGATCGTCGTTTGTTGTGCCTGGTGAAAAAGGATAGTGATAGGTTCTATCATATTTTTGTGATTGATTATTCATTATTTTGTACTCATTAAGTAACAGAGGTTCTACCAAATTTAAATAGTTATTCGGTAAGTGAATTTTCTGTTTCTGCACCATGACTTCAGTGCCTTAATGTGTATTACATAACTACAACCTAAATAATCAAAAGTGAGAGGAAATAAATCTAGAGGGATATTACCTGTAAGTTTAAAAAAGAGCTAGATATTTAATCTTCAAATTTATTTGTCTTTCTGTATTAGTAAAGACTTGAAAAGAGGCTAATCATAACGTTTATTGAGGATAAAGAATTACATTTTCAGAATTAATTAAATTTTCAGGAAAAATAAGTGGAATATCTGAAATAAACGGCATATCTAATATTTGAGTTCCAGTTGAAATAGATACCCCCGCCTTTAGCCATGCATCAGCAACTAATTCTGTACAATAAACGCCTTGCTTAGGATAAATACTAAAGTTCTCCCCCACGCGATTTAATGCAATTTTTACGGCATTGCTTCTAGCTTCTTCGCTTCCTTTTACTTGATAAAAGCGAACAGTGTTAGGTTTTGCTCGACTAATAAAGAAGTCTATATTATCAATGGTAACTCCATCTTTTATATCCATATTCTCACTTGGTGTTGAATGGATCACTTTAATACCATTATCCGAAATCCATACCATTCCTACGTGACTAAATCCACTTCTATCGACTTGCTTAATTATTTCACTAATCGCTTCATCACCTTCTCGAAAAATTAAATCACCATTTTTTAAATCAAGAGGCAAAGCGAGCGCATAAAATGAACTCGCTAAAAATAAAGATAAAATAGTAAAGGCACGGATCATCACTTGAAATTAACTTTCCATTTACCATCAACATTAATCATCTCTTGTGCTTGAGTTTTTTCCACACCATCTTTTAATGTAGTTTTTAATGTCACAATTGCACTATTTTTATCTTCACTATATTCAACGCTGATAATTTCAACTTTGCTCAGGCCACCTTGCTTTTTAACTTGCTTACCGGTTTCCTCTACAATCATTTTAAACTTATTATTAAATTGTTCAGCTCTTGGATCTCCTTGCATTTCGCTTAAATGAATTAATGAAATAACTTTATCACCATTCCCTGCAGCAACCGCTTCAACAAATGCAACGGCCGCCTGCCCCGGATCATCTGTTTTATCACTACATGCTGATAGTGTTATTATTACAAATATTAAAAATAGGGATCCCATGACTTTTTTTAACATAATTTATCCTTACCTTAGCATGCCATTTTTCAACCAATGAAACTTATACAAAATATATCTAATATTAAGATATAAGATAGTTAATATATTACTTAATAATTAACTCAATAATGAACAATATTTTAACTTTTCCTCTGATAAATTATACGTGATAAAAATAAATTTCGGCATATTTTTATGTCATTATTTACTTTAAAAAAGAAAGTAATTTAAAATACTTTTAACTATTCATAAAAGGAGTATTTTAAACTCTTACAAATAACTGGCTAGTTATAGCATAAAACAACTTATCTTTATTATAAATCAATAAATTAAATTGACATCATTCTATCCATCTATCTAATTTTATTTTCTTTTTAATGACACTATTAAGAATAGAGATTAGAATACTAAGCATCATTATTTTGGAGAGTTCTTAAAAAGAAAATTATTCTCTATTTACTATGGTAATTACTTTAATTAGAACTAAATGTAATTCTCCCTAATTTATCCACTTAACCAGCATCATTTATATTAATATTTTATGAAGTGCATCAATCAATACAATAATAACAATATTACAACATTAGGTTATGTTAAAAAACAATTCTATTTGTTTTCACTCTATATTTCCTCGTATTAGTCCCTATTGTTTGAGCTAATTGCCTATAACACATCACTCATAAATACAAACAAACACTAGAAAAATTGTGATCAATTACACCTTTTTGCATCATTAATCCTATTTAAGACAAATAGAAACTGCTTTTTTATCAACAAATAGGTAATCTAGCTGTCTGATTTTGATGACCAAACATGAATAGTTAAAAGGATATTTTATGTTTACTTCACAGCTCATGCTGGTCGGTTACGTGTTATTGGTAAGCCCTTGTGGAAATGATTCTTGCGATGCCGTTCCTGTTACAGAAACTATTTATACTAAAGATGAATGCACCACTCGGCTTAACTACTTAAAACAAAAAAGACCTGACCTTATTATTTTCTGTGGAGAAGTCTTAAGAGATCCTGATGTTACTGATGAAAATCCTTATCTCACACCACCAAACAGTACAGATGATGTTTTCCAAATTAAGTAGTTAACCTATTCTTAATTTTATTATCAAGATAAAATACAATTTAATTTGTTTTCTTTTTACGATATACTCTTTGTACTTGAATATGTAAGGACACGTATTAGGAGTCACTAATGTCTATTGCGAAACGTACCAAAGACAAGCGCATTGCGTTAGGTTTAACACAATCAGAACTTGCTACTTTAGCAAATACAACACAACAATCTATCGAACAACTAGAAAGTGGTAAAACTAAACGCCCTCGTTTTTTACCTGAATTAGCAAAAGCATTAAATTGTGATTTAGCTTGGCTATTAGAAGGTGAAGAGCAACCTGATATTACTTCTGAAATTCCACCTGAAAATGAATGGCAACCTGTTAGTGAATGGGATAGCAATACCCCTTTAGATGCTGATGAAGTAGAAATCCCCTACTTTAAAAGTATTGAACTTGCAGCTGGTGATGGTTGTTGTACTAACGAAGATCATAACGGATATAAATTGAGATTTTCAAAAAGTACATTACGCCGTTATGGCGCTTCCTCTCAAAATGTCATTTGTTTTTCTGTTTATGGGGATAGCATGTCACCCGTTATCCCAAATGGATCAACGGTCACTGTTGATACAGGCAACACACGCATTGTTGATGGTGGTATTTATGCTATCGAACAAGATGCCTTATTCAGAATAAAACTGCTTTATCGTCAACCAGGCGGCAAATTAATTATACGTAGCTATAATAAAGACGAATTCCCTGACGAATCAGCAGAAACTGATTCTGTAAAAATTATGGGGCGTATTATCCATTGGTCAGTAATGGCTTGGTAATCAATAATCAAGGCAATAAATTTAACATATTGAATTTTCAGTAATAACTTGTCCTTTAGACAATAAAACCGTTTTATCTGCTAGTGCTCTGATTTCTCGAGGTTCATGAGTAACCATGATCATCGTTATTTCCTTAGATTTTAAGGAATCAATTAAATCCCAAAGCTGATAACGCGTTTCCCAATCCAAACTCGAAAAAGGTTCATCCAGTAGTAAAAGTTTGGGTTGGCTAATAAGAGCTCTTGCCAATGCCACGCGTTGTTGTTCCCCTCCTGAAATTTGATGAGGATAACGTGTAGCAAGACGTTCAATTCCCATCAGATCTAATATCGACCTTTCTCTCTCCTTGCTTCGCTTCTGTTTTGCACCATATTGTGCTAGCCATAAATTTTGGGTTACAGTCATAAATGGAAATAAATAAAGCCGTTGATTTAAATATCGACAAGAACGCAACCACACTGGCTGTGTATTAATATTTTTATTTGCAAGATAGATATCTCCAGAGTACGAAGTGTATCCCGCTATTGCATTTAAAAGTGTTGTTTTACCACTTCCAGATGTACCACTTATTCCTAAGCAAGTTCCTTTCTCTACCTTTAACGAGACGTCTTTTAATATACCCGATGTTAATGAACGAATTTCTAACATGATGTCTTCCTTTCTCGCTGTAAACGGTGCAACGCAAATAATAACGTAATCGCGATAGCGATAAGAACGAGTGCACAACCTATTGCCAAAGTGAAGTCTCCACTGGCGATATTTAGATAAATAGCCATGGGTAACGTCTCTGTTTTTAATCTTGTTGCGCCAGCTAACATTAATGTAGCGCCAAATTCACCTAAGGCTCTAGAAAATGCAATGATGCTTCCACTCATTAAAGCTGGCCAACATAATGGTATTTCAATCAAGAAAAATGTTTTTGTTGGCGTTAATCCTAAATTTTGCGCCGTTTGAATATAAGCGGGATCAACAGACTTAAAGGCAGAAAGGCTATTTCTCATAATAATCGCACTAGCGACATAAGTTTGAGCAATAATAATACCTATAGGTGAAAAAAGAGAACGAGATAATTCAGGAAAAACCCCCGTTAAAGGCCCCTGGTTTCCTAACAATAATAATAATCCGATACCGATAACTAATGGAGGAGTAACCAAAGGTAAATCTAATAACGCATCAATAAAACGATGTCCTTTAAAAGGAATTCTTGCCATTGCCCATGCAGCAGGTACACCTAAGATAATTGCTAAGCATAAAGACGTTAATGCCGTACTAAGTGACATACCAATAGCAAAATGAAATTCAGGATCAGTAATGACTTGTATAAGCTCAACATATGAAAGTTGGCATATTAATGCGATTAGTGATCCTAAGATCAGAAATAACAATAAAAAAAGTGGAATTAATGCCCAACGAAACACGTTATTTCCTTTTTTAAAAATAAAACTTATTTTGCTGTAATAATGAAAAAAGCCACCAGTGAGTTGGTGGCGAAAAAACACAATTTATGTGAGAAAAAATCTATGGTTTCGAAATTACAGGAAGAAAACCATAATCAGTAAAAGCTTTTATTCCCTCTGCGCGTGTAAAATAATCAGCAAGTAATTGAGCTTCTTTGGGATTTGCTGATGTTTTTAAAACCGCCAAAGTTGCTACTTCTTCAGGGTTACCTTCAGGCACTGGAAGTAAAATCAATTTATCTTGGTTTTTCATTGCATCTGCGTATCCAATAATGGCGGCATCCACTTCGCCATTAAGTAAATACATTAATAATTGTTTAATCGTTGCTGTGCGTACAATTACTTTGTCGCGTAATTTATCACCTTGACCTGATGCATCAATAAGTTGTTCACCACTTTTTCCTAATGCTATAGCTTTAGCATCACCCATACCTAGCTTTAATGAACTATTCGCAAGATCTTCTAGCGTTTTAATATCGCCCACTTTATCTTTGCGTACAGCAATTACGGGAATATGGCGAACAATAGAATATTGGTTAACAACCTGCCCTTCTTTATCTAACTTTTCCACGTAATCTTGTGAGCCAGGAAAAAATAAATCTCCCTGCTTAGTTAAATTAAAACGTGTTAATATTTGACCTGAACCGCCATATTCAATAGTGACTTTATTTCCAGTTTCTTTTTCAAATACAGTAACAACTTGTTCTACTGGTTGTTTTAAACCAGCACCAGCATAAAGATGAAGTTCAGTTGCCAGTGTATTATGACAAATTAATCCTAGTGCTAGCCCTAAACTAGCGAGTAATTGGCGTTTCATAAAATAGGTAACCCTAACCATCGTTATATAATTTTTTATATAATGAATGATATAAGAGTTTAAGGCAAGAGGCTCATATAAAAAAAGAGAAAAATGTTAACAACTTATCATTTCTACCTTTTTATTTATCTGTGAGTTTTACAAAAGAAGCTGATCAAAATGAACACTTTAATATATTCATTTTTATCAGAAATAAGTAGATTATAAAATGGTAACTCGCCAACAAATCCCCGTCTTCACGAGGATTTAATTATTAGCTTTCCAACTCTAATAGTGCCAAGGCGGTCACTTCATCAATGACAATATCAGTAGCGTAACCTCCTTTTATCACCCCTATTGTTGCTTGAATATTTTCCACACCTCCGGCGATAAAGAGTCGCTGCGGTATTTGTCTTAACTGAGCTAAGCTTATTCCCATTATCCTAAGGTCAATATCAGAAACCAAAGGATTGCCTTGCGCATCATAAAAGCGTCCGCAAATCACCCCTACAGCACCCAAATCACGGTATTGCGCCATTTCACCACTGGTTAACACACCAGTTGTCACAAGAGGATTATCATCCAATGTATTACCCACAACAAAAAGTGCCTTATTACATTGATTTAGCGCTGAAAAATTACGTCTAATAATAGGCTCCGCTTGAAGCTCCATTGCTAAACGAGCACTCGAAACGACAGCAGGTACATGTAAATTAATACTGCACCCTGATAATTTATTTGCAATTAACGCAGCCGCTTCTGCCGTTTTAAAATCAGGTTGTGGCGCGACAGCCCCTATCATTTGTAGTACGGTGACATTCTTTAGTGATTTGGGTGGAAGATAATTACCTAACTTATAAATTGTTCGTCCCCAAGCGACACCTAAAATATCATCATCACCCATTATTTGAGAAAGATACATCGCCCCTGCTTTCGCTAGTCTTTCTCTGTTCATATTTAATGTATGTTGCGATTTATTTTTTTCTTCATCAGGTAAAATAAGCACATTATTCAGATCGAATTTTGCTTTTATTCTAATTGCATAATCAATCGTAGAAAATACTGATGAATCTAAGCTAATATTTACGAATCCTTTTTCTCTAGCTAAATGCAAATATTTCACGACTGTGACTCGGGAAACACCCATAATATTTGCAACTTCACTTTGACTGAGTCCGTCCTGATAGTAAAGCCACGCAGCATAGAGAACGGGATCATTATCAAATAAACTCGCGTTCTTTAGCGAATTATTATCCATTTTAAACCCCACAAATTTTTATAAATCTTTTGACTAATTAATTTATTTTATATTAGAGATATTATTGAAGATAAAAATATCTTTGCTTAAATTAAGCCTTATAACACAAATAGATACATTCTATTAATCTACTAATAATATCGGCACCCTGATATTTTTCTTTACTACAAGAACCTCATAATACGTAAAAAGCCCTTAATAATGCCGTAAACGGTTCATAACGAGAAAGTTTTTTTTGAAAATACCGTTTTATTTCGAGAAAAATAAAAATATTAGCTTTAAGTTTTAAAAAGTTTTATTTTGGTAAAATTAAAATCACCCAAACCTTATCATCAATGTTAATAAATAGATTAATATCAAAAGGAAAAGTAATGATAATCGCATACTCAACCGCACCAAATGAAATGATTGCTAATGAAATCGCTCACTATCTCATCAATGCAAAACTGGCTGCCTGTGTAAATCTGATACCCCATGTAAAATCGATTTATCGTTGGAATAACGAAGTTATTGAAGATAGTGAAGTGCTTATGATGATTAAATCCGAAAAAAGCAAACAACACGTTTTAATTGATGCGCTTGCCGAAATACATCCTTATGACACTCCTGAGGTTATTATAATACCGATTGAAAATGGTTTTAAAGGTTATCTTAATTGGATATACCAATCGTTGAATTAAAATAACATTAGCTTTCATAGCAATTTTTTAAATTATTTTTACGGGGGTGATAATAATTTGTAAATAAAAACACATTAGCATCTCAATTCTTAGACAAGTGTAGTCACGTTAATATTAAATATATTTTCTTATTATCAATGAGCATCTTTAAATATTTACATATAAGTAATTATATGCATTCAATCTTTTATAGAAACAATCTTGAATATTATCTTGTTTATAAAAAATCATGAAAAATAACTATTTTATATTTTCATTCTCTATTTTTTAAAAACAGAAGATAAACAGTCTTAAATTCTAATTTAATAAATTTACCAACATCTTATTCTCGTTGTTATCTGCTATACTCAATACGCTTTCTCTAAATTACACATGAAAAGGAGTGAGTTGTGAAAACAAACAGAGTCGCAAGACGTATTTTAGGTTTACCTTATAATTTAAGTCGGTCTAAAAAGAAAGTGCGTTTTTCCATTATTGCCTCTACTGATGCGGAGAACTTACCTACTGAGCTAAAAAATATGGCTCTAGTCTGTTTAAAGCAAGATTTTAGAAAAAAAGCAGAGAATAAACGTATATATATGAAGCTGACAGATGCTTACCCAGAGTATCTTGCGACTAATTAAATTTTTATACGTTAACGCTATTTTATAAATAGTTATTAGACTAATTTATAACTAAATTATTAATAAATAGCATATCCCTTACATTATGTAAGGGATATTAATCTCTTGATTAATTTATTCATCTATAGTTTATAAAGTTCTTTTCTGATATTTATCAGTGCTGATTTTGCTAATTGGAAATTAATTTCTTCAGGTAAACAACTTAATTTAAATGCATTTTGAATATCTCTTATCAGAATTTCGCTACGCCGTAACAATTCATCATAACTAAATTGACCGGATTTAATTGCTAATAATTCATCTCTATTATCACACCAAACTTTTACTTTATTTTCTTGTGCAATACCTAATGCAACATACAACAATCTAAATGTATGCATCATATTTTTACTATCGTAACTTCGACCGTGATCAATATTTTGCTGGTAACGTGCATCATTACGTTGCTCAACCCACCGCCAGTAATCGTTGTATTGCTTACGATATGCGCTATACCCTTCCTTATTAAAACTCAGATAACCCTGTACTTTAGCTTCTTTTGGAATACTGCTTAACAATACATCATTGCTATTCTCTTTTTTAATGATCCCCTGAAAAAGAGAAGTATTATCATAATACATTGCATATAAATCTTGAGCATGAGCCAATTTAGCTAACCCCAGTTGCTCTTGTTTCCAGTGACGGCGATCTAACCAAGAATTAACTTGTATTGTTTTTCCATCTTCAATCACATAACAAAAATCTAGAATAGACTTTAATTGCTTTTCGACTGGATTGACGATCTTTTTATTTAATCCTTGAGATTTCTTAATTTGTCCTTCAGCATAATGAACAAATGTTTGAATGCAGGTTTTAGATAAAAACCACTCTGGCTTTATTAATGACATTAATGGGTGTCGATAAATAATGACTTGTTCTGGTGAATTCAATAATTCTAAAATATTTGGATTCGAAGCACATAACAGTTCAATAAATCGACCAAGTTCATAATAGACTATATCATTGGTTTTATTGCTAACTTGTGGTGTGTACTCCAATCCATAGAAAAGATCTTTAGGGAGGTAAAACACGCCTTTAATATCTGTATCCGATGTTTCTGTCGCAAGATTATGCGAACGGCTTCCTGCAATGCTTTCAAATAAAAGGTAAGGCTTTATGTCTTCAATTGTCAGTTTCATCTAATTTTTTCCTAAACCAATTATTTAAAACATCATTGTCTGGTATTTCTCGCTTTGCTAATTGCACATCTGTTGCCTGCCATAAAAAAAGGATTAGATGTTGCATCGTTTCCGTTGGTATCCAAGTAAAATGCTCATCTTTGTCTGATTTAAACTCCACTAATTCTTTGATAGCTTTTTGTTCTTCGATAGTTAAAATTTTTATCAGCTTATCCAATTCCATAGGCGGAATGTTGCTCGTTTTCACTGTCCAATAAGCGGATAAAAGAGAGCGTAGCATATAGAACCATTTTTTTAATTTTATTGGTTTTGCACTAATCTCATTTTTAGCGTTATTTTCAGGAGAATATCCACTCACAACTTTAGCAATTCCTCTGTAATGATGAACAATCACTTTTGGTTGATAATAGAGTTTTGCAAACTCAAATAACTCTTTTTGAACATTAGGATATTGTTGATAAATTATTGGCGATTGGAGCCACTCTAATAATATACAATTCGATTTACGTAATAAATGTAGAGCTTTAGTAATATCCCAAGCGCCTACATCAAACCAGCTATTTTCTATCCATTCGAAGGTTTCTTTAGGTTTATCAATAGAAAGATAAGCATTGCGAGGCTGTATAAAAATACCTCGTACATCATAATCACTATCTGTTGAGGCAAATCCCCAAGCTCGACTACCACTTTCAGCAACATAGAGTAGTTTTACCTGATACTCTTGCTCTATCTGTGGAAGTTTTTTTAAAATCTCATTATGCATGATGTCCTTATCTCCTATTTGTATTTTTATTTGAATTCTATTATTAACATACTTATGTTAGATTAGACAATCTGTATGAAATTTAATTATGTATTTAGCATGATATACGAATAAATACTTGCTTAATTTTCATAACATATGTAAAAACAATACGACTAAACTTTTACCATTAAGTAATATATTATGCCTATTCTTTATTCATCAGGATTAAGTAATCTAGAAATTTCCATATTAGAATCAAATTATTCAATATCACTCCCTCATGATTATAAATTATTTTTAACAACTTATAATGGTTATAGGATCTCATCACCTGATTATTGTGATTTGCCTTACGATAACGTGGATGATGGCTTTATTACTTTTGATGTTCTTTTCGGTTCAAAGATATTAAGCTTATCTTTATGATTTTTTTATTAATAGATTAAAACTGTCATTAAAATTAACACTTTTACTGAAAAATATATTATTACAAGATTTAAAATTCAAATAATTTTTTTATAAATATACTTTTAGCTAAAAAATATATCACTTCTCCATACTTATTAATAATAAAATAAAGCATAACAACTCAAATAAAAAACATCATACATTGTTATGGTTATTGTCAATATTATAATCATTTATTGTTTGACATTACCCTAAGGTTAAGCCTGACAATACATATTATTATTTGGTTTTTCGTTTAATAAAGCAAAAGTGTAATACGTCAAATTTTAAGGGATTTACTATGCAACACGTCACATTGACTCAACGTCAATCTGTATTATCTTATACACTTGCATTTATATTTATAATAGCAATGATTGCAATAGCGTCATTTTTTGACGATCGTGAAATTATTTTACCCGAGATTGCAGCAATGGCCGTTGCTTTATGGGTGTATCGTGAACAAAACTGGATGCGTCATCCTGAAAAAATCTTTATTTGGCCAACAATTACGGCTTTATTAGGTTTTGGTATTAACTTACTATCAATCCCTTTTACGACAAAATTAATTCTCATCCTTGCAAGTATGTTACTTTTTTTCTTATTATTTCGTTATAGTCTAGCACCTGCATTAGCCACGGGTTTTTACCTATTGTAACTAACGCTACCGAAATATCTTTTATTATCTCTATATTAGTCACAACATTTATTTTAATGTTTCTTGTTATATTTGCTAAATTTAAAATAACACCTGATCGCAATGTCACTCTTCAACCTAAATTAATGGGAATATATGCAGTTATTGTATTAATTAGTATTGGAGTAGCATCTATATTTAATTATGCACATTTAGCCGTTTTACCGCCCATTGCTGTTGTTATATATGAATCGCTATATATGAAAATGTATTCTTTACGTATATTACTAAAACAAACAATAGTATTGACACTACCAGCAACAATTGGAGTACTTCTATATTTCTATGTCGTCAATTGGATTGCCGTTATTTTGCTTACTATGCCTTTAATGTGGTTATTACTTCGTCTTTTTAATATGAGAATTCCGGCTGTCTATGCATTCCCGCTATTAGCTTATGTTTTCTCACAAGAAGCATTACCATTATTGCCCATCGCATCCTTATTAGTTTCATTATTATCACTAGGATTAGTGTTAGGTTATAGAAAAATGCAAGGTACTACGATGCCCATTATGCAACAAAAATAACTGATATCGATTTTGATACTATTTGATAAACAAAAAAGCCACCAGTAACATACTGATGGCTCTTGGTTTTTTAACCTTTATCAACTATTGCTGATAAACGGTATTTTATTCCCACTCAATCGTTGCTGGTGGCTTACCACTGATATCATAGACAACACGGGAAATTCCACCTACTTCATTGATAATGCGATTAGATACACGACCTAGGAAGTCATACGGCAAATGTGCCCAATGCGCAGTCATAAAGTCCACGGTTTCAACCGCACGTAATGAAACAACCCAGTCATATTTACGACCATCACCCATTACACCAACTGAACGCACAGGTAAGAAAACGGTAAATGCTTGGCTTACTTTGTTATATAAGTCAGCTTTATGTAGTTCTTCAATAAAGATAGCATCAGCACGACGCAATAAATCACAGTACTCTTTTTTGATCTCACCTAAAACACGAACCCCTAAACCCGGACCTGGGAATGGATGACGATAAAGCATATCGTAAGGTAAACCTAACTCTAGGCCAATTTTACGCACTTCATCTTTAAACAGCTCTTTTAATGGTTCAACTAAACCCAGTTTCATGTCATCCGGTAAACCACCCACATTATGGTGTGATTTAATCACATGGGCTTTACCTGTTGCTGATGCTGCTGATTCAATAACATCTGGGTAAATAGTACCTTGTGCTAACCATTTAACTTGTGGCTGTTTGAGTGCCTCTTCATCGAAAATCTCAATAAAAGAATGGCCAATGATTTTACGTTTTTTCTCTGGATCACTTTCGCCTTTCAATGCAGTCAAGAAGCGATCTTCTGCTTCAACATGGATAATATTAAGGTCAAATTTGCCTTTAAACATTTCCATCACTTGTTCTGCTTCATTCAGACGCAGTAACCCATTATCAACAAATACGCAGGTTAAACGTTTACCAATTGCACGATTTAATAGTAATGCGGTAACAGAGGAATCAACACCACCTGATAACGCTAAAATAACGTGATCATCACCAATTTGCTCTTTTAAACGAGCAACGGTGTCTTCAATAATTGCAGCCGAAGTCCACAAAGCATCACAGCCACAGATATCTAGCACAAAACGTTTTAAAATCGCTAAACCTTGGTGTGTATGGGTCACTTCTGGGTGGAATTGAACACCATAAAAGCGTTTTTCTTCATTGGCCATAATAGCAAACGGGCAGGTTTCAGTGCTTGCTATTGTGATAAAATCTGAAGGAATAGCAGTGACTTTGTCGCCGTGACTCATCCATACATCTAATAATGGTTTGCCATCTTCACTTACTGAATCTTGAATATCGCGGAATAACGCGCAAGTCTCACGAATTTCAACTTGTGAATAACCAAATTCACGCTCACCAGAAACTTCGACATCGCCACCTAATTGCATCGACATCGTTTGCATACCATAACAAATACCTAATACAGGAACACCGGCATTAAATACGTATTCTGGTGCACGAGGGCTGTTATCTTCTGTCGTACTTTCAGGACCACCAGACAAAATAATACCATTAGGATTAAATTCACGAATTTGCTCTTCGGTTACATCCCATGCCCAGAGTTCACAATAAACACCGATTTCACGAATACGACGAGCAATAAGCTGCGTATACTGTGAACCGAAATCAAGGATAAGAATGCGATGATTATGGATATTTGCTGTCATTTGTGGTGAATTCCAAAACAGATAAAGTCATAAAGTTGAAAGGCTTGCTCAGTATTATTACAACAAGCCTTTCTCGGAATAAATTACATACCTAAGCGATAATTAGGTGATTCTTTTGTGATAGTAACATCATGAACATGGCTTTCCTGAATACCCGCACCACTGATGCGAACGAATTCAGCTTTAGTATTTAATTCTTTAATGGTTGCGCAACCTGTTAAGCCCATGCATGAACGTAAGCCACCCATTTGCTGATGAACGATAGTTTTCAATAAGCCTTTATAAGCAACACGGCCTTCAATACCTTCTGGTACTAATTTGTCTGCGGCATTATCAGTTTGGAAGTAACGGTCTGATGAACCTTTAGACATTGCACCTAATGAACCCATACCACGGTATGATTTATAAGATCGTCCTTGGAACAGTTCAATTTCACCTGGAGATTCTTCAGTACCTGCAAACATTGAACCAACCATAACGCAAGCCGCGCCCGCAGCTAATGCTTTCGCGATATCACCAGAGAAACGAATGCCACCATCAGCAATAACAGGAATGTTGCGATCTTTTAGTGCTTCTACCGCATCTGCAATAGCAGTAATTTGCGGTACACCAACGCCTGTTACGATACGTGTTGTACAAATTGAGCCTGGGCCGATACCAACTTTAACCGCACTTACACCAGCATCCGCTAATGCTAAAGCACCTTCTGCAGTTGCAACATTGCCACCAATAATAGGTAAGTTAGGATATAAAGCACGAGTATCGCGAATACGTTGTAGTACACCTTCAGAATGACCGTGAGAAGAGTCAATAAGTAAAACATCAACGCCAGCAGCAACTAATGCAGCCACGCGCTCTTCATTACCGGCACCCGCACCAACAGCTGCACCAACACGTAAACGGCCATGCTCGTCTTTACAAGCATTAGGTTTACGTTCTGCTTTTTTGAAATCTTTTACAGTGATCATACCTTTCAGGTGGAAGTGGCTATCAACCACTAACGCTTTTTCTACACGTTTCTCATGCATTTTTTGCATAACGATATCGCGTGCTTCACCTTCTTGTACTGTCACTAAGCGTTCTTTTGGCGTCATTACCGCAGTAACAGGTTGGTCTAAATCAGTTACAAAACGAACATCACGGCCAGTAATAATACCGACTAATTCGTTATCATTAGTCACAACAGGATAACCCGCAAAGCCATTGCGTTCTGTCATTGCTTGAACTTCACGCAGAGAAGTTTCTGGTGTTACGGTGATAGGATCAGTGACAACACCACTTTCATGTTTTTTCACGCGACGCACTTCTTCAGCTTGGCGTTCAATAGACATATTTTTGTGGATAAAACCAATTCCACCTTCTTGAGCTAATGCGATAGCTAAAGGCGCTTCAGTCACAGTATCCATTGCAGCAGAAAGCATAGGAACATTTAGGCGGATTGTTTCAGTCAGTTGAGTAGACAAGTCGGCAGTATTAGGAAGAACAGTGGAGTGTGCAGGAACTAACAAAACATCATCAAATGTAAGTGCTTCTTTTTTAATTCGTAACATAGCAATATCTCACCAAGGCGGCTTTTAGGAAATAGAAAATATTGCCGCGGAATTATACACACCGTAATCGGTTGCTTCTAGCTTTTTTTCAAAATTTTTATTGATCCTGCCGCGAACTTAGGTAGTATCAATCAATTAAGTCTTTGTTTTAAAATTTGATCTGGCTCACATGACACTATCAATAAACAATAATATTTTTACTGTTAGCCGTCTAAATAAGACCGTTCGCCAATTATTAGAAATGGAAATGGGTCGCATTTGGATCAGCGCTGAAATTTCTAATTTTACTCAACCCTCTTCTGGTCACTGGTATTTTACGCTAAAAGATACTAACGCCCAAATTAGAGCTGCGATGTTTCGTGGTCAAAATAGCAAAGTCACTTTCCGACCTCAACATGGTCAGCAAGTCTTAGTGCGAGCAACAATCACATTGTATGAACCTCGTGGTGATTACCAACTGATTGTTGAGAGTATGCAACCTGCTGGTGACGGGCTTTTACAACAGCAGTTTGAGCTATTAAAACAAAAACTCAGTGCAGAAGGTTTATTTGATGCTATCCATAAAAACCCCCTACCATCACCTGCAAAACAAATTGGTGTTATCACTTCATCAACAGGCGCTGCACTACACGACATTTTAAATATTCTTCGCCGTCGTGATCCATCTTTACCTGTGCTTATCTATCCAACGGCAGTCCAAGGTGCTGAAGCACCTATGCAAATTGTTCGTGCTATTGAACTTGCTAACCGTCGTAAAGAGTGCGACGTCTTAATTGTTGGCCGTGGCGGTGGTTCATTAGAAGATCTCTGGGCATTTAATGATGAACGCGTCGCTCGCGCTATTTTTGCCAGTAAAATTCCTATTGTAAGTGCTGTTGGTCATGAAACGGATGTGACCATCGCTGATTTTATTGCTGACCTTAGGGCGCCAACACCTTCTGCAGCAGCAGAACTCATCAGCCGTAACAAGCTTGAGCTATTGCGCCAATTGCAATCACAACAACAACGCCTTGAAATGGCAATGGATTATTACTTAGCGAAAAAATTACGCGCAATAACACAACTTCATCATCGCTTACAGCAACAGCATCCTCATTTACGTCTTGCCCGTCAGCAAAATGTATTGTCTTCAACACAACAGCGTTTAGTTTCTAGTTTTCAGCGACTATTACAAGCCAAACAACATCAACAAATACAACTACAAAAACGCCTTAATTACCAAGAGCCTAGTTCCCAAATTCAAGCATTACTTCGTCAACAACAACTGTTGATTTACCGTATGCGAGAAAGTATTGCACAGCAACTATCCCGTCAACGTGAACAGTTCGCTATTAGTTGTTCTCGCTTAGAAAGTGTGAGTCCTCTCGCAACACTTTCTCGCGGTTACAGTATTAGTGAAACAGAATCTGGAGAAGTGCTGAAAAACACCAAACAAGTGAAAGTGGGTGACCCATTAAAAACGCGTGTTGAAGATGGTTGGATCACCAGTGAAGTAGTGAAAACACAAAAAATTAGAGCAAAACGTAAAATAACTGCTAAAAATAACGATTAAGTTAAACCAAGTAATTTAAGCTTTATATAAATATAAAAGAAAAACGGCATCAAAATAATATTGGTGCCGTTTTTTATTATCTATATTTTAAGATAATCATTACGTTATATTAAAAACGCACTTCTCCTGCAAAAAGGTAGCTTCGTCCTCGAGCAGTTTGAGTATTACTTCCAGGCTCTTGCATCATTGGCGCTGAATTACTTCTATCAAGCGCATTAGAATAGTTTTTATTCATTAAGTTATGCACTGCAAATTTCAAAGAAATATTCTTATTAATTTTGTAATTACTATAAAGATCAATAACCGTTGGAATATTATCTTGTTGCACCATAGGGACTTTACCCGTATCAAAATCAACACCTTCAGGTGAAGATTTACGTGATTTCCCTGTGATTTGGATCACAGTACCTAGTTCTAATGACTGGTCATCAAAGAAGCGAACACCGGTATCAATAGAGGCATAATATTTAGGTAACTCAGAGGCGGGAGTTTGCCCAAAATCGGTGCTGGCAATCGAAGTCGGTTGAGATGTGCGCTGATCGCTATAAGAAAGGTTTGTGTAAAATATCCCTGCATCATAATTTGCTTGAAGTTCATAACCACGTAAAGTTACAGGCTCAAGGCTATTGGTATACAAGAAAATATTGCCATCATATTCAATTCCCGCGTAATCCTCATCCGTTAAAGAGCCGTCATTTTTACAACGTACACCGCCTTTACATACAAAATAAGAATCACTAGAGATGTAATCTTTAATTTTTGTGTGATACCACAATCCTTTAAATCGTAAACTATCACCTTCAATAATTAAATCTGGACGATAGCTATTAAAACCAATTTGAACAGTATCGGCCTTTTCACTTTTCAAAAATGGATTCATTGAAGCGCCACCTTCATTGGCAAAAAAGATCTCTTGTGAGGTAGGTGCTCTCATTGTTTGTGCATAACTGACAAACGGCTGAAATTCAGGAATAATTTCAGCGGAAAGTAACATGCCTGGATCCCAATTTCTATCATGACGATTAATATTCATTTCACCTTCAGGGAAACAGGCAGCAGTTGGATCACAAGCAGGTTTACGCCCTTTAATATGATAATCCACATAATTTAAATTGAGATCTAACGTATAAATGTCATATTCAAATTTCATTTGTGAGAAGAAACTGGTTAAATCATTTTTTCCTTTAGGTGCAAAGGAGTTATATTCAATCATATTTTGTGATTGCCATGGATCACTAGAAGGTGCAGTAACATTACGTTTGTATTCTGTTGACATTAATTTAGAGCCCAGCGTTAATGCCATATCTAATTCACCATAATTAAAGCGACTGGTATTTTTCGCCACTAATGAATCAGATATATTTTTAGCATTTGCTTCTCGCAAACTTACAAGAGAATCGCCCTCAAACTTTTGTGATGCTTGGCTATGGCTAAGCAGAATTTCACTATCAAATAAATCATTTAAAGGTGTATAGCGATATTTTGCATAGTAATCTTTGGCATCAATTTTGCGACGATTAAAATTGTTGTTATAAAAACGACCACTTAATTCTATTTCATGAGAATCATTCGGCTTTATATTTATTTTAGTGAGTTCTGAGTGTGGTCTCTGATTAAATTCTTTACTTGTCGCAAATTCTTCACTATTAAAACCCGCACCATTTTTATAAGACGATTCTATTTTGTGCCCACTCAATGCAAGCATTGCACCAATAGTACCATTATCATTAAATAAAGAGCGTTGTCCGGCAAAAGCGACCATGCCGTTATAACCTAATCCATTCGTACCACCAGCTGCTTTACTTCTTACACCCCATGAATTCCCTTTAAATAAGATATCCTCGACACCAATTGTTTTAAAATTGGCACTACCTGCTAAAGCATTGATACTATTTTCACCATCTTGTTGACCACGAGAAATATCAATTTTAATAATAAAATTCGGATCAATCATCGTATTAAATTGATTATAGGGTTGTGCACCATGAGCATATTGACTAGGTGATGTGCTATACATCGTTTGCGTGACACCATCCACCATCATATTAACGCGACCAAAACCACTAAGTCCGCGAATATTGACACTAACACCAGGTTGGCTTACATCCATTTGAGTATACGTACCTGGCGTTGAGCGTAATGTTTGTTCAACAGATTCGAGATTGTTAATTTCACCAATAGAGCTATAAGCACCAGGTTTTCCCAATGCTTTTTGTTCTGGTGTCTCTTTTTGTGCTGATGAAACTTTTAAACTACTAAATTGAACTGCTTTATCTGTTTCAGATGCGAGGACAAGATGATTAACACCCGAAAATAATATAAGAGTGCCAAGTATTTTCCTTGTAAATTTCATAATAAACCTATTCTTTATTTTTATTTAAATAGGCTCACGTTGCTTTATATAAAAATTAAAATA
Source organism: Proteus sp. fly-1089 (assembly GCF_040138965.1). Lineage (NCBI taxonomy): Bacteria > Pseudomonadati > Pseudomonadota > Gammaproteobacteria > Enterobacterales > Morganellaceae > Proteus > Proteus sp. fly-1089. The sequence continues at coordinate 1,073,670 of NZ_JBEETS010000001.1, forward strand.
AGAAAAAACATAATTATTGTTATATAAAATTTAAATAATAGCGCTGCCTCTCTTAAAGAGAGACAGGCTAATTTTATTAAATTTATTTATTATTACTTATTAATCTAATTAATATTTTGATCTTTAAAATAGACTTTCGGTTGTTCTAACATCAGAATAAAAGCATATTCTTTTGCAGTATCACGTAAACGATTAAAACGTCCTGATTTACCACCGTGTCCTGCACTCATATTAGTATCAAGTAATAATAAATTATTATCTGTTTTTAATTCACGTAATTTAGCAACCCACTTTGCAGGCTCCCAATATTGTACTTGTGAATCATGTAATCCTGTAGTGACTAATAAATGAGGATACGCTTTCGCAACCACATTGTCGTATGGACTATAGGATTTTAAGCGGAAATAAACGTCTTTATCCGCAGGATTTCCCCACTCTTCATATTCCCCTGTCGTTAATGGAATTGAAGCATCGAGCATTGTTGTCACAACATCAACAAATGGAACTTGTGATACGACGCCACGGTATAACTCTGGCGCCATATTCACAACGGCCCCCATTAATAATCCACCCGCACTGCCGCCCATGGCATAAACGTGTTTAGGCGCTCCGTAACCTTCAGCAATTAGATATTTAGTAGCATCAATAAAGTCAGTAAAAGTATTAACTTTATGCTCCATTTTACCTTGGTTATACCAACGCTTGCCTAGTTCACCACCCCCACGCACATGCACAATTGCGTAGACAAAACCTCTGTCTAATAAACTTAAACGAGGTGAACTAAATGATGGATCAATGCTACTACCGTAAGAGCCATAACCATAAATTAAGATAGGATTTTCACCTTTCTTAAATAAGTCTTTGCGATAAACCAATGATACAGGCACTTCAACACCGTCTTTTGCTTTTACCCAAATGCGCTCACTTTCATACAAATCACGTTCAAAGCCTTTTACTTCTTGCTGTTTGAGCAGTTGCTTTTGATGTGTTTGCATATTCCATTGATAAGTTGAAGATGGTGTTGTCATGGATGTATAACCAAAGCGAAGCTCTTCACTATCTGCTTGAGGGTTAAATCCTAACCATGCCATATAAACAGGATCGTCAAATGTGACATTAGTTGATTGACCTGTTTTCCAATCAATCTGGCGCAATGATACTAGGCCTTGTTTTCTTTCTTCTACAACTAACCAGCGATTAAACAGATCAAAACCTTCTAAATCGACATCTTTTTGTGGTGCAATGACGGTTTCCCAAGGCTTATCAATTGATGCAGTTTTATAAAGACCAAACAATTCACTTTCATGATTCGAACGAATATAGAATTCGCCATTAAAATGGTCGATATCATATTCTCGGCCTTCTTGCCGCGCAGAAAAAATCACCATTGGTTTTTCTGGTGCATTCGCATCAATTAAGCGAGACTCTGACGTTGTTGAGCTTTCAATTGACACCAAAATGTAATCTTCAGATTTGCTTTTACCCATCCATGTATAAAAGCGATCGTCGTTTTCTTCAAAGATTTTAACGTCTTGTTGACGATCAGTGCCATATTGATGGCGATAGATTTGATAAGGCAGTAGCGTTTGTGGATCTTTATCAACATAAAATAGTGTTTTGCTATCATTTGCCCACACTAAATTTGCCGAGATATTCGTTAACACATTCTCTTTCCATGCGTTATCCGATAACTCTTTATAAGCTACATTATAGTTTCTTCGCCCTTCTTTATCTTCAGCAATCGCTATACGTTTATTATCTGGGCTGATAGTCAGATCACCTAATTGATAGAACTCATGCCCTTTAGCACGTTCGTTTCCATCAACAAGAACTTCCCATTCACCCTCGCTATTAACTGGTTTACGCTGATAAATAGGGAAATCTTTACCTTCTTGGTAAATAGTACGATAAGTATAGCCATTATAAATATAAGGCACAGACTCATCATTTTGAGCCATGCGGCTCACCATTTCATTAAAGAGTGTTTCTTCTAATGCCTTACCTTCTTTCATTACGGATTCGGTATAGGCATTTTCAGCATTAAGATAATCAAGCACTTTAGGATCTTTGCGTGAATCATCTCTTAGCCAATAATAATTATCGGTACGTGCATCGCCATGTTCTGTCATCACATGAGGCACTTTATTCGCTTTTGGTGGCGTCACTAGGGAGTCCTTTTGATTTTGAGCCAATGCAGGTGTTGCTGAAATTAACAAAGCCATGATCGCACTCGTTAATTGCAACGTCATCCGTTTTTTTGTTGCGACTAGCATAACGTTTTATTTCCTTTTTAACCTGTCGTTAGAACGTTAGTGTAGAAAACTCAATTGGCATTTCAACCATTATTTTACCTTTCGACAATAACTCTATAGGCGGTATCGGTAAGGGCTCAGCACGTTTGAGTACTCTTTGTGCTTCTCTATCTAAAGAACGCACGCCACTACTAAGAATTAATTCACTCGATATGACATAACCTTGTTCATCAACAATAAAGCGCACTTTAGAAATACCCGTTCTGCCTTTGCTTTTTGCCTCTTCAGGATAGGCTTTATAGCGATTAAGATGCCCTTTTGTTTTAGCTTGCCATAATGCTAATGCGCTTTCTGAGCTGTCTGAATCACTGTCATAATTTGCACTAACATCATTGGATTGCTGTCTCGCCGCGGAGCGACTACTTGAAGGTGCTGATTGGCTAGACACATTTTCACTAATAATAGGTGCTGGTTTTACTGGTGATGTAACAGGTGTGACTTTAGCTGTTTGCTCTACATTGACCCTTTTCTTAGGTTTTTCGATAAGAATATCAGCATTTTCACTCACAATCAGATCAGGTTGTTTTTCAGCAATATCTTGCTCTACCTTTTTATGACTTGCCACCGCAAGTTGTTGATCCATTCCAACAACCTGTTTTTCATCACTGAGCGCTTGTACATTTTCACTCAAACTCATCATCACAGCGAGTTCAGGCTCTTGTATTAATACCGTATTCTCTTTATTGAAATAAAAATAAGCCATGACAAAAACAGCATGTACACCGATAGCAAAAATTAAAGCTTTAGAACTACAAAGCTGGAATTTTGGCATTTGATCCATACAAGAGGAAATAAGCATAATCGTGTTATCAATAAATTAAGGTAATGCAACAGGTGTTATCCAAAGATAATCGGCATGAACTGAAGTGACATCACTTCCCTCTTCCGTCATTATCACGACAATCACGTGTTCATTCGGTGCTAAATCAGCAACATGCAAAGGAACACCCATTACCTTTGTGGCATGGAAAGAGCCTGCAATTAAAAGCGCAGGAGTAGGAGCGTTTAATAAACTTTGTGCCATTGCGCGATCTCGCAATTGCTGAATAATCGTCATTTTTTCTGCTTGCGTTTTATCAAGCGCGCCACCATGAGAAAGTTCGATGGTTTTTTGAATAAGTTGGCGAACGGATGCATCAGTTGAATGTACCCCCTCAATAATAGGTGGTTTTTTATATGCACTAGATATTTCACTACGGTCGATATTGGCAGCTAATAAAGGATAATCTGCACTTAGCCCTGCTTTAACAATATCGCCATACCATTTCCAAGGCCAACCGGAATTCCATTTTAATGCCGCCATTAGACGTTCATCCCGTAGATATTCAGAACCTGAATAACGTTTTTTCGTACTATCAACTAAGGATTGCTGACTTGGCGTTAGCATCTCTAGTAAAACCGATCCTTGAGGACGTTTTTTAGCTAATTCAGTCATTAACCAATATTCAATATCATGATGATAAGCATTGTCATGTTTCTCACCAATGATCACACGAGGTTGATTTGCTAATCGAGCTAGCAGAGTATCTGACGTAATAGATTGCCCAGTCTGAGTATCAATGATGTTTGCCGACTGAATAATTGTCAGATCTACAGTTGATACAGGTTGCTTTTCTATCGAATGACATGCTGAAAGACTTATTAATGAAACTAGTAGTAAGATCCTTTTTGATATTGAGAAAAACATAATCATCCTATTAGTTATATATACTTATTTCACTTGGATGCATAGGTTAATATTATTGCTAATAATTATCAATATCATTATTATATTAATTTGCATTTAGTGCTTTATGTGAATTTCGTGAATATAAAAAAAGCGCCTCAAAAAGGCGCCTTCTATATATAATTCAGCTAATTATAAGAATTAATTTTGAGATTGGGCTTGAGCCTCAACAACAGCTAATGCCACCATATTTACGATACGACGTACTGATGCAATTGGCGTTAAAATATGAGCCGGTTTAGCGACCCCCATTAAAACTGGCCCCACTGTCACACCATCAGAACTCGTTACTCGTAATAAATTATAGCTAATACGTGCCGCTTCCATCATTGGCATAATAAGTAAATTCGCAGAACCTTTTAATGGACTATCAGGCATCACATCACGGCGAATAGACTCTACTAATGCAGCATCGGCATGCATTTCACCATCAATTTCTAATTCAGGTGCGCGTTGTTTGATAATTTCTAACGCTTTTCTAAGTTTGATTGATGATGGACTATCAAAGGAGCCAAAACTTGAGCGAGAAACTAGCGCAGCTTTTGGTTCAATACCAAAACGGCGAATGGTATCCGCTGCCATCAGAGTAATATCCGCCAGTTGTTCGGCAGTTGGATCTTCATTAACGTAAGTATCTGTAATGAAAGTATTACCACTTGGTAATAACAGTGCATTCATTGCTCCTGCCGTTTCCATACCTTCACGTAAACCAAATACATTTTTATAGATTTCGAAGTGCTCTGCATAGCTCCCTACTGTACCGCAAATCAAGCCATCAGCTTCACCTCTACGTACCATAATGGCACCTATAAGCGTTGGATTACCAATCATTGTGCGACGAGCTTGTTCTTGAGAGACACCTCGACGTTTCATAATTTGGTGATATTCTTGCCAATATTCTTTGAAACGTGGGTCGTTTTCATTGTTCACTACTTCAAAATCTTTGCCAGCTTGAATATGTAAACCCAGTTTTTGAATACGCATTTCAATAACACTAGGCCGACCAATTAAGATTGGAGTTGCTAAACCTAATGTAACGAGTTCTTGTGTGGCATGTAATACGCGGTTTTCTTCACCTTCAGCTAAAACAATGCGTTTTTTCTCTTTTTTCGCTTGAGAGAAAATAGGCTTCATAAATAAGTTAGTTTTATAAACAAACTCATTAAGATGTTCGATATAAACCGAGAAATCTTCAATTGGACGTGTTGCAACACCTGAATCCATGGCTGCTTTTGCAACTGCAGGTGCAATTTTTACAATCAAGCGTGGATCAAACGGTTTTGGAATAATATATTCTGGACCAAAAGAGAGCTCTTGATCACCATACGCTGAAGCGACCTCTTCGTTTTGCTCAGCCAGTGCAAGCTCTGCGATAGCATGCACACATGCGAGTTTCATCTCTTCATTAATCGCAGTCGCGCCAACGTCTAATGCACCACGGAAAATGAATGGAAAACACAATACGTTATTAACCTGATTTGGATAATCTGAACGACCCGTACAGATAATCGCGTCAGAACGCACTGCTTTTGCTAATGGCGGTAAAATTTCAGGCTCGGGATTTGCAAGCGCAAGAATAAGTGGATCGCGCGCCATTTTTTTAACCATTTCTTGTGTTAATACACCAGGCCCTGAACAACCTAAGAAAATATCGGCATTATTAATAACATCATCTAATGTACGCGTACCATTGTCTTCAATCGCATAGGCGGCTTTGGTTTCTGCCATATTAGCTTCACGACCACGGTAGATAACGCCTTTTGAGTCACATACTGTGATATTTTCACGTGTTAGTCCTAAAGCGACTAATAGATTCATACACGCGATAGAAGCTGCACCCGCCCCTGATACCACTAATTTTACTTTGCTAATATCTTTTCGAATAATACGTAAACCATTGAGGATCGCGGCAGTTGAGATAATCGCTGTACCATGTTGATCATCATGGAAAACAGGGATATTCATTCTCTCACGCAATTTTTGCTCAATATAAAAACACTCTGGTGCTTTAATATCTTCGAGGTTAATACCACCAAAAGTAGGTTCTAATGAAGCAATAATATCAACAAGTTTATCAGGGTCCGTTTCATTAACTTCAATGTCAAAAACATCAACACCAGAAAACTTCTTAAACAAAACGCCCTTACCTTCCATTACAGGCTTACCAGCTAAGGCTCCAATATTTCCAAGTCCAAGCACTGCTGTACCATTTGAAATCACCCCAACAAGGTTACCTTTAGCGGTATAGCGATAAGCAGCTAGAGGATCGGCTGCAATTTCTAAACAAGGTGCTGCAACACCCGGCGAATAAGCTAATGCCAGATCACGTTGGGTAATTAACGGTTTTGTAGGTGTTACTGTGATTTTGCCTGGTACGGGAAATTCATGAAAATCTAGAGCGCTTTGTTTTAATTTGTCTTCCATCTTCATATCCTTTGTATCAATAGGGTAAGGGCTTCGTTAGTATAATGGTAATGGAGCGTTAAATCATGACGGCTACGACACTTTTTTCAATTTAATAAACTAGAACGCACTGATCTTTTTTGCTTATTTTTATCGCAACAAAAGCTTATAAAACAACCTACTCAGCTATTTTAGGTATTGAATGATATTAATAGTGATCACTTAAAATAAAAACAGCTATTAAAAACAGCCCCTTGGGTTCGATTAAAAGACGTTTTAGTCATTTGAATACGAATGAAAATGACCATCTAAGATCAATACACTCTAGATTTATTATATACAATTAATACCTAGTTATAGGTATATTATTAACGTCATTTAATTTTCCCTACTGTAATAAACTCGAACAGAAAAAAGACAATGTTTGTTTATTATTTATCAGATATTAAATTAACATTTAAAATAATTAAATTTTTTATATTATTTAAAAAAACAATAACTATTTTCGCTTGTTGATTATTTTTCAAATAGGCACATCTCCATACAACTCATTGTAACGATAAAGATTTTATAGAATTAGGTTTTTTGTTAAGCGTTTTGGTTATTTTCTTTTTTACCCGTAACAATAATTGGTGTAATATTGCCAACCGTCAATTTTATTTTCTTATTGTTTTAATAAGATGTCTGATTCTAATTTTTATTCCTCATTTGGAATTTACTTTTTTATTTTCTACTTTTGGAAAGATTACGCACATTATTATTTTTTTTTAGGGAGAGGGGTTATGCCTAGCTACTCAATTATGATAGTGGATGATCACCCTATCATGAGATATGGATTACGGCTATTGTTAGAAAAAGACAAGGATTTTGTCGTAGTAAGCGAAAGTGGCAATGCTCAAGAGGCTGTAACCGCTGCAAAACAATTAAATCCAGATTTAATTATGATGGATTTAAATCTACAAGGGCGTTCAGGTATTGATACTATTCGAACACTTCGACGTTCTGGTTTAACATCTTACGTTCTTGTTTTATCCGTTTCTGATTCACGCAACGATGTTTATGCCGCATTGGATGCAGGCGCAAACGGTTATCTTTTAAAAGAATGTGAATTAGATATGCTGTTACTAAGCTTGCGTAAAGCGGCTGTTGGGCATCCTGTTTATAGCGAGCGTGTTTGGCAATATATTCAACTTAGACAAAACTATTCTGATCCACTTTCAGCTCTTACGAAAAGGGAGCTTGATGTCCTTCATGAAGTGTCAGTTGGTATGAAAAACAAACAAATTGCTGAAAACTTATTTATTTCTGAAGAAACAGTGAAAGTTCATATTCGTAACATTTTAAAGAAACTGCAAGTTACTTCTCGTTTAGCTGCCAGTCTTATTCTTATTAAGCACCAGTATTAAACGTTTTACCCCGACACAGGGTCGGGGTAATCAGAGTTATTATTGAATATTTTGCTTAAGTGTGTATTGAATCATTAATTACTCAATGGGAACAGGATAACTTAATACTTTAAAATGGTTATCTGGCATTTTTTCAATATTTAACTGATAAAGCTCTCGATTAATTCCATTTATGACAATATCAAGTTCACTAAAAGCTGATTGTATTTCTTCATTAGTTGCCCACGAAGGAATACCTTTTACACCATAATAGAAATAAATTTTACTTTTCCCTGATCCTATCGGTTGGATCTCTTTTATTTGGCTAATAAACAGATGGCCATAGCAGAAGTCTTGGTAAGGTTGCCACGCTTTGCGTCCTTTTTCACTGAGATTGAACACCCATTCTTCTCCATTTGCTGTTTGTTCAATCAATCCCGCCTCAACTAATGCATGCATTCTTTCTAACACCCAAGGTGCATCATCTTCATTGCTATATACAGGCCATTTCCCTTCGCCCAAACACAATAAATAATCACTGTTAAAAAAAGCTTCTAAGGCTATTCTATACTCATCAACTTTTTGACTGTCATTTTCTTCATCTGCCCAGCTAAAAGAAGAAAGTAAAAGTAATATAAGACTCAGTGAAATACTTTTCATATTCTCTTTTACCAACGGAAATCTTTATTCGTATTTGTATTACTCTACGCTACACAATTCGTTACACTAACGTGACAGTTTAATATCCGATATATTTTATAATGTAAATAGGATTTTTCACTACAACAAAAGCTGTTACTTTGGAATTGTATAACACTCATTCTCATCAATACTAATATTACGTATTGTCATATAAGGAAAATATCATGTCCACGACAAACCTGACATATACCATGTACGGCATAAAAAATTGCGATACAATCAAAAAAGCACGTAAATGGCTAGATGATAATCATGTTCCTTACGCGTTTCATGATTACCGCAAAGAGGGTTTGACGGAAGCATTATTACGCACCTTTACAGAAAATTTAGATTGGCAGACACTTGTGAATAAAAGAGGAACAACTTGGCGTCAATTATCTGATGAAGAAAAAAATGCAATCACGGATGTTACCTCCGCTATTTCACTGATGTTAGATAAACCCGCTATCATTAAGCGCCCTATTCTTGTCTCATCAGATAACCGCTTTATTGTCGGTTTTAATACCAATGACTATTTAACCTTTACAGGAGCCTAATATTTATGTCCTGTCCTGTTATTGAACTTGCACAACAATTAATTTCACGTCCTTCGATAAGCCCTGACGATCAAGGTTGTCAACAATTGATTATTGATAGGCTAGCTCCTCTTGGTTTTACTATTGAAAGAATGCCTTTTGGTGAAACAGAAAATTTATGGGCTTGTCGTGGAGGTGAGGGAGAGACTCTAGCCTTTGCTGGTCATACAGATGTGGTTCCTACTGGTGATCCAGCATTATGGGAACAACCACCGTTTGAACCGTCAATACGTGATGGCATGCTTTATGGTCGCGGTGCTGCTGATATGAAAGGTTCTCTTGCAGCAATGATTATCGCAGCAGAACGTTTTGTACGTTCTTATCCCGATCATCGTGGACGACTGGCTTTTTTAATTACCTCTGATGAAGAAGCAAAAGCAGCTGATGGTACGGTAAAAGTTGTGCAATCTTTAATGTCACGAGGCGAACGGCTTGATTATTGCCTTGTCGGTGAACCCTCGAGCCAACATCAATTAGGTGATATGGTAAAAAATGGCCGCCGAGGTTCAATAACAGCGAATTTATTAATTCAAGGTGTACAAGGGCATGTTGCTTACCCTCACCTTGCAGAAAATCCTATTCATACTGCGTCCCCTTTTATTCAAGAATTAGTCAATACGGTTTGGGATGAAGGCAACGAATTTTTCCCAGCGACAACCATGCAAATTGCTAATATTCATGCGGGTACTGGCAGTAATAATGTTATTCCTGGTGAGTTGTTTATCCAATTTAATTTCCGTTTTAGCACCGCAATTACTGATGAAGAAATTCGTCAACGTACAGAGGCTTTGTTGCAAAAACACCAACTTCGTTACCATTTAGAATGGTCTTTATCTGGTCAACCTTTTATTACTGGTCAAGGTAAATTGCTTGAAGCGGTTCGTTATTCTGTCAAACATTATACCAATTTAGATCCAGAGCTCTCCACCAGCGGAGGCACTTCTGATGGACGATTTATAGCTCAAATGGGAGCGCAAGTTGTTGAGTTAGGCCCTGTAAATGCAACTATTCACAAAGTGAATGAATGTGTTAATGCAGCAGATCTACAGCAACTTAGTCGAATTTATCAGCGAGTGATGGAGCAACTTATTTTATGATAACGCCTTTAATGCTAACAGGTCGCTCTACTGAGCATTTAGTCACTTTATCCGGTCAACACCGTTTACAATTTAATGCAGCAAAAGCCTTTTTAGCCTTGCAACAACAGGCAACAAAAGCCGGCTTTAAATTAATGCCAGCCAGTTCTTTTCGCGATTTTAATCGCCAACTAGCAATATGGAATGGTAAATTTGAAGGCACTCGTCCTGTTTTAGATGCACAAAGCAAACCAATAGATATTCATTCATTATCAGAAGGCGAACGCTGTACCGCGATTTTAAAATGGTCAGCGTTACCTGGTGCAAGTCGCCACCATTGGGGAACCGAAATTGATATTTATGATCCCTTTCGCTTGCCTGAAGGACAATCGTTACAGTTAGAACCTTGGGAGTATGAGGACGGAGGCTATTTTGCAGAGCTTAATGAGTGGTTAACGGAGAATATGTCAGCATATGATTTTTATCGCCCTTTTACTCATAAAGAGAGCTATATTGCTTACGAACCTTGGCATATCAGTTATTGGCCTCTATCTCATGAAGCCTCACTTGCTTACACGCCTGAAATTCTTAAATCAGTGCTAGAGGAAGAAGATATTCATGGTAAACAATGGTTATTAGCGGATCTTGACGAGATATTTTCACGTTATATTGTTTTGCCTGAATAAAATTATTTCTCACATGGGGCTTCTTGTTGATCGTTTACAGGAAGTCTCCACATAAAAATTAACAAACAAGCTAGGATTATGAGTAATAATATTCTGACCCATAGCATCGATACTAACCACAGTGAAATCGCAAAAGTAATTAAAATCACTAAAATAGCTTTAGGTTTCGCCCCTTTAGGCATAGCGCGATAAGCTTGCCAATAACGTAAATAAGAGCCAAACCAAGAACGGTAAAGTAGCCAATGATGAAAGCGTGTTGATGAGCGTGAAAAACACCATGCAGCAAGTAATAAAAAAGGTGTTGTGGGTAATACAGGTAAAATAACACCCAGCGTGGCTAATCCAACACATAACCAACCTGCTATAATCAATAATATCCGTTTCATACTGTACTTTTCCAACTTATGCTGTATCTGGTTATTTTATAGCGTTAAATAAAAAAGATCCTCATTCTCAATAACGATTTTAAAACAGAAGGTTTATTTATGCACTGGTTTGCTGACTATTGGTGGATTATTTTAATTCTTTTAGTGGGAATTATTATTAACGCAATTAAAGATATGAACAAAATCGATCCTAAACAATTTCTTAAAAATAAGCGGAAATTGCCCCCACACCGTGATTTTAATGATAAATGGGATGATGAAGATGATTGGCCTAAACAAAATCAAAACAAGAAGGATGAGAACAAGTAGCTAACCACTGTTGATAATGCGATGTTAATTGAGGATCTTTTTCAGTCATTAATTTCGCGCATTGTTCTCTTAGTTGCTTAGTTAAGACTTTTTTTCCTGATAAAGAAAATTCAGCCACACACTGCTCAACTGTTTTATTTTCTACAAAAAAAGCCACTAATAACGGGTAGTGTTGCTCATAACCTACCAAAAAGTTGGCAACACTCTCATAAACAGTAAGTACCGGACGATGAGCAAATGCAAAACCTGCCATCATTAACCAAGTGTCTTGTGATGTAGCAATATGATGGGGTAGCAATTTCGTTGATAAACAGATACCTGTTTGCTTTTTTATCTGCTGATATTGCAAAGCAAAAGCGCTTAAAGACGAGTGCAATAACTGTTCACCTTTTTCTGTTAGTGGATAAATGGCCATTGCTGCATAACATCCACTACTAGCCTCTTTATGCACCCCTAATCGTACTATTTGAAAGCCACATTTCATCCAAAACTGTGCTAAAACTTCGGTGTAACCAAAGCTCACTGAAAGGTAATCAATAGCCTGTTTTTGACTCTCGATTACAATATTAGTCATTAAAGTTGCAGCAATTTTTTGGCGCTGATATTGAGGTAAAACGGCGATTCGACTAATGCGCAATGAGGTTAAACACACCGCATCTGGTGTTAAACCATAGGTGACTAATGATTGAGCAAGTAGATTACCTCTAGGCCTACGAGTACCTAGCCATACATCATAAGCAAGTTCGAAAGGTAATCCCCCTTCTTCAATACACCACACGGCACCCACGATTTTTTTATTGATTGTCGCTGACCAATAATGCTGTTTTTGACCATCAAGTAAACGCCGTAGATCCAACGGTGTTGTTCGATAATGCGCACTAGTAAGTAGTTGATAAAACCCATGTAGCTGTGGAGTATTATTATGCCAATTTCCTTGAAGCTTCTGGATATCGACTTCACCTTGTTGCTGACGTTCAAAATCATGCTCAGGCTCATCAAGTAATAACAACTGATTAAGCCAATTTTCTAATGGACAATCTTTAGCCCAGCGGATTGGTGTTTGTAATTGATAAGTGCGTAAATGAGGAATATTGCCTCCTAATTTAAGCATAAAACCACGCCCTGTCCCCTCATAACCTTGTACTGTGGTTGTCATTAACACATTAGGAAAATAACCACATAGCACTTCTAATTGTGCAATTGGTAGAGAAGCAGCTTCATCAATAATCAACCAATCACTTTGAATTTCATTATTTTTGCACAGTGCTAATAAATTATCAGGAGAGTAATATGAAATAGCTTTGTTGGTATGGGAAGATAAAACATCAGTGCTATTCTTAGCAGGTGCACAAACTATCACATTACCTTGATATTGCTCGATAAACATACCAGCAAGCGCAGATTTTCCACGCCCTCGTGGTGCAATAACACTCCAAACACCAGATGTCGATATAAGCAAATTATCTAAAATCACTTGCTGTTCTGTGGTTGGTTCACCCTGTGGAAGTACCCAAGGTTTAGCTTTTTCAATCATTGTAGGCAACTTTAATACTGTTGATTGTTGCCACACAATCACTTGCTCATCACCTAATGTGATATCTTTTAGCCATACCATAAAGTTCGGTGTTGAAAGTGCACCTTGAGCATCATTCCAGCGCTGACTATCGTTATCTATGTAGCTATCCCAACTTTCAATATTGGGTAAACACAGGATCAATAAACTACCGGCTTTTAATGTGCCCGTTAACATGGCTAAAGCATCAGTATTAAATCCCTCATTAGCATCAAAAACAGCATGTAGAAACTCTCGTCCTAACAGACGAATAGCGTGCTCTGGTAAAATAGCATTAGGCTGGCAAGATGAAATCGTTATCCAATCACCTTGGCATAACTGGGTAATTTGCTGGATCTGTTCTGTTTGCCATGTAGGTTCGCCCGCTAATAGCAGTAATTGACGCAGCCCAAATCGCGCTAACTTTTGCTGGTATTGATGCAAATGAGAGAATGACACCGCTAGGATTTGCCAATTAATAATGAAAGAATACCAGCTGCAATTAATGGCCCAACTGGAACACCACGGAAAAGCGCTACTCCAATAACCGTTCCCACTAATAAGCCGGCAACCGTTGACGGCTGGTTATTCATTAAAGAAACGCCTCTAGCCCCCAGCCAAGAAACAGCGATACCAATAGCAATCGCTAATAGTGATTTCCAGTTTAAGAATGAATTAAGAACTTCTTGTCCTGATATACGCCCTGTTGCAATGGGAGTCATTACGCCGATGGTAAGAATTAAGATCCCTATGGTCATACCATATTTTTCAACAACAGGAAAATATTGATTTAATGGTGTTATTTTAATGACTAACAAAGCCAGCATGGCTAACGTCACAGTCATATTATGACTAATAATGCCGAGCCCAGCGAGAACCAGCAAAATTAATAATGAGGGATCAACATTGCTCATGTTTGTTCCTAACCCTTTCTCTTTATAGTGTTAATTGTCTTTTATTTACCAAAGAATGGTATTAGTTCAAAGACGAAGAAGCAAATGTATCGCAAGATTTAATATTGCCACTGTTATACCCACGCATAAACCAAGTTTTACGCTGTTCTGCTGTACCATGTGTAAAACTGTCAGGTACAGCATAACCTTGCTGTTGTTGCTGTAATTTATCATCGCCGATAGCTTGCGCTGTTTTAATTGCCGTTAATAAATCACTTTCATCAATACGGCCCTCACCTGCAATAAAATGCCCCCACATTCCAGCAAAACAGTCAGCTTGTAGTTCTAATTTTACAGATAAACGATTTGCTTCTGCTTTTGAGCGAGCCATTTGTTGTTTTTCACGCATTTGGGTTGTAATACCTAGCAAATGCTGAACATGATGACCAACTTCATGAGATATAACATAGCCTTGGGCAAATTCACCACCACCACCTAAGCTATTTTTCATTTCATTATAAAAGGAGAGATCAAGATAGATTTTTCGATCCGCGGGACAATAAAATGGCCCCATTATTTTTGTGCCCGTTCCACATTGTGTTGTCGTACTATTGCTATATAGCACAAGTTTAGGATCACTATATTGTTTTCCGGCTTGTGCAAAAATTGTTCGCCAGAAATCTTCTGTACTGGCTAAAATAACACTACTAAAATCAGCTGCTTCATTATAGAGTGCGGTTTGTTGCTCATTACGTTGTGGTGCTTGATTATTGCCACCTGTTAACGTGTTAAAATCAAATCCCATAAAGCTAGCGATAACTAAAACAATAATTATTACAAAACCATATTTAGTACGCAGTAAAAGTGCAATTAATCCTAATGGGAGATTGCCACCACCAGATGCAGAGGAAAGTTGCCCTCTTCTGTCTTCTACATTATTACTTTTTCGGCGATCATTCCAACGCATAACATATCCCCACGGTTTTAATAGGCCAATTTATCTTTATTATGAGTAAATTTATCACTTGATTTGAGATAATAACAAAAAATTGTCACCTCTATTCTCTATTTTTTGAGAGCAAGGTAATAGAGACTATTAGAGAAAATAACTCAACACACTTTAGTCATTTCATAATAGAATTCTTATTCCTAATCATCATATTTTTTGTTAACACATTGAGATCTTAATGACTCGGACCCAGCGCTTACTCACTTTATTACAAATTCTAAAAGAAAACCGTTATCCGATAACTGCTGAGGCACTCGCTAATAAATTACACATAAGTGTACGGTCGATTTATCGTGATATTGAATCTCTACGTGATCAAGGTGCTGAAATTACGGGCGAAGCGGGTATAGGTTATCAATTGAGATCAGGATTATTACTTCCTCCATTAACCTTTGATATCAATGAATTGGAAGCCCTTATCTTAGGATTGCGTTGGGTTGAAAATAATACAGATAATGAATTAAGCTACTCGGCATTACGTGCGATTAATAAAATTAATGCCGTAGTCACAACACAGCATCAAACATTACTGGAGCAAAACACATTATTTGTACCTACAAATCGAATTATTGAAGTTAACCACACTATTGCTAAAGATTTACGCTTAAGTTTGCGTGAAGAGAAAAAAGCGAAAATTGATTATAAAGACGCTCAAAAACAATTAAGTCATCGTATTATTTGGCCGATTGCGGTTGGCTATTTTCAAGACTCGCAAGTCATTGCTGCATGGTGTGAATTACGCCAAAGTTATCGCCATTTTAGACTCGATAGGATTATTTCTTATGATGTATTAAGTGATAATTTGCCTTATCCAAAAAGTTATTTGCTCGATAGATGGAAAAAAGAGATCCTCAAAGATGCTCCTGACAATAACTGACACTCAACTTCCGTAATATCTTCCTTGCTGTTCCTCGTTTAGCGATTTCAGTTTAAACAAACATTATGTCAATCAACACAGTAAGGAAACATCATGAGTGAACTTATCCTTTATACTAATACAATGTCTCGCGGCAACACAGTTGAGCTTTTCTTAAAGATATTAAATGTACCATATCAGCGCATTGAATTAGCTTATGGCGAACCAATGCATAGTCCTGAATACCTTGCAATTAATCCGATGGCGAAGGTTCCAGCATTAGTTGATGGCGAATATATTGTCACAGAAACTTCCGCAATTTGTGCTTATTTAGCGGATAAGTTTATTGAGAAAGGATTTGCACCTGCACTAAATTCTCCAGAAAGAGCTGTCTATTATCGTTGGTTCTTTTTTACCGCGGGCCCTATTGAAGCAGCATTTACAGTCAAAGATCTCGGTGTAGAGTTGAATGAAGAACAACAAAAGTCCTCTGGTTTTGGTTCATTTGAACGTGCCTTTCATTGTTTAGAAACGGGGCTAGCCAGTGCCAATCCTTATATTTGTGGCAAAAATCTGACTGCGGTTGATGTGTATGTGGGCTATTTCCTAATTTTCTTATGCAAATATGCACTCATTGAACCAACACCATTAATTAATCAATATATTGATAACCTTGCACTTAATAATGAAATTAAACAATTATTAGCTAACTTAGGATTACGATGAGTATTCTTATTATTAAACGTAATTTTATCAATATAACTGCTTAATCATGTTCTTTTAATACTCTTTTTGCAATTTTGAAAAAACAAAAGGTCAGTTTTTAAGCTGACCTTTTTTATTATATTGTTTTTTCTTTACGTAATCGTTTGCGTATTTAGTCTAAAGAAACACCAATTCGGCGTGCAACTTCTTCGTATGCTTCAATTAATCCGCCTAAACTTTGACGGAAACGGTCTTTATCCATTTTATCTAAGGTATTTTTATCCCATAGACGGCTACCATCAGGAGAGAATTCATCACCCAATACAACTTTACCGTGGAATAGACCAAATTCGAGTTTAAAATCGACTAAAATAAGCCCTGCTTTATCAAACAATTCGCTAAGGACATCGTTTGCTTTATAGCTAAGACGTTTCATTTCTGCGAGGTTTTCTTTAGATACCCAATTAAAGGTTTCACAATAAGATTCATTCACCATAGGATCATGACGCGCATCATCTTTTAAGAATAAATCAAAAATAGGTGGGTTTAAAAGCATACCTTCTTCAACGCCTAAACGTTTAACTAATGAGCCAGCCGCACGATTGCGGATAACACATTCAACAGGCACCATATCGAGTTTTTTGACTAGCACTTCATTATCAGAAAGCAAACGTTCCATCTGCGTTGGGATACCCGCTTCTTCCAGTTTATTCATAATGAAATGGTTAAATTTATTATTTACCATGCCTTTACGATCAAACTGTTCAATACGTTGGCCATCTAACGCTGATGTATCATTTCTGAATTCAAGGATAAGAAAATCAGAAGATTCAGTGGTATAGACTGTCTTGGCCTTTCCACGATACAACTCAGCTTTTTTCTGCATCTGACACACTCCAAAGATGTGATAGGTTTAACAAGAAATTTGCTTCCCATACTCTACTCTAGATTAGATAAAAAAGCTTTTAAAACGTGAGAGCTATCACTAAAAAATCTTGAAGATAACACATTGATAACAGCACTATTTATAGAGAATAAAAGTGCATTATTATCTTTCATATTTAAAACAATAACAATTAACCATTAAAAGTAATAAAGAGAAATTCTATAATAAGGTAAGAATATAGCGGATATAAAAAATCAAAATAAGAATATTTTTAGTTTATATCACTGTATCATCTCCTTTTTAGAGTTATATTATTTTCAATAATTAATTCATTTTTTATTACACCTATATTGAGTTGTTTTGAATAAAAAAACCAAATTAATTTCTTTTTTATTAGAAACTAATTTGGTTATATTTCTTATTACTAAGTTTCAACAAGATATTTTTATTCATTTAACTTTGTATTTTTTAAATATACCTACGAATAAAAATGGTATAAATTTTTTATTACATAATGAGACAATAGATTTCATAAGCAAACCAACCTAATAAGGCGCCTGCTGGTAAATCAATTAAATAGTGTTGTTTGGTAAACATACAAGATAAAGCAATAAATAATGGGAATAAGAAAACCCAAGGCCCTAATGTTGCATATGCAAGACAAGCAGTAAGTGTTGCAACTGAAACGTGCATACTAGGGAAGCAGTTTGATGAGTCATCAAAGTGTTGAACAAACTTAAGAAATTTCTCTGATGCTGTTTTTCCTGGGTTAATGGTTCGCCAATGTGCAGGGGTTGCAACAGGAAATACTACAAAGAAAAACATTTGCATGACTAACAGCACTATATAACTAAAAACAATCATAATAAATTGTCTTGAGTCTTGAATAATCCAGTTAAGATATAGAATTGCGGGATAATATAAGAAACTATAAATCCATGACCACCAAGGCCAGAAAGGAATTTTTTCATCAACAGGTGAATTAATTACTTTCACTTCTCTCAATGTATATCGTTGAGTAAAAAAATAAAATTGATAAACACCTACAATAAGTATCCCACTTAATATCAAGTGAATAATCATATCACCCGCACTCATAAATACTCCTTCATATAGTTAGAGAATGCTTTGTTATTTTTATTAAGAACAAGAATTGACGCAATATTACATAAATTTAAGAGCATTGCATTAAGATTAATATTATTAACAACACCAAATTAAACACTATCATTAAAAGAGCATTCAATTAATGACGAATTTAATAATGAATTTCTATTTAAATCTCCAAAAATAAAAATAAGTAGAGATTTCTGCCGATTAAAAACACAAAAAAAACCGCACAATTAATGTTGTGCGGCTTCTCTTTATTTTATAAAGCGGAATACCTATTTCACAGGTTTACTGAAAGCGGCTTTCAACGCTGCAACCATTTGATCATTCTGTGATTGTGTTAATGGTTTACCTTTATCACTGATAAATTGTAGGCTACTACGGTTATTTAAATCACCCACTTGTAATTTATAATCCGCTTCTTCTACAGTTGGTCTATCAACACCTAACGAGCTCCAGTTTGCGCTACTCATTCCTTTATAGGTCACTTCAACTGAACCTTTAGAACGAGTGCGGTCGCCCATTTTCATTCCCACGCTTTCTAATACGATTGGTAATCTATCCCAAACAACATCGAATGGCGCACGTACAATAATCACTGGAAGCCCTGCATTATCACTGCCACTCTGGACATCAATAATACCTTGAAGATTACTTGTAGCTGTATTTTCGCTTAAATTACGCATACGGTTTAAACCATCAACCAGCTCATTAAGCATTAAAATATTATAACGTTTTACTTCAGCTGGATCAGTAACGTCTGTTTCGCCTTGGCGTAAACCTTCGTTAGTCACTGTTAATGAAATTACATTACCCGCTTGAGCTATGACTAAGCGTTGACGTGTTTGGAAAGGCACGTTTTCATCTGCACGTAGCCATGTTATCCAATCAGTATGAATTTCTTTTTGCCCTGCATCACTTTTTACAATAGCAACGCCTTTATCCTTTAAGATAGCCGTTACTTGCTCATACAGTGTTGTATTTTCAGGAGTGCTAGGTAAGAACAGTTTGCTGTTATCTGCATTATTTTCACTACGTGAACCACTTAATAAGTTCAGAGCTTGAGTCGGTGGACGAATATCAAGCGCTAAGCCTACTGGCTCAGTTTTTTTAGGGGTTGGAATATCATATTCCCCATTTTGCAAAGGCAACACCATACCCGCCGGAATAGCTAAATTCTTTAGCCCTGCCGTCTCTAAATAAGACTCATCACCACTGACCTGACGTTTATAGCGCTGATCACTTGAACAGGCTGCCAGTAGAACCACCAGCGACAGACCCGCGACTTTCATAATCTTTGATTTATGCAATAGTGTTGCCATTAAAATTCCCTAAGTTTTACAGTATTCCCGCTGTTAACAGCGCTTTCTCGACAATTTGCTGACCTGATGATGTCAACGGAGTCATAGGTAAGCGCAATGTGGCGTCTTCAATCAATCCAATACGTTGACACGCCCATTTAGCTGGGATTGGATTAGGTTCAACAAATAACTGATGATGCAAGTCCATCAGCCGTCGATTAAGTTCACGTGCTTTTGCAAACTCACCCGCATTTGCTAATCGACATAATTCTACCATCTCTGACGCAGCAACGTTAGCAGTAACCGAAATAACACCATGGCCGCCAAGTTGCATAAAGTCTAATGATGATGCGTCATCTCCGCTTAATAAGATAAAACTATCATCATTAACCAACTCTTGGATTTGACTAACCCTACTTAAGTTCCCTGTCGCCTCTTTAATTGCCACAATATTATCCAACTTGGCTAAACGTGCAACTGTTACTGGCAATAAATCGCATCCCGTGCGTCCTGGCACATTATACAGGATTTGTGGTAGTGCGGTGCTTTCAGAAATCGCTTTAAAGTGCTGATACAAGCCTTCTTGTGAAGGTTTATTATAATATGGCGTCACACTTAAACAACCTGCAATACCTTTGTTTTCAAATTGTTGTGTAAACCAAACAGCTTCAGATGTTGCATTAGCACCCGTACCTGCAATCACAGGAATACGTCCATCTGCCATATCTAATGTCATTAAAACAACATCAACATGTTCGTCATGACTTAATGTTGCAGACTCACCAGTTGTACCGACAGAAACAATGGCAGCACTGCCTGCATTAACATGATAGTCAACTAATTTACGTAAACTAACCCGGTCAACATTGCCTTTTGCGTCCATTGGTGTAACCAATGCCACCATACTGCCTGTAAAATTAAATTCGTTATTCACCATAATCATTGCTCCGAGATAGACGTATACTCAATGGTACTCATTCATTGCTCTATTGAAAACTACTTAACTCTAGGTTTCTAATGAAATTTGCTAATATTCTTTGATATGAATTAAAGAGATATAATAATTGAAGATAGTGAGCAAGGGATCTTGGCAGAAATCAAAATTTGTGTTTACCTGTTAAGAATAAACTGAAAGTCAAAAGGAACCTCATTTTGCCCATACCTGATAAACATTTTCTCGTCATTACTGCATTAGGCGCTGATCGCCCAGGTATTGTTGATACCATTACACAATTAGTCAGCCAATGTGGATGTAATATCGAGGACAGCCGACTTGCGATGTTTGGTCAAGAGTTTACGTTTATCATGCTACTCTCAGGTGGCTGGAACGCTATCGCACAGCTAGAAGCGTTGTTGCCGATTAAAAGTGCGGAACTTGATTTATTGACCGTCATGAAAAGAACCAAAAATGGGGCTCCCATTACCTATCCTTCAACCATTGCAGCGAAGGTTGATATTGAAGATGCGCCCGGTATTGTAGAACGCTTTACTAATTTGTTTAGCCAGCATAATTTTAATCTTGCTGAATTAATTTCTAAAACGCACCCGTCAGAAGATGGCACACCTGCCCGTTTAGAAATACAAATCACGGCGCATAACCCATTAGATGATCACGGTCTTGTTATTAATGAGAAATTCAATCAGTTATGTACAGAGCTAAATGCTCAAGGCACAATAAGTATCGTAAATAGTCTGATGATGAAACAGTAAAAAATGGAGAATGACCAAATGAACCCATTAAAAGCCGGTGAAAAGGCGCCTCAATTCAGTCTGCCCGACCAAGATGGAGAAATAATTAATTTATCTGATTTCGCTGGTCAACGCGTGCTCGTTTATTTTTATCCTAAAGCAATGACACCAGGCTGTACGACACAAGCTTGTGGCTTACGTGATGAAATGGATACATTAAAAAAGGCCAAAGTCGAAGTATTGGGTATTAGCACAGATAAATCAGAAAAACTTTCCCGTTTCGCTGAAAAAGAGATGTTAAACTTCACATTACTTTCAGATGAAGATCATAAAGTTGCAGAAGAATTTGGTATTTGGGGAGAAAAGCAATTTATGGGAAAAACTTACGATGGTATTCATCGTACTTCTTTCTTAATTGATAAAAATGGCGTTATTGAACACGTTTTTGATAGCTTTAAAACGACTAATCACCATCAAATCGTTCTCGAGTATCTCGCCCAGCATCCGTAAATAAATACCTATATTGATTAGACAACAGACAGTTTTCACTGTCTGTTTTTTTGCTAACTCAATACTATCTTTAACTTTTCTTTATATTTTGCTCATTTGCAATTTCATCGGGTAATGCATGCAATACTGCTTTTATCAATGTTGCTAATGGGATAGCGAAGAAAACTCCCCAAAATCCCCACATACCACCAAATATAATCACGGATAAGATAATAACTAAAGGATGCATGTTTACTGCTTCAGAGTACAAAATCGGTACTAATAAGTTGCTATCTAATCCTTGAACAACAAGATAAGCGATAAATAACGCCCAAAAATCAGAGCCTAATCCCCATTGAGAAAGTGCAATAACAATCACAGGGATCGTCGCTAAAACAGCACCAACATAAGGCACTAAAACAGAGATACCAACAATAACAGCAAGCAGTACGGAATAACGTAGATCGAAGAAGGCAAAAACAAAATAAGTAAAGATGCCAACAATAACCATTTCTGTCACTTTACCGCGAATATAGTTGGTTATTTGCTGATTCACTTCAATCCAAACTTGTGCTGCCAGTATTCTATTTTTTGGTAACACACGACGTACGGCATTAAGCATTTGTTGCTTATCTTTAAGCAAAAAGAACGTCATTAAAGGAACAAGAATAAGATAAATAGAAAGTGTGATAACGCCAATTAATGAAGCTAAAGACACCTTTAAGACAGATTCAGCGACTGTTGAGAACTTACTACGTAAGTTTTCTGCCATCATATCAACAATACCCGCATCCATTAATGCGGGGAAACGATCAGGCAATTCATGTGCAAATGCATTGAACTTGTTGATCATATTTGGGATATCAGAAACTAGCGTCATCCCTTGTTGCCAAACTGTGGGTGCTAAAATCAAAATAACGATGGCACTAATACCAACAAAGAGTGTCAGAATGATTGATACCGCCAATATACGAGCGCATCCTAATTTCTCAAGTAAATGAGTTGGCCACTCTAAAAGATAGGCAAGTACAATTGCCACTAACAAAGGAGCGAGTATGCCACTGAAGAAGTACAGAATTAAAAAGCCTGCAATTAAGATAACTACAAGGGCGATAACTTGTGGATCAGCAAATCGGCGTTTGTACCATTGAACAAGCAAGTCCAGCATGAAAATAAAGATCCTTTATAATAATCAGAACAATAGAGTTATACGCATTCATTCATATAAACAATAATATTTTGACAGATTTTACGTTAGGTTTTGCTATCATACACATTAATTATTAATTTTTCGTTAAGATAGCCATCAGGATATAGTTGTATGAAACTCAGACTTAAAAAACCATTAGTCGCGCTTCTTGTTTCTGCGTTGCTATCAACATCAGTATTGCCAACACATGCTGCGATTGATATTGAAGACTCTTTGCCTGATATGGGAACCACTGCAGGTTCAACGCTAAGTATTAACCAAGAAATTGCTATGGGAGATTACTATACTCGCCAACTGCGAAATAGTGCACCATTAGTTTTTGACCCTCTGCTTTCTAACTACATTAATAATTTGGGGCAAAAGCTGGTTTCTAATGCTAGCTCAGTCAAAACACCCTTTCATTTTTACTTAGTCAATAATCCCAATATTAACGCCTTCGCTTATTTTGGGGGAAACATTGTTTTACATTCCGCACTCTTTCGCTATAGCCGAAATGAAAGTGAGTTAGCCTCTGTTATGGCTCACGAAATCACGCATGTTACTCAGCGTCATTTAGCACGAATGCTGGAAGACCAAGCAAAAACAACCCCTCTTGCACTTGCTGGGGTATTAGGTTCTATCCTGATATTTATGGCAAATCCCAATGCAGGTCTTGCAACCTTTACGGGAAGTTTAGCGGGGATGCAGCAGAATATGATCACGTTTACGCAAATGAACGAGCAAGAGGCTGATCGTATTGGAATTCAAACACTCTATCGAGCCGGATTTGACCCCAAAGGAATGCCTGATTTTATGCAAATTCTTGCTGATCAAGTTCGCTATAGTTCTAAACCGCCTGAAATGTTATTAACACACCCCTTACCGGATAGCCGATTATCTGATGCAAGAAGCCGAGCTAGCCAATATCCGGCACGCCAACTTCCTCAGTCAGCAGATTTTCTGTTCGCTAAAATGCGTGTGTTAGCCATGCTAAATAAAAATCCCACTGCGGATAATGCATTTCAAACCACGCTTGATCAGTTTAAGCAAGGTACTGCGATTGAAAAATTAGCCGCTAATTATGCGCAAATACTCATTTACTCTCGTGATCGTAAATTTGATGACGCAAGAAAATTACTCACTCCAATGTTAGAAAAAGAACCTAATAATATTTGGCTTATCGATGCAATGACAGATATCGATTTAGAGCAAAATCGGGCAAGTGATGCTGTCGCAAGATTGCAATTGGCATTAAAACAAAACCCTAATAACAACGTTATTATTGCCAACTTGGCTAATTCTTATATACATAATAAACAATATAACGAAGCTAATCGTCTGCTTTATCGTTATACCTTTGATAATCCAAATGATCCTATTGGCTGGCAGTTAATGGCAGAAAACTCAGCTAAACAAGGTGATAGAGCCCATGAATTAGCGGCTTATGCTGAAGATTTAGCACTCCGAGGTGACTTTGAAACAGCGATCCGTTATTTAGGTGATGCAAGCAGACAAGTTAAACTGGGCAGTAACGACCAAGCACGCTTTGATGCGCGTATTGACCAGTTAAGAAAAATACAGCAAAGAGACAGTCAATTTAAATAAGGGACAACATGACCAAGAAAGTGACGATTTATCACAATCCACGCTGTTCAAAAAGCCGTGAAACCTTACATTTATTAGAAGAAATGCAAATAACCCCTGAGATTAATCTCTACTTAGACACAGCGCCTTCAGTAACAGAACTTAAAACACTTCTTAAAGCGCTAGGGTTTGATGATGCAAGAAAATTAATGCGTACAAAAGAAGAGATCTATAAAACACTCAAACTTGCTGACGAAACATCGCAAGATGCGTTAATTCAAGCAATGCATGAAAATCCTAAGCTTATTGAGCGCCCTATTGTGGTTGTTGGAAATAAAGCCCGTTTAGGCCGCCCACCTGAGCAAGTGAAAGAGTTATTTAGCTAAGAACAGGAAAATTTAGCTAGGATCAGAAAATTAAAGCCTATACTTCACGATACATGAGATAGGCTTTATTCTTTATGTTTTATCATTAATACCGCAACCGTTTACTCTCTTTTCCCCATTTAGGCATAAATCACTAAATGTTATTAAATTGTGAACGCAACAATTAATAAAGTGTTCTTTATTCCCTCAACAGAAAAAAATTAATCTCTTTTTGCTTTCAAAAAAATTCATCTCAGTTTCATATTTTTTATGGCTAATAAATCGTCATTTTTTGGATAGTCTATCAAGATCACACTATCCCGCTATAGGTCACCTTAAAAAGAAAAAAATAATCATGTGTTTCATTTATATTGTGACTCAAGTCTCTTTACACAAATGCGTTCCTACATATCATAGACATCAGAAAATATGATAGCAGAGTTGATAAACACTAAATTCTCGCCACTCTATTTTTTCATTATCATCCAAGAAAGAAATTAACAAAAAAAATACATTTTAAACAGCACTGCAATACAGCAATAATCTTTCAATTTGTTATTTACTCTATCTCTTCTTTAGTTGTTAACTTTTAATTTGATGACAATTAATCGGTGTGAAATGAAGTTATAGATGTATATGAAATAAACAACGTTATAGCCAACATTATGGGCAATTAAAACTAACCAATCATCATTATGGTGTCGGGTGATTGCTAGGCTAATAGGAAAACAGATGAATATCGTACTTAGATTAAAACTTGTCTCATTCCTCCAGTTCTTTATATGGGGATCTTGGCTGGTAACATTTGCCTCGTATCTCTTTGGAGAACTGCATTTTAAAGGTAGTGATGTTGGGCTTATTTTCAGTGCTCTTGGGCTTGCCTCACTTATCGCACCTGTCATCATGGGATTTATTGCAGATAAAATAAATAACCGCAAATTAGTATTTATTACCCTGCATATTTTTTCTGCATTAGCATTAGTGTTGATGTCGCAAATGACGACTGTCACTACATTATTTTTTGCTACCTTGTTGCATTTATTGTTCTTTATGCCAAGTATTTCAATGGCAAACAGCATCATCTTTGAACTGTTAGAGCAAAAACATTTAGAACCTAACAACTACTTTCCAAAGATCCGCGTTTACGGCACAGTTGGTTTTATCGCGGCCATGTGGGTTATTAGTTTCTTAGGTTTAGGTAATAGCTATCATCAACTCTTTGTGGCTGCAATTGCTTCTATTATTCTCGCTGTTTTTGCCATGTTCTTACCTGCAACAAAAGCAGTTGATAAAAATGAAGCTAAAACAGAAGAAGTGGCATTTAGTCTTTCTAATATTTTGCAAGTTTTCAAAAAGAGAAACGTAGTTGTTTTCTTATTCTTTGCAACACTATTAGGATCTGTTCTGCAAATTACGAATACTTTTGGTGTACCATTCCTGCAAGATATTGCAGCATTACCAAACGCCGATGATTCATTCTTTGCACGTTATCCTTCTGTATTTTTATCTATTTCACAAATTTCAGAAGTCGTCTTTATTTTATTCCTACCTCTGTTACTAAAACGAGTAAGAATCGAAACTATTGTTTTATTTAGTATGATTGCTTGGATTTTACGTTTCGGTTTCTTTGCTTACGGCGATTACACATCATTAGGACAAATCGTCTTATTATTATCAATGATTGTGTATGGTTGTGCTTTCGACTTCTTTAATATTTCAGGTTCACTGTTCTTAGAAAAAGAGATCCCATTACAATATCGTTCAACTGCACAAGGTATGTTTATGACCTTAGTGAACGGTTTTGGTACTTATTTAGGTGCAATGTTAAGTGGCTGGGTCATTGACTTATACACCACAAATGGTGCCGTTGACTGGAAATCATTCTGGTTAATTTTCACAGGATACACGGTTGCAATTACTGCACTTTATCTGATTTTCTTACTGGTACCTCAGAAGAAAACTAAAGTAGTAGAAGCACACTAATTATTTAACCCTCCTCCTTTATTGTTTGTATTTCTCACCGCTTGCCTTTTATAAAGACAAGCGGTTTTTTTATAGTTTTTAATACAAAAAATCACCATTAAAAATAACGAAAAATCATTACTTTTAATTGGTTTAATTTAAACAATAGAGGAAAATTTGTGTTATTCACCTCACCTAATTTGATGAGGGATAATATTGAGGTAAAAGCTACAGTTTAAGAATATCTTTCACGAAGGGAATGGTGAGTTTTCGTTGAGCTACAATAGAAGCATGATCAAGTTCATCAAGCATTTCAAAGAGTGTCCGCATTTTTCTATCAAGGCGCTTTAACACAAAGCGACCTACATCTTCAGGTAACTCAAAACCACGAAGCTTTGCCCTTAATTGTAATGCTTGAATTTTTTCTTCATCGCTTAATGGCTGCAAACGATAAATTTGCCCCCAATCTAGCCGAGACGCAAGATCAGGAAGTTGTAATTCGATTTGGCGAGGTGGTCTATCCCCAGTAATTAATAAACAAGTTCGACCATGCTCTAAAACGCGATTATAAAGATTAAATAAGGCAAGCTCCCACTCTTCATCACCTGCAATACATTGAACATTATCGATACAAACTAATGATAGATGCTCCATGCCTTCAAGGACATCGGGAACAAAATAGGCTCGTTTATCAAGTGGAACATAGCCAACGGCATCACCTTTTAATGAAAGTTCAGCGCATGCAGCATGTAATAGATGGCTTTTTCCACCCCCGTCGCGGGACCAGAAATAGATATAACTGCCATGGGATTGATGAATGGCGGTTTGAATTGCCGCGACTAACGACGCGTTTTCCCCTGCATAAAAGCTATCGAATGTCTCATCATCGGGCAGAGATAGTGGTAATGATAGCTGTGACGGCGTATTCAGAAGCACCTCACCTGAATAGTTTAATAAACGTGGTGATTCTAACACAAATTCTCACAAGGTCAGAACCAATATTAAAAAAGCACATGATACTGATTAAGATAACAGCAAGATTTGCGTGATCGCTTATTTTATGAACTCTTCATGCTTCAAGTTGCCCTATCATTGACTTTGTTTATTTACACGAGTTGCCAAGCTATACCTCAAATTATTTAGCATAAAATTAAAAAAGTATTCTTTGTTTAATTAATATTTTTATTATCTGAATTTTAATTTCGCAACATCATTACCTGAAGGTTGCTGATAAATATCAAGCTTAAAATATTTAGCTGATGCATTTATATACTCAAAAATTTCAGATTGTGTTTCTTCATATTCAACCCATGTTGTCGCTCTGGTAAAACAGTATAACTCTACGGGTAATCCCATGGGGGTTGGTGGCATTGTTCTTATCACTAAATACATATCAGGCCTAACATCACCACGCATTTTTATCCAATTTAGCATGTACTTTCTAAATAGCTGTAAATTGGTGACCCCTTTTGTTTCTAGCCACACATTAATATCGCCAATCTCTTCTTCTTTGCCTTCAAGCATAGCTTCTATGCTTTTACGAAGAGGAACTGTATTTTTTAATTCAAGGACTAATTCTTCCGTTGCAAATGAAATCGAAGATTGGTCAATATAAAAGCTACGTTTAATCCGACGTCCTCCAGATGAAAACATCGGTTGCCAGTTAGTGTATTTTTCCGTCAAAAAATCTTTGGTTGGAATACGTGAAATCGTATTATCCCAATTACGGACTGTGATAGTGTGTAATGCGATATCAATCACCTCACCACTGATATTACTACTTGGAAGTTCTATCCAATCATAAAGCTTTAAGACTTTACCGTTAGAAATAAGAATATTGGCAACAAATGAGATAAGAGTATGTTGAAAAACAAACATTAATACCGCAGCAATGGCACCAAAACTTGAGATAATAATAAGTGGTGATTGTTCAGTAAAAAGTGCAATGATCAAAATAAAAGAAATTATCCAAACGACGATTTTGGCAATTTCAATATAACCTTTAATGGAATTGTTCCGATGCCACGCCTTTTTTGCATGCCTAATGTTAAAAATATCGAGAGCATTATTAAGCAATGAGGCAATATTGATAATAATAAAAGCTCGAGCAACCGTCTCAAAGATAACATTCATCTCATGAGAAAAAGAAGGTAGTAGCTGATTAATATAAAGAACTAATGTTACTGCAACTATAGAGGCACTCTTTTTAGCAATGTCTTCTATCGTCTCTTCATCTGAAAGTTCAGTAAATAAAAAAAGTAATCGCTTTGCAATTCGGCGGAAAATCATCTTGGCGAAAAACCATACCACCAGCAACACAACAACTAAGAATATTGTGGTAAATATTTGCTTTGATGTTATGAAATCATAAATTTCAATGAGTTTTTCCATAAATTACGTTATACCTTTTTTGAGTCTTTCCCAACCTTAAAACGAATGTCACTTAAACAGTAACTAAATGCCTATTTCGCATAAGAACAGACATCCATTGTCTCATTTATTTTATTTAAATAAACATCATGATTGAATTATTGATGCTTTTCTAAGTTTTAAACACTCAAAAAATCAAATATCTTAGTTTTTAATTTTAACATAAAAACAGGGTGCAATAAAAAAGACGGATATAATCCGCCTTTTTCGTTAACTTCAACATATCACTTATTTTTTATTTGCAGTACCACTGACTGATTCAATCGTGTTATCTACAAATTCTGATTCAGGTCGAACAACACTGACTAATTTAAAGATTAAGCTTAAAACAATACCCACAACTGTTGCTAAAGCCATGCCTTTTAATTCAGCTGCACCAATGTGAATTGAAGCGCCACTCACACCAACAATCAGAATAATGGCAGTTAATATCAAGTTTTGCGGTTTGTTGTAATCCACTTTTGAATCTAACAAGACACGAATACCTGATGCACCAATGACACCATAAAGCAATAAAGATACTCCTCCCATCACTGGAACAGGAACAGCAGCAATAGCGGCGGCTAATTTACCTACACAGGATAATAAGATTGCAAATATTGCCGCGCCACCAATAACCCATGAGCTATAGACTTTGGTAATTGCCATAACACCAATATTTTCACCATATGTGGTATTTGGCGTTGAACCAAAGAAACCCGAAATTATGGTAGAGAAACCGTTTGCGAACATAGAACGATGTAAACCTGGATTTTTCATTAAATCGCGTTGCACAATATTTGCTGTAACAACAAGGTGACCAACGTGTTCAGCAATAACCACTAATGCCGCAGGCAGAATAATGAAGATTGCACTCCATTCAAAACGTGGTGAATAGAATGTCGGTAATGCAAACCAATTAGCTTCTTTAATAGGCGTAACATCAACAGCCCCTAAGAAGAAAGAAAGCGCATAACCTGCTAATACCCCTATAAGAATAGGAATAATTGCAAGG
The DNA here is from genome assembly GCF_040138965.1 of Proteus sp. fly-1089. Lineage (NCBI taxonomy): Bacteria > Pseudomonadati > Pseudomonadota > Gammaproteobacteria > Enterobacterales > Morganellaceae > Proteus > Proteus sp. fly-1089. The sequence goes on from NZ_JBEETS010000001.1 coordinate 1,104,244, forward strand.
AATCCTCTAAACATCACTGAACCTAAAATAGTGACACCTAAAGTGACCATAGAGATAAGCAATGTTTGATTATCTACTGGTGCATCTGCACTTGGTAATAAACCCGCCATTCCTGCCGCGGTTCCTGCTAACTCTAACCCAATAACGGCAACGATTGCGCCCATTGCCGCAGGTGGAAACATCACATTAATCCAGCCTCGCCCTGCTATTTTTACAATACCTGCCACAAGACAAAATAACACGCCACAAACGATGAATCCCCCAAGTGCTAATTCATACCCTAATGGTAACAACAAAAGCACTGGTGAGATAAACGCAAAACTTGAACCTAGATAAGCAGGAATGCGTCCTTTACAAATAAAGAGATAAAGCAGGGTTCCGATCCCGTTAAATAACAATATTGTTGCCGGATTAACTTTAAATAATATTGGCACAAGTACGGTAGCGCCAAACATTGCAAACAGATGCTGAAGGCTCAACGGAATTGTTTGTAATAATGGTGGGCGCTCTTCTACCCCGATTGCACGACGAGTCATGCTTACGACCTCTCTTTAATATGAATGTGAAATTGGTTTGTATTTTTAACTTTATACTCGTCTTATTTTAAGTCGCCATGTTGCTGTCTAGGCCCACTCGCACTAGTCATCTAACTGCACCTTAAATATGTAGAGTATAGAAAAAATAAATGGTCCAAAAAAAAGCCGACTATCAAAGTCGGCTTAATTATTATTTTGTACCAAATATCTTATCACCAGCATCGCCAAGACCTGGAACGATGTACCCATGCTCATTAAGATGGCTATCAACCGATGCAGTATATAACTCCACATCTGGATGAGCTTCTTCTAATGCCTTAATACCTTCTGGAGCAGCAACCAGTACTAATACTTTAATTGAAGTACAGCCCGCATTTTTTAATAAATCAATTGTGGCAATCATAGAGCCGCCTGTTGCTAACATAGGGTCAACAACAAGAGCCATACGCTCTTCAATATTGGATGCTAATTTCTGGAAGTAAGGGACGGGTTTTAAGGTTTCTTCATCGCGGTAAACGCCAACTACACTGATTCGGGCACTAGGAATATTTTCTAATACTCCATCCATCATCCCGATACCTGCACGGAGGATAGGAACTACTGTGATTTTTTTTCCTTTAATCTGTTCTATCTCTACCGGACCACACCAACCTTCAATTGTTACCGTCTCTGTTGCTAAATCGGCGGTAGCTTCATACGTCAGTAGACTGGAAACTTCTGAAGCCAGTTCACGAAAGCGCTTAGTGCTTATATCATGATCTCGCATCAGCCCCAATTTATGTTGAATGAGTGGGTGTTTTACCTCAACGATCTTCATAATTTCTCCTAATGTACGACGCAGCCTGACAAAAAAATCGCGAGATTATACCGCTTTTTTGCCAACATTCCATCGTTTTTCTATTGATATTGATCAAGCGCACAGCTTTTAACCACACCAACATGAATAATTGTGACCTAGAAAGAAGATCCTCGCAAACGTTTGCTTTGCCTGTTAGAATAGCGCCCGCACACATTTTTTCTTAACAGCAACTTGCCGTGAGGGCTCTACGTGACTAACAAATCCTCTCTCAGCTATAAAGATGCCGGTGTCGATATTGATGCAGGTAATGCTTTAGTCGATCGTATCAAAGGTGTAGTAAAAGAAACTCGCCGTCCTGAAGTTATGGGGGGTTTAGGTGGTTTTGGTGCACTATGTGCAATTCCATCTAAATACCGCGAACCTATTTTAGTTTCAGGCACCGATGGTGTGGGTACAAAACTCCGCCTTGCGATGGATTTAAATCGCCATGATGACATCGGTATTGATTTAGTCGCAATGTGTGTCAACGATTTAATTGTTCAAGGCGCCGAACCCCTTTTCTTCCTTGACTACTATGCCACAGGAAAATTAGATGTCGATACCGCTGCTCGTGTTGTAACAGGTATTGCTGAAGGTTGTAAACAATCAGGCTGTTCATTAGTGGGTGGTGAAACAGCAGAAATGCCCGGCATGTATCATGGCAATGATTATGATATCGCAGGCTTTTGTGTCGGCGTGGTTGAAAAATCAGAGATTATTGATGGCAGTAAAGTTAAAACAGGTGATGCATTAATTGCTTTAGCATCCAGCGGCCCTCATTCTAATGGTTATTCATTAGTCAGAAAAATTCTTGAAGTCAGCAATACACAAGCTGATAACACATCATTAGGTGAAAAATCACTTGCCGATCACCTATTAGCGCCTACACGTATTTACGTGAAATCACTGCTGTCATTAATTGAGAATGTTGATATTCATGCAGTTGCACATATTACAGGTGGCGGTTTCTGGGAGAATATTCCTCGCGTACTACCTGAAAATACGCAAGCTCGTATCGAAAGTCACAGTTGGGAATGGCCTATAGTCTTCAAGTGGTTACAAGAAGCGGGACAAGTTAGCACACATGAAATGTACCGCACCTTTAACTGTGGTGTCGGACTATTAATTGCGGTTAATCCAGATGATGTTGAAAAAACATTAGCACACCTTGCAGAATGTGGTGAAAATGCATGGCTTATCGGTGAAATTGCGCCACAAGCCTCAGGTGAAGCACAAGTCATTATTAACTAATGAAAACATGTGAATGAAAAATATCGTTGTCCTTATTTCAGGAAACGGCAGCAACCTACAGGCGATTATTGACGCCTGTAGGGCAAATAAAATCACAGGTAATGTGGTTGCTGTCTTTAGCAATAAAGCGGATGCTTATGGCCTCGAACGTGCAAAACAGGCTGATATTCCAGCCTATTTTGTTGATCCATCCCAATTTAATGATAGAGCTGATTACGATAAAGCGCTAATCGAAAAAATTGATGTTTATCAGCCTGATATCGTGGTTTTAGCAGGCTTTATGCGTATTCTATCACCTAATTTTGTCACTCATTATCAGCATAAATTATTAAATATTCACCCTTCTTTGCTTCCTAAATATCCAGGGTTGCATACTCATCGCCAAGTTTTAGCAAATAAAGAGTCTTTTCATGGCGTTACCGTCCATTTTGTTACCGAAGAACTTGATGGTGGCCCAATGATTCTTCAGGCACGTATTCCTGTTTTGCCGGATGACACTGAACAATCATTACAAGCTAGAATACAAATAGAAGAGTATCGTATCTACCCATTAGCAATCAGCTGGTTAGCTGAAGACCGATTGACTATGAAGAATAATCAAGCTTTCCTTGATGATATTGCGTTGTTCGGCAGCCTTGATTAACTATTTCGTTTAAGCTAAAAAGTCACATTGTGCTACACTGTAGCCCGCGTGACTTTTTTTGTGTCACCCTTTTCTCTTTTTTATTCAATGCATTCACCGAGGTGCTTATGTCCGGTGGTAGGAAAGTTCCACCTATAAAATTACGTCCTCTCGAACGAGAAGATCTCTCTTTTGTCCATCAACTTGATAACAATGCCAGTGTTATGCGCTATTGGTTTGAAGAGCCTTATGAGGCTTTTATTGAGTTAAGTGACTTATATGAAAAACATATTCACGACCAAAGTGAACGCCGTTTTATTGCTGAAAGTGAAGGCACTAAAGTGGGACTTGTCGAGTTGGTTGAAATTGATTATGTTCATCGTCGTGCCGAATTCCAAATTATCATTGCACCTGCACATCAAGGTCATGGCTATGCAGCACGAGCAGCAAAATTAGCGATGGATTATGCTTTTTCTGTACTTAATTTATACAAACTCTATTTAATCGTTGATAAAGAGAATGCTAAAGCGATTCATATTTATGAAAAGCTTGGCTTTAAAAAAGAAGGTGATTTAATAGATGAGTTTTTTGTTAACGGTGCCTATCGTTCTGCAATTAGAATGTGTACATTCCAAGCACCTTATTTTGAGCAAAAAGCCAAAGAAGCAAAACCCGAAAATTTTGTCAAACCGGGTGCGACTATTAAGCAACATGTCTGATTTATTCAGATATTAAGATTTAACTTTAACCCTAGTTGGAGTTCAGATGTCCCAGGAACGACTCTATATTGATAAAGAGATCAGTTGGCTTGCGTTTAATGAACGTGTATTACAAGAAGCGGCTGACAAACGAAACCCGTTAATTGAAAGAGTCAGGTTTCTGGGGATCTATTCAAATAATCTTGATGAGTTCTATAAAGTCCGTTTTGCTGATGTTAAACGCCGTATCTTAATTAATGAAGAGCGAGGCTCTCGCTCTGCTTCAAGTCATGCTCGCCATCTTATCAAAAAAATTCAATCAAAAGTGGCTAAGGCTGACCAAGAATTTGATGCTTTATATAACGATTTATTGCTTGAAATGGCACGAAATCAAATCTTCTTAATCAATGAACGTCAAATATCACCTAATCAACAAATCTGGTTACGCCAATATTTTCGTCAAAACTTAAGAAAACACATTACGCCCATTTTAATTAATCCTGAAACCAATTTGGTTGAGTTTCTTAAAGATGACTATACCTATTTGGCCGTTGAAATTGCACAAGGGCAAACTATTCATTACGCCTTATTAGAAATTCCATCAGATAAAGTTCCTCGTTTTGTTATTTTGCCAACTGATCAAGGGCGTAGTAAGAAAAAATCCATGATTTTATTGGATAATATTTTACGTTACTGCCTTGATGAAGTTTTTAAAGGTTTTTTTGATTATGACTCATTGAATGCTTATTCTATGAAAATGACGCGAGATGCGGAGTACGATCTTGCGACAGAAATGGAATCAAGTTTACTTGAAATGATGTCCTCAACCTTAAAACAACGCCTTACCGCAGAGCCTGTGCGTTTTGTTTATCAACGTGATATGCCAGATGAGATGGTGGCATTACTGCGCAGTAAATTAGGTTTATCAAATAACGACTCCGTTATTGCAGGAGGGCGTTATCATAATTTTAAAGACTTTATTAACTTTCCAAATGAAGGTAGCAAATTTCTATTAAATAAGCCTATCCCGCGGTTACGCCATATTTGGTTTGATAATTTCCGTAATGGTTTTGATGCCATTAGGGAGCGAGATGTCTTACTTTATTATCCTTATCATACTTTTGAACATGTGCTGGAATTGTTGCGCCAAGCCTCTTTTGATCCAAGCGTTATTTCAATTAAAATCAATATTTACCGTGTTGCAAAAGACTCTCGAATTATAGACTCCATGATCCATGCTGCACACAACGGTAAACGAGTCACTGTGGTTGTAGAATTACAAGCTCGTTTTGATGAAGCGGCCAATATTCATTGGGCAAAACGCCTAACAGAAGCTGGTGTTCACGTTATATTCTCTGCGCCAGGTTTAAAAATTCATGCGAAATTATTTATTATTTCTCGCTTAGAAGATGGCGAAATTATTCGCTATGCCCATATTGGTACTGGGAATTTTAACGAAAAAACGGCGCGCCTTTATACTGACTATTCGCTCTTAACTGCGAATACTGAAATTACCAATGAAGTACGTCGTGTTTTTAGCTTTATTGAAAACCCTTATCGCCCTGTTACTTTTGAACATTTGATGGTTTCACCTCAAAATTCGCGAACTCTTTTAAACCAACTAATTACTAATGAAATTCACAGTGCTCAAGCTGGGCATCCCGCAGGGATTACATTAAAAGTGAATAATTTAGTCGATGAAGAGTTAGTTAATCGTCTTTATGACGCATCAGAAGCGGGAGTCAAAGTCCGACTTTTAGTGCGAGGCATGTGCTCTTTAGTCCCTAATCAGCCAGGATTTAGTGAGAATATTCAAGTCACCAGTATCGTTGATCGTTTTTTAGAACATGATCGTGTTTATGTCTTTACTAATAAAGGTGATGAAAAAATCTTCTTATCTTCTGCCGACTGGATGACGCGAAATCTTGACTATCGTATTGAAGTTGCAGTGGCTTTGCTTGATCCTCAACTAAAACAGCGTGTTCTTGATATATTAGATATTCAATTTAATGACACCGTTAAAGCGCGTTTTATTGATAAAGATTTAACAAATAGCTATGTTCCTCGTGGAAATAAACGTAAAATTCGTTCCCAGCTTGCTGTCTATGAGTACATTAAATTGTTAGAACAACCAGGGGAACGAGCGTAACTTTATGCCTTTATCACAAGATGACTCTTCACCACGCCCTTTAGAAATTGCAGCTATTGACCTCGGTTCTAATAGTTTTCATATGATAATTGCGCGCGTTGTTAATGGCGCATTGCAAGTGTTAAGTCGCTTAAAACAGCGTGTTTATCTCGCTGATGGCCTTGACGATAATAATGAATTAAGCGAAGAGTCTATGTTACGCGGACTTTCCGCCCTTTCTCTTTTTGCTGAAAGGTTACAGGGCTTTCCTGCCGAAAATGTTACCGTCGTTGGCACACATACATTACGTGTTGCTACTAACGCTAAAGTCTTTCTCCAACGAGCAAAAGAAGTTATCCCTTACCCTATCGAAATTATTTCTGGACATGAAGAAGCCCGGCTTATCTTTATGGGCGTTGAACATACACAATCGGAAAAAGGTCGAAAGCTCGTTATTGATATTGGTGGTGGCTCAACAGAATTGGTTATTGGTGAAAATTTTGAGCCGATCTTAATTGAAAGCCAGCGCATGGGTTGTGTTAGTTTTAGTCGTCAATTTTTTCCTGAGCAAAAAATCAGCGAATCTGCTTTTCGTAAAGCGCGAGAAAAAGCAGCACGTAAAATGGAAAAAATTGCATGGCAATATAAAATGACCGGATGGGATGTGGCTTTAGGCGCATCGGGTACAATTAAAGCGGCTCATGAGATCTTAGTTGAGTTTGGCGAAAAAGACGGTGTTATCACCCCCGAACGTCTACTTATGTTAACAAAGCAAGTGTTACGCTTTAAGAAATTTAAAGATATCTCATTGCCGGGATTATCCGATGAGCGTAAACATGTTTTTGTACCGGGTTTAGCGATTTTATGTGGCATTTTTGATTCTTTAGGATTAAAAGCATTACATCTATCTGATGGTGCGCTACGTGAAGGTGTGCTTTATGAAATGGAAGGTAGATTTCGCCATCAAGATATTCGCCAACGTACAGCAAAAAGCCTTGCCGAACACTATAATATTGATAGAGAACAAGCAAAGCGCGTGCTTGAAACCATGCAATCCCTTTACGAACAATGGGCACAACAAAATCCTAAACTCGTTCGCCCTGATCTAGAAGCTATTTTAGTTTGGGCAGTCATGTTACATGAAGTCGGATTAAGCATTAATTTAAGTGGATTGCACCGTCATTCTGCCTATATTCTTTCAAATACAGATTTGCCCGGTTTTAATCAAGAACAACAGCTATTATTAACAACCTTAGTTCGCTATCACCGAAAAGGGATTAAGCTGGATGAACTACCTAAATTTAATCTTTATAAAAAGAAACAGTATTTCCCACTTGTACAAATACTGAGGTTAGCAACTTTACTTAATAATCAGCGACAATCAACGACAAAACCAGCATCTTTGCGTTTAGTTACTGATGAAAATCACTGGACTCTTTATTTTCCTAAAAAATATCTTTCCGATAACACATTGATGGAATTGGATTTAGAAAAAGAACAAGAGCATTGGCAGTCAGTTCCTGGCTGGAAACTGGATATAAAAGAGGAATCTGCTTAACAATATGATATTATACAGAAAAAGACGCTAGCCAATGCGTCTTTTGTTGCATCTATCATACAACAACTATCACATAACAACATAGGTTTGATTTGTGACCATAATATGAACATCATCAACGCAATATTGTTCAAGATTCATATTTTTTATACGGAGAAAACCGATAATCATCCTAAAATGGAATAATTAGTGTTAATGGTTATCTCCCTCGTAAGAATTAAAAAGGAATAACATGTCTCAACCAGCTATCAACAATGATACTGCGGCTGCCATCAATCCGTATTCACAAAAAGTGGCACTCCTGCGTCAGCAAATTTTGAGTATCTTTCTTGAAGATGATCATTTTGTTGAAACCGTTTTAGGGGAAGCAAGTGAAAATGATAGGCTGAGCCACCATGAACTTCATGAAAAAATCACCACTGTTCGAGAATTACTACAAGATCTACACGCGGCAGATATTGCAGATATTCTTGAAGCCCTTCCCTATGACGAACGTCTCGCATTGTGGCATTTGGTTGATAATAATGAACGTGGTGCTGTTTTAGTCGAAGCGTCTGTCGCCGTTTGGGACAGTTTAATTAAAGATATGACCGACCGTGAATTATTACGATCGGTCGCCACATTACATGTGGATGAGCAAGCCTACATTGCAGAGCACTTACCCCGCGATACAATGCGTCGCCTTCTTACCTATTTAGAACCAAGCCTGCGTAATAGGATAAGAGAAGTCCTGCAATATCCAAAAGACAGCGTTGGTCAAATGATGGACTTTGAGTTCGTCACTGTGCGAGGCAATGTAACGTTAAAAACCGTACAACGCTATCTGCGCCAACGAGGCTCTATTCCGGAAGCAACGGATAAAATTTTCGTTATTGATAATAAAAATCATCTTTTGGGCGAACTTCCATTAACCACTGTTTTAACGCAATCTCCTGACAAACTTGTCTCAGATGTGATGAAAACAGATACCGTCAGTTTTATGCCAGAAGAAAAAGGCGAAGATGCTGCGGGCGCGTTCGAACGTTATGACTTAATTTCAGCAGCTGTAGTTGATAGCAATGGCCTTCTTATGGGGCGATTAACCGTTGAAGATATTGTTGATAACATGCATGAAGAGAGCGATACCAACATTCGTCGTATGGGGGGCTTGAGCCCAGAAGAAGACGTTTTCGCTCCAGTTGGACAAGCTGTTAAAACACGTTGGACTTGGCTTGCTATCAACTTATGTACTGCTTTCGTTGCCTCCCGTGTTATCGGTGTCTTTGAAGATACTATTTCACAATTAGTTGCCCTCGCCACACTAATGCCAATTGTTGCTGGTATTGGGGGTAACACAGGTAATCAAACTATTACAATGATTGTACGTGCCTTAGCACTGCACCAAATTCAAACTGGAAGCTTCTCATTCTTAATTTTAAGAGAGCTTGGTGTCGCCTTTATCAACGGTATTGTTTGGGGAGGGATAATGGGTATTGTCACCTTCTTCCTCTATGGTGACCTTGCTATGGGCGCAGTTATGACGATGGCAATGGTGCTTAATCTCTTAATGGCCGCCATGATGGGTGTATTAATCCCGATGACCATGATTAAATTAGGTAAAGATCCCGCCATTGGTTCTAGTGTGATGATAACCGCCATTACAGATACTGGTGGTTTCTTTATATTCTTAGGTTTAGCCACCATTTTCTTAGTTTAAAATAACGCAATAATAAACCATTACACTAACGCCACTGTTAATAAAATACAGTGGCGTTTTTTTGAGTAACCAACAATAAATAATTAAGCCGTTGTTGAAAGGTAATAGTAAATGAGTAGTAATACGATGATCAGCGATGTGATAAAGGTTTTTTTAACAGAAGCACTCAGAGCATAATTATCACTGTATTTGGTGTTATTTAGAATGGTTTTTAACGCTAAACCACCACCTAATGCAACGACAGAAAGTGAGGCAAACAGAACAATTGCAGCTAAGAGAATAGCACTCATAGAGATAGAGACCATAAATCCTCCGACAGTTCAATTGACTTACTGTTGTAATTATAACCAAAAATAACTTTTTTGATGCTTATTTTTGTTTTTATTTTTCATTTAAGAAGTCGCTCAAAAAAATCACATTATGCATAAAAACACAAAAATATGATTATGATTACAAAATTAATTGGCATTTAATTCCAATAATTATTAATTTATTGAAACCAACACCCACAAAAGCCAAATTTAACATACAGTAGAATATACTAATAATCTATTTCCTATCAGATCATATCTTTCACTATTAATACGAATAGCTTTATTAATTATCTAATAATAACTTTTTTTACAAAAAATAATAAATTAAACTCATATCGATTTTATTATTTAATCGTTTATTTAAAGCATAATAAATATATTCAATATCACCTCGTTTTTATTTAAAAATATTAAAATTCACCTCATAAAAAACAATATGTAATATTTTTATATTATATATGGCATTTCCTATTTATTGATATAAGATATTGCGATATAGATAAATTATAGATATTAAACTTGATAATTGTTAGCTTTCAAGTCTATTTGATTGTTTTATTTTAACCTATTTACATCATTAAGAGCTTCCTGTTATAACTTAAACCATCATCACAACATTATTCTTTCTCACGTAAATAGCCTATAAATAACCACTTAATGTTATTTATTTCCACCCTATTTTATTTGCTGATCCTAAAAGAATGTATTTGTGACTTTATTAGTTATTTATTTCATCACGATGATTATTATAGGTTGTTATTATGACATCACAATCACACTCCACTCAGCCGTTGAGTCAACCTACGGCAAGACCATTAAATCGCAACGATTATAAAACGTTGGGTTTATCCTCACTAGGAGGAACTTTGGAGTTCTATGATTTCGTGATCTTCGTGTTCTTTACGAAAACATTGAGCCATTTGTTCTTTCCCGGTGATAACGCCTTTATTGCACAGATGCAGACATTAGGTATTTTTGCTGCCGGTTATCTCGCTCGCCCTTTGGGGGGCATTATTATGGCACACTACGGCGATATTATTGGCCGTAAGCGCATGTTTACTTTAAGTATTTTTTTAATGGCTGTTCCAACATTAATTATTGGTTTATTACCCACTTATGCCAGCATTGGGGTCGCAGCCCCATTATTGTTGTTATTAATGCGTATCATGCAAGGTGCTGCTATCGGTGGCGAAATGCCAGGTGCTTGGGTATTTATTGCAGAACATACACCAAAACAACGTTATGGCTTAGGTGTTGGAACATTAACATCAGGTATTACTGGCGGTATTTTATTAGGATCGATCGTCGCAATTATCGTTCAGCGCAGTTATAGCGCTCAAGAAGTTAATGATTTTGCTTGGCGTATTCCCTTTATTTTAGGCGGAATATTTGGCTTAATCTCTGTTTACTTGCGTCGATTCTTGCAAGAAACTCCAATCTTTAAAGAGATGGCCGCAAAAAAAGCCTTAGCACAAGAAATGCCTGTAATTTCTGTTATTAAAAACCATAAACAAGCGTGTTTAATTACGGCTGCATTAACTTGGTCTTTATCAACAGCCATTGTTGTCACCATATTGATGACACCTAGTGTAATTGTTGAAGGAATTTACAAAATTGATAGAACCACCTCATTGGAAGCGAACTGTGTTGCAACATTAACCTTAACTTTAGGTTGTATCTTCTGGGGCTGGATTGGCGACAAATTAGGAACACGTGTTTCAATGACATTATCATGGGGTGGTTTGATTGTTACTGCATTCCATTTCTATGGCAATTTAGATACAGCAATGTCAGGTTTTCAGTTGGCATTTAATTATGGATTGATGGGCTTTTTCGTTGGTGCGATTGCAACAACACCAATTGTTAGTACAAGAGCATTTCCACCATCGATTCGTTTTTCAGGATTGTCTTTTGCTTATAATATGGCTTATGCCGTGTTTGGTGGATTAACTCCAATGTTAACAGGTGCATGGTTAGAAAAAACAGCTATGGCGGGCGCCTATTATGTCGCAGGAGTCTCATTCTTAGCAATTGCTGTCGCATTCTTACCTTTGGCTTATAAAGGTTGGACTGCGGTAAAGCCAGCTACCCATGAAAAAGACGTTGCATTACAAATTGATAAAGTGGTTGGTTAAGTCTTTATCAATGTTATAAATGTCCCCTTATACAATACCGCCCTTATTAGGGCGGTATTTTTTATGGCGGCAATTTTTCTGAATTAGGTAATCCTCAACACAAAAAAGGATGCCTTGTGGCATCCTCTATTTTCTTCAGCTTTCTTTTTAATGCGACACATTACTGTGTCATTTTGCTCAGCATTGGTGCAGTTAAAAGCATTAAGATTGCAATAACACCAGTCACAATACCGATTTGTAGGAAGACACTGCTGTAGATTTCTAATGAGGCATGTGCGCTTTGAACATCTTCTGGTACCGCCATTAAACTTGCCACTTTACCTGCAATAATTGCAGCAGCTGCCGAAGTTAAGAACCAAGCACCCATGATAAAGCCCATTAGACGCTGTGGTACAAGTTGAGCAACCATTGCAAGGCCAAGCCCTGAAATCATTAACTCACCAATACTTTGGAAACCATAACTTGCGACTAACCACCATGAAGAGACAATCCCTGCTTCATTTGCCATGCTTGCACCCAGTGGTAACACTAAAAATGCTGTTGCACTTAAGAACATTCCAACAGTGAACTTATAAGGCATAGGTAATTTATCGCCCATAAAGTTATATACTGCTGCTAATAATGGGCTCGCTAACATGATCCAGAATGGATTAAGTGATTGAAACTGTTCTGGTTGAACACTGAAACCTAACAGAGAATGTTCAACGTTATGGATCGCAAAGAAGTTTAAAGATGTTGGCATTTGATCGTAAAGAACAAAGAAGACCACTGCTTCAACCATCAGTAAAAATGCCACAATCATCTTACGGCGAGCAACCCCTTTCATCATAAAGGTTTCACGCGCAAAAATAAGGATGATACCTAATGAGATCACGGCTAAAGACCAACTTGCCACTTCATTATTATGTAATAACCAAGTCGATACTGCCGTTAAAGCAACGATCCCCACCAGCGTTAATAACAATTTTAAATAATTAAGCGGTTCAAAATCAGGTTTAGAGCCTTTATCTTTGATCCATCCTCGACAAACCATAAAGTTTGCTAAGGTGATCAGCATACCTACAACACTTAATGCAAATGCTACATCCCAACCATAATTAGCTGCTAACCATGGTGTTGCTAGCATAGATAAGAACGAACCTACGTTGATAGACATATAGTACATGGTAAATGCACCGTCTAATTGTGGATCGTTTTTCTCATAACAGGTTGCAAGTAATGAGGATGGATTTGCTTTAAATAAACCATTACCTACAGCAATGGTTGCAAGTCCCCAATAAATCACATCTTTATCGTGATCTGAGAAAGCCACCATTGCATAACCAATTGCCAGTACGATTGCCCCAAGGATAATAACCCTTTTAGTACCAAGAACTTTATCCCCAAGCCATCCACCGATAGCAACAAAACCATAAACCAATGCGGTAAATGCAGCAAAAACGGTGATTGCTTCCGCCTCACCCATGCCCAGCATTTTAACCAGGTAAACGGCCATGATCCCTTGCAGACCGTAATAGCCAAAACGTTCCCATAATTCGATTGAGAAGATGAGATAAAATGCGCGAGGCTGTTTAAATGCATTCAGGCTCGGTTTTTGTCCATCGTCAGGTGTGTTTGCAGTTGACACTAAAAACCTCTAATTATTTTATTACGCCTTTATATTTAGGCTAATTTTTACAAAAATGATTATTTTAAGACAGAGTTAAAGCTCGGTGAATTTCATACTGGATTGTTATTCTTTGAAAAGAGTTCAAACACAGAGAAAAACAAGGTTGGCATTCTATCACTGGAAAGCATAATTATCTAAGAATTATAACTAACTATTGCGTTTTATCATAGTTACAGGCATTTGTACAAAATAGTTATGCGTTCAAAAAAACATCAAGCAAAATAACTTACTGATTATCAATAAATTATTTTCTACTTAATTATCCCTATATAAACAATTAAGCCACGCTATTGTTTGTCTGTTTTTTAATAAATAATGGCTTATTGAATAACAACGATAAAATAATGCCAGTATCATTTTATTTTAACTGCTTAAAATAAAGCCAATAAAACACATTCCTTGACTTAATTTCCATATTTCCTCCATTTTTAACTGTGTAAAAACAGGTAGAATGTCACTATTCCAAAATTTCATTTCAGTATTTCTGATTAGCTAGTTGCCAGTGGGATCACAAAAGTAATGAATAAAAATAAAAATGCTAAAAAAAGAGTTTCTCTTATTATCGCTTTAATCGTCGTAGTCGCAGGTGCTTACGCCTATTGGCAATTTAATGCAGCAAAAACAACTACACCTGAAAATAAAGGAACTCAAGCAACAAGCTCACAAAGTCGAAGTACAACTGGATCTCGTCGCCCTCCTATGCCACCCGTTCAGGTTGCAACATCAATACAAGAAGATGTGCCTCAATTTTTATCAGCTTTAGGTACAGTGAAAGCAACTAATAGCGTCACAGTGACGAGTCGTGTTGAAGGTCAATTAATGGCTTTACATTTCACGGAAGGGCAGCAGGTTCAAAAAGGTGATTTATTAGCAGAAATTGACTCTCGCCCATTTGAAGTGCAATTAGCCCAAGCCAAAGGACAACTTGCAAAAGATCAAGCCACATTAGCTAATGCACGTCTTGATTTAGCACGTTATCAGAAGTTGGCAAAAACGAATTTAGTCTCACAACAAGAGTTGGATAATCAGCAAGCTTTAGTGAAACAGTCAGAAGCAAGTATCCGTATTGATGAGGCTACAATCAGTAATGCACAGCTGCAATTAACTTACAGTAAGATTACGGCACCGATTTCAGGTCGTGTGGGATTAAAACAAGTTGACGTGGGTAACTATATTTCAGGTGGCTCATCAACGCCGATTGTGGTTATCAATCAAATGGATCCCGTTGATGTGCTTTTTACATTGCCAGAACAAGATTTAGCAAAAGTTATTCAAGCACGTAAGAATAGTGCTGATTTGCCTGTCACCGCATTAGACAGAAATAACCAGTTTGAATTAGCTCAAGGAAAATTATTTAGTGTTGATAACCAAATTGATGCCACTACTGGCACCATTAAATTAAAAGCACGTTTCCCGCAACAAGAGACAACATTATTTCCTAATCAATTCGTCAATGTCCGTCTTTATATCACCACATTAGAAAAAGCGGTTGTTATTCCGAATGCGGCTTTGCAAATGGGTAATGAAGGTCACTTTGTTTGGGTTGTGAATAACGAAAATAAAGTTAGCAAATTACGCGTGGAAGTCGCCTTACAAAATGCAGAAAAAGTTGTGATAGCTTCTGGTTTATCAGCAGATCAGCGTGTTGTAACGGATGGTGTGGATAGATTAACACAAGATGCAAAAGTCGAAATCGTGACACCTACAGTACCTAAAAATAAAGAAAATAACCGTGTAGTTGCGGAGAAAGCGTAATGACCGAAAAAACACACGGTACAGGTGGGGGACCATCTCGCTTATTTATTCTGCGCCCAGTTGCAACAACTCTTTTTATGGTGGCCATACTGTTAGCTGGTATCGTTGGTTATCGTATGTTACCAGTGTCTGCCTTACCTGAAGTTGATTACCCGACAATTCAGGTCGTTACTCTCTATCCTGGAGCAAGCCCTGATGTGATGACATCCGCTGTCACTGCACCACTTGAACGACAATTTGGGCAAATGTCTGGGTTAAAACAGATGTCATCACAAAGCTCTGGTGGCGCTTCAGTGATCACTCTGATGTTCCAATTAACCTTACCATTAGATGTTGCAGAACAAGAGGTTCAAGCTGCGATAAATGCAGCGACGAATCTACTACCCTCCGATTTGCCTTACCCACCGATTTACAGCAAAGTAAACCCAGCTGATCCGCCTATTTTAACTTTAGCGGTGACTAGCTCAACATTACCGATGACACAGTTGCAAGATATGGTTGAAACCCGTATTTCGCAAAAAATTTCACAAGTTAATGGTGTAGGTTTAGTGGCATTAGCCGGTGGTCAGCGTCCCGCAGTTAGAGTCAAACTCAATGCACAAGCCGCAGCGTCCTACGGTTTAGACAGCGAAAAAATTCGTGTAGCAATCAATAATGCGAACGTTAACTCAGCGAAAGGAAGCCTTGATGGCCCTACTCGTTCCGTAACATTATCGGCTAATGACCAAATGAAATCATTAGAAGATTATCGCCAACTCATCGTTGCCTATAAAAATGATGCGCCTATTCGTTTATCTGATATCGCAACTATCGAGCAAGCGCCTGAAAATAACCAGTTAGGTGCATGGGCAAATAACGAACAGGCAATTATTATAAATGTTCAACGTCAACCCGGCGTTAACGTTATTGATACCACTGATAATATTCGTAATTTATTACCAGACTTAGTCTCTAATTTACCTAAATCAGTGAATGTTGAGATATTAACTGACAGAACCACAACGATCCGGGCATCAGTTAAAGATGTACAATTTGAGCTTGGCTTAGCTATCGCACTTGTAGTGATGGTGATTTATCTCTTTTTACGTAATGGTGTCGCAACTTTAATTCCAAGCATTGCCGTACCACTTTCATTAGTAGGTACATTCGCAGTGATGTATTTCTGTGGTTTTTCTGTCAATAATCTCACCTTAATGGCATTAACGATTGCGACCGGCTTTGTTGTCGATGACGCCATTGTTGTGATTGAAAATATCTCCCGCTACCTTGAGCGTGGTGATAAGCCGTTAACAGCCGCTTTAAAAGGAGCCGGCGAAATTGGCTTTACCATTATTTCACTAACTTTCTCTCTGATTGCCGTACTGATCCCCCTGTTATTTATGGGAGATATTGTTGGTCGTCTATTTAGAGAGTTTGCAATCACCCTTGCTGTCGCCATTCTAATCTCTGCGGTGGTTTCGCTGACATTAACGCCAATGATGTGCGCGCGATTGCTAAAGCCTGAAAATGAAATCAAACACAATCGTTTTGAAATAGCATGTGAACGCTTCTTTGAAAAAATGATTGCCGTTTATGCCGTGTGGTTAAAACGTGTGTTAAACCATCAATGGATCACCTTAGGTGTTGCACTCAGCACTTTGGTGTTGACTGTTTTGCTGTATATGTTTATTCCTAAAGGCTTTTTCCCATTGCAAGATAATGGATTATTACAAGGCACCATTGAAACCTCACAATCTATTTCTTATCAATCGATGGTTGAAAAACAGCAGCAAGTGGTTGATAAACTCATTGATGATCCTGCGGTTGATAATATTGCCAGTTTTGTCGGCATTGATGGTAGTAATGCAACACTCAATACGGGTCGATTACAAATCACATTAAAACCCCTTGATCAACGCGACTCGCGTATTGATACAATAATTCCTCGTCTACAAGAACGCATAGCCTCTATTTCAGGCATAACGCTCTATTTGCAACCCACACAAGATCTAACAATTGACACGCAAGTTTCTCGTACTCAATATCAATTTACGTTGCAAGCAACATCATTAGATGAATTGGCGTATTGGGTACCAAAGCTTTCTCAATCATTAAAAAACAGCCCAGAACTAACCGACATCAGCAGTGATTGGCAAGACGGTGGCATGATGGCGTATATCAAAGTGGACAGAGATTCTGCAAGTCGCTTAGGTATTACAATGAGTGAGATTGATAACGCACTTTATAATGCTTTTGGTCAGCGTTTAATTTCAACTATCTACACTCAAGCAAATCAGTACCGTGTTGTATTAGAACAAGATATTCGCAATGGTGATGGCTTACTGGCGCTCTCAGCCGTACATTTAACTGGCAAAGATGGCGCTATGGTACCACTGCTTTCAATTGCCTCGGTAGAACAGCGCTTAGCACCACTTTCGATTAATCATCAAGAACAATTTCCTTCAGCAACATTCTCATTTAATGTTGCCGAAAAATCGTCTCTTGAAGAAGCAGTCAAAGCGGTAAAATTGGCGGAAGAGCAAATCTCGATGCCAAGAGATATCACTACTCAATTCCAAGGTGCAACACTCGCCTTTGAAAGTGCACTTTCAAGTACTTTATGGCTGATTATCGCAGCTATTGTAGCAATGTATATTGTGCTCGGTGTGTTATATGAGAGTTTCATTCACCCTATTACTATTTTATCTACACTACCGACCGCGGGTGTCGGCGCATTGCTCGCATTAATGGCCGCGGGTAATGAGCTTGATATTATTGCTATTATTGGGATCATTTTGCTTATTGGGATCGTAAAGAAAAACGCGATCATGATGATAGACTTTGCCCTTGCAGCAGAACGAGAACAAGGTTTAACCCCTTACGAGGCTATTTATCAAGCGTGTTTATTACGTTTTCGTCCAATATTAATGACAACAATGGCGGCACTCCTCGGAGCTTTACCTTTAATGTTAAGTACTGGTGTGGGTGCAGAATTACGCCAGCCATTAGGGGTTTGTATGGTCGGAGGCTTAATTATGAGCCAGATCTTAACTCTGTTTACTACGCCAGTGATTTATCTACTGTTTGATAAATTATCACTCTATGTAAACCGCAATAAACACATTGAGAATAATAACGGGGCTGTATCATGAAGTTCTTCGCCCTCTTTATTCAACGACCCGTAGCAACCACATTACTTAGTTTAGCAATTTCTCTTTGTGGTGCATTAGGCTTTATGTTACTTCCTGTTGCGCCTTTGCCTCAGGTTGATTATCCCGTTATTAATATCTATGCCTCATTACCTGGGGCTTCGCCTGAAACTATGGCATCTTCTGTTGCTACACCGCTTGAACGCTCTTTAGGGCGAATTGCAGGTATTGATGAGATGACCTCTAGTAGCTCGCTTGGCAGTACCAGCATTACGTTGGTATTTGACTTAAATAAAGATATCAATACTGCTGCTCGTGATGTGCAAGCGGCGCTAAATGCGTCACAAAGCTTATTACCTTCCGGAATGCCAAGTCGCCCACGCTATTATAAATCAAATCCTTCTGATGCACCGATAATGATCTTAACATTGACCTCTGACATACAAAATACAGGAGAGCTTTACGATCTGGCATCAACCCGCCTTGCACAAAAAATCTCACAAATTGAAGGAGTAAGTGAAGTTTCTGTTGGTGGAGGATCATTACCCGCAATACGTGTTGCTCTCAATCCTGATGCGCTATTTAACCAAAATGTTAGCCTTGATGATGTGAGAAAAGCAATTAACCAAGCGAATGTGCGACGCCCCCAAGGCTTTGTCAATAATGATGAAAATCGTTGGCAAATTCAAACCAATGACGAGTTAAGCAAAGCGGTTGAATATCGCCCAATCATCGTGCATTACAATCAAGAAGCTGTTGTGCGTTTAGGCGATGTTGCGCAAGTCACTGATTCGGTACAAAACTCACGCGCAGCAGGGATGAGTGGCGGCGAACCTGCTATTTTACTGGTTATTCGCCGTGAAGCGGGAGCCAATATTATTGAAACGGTTAACCGTATTCGTGATGAACTTCCTGAATTACGTGAACTTATTCCAGCCAATGTCGATTTAAAAGTTGCCCAAGATAGAACCCCCACTATCCGCGCATCATTAGCAGAAGTTGAACGTGCGTTAGCCATTGCTGTCGCACTCGTAATTCTAGTCGTATTTTTATTTTTACGTTCAGGCCGTGCTACGCTTATTCCTGCCGTTGCTGTACCCGTTTCATTAATTGGTACTTTTTCAGCCATGTATCTTTGTGGCTTTAGTTTAAATAATCTTTCATTGATGGCATTAACCGTTGCTACCGGTTTTGTGGTTGATGATGCCATTGTGGTACTCGAAAATATCTCTCGCCACATTGAGAATGGTTTAAAACCTAAAGAAGCCGCTTTAAAAGGGGTTGGAGAAGTCGGCTTTACCGTACTTTCGATGAGTATTTCTCTCGTGGCGGTATTCATCCCTCTGCTATTAATGGATGGACTTGTTGGACGATTATTTAAAGAATTTGCTATTACGTTAACCACAGCTATCGCTATTTCTTTATTTGTTTCGTTAACACTGACCCCCATGATGTGTGCGCATTTATTAAAAGGTGTCAAACCCAAAGCACAATCGCATTTGCGAGGATTTGGTAAGTTACTTTTCCGCGCTCAACAAGGTTACAGTGTCACATTACAAGGGGCGTTGCGCCATCGACGCTGGGTTATGGCGATTTTTCTTGCGACTTTAGGCCTAAATGCTTACCTGTATATCAGCGCACCTAAAACATTTTTTCCCGACCAGGACACTGGCCGATTAATGGGATTTGTCCGTGCTGACCAAAGTATTTCATTCCAATCAATGAAAGAAAAAATGACCCGTTTTATGCAAGAAATAAATGCAGATAAAGACGTAGATAGCGTAACGGGCTTTACGGGAGGGGGGCGTATTAACAGTGGGTTTATGTTTATTTCCCTCAATCCACTGTCAGAGCGTACTGATAGTGCCAACCAAGTGATCAATCGTTTACGTGCCAAACTCGCTGATGAACCTGGCGCTAACCTCTTTTTAATGCCTGTGCAAGATGTTAGAGCAGGTGGGCGTCAGGCCAATGCCAGTTATCAGTTTACCTTATTAGCGGATGATTTAAGTGAATTACGTAAATGGGAACCCATTGTACGTAAAGCATTAGGCGAACTGCCTCAACTTGTGGATGTTAACTCAGATAAAGAAGATAAAGGTGCTGAAATGGCACTAACTTACGATCGAGATACCATGTCACAATTAGGTATTAATGTCAGTGATGCGAATAATTTGCTGAATAATGCTTTTGGTCAACGTCAGATCTCCACGATCTATGCCCCACTCAATCAGTACAAAGTCGTCATGGAAGTGTCTGAACAGTATACACAAGACGTTTCTGCGTTAGATAAAATGTATGTGGTAAATAACCAAGGTGAGCGCATTCCGCTCTCTGCATTTGCAAATTGGTATCCTGCCAATGCGCCATTGAGCGTCAACCATCAAGGATTATCTGCCGCCTCAACGATTGCTTTTAATATTCCCGAAGGTTATACATTAGCTGATGCAATTAATTCTATTGAACGCACAATGACTGAGTTGGGTGTACCCAATACCGTAAGGGGCACCTTTGCAGGTACGGCACAGATCTTCCAAGAAACCATTAAGTCACAGCTTATTCTTATCTTAGCGGCTATTGTGACTGTGTATTTGGTATTAGGTGTACTGTATGAAAGCTATATTCATCCACTCACCATTTTATCCACCCTTCCTTCCGCCGGTGTCGGTGCGTTATTAGCGTTACAGCTTTTTGATACACCTTTTAGCTTGATTGCACTTATTGGCATTATGTTACTCATTGGTATTGTGAAGAAAAATGCCATTATTATGGTGGATTTTGCGATCACTGCCCAACGCGAGGGTAAATTGTCAGCCAAAGAAGCCATTATTCAGGCGAGCTTATTGCGCTTTCGCCCAATTATTATGACAACCCTTGCCGCATTATTTGGCGCATTGCCATTGATGTTAGGAAGCGGAGATGGTGCAGAATTAAGACAACCTTTAGGGATAACAATCGTAGGTGGGTTATTAATGAGCCAACTCTTAACCCTTTATACCACCCCAGTTATTTATCTATTTTTTGATGGATTGCGTGAACGTTGGCAACAACGCCGTTTCAGCAAGAAAGAGGCTAAAGCATGAAACTGAGAAGCAAGCTGTTCTTGGTGATTTTCGCTACCTGTATGGTTGTAGTTCTTGCCATGCATATTGGTATTCGAGGTAGCTTTCAACAAGGGTTTATTGGCTATATCAAGAAAAACAGTGAACAGCGTGCAACTCTTTTAGCTGAAGCCTTAACAGATCAATATGCTTTAACCGGTGACTGGCGTTTTCTCAATAGAGATGATCGTTCTCTTTATCAAATATTACGCAGTATTGACCAAATAAGCCAAAGCAGTGAAGGCCCTCCACCAAAAGGCTGGCGCACACAGTTTTGGATTGTTGATAAAAACATGAAGCGCTTATTTGGTCATGACAATCAATTTCCTGAAGAAACCTTCAAAAAACCAATTACTTCTCATGATGAAATTGTAGGTTGGGTGATTGTCAGTGCCGCTGATAAGATTAGTAGTGAAGCGGATATCAGTTTTGATAAACAACAACTGCGTACCAGTTGGATAATTGCAGGTTTAACCGTTCTTTTAGCTTTACTGATTACACTGATCCTTTCTCGCAATATGATACGCCCCGTTAAACGACTGGTCGAAGCCACACATAAATTAGCCGCTGGTGATTTTGCTGTTCGTGTAACACCCAGTAGTAAAGATGAAATCAGCCAGCTCGCTACAGACTTTAACCAACTCGCCAGCACACTAGAGAAAAATGAGCAAATTCGTCGTGATTATATGGCTGATATTTCACATGAGTTACGTACACCTCTCGCTATTTTAAAAGGGGAATTAGAAGCGTTACAAGATGGAGTAAGAAAGCCCACGTCCGAGACATTAAACTCCCTTTTATTCGAAGTGACAAACCTGACAAAACTGGTGAATGATCTCCACCAACTCTCATTATCCGATAGAGGCTCACTCACTTATCGTAAAGATTTTATTGATATTAATGAGGTGATTTTATTAGCTGTTGCTTCTTATCGCCACACATATCACACCAAAGATATTGCCTTATATACTGAATTAGATGATATCTCTCCATTAATTGTACAAGCCGATCCTGACCGGCTTATTCAGCTTTTTCATAATCTATTAGAAAATAGTGTGCGTTATACCTATGCTGGTGGACAATTACATATCAAGACAAAAAAAGAGAATAACTGTGTATTGATAACCTTAGAAGATAGCGCGCCTGGATTGGATAAATCACAGTATCAAGCCGTTTTCCAACGCTTTTATCGTGCAGAAAGCTCACGAAATCGTGCCAGTGGCGGTTCTGGATTAGGTCTTGCGATTTGCGAAAATATCGTTGAAGCTCATAATGGTAAAATAAGTGCTATGCCTTCATCTTTAGGAGGCATGAAAATTCTTATAGAATTACCTGCATATTCTGATGATCTTTAAGCCTATAACCACTGGGCCAATAATGACTGCTGCCGAATCACCCTATTCAATCCTTATAGTTGAAGATGAACCCAAGCTTGCTCAATTACTTATTGATTATCTTCAAGCTTCAGGATATCAAACTCACTGGCTAGCAGATGGTGCTGAAGTTAGCCATTGTGTAAAACAACAACATTACGATTTAATATTATTAGATCTGATGTTGCCCGTTAAAGATGGCATTACGATCTGTAAAGAGTTACGTCAGTTTTCTGATATTCCCATCATTATGGTCACAGCCAAAACAGAGGAAGTAGATAGATTGCTTGGACTTGAGATTGGCGCCGATGATTATATTTGCAAACCCTACAGCCCAAGAGAAGTCGTAGCCAGAGTCAAAACTTTATTACGCCGTTTTTATCGACCACAAGATATTGTTCAAAGCGATAAGTTAGTTATCATTGATGAGCAGGCTTATCAAATCCAATATAACAATAAAATTCTCGACTTAACCACAGCTGAATTCCGTCTACTCAAAGCATTAGCGACACAACCCGGAAAAATATTAACTCGTGATCAGCTAATGGATCATCTTTATGATGATTACCGCATTGTGACTGACAGAACCATTGATAGCCATATTAAAAACTTAAGACGTAAACTTGAGCAACTTAACGATCAGATTGAATTTATTCGCTCAATTTATGGCCAAGGGTATCGTTGGGAGACACAAGCTTATCGATTTCGATGATATTTTTTCAGGAATACATTGAACCTCGCTACACTTAAGCGCTAGAATCCTCCCCTTTATGATATACCCCTACCCAATGTGTGGGGGACTGACTTGAAATCAGAACCAGGAAATTAACCATGTTTACACCCGAATTGCTCTCTCCTGCTGGCTCATTAAAAAATATGCGCTATGCATTTGCTTATGGCGCAGACGCCGTTTATGCAGGTCAGCCACGTTATAGCTTACGTGTGCGTAATAATGAGTTTAACCACGAAAACCTTGCCAAAGGTATTCAAGAAGCCCATGAACTAGGTAAACGCTTCTATGTTGTGGTTAATATCGCACCCCATAATGCTAAATTAAAAACCTTTATCCGTGACTTAAAACCCGTCATTGATATGGGTCCTGATGCGCTGATTATGTCTGATCCGGGTTTGATCATGATGGTACGTGAAGCGTTCCCTGAAATGGATATTCACCTTTCAGTACAAGCCAATGCTGTTAACTGGGCAACCGTAAAATTCTGGCGTCAAATGGGATTAACGCGAGTGATCCTGTCTCGTGAGCTCTCTATTGATGAAATTGCTGAAATTCGTAAGCAAGTTCCTGATATGGAATTAGAAGTTTTCGTTCATGGTGCATTATGTATGGCTTACTCAGGCCGTTGCCTGCTATCTGGCTATATCAATAAACGTGATCCGAACCAAGGTACTTGTACTAACGCTTGCCGTTGGGAATATAAAGTCGAAGAAGGCAAAGAAGACGATGTGGGTAATATCGTTGAAAAATACACGCCAATTCCAGTTAAAAACGTTGAGCCTACTTTAGGTGTTGGCGCACCAACAGATAAAGTTTACTTAATTGAAGAAGCAAAACGCCCTGGTGAATATATGACTGCGTTCGAGGATGAACACGGTACTTATATCATGAACTCTAAAGACTTACGCGCGATTGAACACGTTGAGCAATTAACTCAAATGGGTGTACATTCGCTGAAAATTGAAGGTCGTACTAAATCCTTCTATTACTGCGCCCGTACAGCACAAATGTATCGTCGTGCAATTGATGATGCTGTTGCAGGCAAACCATTCGATCCAACGTTGCTAACGACATTAGAAGGCTTAGCACATCGCGGTTATACAGAAGGTTTCTTACGCCGTCATACCCATGATGCGTACCAAACTTATGAATATGGTTATTCTGTCTCTGATACCCAACAATTTGTCGGTGAATTCACCGGTAAACGCGTAAACGGTTTAGCTGAAGTTGATGTTAAAAATAAATTTGTTTTAGGTGATAGCCTAGAATTAATGACACCAACCGGCAATATTCAATTTACCTTAGAAGAATTGTTTAACAAAAAACAGCAACCAACTGATGTTGCACCAGGTAATGGTCACATGGTTTATTTATCTGTTCCTGAAGATGTTGATTTAGATTTCGCACTGCTGATCCGCAACCTACAAGGTACAACAACACGTCAGCCGCATAAGATTGATGCTGTAGAAGTGAAGTAAAGCGTCATAATCTGATTTAAAGTGATCAATTTCAAATACAGATCACATCAATAATGATTTGTTTACCGTATCATCAGTTCCGAAAAATAAAGAACTAGAATGAATACAGTAAGACTAGGAACCACCTCCTTGGCAAATCCAATCTCCCTTGGATTTGCCTTTTCTTTTTTCATCTCCGTTATCAACTCTCCTTTACGTAAACACATTCCCTTTTTCGTTATCATTTGTAAAAAAAATAGTAATTTTCTCGATATCCATTACCTTTAAAAGAGTGATTCAATTAAAGGGATTCATCAATGAGTAAAATTAGTTTGCTGATCATTAATGGAAAAAGCACTAACAACAGCGCATTGAGAAAAGCAGTTTACCAATTACGTAACGAAGGTTTTAACCTCCAAGTAAGAGTAACTTGGGAATCCAGTGATATACGCCGTTTTGTACAAGAAGCTATAGATATACAAGCAGAAACGGTGATTGCAGCAGGAGGAGATGGAACGATTAATAGCGTTGTTTCTGAATTAATTCATCTTTCACCCTCATCTTTACCAACACTGGGCATTATTCCATTAGGCACAGCAAATGATTTTGCCACCAGCGCACAAATCCCTCGTGATATGGAAAATGCACTTAATTTAGCAGTTAAAGGTCGAGCTGTTCCCATTGATGTTATCTCAGTGAACAAGACGCACTATTTTATCAATATGGCATCAGGCGGTTTTGGAACCAAAATCACAACCGAGACTCCTGAGGCATTAAAATCAGCATTAGGTGGAGCTGCCTATTTTATTAATGGTCTTTTAAGTATCGACTCTTTAAAAGCTGATTATTGCACTATTGAAGCTGAAAATTTCCATTGGGAAGGCGAGTCTCTTATTCTAGCTATCGGTAATGGCCGCCAAGCTGGTGGCGGACAGAAATTATGCTCTGAAGCCTTAATTAATGACAATAAACTCAATATCACCATTGTTGAAGCTCACGAACTTCTCCCCTCTATTTTAAACAGCATGTTTGATAGCAAGAAAAATGACAAGATAATTGAGCGAGAAAGTCGCTGGGTAAACATTAGTGCTTCTCATGAAATGGTGTTTAATTTAGATGGAGAACCCCTTTTAGGGAATAAATTTGAATTTATTGTGTTACCTGAAGCGATCCACTGCCGGTTACCGCCTCAATGTGACTTGTTATCTTAATGTAGATAAATGACAATCACTCTCATCTCATCATGAACTGGAGTATGTAATGACTGATATAGTAAGTTTGTTAGGTGCTGATGCAAAATCATTATTAGACCATCGTTGCCAAACCATCCCGAGCGAAAATCTCTACCTGCCAGGTTCTGACTTTGTTGATCGTGTAATGATTGATAATAATCGCCCTAATAGCGTGTTACGTTCAATGCAAACCCTGTTTAATCACGGGCGTTTAGCGGGAACGGGTTATCTGTCTATTCTACCTGTTGACCAAGGTGTTGAGCACTCAGCGGCGGCCTCTTTCGCAGCAAACCCTCTCTATTTTGATCCAAAAAATATTGTTGAGTTGGCGATTGAAGCAGGTTGTAACTGTGTTGCCTCTACTTATGGTGTTCTTGCTTCTGTTTCTCGTCGCTATGCACACAAAATTCCTTTTCTTGTGAAATTAAACCACAATGAAACCTTAAGCTACCCAGCGCAATATGACCAAACTCTGTATGCCAGTGTAGAACAAGCGTTTGAAATGGGTGCTGTTGCAGTGGGTGCGACCATTTACTTTGGTTCACAAGAAAGCCGTCGCCAAATTGAAGAAATTTCAATGGCCTTTGAACGTGCTCATGAATTGGGTATGGTCACTGTATTATGGGCTTATTTACGCAACCCAGCGTTCAAAAAAGATGGTGTAGATTACCATGCAAGTGCAGATTTAACGGGGCAGGCAAACCATTTAGCGGCGACTATTGGTGCTGATATCGTTAAACAAAAAATGGCTGAAAATAACGGTGGCTTTAAAGCGATTGGTTTTGGTCATACTGATGAGCGCGTTTACACGAAACTCACGACTGAAAACCCAATTGATTTAGTTCGCTACCAATTAGCAAACTGCTATATGGGGCGCGCAGGATTAATTAACTCTGGTGGGGCTTCTGGTAATAATGACCTTGAAGATGCGGTCCGCACCGCTGTTATTAATAAACGTGCTGGTGGTATGGGATTGATCTTAGGTCGTAAAGCGTTCAAAAAATCAATGAAAGATGGCGTTGCCCTGATTAATGCAGTACAAGATGTTTATTTGGATAAATCTGTCACTATTGCTTAATTGCTTAACTGATAGATTTGACGATAAAGCCCCTTTTATTGAGGGGCTTTTAGTATCACCACCAGCGATGAAAATGGTGCACTGGGCCAAAACCTTGCCCAACCTCTAAACTATCCGCATGTTCTAGCGCTTGTTGTAAATAGGCTTTTGCTTGCTCAACACAAGTTTGCCAATTAGAGACTTGAGGACGAATAGCGGCTAAAGCGGCTGAAAGCGTGCATCCTGTACCGTGGGTATTTTTCGTATTAACGCGTTTTGAGGTAAATCGCCACTCGCCATCTTGAGTAAATAACCAATCAGGGCTTTCATCTTCTGTTAAATGCCCTCCTTTCATTAACACGGCTTTGCATCCTTGCTTTAGCAATGCATAACCTTGTTGCTTCATCGTTATTTCATCTTGAGCGACTTCACAACCTAGCAGTGCAGCTGCTTCGGGTAAATTAGGAGTGATCAAATCTACCAACGGTAAAAGCTGACGGATCATTTTATTAACCGCATCAGGCTGTAATAGAGGATCGCCACTTTTTGCAATCATAACCGTATCAAGTACAACAAAAGGAATGGCATATTGTTGAAGCTTGTCGCAAACCACATCAATAATTGAGGCATTAGAGAGCATGCCAATTTTGGCACTATCAATTCGAACATCAGACAAGACAGCATCTAATTGAGCTGCAACAAAATCAGGGGATAAATCATAGACACTACGGACACCACAGGTATTTTGGGCAACCAGTGCCGTCATTACGGTTGTGCCATATACACCCAGTGCGGAAAATGTTTTCAGATCGGCCTGAATACCTGCACCACCACTAGGATCGGTGCCTGCGATAGACAATGCATTGAATCTCACTGATTAACTCCTCCTTTCACCAGTTACAGAAAAGTCGGGCTCTGTTAATCAGCAGAGTTACCTTGACTTCCCTACGCTGGCATTATCCAGATCAGGTTATACGGGTTCATCTCAGCCATAAGGCGCCCCGAGCCAAAGCCTGTAAATTCAGGCGATAAGGAGTATCGCATGCTCAAGATAAAGATGCTAGTTTGATAGCTCATCTCGAGCTATAGATTCTCTATTGTTGAGATTTGTGATTCAGTAAGATAAATCAGCTAAGGTTGTATATAATAAATACTAAGCCGATGGCTTCTATTGCATTACACATCAATTTAAGGAATATATTTCAGATATATTTAAATAATAAGAATAAAATAAATTATTTTGTTCATTTTAACGACAATCGATATATTATCTGCTAGATGAGGTATTTATAATGCATTTTTGGACAATCACACAATGCGGAGGGGCTAAATGAAAAATGAACCATCGCAACAGAATAATGGACAATCAATGCCTTATCTTATTCCTGATGCAGATTTTAATGTAAAGTTGAAAATTCACTCTAGAAATATTGATCATACAAAAGAATTCCTTGAAAAAGGTGTGGAAGACTTTGTATTACCAGAATATAGCATCCCTAATGGGTATCGTTTTGTTAAATCTTTAAAACGCAATCAATATCGTTTAATTTCAACTACCAATGCACCTGAAACAGTTTATCTTGTAGAACTTATTTTTCGCAAAGACATTATATTTAGCAAAACAACATGTACCCAAGTTAAAGTATGGCGAACTGTTTCTGAAGAACATGATATTGCGACAAGATATCTCCCTAGACACTTCTTTAGTTATTTACTTAAAACATACAACATTGTTGTTTCTGATGAAGAGCAAACCGGTGCAGGTAAGCGTTTTTGGGAAACAATGATTGATTGGGCTTTTACTGCTCACCTTAATGTTTATATTTCAGATGGAACAGAAGAAAACCGCCTTCTAACAGTAGTGAAAGATACTGATGATCTTTATGAAAACTGGGACGCTTTCTGCTGGGGTAAGGATCGTGATACTCATACTCACCGGCTCCTTGTTATTAGCCAAGAAAAATTATCTCAATAAATGCTTTCTTCACGTTGAGAGTGTGTAAGCAACAATTCTTTAATTTGCACTCTCTCAACATAGGATTATCTGTATAAAAAACAAACTACACTCCTGTTGTTAACGCTTAAAACTAAACGTTTTATAAACCAACCTCTGTTTTTTTCTTTTTTTATTTAACTCTTCTTATTCGTTACTCTATTATCCGCTGGAAATTAATCTCTTTTTATAACCTAATGTTATTGATATTAAATTTATCTCAATATTTTCATTAAGTCATAAAAATAGCTATTTTATGGGATTTTGCTGTTGAAAATAACCAACCTAAAATTATTTCTCTTTAACCTTATTTATCAGCTATTTATTAGCAATCTAATAAAAACTTAATTTTAAATTAAAAACAATACGTTACCATTAAAAGATAACAATATTGAATGCCTCAAACAAACACATTCATAAATACAACAAACTTGTTTATTTTCTTTATAACCGATTCTTATCCCTTAAGATTTTAGTTAAGAAGTAAAGTTTCAGATACCTCTTATCTTAAATACTTGTCGATTAAATAACACTATTAGTAACGTTTATTTGTCATCACCAGAATCATAGCAATGCCGTACTCGGAGTTATATTATGTTTTCAACCTATTTTCACCCTAGCGTATTAGCAACTACGTTGTTTTCGCTTGCGTTAACAACAACTGCTTCCGCTTCTGAAAATAATTCAATCCCACATCAGATTATTACTACAGAAAATCATCAAACTACCAATAATGTATCTCAATCTAATAGCGAAGAGAGTTATTGGGGGAAATTCAAACGTAATATCAATCAAACTTGGGATAACGACCAATATAACTACTATTTACCTGTTTGGACTTGGCATAACCGTTTTACTTACGATAAAGAAAAAACGGATCGCTATAACGAAACCCCTTGGGGTTTTGGTATGGGGAAATATCGTTATGACAGTGATGGTGATTGGCATTCTCTTTATGCAATGGCATTTATGGACTCAAATAACCGTGTACAACCTATTATGGGCTATGGTTTTGAGAAAATGTGGTATCCCGGTGATAAAGACGGTTTCCGAATGGGCGCAGGATTTACACTAAGTATTACTGCTCGCCATGAATATAACTATATTCCTATGCCACTGCCTTTACCGTTAGTGTCTGTTGGTTATGGGCACCTTTCACTACAAGCAACGTATGTACCTGGTACTTATAACAATGGTAACGTGTTATTTGCTTGGTTACGTTGGCAGTAACTGCTTATTTTTGCCTATCAGAATAAGTGTGAACAATAAAAATATAGAGCATAAAAAAACGCATCATTGAGATGCGTTTTTTGTTCAATAAAGTAACTCAACCAATCTGTAGTAACTTAAATATCTTGACTTGCTTGAGCATTATCTGGCGTTTTCTTCATACGAGAAATCTTAAATCCAACCCACAAGAACGCAATCCAGAATGGCATTAAAATCACCGAAATATTCACTTGTGGCATAAATAAGATAATCACTAAAATCATGCATAAGAAAGCCAGGCAGATATAGTTACCATATGGATACCAAAGTGCTTTAAAGAAAGGCTCTACACCCTCTTTTGTTTTTGCAGCTCTGAATTTTAAATTCGCTAAACAGATCATAATCCAGTTAAGCACTAACGTAGTAACAACCAATGCCATTAATAGCTCTAACGCCTGATCAGGTAATAAGTAGTTAACTAAAATACCTAATGAAGTCGCAATTGCTGACAATAGTAACGACACTACCGGTACACCACGTTTATTAATACGAGAAAGTGCATGTGGCGCATTACCTTGTTTTGCCAAACCATAAAGCATACGACTATTAGAATAAACACCGCTGTTATAAACAGATAATGCAGCTGTTAATACCACAGCATTTAAAATATTTGCGATTAAGAAATTATCCAAATTATGGAAAATCAGTACAAATGGGCTTTCACCTTTCACTACTTGAGTCCAAGGATAAAGTGACAGTAGCACCAACAATGAACCGATATAGAAAATTAAAATACGATAAACAACTTGGTTAGTCGCTTTCGGGATGCTTACTTTTGGATTTTCAGCTTCAGCTGCCGTGATCCCCACTAGCTCAAGTCCACCAAAAGAGAACATGACAATTGCTAATGCCGACATAAAGCCCGTAAAACCATGAGGAAAGAAACCTAATTCCCATAAATTACTTACAGAAGCTTGAGGCCCACCATTGCCGCTTGCCAGCAAGTAGCTCCCGAATAAAATCATACCAACAATTGCTAATACTTTAATAATGGCAAACCAAAACTCGGTTTCACCATACATTTTAACGTTAATCAAATTGATTAAGTTGATTGCCACAAAGAAGATAGCAACGGAAACCCAAACAGGGATATCAGGCAACCAATAGTTAATGTATTTTCCTGCTGCAGTTAATTCTGCCATACCAACAAGGATAAACATCACCCAGTAATTCCAACCAGATAAGAAGCCGGCAAAAGGGCTCCAATATTTATTGGCAAAGTGACTAAACGAACCCGCAACTGGTTCTTCGGCAACCATTTCGCCCAATTGGCGCATGATCATAAACGCAATAAAACCACCAATAGCATATCCTAGTATTACTGATGGGCCCGTCATATTAATGGTTTGCGCTATACCAAGAAACAGACCAGCGCCGACAGCACCACCCAGCGCAATAAGCTGGATATGTCGATTTTTCAGACCGCGCTTAAGTTCTGTCTGTTGCGACTCTCTCGCCATACATCCTCTTCTTTTATTATTTTATCAACTTAACGTGTAAACTAATATTTACGATTTTGTTTATTTCAAGCCCCCATTAAAACACTAATCTGACTTGAATAACAAATACATTTTATGCTAGGCGAAAAATAATAAGAAAAGCGACTTTTTAGCTATGTTTGGAGGGGAATAATGTGGTAAACCGACAAAGGCCTTGCTGAAAGTCTTCTCCGCGATCGCAAAAGTTGTCTAAAGCCATAAGATAGAGACCAAAGCTAATGGCTAATGCAATAATTAAACTAATAATTATTTTCTTTGCGTTCAATTTAAAATCCTTTAAATACATTTTGTTAGTATGATTAATAACATTATAAGCATTCGCTTAAATACGATAACAACACAGAGAGTTGTTGTTATAAAATTCGCAATCAATTATCTCTATGAGTGAATTTAGCATAACTTTCATTATGAAAGATAAACGCTTCCTCGACAAAATTGAGATAATTTGCACTATTTTTCTATAAATTGTCGGCGAAATGAACACTTTTTATTTTTATTACACATTTTGCCAACGATAAGAAATAGCTATCCATTAATATGGATTTCTCTGTCTGCCACTTTTTGTATAAGATTAGGGAGTTAATTTTGATTTTTACCTTAACTTCATTGATAGAATGGAACTGTAATGCCACAAGATAATCATCTCGCATTGGTTTGCGCGCTAAGTAAATGGATTGAGGAGCATTTAGGCCGTGTTATCCATCTTGAAGAGTTGGCGGCTTATTCTGGGTATTCTCTTTGGCACATGCAGAAAATCTTTAAAGAAGTCACAGGCACCTCTTTAGGAAAGTATATTCGTCAACGTAGATTGGCTGGCGCTATCCATTTATTACGTACAAGTGAACGTTCTATCTTTGATATCGCCCTCGATTTTGGCTTTGGTTCGCAGTCTCACTTTACTTACATGTTCCGTAAAGAGTATGGCATTACGCCTTTCGACTTTCGGCAAAATCAAGAGATCGTATTAGAAACCAAACAACCCTTACATTTACAATCACCTTGTTGTGATTAACCCTTCTATTTATGTGACATTATACAGATAGCCTTTAATGTCACATAAATAATACTCTAACTATGTGATGATAGACCGCTTCGCCCTTCCTTTATCATGATTGCTTTTATTTAATATGGGGATGCTAATGAGTATTAAGCTTATCGCTATTGATTTAGATGGAACCTTACTCAACAAACAACACGAAATCACGCCCGAAGTACAAAATGCGGTTCAACGAGCAAAAGAAGCTGGTGTTAAGATTGTGCTAGCTTCGGGGCGCTCTTTTAATGGCATCTCCCCTTATTTAAAGATACTCGGTCTTGATACTTCTGATTGTTACTGTATTAGTAATAATGGAAGCCAAATTCATCAAGCAGATAATGGTGAAGTCATTATTCAAGATTTACTCAATTTTGAAGACTACCTCTATTTTGAAAATCTCTCTCGTGAGATAGGCGTTCATTTTCACGTCATTAGTGATAATAAAATTTATACAACTAATCGTCATATTAGCCATTTCACTTGCCAAGAAGCCTTCTTATCTTGGACACCTCTTTACTACCGTCCACTTAATGAAATGCAATCTGATATGTATTTTAGTAAATTTATGATTGTTGATGCTCCGGCCGTTTTAGATAACGCCATCCAATATTTACCTGCCAATATTTACGAACAATACAGCATATTACGTAGCGCCCCTTATTTTATTGAAGTACTAAATACCAATGTCAATAAAGGTAGTGCGGTTCAAAAAGTCGCTGAACATTTAAAAATTACTCCAGAAAAAATTATGTGTATCGGTGATCAAGGTAATGATTTAGCAATGCTGAAATATGCAGCTTTAGGTGTTGCCATGGGAAATGCCCCTGATGAAGTGAAAAAAGTCGCCAAATTCGTCACACTTTCTAATGAAGAGCACGGTGTTGCAGTCGCTATCAATAAATTTATTTAAACACGATCTTTTTTGTGTTTTATCGTGAATGTCTACAAAATTATATAGCATTTGTGATCCTTAGCAGAGGATCACACTGCTTTTTGACCAAAAACATAGCCTTTTATTATTCTATAATTACTGTTAAATGAGCGTTAAATCTGCCTTTCTTCTTACATATCCTTCAGAATTTGTTACTATCAATTCACTTTTCGTTATTCAAACTGCATTTTTACAACATATTCAGCTATTAAATAGGCTCAGAGTAGAATAACAAATATAAATCATTAATATATTTTCTTCACAGACAGGTAGTTTTAGTTATGCTTTCTACAAAAGACATGCTCGTTCTTGGAATGATGGTTTTCGCACTCTTCCTCGGCGCTGGTAATATTATTTTCCCCCCAATGGCGGGTTTTCAATCAGGAAGCCTTTGGTTTAGCACATCCTTAGGTTTTCTTGTTACGGGTGTCTTACTTCCTTTTCTTACCTTAGTCATTGTCGCAATTCGAGGACGTGGTGAGCGTCTTTCTGTTGATTTACCTTCATGGGTTGCTGTCATTTTCTGGGTTGCACTATATCTTATCGTAGGCTCTACTTTCGCGATGCCTCGTGTGACTAACACCGCCTATGAAATGGGCTTCCTGCCGTTAGGTCTTATTGAGAAAAATACCGCAACACACCTGACTTTCGCGCTTGTTTTCAATATTACAAGCATGTTTTTCATGCTAAAACAAGGCACGATGATCAGCGCTATTGGTAAATTTATGACTCCAGCACTGTTAGTCTTGCTGGTTGTTGTCGGCATTGCCGTTGTGGCTAAACCTATTTCTCCTATTGGAGAACCAACAGGTCTTTATGCTGTTAATGGTTTCTTCTCTGGCTTTATAGATGGTTACCAAACCATGGATGTCCTTTCTGCTATGGCATTCGGTGGTATCGTTGCGCGTGCTTTGTATACCAAAGGAATTACTGAACCACGCCAAATTGGTTTTATTACCGTAAAAGCAGGACTCATTTCAGTTTTACTGTTAGCTGCGCTTTATCTATGCCTTTTCTATTTAGGAGCTACTAGCCACTCTGTTTCTGTTTTTGCAGATCCTGCACTCAATGCCACAAATGGTGGTCAAATATTCTCTCGTTATGTTGATGCCTTATTTGGCTCTGTCGGTACTTGGCTAATGGGAGGGATTGTTTTATTAGCAAGTATGACCACACTCGTGGGTGTAACAAGTGCTGCAGCTGACTATTTTGCGACATTCCATCACCGCTTAGGCTATCGCTTCTGGGTTGTTGTCTTTACATTAATGACCACAATCGTATCAACGTTTGGCCTTGATACTTTATTACGCGTAACCATTCCTGCGTTATTGATGATTTATCCAACATCAGTCACATTAGTATTACTACAATTTATTCGTAATAAATTAAAATCACCACGCTTTACCTATCGCTTTACTATTGCCATCATCGTACTAATGAGTCTTTTCGATACGTTGAAACAATTGAAATGGTTAAATGCTGATTTACTGCAATTATTTAGCTATATCCCACTTTCTGATTATGGTTTAGGTTGGGTATTACCCGGTGCGATCGCATTCGTGATTTCACTGTTCGTTAGCTTAAATCTTAAAGAAAAAAATCTTTCAGTAGAAAATACAGCGAAATAATTAGTCTATAGCTCGTAATTTGTAACACTGATTGTGAGTTCACAAAAAAAGCGTCTTCCAACTTTTATATTGGAGACGCTTTTTTCTTTTTGATTACCTATGTTTTTGCTATCTATTCATCTCATCAACGGAAATTTTAAGTTCGGTATTTCTCAATCAAAGCCATTAAAATAGCTTCTGATTGAGCATCAGGGATCCCATTGGCCTTTGCTGATCTAAAATGCATTTGGAAAGCCTTCACGACTTTTTGTGCATTGTTATCTAATACGCCATTTGTGGGTGTTTGATAACCATATTGCTGTAATAGCTTTTGGAAGTTTGCAACATCAACGGGCTCAGAAGGATCTCTACCTGCTAAATAAGTTTGTACTAACTGTTTATTAGGCCAAGCACCTATTCCTTGGTTTGCTAATCTTTCCCAAGGAAATAAAGGACCCGGATCAACTTTTCTTAAAGGTGCAATATCACTGTGACCCAAAACATTTTGAGGCTCAATATCATAGCGTTCAATAATATCTTTCATCACACTTGAAATAGTCACAATTTGATCTGCTGTATAAGAATACCAATACCTAAATTTTCCATTATCACGGTAGCCCAGGTTAACTATCTCAATACCAATAGAACAATGATTTAAGCTTGTCGCTTCTCCCCATTGACTAACACCTGCATGCCAAGCAATTTGTTTTTCATCTACTAATGAAATAACCACAGGTTTTCCATCAATAGTTGAAGGATGTGTGGGAATAAGATAATGGCTACTGACTCGCCCAGCAGTGAGAACCTTCAATGAACGCTCATCATCTAGCGCGGTATAATGCATGACTAGATATTTAACACAGTCCTTAGCATCCTGCTTATTAGGGATAACTTTAGCAATATAATTGCCTCTATCAATAAATTCAGGTTGTTGAGCACAACTACTTAAGAGACCTACTACAATAAGTAATCCTATATAATACCAACTAGACCTCATTTCTGATCCTTGATTGATTATTCCCAAAGTTAAATTGTAATCAAAAAACCCATATTAAAAAATATGGGTTTTCCGTTTTGACTCTTTTTTTATATTTTTCAGTTATTGCTGACTTTTTCACACCGAACTAAAGGCTCATCAGGAATGATATTATTTTCCCATATGCCATCTTCAATATCCGCTTGTAACTCTGGATATTGGCGTATATCAAAAGTTGGCAATAAACCGGCTTGTCGTTGTTCGTTGTAATCTTTGACTAATTTTAATGCAACACCTGAAAGCAATATGATGGCAATTAAATTTGTCATTGCCATTAATCCCATCGAGAGATCAGCCATTTTCCAAACAAGAGGCATATCTGCCAAAGCACCAAACATCACCATTGCTAATACAGCTGAACGTAAAAGGAATAACCCTGTTGTATGATTACGCCCAAGGAAAATCATATTACTTTCTGCATAAGCATAATTGGCAATAATCGAGGTAAAAGCAAAGAAGAAAATAGCAATAGCAATAAAGGTACTTCCCCAACCACCAACACTTGATGACAGCGCTAATTGTGTCAATTGAATACCATTAATGCCTTCAGGATAACTATCGAGTACTCCTGATGACAAAATAATCACTGCTGTTGCGCTACAGATAACCAACGTATCCATAAATACGCCAAGCATTTGAATATAACCTTGAGATGCAGGGTGTGGCGGATAAGGTGTTGCAGAAGCGGCGGCATTAGGAGCTGATCCCATTCCTGCTTCGTTAGAGAATAAACCCCGTTGAATACCTTGAGTCATTGCTTGGCTAATACCGTAACCTATCGCACCAGCGGCAGCTTCTTGTAAACCAAAAGCACTTTTAAAGATTAAAAGGAAAACATCAGGTAAGCGTTCAATATGATCAGCAACAACCCAGAAGGCTAATAATAAATAAGCAGTTGCCATAATAGGAACGACTAACTCTGCAACACGAGCAACCCAACGTAGACCACCAAAAATAATAAATCCGCTAGTTACCACTAAAAAGATGCCAACATAAAATGGATCAAAATTAAAGGCTGATGCTGTTGCTTGCGCAATTGAATTAGCTTGAACCGCATTAAAAACTAAACCGAAAGCAATGATGAGGAAAATAGCGAAGAGAACGCCCATCCAGCGCATTTTCAATCCCTTCATCATATAATAAGCAGGTCCCCCACGGTAATTACCCTCATCGTCTTTTGTCTTATAAAGTTGTGCTAATGTACTTTCAATTAAAGATGTTGCCATACCGATTAGAGCAACAACCCACATCCAAAAAATAGCACCAGGCCCGCCTGCCGTTAATGCAATAGCGACACCGGTTAAATTTCCGGTTCCTACTCGCGCAGCTAAGCTTGTACATAACGCCTGAAAGGAAGAGATCCCTGATTTATCTGACTTATGGCTATTTTTTAAAATAGAGAACATATGACTAAAATGTCGGATTTGTATAAACCCAGTACGGATAGTAAAATAAATACCGACTCCTAGAAGTAAGTAGATAAGGACATATCCCCATAAAATGTTATTTGCAAAGTTTATTAGCCCAGTCAAATTAATCCCCCTGTATAATAACGTATATAACTTATCCTTACATCGCTATTGAAATAAAAACGAATAAACACCGTATGATTGAATCAATTAATGATCCGAGTATGTCTTTATGTAATATCAAAAGTTGCTGTGTAAAAAGCGAATTAAATGTAACACAAGATTATACGATATGTATATTTTTTGTTTATTTTTTTACATGTTAGTATTTAAATTTAATTATCTCATTAACTAAAACGAACAATATTAAAAAATAAAAAAAACATAAATATCATTAAGATAAATAAATATTTCTTAATTTCATTAACTCAAAAAAGAAAAATTAACACTTTAATAATTAAGTTAATCAGTCATTTTAGAAAAAAAACATATAGCTTAAAAAAACATCAGCAAATAACTTTACTTATATCTAAAATAAATTTCAAAATGAAAAATAAAAACGATTCGTTAAAGTAATATCTTGAAGCTTGGATTAGCCATTCTGATAATTAACATTTAAGAAATAAGATTTTTATAATCATTAACAATAAAAATTTTATATTATAAAATCAATAAAGTGCTTTAATATTAATAAGGTATTATAGTAAAACAAAACGTATACTTTATAATTTCTCTTATAAACCTATCTAAATATTTAAATTTAAATATATCTTTTTATTTCTCATTTTTACGAATGCCATTGATTGGCATCCTTTCTCTTTTTTATTCACTTACTATTCATTAATAGCACTCCTTTTTTTTGAATACTAATTAAAGAGTATTAAATATTTATTTCATATTAATAAAAAAATGAAGAATCACGTAAGTTTACCTATTAACCATTTAGTTAATTTTATTTATACTATGTTTTTCCCTGGTGTTGTATTATTTTTCGCCCTGTTTCCCCAACAGGGCATTTTTTTACATCAATATTTCAATATGTTACCCCCCACTTTTATCAAGTAATATAAAACAAACACATAGATCCCCCCTACCCAATAAATTAACAATATTTATCTATTTTTGATGCAAACTTCTCTGTTTTTTTCATTGATCTAAATCAAATTAAAGATTAGATTTATTTACTCTTTGTAGAAGTAAATTATTTTTTAGTCTATTTTAAAATCAATTTAATTATGTGTATAAATGTAATTTTTATCATTTTCATTATTAGAATTACCCATAAAGTAGTATAACAATTAGTAAATATTTATATTTTATTGTTATATTTAATGATGCTGATTAAAAAATGTTCTAAATAATGCGTATGTTTTTTTATCATTATATAATGACTAATATCTTTATTTACTTGCATTAATAAGCATGCTCTTTTACTTTATTCATATTGTTATAGGGAGGAAGATGATGGGTTATAACCTTTCAGAATTAACACAAGAAGAAAAAGACAAAATAAACGTAAGCTTAGCAGCTTCAGGAGTTGCCTTTAAAGAGCGATATAATATGCCCGTTGTTGCTGACGCAGTTTTACGAGAGCAGCCTCAAGCGCTCCATGCTTTTTTTCAAGAAAGACTAATGTTTTATCGAGCAAGAAGCCAACACTATTCTCGTTTACCTTATGAGCCTCAAGCGAAAAAATAATAGCACTTTTTTGATAAAATTTAATGACAAAAAAAGAGATAAACTTAAGTTTATCTCTTTTTTTCAATCAGTTAACAACGAAAAATACCACTTATTCATTATTTAGGTGAAACATAAGTGATGGTATTTTCATCGCAATTAACTTGAACGTTGTAACGAAGGTCTGTTCTCGCCCCACGAACATTCAATACCATCTGATAGTTATTATCCATCTTGATAACTTCATTAGCATTGATACTTGCTACAGGTTTCGGACCCAGTGCCTTTTTATCTTCTTGCCAACGAGGAAGGCGATTCTGTAGATAATCATTCTTCACTCTAGCAACAAGTTGGTTGTTGTCTAAATTAACGCAACTTGCAAAAGGCGCAGAACGTACAACATCTTTATTAACATTATCGACACTTTCCGCAGATGCTCCAAAAGAAACAACAAGTAAAAGAGCGACACCAAGTATCCCTGTTTGACCTGCTAACTTGCTTAATTTCATATAACCTCCCGAAAATATCCCTTAAAACAGGATGTGTTTCCATTAAGCATAGCATAGGGTTAACAACATATTTGTGACATTTGTTAAAAAAATGTTTTATTCATTCTCGTCATCAAATATGATAGAAACCGATTCACGCGTTGTGTGCTTTTCTCTTAATTCCTGAGCAACCAACTGAATAGCCTCTCCACTGCTCATTCCCTCAGCCATAAGAGATTGAATTTTTTCTACTGCTTTTTGTTGTTCTTCATGTGTTAATGTAGGCATTCCTAGAAACATAATGTTACTCTTATCTTTATCAACTTCTATTTTGTATTTACATGAATATAATCTTTTTGATTACAATTCATTGTGCGAATGATACAACATACTTTGTTTACATGGTCATAAGATGGATATGCAATTACAACAACGTGAGCTCATTTATACTCCAGATCTAGCACTACGGATATTCTCTCCCATCGCTTCATTGCCTTGGTCTAGTTTACTTCATTCTGGCTTTGCCGAACATCCTCATAACCGTTTTGATATTATTGTCTCTGATCCTCTTGTAACTTTAGAAACTCGCAAGCAAACCACAACGATTAAAGAAAAAAATGGTGCAATCAGACGCTCTAAAAAAGATCCATTTACATTGATCCAACAAGAACTAGAACAGTTTAATTTTCATCCAGAATACAATGACTCATTGCCGTTTTTAGGTGGGGCTTTAGGTATTTGGAGTTATGACTTAGGTCGTCGCATTGAAAAACTACCTGAAAACGCTAAAAATGAACTCAATTTTGCAGATATGGCTATTGGAATTTATGATTGGGCTTTAATTGTTGATCATAAATTAAAAAAAGCCACTTTAATTAGTTATGACAATATTGATGAGCGATTGCAATGGCTAGAAAACCAAACATCCACATTGATTGATACTCCATTTGCATTAACCACAGACTGGCAATCGAACATTAGCAATGCTGAATACAACGAAAAAATTGCTAAAATTCATCAATATTTACTTTCTGGTGATTGCTATCAAGTTAATTTGGCTCAACGTTTTTGCGCAAGCTATGTTGGTAGTGAATGGAATGCATTTTTAACATTAAATCAAGCAAATAAAGCACCTTTTTCGTCTTTTATGTGTTTGCCCAATAATTTTGTGTTAAGTGTTTCACCAGAGCGTTTTATTCATTTAGCTGATAGTAAAATAGAAACACGCCCAATAAAAGGAACTCTTCCTCGCAAAGCAACCCCCGAAGAAGATGATGAACAAGCTTTACTGCTACAAAGCTCACGTAAAGATCGCGCAGAAAATTTAATGATTGTTGATCTTATGCGTAACGATATAGGAAAAGTTGCCGTTACCGGTTCCGTTAAAGTACCAGAACTGTTTGTTGTTGAACGTTTTCCAGCTGTACACCATTTAGTCAGTACTATTACAGCACAACTTCCCCCACATCTAACAGCAACCGATTTATTAAGAGCTGCGTTTCCCGGCGGTTCTATCACTGGCGCACCTAAGATCAGGGCAATGGAAATCATTGAAGAATTAGAGCCACACCGCCGTCATGGATATTGCGGTGCCATTGGCTACATTAGTTTTTGTGGCACAATGGATACCAATATCAGCATCCGTACTTTATTGACAGAAAAAAATAAGATTTACTGTTGGGCGGGTGGCGGTATTGTCGCTGATAGTGTTGCTGAAAAAGAGTACCAAGAAACATTCGATAAACTTGGGCAAATATTAACTGTTTTAAATGAGTCTACTGTCGATGACACCCATTGATACTTTTATCAATCGTTTTCAACTCACATTACCTAATGATAGGGTAAATCAGCCACTTCATGCTCAAAAAACGGCGGCTGTATTGCTGCCGATTATCAATAAACCTAATCCAACCATATTATTAACAGAACGCGCATCAACATTACGCTCTCATGCAGGTCAAGTCGCTTTACCTGGTGGAAAACGTGATCCTGAAGATAATAACCTTATTGAAACCGCACTCAGAGAAGCTCACGAAGAAGTCGCTATTCCACCCAATACTGTTTCAGTGATTGGGCGATTACCTCCATTGCAAAGTTCAAGTGGATATTTGGTTACTCCCATCGTGGGTGTAATCCCAGCAGGTTTATCTTTACGCCAAAACCCAGCTGAAGTTGCATCTATTTTTGAAATGCCATTAAGTCACGTGCTCAATGTACAACATTATCAGCCACTCGATTTTCGTCGTTCAGGTGAAAATCATCGGATCTATTTTTACCCTTACAATGGACATCTTGTCTGGGGATTAACGGCAGCTATTTTACATAAACTTGCTTTACATATCACTTAAAGCGTTATTTTCTGTTCAGCTTGTGCTTTTTATCATCGCCTTCACAACTCTACTTAGCTATTTTAAAAAAATGTTGTAAACTACATCATTAACGGGACGATATAATCGTAAAAACGATCCCTTTACTATAAATAACTATATTTTATTCTTTTTTAACCCTCTCTCTTATTATTAAGGAGTCTTACGTGATTAGCGTTTTCGACATGTTTAAAGTGGGCATCGGACCATCTAGCTCTCACACTGTAGGGCCAATGAAAGCGGGTAAAGAATTTGTCGATGATTTAGTCAACCAGGAATTGATTGCGTCTGTCACTCGTGTAGCTGTTGATGTTTACGGCTCCTTGTCTTTGACAGGTAAAGGTCACCATACTGATATCGCTATCATTATGGGCTTAGCAGGTAACGCACCAGCTACTGTCGATATTGACAGCATCCCCGGTTTTATTCGTGAAGTTGAAGAAACAGGCAAACTTTCATTAGCGAACGGTTTAAAAGTTGTCGATTTCCCAGCAGAAAGCATGCATTTCAGTAAT
The DNA here is from genome assembly GCF_040138965.1 of Proteus sp. fly-1089. Classification (NCBI taxonomy): domain Bacteria; kingdom Pseudomonadati; phylum Pseudomonadota; class Gammaproteobacteria; order Enterobacterales; family Morganellaceae; genus Proteus; species Proteus sp. fly-1089. Next base: position 1,147,351 of record NZ_JBEETS010000001.1, read on the forward strand.
GACAATCTCTCATTACATGAGAATGGTATGACTATTCATGCTTTTGCTGGTGACAAAGAAATATATAGAAAAACTTACTACTCTATTGGTGGTGGTTTTATTGTTGATGAAGAAAATTTTGGCAAATCAACACTTAATAGCAAACCTGTTTCATACCCTTATGCTAGTGCGGAAGAGTTATTAAAGCACTGCAAAGAAACGGGTTTATCCATTTCTAGCTTAATGATGAAAAACGAGCTAGATCTGCACACCCAAGCTGAAATCAATGCCTATTTCGCTGATGTTTATAAAACAATGCAAGAATGTATTGAACACGGTTTAAATACAGAAGGTGTATTGCCAGGCCCATTACGTGTACCTCGCCGTGCGGCTGCATTAAATCGTTTATTAACATCAAGCAACAGCTTATCAAACGATCCAATGAAAGTCGTTGATCTCATTAACATGTTTGCACTGGCCGTAAATGAAGAAAACGCAGCAGGTGGACGTGTTGTAACTGCACCAACTAATGGCGCATGTGGTATCGTGCCAGCAGTATTGGCTTACTACGATCGTTGTATCGAACCTGTGACACCAGAAACCTACTTACGTTATTTCTTAGCATCAGGGGCAATTGGTATTCTTTACAAAATGAATGCCTCAATCTCTGGTGCTGAAGTGGGTTGCCAAGGCGAAGTCGGCGTAGCTTGTTCAATGGCCGCTGCGGGTCTTGCTGAATTATTAGGTGGAAGCCCAGAGCAAGTCTGCATTGCTGCTGAAATCGGTATGGAGCATAACCTCGGTTTAACGTGCGACCCAGTTGCAGGACAAGTACAAGTTCCATGCATCGAACGTAATGCCATTGCTTCAGTAAAAGCAGTTAATGCGGCACGTATGGCCATTCGTCGTACCAGCGAACCACGAGTTTCTCTCGATAAAGTCATTGAAACTATGTATGAAACAGGTAAAGACATGAATGCTAAATATCGCGAAACATCACGCGGCGGTTTAGCAATAAAAGTACAATGTGACTAATTAACCTTATTTTAGTTAAAAGCCATTCAATTCATTTTGAGTGGCTTTTTTATTACTATAAATTTTATTTTTAATAATCACTTAACCTACAGATAATTAAAGAAAAATAAAATTAATAAATTAAATAAAAAACACTTTTTAAAAAAAAACTATTTTTTATTTTTATATATCTCTTAAAAACAGAAAATAAACATTAAATAAAGACTCATTAAATATAGGCTTATTTAATATTCATTTAATATTTGAAGAAATTAAGCTTATTATTTTTAGGTGTATTACTCTTAAAATAAAGAATTAATTTTTTATTTTAATATAATTACAATCCATTGTTTATTATATGGTTAATAATTTATCACATTGAAACTTATCATTTTTTTAACATTTCAAAAACTTTTCTAATATATTTAAAATCGCCAAAGCTAATAATGATAATTATTATCAATATCATCTTTAAAATATAATAAATAATATGTTGCCTTTCAGAAATAATATGTTATCTTCTGCATCAAGTCATTGGGGAGTAGCCTGTCTTAAAATAAAACTTAATTATTTTAAGAAATCTGTGTCAACATACTCGCTTATTTTTATTTAGCGTGGTGCAGATGCCGTAATACGGTTGGCAAGACCATAGACACATAATTGTACTTCTTTGGTTGGGGGTCAATTGTGTGTATATGGAAATACCCCAACCGAGGCTTTATTATGAGTTTCTACGCTACTATCATCCTCGCCCTTGCTCTTTCTATGGACGCATTTGCTGTTGCAGTCTGTAAAGGTGCCACATTACATAAACCTCGTTTTCGTGAAGCACTCCGTACTGGATTTATATTTGGTATTATTGAAGCCAGCACACCCGTTATCGGTTGGGCATTAGGTTTATATACTAGCCAATATATTATTCAATGGGATCACTGGGTGGCTTTCGGGCTATTATTTATTCTTGGTAGCCGTATGATTTATCAAAGCCTAAAACGTAGTGATGAATGTCCTTGCGAAGACGACGCACCACAACGCCATGGCTCACTCTCATTAATTGCAACAGGCATAGCAACAAGCCTTGATGCAATGGCAATTGGTGTTGGTTTAGCATTCCTTCAAGTAAATATTGTTCATACTGCGATGACCATTGGCATGATGACGATGATCATGGCAACATTAGGTATGCTAATTGGGCGCTATATTGGCCCAGTGCTTGGGAAAAAAGCAGAAATTATTGGTGGGATCGTATTAATTGCTATCGGCTTTAATATTGTATTCGAACATCTTGAATTATTTATGTACGCTAAATAATTACCAATTTAACAGAACACAATAAAAAGCTTAGGTTTGATATCACGCCTAAGCTTTTTTATTTACATCATAAATTATTTATTGTTTTTCGTTATTAAGCACGACGTTGATAAACACGAATTAAAAAATCCGTTTCACATTCAAAACGTTCACTTTCAGTTAATGACTGTTTCACTTCTTCACTTGCTCGCCATGCAAACGGCGTCATTTGTAATAAATCAAATGCCTGCTTACCGTTTAAATTCATCATATAAGCAACTTGATGTTCAGCCACTTTATTAAAACCATCAAATTGTTCTTCTTTTAATGGATGAAGATGTACTTCTGAATAAATCAGTGCTTTTAGCTGGTATAAATGGCGAGGTGCAGGAGTGACCGTAATAATATATCCATTATTTACAATAACTCTGGCTAATTCATCACTATTACAAGGTGCATAAATACGAATAACCGCATTTAAAGAAGCATCACAAAATGGCAAACGCTGGCTTGAAGCCACACAAAAATGGATAGATGAATAACGTTTAGCTGCATATTTAATCGCAACTTTAGAAACATCTAAGCCATACACTTGTGGATTATGTAATTTTAAATTTTGATAAAACTGGTGGGTGTAATAGCCTTCGCCACAACCAATATCCAATACAACACTATTATCTATAGGCAACAATGTTTGTAGTAAATCAGCCACTTTATCTCTCATTGGCTGATAAAAACCTGCATCTAAAAACTCACGGCGAGCATTTATCATTTCAGCGCTATCACCCGGCTCTTTCGAGCGTTTAAATTGCACTGGTAGTAAATTTACATACCCTTCTTTCGCACAATCAAACTGATGATTATTTTCACATACCCAACTGTGAGCCCGAAGAGAAAGTGCCTGTTGACATAATGGACATTGATAGGACATAGTAATATTTTTGTATAACCCCTAATAAAATTGAGAGGGATAATAACATACCTCTCTCAATCTTGCGGAAACCTTATTTTATTCTTAAGACTGTTTTTTATGCTCAGTAGCTAAGTAAACATAAATTATCGATTTTTAAGTCCGTTTTAACTTTTCAGTATTGGCAATAAATAATGCGATAACTAGCAGTAAAATTGCGCCTGATTGGATTAAAGTATCCACAGAATCTTTGTGTTCAACAATAATCAAACGCACAATTGCAGTAATACCGATATAGATGAAATATCTAAGCGGGAAATGCCCTCCAGATAAAAAATATTTAACAATAAGCGCAATAAACTCAAAATAAAGAAAGTAGATCAAAATACCTTCTAGTAATTGATAAGATGACTCTTGTGCACCTAAATTAAATAATAATGAAGCAATTACATAAGTTTCTTTGATAAGAAAACTGACTAATACAATTGCTAAAATAAGCAATCCAATATTAAGCACCCACTGTAATATGGTGGCAATACATTTAAGTAAGTCTTCGCTTGATTTTCTCATATAAACTATAACCTAGTGAGATCATTCCATGGATGTGTAAAAATAATAAAAATAGCGATTAGGCAATTGGCTAAATTTTAAAGGATTTACTCGTTCACCACACCATTTTTTTATCTTTTAGAGCCTAAAAACCCAAAATAATGATGCAATAATCGCAATATTTGCTTTTAAATTTCAACTTGTAAGCTAATTTACTTATACTTACTTTAAGGGCTAATTTATTTAAAAGGTAGACTATGGCTAACAAATACCTTGTTGCAATTGATTTATTAGAAGATAACAGAATTCAACGAATGATTGCTGATATTCACTTCCTTGCCTCAAAACCAGAAAATTATTTCCATTTTATTACAGTTATGCCTAATTTACGCTCTTTAGAAGCTTACGGGCTTAATTGTGATAGCTCGTCTGTCGTTGAGAAAAAGCAACAAGCTTTAGTTTTATTAACTGAAAAATTAGAGCAATGTGTAAAACAACAATTTAACTTACCCAAAGAACAATACCAATGCCATGCCGTTATTGGTACGCCTAATTATAATATTCTAGAGTTGGCAGAAAAAATTGATGCAGATACTATTATTATAGGTTCAAGCTCACGTAACCAACGTAATATATTGCTGGGTTCAACAGCGGATTATATTGTCAATAACACCTCACGCTCAGTAATGGTTATTCGCAAGTAAAACCACTAAGGCATATTCCTTTTGGCAATAATACTAAATCAATTATTGCCAAAGCTATTAGCGTATCCAGTTGTTGTAAATAGCACTAAAAGTACTTTAATTTTTTCATTTTAAAGAGCTAACTTGTTAGAATAGCGATCAAAAAAACAAAAATTTCACGTCTGTTTTAAGTTCAATATTTGCATTCATTTTACTCAAAAGATAAAGATTGTCCTGCATTGAAATCTTTTGCATTAAGGTATTTTCGCCCTAATACACCAGTGCAATGACATCCATACACATCAATATTTTTATCTATTGCTTTTTTAGCACGTTCTAATGCAAAAGGGGTTGCGCAGCGCAAATGTAAGCCTCCCACAATTGCTTGAATTTGATGATTACCAGTTATTCTTTTCGCATGTTCAACTATAGATTCAATACCAGAGTGACTACAACCCGTAATAATTACCAGGCCTTTTTTTCCTTGCCAAACAAGAAAACTATCATCAAGAACGTAATCATCTTCTTCACCTGATTCATGAATAATAACGCCATAGCGTTTACTCACTTGGCGTTGTGTTACTTGTCCTGAATAAATGAAATTCTTCTCAATTGTTAAAGGAACTTCTGTTAATTCAAAAGAAAATTGTGTTTCAAGTTTTTTGCGATCAAAAAAAGGAGCTAATCGTTTAAATTTAATATTTTTATTGCCTAAAAAAAGTGCTGAATAACGAACAGAAAATAGATGAGGATGAGCGATAACTCGTGGCTTATTGGAGAAAAAGCCTACTGGTAAATGCGTAAGTCCACCAAAATGATCATAATGCCCATGAGAGACAACAATTGTTTTCAATGTAGTTAAATCAATCCCCATCTTTTTCGCATTTGAAGAAAAGGTAAAATCTTTTCCCGTATCAAAAAGTATTTTAGCTTGGCACTCATCATCTTCTAATAATAATGATAAGCCAGGATAGTAATGAAGCTCAGGATTGACTGATTTATTTTCTAGTAATGCAGTAATTCTTAACATGAGTTTTGATGATTATCGTTATTAGAAGATGGCTTATAGTAATTAAAAAAGGTAGTGTTTCAAATATAAAAACCATTGATTTGTACGATCCTCGCTATCTCATTACACAACCGCTGTTATATAAAAATGAAATATAACAGCGGTATTGTTATAAATGGCAGTTACTCTTATGCAATATACAGCTTACTAAGTCTTATCTCACCACCATAACAGAGCGTTTAGCGTAGCGTGTAATATCAGCAGCTGTTGAACCAATATGATAAGAATCATCTTCAGGATTATGAGAGCCAATCACGATTAGATCTGCGTTTACTTCATCTGCAATCTGCAATATGGCATCTCGTGGTGTTCCTATGCAAATATGAGTTTGCATTCTGTCTTCAGGTAAATCAAACCGTTCAATAATTTTTTTTAGCTCTTTTTCAGCTGACGTTTTTAGGCATCCTTGATCTAATTGATCACCATTCATAACAAGTCGATAATAAGAAGATTGTGGAAGTTTCGGGAGTACATACAAAAAATGAACATAAGGATCTTCATTTTTTGCAATATTTTCCACTAACGGAATTGCTTTGTTCATTAGGTTATCTTCATCAATATCAATGGGAACCAAAATATTCTTATACATACCGCCTCCTTTTATTTTAATTGTAGGATAGTGTATTTTTAAAAAATTACCGGATGTAGTTAACATATTTTAAAAATATTTTATCACCCCTAAATAATGCCTGTTTTTCACTCAGTAAATAACAAAATATACATTTATTAAATTAATAACTAAGACTATAAGGCGATTATGGGTATATAAATATAATATCTTTATTTTAGATTATAAATTTTTATAAAATAATTATTTTATCAGTAATAAAAAATTCCCAAAAAAAAACCTTATTAGATTAAATAAGGCTTTTCTCTTTCATTGCGTGATTAATATTTTATTTTTGATCACTCTTTTTCTGTTTGTTCTTTTTAACATATTGATAGCCTATAGCTAGTGCAATAAACCACAATGGCGTCACACTTAACGCTTGGCGAGTATCATGTTCAAAAGCTAATAACACCGTCATAAAGGCAAAGAAAGTCAGGCATAGCCACGACATCAGAATACCTAATGGCATTTTATAAATAGATTTCTCATGCAACTGAGGGCGTTTTTTACGATACGCTAAATAAGAGCATAAAATCATACTCCAAATAAACATAAATAATAACGCTGACACTGTTGTTACTAAGGTAAATACATGCATAACATCGGGAATAAAGTAAATTAATACGATTCCACATGATAAACATAAACTGGTGAATAACAGCCCATTGGCAGGTACAGCCCGCTTAGATAATTGGCTAAACTGCTTTGGTGCTTCGCCCTCTTTTGATAAACCGAATAACATACGGCTTGTAGAAAATATACCACTATTAGCAGAAGACGCAGCAGCCGTTAATACGACAAAGTTCACCAAACTTGCAGCTGCAGGTATTCCTATCATGACAAATAATTCCACAAAGGGGCTTTTATCCGCCAAAATAGAACGCCATGGTGTGACTGACATAATAATTGCCAATGCCAGCACATAGAAAGTAATAATACGAATAGGAATAGCGTTAATGGCTTTAGGCAATGATTTCTCTGGATCACGTGTTTCAGCAGCTGCGGTTCCTACTAATTCTATTCCGACAAAAGCAAAAATAGCGATTTGGAAGCCTGCAAAAAAACCACTTAACCCTTTAGGGAACATTCCCCCATCATTCCAAATATTCTCTAATGCCGCGGTATGTCCCGCTGGAGATTCAAATCCAATACTAATGAGAACAATCCCCACAATGATCAAAGAAACAATAGCTGTTATTTTTATCATGGAGAACCAAAATTCCATTTCCCCAAACAGTTTTACTGTTGCTAAGTTCAAAATAAGCAATGTCAGCACACAAATAAACGATGTGCCCCATTCAGGGAAATTAGGCGCCCAATAACTAATATAAGACGTTATAGCAACAATATCGGCAATACCTGTAATAACCCAACAAAACCAGTAGGTCCAACCGACAAAAAAGCCCGCCCAAGGCCCTAATAAATCACCCGCAAAATCACTAAATGATTTATATTCTAAATTTGATAATAACAACTCTCCCATAGCTCTCATAACAAAGAACAGGACAAAGCCAATTATCATATAGACGAAAATAATTGATGGCCCAGCTAATGAAATGGTTTTCCCTGATCCCATAAATAGACCAGTACCAATAGCTCCACCAATAGCAATTAATTGAATATGACGATTTGTTAGCCCGCGTTGTAGAGTGGCATTTTTCACTCTAGCGGGAGGAGAAATTTCTGTTTGCTCTTCCATACCATACCTGAAATGTGTTCATATTTTTGATGTTGTTTTGCCACTATTTTATTTTTTGACGTGGCAATATGTTTGCGAAATTATTGTGACACAAATCTCAGTGTAAGTAATGAAAAGATCACTTTTAGTAAAATGAATGATGCTTTGATAACCAGATAAGATCCTTTCTTTAATTTATCTGGCGATATTTTATCCATTTGAAAAAAAATTAAAATAAGAGCTTGACCATCGCTTTTGAGAGGAGAATAATCTGCGCATCGGGTTGTTAGCTCAGTCGGTAGAGCAGTTGACTCTTAATCAATTGGTCGGGAGTTCGAACCTCCCACGACCCACCAAATTTAAGCTGATAAATCAGACATTTACGCCACTTAGCAATAAGTGGCTTTTTTGTTTTTATAGCTGAGTGTCGCAAAAGTGTCGCACGAGTTTTTTTATCTCTCCCTTCCGAAAGCCGAAAGTTATCGATTTTATTTAAAAATAATTAGTCGTAATAAATTTAATAATTAATAAAAAACAAACAGAATAAAAAACCATAAAAAATAATAAAGCCAGATAATCCATTCACATCCACTCTATGTTAACCAAGCATCTCAAAAATAAATTTTCTTAATCATTTCAGTTTCGAAAATCTATAACTCACAGGTATGCATTTCACGCTTAGGTAGCACCTACGCACGAACCAAGATATTCCTGTATACTTCACTTATTAATTAACTCTGAGGTAACATGAAAACATGAATTTCATAATTTATTGTATTCTTTTCTTGTGTGTCACATGCTGGATATGGAAAAAAAAGAATCGATTCTCATTAAATTCAGATAACTTACAAAAACAATGGCTTTTCAAATTGGCCATAATTTTTCCACTAGTATCTAGTTTGTATTTTATCATATGTCTTAGTGCTCCATATTCATTTCGATTTGATTCACATGGCTATAACACCTTCTTGGAAATTAATAAATTTTCATTAAGTATTTTAGCTCTTTCACCTATTCTTGGTGTTTTTGTTGTTTATGTGCATCGTTCCATTCAAAGTGAAGAACAACGTAAAATTAGTGAAAAACAATTGAGTGAATCTCAAAACAAAAATAAAGCTGATATGTATTACTCTAAAAGAAAGTTTATATCAGAACAATTAGATTATGTGAATGAAGGCTTTAATTATAAATTAAGAAATGTTAATGAGCTTTATAATTTAGCTTTCTTAGTTGGCGATAATTTTAACGATGAAATTAACGCTAAATTCTACATTTATTTAAATGATACAATAAAGTTAATTATATCCGACATTGAAAAATAAACGTATTTACCCAAGAGTTAAAATCAACTAATATTGCTTATGATAAAATTATTGACAAAATATCCGATTGCATTACTGGCATATTGCGATCTGTTAATGCACTTGAAACTCAATTATTAATTGAACCGAAATCCATGAATGAATTTAAAACTATAAGAACATCTATTAATACAAAGTATTCATATTATTCTTTAACAGAAAAAAATGAAGCAGATAAAAACAAATTTATATCAAATGTATTATACGTCATTGATGACATTTATATTGAGATAAACTCTGCTCATCAACTCATATTAAGAATATTATCATGCTTGATATCAAAAAAAGATATTATAAAATACATGCCCAACTATTTAAATCTTGAAGAAATAATTTATAACCATTTATACGAACAAAAAGTTTAAAAAGGCAATAACATCATGGATTTACTTACAAATATCGAGACTAAAAAAATCACAAAAGAAACATATGAATATATATCAAAATTAGGTTTGGATAAAGAGACAATATTAAAATGTAGTGATTTTTTAATAATGCAATTAGATTATATAGTTAGAAGCAATATGGAAAATGTACATAAAATTATACGAGAGATTAATAACTTAGAAAAAAATAATGATTATTCTAGGACTAAGCCCGCTAAAAAATTTAAAAACCCCCCGTTAAAAGGACTATATCATAAGCACTATGAAGGCACTGGATTAGAAAGTTTAAAAATAAACATTCAAAATCAATTGAATATAAATGAAAAAAAACACAAAAAAGCACTACCTAATTTTGAACATTGGCTTAAAGAATATGTTAAAAATAATAAAGGCAATAAAGAGTATTTTGATAAAGAAGATTATTTTAACATATCACATGAATTCGCAAAGCAACTTATCAACGATAGTTTTAATCAAAAAGCTCGTAATAAAACAATAACTGGTCATTGGATAATTTACGCGAGATATAATAATGAAAATTATTATCTATGTCTTTCTAGACACTCTAACTCGAAAGACGATGATTTTATAATAAGAAATAAAATAGATGAAACTTGTACGAATAAATTCCCATTTTTAAAAAAAATATTATCTCCTTTATAGGATATTTCAGTTTCAAAAAATGCCATATACATGATTAACCAAAGTTATTTTATTTTCTCTGGTTTTTAATTTAGATCATCAACCCCACGTAAAGTATGAAATTTCTTTTACTATCAATGCGTTAATTTTTTATCGCGATCCTTTTTCTATCTCTCAAACTGAAATTACCTGAAATCTTTTTCAATCATTTCAGTTTGACGCCGACGCAAAGAATCCAATCACCGCGCGCCCTCGCGATATGTTTTGTAAAAATTTCAAACTGAAATAATTTTTAGATCCAAATTGTGCAGGCGGGTGCGGAGTAGTGCGTTTTACGTGGTGAATGATTTTATTTCGTGGGGATTGCGCGCACTGTGCCACACGCTATCAACGCGATCCATTTTGAGTTAACGCAGATGTATTATGAGAATTGAACGCCGTAGCGTGGCGTAGAAGTGGATATATTGACGGGCGTAAAAAAGCCCGCAATCGCGGGCAAGGATGGTAACGATTTTATCACCCAATGACAGGTGAATACTTCTGTTTTAGTCCTGTTGATTTAGTGCCTGTATTACTAATGGCTGAGGCATTTAATGGACTGCCCGTGTTGTTATGAGTATGGCTTGCGGTAAGTGTGGCCAGCTCATTGACGACGTCTAGCGTATCTAACATGCACTGCATCACATTCAATTGTTCATTACCCAAATAAACAACGGGTGCCATGATTTTTTGCATCGCGCCTGCAATACTAGAACGCACTGCCCCGATTTTTTCCTCCAGTTTCTGACCAACATCTATCGTCATATTTTGCCCCACAGCAATAACCCTATTAGCTTGCGTTGCTTGGCTAAAATCGCCCTCTGCAATTTGCATAATGGCACCTGCCATTAACGTGCTGGTGCCAATGACTGTGGTTTTATCGGTAGCTTGTACGGTGGTTTCTCTGGCGATAACGGTGCGATTTTCCGTATCAGTTTTCACCTCACGATGCATCGACTCTTCAATAATTTTCTGGTCAGTTTGACGATGCCATGTGCCGTCCTGCGTAACCCGTTGTGATACCTCTTGGCGTTGCTGTTGCAGTTGTTCGCCTGGCTTGATGTCTGGCAAGGTATTGCCATGACTTAACACTTGGCGAATAAACGGTTTATCTGCACGGCCATTTTCAAATGCAATTTCAACCATCGAACCCACAGGCGGATATTGAAACATCCCCGACTCATTGCCTGCCATGGGCAACGGTAACGGCACCGCATGATAAACGGGTGCCACATCATTGCCGTCGGCATCAACCATTTGCACGTCAACGGCGTATTTCGGTCTAAAGGGGTCTGAAATATCCCCTGCGGTAGTGTTTTCGGTGGGTGCTTCAACACGGGCAAATTTCGGCAAGTGCAACCCTGCAGAAAGTTCGGGGTAAGCATTATCAATTTGTTGTTGTGCTATGGTGCGGTTTTCGGCTCGTCCTGTAATGGCATCAGGGCTTGCTGTATTAACAGAACGTTTAAATTCAGCAACACGCGCATTATTTAAATTACCGCCTGACACTGTATTAGTTGCCAACTTTCCAACTTCACCGACTGCCGTTAATAAATAAGCGGGTACATTAGAATCACACGCTTCATTAACAGGCACTGACGGCTGACATTGCATCTGTTCTAGAACACCATCAAGGATAGAGGCGTCCTCAGTTGCATCAGTCAGTTTCATTAAATCAATGCACGTTAATTGGTGCGGTTGTTCAGGGTTTAACTTGTTACGCAACATTTGGGCATTCATGCCGATACTTTCAGCTATTTGCACTAAATCCCCTTTATGGGTATTTGCGAAAGCACGGCATGCATTATCGAAGTGCGCTTGTTTGGAAAACTGATAATCAAACATGGTGTTTATTCTCAATATACGAAAGACTTGGCTTACAAATTCGGTTGAAGCGAAATATTGCAACCTTCCGATGCATCTGTATAAAGAGCAAGCATATTGATTAATACTTTTCCACGCTTCATGTCTGCTGACTTAGCGCGCACAGGTAAACGCCCATCAGCAATCATGTCACGAATGGTTGATTTAGGTAATCCAGTGCATGTGCTGAACGCGTCAATTGTAAGATAAGGCGTGTTTATGTTGATTGTAATATTAGGACGCATAAGGCAAAATCCCCTATTAGGTTTTATTCGATGCTACTCGATAATAATCGCTTTTAACTACAAACTAAGGCCAACCCATTTCGTATTTAGCTACATATCAAAATTATTTTGTAGTTTTTTGCGATAAGGATGATATATACATGGGAAAATTTCACCTAGAAATGGTTGGGGATAGCGCTCCAATATTGGATCGCATAATAGAAGCTTATGGGTTCAGCTCTAAAATAATGCTAGCCCAACACCTAGAAATGGCATCTAGCAGTTTAGCAGGAAGATATAAGAGGGATATTTTTCCAGCTGATTTAGCTGTCAGATGTGTTGCTGAAACAGGCGTCAGCCTTGAATGGTTAGCGACAGGTAATGGAAAACCTTTCGATTATGAAAAACTAGACAACTTAAAAATTCCTAACTTTCAACTAAAAAACGGACAACTCATACCCTCAGACCATATTATGTTTGATAAAGTGATTTTCCCCAATCAATCCCCTTTGCCATCAGAGCCAATATCTATACAAGATGGAAATAGTTACTTCATTATTGATAAAAAATATAACGATGTTTTCGATGGAAAATGGCTCATCGAAATTGATGGAAAAAATAGCATTAGAGAACTGACTAGAATGCCTATGCAACGCGTTAGAGTTTCAAGTATTGGAATGGCTTTTGATTGTGAAATTTCTGATATAAAAATTCACGGTCGAGTAATTACTATTATTGAAAATCAGTAACTAGATAAGGATTATTAAAATGGCCACTTCAAAAAAAGAAAGTAAAGAAAAGATAACTGATTCAGATAAAATTACAGAACAGCAAGAAATAAAGAAAAAGACTTGCTTCGTAATTATGCCTATTGCGGATCACCCCGATTACGAAAAAGGGCATTTTAAAAGAGTTTACGAATACTTGATAAAACCAGCATGTGAAACTGCTGGATATGAGCCTATTCGAGCAGATGATAGTAAAGCTTCTCACATGATCATGTTTGATATTCTCAAAAAAATAGTGGAATGTGATATGGCTATTTGTGATTTATCGACTAAGAATGCAAATGTATTTTATGAGCTAGGTTTAAGACAAGCTTTTAATAAAAAAACTATACTTATAACAGATGGAAAAGAAAAAACTCCTTTTGATATATTAGGATTTCGTCATGTTACATACTCACCAAATTTAAGAATAGATCAAACAAAAATAGATATAGAAGAAATAAAAGATATGTTATTGGAAACTGAATCCGCCTCCCAAAATGATATTAATTCTATAGTCAAATTATTAGAAATAGAACCTGCTAAAATAGATTATGAATCTTTAAATAATAAAGAATCAATATTTTTTAATATGTTAACTGGGATAAATCACAGGTTAGACCTTATAACAGATCACATGTATTATAAAAGTGATGAAGTAAAATTTAAAAATTCAATAATAAATAATTTTAAAGAAAATTTAAATCTATATGAAATATTAACAAATAAAGAGTTAAACCCATATGCATATAAGTATTATAGTCAGAATGGAGCTTTAGGCGAAATAACAAGCATGCATCCAACTTTTATTAAATTTTCTATGGGTGAAAAATATTCTAGAGATCCTCAAACATTAAAGGGTATAAAGGTGAATGATTTGTAATTATGACAATAAATAAACAACCAGATGGTCGTTGGCAAGTTGAGAGCTACCCCAATGGCCGAACTGGTAAACGAATTAGAAAAGTCTTCACCACAAAAGGCGAAGCCATTTCATTCGAACGTTATATTCTTGAACAAACAGAAGATAAGCCGTGGCTAGGCGAAAAAGAAGATAAACGTTTATTGTCTGAATTGGTTGAAATCTGGTTTCGTGCTCATGGTATTACATTAGCTGATGGTGAAAGCCGAAAGCAAATGATGTTATTCGGTTGCAAAGCAATGGGCGAACCTTTAGCAACAGAGTTTAATGCTAAGTTATTTTCTGTTTATCATGAAAAGCGATTAAGTGGAAAAATTACTCGTGCTGATAGGATCAAGTCCGTTGCTCCACGAACAACAAACCTTGAACTAGCCTATTTTCGCGCTATGTTTAATGAGTTGCATCGATTGGGTGAGTGGAAAGATGATAACCCATTAAAGAATGTTCGCTCATTTCGTACTGATGAATCAGAAATGGCGTTTCTTTCTGATGAACAGATTATCCAACTGCTAGAAGAATGTGATAAAAGCAAAGCGAAAGACTTATCTATTATTGTCAAAATAGCACTTTCCACTGGAGCGCGTTGGTCAGAAGCTGAAGGTTTAACCAGTTCACAAGTTACCCCTTACAAAATTACGTTTACTAAAACAAAAGGTAAACGTAATAGAACTGTACCTATATCAGAAGAGTTGTTTAATGAAATTCCGAAACGTAGAGGCCAATTATTTACACCCTGCTATTCTGCTTTTCGTTCAGCAATAAAACGCGCCAATATTGAATTACCCCATCGACAATCATCTCATGTTTTACGACATACTTTTGCCTCACATTTTATGATGTCAGGCGGTAATATTTTAGTTTTACAGCGGATATTAGGTCATACCGATATTAAAATGACTATGAGATATTCGCATTTCGCTCCAGAGCATTTAAATGATGCGCTGATGTTTAATCCTTTAGTAAAGTTGAAAATATGAATCAATATCTATCAATATCATTAGTTATCATAGCACCAATAATTTTATTTACTTACTTATTAAATAAAAGAAAAGGAAAATTTTGGTTAGATGACCAAGGATTACATTTACAACCATTATTTTGGCTTTTAATTACTTTTCCATTAATTATCAGTGCAATATTATGGTTACTAATATCAAAGGATTATTCATTAAATTTGACTAAAGATGGATATAACCAATTTATAGATTATGCAAAACTTCCATTGTTCATACTCACATTATCACCAATACTCGGTGCTTTTGTTATCAATGCACATCGTTCAATTCAAATTGCCAAACAGATTGAAGAAACAGAGAAAAAAAATAAAATTGATATTTATTACTCCAAAAGAAAATTTATTAATGAACAACTATCTATATTTAGAACATCTGATAATGAAGTAATTAGCAATCCGAACTCACTATATAATAAAGCATTTAAATTAAAGAATGACTATATAGATATACCCAACAATTCTTTTTATGATTATCTTGATGAGTTAATATATAAAATCGGGACTAATTTTCTTGTTATTAAAAACAATATTAATCATGAAAAATTATATGAAAAAGACTCAGATAGTGATAAATATATAGCTAATGATTTAATTTATTTGAATTTATTTATCCCCATCATTAGGTTAAAAGAACAATTAAACATAATAGATGATAAAGAAAAAAATATATTATTTTGTTGTGAAAAAACCATAAATGAAGTTCACCCATTCATAGACATTAATAATAGAGCCTTTTATAATAGCCTTATCATTAATACTTCGGCATTAAACATATATAACTTTTTAAATTCTGTTAAAGAAATTATATTGATATTATCATTAGATAAAAATATAGATAAAATATTACCTCATTTCAATCACACTTTATCACATTTTATAATTAATAATATTATTAGTAAGCAACATAATAATGGCGATAAAGTGGCGACAGAAAACCAGAACAACCATGAATAGTCATAGCTCATCGTTTTCTAACTTACTGAAAAACTTATAACTTATTGATTTTATAGTAGTTAGAATACTACTCTAATCAATTGGTCGGGAGTTCGAGCCTCCCACGACCCACCAAATTTAAGCTGATAAATCAGACATTTACGCCACTTAGCAATAAGTGGCTTTTTTGTATCTGGAAGAAAATGGCGACAAAATGGCTCTTTTTTTGCCTTATATTTACGATTAATAAGCAAAGTGTATTATTAACTCAATCTTGGTATAAAGCTTATACAAACAATATCTAATGCCAGATATTTAAAATAAGATATTTATCTAATTAATAGAAAAATCTAAAAATAAATCACTAAAACCCTACTTCATCTCCTTTTTACTTTGAAATTCACTACCAAAATCATCAATAAGCACATAGCTGATTTGGTTTATTTTTTCATTGGCTAATGTTACTTGCTGTTTTGAAAAGGGCGCTAACATAGGAATAATGATATTAGGATTATGTTCACCAGATGCAGATTTTATCGTGACATAAAACGGCGTAGGATTTTCGATTGTTAATTGTTTATCTGATTTCGTGAAGATAAGCGATTGGCTAACTTCTGAAATATTCATCACTAAATGATCAGGACGATAAAATACTTTTATTTGCAATCTCACCACAACATTAATTAAGTTTTCATCTTCTTTTTTATTTACTGGCTTGGGTGTTATTTCATATAAATTGAGCCAATAAAGTGCTTCTTTTTCTTTGTCTGTATGCATAAATTTATTAATTATTCGAATTAATTGTGAGTTATTAGGTTGTAGTTGCAATACAGGAGGTAAAGATAAAGCAGAAACATCAGTTATCGTTTCTGGTGTATTTTCAGGATTTCCATCATCAACCCATGTTTGGACCATAACCGGAAATTCGCCATCATTTTTTATCTTAAATGAAGCCTCTCTATCAGAGTGATAAAGAATAACTCTAGAACCTTCTAATGCTAAATCTGCTTTCACAATATTCGAAAAAATAGGAATACAGAGTAATAAAATAAATAACCTAAATCGCTTCATTATTATTGCACCTGTATAATAACTTGTAATGTGGCACTAAATTTACCCATTGTGATCTGCTCTCTCGGTAATGCTTCCAATGAGGCATACAGCGTTTTTGTTAACTCAGAGACACCATTATTATAAGAGAGTGATTGCGCATCCTCTAATACAGAATACCAGCCATAGGCTTCGCCTTGCCCTTCACTCGCCAAAGTCGATAATAAATTTAATGGCATGCCATTAGGTCTATATATTCTTACCCCGACACCTTTTGCCATATTATTATTAGTTCCATACCCATCCGTGACCAAATGCGTGATAGCGCCTCCATTAGGCACTGTTAACCCTAACTCAATAGCTTTATTAACATTAGCAGGACGAGGTAAAAAACCCATTGCAGTTTGACCGGTTCCCGTACCTGTTAACATATTTCCTACTCCATCATTAGCCGGACTCGCTATTTGGCAATAGAAATTAATATCGATAGGTAATGTAACTTTTTTTCCACTTGCCAATTCATTAACGGTAACTAATGGAAATGACACATAAGGTGTAACATTACGCACAAAACAAGTTGCTGCATTTCGAATATAAATACGACGAGACATATTTACAGAAGCCGGCCAATAAGCATAAAAGCCATGATAATTTGAGGCATGATCACTGCCATCTTTTAATAAATATGAATAATTAGAACTCTGAAAGGCAATATAACCGGCAGGTTGGTTAACAAAGGTAATTAATCCGCTACTTGATTGCGCAGGTGGCATATCCCCTGTTCTTTCATAGTTAATTTTAAAAAGCTCAACTTCCATATTTGAGAAATCCTTGGCTTTTACTAAGATCCAATTTTGGCTATCTCGGTCTAAATTAGTTAATGGACGAGATTTCCAGTAACGGCTGTAATATTCACCGGTTATGGTATTTTTAATACGGATGCCTAATCCTCTAGCAAGGCTAATATAAGTTTCATTTAATCCTAATGCAGGATTAACTAATTTTTTACCGCCATAAGCATAATCGCCATTAGTGGAATAGAACTCTCTTAATTTTCCTTCCTCATCTGCTGTACAGCGAAATAGTATTTGCTCAGGATCATACGTTTCATAACCGGCATCTAACATAGAAACAAAACCACTTGCGACTAAAGTACCCGGAGGCTGGAACTGATCATTATTAACATTAATAACTTTGGGAGTTGTACCCATAGATCCAGAATCATCTCGCGCGCCAGCCCAACTTTTTGCCGTTCCTTTACCAGGCTCTGTATAATAATTGCTTCTAGGATTAGTGTTTGTTGTCGTTATTTTATAGCAGGTTGCAGAAACAAAAGTTGGGATCAACATTAACACGGATAAAATAACTGTTTTAAACGAAAAGTAATGGCAATTTAATTTCATAAACATTGACCTGATAATAAAATAAGTTTATCGGCTTCTTTTTCTTCTGGTATTGAGTAAGTTAATTTACAGCTATTTGCTTCTTTCCCAACAATTAATGTATCTTCTCTATTTTCAACCCGAACATAAACTTGGTTACTTTGCCCAACCATACCGACAATATGACCTTCTTTATCGTAAACATTATCACCCAGTGCTAGCTGAGTTTCTGGTTTAACACCAATTAATACAGGATATCCGACTCGCGTTTTAAATACTATTTTAGTGCTAGCCCCAGAATATGGCGCTATTTGTTTCGTGTTTTCTAAAAGCTCAATATTATTATTTTGAATATTTTTCCCATCTAAACTGACATTGTTATATTGATAAGGAACCAAAGATGGCACAATAGCGTAACCAAAATAGTCAATTTTAGATCCCATTCCGTTGCTTACACTCGCGCCATTCGCACCTTTTGCTTCAATTAATGCAAATGATTCACTAATACGAGGTCCTAATGTTACGCCACCACTATGAGCAACCAATGCGCCTTGAACACCAATACTCCCTTGAGTGTAATGTTTACCATTTGAAATACTGCCTGATAGTGTCGTAAATGGCAGTTGTTTAATCACATGTAAACCGCTACCTATTGCTCTGTTTTGCGTGTCATAGTCAGTATTTACACTATAAGATAACGTTTTGTCTTCACCTAACAAACCTGAGAGGTTAGCTTGATAACTAGAGTTATCACTCGCATGACTCGATGATAATGATAACATTGGTGAATAATCAGACATCCCCAATGGCATAGAAACAGAAACCATAATCATATCTTCTGAAATAGAGTCTGTTTTTGTTGATGTGAATGTATTATTGGCAATCATCTGCCCTGTTTTTTGGCGACTATAGGCAATATTGTAAGCGATATCTTTATAAGTATTGGAATATCCGATTTGATATTGTGCATCATGCCCTTTATTACCATAATAATTACTGATGGAACCAGAAATATAAAGCTGTCCCCATTTATCTAAAGCTTGATTCACGCTTAGTGTAAATTGGCTTTCTTGATTATAGCTATTGGAATTCCAAATCATGCCATCATTTGCACTTTTTCTTAAACCTAATACGTCATTATATTCACGAAAATTCTCTGTTGAATATTTATAACCCGCCAATGTAATAACCGTATTTGTTGGACTAAAAGTACGACTATAGCTCATACCTAATCGTCCACCTTGATAATTTTTACCATTAATCTCAGCATTAGAAAGCGCACTATTAAATCCAAAAGCCCCTAATTTAGTTGCAATAACAGAACCAGCAAATATTGCCTGATATTGATGCCCAACACGTAATCCCGTATTTAATGTTACGGTATTATTTAAACCGTATTGCAAAGCAAGATCCGAAAAATAGCTATTTTCGGAGCCAAAATTATTCACTTCTCCGGCGGTGAAATTATATTTAAACCGCCCCGCCCTGACTGATTCGGGTAATGCGCTAAAAGGCACGGTAAAAGAAGAGATTTTGCCATTTCCTTCATGTATTTCGACAAGCAAATCACCTTCATAACTAGTGGGATAAAGATCATTAATTTCAAATTGACCAGGAGACACTGTCGTTTGATAAATCTCAGTGCCATTTTGTTTTACTACCACTCTCGCCGTAGTGGTGGCAATACCTCTGATAACAGGTGCATACCCTTTTTGTGAATCAGGCAGCATTCTTTCATCAGACATCAATTGGATCCCTTTAAATGCCAAACTAGAAAACTGTGTACCTGCCGTATAAATATCTCCCACCACTAGTGTCGATTTTAATGAGAGTATCGGTTTTTGTAGATAAGTTCTTATCCAATTAAAATCACTATCACTCCCCGCCTTTGAAGAATTATAAGAATAAGAAGCTTGTTGCCGAAATTGCCATGTTCCTAAGTTGACGCCCAGATTAACACTTGCAAATCCATAGTCTGAGGTTTGCCCTCTCGATTTATTTTTATAATAGTTACCAGTGTAGTTGGTAAACAGCATCGTATTTCCTGCATCTAAATCCGCTTCATTAACATAACCTTGCGGTATTCTCTTTAATAAGATTTGTGGTACCGCTATCGTTATTCTGAAGTTTGCAGCGTCAAAAGTATCTACGATATTTTTATTGATCTGGTTTAATGACAAACATTGCGTATTCTCATTATTCATTATATCGCTCAACAAAATTCCCATTTCATCAATTTGCTTAAGCGTAAAACAAGGCAACACTTTATCGTTATCATTTAACTTAAATTTAATCGTTTTTCTTTCTACAAAACGATTATTAATATAAATATCAACATCGTAATCACCGGGAGAGAGATAATTACTGTCATGAAGTTGATTCATATTAATATTGTTTTTATTGCCTAATAATAAAGCAGGATCAAATTCATACTCATCAGCAATAGCTAAAGGCATTGTATGAATAACAAAAGTAAAAGAGCTAATTAAGAATATTAATCTTAACTTCTTGTTTAATTTAGCCACTCTTTTTTCTGTTAATTTCATTTCAATGCCATTTAAATTAATGAATTAAATATGTTGCGCTATTTTGTCCACCTAAATCATTAAGATATTTATAAGTTATCTTATCGGGTGAGAATGAAAGTTTATTGTTTGTCTCTGATAATAAAGTTTCTGTAGAGAGCGGAGAAATCATAGTAGACTTAAATGCAAATTTTTGTCCTGACGTATTTGTGGCTTCTAACGAAGCAAATGATACAAAGAAAGGTGAGCTATTCTTAACTGTTATATTGCCATTAGTGTCTTTTAAAAAGGTTATTTGTTTTTCAACATTATTGATCTGTGATTCAATTGCGCTAGGACGATAAAATATTTTTAATCTATGATGCACAATAACAGTAAAACTATTACCTTCTTTGATATCTTGATTCAGATTTTTAGGTGGGATCTGGGCGATATTTAAATAAAAAAGGGATTCTTTATCTTGAGGAAGGTCTTCTCCTATATAAATCAATCGAGCATCTCGCCCTATTTTAGGATCGATACGAAAAACAGGGGGTTGAATTATAAAAGGAGCATCCGCATTATCCGGCGTTGAATTTGGATTGTTTTTATCCGCCCATATTTGCATGATGTAAGGAATATCATCATTATTCATAAATTTTAAAACTTCAAAACGTGCGTCTGAAGAATAAATAATTCGGGTTTTTAGCATCGTAACACTTGAAAAAGCCGCTGTACTATAACTTAAAAAAAGAACTGCAATGAGCATGATTATTTTTTTTATCATTTTATCTTCCTCTTATATAATCAAAAAATGTCTCCTTTATATAAAGGAGACATAGTAATATTATTGATAAGAGATAGAATACTGCACACTACCTTCTACTTTACCTGCTGTGGCCACATCATCAGCATAATAACGAACCGCATAATCATAAGATGCAGATTCTTCATTGGCTTTTAATACCAGGCCATCATTACCTACACCGGTTAAATCAATTTTTGTTCCTGTGTTTGCAGGATCGATGATTTCTAAACTGACATTGTTATTAGCAGCAGAGTTACCAATACGACCTTCAGTGGTTAGATTATTGGCAACAAAAATCGTTTTAATATTTGTATCAGTTCCTTTAGTACCTGTACAACCACTTACCGCGATAGTAAAAGGTGTTTGTCCTGCTGTTTTGCCTGCTGTGTCTAAAGCAGTCACTGGTACTGTGGGTAATAACACAACTGGTAATGCGGAGTTGCCATTAACGGTGACAGTACATGTTTCATCAGAAACTTCACCTTGGAAACGAATAGTATTATCTGAAGCAGCAAAAGCAGTGGTAGAAAAAATACCTGCGATCATAGTAGCAAGAAGTATTTTATTCATAGTAAAACTCTCCGGTAATATATCTAAATAAGACTGGTTTATGGTGATTGTAATATACAAATAGGACATCGAATAATGTAGTTTATAAAAAACATTACTCTATATTTATTACGTAATAATATGTAAGTAATTATGATTATCTACTTATTCACTCTAAACACGCAACTACTTTACTATTAAAATAAGTATTTATACCTATATAATTTACAGTATCATTCTTATTTTGATTTTCTTTTTTAGATTAAATTTCAATTAAAATTTAATTAATTAAAAATATTAAGATTAATATTAAAAATAACCTTTCTTTATTTTATTTAATATTTATCATTTTTATTAGAAGTCAATCAACGATCCTTATCTCCATTTAAAGAATAAATTTATTTAATTATTTATAGTTTTATTAACAACAATAAACTATTTATCAATGTAATATTTAAAAATGGTTAATTAGTTAAATTTAATTAATAAAATATCGATTATTTAAAAGTGATATTTATATTTTTATTAATCAATACGTATTATTGTTTTAAATCTATTTTTTTCTAATTTACATGATATTATCGAAATAAAAAGTGAATAACTTTTTTTTCTTAAAGAGACTTCATAATTTCCTTTCGGTAAAAAAATAATCTCTCCTGAACAATATGCCGGATCATTAGGTTCTAGATCCCCTCCTGTAGTATCTTCACCTGCACCTATGAATATTTTTCCAGAAGGGCAATTTATTTTTATTTTTACATCCGGTTTCTCTATTTTTTCACATAGGTTAATCGTGTATAAACCATCTTCACCCAATCCAATAAATGCAATATTTCCTTTATTCATTTCTTTTAATTCGTCATCTGGGATACACCACCAATCTGCTGTATCTAATTTCCGATGTTGGATAGCCTGCAGATCAAAAATGGCTAAAGTGGCGGTATCTGTAATAAAGGAAAAATGTGTGGGCATTAGTGTTTCCATTAAAAAATAAAAATGAGTACTTTATCCATTTTGGTGCATGAGCAAGTAAAGTATTTCATCTATACTATTTGTCAATGTAATTACCTATACTTGCATTATATCTTATACACTGCTTTATCATGGATGGCCTTATGAAATCACGATTACTTCTTACCTTGTCACTGTATGCTGTTTCATCTTTCTCTGTGTTTGCATCTTCAAACCAATGTACTGATGCTGCAAAACAGATCAATATTGCCAATAGTACCATTATGCTGCTCAGCTCTTATAATGGCCCTGTTAAATCAGTCATCATGACAAGCACTATTCCTGATGATGGACGATTTAAGGCATTAAAAGGTGAAATTCAGCTTGATGGATGTGGAAACTTGCTTAAAGACAGTACATCAATGCAAGAATACTTTGAAGGTAATGTAGAAACGAATTTGATAAGAACATCCCCCGATAACCCTTCTGTTACTCGATATCAATTTCAGCTAAAAAATGCCTATGGTTCACATTCTATCTATATGCAAGAAACCTATCTTAAAGATGAACAGAACCGACTCAATAAAAAAATCACTCAATACTATGCCCATGATGGTGCTTTAATGGATACGTTTACCAGTCAATTTGAGTATAAAGAGGGCCGTATCATTAAAGAGATCAGTCAATCTTCAGCAACAACGTCTGATGTTATCACCACATTGTATTCTTATGATCCCCAAGGAAAACTGCAACAAGTGATTGAAGATGGAAAAATTAATGTGGAATATGAATATGATGTTGAAGGGAAAATAACTAAACAATCAAATTATATCAAAGGTATAAATGGGGAAGACAAGGCATTTATTTCTACTTGCATTGAATGGGATACTTTCAATAACTGCTTAGAAGAACAACTGGAAAGTACCATAAAGTTTGATGAAGAAATTATTAATTATAGCAAAGCGACTATTCATAATAAATTTAGTTACTACGAGTGATTTATATATTTTTTATTATTTTGATAGATAACTAAATAATATTAAAATCAGACTATCTAAAATAGACTGATTTTTTTTATTTATATACCTACATATCAATAAGGTAGTTATCAACACTTTCATCAAAAAGCAATTTATGTAAAACTACTTAAATCAATTAATGATACCGTAATACTTACTAAAAAAATTATCTTCCTTTATACTGCTTAGAAAATAATGATGGACGCTTTCTATTAAACAGCATCCTTTTATAAAAATTTTAAAATGGCTCATTACATGAAATTACAGTTATTTTTTATTTTTTCTTTATGCACACCACTAATAAGTTTTTCAGCTTCTGCTAAAGGATCTTTGTGCGATAAAACACACAGACAAAGTAATTCAATAAAGAATATGGTTAGTATGCTTGATTATTATAATGGCCCAGTGAAATCAGTCATTACAAGCAGTCAATTGCCTCACGAAGGTAGATTTAAAGCTTTTAAAGGTGAAGCTCAATTTGATGAATGTGGAAGTTTAATGCTGTATGATTTTTCCACACAAGAATATATTCATGAACATATAGAAACCAACCTTCTAAGAATGTCAGTGCCTTATGATATGAAATTTAAATATCAACTAAAGAATCGCCATAGAACTCATACTTTATATTTACACACCTTATACCATGAAAATGCTCAAAATCAGTTAACACATAAGGTCTCTAATTTTTATGATGAGCATGGCAAATTAATGGGCTCTGAAACAAGCCAATTTTCTTATAGTGATAATAAAATTACTTCAGAAACGGTGATTAAATCTGATACTGAAAATTTAGGAAATACCATCTATTTTCATTATGATAAACAAGATCGTTTATTAAAAACAGTTGAAAACAATGAAATAACATTAGAATTTAATTATGGCTCAGATGGTAAAGTATTACATCAAACACAATTATTCAGTAGCCTCTATGATGATATAAGAGAATATGACCAAACATGTCGAGAATGGGATAAATATAATAATTGTTTAACCTGGGATTTAATTAGTACTATTAAACAAAATGGTGAGCTTATTGATACTAGCAAAGCAACTATTTATAATCGTTTCGAGTATTATGAAGAGGTTAATTTAAATTAATTTTGAATTATAAAGTTACCCAGTATAAATAATTGTATTTAAAAAGGGCGTTTATTTATTAAATAAACGCCCTTCTCTCTTTAACTTGGTTAAATTTTTATTATGTATTACGATATTGCATTTCAGCTTCATCAAAACGTTGCTGGTTCTCTTTACTTGGTACTTTCCCCATAAGACTTACTGCAATGATGGCGATAGAAGCAAAAACAAAGCCAGGGATAATTTCATATAACCCAAACCACTTGTATTGCATCCACACTAATACCGTTAAAGCACCAATCAACATTCCGGCAAAAGCGCCGTTGCGTGTCATACGTTTCCACATCACAGAGATAAGAATGACAGGACCAAAAGCGGCACCAAATCCAGCCCATGCGTTACTGACTAAATCGAGGACTTTATTATTAGGATCTCGAGCTAAGAAGATAGCAATAACAGCCACTAATAACACCATCCCACGCCCTACCCAAACCAGTTCTTTTTGACTAGCACTTTTACGAATGAAAGGCTTATATAAGTCTTCTGTTAAGGCACTTGCACACACTAACAACTGACAGCTTAATGTGCTCATTACGGCGGCGAGAATGGCTGATAACAAAATACCTGCAATCCATGGATTAAACAGTAACGATGCCAATTCCATAAAAATACGTTCATTTTTCGCCGTTACAGCCCCTGCTTGTGCCGGATTCATTTCAAAATAAGCAATACCGAAGAAACCAACCGCAACCGTTCCGCCTAAACAAAGGATCATCCACGTCATGCCGATACGACGTGCTTTGCGAATTGTTTGATTCGAATCAGCCGCCATAAAACGCGCTAAGATATGAGGTTGTCCAAAGTAACCTAATCCCCACGCCAATAAAGAGATAATGGCGATAAAATCAAGACCCTTGAACATATCAAGATAAGACGGATCTTTAGCTTTAATAATTGCAATAGAAGTATCAATGCCACCAATGGAGAAAATCACAATAATCGGTGTCAGGATCAGAGCAAAAATCATGAGTGTTGCCTGAACGGTATCAGTCCAGCTTACTGCAAGAAAACCACCTAAAAAAGTATAGGCAATTGTTGCAAGTGCACCATAAATCATTGCTTCGTGATAAGGAATATGGAAGGTTGATTCAAATAGCATTCCACCAGCGACCACACCAGATGCACAATAGATAGTAAAAAAGGTAAGAATAACTAATGCTGAAATAATGCGTAGCATTTTGCTTTTATCATCAAAACGCGAAGTCAAATAATCAGGCAACGTTAATGCATTATTATTTTTTTCAGTTTGCAAACGTAAACGCCCTGCAACTAAGCGCCAGTTTAGCCATGCACCTAAACAGAGCCCTATAGCTATCCAACTTTCTGAAATACCCGCAAAAAAAACTACACCGGGTAATCCCATTAATAGCCATCCACTCATATCTGAAGCACCCGCTGAAAGCGCAGTCACTACACTGCCTAGCCGTCGCCCCCCTAAAATATAGTCATCAAAATTTTTTGTTGAGCGATAAGCTAGATAGCCAATAAAAAGCATACCCAGAATATAGATCGTAAATGTAATTAGCATTGGCGAAGTTAGAGCCATAATTGCAGTTCTCCATAAATCTGTTTTCGATCATTGATATGCTTCTGACTTGTACAGGAACGTTGCACTTCGTTGCGCATTAATGATCTTTTCAGTTTTTAATTAAAATAATTTCTTACAGCAACAGATAAAACATTCACATCAATCCTAGAATAGGTTAACTGCATTTAACAAGAAATTAACGTTTAAATGTTTAATTTTTGTATATGACTTCACACTATTTGTCTTAATTTGAACAACATTATAAATATAAACATCAATAAAATAAATATAATTAATTGATTTATATAGATATATAAAGAGATATAAATTGATTCATTTTTAATCACACATAAAACCTGACCACTTTCACATTATTTATAAATAAATTGTTAACAATGTTGCACAAAGTTGCAACATGAATGATATTAATAAAAATAACGGGTAACAGTACTTGTGAATGAGAAATAGAATATGAGGAGCACTGCATGAGTAGCACAACAATGGGTGTTAGACTTGATGAAGATACCCGCAATAGATTAAAAGAGGCCGCACAAAAATTAGACAGAACATCGCATTGGTTAATTAAACAAGCTATCTTCAATTATCTTGAACAAATTGAAAATGATCAGGTGAATATTAGTAATACAACATTTGCTGAACAAGATCTTGAAGGAGAGACTGAAACACCAACAGCTCATTATCAGCCTTTTTTAGAGTTTGCTGAACATATTCACCCGCAATCTGTTTTACGCTCTGCTATTACCTCTGCATATCGTACTCCTGAAATACAGGCTGTTCCTATGCTATTGCAACAAGCGACATTACCTGAAAATGAAGCCCAAGCAACGCATAAATTAGCCTATTCCATTGCCGAAAAATTACGTAAACAAAAAAATGGCATTGGGCGTTCAGGACTTGTACAAGGCTTATTACAAGAATTTTCACTTTCTTCACAAGAAGGTGTAGCTTTAATGTGTTTAGCGGAAGCGTTACTGCGTATTCCCGATAAAGCCACACGTGATGCCCTTATTCGTGACAAAATTAGTCATGGTAATTGGCGCTCACACTTAGGACAAAGCCAATCGATGTTTGTGAATGCAGCGACATGGGGCTTATTATTCACAGGTAAATTAGTTTCTACACATAATGAAGAAAAACTCTCTAACTCTTTGAATCGCATCTTGACCAAAAGTGGTGAGCCATTAGTACGTAAAGGCGTTGATATGGCCATGCGTTTAATGGGGGAGCAATTCGTTACAGGTGAAACTATTTCTCAAGCATTAGCAAATGCTCGTAAGCTTGAAGAGAAAGGCTTTAGCTACTCTTATGACATGTTAGGAGAAGCGGCATTAACAGAAAAAGATGCACAAGATTATTTAGTTTCTTATCAGCAAGCTATCCACGCCATTGGCAAAGCGTCTAATGGTAGAGGTATTTATGAAGGCCCAGGAATATCTATCAAGCTTTCAGCATTACACCCTCGCTATAGCCGTGCACAATATGAACGTGTTATGTCAGAGCTTTACCCTCGCCTACTCTCATTAACATTACAAGCAAAACAATATGATATCGGTATTAATATTGATGCTGAAGAAGCGGATAGACTTGAAATTTCACTCGATCTCCTTGAAAAGCTCTGTTTTGAGCCTGAATTAGCAGGTTGGAATGGGATTGGTTTTGTTATTCAAGCCTACCAAAAGCGTTGCCCATTAGTAATTGATTATGTCATCGATTTAGCTCGTCGTAGCCGTCGTCGCTTAATGATCCGTTTAGTTAAAGGCGCATATTGGGATAGCGAAGTAAAACGTGCTCAAATTGATGGTCTTGAGGATTACCCTGTTTATACTCGTAAAGTGTATACCGATGTTTCCTATTTGGCTTGTGCAAAGAAACTACTTGCGTCGCCTAACTTTATTTATCCTCAATTTGCAACACATAACGCACACACCCTTTCTGCAATTTATCATTTGGCAGGACAAAACTATTACCCCGGGCAATATGAATTCCAGTGTTTACATGGCATGGGTGAGCCTCTTTATGCACAAGTTGTAGGAAAAATAGCAGACGGGAAGTTGGGTCGTCCTTGTCGCATTTATGCACCAGTAGGAACACACGAGACGTTACTCGCTTATTTAGTGCGTCGTTTACTTGAAAATGGAGCCAATACCTCATTTGTAAATCGGATCGCGGATACTACTATTTCCCTTGATGAGTTGGTCGCTGATCCGGTCAAAGAAGTCAATAAAATGGCACAAGCTGAGGGGCAAATTGGGCTTTCACACCCTAAAATTCCACTTCCTCATCAGCTTTATGGTGATGAGCGTAAGAACTCACCAGGTATTGATATGTCAAATGAACACCGTTTGGCATCACTCTCTAGTGCATTGTTAACCTCTGCCACTGAAAATAGACATTGTGAACCGTTGTTAGGTGATACGTTTAATTCTTCAGAAAAAACACAAGCGCTTCAATCTGTTTTAAACCCAGCAAATCATACTGATATAGTGGGTACAGTAAGAGAAGCCACTGAAGCCGAGGTAGATTTTGCTTTAACCGTTGCTCAAGAAAATGGAGAAATATGGTTTGCAACGCCTCCTACACAAAGAGCCTCTTTTTTAGTTCGCACTGCGGAATTAATGGAACAACAAATGGGGCCATTAATGGGAATTTTAGTGCGTGAAGCGGGCAAAACTTATAGCAATGCCATTGCAGAAGTACGAGAAGCGATTGATTTCCTCTATTACTATGCAGCACAAGTTGCACAAGATTTTGATAACAATACACACCGCCCTTTAGGGCCTGTGGTTTGTATCAGCCCATGGAACTTCCCATTAGCCATATTCAGCGGACAGATCGCAGCAGCGTTAGCCGCAGGTAATACCGTACTTGCTAAACCTGCTGAGCAAACACCTTTAATAGCTTCAAAAGCAGTTGAACTCTTCCTTCAAGCTGGTGTTCCTCGCTTTGCATTACAGCTTTTACCGGGCCAAGGCGAAACTATTGGTGCTCGTTTAGTGGCTGATGAACGTGTTCGTGGTGTGATGTTTACAGGTTCGACAGATGTTGCACATATTTTACAAAAAACCTTAGCTGGTCGATTAGATAGCGAAGGTCACCCCGTTCCTTTAATTGCAGAAACTGGTGGTTTAAATGCCATGATTGTGGATTCTTCTGCATTAACCGAACAGGTTGTTACGGATGTTATGGCTTCAGCTTATGATAGTGCAGGTCAACGTTGTTCTGCGTTACGCCTTTTATGTATTCAAGAAGAAGTAGCAGATCACACCATTGAGATGCTTAAAGGAGCAATGGCACAAGCGATAATAGGTGATCCGAGTTTATTATCCACCGATATTGGCCCTGTTATTGATAAAGAAGCGAAAATAGGTATTGAGAAACATATTCAAGTTATGCGCACAGCAGGTTACGACATTTATCAAGCCTCATACAATAACCTGCCAAAACAAATTGAAAATAACAGTACTTTTGTTCAACCTACTTTAATTGAATTAGATAAAGTCAGTTCTCTAAAAAGGGAAATTTTTGGCCCTGTATTACATGTTGTACGTTATGCAAGCCAAGATTTACCTGCATTACTCGAAGAGATTAATGCGACAGGCTATGGCTTAACAATGGGCGTTCATACAAGAATTGATGAGACTATCGCTTATGTTGCATCAAATGCCAAAGTGGGGAATTTATATGTAAACCGTAATATGGTTGGTGCGGTTGTCGGCGTTCAACCCTTTGGTGGTGAAGGATTATCTGGTACAGGCCCGAAAGCGGGTGGCCCTGTTTATCTGTATCGCTTATTATCCAAACGCCCTGAAAATGCAGCAACGCAAACACTGGCGCGTCAAGATGAAACATTCCCGCTTGATACTTCTATGCGTAATTTACAAATTTACAATAAATATATGGAATGGTTATCAAACAAAGCAGATAAATTACACTATGAAGCCTTAGAAAAATATGCACTTGCATCCCAAGCAGGGACATTACGTATATTACCGGGCCCTACTGGCGAACGTAATACTTACCAATTAGTTCCTTGCGGTAATGTGCTTTGTATTTCAGATAATGAGCAAGATGTTCTAACCCAAATAGCAGGTGTTCTCGCCTCGGGTTGCCATGCCATTATCGTCAATAGCTCGTTCTCACAAAAAACATACCGTGAATTACCTGATATTGTCAGAAAAGCAATTACACTCACTGAAAACTGGGCTGAGGAACCATCAAAAATAAATGCTGTTATTTATCATGGTGATGGTGATCAATTACGTGAAACTTGCCAGAAAATTGCTCAACGCAAAGGGGCAATAATCTCTGTTCAAGGATTTTCACGAGGTGAAACGGGCTTATTGTTAGAGCGTTTATTACATGAAAGAGCATTAAGCATTAATACTGCGGCCGCCGGTGGTAATGCAAGTTTAATGACCATTAGTTAATTAGCTCTCCTCTTTTTCTCTTTTTATTTTGAGACCACCTTTAAAAAAGCTTTGATTAAAGGTGGTTTTTTCTTTTATTAATCTAATGCTTATAAAAAATAGCCAAGATAGATATTTATCTTAATGCTGTGACTATTCTCACTCTTTTTATATTTATCCATCGCCGACTATTGAATTAGTAAATATACTTGTCGCCAAGTCAACCAAAACCTAGAAGTTGATTGAATTATATCGTTATGTATACCTTAAAAGTTACGCCCTTCGGGGCGTTTTTTTTTACTTACAAATGTCATGTTAATGGCATTTATAAACACAATATTGTATTTAATCATCGATAAATAAAGAAATTGAAAAACAACAAAGAGATTAAGTAAGAAGAAACAGAAAGGAACTTGAATTAAGTCAAAAGAAAAAGGAGTAGGCTAGGCTACTCCTTTTAAGGTCTCTCTTGAGCGCAATTAGTGACTGCTATTCATCGATGGTGGCTCTTGACACCAATCGAGATATTGCTCGTACTTACGTAACGCAATATTGTAGTTACTAAATGCAGAGGGAGTGAGCTTTTTACTCAGGTCTGACTGAATTTTCTCTGTCGTAAATTCTTGACGAGGAAAATTAGTTGAAGTCAGTAATTCATCGAGCCGACGTAAACGAACCACATACTCACGAACAGTACTGTGGCTCATCTCCGTTTGTTCAAACAAATACTGCTTAAAAGACATAATGTCAAAGTAGTCAGTTTCACTATTACAGTAAATCTCACTACAAAAACGGCATAGCGCAGAAAACTTCTCTTGTAACGTTTCCCACGTTTCATCATCAATTAAATCCGTCATTTCAGAAATGGCTTCTTTATTGATAACTTGGCGATTGAATACGAGAGAGATCCGATCAAGCGCCTTGTGGCAATGTAGACAATGAGTCTGGCTGTGTTTATAGTCTTTAATGTAACGGCTTAGCGGCCGTTTCTTTTGTGTTGAAACAGACATAAGAGATAAAGCCCTGTGTTGTAGTCTTAATAAACAAAAACAAAAATAAGCAAAACTTCTATTTCTCTGGGTTTAAGCGTGCTCGCAGCCTTTTTATGGCTTGGCTGTGTAGCTGGCTTACGCGGGATTCCCCGACATTAAGCACTGCGCCTATTTCTTTCAAATTAAGTTCTTCCTGATAATACAGAGTAAGAACCATTTTTTCCCTTTCGGGAAGCAATTCTATCGCGTCTATGACTCTTTGGCGAATATCACTTTCTAATAACATCTGTAATGGATTGTCATCATGATCTTCGTCTTGAGACGGTTCACAGCTTTCACCGTAAATTTCATGCCATTCGTCATAAGAGAACAATTGGCTGTTATTTGTATCCAATAGGATCTGCCGGTATTCTGCTAATTCAATCTGCAAATGATCAGCAACTTCCTGTTCTAATGGGGGTCGTCCTAGATCCTGCTCTAATTGATGAATAGAATGAGTCACTTCTCTTGCATTGCGACGCACACTACGTGGCGCCCAGTCTCGACTACGTAGCTCATCTAACATAGAGCCACGGATACGTTGAACAGCATAAGTGGTAAAGGCAGCACCTTGCATTGAGTCATAACGCTCAACAGCGTTTAATAACCCAATCCCACCCGCTTGCAAAAGATCATCCAATTCAACACTCGCAGGTAACTTGACCTGTAATCGTAATGCTTCATGGCGAACCAACGGGACATATCGCTCCCAGAGGCTATTTTTGTCCATCACGCCTTCGGCGGTATACAAATCACTCACAACAAAAGACACCTTTGGATAAAAGACCGGAAACCATTATCTGGCGAAATAAATTTAGCAATCGGCTGAACAGTGAAACAAAAGCGCCTCTTTTTCACCTATGCCAAATTTTCAGCAAAAATTGGGTTTTCATTGATAAATTAATTTGTCATTGCATTACGAGAACTACTTTACCTTAAAACATACGCAGCTAATCCTTAGAAAAACCGTTAATTAAATTGATAATTTATCTCATTAAAAGAAATCGACGCATAGAATATGCATTCTGTTCATAAAAAAATAACATATAAATCATAGTATTTTATTTTGTGAGATTTTAGCGTCTAATTAATAAGTTGAAATACTCATAAATGATTAATAAAAAAAACTATTACATTGATGATAAAACACACAGGAAATTATCGAATGACTTATCTGTTTTATCAGAAGGATGAAGAGGATTAACGCAACAGTGATAATACATTTTGAGGTAACTGGTTTGCTTGCGCTAATACCGAGGTTCCCGCTTGTTGCAAAATTTGTCCTTTACTCATATGAGAGACTTCCATGGCATAATCGGCATCTAAAATACGACTGTTAGCCGCCGTTAAATGAGTCACCGTATTATTCAGGTTATTGACCGCCGAATCTAAACGGTTTTGAACAGCCCCTAATGCAGAACGAGCGTTATCTACTTTACTAATTGCAAAATCTAACGCTGCAAGAGCACCATCATTAACACTGAAAGCTTCAACCAGACGCCCTGCACTAGGGGTAAAGTTATTAGCAGGACCCATTGCACTCGCTTTTATAACGAGTTTAGTTTTATCTGTTGCATCAGCTTCAAAAGCTCCCGCAGACACTAAGTACCATCGGTTACCTGATACCGCAATATATTTATCTTTTACCACTTTACCATCAAGAATATATTCACCGACTAAATAACCTGTTTTATAATCTGTAATACCGTTAATACCGAGTGTGCTTGGATCAATAATTGCTCCTATTTTTGTTTCACCCTTTCTTACTGTTGATGTTGTTAATAACTTATTGTTTGCAATATCTAAAGTATCACTATTGATTTTATCTAACTTAAATCTAATCACTTCATTATCATTTGTTCCTATCTGAATGGTCATTTCATTATCATCATTCAAAACATGAACATCATTAAATTGGGTTTGTTCAGAGATACGATTAATTTCAGCAGTACGTTGTTTGATTTCTTCTTTGATCGATTTGAGATCTGTAATGGAATTTGAACCATTCTTTGCTTGTACGATTAACTCACGAACACGCTGTAAGTTGTCATTAACTTCATTTAATCCGCCTTCGGCAGTTTGTACAATCGAAATACCGTCATTCGCATTACGTACGGCTTGGGTTAAACCTCGAGTATTGGCGGTAAAGCGGTTTGAAATTGCCTGACCTGCAACATCATCTTTCGCACTATTAATGCGTAAACCCGAAGATAAACGTTGAATGGCATTGCCCAATGCACTTTGAGAACGATTTAAATTATTTTGCGTTGTGAGTGATAAGATATTTGTTTTAATAACTTGTGCCATTGTTATTACTCTACATTTATTAATAGCTAAAATAAAAATACGCTATTTAAAAATATAGGCTGAATTAACTTTTAAATAACAAAGGATCTGGATCCTCTATCTAAAAATTAATCAGCCTAATTGTTCTTTATTATTTTATTATCTTAATAGTGATAATACATTTTGTGGTAATTGGTTTGCTTGCGCTAATACCGAAGTACCGGCTTGTTGTAAGATTTGACCTTTACTCATATTAGACACTTCTGTGGCATAATCGGCATCTAAAATACGGCTGTTTGCTGCAGTTAAATTAGTCACAGTATTGTTTAGATTATTCACAGTCGATTCTAAACGGTTTTGAACAGCCCCCATTGAACTACGTAAGCTATCCACTTGCGCTAATGCATCGTCTAATCCTTTTAACGGTGCATCATTAATGGTTGGTGGTGTTGAAGATGCTTTAATTTCAGCGCCTTGTGATAAAACCACTTTACCACCAACTGTAAATTTATGCGTTGATGTATCGACAGCACCCGTTGTATCCAGCGTTGCTTTATACGTTTTAACATCCCCATTTTTATCTTTTATTTCGATTGCCAATTGGGTTTTATCTTCTTTACCATTGGCATCCAACGCATAGTAAACACCTTCTAAAGATTCACCTGCTGCTAAACCTGTTTTAAGTGATGCTGTATCGATATCAACATCTTGATATTTAGGAGGAGTATCGCCATCAGAGACAGAAACTGTCGTAGTTGAACTCCCATGTAAACTGCTTGGTTTAGCGGTCAAATCTAATTTATCAATCCCTAAAGTAGTGGCATCCATCTTTTTCAGATTAACACTAATTTGTTCTTTATCATTTGCCCCAATTTGT
>NZ_JBEETS010000001.1:1182936-1216349 GCF_040138965.1 Proteus sp. fly-1089
GCATTACCCAGTGCACTTTGAGAACGGTTTAAATTATTTTGAGTTGTTAGAGACAGTACATTGGTATTAATAACTTGTGCCATAAAATATTCCTTCGACTTGATTTTAAAATATTTTTAAATGAATAGGTTGGTTATTACGTCTCTGTAATAACGTTGCCTAAACACTATCGTCATCAATTTCGAGGGTTTTACGATTTTTGGCGTCGCGAAAATAGCAATAAAAGCCAGTTGGCTAATTTGTAAGGAATAATTGATTGCAAAAAAAAGAGGAAACGAACGAAAGAAAAAATAAAACTAAAAAAGAGTAGGTTTAAATATAAAAAACAAAAAAGACCCTCAGATGAGGGCCTTTGATATAGAAAGGTATCTTTTGTGTCAGAGTACGAATTAACGTAACAGAGACAGAACAGTTTGTGGTACTTGGTTTGCTTGAGCAAGTACTGAAGTACCAGCTTGTTGCAGAATTTGACCACGGCTCATGTTAGAAACTTCTGTTGCGTAGTCAGCATCTAAGATACGGCTACGTGAAGCAGATAAGTTGTTAACAGTGTTGTTCAGGTTGTTGATAGTAGATTCGAAACGGTTTTGAATCGCACCTAATTTAGAACGGCTTTCATCAATTGTGTTGATAGCTTTGTCTAATGTTGCTAAAGCGTCATCTTTAACGTCTAATTTAGCTTTACCATCAGTTGCTTTGAATGCTTCTTCAGCACCATCAATTGCAACTTTACCAGCACCATCACCCTTCAAGCCAGCAACAACTTCTGTACCATCATCTTTAGTGATTACATATTTATCAGCAACTTCAGCACCTGCTTCTACGTATTTAGTCGCAGATTTAATACCGTCAAATGCTGCACCAGCTTCGATATCAGCGGCTGCAACTGCATCACCTTTAGCTTTCGCAGTACCTGCTGGAGTTGTTTCAAACAGTTTATCTGTTGAAACACCTAAAGTATCGTTATCAACTTTATCTAAGTTAAATTTGATAGTTTCGTTATCGTTAGTACCGACTTGGATAACCATCTCAGCTTTTTCACCGCTCAGTACTTTAACGCCGTTGAACTGAGTTTGTTCAGAAATACGAGTGATTTCATCTAAACGTTCTTTAACTTCGTTTTGGATTGAAGTGATATCTGATGCAGAGTTAGTACCGTTTTTAGCTTGAACTGTTAACTCACGGATACGTTGTAAGTTGTTGTTGATTTCGTTCAGAGCACCTTCAGTAGTTTGAGCGATAGAGATACCATCGTTCGCATTACGTGAAGCTTGAGTTAAACCATTTACGTTTGAAGTGAAACGGTTAGCAATCGCTTGACCCGCTGCATCGTCTTTAGCGCTGTTGATACGTAGACCAGAAGACAGACGCTCGATTGCACTTCCTAAAGCTCCCTGAGATTTGTTCAGGTTGTTTTGAGTTACCAGAGATAGATAGTTGGTATTAATGACTTGTGCCATAGCTAGATTCCTTTAAAATCAAGTCGATAAAATAAAAGTTTGCCTATTCATTTTCGGTGTTAATCACCGGCAACAAGTTTATCGGCACCCCACATACAACCTTTAACTTTTCCTACAAATATTTCTGCGTTTTTTTATAGAATTAATGTCAAGTCAATGATAAACAAAGAAATTAATTTATTATTTTTTTATTAAATTTTTATCAATTTTCGTCTCAACCCTTTTTTTACCCTTCTAAATTCGACTTTGGTCATCAATGGCAATAAAAGGCTTCTATATGGCAGCCTGTTTCACTCATCAAAAATACCAAATAGACGTAAACTTTTCGCCGATTCTACCGATAACGCTTTTTGAGGATTATTTTACGAACACAGAAAGGAGACCAGTATGGCTGGTATTACTTCGTTAGGCGTAGGCTCAGGGATGCCTCTAAGTCAAACATTGGCACAGTTAGAGGCGGCGGAAAATAAACGCCTTGAACCCCTTGATAAACAGATGAAAAGCTATGAAGCGCAAATTACCGCTTACGGTAAAATTCGTGGACAGCTCGATAAGCTACAAAAAGCGTCAGAAAATTTAAAAAAATTCGACGAAATTATCGCAACAAAAGTCGATGATGAATTTGATGCTTTTAAAGTGACTACAGATGGCAAAGCCAGTGTGGGTAACTACACTATTTCTGTTGAACAATTAGCTAAGTCACAATCTTTGAAAACACAACCTGTCGATGATATTAAAAAATCATTAGGTAAAACATTAGGTGAAGGTAATAAGCGCACTCTTATCATCACACAAGAAGGTGAAAAAGAGCCATTACGTATTGAATTAAACGATGATCAAACGTCTATTCTTGAATTACGTGATGCGATTAATAAAAAAGAAGGTAATGTTTCAGCAAGTATTGTTAAAGCGAAAGATGGTGAAAACTATTTAACACTAACTTCTCGCAAAGAAGGTACAAAATCTGAAATGAAAATTGAGGTAGTTGGTGACGATGATCTCGCTTCATACCTTAATTATGATCCTAAAAATACTGAACTGTCGGACCCATCCAATCCTGATTCTAACTTGGTTGATAAATCATCCAAAATGACACAGGTTGTTAAGGCTCAAAACTCTATTGTCAATATTAATGGTATTGATATTGAGCGCCAGACGAATGAGATTAAAGATGCACCAGAAGGGATCACTTTAAATCTAAAGAAAACAACCTTTGATAATAAAGACAAAGCAGATAAGCCTGAAATTGTAAACGTTGCTCGTGATATTGAGCCAATGAAAAAAGCGATCCAAGCTTGGACAGAGGCTTATAACGAGTTAAACAGCACTTATAAATCTCTAACTAAATATACCCAAGTAGAGAAAGGCGAAGCAGCATCAAAAGATAATGGTGTATTACTGGGTGATACCACCAGTCGTATGATTATGTCTGAACTAA
The DNA here is from genome assembly GCF_040138965.1 of Proteus sp. fly-1089. Lineage (NCBI taxonomy): Bacteria > Pseudomonadati > Pseudomonadota > Gammaproteobacteria > Enterobacterales > Morganellaceae > Proteus > Proteus sp. fly-1089. The sequence goes on from NZ_JBEETS010000001.1 coordinate 1,185,835, forward strand.
AGAGTTTTGTTACAAGCTCACAAAATACATCAGACCTAGATACCCTGAATAAAATGGGTATTAAATTTAAGGTTGATGGCTCTTTAGATATTGATAGTAAAAAACTGGATGAAGCGTTAAAAGAAAAACCTGCTAACGTGAAAGAGTTTTTTATGGGTGACGGTAAAGAAACAGGTTTTGGTACTCAAACCTATAATTACCTAAAGAAAACCCTACAATCTAATGATGGTACGTTAGATATCGCCACTGATGGCGTGAAAAAACGTAAGAAAACATTAGATAGCCAAATTAAAAACACGGAACGCAATATTGCGGCCACGATGGAACGTTATAAAAATCAGTTCCAACAGTTAGATAAAATGGTCAACTCCATGACTAACTCCAGTGCCTCAATTGGCCGTTTATTAATGTAATTTTTAAAAGTAGGACACTATGTATCAACAATCAGCCAGTAAAATGTATGCTCAAATCGACGTTGAAAGCGAGATTTTAAATGCCACGCCTTACCAGCTGATCCAGATCCTATTTAATGGGGCGCTTAGCGCCCTTCGCCGTGCCTTAATATTAATGGAACAAGGAAATATCGCTGGTAAAGGCGAGAATATTTCTAAAGCTATTAATATTATTGGTAATGGATTAAAACAAGGTCTGGATAAAGAAAAAGGTGGCGAGCTTGCAGAGAATCTGGAGCTCCTTTATGGCTATATGGTTAATCAGTTACTCGATGCCAACTTAAAAAATAACCCAGAAAAAATTCATGAAGTCATCAAGCTCTTAACTGAAATTTCTGATGCTTGGCAACAAATCGGCACACAGATTAATTCTTATTAAATTAGAGTGGACAACAATATGGATATTATGGTGGCTTACGAGCAGGTTTTAAAATCAAGTGAGCAAATGTTAACGCTTGCCAAAGATCAGCAATGGGACAAGCTGATAGAAATGGAAATGGATTATTTAAAAAGCGTAGAAAATATCACTAAGATGATAAAGCCTGCAGATGGTGAGCTGAGACTACAACAACGCCTCACAGATATGCTAAAGAAAATCTTAGAAAACGAAAATGAGACGCGAAATTTATTACGAGCTCGTCTAGATGAGCTCGGCGTGTTAATTAGACAGACTGAACAAGAGCAGAGGGTACAAAATAGCTATGGTCAGTTTACAGAACATAGTTATTATCCTGATCTCAATCTTAAATAACTCTCCTCTGCGCCAAAAGCGGTTTTATTAGCTAATGGCGTCTTTACTTAGAAAAAATCACTCTTATTATTCAGCTTAATTTGTTATCGGTAACGTCAGGATCAACCTTTACCTTGTTTATTATTTGTTTTTTGATTACACCGATTAAACAGACTGTACTAACACCATATCAATATGTGGAATGTTATCTTCAAGATACGTTTTTGAATCAATAACAAAACCATGTAATTGATAAAATGACACTAAATAAGCCTGTGCCATTATTTTAATTGTATGGGTATTAAATTGACGGCACGTAGTTGTAATTGCCTCTTTTATTAATTGATGAGCAATACCATTCCCTCGCTGATTTTGAGCAACAATCACTCGCCCTATTGAGGCTTCTTTAAACGCGATACCTTGAGGTAATAAGCGTGCATAGGCGATAAATTGCTGGCTCTCTTCCTCTTTTGTAAACAGGTGCAAGGCATTTTGATCTATCCCATCCAGATCTTGATAAGCACATTGCTGTTCACAAATAAAAACCTGATTTCTTAAGGCTAAAATAGCATACAGCTCATCAGTCGTTAGTTGTGTAAATGATTTTAAAATCCAATTCATGCGCTTTATCCCGTGATTTAAAGTAATAAAAAAACAATCAATGATAATTGCAATATCATCGACAAGATATTTGTTTAATATAAAGAGTAAAATAGTGATGTTAATAGCGCGTTTTTATTCTAAAAACACAGAAGAATAGATACCCAATACTGAAAAATAGGCAATAAAACCTTTAATTTTAATACGTTCAGACTCCCCTCGAGCCTTTATTACTTTGCTTATCTATTTCTATAAAAATAATCTTAGAGTCGTTCTAACCCTTTCCAAGCTCTATTTTTTACTTCAGTCACTAAAATGGCTGGATTTAAGGTTATTTTTTCTGCAATTGAAAAAGCCAACTCGATAACTTCTTTATGATCTTTAGTTTCAGTATGGTAATTAAACTCAGCAAGAGGCAGAATATATTTACCTTTTAAACCATGGATCTCTTTTTTAAATCCTTCTTTTTCCATCTTTTGTGTTAATAACACATAATCTGCATTTTCAGGATCGGATAACTCAACTCTAACAGTAAATTCAGGCATAGAAACCTCCTACAGTCTGTCTATGTCTAATGAAATTCTGCTAGCTCTCGAAAGGAAGTATATTAAATCAACAATCATTTTCCTAGTAAGAAACAATGATAAATAATGTGATCATGATTGAAATAGAAATCGCCCACTTAATGTGGGCGACATATTAGCTCATAATAAATTGATAAATAATAATTTATTTAATCACGTCATAAAGTTGCTGATCTGATAAATAATCTGCAGTTAAACCTGCTGATGGATTATATTGTACGCCAAAGATCTCAGAGAATGCTTTACCCTCTTTACCTAATGAAACCTTGCGTTCATCTTTACCTGTACTTTCATAGATAGAATAGGTTTTACGACGCATTGCTGTATATTTATCTGCATCATTAGCAATATCGGTGTGATAGCTCATAATTTGTGTATCCGTTAAGGCTAATTTATTCGCTAAGTCACAACCCCAGCGAGTTAAACAAACTTCTGCAAAATGGCGTACTACTAAACCTGGTGCATATAATGCATTTTCACCTTCACTTCCATCAATAGACGCATTACCCACTAATGTAGCGTGACGTCCTGAAATAGGGAAGATATGCATTTTAGTCTCAGATGTAACCGTTGGGATCACACAAGTAAATCCTTTTGAACGTTCATCTTTTGCATAAAATCCGACATATTCTTTGACGTTTTTACCTAAGGTTACTTTTTCAGGTTGAAAATTCAGAGGACCTGGAACAGGGTCAATCGCAAAGATATTGACTGGAATATCTTTTAATTGAGGATCTGCCAACATCGCATTTGCTAGCATATGGCAAGTAATACCACCACGACTCCAACCCACTAAGTTAACTTGTGTTGGAATAATGCCATCTTTGCGAAAAATACGAATAATTTGTTGCTGGAGTTGCTGTTGAGTGACATGACGATCGCCATAGTCATATTTGCGCCATAAAAAAGAACCTGTTACCTTAACATCTTCAATAGGGATGCCGGCTTTTTTCAGCTGGTTATACTGCTCTTCTGTCAATTTTTCACGTTGCCAATCAAAGTTACCTTTCATTAAACAAAGCGCATGGTTGACGTTTTCTTCCCAACCACTACCAAAAAGAGAACCTTTAATATCAGAGTAATTAGGACTTTCAACCCATAAATCATCTTCTTGTAGATTACCACTACCAGGGCCATCAACAATAAACCACTGTGCAAACTCTCGTCCTTGGTTATTTTGCGCTAAAGTGGCAACTAACTCCCCTTGCCAGAAGGTAGGGTTATTATTATCAAATGAGTTAGAGCCGGTACCACATAAATAAACGGTTAATACTGTCATAGTGTAAATTTCCTTTTAATAATGACCAAAAAATCAAAATAATGATTTTTATTTCCTTGTATTGAGCTATTCCTTAGCCCACCAGCACATTACCCATAAGCCTTTTTTTATTCAATTATAAAAAATGAATTAGCAGAGTCGAGATCACATAATTGAATTTTATTTAAGTAAAAGAAATGAAAAAACTCTATCAGATCAATGTAATTAAATAATATAAATGAATCCCTTATTTTTTATTATTTCTATTAGTAAATCGGCTTATAAAAAAGTACACTATGTAACCACTCTTTAAATTTAAATAAAAAAAAATCCCACATACTAAATGCAGGATTTTCTATTAGGTAGAATGTCTTATAAACGATTAAAAGCAACTACTCTCACCGCAGGAATATCAGCTTGTGCCCCTTCAGCAACTTCCTGACATGCTTTATCTAACGCAATATGGGGTGTGATCCCACTTTCTGTTTCTACAATTTTATGTCCGGCGTAGGTATCACCATTTCTGGAACGCACTTTATACGCAATAAACCAATATTCCATATCATCACCGTTTACGTTATTAATCATGTAATTACCATAGCGGTTTATGACTCGCTTTAATGTGATAATAATCAATAATTTTTAGTTTAATAAAATTGTTTTATAAAAAAATGAACCGTATTGCAGGAAAATCAGGCGTGATATTCCATTTCTGATTGTACTAGTTTTTTTATTTTTACTGCTTTTTCAAAGTGATCCAATTTATGCGTCATTATCCACCATGTTGCGGCTTCCATTAATAATTCAGGGTTGTCATTTTTATTTGTAAAAAAAGCATAAAAGGATAATCCCACGCCCTCTCCTTTAGCTGAAATCTTGTCATTACATATTTGAATTATTTTTTGTTGTAGTAATTTTCTCATATTCTCTCTACTTTTATTTTTCAACATAGGAATAAATAGGAAAGAACAAATGCACTATCCATGAAATTTATTCCATAGTTGAATAAGTAACCAAGCAGCAATAACCCAGCAGATCACCGCCGTAGCCAGTGCTGTAAATAATTTCACATAGTTAATCATCACATAAAGTGAAATTAGATAAACCATATAAGGAATAACCGCCCATAAACTAAAAATAATAGTGGTGCGTAACGCTTCAATAGAGCGTTCGGAACCAACAATATAGTGTGCAATAAGCGCGAAAGTTGGAAATAACGGAACTAGTCCCGCAATATAATAATGGCGAGATTTCGATAAAACAGCGATTAATACCACGACAAATGCACCTATCAGTGCTTTAACCAGTAATCCCATTATTCTTTCATCACGTTATAAAAACCTTAGTACTATCATACCTATTCATATTTGTATGTGAGCAGATTTTATTTTTTGTGGTTTAAGATAATATGATCCTTTGACGATAATAAAACCCACGATGCTGTATATTTCACCATAAAATGAAATAAAGATAACCAAACTTTATGCAAACCTAATCCAACAAGAAAAAACACTTCACAAAAGCACCATCGAAAAAATACAAATGTACTTATTCAACTGTTACATAATGAATTTATGGAATTTTGCCACTCTTGTGTTTGCGTTAATAAAACAGACACAGTTAATAGCTTTATAAACGACAATAGCAATATAGAGGTTTATTCAGAAAATTATCAAGGTTCACAACTCAGTGATGATGTGGTGCTGTTAACTTATATCAGTTATCAATTAGAAGATAACAAAAGAATAAAGCAAACTTACCACTCATCTATTTGGATAAGAAATTCCCATGGTGATTGGCAACTACGATTTCATCAAGGTACAGTTCAATCAAAAAGTTAATCTATTTTTCAATAAATAGGATTGAGCTAAATCTAATTATTTAGCCCAATAGCAATATAAAGTAACCGATTTAAGCATCCAAATGTGTTTTCTTTTTGTCTATTGTCGCTGTTTCATCTTTATTTTTACAGCAATCATGTGAACTGTTTTCACCATGATGTTTATGCATAAAGAGATGCATTAACGGACAAAGTAATAACATAAGAATAAACCAATTATCTCTTAAAAGTTCCCACATAATCATCTCCTTAAATCACGTTTAAAAAGATGATAGGGCTTACTCTAAGAGGAAGGTCTAGTATGGATTTGTTATTTAATCCCTATATTTGTCAATGATTTTTATTTATTTGGCATATACATTGTGTCTTCAAAAATATTGGGATAATTTTTACCATGGCTAATAATAGGGTTACCATAAAATTTAGTTTTTTGTTGATTATATAAATCATGCCCTTGAGATAAGGCTTCAGAAATAAAAAATGTCTCAACCTTATCTAAATAATCATCCACATAACAATTAGCATGCATATCAAGCTCAGCATAGGAGAGAATTTTTTTCCCACGTTTAGCGCCTTTAACATGCTCAATAAGCCCACGTGCATTTAACTGCGTTCTTATTCTAGATCTTAAGTTTGTTGTCTTACCTATATATAAACATTCATGCTTATCACCATATTGACGCCAAAAAATATAGATACCGTATGCTTCAGGAATTTCTTTTATAACCTCATGGTTTTTGCTGTAATCAATATTATTTAGATCTATAAATTCAGACCAATGTAAATTGATCGTTGTTCCTGTTACTTCAAAAGAAATCATTATGTTAATTCCCAAAAAGGCAAGATACTTTAAATAGTATTCTATTTTTATAAGCAACTTTTAATAACCTAACACTTTGATAATCTTTAAATATTATCGTTAGCGCTAGATATAAAGTTTCAAATTCATATTTCATGGAAAATGAATATCTCTGAATATGAAACGCCAACACAAATCGGGGCACTCATTATCATAATGAGCAAGCTTATATCATCTATACAATGACGTTGAGCGAGATGCCCCATTCTGTTTTGAATAGGTATTTCTTATACAGCTATATATTAGCTATATAAAAGAAAAATCACCTTTATCAAATGATAAGACACTACACCTGCATCGACATTATTTCTTGATAAGCGGCGACCAGCTTATTACGCACTTGCACGCCCATTTGTAATGAGATGCTAGATTTTTGCATATCCACCATCACATCGTTTAATTCAACACCCGGTGTACCTAAGGTAAACGCTTGCACTTTGTTGGTTGCATTCATTCGGGTTTCATTAATTTTACCCACGGCTTGAACAAGCTGAGTAGCAAACCCTGCTTGTACTGGCTGGGGTTTTGCAATATTGGATGCTTGTAAAGTCTGGATTTGCATTTTATCCAGAACACTTTCAATAGCTGGAATTGACATATAAACCTCTGCGTTAATCATCTAATTCAATTACTGAATCAATGTCATAGTAAGGAAGTGAACCAACACGCTTACCGAGTTATACCCTAACACAGGGGCTTCATTCCAAAGCGAGTAATTGACGCAAAAGTTAAGGGCTAATTACGCCATTAAATGAAACGCAAAAGGCCAATAATGAGACACCTGAGAGTAGGTTTATTTATTTGCGTAAGGGGAGTCTGTTTTGTTACGCCACGCTTTTAGTATTCATCCCGAACTACAAGGCAAGGATTGTCTATGAATGCCGAAAAAACCGACGTTGTGAACCAGAAAAAGGGTTTTAACGCCATTATTAACCGGATAAAAGCCGATCCGAAAATTCCGCTAATTATTGCGGGTTCGGCGGCAATTGCCATTTTTGTTGCTGCATTTTTATGGTTGCAAAGCCCTGATTATAAGGTGCTTTATAGTAATCTTAGCGATAAAGACGGTGGCGAAATTGTCACACAGTTAACACAAATGAACGTACCTTATCGCTTGTCACAAAATGGCGCAGCGATCATGGTGCCAGACAATCAGGTTCATGAATTACGCCTGAAACTCGCGCAAGCGGGGCTTCCTAAAGGCGGTGCTGCCGGTTTTGAACTGTTAGATAAAGAAAAGTTCGGGATCAGCCAATTTAGTGAACAGATTAACTATCAACGTGCACTTGAAGGTGAGCTTGCTCGCACTATCGAGACATTAGGTCCTGTACAAAATGCTCGTGTTCATTTAGCACTACCAAAACCATCCCTTTTTGTTCGTGAACAGAAATCCCCTTCTGCATCCGTTACGGTGGGTCTTTTACAGGGTAGAGCGCTGGATGAAGGTCAAATTAATGCCATCGTGCATATCGTTGCAAGTAGTGTTGCGGGGATGCCTGATAGCAGTGTGACCATCGTTGACCAAAGTGGAAAATTATTGACACAACCTGATGCGTTAGGTCGTGACCTTAACTCTATTCAACTAAAATATGTTCAAGAGCTAGAAAGCCGCTACCAACAACGCATTGAAACATTACTGGGTCCAATTGTGGGTCGTGGAAATGTTCATGCTCAGGTAACTGCTCAAGTTGATTTCTCTCATACCGAAGAAACTGCTGAAGAGTACAAACCGAATCAGCCACCTAATCAAGCTGCTGTGCGTTCAAAACAATTGAGCCAAAGTGAGCAAAATGGTGGCATGTTAGCGGGCGGTGTACCAGGGGCATTGTCTAATCAACCTGTTGCTCCACCTCAAGCGCCAATTGAAGCACCAAAAGCGCAAGAAGATGAGAAAACAGATGAAGCCAATACAACGGGCACTAATCGTACATTAACGCGTAACCCAAACAGTAATAGCCGTTTAGATGAAACAACCAACTATGAAGTTGACCGCCGAATTCGTCATATAAAACGCCCTGTGGGTAATGTCGAACGTCTTTCTGTTGCTGTCATCGTGAACTATAAAACGATTGAAGATACGAAAGAAGTGGCTGAAGGTGAAGAGCCTGTTGTTGAAACCAAACAAATTCCGCTTACTGATGAACAAATTCAGCAAATTGAAGGCCTTGTTCGTGAAGCGATGGGCTATTCCCAAGAACGTGGTGACTCATTAAGTGTCGTGAACTCGCAGTTCAATGATATTGAAGAGAAAGTCATTACTGTTCCTGTATGGGAAAACCCAGAAATCCTTGCGAAAGCATTAGATTTAGGTCGCTGGTTATTACTTGTCATCATCGCATGGATCTTATGGCGCAAACTAGTGAAACCACAGCTTGAAAAACGCCGTGAAGCTGAAATTGCCGCACAGAAAGCCGTGCTGAAAACGAAGCTACAAGTTAAAGATGATGTTGATGAAGCAGAATTAGATGACGAAGCAAGACGTAAACAAGCACGTAAACGTGTCAGTGCCGAATTGCAGAGCCAACGTATCCGTGAAATGGCAGAGAAAGATCCTCGTGTCGTCGCAATGGTAATTCGTCAATGGATGAGTAAAGAGCAATGAGTAATAACTTAACTGGAACCGAAAAAAGCGCCGTTATGTTACTAACACTCGGTGAAGACCGGGCGGCGGAAGTATTTAAACATCTAAGTACACGCGAAGTTCAACAGCTGAGTATTGCAATGTCATCAATGCGCCATATCTCAAATCAGCAATTGATTGATGTTATGGCAAGCTTTGAAGAAGACGCTGTTCAATATGCAGCGTTGAATGTGAATGCGAATGATTACTTGCGCTCTGTCCTGGTCAAAGCACTGGGTGAAGAACGCGCAAATAATCTTTTAGATGAGATCTCTGAAACCCGTGAAACAACAACGGGTATCGAGACGCTTAACTTTATGGAACCACAAATGGCTGCCGATATTATCCGCGACGAACATCCGCAGATTATTGCAACCATCTTGGTTCATCTCAAACGGGGTCAAGCGGCCGATATTCTTGCCCTGTTTGATGAGAAATTACGTAATGACGTGATGCTACGTATCGCAACATTCGGTGGTGTTCAGCCGTCAGCATTAGCAGAGTTAACTGAAGTACTGAATAACCTGCTTGATGGTCAAAACCTCAAACGCAGCAAAATGGGTGGTGTTCGTACTGCTGCTGAGATCATCAACCTGATGAAAAGCCAGCAGGAAGAAAATGTCATTACTGCGGTACGCGATTACGACGGCGAATTGGCACAAAAGATTATCGACGAAATGTTCCTGTTCGAAAACCTTATCGATATCGACAACCGTTCTATCCAGCGCATTCTACAGGAAGTGGAATCCGACTCCTTGGTTGTGGCATTGAAAGGATGCGATCAAGAGCTGCGCGATCACTTCCTCAACAATATGTCGCAACGTGCTGCTGAAATCATGCGTGATGATTTGAATTCTCGTGGCCCTGTTCGTATGTCTCAAGTGGAAGCAGAGCAGAAAGCAATTCTGCTTGTGGTACGCAAATTAGCAGAGACTGGAGAGGTTGTTCTTCATGGAGGAGACGATACCTATGTCTGATAAACATACTGATACTAACTGGAAGCCTTGGGTTCCCAAAGAACTCACTGATTGGGCATTAACTGTCGAGGAAACGACAGAAGACGAAAAGGAAGTCGAAAAACAGGAAAAAGAAGTTGTTCAGCAACAGAAAGTCCTTGAGCAAATTAATATGCTTGATGACATGAAAGACAAGGCCCAGAAATTGGGCCACGCTGAAGGCTTTGAGGCAGGGAAAAACCAGGGTTATCAGGAAGGCTATCAGGCTGGATTACAATCAGGTATTGAAGAAGGTATTCGCCAAGGCATTGCTCAACAATCACCATTAATTAATGAGTGGCAAGGGTTGTTAGCTGAATTTAGACATTCACTGAATGGGCTAGACAGTGTGATTGCATCACGCTTAATGCAAATTGCCCTTACAGCAGCCAAAGAAGTTCTGGGTCAACCGGCTGTCTGTGATGGTTCTGCATTGCTTGCACAAATAACCTTAATGTTGCAACAAGAACAAATGTTCTCAAGCAATCCACAGTTACGAGTGAATCCAAAACATATTCCACAAATTGAAAAAGAGCTGGGTGATTCCCTTTCTGCTCATGGTTGGAAAGTTGTTGCCGATAACAGTATTCATGTGGGTGGATGCCGTGTTGTAACAAATGATGGCGATCTTGATGCCACGATTGCAACTCGTTGGCATGAGCTTTGTCGTCTTGCTGCACCGGAGGCGTTGTAATGACAGCAAGATTGGGGCGTTGGTTAGAAAAACTCAGTGAAGCAGAAGCACGTTTAAATAAAATTCCACGTGTGCGTCAATATGGCCGTTTAACCAGAGCAACTGGTCTAGTCATGGAAGCTAAGGGGCTAGTTATGCCTCTTGGCTCGACATGTTTAATAGAACGTACCATTGGCAAAACTGTTGAAGAAGTCGAAAGTGAAGTGGTTGGGTTTAATGGTAGCCAGATGTTGTTAATGCCTTTACAGGAAGTCGAGGGATTAACACCTGGAGCTCGTGTTTATGCCCAAGCCACCCCCGGCGGTGAAAATGAAGGTCGCCAATTACCACTAGGTGATGCGTTGTTAGGACGAGTTTTAGATGGTTCTGGTTATCCTTTAGATGGTTTACCACCACCAGATACTGGTTATCGTGCCCCACTCATTACACCACCGATCAACCCATTACAACGAACACCGATTACAGATGTTCTTGATGTGGGTGTACGTGCAATTAATGCATTATTAACGGTTGGTCGCGGTCAGCGCATGGGGCTTTTTGCCGGCTCGGGTGTGGGTAAAAGTGTGCTATTAGGCATGATGGCGCGTTTTACTCAAGCGGACGTCATTGTTGTTGGCTTAATAGGTGAACGTGGTCGTGAAGTTAAAGACTTTATTGAGAATATTCTTGGTACTGAAGGCCTAGCTCGTTCTGTTGTTGTTGCCGCGCCCGCAGATGTATCACCCTTGCTTCGTATGCAAGGTGCTTCTTATGCCACACGTATTGCTGAAGATTTTCGCGATAGAGGTAAGCATGTCCTGTTAATTATGGACTCACTTACCCGTTACAGTATGGCACAACGTGAAATTGCCCTTGCTGTCGGTGAGCCACCAGCAACCAAAGGCTACCCGCCTTCTGTCTTTGCTAAATTACCTGCATTGGTCGAACGTGCAGGTAATGGCGTTGATGGTGGTGGTTCTATCACGGCTTTCTATACCGTTTTAACGGAAGGTGATGACCAGCAAGATCCCATTGCAGACTCCGCACGCGCCATTTTAGATGGCCATATTGTGCTTTCTCGCTCACTTGCTGAATCAGGGCACTACCCTGCTATTGATATTGAAGCCTCTATTAGCCGAGCAATGACGTCGTTAATTGATAAAACACATTACCGTCGTGTACAGGTGTTTAAACAGCTTTTATCAAGTTATCAACGTAACCGAGACTTAATTAATGTAGGCGCTTACGCCGCGGGTAGTGATCCTATGCTAGATAAAGCCATTGCTCTTTATCCGTCTCTCGCGAAGTTCTTACAACAAGATATCCAAGAGCAATGCAGTTATCAAAGTGCATGTGAGCAACTTAATCAACTGATCACAGTAAACTAATTCTGAACATAATCAGAGAAAGTAAAGAGGGTTCCAATGCGGGAGCAGTCACCTTTAGTGACACTGAGAGAACTGGCACAGACAGCGGCTGAACAAGCCGCTATTCAACTGGCTCAGGTCCGGCAGAGTCATCAACAAATGGAACAGCAACTCAATATGTTGATTGGGTATCAGGATGAATACCGTGTACGTCTAAACGAAACGTTGAATTTAGGGGGGATGTCGTCAGCATCGTGGCAAAACTACCAACAATTTCTCAAAACGCTCGAATTGACTATCGAACAACATAAACAACAACTTCAACATTGGCAGGCGCAACTTGATCTTGCAACTGAACAATGGCGAGAAAAACAGCAACGACTCAATGCATTTGAGACTTTGGAGCAACGTGCTGAAGATAGCCGTAAGCGACATCTCGATCGTATTGAACAGAAACAAATGGACGAGTACGCACAGCGTAGTACTTTACGGAGAACAACTTGATGGAGATAACGCTTCTGACCATGGATGTCGCTGCAACCTCCCCGGGAACGGCATCTGCAACACAGAGTCAACCCGGTGATAATGCCCCGACTTTCGCACAGCTTTTGGGTTCTCAACCCCAGCAAGCACAGGGTGATAAAAAGACAGCCAATATCGCAAACCATTCTACCAAAGAGAATAAAACACACTCAGATGAGGACAAAACAAAAGAAGACGATAGTCAGCTTGTGTCTGTTTCCACCGAGTTAAACGTGACAAAAGAGCCTTCTCTAGATACATCTCAACTCTCACTTACATTACCTGATAATGAACAATTTGCAGCGATTGTTGAAAATAGAACCGCCTCTTCATTAATGTCAGCTGAAGAACTTGCCGCAGAACTTCCTGTGCAACTAGCAGGATTACCGGGCTTAAAACGTCTTAACTTACCTTCTGAAACGCGGGTTCACGCATTGCAACAGCCACAATCTGTTAAGCACAATGAAGATTTAGCCACGTTGACACGCACACTTTCAAAAGATGTAGATATGTCGGACTTCAACCTTACCGACAAGCTCAATCTATCGAAATCAGATGAAAAGTCACTGTTAGCACAGCTACGCCCTGAAACCGCAACATTGGCAACAGAGAGTACGCTGGTCAGCGCGAATCAAACAGATAAGCCCTCAACTAAAAAAGTAGACAGCATCGCAACACTTTTAACGCCAACAGCAGAAAAAGTGAATACATTGCTAAATGGCGATAAGCAAGCTGCAAATACAAAATTAGCAGACAATGTTGTGCAGCAAATGGTGACAGGTAACCGAGTTGCAGAAAGCGATCTTCACAACACGCTCACTAACTCACCTTCTTTAGCTTCACAAGGTATTACAGGTCATGCTCACTCATCAACACAACCACAAATGCAATTTTCACCAATGGCAACACAGGTTTTAAATGCACAAGTGGGTACCCCTGAGTGGCAACAACAACTTAATCAGCAAATTGTCATGTTTAGCCGTAATGGTTTACAGAAAGCTGAATTACGTTTACACCCTGAAGAGCTAGGTTCATTGCATATTCGCATGAAAATAGAAGATGGACAGGCACAGTTACACCTTGCGTCACAAAATGGCCAAGTTCGTTCTGTATTAGAAAATGCCATGCATCAATTGCGTCAAGCACTCTCTGAAAACGGGATCCAGCTCACGCAAAGTCAGGTGTCTAGCGACACTAATGACGGTTGGCAACAACAAAATATGTCAGATTCCTCTCAATTTAGTGGAGATGGTGCCGATAATCATCAAGGAAGAGAGGGTAATTCAATGCAATTAGCCTCTGAACCGGCACTACAAAAGATAACCCTTACGCCTCAAGAATTAGCATCTGCTCGTGGTGGTGTTGATATTTTTGCCTAATACAAATGTATTGGGAGGACACACTATGTCAATAAACGTAAGAGTTAATGGTTTTTTCCCTATCTGTTTCTGCCATTAAAAAACAGAAATAGCGGGATAATTAAGGTTGATTTAGATGGATATGGAAGTCCACAACAGTGAACACGTATCCACTACAAAACAGGAATTTAACTGTCCATGTCTAATTACAGCAATGAACGTAAAAGCTATAGCTTAATTCTGATCATCGTATTATTGGTGATCGCCATTATTGCAGCGGCATTCGGTGGATATAGTTGGTGGGCATTGAAGCATGCTAAATCAGGTTCAGCGGGCACTAGTCAGCAAAAAGTTATACCGGCACCCGTTTTTATGTCATTAGAGCCCTTTACGGTAAATCTAATTGATGACGAAGAACACTTAGACAGAGTGCTCTACATAGGGATCACACTAAGATTGCATAATGAAGACACTCGTAAGCGTCTACATGATTATTTACCTGAAGTTCGTAGCCGCTTGTTATTACTGCTTTCTCGTCAACAAGCTAACAAGCTTGCGACAGACAATGGAAAACTCCAGCTAATGACGGATGTAAAAGAAACGCTGAGACCGACTCTCGTACCGGGAGAATCTGAACAGATCCTCTCCGATGTACTGTTTACCACGTTTATTCTGCGATAATCATTATGAGCGATAATATCCTTTCACAGGCAGAGATTGATGCTCTGCTGAATGATGACACATCAGGTGACGACGCCAAAAGCGCGAACAGGGAACCTGCGATAGCGAAGGATCCGAATGAACCGGATATTCAGCCTTATGACCCAAACACGCAACGTCGTGTGGTTCGGGAACGTTTACAGTCGTTAGAAATCATTAACGAACGCTTTGCCCGTCAATTCCGTATGGGGCTGTTTAATATGCTCCGTCGGAGTCCTGATATTACTGTTGGTGGCGTTAAAATCCACCCTTATCACGACTTTGCTCGTAATTTACCTGTACCAACGAATCTTAACTTGGTGCATTTAAAACCATTACGAGGAACCGCGTTATTTACCTTTGAACCGAACCTGGTTTATATCGCGGTAGATAACCTGTTTGGTGGTGATGGCCGTTTTCCAATCCCTGTGGAAGGACGTGAATTTACCAACACAGAGCAACGGATCATCAACAAAATGTTGAAATTGGCACTTGATGCCTACCGTGATGCTTGGGATTCCATTTTCAAAATTCAAGTTGAATATGTTCGTTCTGAGATGCAGGTAAAATTTACCAACATCACCTCATCACCGAATGACATTGTTGTTACGACACCTTTTCAGGTAGAGATCGGTTCTATGGTCGGGGAATTTAGCATTTGTATTCCATTTGCCATGATTGAACCGTTACGTGAACGACTGATCAACCCACCAATTGAAAATGTTCGTCAAGAAGATGGGGTTTGGTTAGATAGTTTAGTCAACCAGGTTCAGCATTCAGAACTTGAACTGGTCGCAAACTTTACTGACATCCCACTGCGTTTATCAAAAGTGCTCACACTTAAAGAAGGGGATGTTATCCCTATTGATAAACCAGAAAGATTGATTGCACATGTTGATGGTGTGCCCGTATTAACAAGCCAATACGGTACAGTAAATGGGCAATATGCCCTTCGTGTTGAACACCTAATTAACCCTGTTTTAAACGCTCTGGATGAGGAACAAACCAATGAGTGATGCAAATCGCCCAACTGATAATTCACAATCGGCTGAGGATATGTGGGCTGATGCAATGGAACAGCAAACTGGGAAAAGCCAGGATAATAGTTCCGATTTATTTGAACATCTTTTACCTGAAGACGATACGCTTAATCATCTATCCGATATTAATTTGATCATGGATATTCCTGTCAAATTAACGGTAGAGTTAGGTCGCACCAAAATGACCATTAAAAAATTACTTAGCCTGTCTCAAGGTTCTGTCGTTTCACTGGATGGTTTAGCAGGTGAGCCTCTTGATATTCTTATCAATGGCTATTTAATTGCTCAAGGCGAGGTTGTTGTTGTTTCTGATAAATACGGTATTCGTATTACCGATATTATTACGCCATCAGAACGTATGCGTCGTCTGAGCCGTTAATTTATGGAACAGCTTCCTTCCTTTTCCAGCCAAGGTGCGGTAAATACTACCGCGCCCGCTACAACACAAACAGTTCAAACACCTACACAACCCTTGCCTGTAGGCCAAAGCCTTGCTCAAGTTAGCACGGCGCTTGCGGGCATTATTGTTCTTATTATTGTCGCTATGTGGCTATTTCGCCGTTTTGGCTTTGCCCGTGGCTCACTAAGAGGATCTACAACCCAACTTAACGTTAAGGCAAGTTGTTCATTAGGTGCAAAAGAACGTGTAGTTGTTGTTGAAATTGAACAGGAATGGCTTGTATTAGGGGTAACATCGTCGCAGATAAATCTATTGCATAAGTTACCTATCCCTGAAAAAGCCTCGCAGGAAGCGACAACATCATCTACATCGCCATTGTTTACTCAATTATTACAAAAAACGCTAAAGCGAGATAAAGGCAACTCATAATGCATCAGTGTGTCACTTTTTTTAACGCATTAACGCGTTGGCGTCTCTTCGCTAGTGTACTGGTTTTAGTCTTGTTCCCAACCAGTGCGTTTGCTCAGTTTCCGAGTGTTATTACACAATCATTACCGGGAGGTGGTCAAAGTTGGTCACTACCAGTACAAACCTTAATCTTCATTACAGCATTAGGCTTTATTCCTGCTGTTTTGCTGATGATGACCAGTTTTACACGGATTATCATCGTACTAGGATTATTACGTAATGCGTTAGGAACACCATCAGCACCACCAAACCAAGTTGTTCTTGGTTTAGCGTTGTTTATGACCTTTTTCATTATGGCACCTGTTTTTGATAGAATTTATCAAGATGCCTATATACCTTTTAGTGAAGATAAAATCTCCTTTGAACAAGCGTTAGATAATGGTTCAAAACCCCTGCGTGAATTTATGATGCAACAAACGCGCGAAACAGATCTAGCTCTATTTGCACGCCTTGCAGATGCCCCAGCATTTGAAACACGAGAAAGTGTACCTATGCGTATTCTAGTTCCTGCCTATATTACCAGTGAACTAAAAACCGCGTTTCAAATTGGTTTTATGATTTTCATTCCTTTTCTTATCATCGACTTAGTCGTTGCCAGTGTATTAATGGCGCTCGGTATGATGATGGTGCCCCCTGCAACAGTGTCATTGCCTTTTAAACTTATGCTTTTTGTTTTAGTTGATGGTTGGCAATTAATACTGGGCTCGCTTGCACAAAGCTTTTTTAATTAGCGCTGAGGTAAATCCATGACACCAGAATCCGTCTTAGCACTGGGCACAGAAGCGATGAAAATCGCTTTATCACTCGCAGGCCCTCTTTTATTGTCAGCGCTTGTGACCGGTCTTGTGATCAGTATGCTTCAAGCAGCAACACAGATAAACGAAATGACATTATCGTTTATCCCTAAAATTCTTGCGGTATTAGTAGCTATTTTAGTAGCTGGCCCGTGGATGCTAAGTTTGCTTATCGATTATATGCATAACTTATTTACAGGCATTCCTGGAATGATTGGTTAATTGTAATGATAACCCTGACCAGTGAAATGCTTAACGGCTACATTAGTGATTTTTTCTGGCCATTTGTGCGTATACTCGCCCTTTTTAGCACTGCACCACTATTTAGTGAAAAGCAGACCCCGAAGAAATTCCGTATTGCACTCGCCTTTTTGATAACCGCATTAGTCGCACCCGGTTTACCACAAAGCAACGTGCCTCTATTTTCGATTATTGCCTTTTGGGTATTATTACAACAAATTCTGATTGGCACGATTTTAGGGTTATCAATGCAATTAGCCTTTGCGTCTGTTCGTCATGCTGGTGAAGTGATTGGTTTACAGATGGGGCTTTCATTCGCCACTTTCGTCGACCCATCAGGTGGCCCCAACATGCCTATTTTGGCACGTATTTTCAACATGCTAACAATGTTGCTATTTTTGGTATTTGATGGCCATTTATGGTTAATATCAATATTAGTTGATACGTTCTATGTAGTTCCTATAGAAAATCAAACATTTAATTCTTTAGCCATTCTAACTTTAGTCCAAAGTGGCGGGACTATATTCATTAACGGTATGATGCTAGCCATGCCATTAATCACCCTACTTTTGGTACTTAACCTTTCATTAGGTATTCTAAACCGTATGACACCACAGCTTTCTGTCTTTGTGGTTGGTTTCCCTCTAACACTGACTATCGGTATGTTAGCATTATCAATGATTATGCCTGCATTGCCTGTATTTACAGAGCGCGTCTTTAGCGATACGTTTAATCGCATCACTTTAATATTACATCAGTTGGTTTCTTGAGATTTAAATCGACTAATTTTTAATCGCAGTCCTCGAATTAAAATTTATCTGCTTTTTTGTAGCTAATATTGTTTGTTTATTCTCCAATCAATGTATATCAATTGCTATACAAGGAGGCGTGATATGAAAGCTGATGTACAACTCAATATTCGCGCTAAAGAATCACAACGTGCACTTATTGATACTGCTGCTGAAATTCTCCATAAATCTCGTACTGACTTTATTCTTGAGACAGCATGCCAAGCTGCTGAAGACGTCATTTTAGACCGTAGAACCTTTAATTTAAATGATGCTCAATATGCAGAGTTTATAGAAATTATTGATGCGCCGGTTGATATTGACCCTGCTCTTGAAAAGTTATTAATGAGAAAACCATTATGGGAAAAATAACAGCACCTGAGCCGTTATCAAATTCACATGAAGTGGCTGATTTTTATAGTAGTGAAAATGTATTAGATAACTGGATAAAACAAAGAGGTTTAAAAAACCAATTTTTAGGCGCATCCCGTACATTTGTGGTCTGTGAAAAAAATAAAAAACGTGTTGTTGGGTACTATTCTTTAGCAACAGGTAGTGTTAACCATACTGAAGCAATTAGTCATATTCGTCGCAATATGCCAGACCCAATACCCGTGATCATTTTAGCTAGACTTGCTGTTGATAAAACTTTTCATGGAAAAGGTCTTGGTGCCGATTTGTTAAGAGATGCTGTTTTGCGTTGTCATCATGTAGCTGAAAACATTGGTGTTAGAGCGATTATGGTTCCTGTTTTAACTGAAAACGCAAAACATTTTTACCTTCATCATGGTTTCAACGCTTCTTCGATTCAAGACAAAATCTTATTCTTAGCATTAAAAAAGAAAATATAGTTTGTTGCTTTTAATAAATAAAAAAATCCCCTGATAAATAAATACCAGGGGTGATATCAAAATGTCGCGAGACAGTACTATAAAAATTATCGATACATCTTGAACATCGACATCTCTTTCATGTCGTTAAAGACTTTATAAGAAGCCTGTAATACAGACTCTTCTTGGTAATAATCAGAAATTGCTTGTGTCCAATCTAAATCGCGCAGTTCACTTAAACGTTTTGCATTTCTTAACGACGTATCCGCGCCTAAATCATCCAAGTTATCAAGCTCTTGAAGTTGCAAGCCTAACTTCGCTTCAACACTAGAAATATTATTTAAGGTTGCGCGGTTAACGCGATTCGCTGTATCAATTTTTGCTAATGCGGCATCACGATCAGCTTGTGGTTTACCTATTAGTGGTTCTTGTAACGCAGTAATAGCGCCATCTAATGCTTCAAAAATATCAGGTGCCGTTCCTTTACTCCCTGAAGATTGTAATGTTTCAATCCCAGTGAAGTTAGTGACCATTTCAATATTGCTATCTACTTTTTGGGTAATTTGCTTATCACCACCTTGGTAGGTGATTTTACCTGTTGCATCAGCGACAAAAGGAGGTTTATCTGTTTGGAAACCTGCAAAAATATAACGGCCAACACCATCTTTTGTGTTGCCAATACCCACTAATTGATCTTTTAAACCTTGTAATTGGTCAGCTAAAGATGAACGGTCTTCATCACTTAATGTCCCATCATTACCTGCTGCAACCAGTGTCTCTTGAATTTTCGTTGTAATATTAACCATTTGACTGGCTAAGCTCATTTGCAAAGACATGCTGTTTTTTGCAAATCCACGCGCAGTTGCATACTGTTGGTTACGAGATTCAGATTGTTTCACCATAACCACTTGGGATGCTGCCATTGGATCATCTGATGGTTTTTCAACACGACGACCACTGGAGATTTTATTTCCTTCAGTCATCCATTTGCTTTGTGAACTGGTAATATTGTCCACTCGCTGGCTAAAAATTTGATTTGAACTTAAACGCACAGTGATATTCCTTATTCTGATGAAGGGTTACTTAGAAAACTTGCATAATCGCATCAAACATGCTGTTTGCAGTTTGAATAACTTTTGCATTTGCCATGTAGTATTCTTGAATGCGATACATCTCACCGTACTCTTCATCCAAGTTCACACCAGAAACAGACTGTTGTTGTTCGACAATACTTTTAGTAATAGAAACCTGGGCATCAAAGTCAACTTGAGCCGTATTCACTTTATTACCAACCATACTGATCAGTGAACCATAGCCACCTGCAATTGTTGTTTTGCCGTCAATGATTTTTTCATCGGGTAACTCAAACAGTTTTTTCATGTTTTCGTTATCACTTGGTGCAGTTTCACCATCTGCATTTAATGAACCCGCAGCAGCAATTTTACTTGGATCAGTGACTGCAACTTTCATACCTGCAATCACATTACCTACAGATTGAACAATAATAGAATCGTCTTTTTGTGCAGTACCATTGATTTTGATACTCATACCTTCAAATTCTAATTCGCCCGTCGCGTTTACTTTAGCATCAACTTTACGACCGCCCGGCTCTACCGTAACATTCCACTTACTACCATCATATTTAACAGTATAATCAGCCGCTTTCACTGCTTTGGTATCGGTATATTTCACATCAAAGGTTGCGTCACCTTTATTCTTACCATTAGGCATTACATGGGCGCCACCAAGGTCGAAGAATTTCTCGCCTTTTTTACCATCTAAATCAAAACCTTGTTCGTGTTGTTTATTAAATTGATCACCTAACACTAACGCTAATTGATTTAATTGGTTACGGCTTGGATCTAACACTTCTTCACGGCTACGGTAAGCACCGCCAAGTTCGCCACCGTTAATACGTTTTGCATCCACTTCACGAACGTCATCAATACCGTTGCTATAACCAATAACAAGGCGTTCGCTATTTTTATTTGATGGAATAGCAGAAACTTCATAAGAGCGAGTACCAGATACTAATGGCAAACCATTAGCAAATGTGACGTTAACAAAACCACCATCCTGTTGAGTGACTTGAACATCAACCAGTGTGTTTAGCTCTTGAATTAAACGATCACGTTGGTCTAATAAGTCGTTAGGATCAGCGCCATTAAAGCCTTTAGAACGACTAATTTCGTTATTTAGTTTTGCGATCTGTTTTGTATATTCATTGATATTTTTAGAGGTATTTATCACCTGACTATTAATATCTTTTTCTAGATCACGCAATGATTGGTCTGCTTTAGCAAACATATTGACCATTGCTTCCGCTTTACCAATTACCGTTGTACGCGCAGGGTTGTCTTCTGCGTTATTGGTTACGTTTGGTAAACTTGTAAAAAATTCGTCAATAGCACTCGAAACATCATTTCCTTTATCTGCTAACAAATCATTAATTTGTGAGATATTTTGGGTATAACTATTAAGTGCGCTTTGTTTTGACATTGCACGGTTCATTTGACCGGCAAGAAATTCGTTATACTCACGATGAATACGGCTAACATTAACACCATTACCGATATAACCATTACCGGTCATTGTGCCGCTGTTTTCATTAAAAACAGTCATTTGACGGTTGTACCATTTTACATTTTGGTTAGCGATGTTATTACTTACAGTGCTCATCGCAGCTTGTGCCGCATTAAGTCCGCTCATCGCTGTATTAATTAAACTGTTGGACATTTGTCTATCCTTTTACGTTTAGTCATCACCCGTATGCACGGAGCATAGCTGGCAAATTGGAATGAATGCTCTGGTCTTTATTATCGGTACTTCCCCTCCAAACTTGAGGGGAAAGCATTAAAATAGATCGCTTAAATCGTGAGTATAGGTTTTAGCAACTTGCTCACCGCTTCCTTTTAATTGACCAATAATTGAAACCAGTTTTTTCGCATAACCAGGATCGGTGGCATAACCCGCTTCTTGGATGCGATAAGCAGCTTGTTCTGGAGTTTGAGCTTGAGGCACTTTAGCGTAACGAGGGCTTTCAGTAATCAATCGGAGATAATCTTGAATAGCTTCAACATAAGAGCCATAAACGCGGAAATTATCTCGCATTTTAATTGACTTACCGTCAATCACTTCGGTTGTCATAATATTTGTGACAGGTCCTTTCCAACTATTTCCTGCTTTAATACCAAACAGATTATAACTTGGCTTACCTTCACCCGTTAGAATTTCACGTTTACCCCAACCCGATTCCAGCGCCGCTTGAGCAACAACTAAAAGATGGTGTACACCTGTGCCTTCTGTCGCTTGTTTAGCAGGCCCTAACAATTTAGATGCAAAAGAAGCACTGTTTTCAGATAACCCTTTAAGCTTACCAATCGTACTTTCAATTGCATTTTGGTAAGGCTGCATTGCTCGGTACATTTGCCCCAAGGCTTGCGTTGGCATGGATTGAAAAATATCACTGCCATCTAATGGCATTGGCGTTTTTCCAGCCATCTCGCTCGGTTCCATCGTCACCTTTGCAGAAAGCTGCTTTTCTATCATGTCAGCAAAGCCCAAGCCTTTTTGTGATAAGTCTTGAGCGATTTGTTGATCATAAAGTGAGGTGTACATTTTGGTACTTTCTGAATTAAACATGCTCTCTTGAGGTATTGCATCGCGCATGCTCTTTAACATCATTTGAACAAAAACACCTTCAAGTTGCTGCGCCACTTGGCGCAGTCCTTGTTGATCGGTATTTTGCCCGACCTGATATTTAAGTTTATTCAATGCATTACTGTCATATGCCGGCGTTGACATCGTCGGCATTGAAGAAAGCAGAGATAAATCTTTCATCAGATAATCTCCAATCTCGCACGTAAGCAACCCGCGCTTTCCATTGCCTGCAATATCGACATTAAATCAGTCGGTGTTGCACCTAATGCATTTAATGTACGGATCACTTCGTTTAGACTTGCGCTTGCATTCACTTGCTGTAATGAGCCACCTTGTTCACTCATATTCACACTTGTATTACGTGTTACAACAGTGCTACCACCCGCAAATGGAGTATTAGGCTGACTTACATTCACTTGGCTATCAACCGTGACAGAAAGGTTGCCTTGTGCAATCGCACAGCTTCCTAATGTCACATCACGATTCATAACAACAGAACCCGTTCTTGCATTAATGATCACTTTTGCATCTGCAATAACTCGTTTAATTTCGAGATTTTGAACTTCAGCCAAGAAACGTACTTGTTCACTTTTACCAACAGGAACACGTAGTTGAACTGTACGAGCATCTAAAGGGATCGCGGTACCCACACCTCTTAATTTATTAACGGTATCAGAGATATGTTGTGCCAATGTGAAGTTTTCTTCATTCAGTTGCAAGTTCAACAGACCTGTTTGACCAAATTGTGATGGTAGTTCGCGTTCAATAATCGCTCCGCTACTAATACGCCCACCCGCCAATTGGTTAACTTTAACGCTATTACCGCCTGCGGATGCACCTGCTCCCCCAACCACAATATTACCTTGAGCCAAAGCATAAATCTGATTATCAACACCTTTGAGTGGTGTCATCAGCAACGTACCACCACGTAAGCTTTTTGCATTACCTAATGATGAAACAACGACGTCGATTGATTGCCCTGTACGACCAAAAGGCGGTAATTTTGCTGTTACCATCACCGCAGCAACGTTTTTCAATTGCATATTGGTGCCGGGTGGTACTGTGATCCCCAATTGTGAGAGCATGTTATTCAGACTTTGTGTGGTAAACGGGGTTTGCATTGTTTGGTCGCCCGTCCCATCTAATCCCACCACTAAACCATAACCAATCAGCGCATTTTCTCTTACCCCTTCAACAGAGGTGAGATCTCTGATCCGTTCGGCATGGGCGGAAAAACCGACACATGTCATCACGATAAAGAAAAGGCTCATCGCTATTTTTTTCATCTGGACCCTACTCATTAAAAAGGTGATACATTTAAGAAGAAGCGTTGTAGCCATCCCATAGACTGTGCTTCATTGATATAACCGTCTCCGATATATTCAATACGAGCATCAGCAACTTGGGTTGAATTTACGGTATTGGCACCACTGATAGTTCTTGGATTCACAACACCTGAAAAACGAATAAATTCAGTACCTTGATTGATAGCAATTTGCTTTTCACCAATAACGTGCAGGTTTCCATTGGCGAGAAGTTGATCGACAGTCACAGTAATGGTGCCTTTAAAGGTATTGTTCGCATTTGCGCCACCTTTACCGCCAAAATCACTGTTTCCTTCCATACCCATATCAGCACGGCTATTACCAAACAATCCTTCCAAGAACCTTGGCGTAATCGAGGCAAGGAACCCAGCTTTGCCATTACGACTTGCATTCGCAGATGAGTTTTTGCTTGCACTGACATTTTCTTGCAATGTGATAGTCAACGTGTCACCGATATTTCGAGGGCGTCTATCTTCAAATAGAGGCTGATAGCCAAAATAAACAGGCTGAGCTGACTGAAAAATAGAGCCATTAGGTGCAGGTGCCGTTGGTGCCGTTGGAACCGCAGTTGTGTTACCTTCTACTAACGGTTTTTTGGGTATATATGCGCATCCCGACAGTGTCAGTACCAACAGGGCGGTACCTAAACGTTGATGACGACGCCATCTGACACTAAGCTTTCTTGCCCCAGAATTGTCAGTAATGACCTTTGTATCCATCTTCGATACTCTTTTAGTAATACGCCTGACAGGAAACCCTGTCAGGCTAATGAACAAACAAAATTAGAGTTGCGTTAGTTTCTGTAACATCTGATCTGATGTTGAAATCGCTTTACTGTTAATTTCATAAGCACGTTGAGTTTGGATCATATTGACCAACTCTTCAGCCACGTTAACGTTAGAGGTTTCAACATATCCCTGATACAACAAGCCTGCGCCATTGATACCCGGGGCATTTTCAGTTGGTGCGCCAGAACTTGCGGTTTCTAAGTACAAGTTTTCACCCACACTTTCTAATCCGCTGTCATTAATAAAGGTAGTTAGTGTCAATTGACCTACTTGTTGTGGCGCAGGATCACCTTCCATCTCAACGCTGACTGTACCATCACGACCAATCATCACTTTCTTTGCGGTATCAGGCAAAATAATGGCGGGTACAACTTGGAAACCACTGGTTGTCACTAATTGGCCATTCTGGTCCATTTGGAATGCACCATCACGGGTATAAGCGTCTGTGCCATCAGGTAATTGGACATGGAAAAAACCCTGTCCTTTGATAGCCACATCACGTGTTCCATTTGTTGGCGCTAAGTTACCTTGGCTATGTAAACGTTCGGTCGCAACCGGACGAACACCCGTACCAATTTGTAAACCTGAAGGTGCGTTAGTCTGTTCAGAAGTCATCGCACCCGGTTGACGAATTGTTTGATACAGTAAATCTTCGAAAACCGCACGTTGACGTTTAAAGCCATTGGTGCTGACGTTTGCGAGGTTGTTGGAAATCACATCCATGTTTGTCTGTTGTGCATCCAACCCAGTTTTAGCAATCCATAAAGAACGGATCATGGTTTTCCCCTTACACTATTTAACTCAGTGATAGCAGTTGGTTAGCCTTTTGCGCATTTTCATCAGCGCTATGAATAACCTTCATTTGCATTTCGAAACGTCTTGCGTTTGCTATCATATCGACCATGGCTTCTGCTGGATTAACATTACTGCCTTCTAACACACCAGCTAACACCTTCACGCTATCATCCGCAGGTAATTCCTCACCAGCACGCGCTGCTCCTTTCGGTGATAAATGGAATAATCCATCATCACCACGAACTAAGTCGTTTTGCTCTGGTTTTACCATTTTTAAACGACCAATCTGACCCAACATTTTTGGCGGATCAGTGGGAACATGCGCAGTCACAATACCGTTATTAGCAATACTGACATTTGCCTGAGGAGGTACTTCAATCGCACCGTTATCCCCCATTAACAAACGTCCTTGCACCATCAACATGCCATCTGCATTACGTTGGATGTTTCCGTTTCGGGTATAGGCTTCGGTGCCATCATCAAGCTGAACAGCCAAATAACCGTTATCACTTAATGCAACATCCATTGATCTACCGGTATAGTTCATCGTTCCTTGACTCTGATCGCTACCAGGCGTTGAAGCTACCGTTAATGTACGAGTTGGTAAGGTATCGCCATTGACAGGTACGGCTCGCATTGCACTAAGCTGCGCTTTGAATCCAGGCGTTGATGCGTTTGCTAAGTTGTTCGCCACGACAGCTTGATTTTCCATCGAGTGTCTGGCGCCGCCCATCGCGGTATAAATCACATGATCCATAACAGATTATTTCCGGCGTTATTAGCGCAAGCTAACCAGAGTCTGCAGGATTTGATCCTGAGTCTTGATGGTTTGTGCATTTGATTGATAGTTACGTTGAGCAACGATCATGTTGACTAACTCTTGGCTCATATCAACGTTAGACGCTTCTAATGCGTTATTGGTTAATTTGCCGAATACACCAGAGCCTGCAACACCGACGATCGGTGAACCTGAACCGTTAGTTTCAGACCACATATTGTCGCCTTGTGAACTTAAGCCACCTGCATTTGCAAAGTTAGCTAATGCGATTTGACCGACAACTTGGCTTTGTTGGTTTGAGTAGGTCGCCATGATTGAGCCATCTTGCTCAATACGGAAGTTGGTGAATTCACCCGCTTGATAACCGTTTTGCGCTAATTTAGATACGCTTGATTCAGCAACTTTCTGTTGGGTACTACCTGTAAAGTTCATTGCCATACTCATGGTTTCTGAACCTTTATAAGATACGGTAGTGAAATTATTAATGCTGGTTGCCGCTTCGTCTAATACACCGTTATTTTTATAAACTAACTTGCCTAGATTTTGAGCCGGCTCACCTGTTGTGGAGTCTTGAGCATGAACTTCCCATTCATTATCTTTTGTTTTTACAAAGAATAAGTTCAGGTTATGTTCATTACCTAAGCTATCGTAAGTCGTTACGTTAGTACTGAAGTTATAAGAATCATTATCTTTAGGATCAAACGCATGAGTTGTTTGATCAATTACTTCTTCAGCTGAGTTCAAGTTAACCGTCATATCTACTTTATCGGTTGCACTTGCATTCATCATATCAGTAGGAATAACAATAGGTGTTGGCGTTGCCCCTTTTTGAACCACGTTTTTACCATCAACGCTTTGTACTGGATAACCTGTTACACGCATACCTTGCATGTTAGTCAGGAAACCATTTTTATCTTTACCGAATTCACCATTACGTGAATAAAAAACACCGCCGTTTTGATCTTCAATACGGAAAAAACCACCGCCAGAAATCGCCACGTCTGTTGGACGGTTAGTCGTTGTGATACTACCATCTTTAAAGTTTTGGCTAATACCTGCAACTTTAACACCTAGACCTGCACCAGATCCTGCAAAAACATCTGCAAAAGAAACACTTGCACCTTTAAAACCGTAGGTTGCGGAGTTAGAAATATTGTTACCGATAGTATCTAAGTTTGCGGCTGCTGCGTTTAAACCACTTACTGCTTGTGAAAAGGACATGCGCCCTCCAAGTTGAATATGTGTTAGTTAAAGAACCTGACGAATTTCATCCAATGAAACGGTATTACCTAAGCCAACATCAAGGCGGGCACCACCATCCACCATGGACACACTATTCACCAGCGCATAATTCAGTGTCTTAACAGGGACCTGAGCATCATTAAGCGTGGCGTTAACGGTAAATTTATAGCTTCCTGTTGGAACAGGATTGTCATCTTCATCTGTACAATCCCAAGAGAAGTTATAAACATCCGGTAGCATCTTTTTGTCCATATTGATCGTACGAACAGTCACACCACTCGCATTGGTGATGTTTATCGTAAGAGAATCGGTTGGACTGAGTAATTCAAAACCAAAAGGTGTTGAAAAAAGGTGTTCACTATCAGGGGTATTTGGGTCTGTATCATCTGCTTTATACGTTCCCATTTGCTGACGTGTTTTTTCATTTTGAGTATCAGGTGTTGGAATTGTGTCATCCCCGTCACTGGGTTTTTCAGTCTCATCTTTACCATCGGTTGGCTGAAAGACAACAATTTTATTCCCAGCGACCATGACACCACGGCCAACTAAGGAAGATGCTCGCAATGCCTGACTTTGATCAATTTGCCCAACAATGTTATTCACTGTTTTATTCAGTGTTTCTATACCTTCAACGGTTGAAATTTGAGCTAACTGAGATGTTAACTCATTATTTTGCATTGGGTTTGTTGGGTCTTGATTTTTCATCTGGGTGATGAGAAGTGTCAGGAAATTCCCTTTAATATCATCACTACCACTTTTTTTCGTATGGTATGAAGAAGGTGCATCCCCGATAATGGTATTATCATAAGGTTCATTCATTGAGGAAGAAATACCCACAATTTATTCTCCCTATTGACCTATCATCAGTGTTTTTTGCATCAGTGATTTTGCCGTGTTCATAACTTCAACGTTAGCTTGATAGCTACGAGAAGCAGAGATGGTATTAATCATTTCACCCACGACATCAACATTCGGCATACGTACATATCCTTTTTCATCGGCAAAAGGATGCCCTGGCTGATATTCCATACGAAATGGGGCTGGATCATCCACTACTTCGGTGACACGCACACCACCAATTTCTTGGCCGGCTGGTGCATTTACCTGAAAAACAACCTGCTTTGCACGATAAGGGTCGCCATCTGGCCCCGCAACACTGTCGGCGTTTGCCATATTGCTGGCACTCACGTTTAAACGTTGTGATTGCGCTGAAAGTGCTGAACTTGAAATATCAAAAATACTAAATAAAGACATGCTCTTTACCTTACTGTTGCAATACAGACATCATGCTTTTAACTTGTGAATTAATAAATGTCACATCAGCCTGATACTTAAGGCTATTGTCAGCAAAATTACTACGTTCCATGTCCATATCCACAGTATTACCATCCATCGCAGTTTGATGAGGCACGCGATAGAGTAAGTCTGCCTCTAAGCGATAACCGGGTTTGATTGGGATATGGCGCTCTGATGTCATCGCTAATTGCATGCCATGACTACCAGTACGTCCGTTTTCAATGGTTTTTTTCAATTCAGAAGCAAAATCAATATCACGAGCCTGAAAGCCTGGGGTATCTGCGTTCGCGATATTCGCAGCGAGGATTTCTTGGCGTTTATTGCGTATTGAGAGCGCTTCTTGTTGAAAATGAAACGTATTTTCTAATTTATCGAGCATCTTCTATCCTTGGTGGCTAAGCCACTTACCTCAGCTGATAAAACAATTTCAGTTGACAGAATAAACGCTCAAAAAAAAGATGATTGGAGGAATAGGCGTAAATTGGATTGCTATTTATGCGTTTAAGGCGTGTAGAGACGATGTACACTGTGCTGGCTAAATAAGTACAAATGCACAATTAGCATCAACTCTGTAAGGTGATACAAACTATGTTAGTTAAAACTCTTATCGGTCTGTTTTCTTTTTTCTTTATGGTGAATGTAAGTATCGCTAAATCACTCCCTGAAGAACTACAAGATTTCTTTGTCGCGCTTCATCAACAAGGCGATAAAGTGACAGTCACTGTTTTAACACCTGAAGAGAAATGGCCAGTGTGTCAAACACAAGAGATCCAACGCCACGCAGGTTCTCGCAATTGGGGACGTCTTTCAATTCCCATTCAATGTGATAAACAACGTCGTTTTATTCAAGTTGATGTTAGCGTTAAAGGTAAATACTTAATCGCAAAAAAAGATATTAATCGTGATGACATTATTGAAACATCTACTGTCAGCATGGCAACAGGCGAGTTAGAAAAACAGCCTTATGATGTATTGCGCGATCCCGCATTAATTAAAAATGCGATTGCGATGAGACAAATATCCGCAGGTAAACCCTTAACATCAACCATGGTTCGTCGCCCTTGGGCAATTTTAGCAGGACAAACAGTAACGGTATTTGCACAAGGTCCTCACTTTCAGATCCGTTATGAGGGCAAAGCGGTAAACAACGCCGTGGCCAATGAAACGATCCGAGTAAGAGTAAAATCAGGACAAATCGTCACTGGTGAAGCACTTGAAAATGGCTCTGTTCGCATCCCACTTTAATAAATTAAAAAGCTGATAAGCAGAATAAGCCTATATTGAATTGCTTGTTACTCGTTTCAGTTATGGCAAGCCAAGGTAAACTCTCTTGTATTACGTTTATCGATGTCGCATTTTGAATAAGACTTTAGATTTATTTGCATACTTTTTACTCTAAACTTTTTTACTCTAAGCTTTTTTACTCTAAGCCTTTTTACTCTAAATAATTCAAGTTGTAGCTAGGCGGCAAATGAACGAATCGCTAGGAGCATACATAAGTATGTGACTAGTGC
>NZ_JBEETS010000001.1:1216449-1353396 GCF_040138965.1 Proteus sp. fly-1089
GAGTGAATGTAGCCAACAACGCTACGGCTTGAAGTATGACGAGTAATACTCTAAATAATTTAAGATGTAGATAGGCGGCAAATGAACGAATCGCTAGGAGCATACATAAGTATGTGACTAGTGCGAGTGAATGTAGCCAACAACGCTACGGCTTGAAGTATGACGAGTAATACTCTAAATAATTTAAGATGTAGATAGGCGACAAATGAACGAATCGCTAGGAGCATACATAAGTATGTGACTAGTGCGAGTGAATGTAGCCAACAACGCTACAGCTTAAAGTATGACAAGTAGTGTGACTAGTGCGAGTGAATGTAGCCAACAACGCTACGGCTTGAAGTATGACGAGTATGACAAGTAACATTAAAGTTTTTGATTCTATAGCCGATATAAAGAACCAAGATGATAGGCGAAAACACATAGGTTGTTTTACAATGGCTTCATCTGACTATTAATTGATGCCTAACAAAGGATTTTCCTATGAGTATTGAACGCGCAAATCCACTGCTTCCGATTAACGCAATTGCACAACGTAACCCAGGTGAAGTTACACAGGGCTCACGTAAATCGGGAACAACTGAACAAAAAACTGCAACAGGTGACACTTCGGTTAAATTAAGTGAAGCACAGAAAAAACTTGTTCAGCCTGGAAATAAAGACATAAACGTTGAGAAAGTTGCTCGCTTAAAAGAAGCAATTGCCAACGGAACCTTAACCATGGACAGCGGTAAAATCGCGGATGCTCTTTTCCGTGAAGCTGCTGAAAGCATAACTCAATAATATTTTAATGATTATGATGGAAGAACTCCGCCAGACTTTAGATCTTCAATTATCACAGCTCAATACTATTGCCAGTATTCTACGTGCTGAACAGCAGTTATTGTGTGCAGGTAACATTGATATCAATGCACTTCACGAAGTTACTGAACAGAAGAATTTTGTCTTGTCGGCTTTAGGTCATACAGACCAACAGCGTCATACGCTAAGCTTACAAGCCGGTGTAGAAAAACCTTACACCGGGTTACCATTCTTATCTGATTTATGGATACAGATAATGGATATTACGGCGGAGCTAAAACATCTTAATCAACATAACGGATTACTATTAGAGCAACATATTTCTCGTAATAGTGATGCTATCCGTTTTTTGCAGAAGAACCACAGCCCAACCCTTTATGGTTCTGATGGTCAAGCACAGCGCTCTACATTAGCTGGGCGAAAAATTCAGGTTTAGGTTTTCTCGATAATTATTAGAATTCACATGATACGCCATCAATCTTGATGGCGTTTTTCTTTATTGATAAAACGTTATTAACTTTAAGCCACTATACATCACTATTATCTATCTTCTTCTCGTAACACTTTATTTCTCTTATCTACATTTTCACTATTAATTGAGCCTTTATTTCTTTATTATTCAAATTATTACTACACTTTTCATAACATCATCAAACCACCTATTTATTGATGTACCAGCTTTACCCTTTATCATAAATAAAAGCGCGAACACATCCCTCTTCATGTCTATCAATATAAAAAAGGCCACTTAATAAAGTGGCCTTAGCGGTAGATAACGGTATATCAACGAAAATGATTAATGTGGTTGCCCACCAATCATTGATGTCATACGGATCCGACGACCTTCACTAATTTCCATATTCGATAACACCGCCAATTGAGGCAAACTACGCCTTAAGAAGCGTGAAAGTAATGAACGCAATGTGTGATTCACTAATAATACTGGTGCACCACCAGACATCTCTTGATGGCGTACAGCATCTGCCGCTTGTTGTTCAATATTTTCAGCAAGACCCGGCTCTAATCCACCACCACTTTGCATTGCTTGAACCAAAATACGTTCTAAGCTTGCATCTAAACCAATCACCTGGATTTCATCTTGATCACCAAACCAGTGTTGTGTAATCGCACGGCGAAGTGCAACACGAACCACTGCCGTTAATTCGGCCGGATCTTTTTGTTCTGGTGCATGCTCTGCTAAGGCTTCTAATATGGTTCTCATATCACGAATAGGCACTTGCTCAGAAAGCAGATTTTGCAATACCTTATGCAACACCGTGAGTGAAAGCATATCTGGGATCATATTTTCTGTCATTTTAGGGAGCTCTTTACTGACCCTATCAAATAACATTTGTGCTTCTTGGCGACCAAATAGTTCTGATGCGTATTTCGTTAATGCATGGTTAAAGTGCGTTGCAATAACGGTACTTGCCGCAACAACGGTATAGCCTTGAACCTGAGCTTGCTCTCTTAAACTGTCATCAATCCAAACCGCGGGTAAGCCAAAAGCTGGCTCTTGAGTGATATCACCGTCTAAAGAGCCGACTGCATTACCCGGATTAATTGCTAGCCAACGCCCCGGATGCGCTTCTCCATGACCAATTTCAACCCCTTTCATCAGAATACGGTAAGAAGAAGGTCTTAACTCCATATTGTCACGAATATGAACAACAGGAGGAAGGTAGCCTGTCTCTTGAGCAAACTTTTTACGAATACCACTAATTCGTCCTAATAACTCACCATTTTGGCGGTTATCTACCATTGGAATTAAACGATATCCCACTTCCATCGCTAATGGATCTTCCAGTTGCACATCTTCCCATGACGCTTCAACAACACGGTTTTGCTTCTCAACTTCTTCCATCTCTTTTTGTTGTTGCACTTCAGGGTTAGCGTTACGACGTAAAATATACCAACCCAATCCACCTAATGCTGCAGTGAAGAAGAGGAAAACAAAGTTAGGCATTCCCGGGACTAAACCTAACAAGCCTAACACCCCAGCTGTTAACATCAGTACACGAGGATTATCAAATAGTTGAGTCACCATTTGTTGCCCAACATCTTCATCTGTTGCAACACGAGTAACAATAACACCCGCTGCTGTTGAGATAATCAATGCTGGGATTTGAGCAACCAGACCATCACCGATGGTTAAAAGAGTATAAGTCGTTGCTGCATCGTTTAACGCCATTCCGTGTTGAGCGACACCGACGATAAGGCCCCCCACCACGTTAATCACAAGGATCATTAAGCCTGCGATGGCGTCACCACGAACGAATTTACTCGCACCATCCATTGAGCCGTAAAAGTCAGATTCTAATGAAACTTCTTTACGACGTTTTTTAGCTTCATCTTCGTTAATAATGCCCGCATTCAGATCAGCATCGATTGCCATCTGTTTACCCGGCATTCCATCTAATACAAAACGAGCACCCACTTCAGCAATACGTCCCGCACCCTTGGTGATAACCATAAAGTTAATCAAAATAAGGATGATAAAGACCACAATACCGATAGCAAAGTTACCGCCAACAAGGAAATGGCCAAAGGCCTCAACAACGCGCCCAGCTGCTTCTGGCCCTGTATGTCCTTCCATTAAGATGATACGCGTTGAAGCAACGTTTAATGATAAACGTAACAACGTGGTAAACAGCAAAATAGTCGGGAAAGCAGCAAAGTCTAAAGTACGCTTTGTAAACATTGCCACTAACAGCACCATGATCGAAAGTGCGATATTAAAGGTAAATAATAAATCCAATAGAAAAGGTGGCAATGGCAATACCATCATTGACAGTATCAACAAGATAAGCACTGGCCCTGCCAGTATCTGCCACTGAGAACTTTTCCAATTTCCCGGCAAGCGGAGTAATGAGGCCAAATTAGCCATGACGATTATCTTCTCCAGCAAAGTCCAGTGCGGGAGGCACTGGCAAGTTCATAGGTTGTTTAGGTTTTAAACCACCTTCGGTTTTCCATCGTTTCAGTTGATAAACCCATGCAAGTACCTCTGCAACCGCGGCATAAAGGGTTGAAGGTATTGCATGGCCTATTTCACTGTGACGATATAACGCCCTAGCAAGCGGTGGTGCTTCTAGAAGCGGAATTCGATTTTCTGCACCAATCTCTTTAATTTTTAACGCAATCGCCCCGGCACCTTTCGCTAACACTTTAGGTGCGGTCATTTTGTCGTTATATTGCAATGCGACAGCATAGTGTGTTGGGTTCGTAACAATGACGTCAGCCTTCGGTACATCAGCCATCATTCGACGGCGAGACATAGCATGTTGTTGCTGACGAATACGCGCTTTAAGTTGAGGATCACCCTCTTGCTGTTTAAATTCGTCTTTAATTTCTTGGCGCGTCATACGTAGCTTTTTCAGATGGCTACGGATTTGGAAAATAATGTCGAATGCCACCATCGGGATCAGCATAAAAACCGTAATATAGACAGCAAAAATCAGCAATTGCATCGCATTGGCTAATGCACTAAGCGGAGGAAGTGTGATCAGATGAAGAATATCGTTCCAGTTGTGCCATAAAAAAACGGTTGCAGCGATCCCCACAAAGGTTGATTTTAGTATCGCTTTAAATAACTCTGCTAACGCATTCATTGAAAATATGCGTTTTAACCCAGAAATAGGGTTCCATTTTTTCGGATCAAACTTAATAGATTTACTACTAAAATTAATCCCACCTAATAAAGCAGAACCACCAATTGCCACAAGTACTAAACCAAAAAATACAGGTGATAACGCAAAAACAGCTTGTTTAATCAAGCTACCAAATCGAGGGATCAACAAATTCTCATTACCAATAAGGTGATGATTAAACGTAAATCCTTCCGTTAACATGGCATGTAGCCCACGAGTGATAAATCCACCACTCATCCACAGCAAACTCACACCACCCAAGATCATTAAAACGGATGAAAGCTCTTTAGAACGGACAATTTGTCCATCCTTTTTAGCTTTTTCCCGTTTATGGGGTGTGGGGTCTTCTGTTTTTTCGAGATCGCTATCTTCAGCCACAGTCTGTCCGATTTAGATAATGAGATTAAAAGCATGAATGAAATGACTCTAAGCATGACAAATTCAGAGGAAATTGATGGGCTGAACAATCGCAAATTTACGGGGCTTTTTGGGCTATGGCGGTAGGAGATTAGAAACCAATCTAATGATAAAAATAACAATAAAGGCAGTATTATCACTAATTATAAGGAAATCAGCGAAATTCACAGAAAATAATGTACTTTCTTATATTGTTCCTGATTTAAGCAACATCGAAAGCCGCTTAAAAAAAGCGGCTTACATTTTCTTCAATAGCGTGGGCTATCAAAGCGTTATTACGTGATTTTTTATCCATAAAGTACACCATCCTAAAAGAGCAGAGCATAGAGCGAATGCGTCCTGCATATCTCAACGTCCTTATCGCCCTAAAACTCATCACAGGTTAAAAACCTAGACTTTCTAGCAAATCATCAACTTGATCTTGGTTTTTGATCACACCAGCGTTGTTTTTATTAACCTGTGGACCATTTAATAAAGAATCAGTCTCTTTTTTCACATTAGACTTTTCAAGTTGCTCTGGTGGCAGGTTTTCCATTAATACCATCACGAGTTGCTTTTCAATTTCTTGAACGACACTCATCATGCGCTTAATCACCTGACCTGTCAGATCTTGGAAATCCTGTGCCATCATAATTTCCAGTAACTGACTGTTAGTAAAAGCCGTACTCTCAGGGATATCCCGCAAATAATTGCGGGTATCTGTTACAAGAGAGCGTACATCTTTCAGCTCTTCTGGCTGTTCAAACCATTGGTCCCAACGTTCAGTAAGCTTAGTCGCATCGGCACTTAACGCATCCTGTTTAGGCTGCGCAGCTTCGACACAGTTCAATGTACGCTCAGCTGCCTGAGCGGTCATTTGAGCAACATAATCCAATCGTTCCCTAGCGTCAGGGATGGCTTCTGCTGCTTCGGCTATTGCTTTATCCAATCCTAATTCTCGCAAACTGTCGCGCAACATCCGCGTCAATTGTCCGATCCGGCTGATAATATCAGATGTCATTTCAATATTATCTTTCGGCATAATTGGATTCCCACTCATTGCGACTCCTTAGATGCCCAGTTTTTCAAAAATTTTATTTAGTTTTTCTTCAAGAATTGCTGCTGTAAAAGGTTTAACAACATACCCACTCGCACCGGCTTGCGCTGCTGCAATGATATTTTCTTTTTTAGCTTCAGCGGTCACCATTAATACTGGTGTTGCTGCAAGTCCCGCATCACTACGAATATTTTTAAGAAGCTCTAGACCATCCATATTTGGCATGTTCCAGTCTGTTATCACAAAATCAATTGCCGAATTGCGTAATTTAGTTAACGCGTCAGCACCATCTTCTGCTTCTTCTACATTCGTAAATCCTAATTCCTTTAGCAAATTACGAACTATGCGGCGCATTGTTGAAAAATCATCAACCACTAAAAATTTCAGATCCTTACTTGCCATTGAAAACTCCTTCAAAATATATCGGCAAATTACTGTGTTGCTTTTTAAACTGAACTTAATCAGATACGCAATGATTGCGTGCTACTGATTTTCATCAGTACCGCTTTACTCATTGAGCTTATACTTTTCACCTCATCAACTGCGCCTATTTCAACCGCAGCTCGAGGCATACCAAAGACGACACAACTCGCTTCATCTTGTGCAAAGGTATAACTTCCTGCTTGACGCATTTCTAATAACCCAGCAGCACCATCACTTCCCATTCCAGTTAAAATAACGCCAATGGCATTACGCCCCGCATATTTTGCAACTGAACGAAATAGCACATCGACTGAAGGACGATGACGGTTTACTGCGGGTTCTTTATTAATGTGGATCTGGTAGTTAGCACCATTGCGACGAAGCTCCATGTGATAATCACCCGGCGCAACATACGCATGCCCTGGTAATACACGTTCTCCATCTTCAGCTTCTTTTACACTGATTTGACATAAACGATTTAATCGTTCTGCAAATGAGTGTGTAAACCCTGCTGGCATATGTTGTGTAATCAACACCGCTGGGCTGGTAACGGGTAATGGTTCTAGAAAATTACGAATAGCCTCTGTGCCACCAGTTGATGCACCTACAGCAATCAACTTTTCACTCGAAATCATCGGTGTAAATGACAATGATTTAGAAGGCACTACTTGAACTTCGCGCCGACTAATTCGAGCAAGAGCGGCTGCACGAATTTTCTCTGCAATCAGTTCACTATAAGCGAGCATACCTTCACGTAAACCAAGCTGTGGTTTAGTCACAAAATCAACAGCACCCAGTTCTAACGCTTTTAGCGTTACTTCTGAGCCTTTAGCTGTTAATGATGAAACCATAACGACAGGCATCGGTCTTAATCGCATCAGTTTTTCCAAGAAATCAATACCATCCATACGTGGCATTTCAACGTCTAACGTTAATACCTGTGGGTTGTACTTTTTTATTAAGTCACGAGCCACTATAGGATCTGGTGCACAATCAACAACTTCCATATCACTATGACTGTTGATGATTTCTCGCATGATTTGACGCATTAGCGCCGAATCATCAACACAGAGTACCGTTATTTTATTCATAACCTCTCCTTGCTGGTGTCAGCCCGTAAACGGTATGCCCATGCAAGTAGAAATCCTTGCTAAGCTGGCTTACATTTTCAGAATGCCCAACAAACAGCATTCCGTCTGGTTTAAGTAATGAGGTAAAGCGGTTAAGTAAGGTTTGTTGTGTCGTTTTATCAAAATAAATCATGACATTACGACAAAAAATCGCATCAAAACTGCCTTCTAAATCCCATTGCTTGTCGAGTAGATTCAAATACTGAAAAGAGACCATCTCACTGATTTGTGGTCTAATTTTCACGTATCCTTCAAAATCGCCGACACCTTTGAGAAAATATTTTTTCAAATATTCATCATTTAATGTTTTAAGCTCTTCTTGTCGGTAAACACCTTTTCGTGCTTTATCCAACACATTTGTATCGATATCGCTGGCAATAATTTTGGTTTTATAAGGGTTATTCCCAAAAACATCGCGTAAAGTCATCGCAATTGAATAAGGCTCTTCTCCAGTAGATGCTGCTGCACACCATACTCGGTAGACGCCTCCTGCTCCTGCTCTTTTTCTGGCATGTTTTGCCAAAATAGGAAAATGATGTGCTTCCCTGAAAAATGCAGTGAGATTCGTTGTTAAAGCATTAACAAACTCTTGCCATTCAGGGTTGCGTACATCACTTTTAAGAAACGCAAGATAGTCACCAAAGTTATTCATCCGTAATTCACGTAACCTCCTAGTGAGACGGTTATAAACCATCTCCCTTTTGTTGTTAGTCAGCACAATACCTGCCTTTTGATAAATCAATTGGCATATAGATTGGAACTGATCATCGGACAACATGAACCGTTGAGTAAAAATATCCAACGGTTGAGCAGCGATATCTGATAAGACTTCAGTAACATTACGTTTCATTGTTTTTTAATGGGTCTTTTTAAAAAATGATTTTTTATCTGCTTTTTTCAACCCATTACCTTCTAGGGATGAAGAGGTATTACTCTCATCCGTGTCAGGCAACTCGAATGCCGATACAGCATCAACAAGGTTATTAGCCTGATCTTCCAATGCTGCGGCAGCAGATGCTGATTGCTCCACCAAAGCAGCGTTTTGCTGTGTCACCTGATCCATCTGACTGACTGCATCAGCGACTTGGTGAATACCTCTACTTTGTTCATCAGAAGCTGAGGCGATTTCTGCCATTAATTCAGTGACTTTATTTACTGATGTGACGAGTTCCTCCATTGTCTGCCCTGCATTATTAACGAGTTGAGAACCTTGAGAGACTCGTAAAACAGATTCATCAATCAATAACTTGATTTCTTTTGCAGCATCAGCACTACGTTGAGCAAGATTACGAACTTCTCCAGCAACAACAGAGAATCCTCGTCCTTGTTCGCCTGCGCGTGCAGCTTCAACAGCCGCATTAAGTGCTAATATATTGGTTTGGAACGCAATACCATCAATCACACTGATAATAGCTCCTATCTTTTGAGAACTTTGTGTAATCGCATCCATGGTTTCAACAACACTATGCGTAATTTGACCACCACGCATGGCTGTCTCAGAAGCAGATTCTGCGAGCTTACTTGCTTGTAGGGCGTTATCAGCATTTTGTTTTACCGTTGCTGTTAACTCTTCCATGCTTGCTGCAGTTTCTTCTAATGAAGCAGCTTGTTGTTCAGTTCTTGAGGATAAATCCGTATTTCCTTTAGAAATTTCTTGAATGCCAGAATGCATAGCGTGGCTGTTATCTCGAACAATACGAATAGAACGCGCTAGCTCACCACGCATATCTCGTAATTGTCTAAACACATCCCCTATTTCATCGTCCGTAAATACAAGAATTTCACGATTTAATTTACCAGTCGCAACATCATTAAAATAACGGCTTAAACTTGCGAAAGGTTTAATGATATTAAAACTTAGCCAACGGTGAGCCGCGATTGACACAACAATAACCATCGCTATTGCGCCGATAAACATTAAGATAGCGATAGTATAAGAACGATGTCCTTGCTCTATCGATTCTGTAATTTCTGTCTGCACATAATTCATATAAGTGTTAAATGAATTTTCCATTGCTGTTTGATAACGTTCCGTTGGTTGGTCTAAAAAACCTTGGAAATTATCGTTTTTTAACATGTTATGTAATTCAGTTAATGCACCATATAAAACGTGGTAATCATTTTTCACCGCTTCAACGATTTCTTTTTCTTCTGTCGGTATTGCCTCTTTATTTATTTCAGCAAGGAAATTTTGAAAATGAGTATTCGCCGTTTCCAAGCGTGAAAGTGCTATTGATTCAATAGATTGAATATAATCCGTTGACTGTTCAGTTTTCACTGCGATAGCAACACGATTAATCGCATTACGTGTTTGTATTAAAGATGCCCAACTTAATCCTAACTCATCTCGCTTAGATGTATCTAAATCAACTCTGGTGATCTGTTCGTTATTCAAATGGACAATCCCTAGCGAAATACCACTAGAAATCATCTGCATAACGCAAAACATCATCAGTAATAAATATAGACTGGTGGATATCTTTAATTTGCGAAACCTAAACATGCCTTCACCTCGTTTAAAGCGGTGGTAAAAAGCCACCGCTTGTCAGCCACTTGTTGTTGTTAGAAAGTTTCCCAGTTAGCGGGATCTTCAACACTGCTGCTCTTTTTCTTTTCTGAGGTTCCTGGTTTTATAAGTGGAGCAGCGGCTTTAACTACAGGGGTTGCATCCGATTCCTTTCTTTCTAGCGTTTTTTCTTCCTGACCCGGTAATTTGAAGATTGAAACTAAGCGGGTTAATGCAACTGCTTGATCTTCAAGACCAGCAGCAGCGGCTGCAGATTGTTCTACTAAAGAGGCATTTTGCTGAGTGACGCGATCCATTTCAGACACCGCAAGGCCAACTTGTGAAATACCTCGGCTTTGTTCATCTGATGCAGAAGCGATTTCGCCCATGATGTCAGTAACACGAGTTACGGAGTCCACAATACGCGTCATCGTCTCACCCGCACTTTCAACGAGCACAGAGCCAGTTTCAGTACGACTTACAGAATCTTCAATCAGTGTTTTTATTTCTTTAGCAGCTTCTGCACTTCTCTGTGCAAGGTTACGAACTTCACCGGCAACTACCGCAAATCCGCGACCATGCTCACCGGCTCTTGCTGCTTCAACGGCCGCATTCAGTGCCAAAATATTGGTCTGGAATGCAATACCATCGATAACTGCAGTAATATCGGTGATTTTCTGAGAACTTCCGGCTATGTCGTGCATTGTTTGCACCACATTAGCAACAACTTTTCCGCCTTGACGAGCGATATCTGAGGCATCATTAGCAAGGTTACTTGCTTGACGAGCGTTATCTGCATTCTGTTTTACGGTTGCCGTTAACTGTTCCATGCTAGCAGCGGTTTCTTCTAATGAAGCCACTTGCTCTTCAGTACGTGCAGATAGATCATTATTTCCAGCCGCAATTTCACTCGTGCTGTTATAAATATTTTCTGTACTCTGATAGACTCCACGAACAGTTTGAATAAGCTCTTGTTGCATATGCTTTAAGCCATTTGCTAACAAGCTCATTTCATTACGGCCATTCACTTCAATATTTGGGCGTAAATCGCCTTCAGAGAAGGTTTTAATACTTAATAGAAGTGAATTTAATGGTCTAATCAAGGCATTACGTAACGCAAACCAGCATAAAATTAATGCAGAGATAACGATAATGGCTAAAACAACCATTGTGATAACAGTACGTTGGTGAGAGGCTTCTAATGCCACGTTTAATTCATCATTAAACTTCTCATTACGCATAACGTAGGCAAGATATTCTTTATAAAAAGCATCTTGATAACCTGTCGTTGGTTGCTCAAAAAAATCTTTTAAATTCTTATCTTGAAGTAAAATTTCCAATTGATTTAATGCAGAGAAATATTCGATAAAACGCCCTTTTAGGCTACGAACATCATCTTCTGAGTGAACTTGATAAGCGGTAATGTTTTTTTCAAATTCTTTAAATTTCTCATCTGCGCGAGACATATTTTTACGAGCAAGACCCGTTAGATAGTCAACAGAAAGAGAATCATCCACATTCAGGTTTTTATCTTGTAATAAAAAGCTAATTGCAGCGCGATTAATATTATTACGAGCTTGGAGTAAATTAGCCCAACTTTCGTCTAGGCGCTCACGTTGATCCTGTATTGTTAGTGTTTTATTCAGGTCATTTCTTGTCTCAATAATATTTGAGTAAAAAACTCCCCCGGAGATAAATTGCAAAACACCAAACAACAGAAGAATGGATAATAATCCAGTCACTATTTTCATTCGGCTAAACATAGTTTCCCTTTTTTATAATAAATGGTAATGAGCAAGTTATCGGCAGACTTAAGAGAAACTTTATAGGTTTCATTTCATCTTAGTCACGTTTTTGCCCCATTAAAAAGCGGTGGTAATACTTGTTTTTAATTAAAATTATAAGTATAAAAAACTTTATATTTATTTCCGTCAGTAGAAAAATATTACAACTAGGTGATAGCTACTTATAAATTAATAAATAATAAATTAGAACTTAACTCAAATTAACAGTTCTTTTTTATCTTTAAATTTACCTTAAAGTTAATTTAACTCTTTAGCACTCGCTAATAAAATAAAAAAGACAGAAATAGCTATTCCGGCAAGCTTACCGGAACAGTATTTAGATTATTTTTTAAAAAATAAAAACTTATTTAGCTTGAATTGTTGCGCTATCAACTAATTCCATTTCTTCACTATTGAGTAATTTCTCAATATCAACGAGAATAAGCATTCTTTCATCTAAAGTACCTAAGCCTGTTAAATACTCTGTAGACATTGTGACCGCAAACTCCGGCGCAGGGCAGATTTGCTCTGGCTTTAGTGTAAGAACGTCAGAAACGCCATCAACAACAATTCCTACAATTCGATTTAATAAGTTAACCACAATAACAACAGTATTGTCATTATAAGTCACACTTTCTTGTGAAAATTTAATACGCAGATCAACAATCGGAACAATAACGCCCCGTAAATTTGTTACCCCTTTAATAAAGCTAGGTGAATTAGCAATACGAGTAACTTGATCATATCCACGAATTTCTTGAACCTTTAAAATATCAATTCCATATTCTTCGTCGCCCAGCGTAAAAATTAGAAATCCTTGTCCAACAGTTTCACCGGATAATTTCTCGAAATGTTCCGAAGCCATAATCTTATTTTATCCTCACTATTAAATGACTGCGCTTGCAGTTGTATTCTTTTTCTTATTTGTCATTTGTGTATGACTTAAGCGTTGTAATTCTGGTACATCAAGAATTAAAGCCACACTACCATCGCCCATAATTGTTGCGGCAGAAATACCCGGTACTTTTCGGTAATTGCTTTCTATATTTTTAACGACAACTTGATGCTGACCAACTAATTTATCTACCAATAAAGCATAACGGCGTCCGGCACTTTGTACGATAACCGCAATCGCTTGAGTAATATCTGTTTGAGCACCTTCAATATTAAAAGTACGATGCAATTCAATAAGAGGTAAATAT
The DNA here is from genome assembly GCF_040138965.1 of Proteus sp. fly-1089. NCBI lineage: Bacteria > Pseudomonadati > Pseudomonadota > Gammaproteobacteria > Enterobacterales > Morganellaceae > Proteus > Proteus sp. fly-1089. Next base: position 1,229,396 of record NZ_JBEETS010000001.1, read on the forward strand.
TCTCCTCTTACTTGCAATAACTTCTCATCACCAGCTAATGGATAAATATCATCCTCTTCAGGTTGTAAAGAACTGACCACTGTACCTAATGGCAGAATAAAGACCTCGTCTTGTACTTTAACTGACATGCCATCCAAAATAGCTAATGTAAGTGGCAGTAAAATACGAATACGAGTTCCTTTGCCCACTTCAAAACTAATTTGAATTTGACCACCCATCTCTTGGATATTTCGTTTCACAACATCCATACCCACACCACGACCAGAAACATCAGTCACAACTTCTGCGGTTGAGAACCCAGGTGCAAAAATAAGCATAGCAACTTCTTCGTTGCTCATATTTTCAGAAACTGAAAGCCCTGAAGAAATGGCTTTTTTCAAAATTCGTTCGCGATTTAATCCTGCACCATCATCAGTCACTTCAATACAAATGTTGCCGCCTTGATGCTCTGCAGACAATGTTAATTGTCCTGCTTCTGGCTTACCAACAGCAACGCGATCTGCTGGCATTTCAATACCATGATCGAGGCTATTTCGGACTAAGTGAGTCAGTGGATCGATAATTTTTTCAATTAAACTTTTATCAAGTTCAGTCGAGCTACCAATCATGTTTAGCTCAACTTTTTTATTCATTTTTCCTGCTAAATCACGTACAACACGCGGGAATCGGCTAAATACATATTCCATTGGCATCATACGAATCGACATCACAGATTCTTGCAGATCACGAGAATTGCGTTGCAGTTGTGCAATACAACTTAACAAATCGCTGTATATAGACGGTTCAAGGCTATCGCTATGCTGAGCCAACATTGATTGTGTGATAACCAATTCACCAACTAAGTTGATAAGTTGATCAACTTTTTCAACCGCAACACGAATACTGGTTGATTCTGTTTTAGGTGTTGGTGCAGTGACTGGCCTTTTTGCAGGCGCAGATACTGTCGCAGTTGGTGTTTTAACTGGTTCTGATGGTGTTACTTTCTCAGCAATAACAGATTGAACGGGCGCTGGTTGCTCAACTTGTTCTTCAATATGAGCATCATCAGCAGATATTTCACACTCTTCTGATGTCGCAATATGTTCTACCGTTTCTTCTGTCGCTGTATTTTGTCTAAACGAGATTTGTTCGGGTTCAATCACAAAACAGAGTACCGCACTAATATCTTCTTCGGTTGCGGTTGTTTTTAATATTGCCTCAAGGCCATGATGTTGTTTTTCAACTTGACTGACTTCCCCGAGATGTTTTAATTCATCAAGCATTAAATCAATATCGGTCTCTTTAAGATCAGACAAAATAATGTGATGGTAATAATGTCCATCAGCAGCCATTTTCGATGTTTCTGCTACTATGGCGTCATTTTGTACACTATCAACATCCGATGATGAGGCAGAAGTTTCAGTCTCAGTGACATGTAAAACTGAAGTTTCAGATCCAGCAACGGCCTCAACATGAGGAGCTGATTGTTCTTCTTTTACATCGAGAGCCAGCTGACGCAACTTCTCACAAATATAGTTAAATGTTTCCTCATCAGGTTCTTGTGAGTTTTTATGTGCATCCAATTGCTGTTGCATAATATCTTTCGCTTCCAGAAACAGGTTAATAATGTCGTCGGTGAGCGCCATCTCATGACGTCTTGCACTATCGAGCAAGTTTTCAAGCACATGAGTGGTCTGTTGAAGTTTAACGAAGCCAAATGTTGCAGCTCCTCCTTTTATGGAGTGTGCACTACGGAAAATCGCATTCATCTGTTCTTGATCTGGATTTTCTGGATCAAGTAACAGTAAATGCTGTTCCATATCAGCTAACAACTCATCTGCTTCATCAAAAAATGTTTGATAAAACTCAGTAATATCCATCGTTACTCATTCACCTTTACGCGATTACCAACAAATTAAGGGGCTGTTCCCTGTTTTGTAGTAATATTTGTCGATTGTGATGGCAAACTTTCCCCAGAAACTCCTGTTTCAACATTTTCCTTTTTTGATTCGGGAAGCTCAGATGCAGAAGACACAGACGACCCCGTCTGTGTATTTGCTGCTTTTTCTTGTGGGGTTTCTTGCCCTGAAAGTAGAGGCTCAATTTCAATAGCTTCTGTTACTGTCGGTGCAACCCGCTCATTCTCTTGTACAATTTTTTGTTCTGCTTGCTTCGTTAAGACCAAAATACTGATCCGTCGGTTAGCTGGAGCAAAACCATCCTCTTTAACTAAATGAACTGTTGATGCCATACCTACAACACGCAACACTTTCCACTCACTTAATCCTGCACCAATTAATTCCCGACGAGAGGCATTAGCGCGATCGGTTGACAATTCCCAGTTACTATATTTAAAAGCGCCACTTGCATAAGGAATATCATCAGTATGACCTGATAAACTGATTTTATATGGTGTGTCATTTAAAATAGGGGCAATTGCCGTCAAAATATCCTTCATATAAGGTTCGACGGTGGCGCTACCAACTCTAAACATTGGGCGATTTGCTTTATCGATAATTTGAATTCGTAATCCTTCATCCATCATGTCTATTAATAAATGAGGCTTCAGATCTTTTAATCTAGGATCATTTAAAATGACTTGTTCTAAATTATCTTTTAGTCGGCGGAATTGTTGCTTTTCATTGAGCTGTTTATCTTCCTCGCCTTTTGGCAAGACATCACCTTCGTTATAGACAGGATCACGCCCTCCTCCAGGAATAGGATTTGTTGCATCTCCACTAAATCGTCCTTTTTCAATCGCGACTTTTAACGGTGTACGAAAATATTCTGCTACACGAGTTAATTCTTGTGGACTAGAGATTGAAAGTAACCACATCACAAGAAAGAAAGCCATCATTGCAGTCATAAAGTCAGCATAAGCTATCTTCCATGCACCACCGTGAGCTTGATGTTGCTTTCTCCCTCGCTTTTTAACTCGAATGATTTGTGAATTACTCTTCATAATTACTCTTCTTTCATTGCATCAGGATTTGCCTGCATCGGTGTCCGTACCTGACGTACATGTTCTTCCAATTCAATAAAAGAAGGTCTGTCTGCCAGAAAGAGGGTTTTACGTCCAAACTCAACCGCTATCTGTGGCGCATATCCATTCATGCTAGATAACAGTGTTGTTTTTATACACTCCATCATTTTCATTTGTTGACTAGAGCGCTGTCTGAGTCGAGAAGCTAATGGTGAAATAAAACCATATGCTAATAAAATACCTAAGAAAGTCCCGACCATTGCATGACCAATGAGAACGCCCATTTCACCAGCAGGTCTATCAGCCGCACCTAACGCATTAACGACACCCATCACCGCAGCAACAATACCAAATGCAGGTAATGAATCGCCCATAGCAGATAATCCCGTTGCAGGAACTTCACTCTCTTCCTCAAAAGTTGCAATCTCTTCATCCATCAGAGATTCAATTTCATAAGGATTCATATTTCCTGTCACCATGAGACGCATATAATCCGTAATAAAACTGAGCATATAGACATCTTTCATAATGCGAGGATATTGGGAAAAAATATCACTTTGCTGTGGGTTTTCGATATCTCTCTCTAATGCCAACATGCCGTTTTGACGCGCTTTTGACAACAAACGAAACATGAGTGCCATTAAATCCATGTACATCGCTTTATTGTAATTGGTACTGCGAAGTAATTTCGGTAGGATCTTCATTGTCGATACAATTGCTCTACCATTATTACCTACAATAAAAGCACCGATACCGGCACCAAAAATAATTATAAATTCGGCTGGCTGGTATAAGGCACCTAAACTACCACCGACGAGAAGATATCCCCCGATGACGGCGCTCATAACCACGATATATCCTAAGAGTACTAACACGCGATATCCCTTTAGCTAATTTCGTTATAGAGAGAATGGCGAACATAGCAGCAAGAGATAGGAGTGGGAGAGGAAACGGCTCAGGTTATAGATAACTAAGCTCTATAACCTGATATTTAACTTTCAATCTCGAATCACATTGCAAACTGTTCAAGACCATCCAACAGTTGTAAGTTAATATCGGCAGGATTGGCGGAAAGTTTACGTTTTTTTATTGCGCGAGAAGGAGGCTGGCAAAGACTACAAACATAATTGCTAGCAGGTTGGTGTGCGTGTGTAATAAATGAACCATTACATTTGGTGCAAACTGAAAGTTGTAACATACCACTTTCAACAAAGCGTACTAATGTCCATGCTCTTGTTAGTGCTAAAATAGGTTCTTGATCTTTAACAGGTGGACATTGTTCTAAGTATAAACGATAAGCTTTAACAACTGCCTCAACACCTACACATCCCCCATTTTTCAATAAAAAACGGTAAGCATTGTAGAACATCGAGGAATGGATATTTTGTTCCCATGTCATAAACCAATCCGTTGAAAAAGGTAACATTCCTTTTGGAGGGGGGCTCCCTCTTAATTCTTTGTATAATTTAATTAAACGCCCCCGACTTAATTGAGTTTCACTTTCAAGCATCTGTAAGCGGGCACCCAAGGTGATTAATTCCATTGCTAAGCGAATGTCTTTCGCTTCTCGGACGATACTTTTCTCACTCATTGTTATGCCCGTTTCTTTGTTGCAGAAGTATCTTGTTCCGCTAACTGACGAAACAAGTTTGAAGAAAGAAGAATTCCAGTATGGATCTGTTGTAAATCATCCACTCTAGATTCTTTGGTGAGTTGTTCTATTGTTTCGCTGTCTTCAAACCGGAAATTACAGATTAGTTGGTTTGTTTCAGCCAACTTAACCAATTGAGGCAATGTAAGCTCTGCAAGAGCATCAGCCATAGAATCACTAATACCAAGCCTAAACATTGCTGAAGCCTTTTCTTGGTTAATTAACCTTTGCGCCAAAAGCAAATACGATAAATTTATGTCATAAATATGCTTAAGCAATTCAACCGTACTCATCTCTTTACATCCCGTCCGATTATATTGAACAAAGAGGATCTCTCTAATGAAAGATCCCGAGGAAATTAATATAAATGTAATATTAAATTTCCAGGCCCCATTTTATGAACATGACTCGTAGTAACACTACCTTGTATTACTTAGTTACGGTCATTTTCAAAAGTAGCGAAAAAAACATTTAAATTAAAAGTAAACTTTAAATGCTCGCCAATATAGCTCGTTAAGAATAATCCTAACGCGACAACTTTACTCCTTAATGATTAAGTTATTCAACGGATAAAGTAGTCCAATTTAAATACTATGTGAGTCACATCACAAAAAGATAATCATTATTATGGAATTAGTTCATTAACTATTCAAGTGATAAAAGTAATAAAACTCTGTGTAAATTAATAAGCTTATCTACCCAAATTAAAATATTAATGATAATTTTTTATTTTATACGATCTATTAAACTTATAAACCTAAAAATACAGCATAAAAATTTGACAAATCCACAATTGAAGATTTTTTTGATCACAGTAACATATATTGCAATATCTACTCCTCATCTTTATCTAAACAAGCTCTTCCAGTTTAATAAATATTTCTACAGATATTATTTTTTTCATCATTTACTTAAACCCTCAGAAATGATCACTTTTTATTTACAATTTGTTTAAAAAACAAGCTATCATAATTATTTCTAGTTATTCTTTTTTTCATCTTAATTTAACTAATTATTTTTTTCTTTTAAATCATAGTGATATATTCATGCTTTTATGATTCAGAAGGATAAGTCATATAAAATTAAATTCTTAGTTATGCACCATCACCCTCAAATCATTGAATATTTATTTCCACATCATTAAAGTTTCATACGTAATAGTATAAATATATTTATATTTAAAGATAAGCTTTTAACACTTAAATTACAGAACTCTTAATAAGAGTTTTATTGACTGTAAATTAATCATAGCTAAATAATATCCTCATATAAGTAAGTTTTATTTATGATTTATAGTCTATTTTATAAACAGATAATATTTATATTAGTGGGGTTTTTAATATTAAAAATAGAAAAAAATAAAAAATAAATTTAATAAAAAATAATCTCAAACTAACCGAGTTAATAAAATAGTATATATATATAATACAATATTTAGCTTAAGAAAAATGTAAAAAAAAGAGAGTTAATTTATAAAAATAAGCCCTATTTAATAAAAATGTAAAACAATAATTTAAAAAAATAATTGAAAGTGTAGCTGCGTAAATTGGTAAAATAAATAGAAATAAATTATATACATTATATTTAATGAAGAAAAAATAAAACATTAAGATTGTTTTAATTTTTTATATTATAAAATATCCTCTTTTTATTATAAAAAACAGACTAAATTTGAAATATTAATTTCAGTTTTATAAAAAAAAAGATTTGGAGATCCCTAATATAAAGTAATTAATCCATAAAGGGACAAAATCGAATATAAATTTTGTTTCTTTTATTTGAGATTACAGCTAAATGCTGAAAACGTCTGTGCAGACAAACACACCACGTCATGCTTAACACTTGTATACCCATACCTTTTCAATGTAAACAAAACAAAATAAATACGATCAAAATAACATCTTATTGATTACTCCATTATCATCAATACAAACTATAAAATATCAAATGTTACTTTTTATCACTGAAACTAACTTTTATCGTAATTTGTTTTGCTCCTAAAAATGATGAGTATTGTTTCACTTTCCCTTCCCTTCTGTGTTCAGAACCTTCATTTCAACCTAGCTAGCACAAGTCTTAATGCATTACAGAGCCAAAAGTGCTGATATTAAGTAACACCATTGCTTAACAAAAGTTGATGTTGACAGAGTTAGGCGCAGACTGACATTTAAATATCGTTATATTTTTATTTAGATAACTAAAATACATATCTAAATATTCAGCTCCACTTATCACTAATTTAACCCTTATTATTACCCTTTTTTGAGTAATTTTAGGTTTAAAAAGGCATTTCCTCTTCATAAAAAGGTAATAAAAATATTGATATATCTAAGTAATCTAGATCTATATCTCATTTATTAGATCAAGCTTAAAAAGCAATAACAAGGTTCCATCATTTACGCCACAAAAGTGTTCTGTTTTTCGTGAAAAGAAAAATCAGTAAAATATTGTAACTTTATTTTTCAAATCGAAAATAATTGAGATTATTCATGCCGTGAATACAAATACTTTGTGTATTGCTTTCAGTTCTATTGAAATGAGCCTATCTTTTTGAGATAGCTATCGTGAAATGTTTATCAACTTTTTTTTGATGACATACTTTTTTAATTAATTGTAGTTCGAACTTGTTTTTATCTTTTTAAGTAAATCAAAAAAGGTCAATATCTAATAATCCTTTATATTTATTTTCGGAATAAATGACAATGGCATAGCTATTTCACTCTAAGATAATTCTCTTTCTGTAATAAGTAAGATTTACATCCTTGACAAAGTTACAAATAATAAACTCATGAAATTATTATTTTACACTAAGAAATGCTTGGTATGCCTTTTCTATTCTCATTATAAGATTACTTATTGGTATCATTTTTTCTACATGCTTTTTACAAAAAAAATTACATTCTTTCAAAAAAATTTGCACATCACTGATGAGCAATTATAAACAACATTACTCGGCCATTCATCAGCTTTGCTGTAGCGGGTAAAACTAGCCATTTAACACCTCTTGGCCTACTTTTTCTTAACACTAATTTGGTTAAATTAAAAATATTACTCAAAAATTGAAACTTAAATCAAACCTGATAAAAAACATTGATATATATTTCGCCAAATACATTGAAATAATTTGAGAGTATTATTTAGGTATTAAAAAAATTCCTAGTATAATCAATAGAAAACACGCTTTTCGATCCGAAATTCTATACTGCACTAAGCCCCTTAATAACGATTTTTTGTCCTACAATACACCTAAGTGCCTCATTTAATAAGTAAATAACTAGTGGCAAACGCTTACTTGATTTTGATGCTCATCGTTTATTCAAAATAAAATAAAGAGTGATAAATCAAACCAATCTGAAATCAATAATTAATAAAAAAGAGAAACCATATCAAATACGCTTAAACTCTATTCAGTCATTTTCGCTTAAAATTCACAATATACGGGTTAACCACAATATAAATAATTGCATATTAATCAAATTACATAAAAATGAGTGTTTAAAATAAAACGAAAATAATTCCCTTATCTTACTGTGTCTTCTTAATTAACCAGTTATGAATAAAAAAGTTCTATTTTTTTATCCCATAGAGTAATAGTTACATTGATAATAATTACATTAATAAAATACTTTATTTCTATATATCAGTAATAATACTTAATAAATGATACAGATCTCACTATTCTTCAATAAGGTGCTTAGTTTTAAAATTAACCATTACGTCTATTTGCTCACAAGAAATATGGTTATATGCTTATAACTTTCTATAACATTTATATTCTCTTTAAATTATTTTTTAATATCTTCCCTATATTAAGGAACAAAAAACTCCCTATATAGAATATAGAGAGTCATCATAAGAGATACATTTACTCAAACTATTGTCAGTTAAGCAGGGTGTTCAGCTGCAATTTTCCAATTAATCGCACTTACACTTTTTTCTAAGCTAACACGACAAACAATGGCTTCTATCTCTTTTTGTTCAACTGGAGTTGCCAGCAACTCTGCACAAACTTCTAGCTGGCTAGGCATCAATGTATCTGCACTACTCAAAGATTGTAATCGAACATGTAAACCATTTATTGCTTGTAGAATAAGGGTTCTAACCAAAACTTCATCTTCTTCATGACAAATAATTCGAATTGAGTAACGTTGCTCAATATCTATTGCTTGGTGTTGTGGTTGAGCATTAATACGTTGAGCGGCTTCCCGTAATAAAATATTGGCACAAAGTATAAGAAGTGTTGCTATAGTCGCCAATTGATACAAACCTAAACCGCATAACACACCTATTCCCGCAGAACACCAAAGTGTTGCAGCTGTGTTTAATCCTCGAATATTCATTCCTTCACGCATAATTACACCTGCGCCCAAAAAGCCTATTCCCGAAACTACTTGAGCCGCTATTCGGCCTGGACTATCAGGTGAAGTCTCGATTGAACTTAAGATAAAAACAGCCGCTCCGGTGGCAACGAGTGCATTCGTTCTTAAACCAGCCATTCTTTGTCGCCATTGACGCTCAGCCCCAATCAAAGCACCAAGACACATGGCAATCACCAAATTTAAAATATAAGGTGTCATCGTCATGTTTATTTCCTCTACATGATGATTAAAAAATAAGTATGAAAATTTATCTCTAAATGTTCAGAGTATTAGAATTAATGTATCAACCTAGGTGGAGGAAATAGAGAGAAAAAAATGTAGCACATGCCTTTACCTTGTTTATTAGTAATATAAAGGAAACTTTTTGGGTAAGTGCAAACACAGAAATATGTAAGAAAGGAATATTGCAATGCACTGCCCACCAAAAATGGTAAGCAGTTTTAATGAAGAAAACAGCCTACCTATCGATTTGAATAAATTTATTTTGAGTTAACTGAGTTACCGTTAACCTACAACTTTGCGTATCCAAGGTGACTTCTCCTCACTAAAATTTAGCAAAAGCATAAGTAGCTGATTTAAAATTGTAAATGAACCGAACCTAAACACAAATCACTTTTCTTGTATTGGCCTAACAAATGTCCCTTCACCACCCTCTTTTTCATTAAAAAACCAAATTCCTTTTGGATATTCAGGGAGTGATACTAAATACATAATACCTTCGTTAAATTCTTCAATAAGTAGGATGATCCCTTCACGATCGTCAACACCATCCGTTTTCACAACAACCTTATCATTAATCTGCATTTTCTCTCCTGATAAATATTATCATTCTCTTTTTGTTTATTTTACCCATAAAGAAAAAGCCTGCCACCATAAGGTGACAGGCTTGAAGAAAATTTTTAAAAGGCTTTAAATTACAGAGCTGTTACGTTAGCAGCTGCTGGACCTTTTGCACCGTTTTCAATTGTGAATTCTACGTTCTGACCTTCAGCCAGAGTTTTGAAACCGTTACCTTGAATGGCAGAAAAGTGAACGAATACGTCTTTGCTTCCGTCTGCTGGAGTAATAAAACCAAAGCCTTTAGACTCGTTGAACCACTTAACTTGACCTTTCATTTTGTCAGACATGTGACTTTCCTATATATCAATAAAACGTTGCCTTCTCGGCATCTACTGGCCTGAACTACCTATAACTTATGGGCACACATGAAGAAAACGGTCAAAAAGCGATGCTGTTTAAAACTCATTAACTTAGAATGTCAATCATAAATCAGGTCTGTATTGAGGCCTTACTCATTAACGCATGAGACAAGTTTAATAGCAATAGTTTTATGCGTCTAAAGATTAAAAAAATGCGAATTGCACATTAAAAATACAATTCTTCCTCTATTTTTATCACTGTGTATAAAATTTATTTGATATTTTATCTCTATTATTAACAACAACTAAGAATAATCTTAATGGCATTACAATAACAGTTAATCTCAGAATTTAAAAAAACTGTTCTACCTGCTTATCTTGTCTCCGTGATAATCTAGCAACAAGAAACAAGTTTGCAACATTCATCTCTTAAGGTGTTTACAATGAATGTATTAAAAGAAATCTTAGAGCGTGATTTAGACCGGATCAATAAAGCTGAAAAAAGAGACGGAAAACCACACTTTAATAGTCAATTTTTGAAAAACCATATCTGGTTATGTATCAGCATGGTTCTCTCTTATATATTACTTGCCGCATTACTTATCTACTCTCCTTATTTTGGCATTATTTCACTGGTGCTTTTTACTTTAATGTTCCTAGTGATGGCTGGAGTATTGCTATTTGATATTAAGCCTATCTATAAATTTGAAGATATTGGCGTACTTGATTTAAGAGTTTGCTATAACGGTGAATGGTATACCTTTGAGAAACTGTCTGATGAAGCAGTAAATGAAATTCAGCAACATCCCGCAATTTCACCAAAGATAAAAGAAGACATTCGAGAAATTATTAGTAAAAAACAAGAAATTCATTTTTATGATGTCTATTTGATGGCATTCGATCCTGTCCAACAATCTATTTCGGCATCACAATTATCACCCCAATCTTGATCCATTCTCCGTGTTAACCGTAAAGACACGGAGAATAACTTCTATTATTTAACCACTTTGTCGATAAACCAACCAAACAGATATTTAATCTACTTTTAGCGTTGACACCCTGATATATCATCGTTATTATGCGCCTCGTTCTCAAGAAGAACACGCTTCCTCCATAGTTCAGTCGGTAGAACGGCGGACTGTTAATCCGTATGTCACTGGTTCGAGTCCAGTTGGAGGAGCCAAATTTAGAAAAGCCCGCACTGTCATAGCGCGGGCTTTTTGCTATTAGCTATCCCATCAATGTTTTCTATTAAAGTCAGCCACGTTTCCTCATCTTTTAATTTATCTTTTTCATTTCTACCGCATGTGGCTGTTTAGACCTCTTGTAAATAAGAAATAGCCAATAAATACACTTGGCTAAGTTTAATGATACAAACCAATAATTTCTTGTTCTAAGTGCTTTTTATACGCCTGAATATCTTTTTCAATTTGTGGTTGTTTTACCACATCAAACATTCCGAAGGTTTTCAATCCTTCCATGCCTAAAAACTGATTTGCTTTGTGGAATGGAAAATACACAGCATCAATACCTTTTCCTTCAAAGAATTGTTCTTGTTCTTCAAAAGATTCAAATGGCGCATTCCAAGTCACAGAAAGTAAGTATTTTTTACCTTGTAGCAACCCTCCCGAACCATATTTCTTTGAAGGATCTTTTCGTGTGCGACCATCATCAATAAATAGTTTATCGCCACCGGCACTAAATACATCATCAATATATTTTTTTAAGATCCAAGGACCTTCCATCCACCATGCTGGCATTTGATAAATAATAACGTCAGCCCATAAATATTTATCAACTTCTTCATCATTATCGTAGCCATCATCAATACGTGTTGATTGCACATTTATCTGATGTGAAGATAGCAATGTCGTCGCAACTTGCGTTAAATGATCGTTGAGTTTTCCTTCAGAACCATCAAATTCTTTTGATGCATTAATAATAAATACGTTAGCCACTTCAAACTCCTTTATATACCAATATCTAATAGCTGACTGTAACGTAATCATTCATTATTGCTTTAACTCATTTCTCCATTATTCTTGCCTAATAATCCAAAGATACCCTTTCAGTGTCAGATTCTTTTAATCGTTGGATATCTTTTAAAGGAGCTAGACCAAATAATCGATGATATTCACGACTAAATTGTGATGGGCTTTCATATCCCACTCTAAATGCGGCTTCAGAGACGTCTGCCATTTCAATTAACATAATGCGTCGGGCTTCATTAAGGCGTAGCCATTTTTGATATTGTAATGGTGTCATACCCGTTCGGTTTTTAAAGTGGAAATGAAATGAAGAGGTACTCATTCCTACTAATGTGGTCAAATCTTCAATGCGAATAGTGTCTCGATAATGCAACTTAACCCAATCAAGCGCATGATTAATTTGACGGCATTGAGGGTGTTGCGATGTTAATAACTGCTGCCTAGCCCCACCATTTGATCGTAATAAGTAATAAAGGATCTCTTTTTGGATCAAAGGAGCAATGAAAGGCACATCCTCTGGTGTATCAATCAGTTTAATAAGCCTAGTGACTGCTTGTAATATTGGTGCTGTGACGGGAACGACTTGTTGAGCTCTATGTTGATTGCTTTCTTGCAATAATTCAAATCGATTTTCAGCTAACAATTCAGGCAATAAAGAGAGATCTAATTTAAGTAAAATAGCTAAAAATGGTGCCTCTTTAGAGGCTTCACAAACTTTAGCAAAAGTAGGTATATCAGATGATGTCAAAAGCATATTCATAGGGCGATAACAATTTGTTTCTAAGCCTATTGTTATTTGTTTTGCACCTTGAGCAGCAATAGCCAAACTTGGCTCATACATCCACCCTTCTGATTCTGTCGTTGCTGTATAATGACACAACGCTAATCCAGAAACAGCCGTATCCCAACCTCCTTCCTTATCTTTTGTATAGGAAAGGAGTGTTTTTTTAAATTCCTCAAACTCAATTAAAATTGGCGTTGATAAATCGGTGATGTTCATTGTCTCTGGATCTTCTCTTTAACCTCAGCATTCTTTACATTGTATTATTAAACAGTATGAAAAACTTTCTTTTGAAAAGACCTCTTTTTGCTTCTTATCGACTTTAGAATTACACCGCATAATAGAGACCACAGCATCTACTGATAACCATTTATTTTTTATACATTTTTATCAAAAAAGAAACAACTTGATGCAGTCTTGAGCAAACGGTGTTTTTTTTCATTTTTTTACTTTACAAGGTAGCAAAGGATAGCTATTATTCGCCTCGTTCTCACGAGAACACGCTTCCTCCATAGTTCAGTCGGTAGAACGGCGGACTGTTAATCCGTATGTCACTGGTTCAAGTCCAGTTGGAGGAGCCAAATTTAGAAAAGCCCACACTGTGATAGTGTGGGCTTTTTGCTTTCTAGCCTTTTATTTTCTTCTTTGGTTTTACTGGCCTCTTTTTCTCTAAGTTTTATCAATAGTTTTCTATAACTTAATGACTAATAAAAACACTCGTTTTCATGTTTTCCATTTTACCTAGTGTGATTTATTGAATATTTTTATCTTAAAGTAGCCTTATTTGATTTAAAACCTATAAATTAGTTATTTTTTAACCACTTAAACTATTATTTCACTTTTTTTACTTTACAAAGCTCATCACCCTCGCTATCATCCTTCTCGTTCTCAAGAGAACACGCTTCCTCCATAGTTCAGTCGGTAGAACGGCGGACTGTTAATCCGTATGTCACTGGTTCAAGTCCAGTTGGAGGAGCCAAATTTAGAAAAGCCCGTGCTATTATAGTGCGGGCTTTTTGCTTTCTATCATCAGCATGATCCAATTTCCTCTCTTTTCCGTTAATGTATTTTTTTAAGATCTCTGTTTTTTTACTGTTAAACACTTCATCTCCTTATTTTTATTCGTTATTGCAGAAAACCCCACCTCTTTATCAGAGCATCCGTTTTAGAAACGTACAAAATGTTGCTTATCTACGCACTTAAACAAATATCGAGGATTGTCCTTTGACATATCAAAACTACCGCTATATGATACACGCCACTTAGTGTTATTCCTCCATAGTTCAGTTGGTAGAACGGCGGACTGTTAATCCGTATGTCACTGGTTCGAGTCCAGTTGGAGGAGCCATTTCTATTTGTGTCACCCTCGTAACCTTTTGATTTTATTCTCTGTTTTCCCTTACAACATTCTATAATACATAATAAAAAATACGATTAAATGGTAGCTATTTAATCGTTTTCGTATTAGCATTCGTTTCCGGCTTGACTACTTAGTCCAATCCAATCCTTGATCTTTCGATTTTCCTAAGACACACGGAGCCGGTATATGACCACTGCACAACCTATCACCCTCACTATTCGCCGTCCTGATGATTGGCATGTTCACTTTCGTGATGATGACATGCTAAAAACCGTTGTTCCTTATACCAGTCATTATTTTGGCAGAGCTATTGTCATGCCAAACCTCGTTCCACCAGTTACAACTATTGAAGCAGCTCGCGCTTATCGTGATCGAATTAAAGCAGCTATTCCTGCTGGTGATAACTTCGAACCTTTAATGACTTGCTATTTAACAGATAGCACACTGCCTTCAGAAGTTGAACAAGGTTTTTTACAAGGTGTTTTCACTGCCTGTAAGCTTTACCCAGCAAATGCAACAACGAACTCAAGCCATGGTGTATCTGATATTACAAAGATTTATCCAATATTAAGTGTGATGGAAAAAATCGGTATGCCATTGTTGATCCACGGCGAAGTCACTGCTTCACATATTGATATTTTTGATAGAGAAGCACGTTTCATTGATAACGTCATGTCCCCTGTACGCAAACAATTTCCTGAGCTAAAAATAGTTTTTGAACATATTACAACCAAAGAAGCGGCTCAGTATGTGCTAGAAGGAAATGAATTTCTCGGTGCCACCATTACTCCGCAACATTTGATGTTTAACCGTAATCATATGTTGGTTGGTGGTGTTAAGCCTCATCTCTATTGTCTACCAATTCTTAAACGTAATGTTCACCAAGAAGCATTAAGACAAGCAGTAGCATCTGGAAATTCTCGCTTTTTCTTAGGAACAGACTCTGCACCTCATTTGCAACATCGAAAAGAGTCCTCTTGTGGCTGTGCGGGTGTATTTAACGCCCCTACTGCATTAGCCGCCTATGCAACCGTGTTTAAAGAACTTGATGCATTAGCGCACTTTGAAGCATTCTGTTCACTCAATGGTCCACGTTTTTATGGGTTACCTGTAAATGAAGGCACCATTACGCTAACAGAAAAAAACATTGAAGCACCTGCGCAAATTCTTTGTGGTAATGAAGCACTTATCCCATTTCTAGCGAATGAAAATGTTCACTGGGATATTAGTGTCGATTAATCTCACCCCTTGATATTCTTCTAAAATGCACCATATAACATTTGTTCGGCTGTTAATGGTGCATTACTCTTTTATCAGAGCCAGCACACATTTTTTTGTTACAACAAAAATTTATCTTTTTAATCATGATAAATCTCGTATACTGAAAAGTAACCACATTGCGTGGGAGCTTCTCTCTTAGTCAAAACCGGCTGTATGATTAGGAGGTATTATGAGTAGAAAAAATGAAGTTATACAGACACATCCTGTTGTAGGCTGGGATATCAGTACCGTTGACATCTACGATGCCATGATGTTGCGTTTACATTATCTTCCTGAAAACGAACATCATCCAGAAAATGCAGTTGTAGATAAGACACTTTGGCTCACAACAGACATAGCTAAACAGTTGATTCATATTCTTCAAGCAGGTATTGATAAAATTGAGTCATCTGAAGATTCTGTTTCAGACAACACCAAGCATTAATAAAAAGATCGACAAAAAGATAGCGAACGCAAAGCAGGAGTACAATGTACTCCTGTTCTCATTTTTATCATTCCGCATAATAATTTCTTATATATTATCTATTCATAATTTTCATATTATGAGAAATAACTAACAACATTAATAAATAAATCATCATTTAATACGAGAGTAATAATAATTATTTTATTCGATATATCTTAAAAAAAATAACATATAAGCCGAATTGACATAAAATGAAGTTATCTTTATTTTAATAAATTAATAGAATAGCAACAAACAAGGAAGTTATTTGTGAAAGTATTAATAATTGATGAATGTTTCTTTACTCGTAACGGTATAAAACATTATTTCTCCAAAAGAAATATAAGACATGAAATTATTGACGCATCATCTATACAAGAAGCTAATAATTATATTAATCATTCTATGCCTGATATTATATTCATTGACCTTACCCGATATTGCCGAGAAATAGCACACTGCCAACATTTGCAACTCTTTTTCATTTCAACAAGAAATTGCCGACTTTATCTCTACATTGATGCAAACTATCCTGATAAGGAAAGACCTATCGCATTGACAAATAACTGTTTTATCCTTCCCAAAAGAGTACTTCCTTGGGTGCTTGAAAAAACGTCTTTATTCACATCGCGATGCCAAGTATTTTTTCCAACATATAAACACTCTATGTGTTCTATTTTCAGCACACAAGAGCAAAAAATTATTAATTATTGGATGAACGAATTGCCTAATCACCAAATAGCTAAAAAGCTACGTATTAGCAATAGCACAGTATATTCACACAAGAGACATATTACTGAAAAAATTAACGTAAAAAATAGAATTGAGCTATTTTTCATATATAACATTTTAAAATACATATATGAAAAGTAGTCTTATCCCTTTAAATTATAAAATAAAGAAAAGAAAAAAGGAGTCCGATTCCTATTATTACTCTCTGTAAATGTGGTGACGAATAGGCGTGTTGGCCACCTTAAATTTATTATAATACTATGTATGTAGGGTACATATGATATTAAAACAATTAAACTAATATTATGTTTATTTTATAATGTAAAAAAAGCTATTCACTTTGTTATCACTACACTCTCCATCTTAAAGAGTGAAGTGATAGATTAAAGTTCAAGAGAAATAATTAAGCGATACGTTCAATTTTAGCAGGTAAACCTTGACGAACAGAGGCACCAGATACCCAGTCTAACCAAGTGTTGGTTATCTCTCTTGTTGGATCAGCAAACCCTAAATCATTAAGATTGATACCATTACCAATATCTTTATCCATCGGTAAAGGTTGTTCATCTAAGTAATGTTGACGAGAGCCTAATTCTTGATGCCCATAACCATGTTCAATCGCTAAAACACCTGGCATCACACCATCGAGTAAACTAATCTCAGCTTCAACTTGCCCACCAGGTGTTACAATACGAACCTTATCACCATGATTAACTCCCCATTTTTTACCATCTTGAGGATTAATTGCGACCAAATTACTCGGTTTCACCATTCGTAAACGTTGTATCATACCCGTAGAACTACTCACGACATGAGACTTAAAGGACATTAGTTTTAATGGCCATTCATTTTCAGGATAGTGCTGGTGAATATCACTACCATCTGAAAGACGTGGTGGATAATAAGTTGGGCAACCACTATAACGCTCACCCGTTATTGCATGATGATTTTTCGCAACTTCCTCATTCCAAATTTGTAATGGTTTCTTCCACTGAGGTCCAGTTTCATCACCATTCCATGCTTTGTCATAAGGAGCAAAACGACCGCCACGTGTGTAAATATATGCAACACGCAATACTTCTTCATTTTTTAATGTGGAAGTTATTGCTGGCAAAATTCGATCAACACCACTCAGTAAAATATCTTCATTAGTTGCAGGTGCAACCGGTTTTTCACCCATAAAAGCCATATTAGCCGCAACACGTAAATAGTAATCTTCTGCACTATTGATGGGATAGAAATTTCCATCCATATCTTCAATAGCTTTATCACCAAAGCCGGGTAAATCTAAGGCTTTGGCAACAGCAATACAGAATGTTTCCATTGAGATTGGTTGGCCTTCCGCTGTTTTAGCAACTCGAGGTTCAATAATCGGCCAACGTGCGGTACTTGCTTTCACTTGAACACCAGACCAAGGCGCACTAAATCCCCAACTTTCAAAATTGTGAGTATCAGGCACGATATAGTCTGCCAGCGCGGTTGTTTCATTCATAAAGGCATCAATGCCGATAATTAAAGGCAAATGCTTCGGATCTTTAAGACGCTCTTCCATTACTTGACGAATACCAGCGATCCCATAAACAGGATTGGTCATATTCGTGATCCATGCTTTTAATGAATAAGGATAACCCGCTAATGCAGAACCTAGTTGCTCAGTTAATTGCCCTGCTGCAAACGGATACCAAGGTGCTTTTGCCGGATATGGAGATTCCCCTTTCTCTACACGCTCACGATATTCATCGGATTTTTCATAGGCAGCTTTACTACGCGATAACACCATACCTTTTGGCTTCACTTTACCCTTAAAGCTATCCATTTTGTAACAAGGGCCATCTGTTGCACCATTAAATTTACCGCCACCAACAGATACCCCACCTTTAAGGTTTAAGTTACCTATTAGTGCATTGAGCATGATCACGCTCCAAGCAGTATAAAAACCATTTCCTCCCATCATACCGCCATGAGAGATAACAGCAGCTTTTCGCCCATAAGCGGTGAATTCACGGCCTAATGCAGCAATGGTCGTTTCTGGTACTTTACAACGCTCGCTATATTCAGCCAGTGTCATACGTTTAGCCGCTTCATCAAGTAATTGGAAACTTGATTTTACCGTCACTTCAGCGCCTGTTTTTAAAGTGACTTTATGCGTAGCAAATAATTGTGCTTTATCGACTTGTGTCGCAGGAACTAATTCACCATCTAGTGATAACACTAAGTTTTGCTCTTCCCCCTCAGCAATATCATTAAAATGTGCCGTGGTGAGCATTTGTCCTGAAAGTGGATGTTTTTCATCACTGATCACAAGGTGAGTCGCATTTGTCCAGCTCTTCTCACCCACATTTTTCATTGAAACTTCGCTTGGTACTGACAGATAGTCTGCATTGTAGCGCTTATTTTCAATGATCCAGCGGATCATTCCCATCACTAAAGCAGCATCCGTTCCTGGTTGAACAGGAACCCAATGCCCATGATCGTTAGCTAATGTGGTTGTTAACGGTAAAGCAGGTGCAACAACCACATAATTAAACGAGTCACGAATACGTGCATTAGCTAATTGGCGACCTTGGCGCTTAAATGGATTACCTGATTGTGCTGGTGATGTTCCTAAGAACAGTGCAAATTCAACGTAATCCCAATCTGGTTTAACGTGGGCGTTTTTATCTAAATCGTTCATTAGCGCACCAGAACCAGCACGATACGCTAATCCACAATAAGAGCCATGAGCACCAAAGTTTTTACTACCAAATGAATTTTGAGCAAAGCGACGAATAAACGTATCACGCCCATCATCACCCGCATTTGTCATTAATAATTGGTTAGCTTTAGGGCCTAATGAGGGTTGTTTGGGATCAATAAGAGTGTCTAAATCACGGATCGCACGTAAACCATCAACATGACCTTCTCCAAACAAATCACCACCTTCAACAATTTCTTGGATCAATTGTTCAAAGCTAATGCGTTTCCATTTACCTTCACCCCGTTTACCGACTCGTTTCATCGGTTCAAGAATACGAGTTGGGCTATCAAGGCTTTCCATCATGGTTGCACCACGCGCACAAGCCGTAGAGCGATTTTCTAACCCACTTTCACCCCCCATTTTTTCAAATGCTTCTTTAATTGGCATGTTGTAGCCAAAATGATGATCATGAGAAAGTGGATGATAAGGGTTACCTGCAATACGTAATACTTTATTGTTTGCTCGATCAACACGGGCACGAACACCGCATTGCGTCCAACAACCAAAACATTGGGTCATACAAACAGATTGATCAGTATTCGCTTGCCAATTGCTCTCTTTAACAACCTTACCTTCAGGTAATAACGAGTTACCATTGATCCTATCAAGTGTCACTTTACCCGATGTGCCATCAACTAAACCATCTACGGCACGTTTAGCAACATCACGGTAGCTGGCAGCAAATGCGGCAATACCACCGATAACTAATCCACCTTTAAGCCATTGACGTCTTGTAAATTTAGCCATGCTGCACTCTCCTGACAACCCAACGAATACTTTCTCTAAAGATGATGGTTAACGCTATCCACAATCCAAATGTTCCAACGATTGCCATCAGTCCATCATTGCCTAGCGTAAACTCATAAGGATTTGTAATAATGTTATATTTTGGAAGATACTGCGCACCCATCAACATTAACCAGCGTAATACCCACGCAAGCCCCATTGATACAAATGCCATCATGGTAATAAATGCAACCGAACGGGCTTGTTTTGCCATCAAAAGTCCCATTGCAACAGAGATAGCCCATAGTGCGATAACGCCCATAGCACTCCACCAGCCAAGACTTCCCATTGCTAATTGTTGTCTAATGGCCTGGCCTGAAATAGTATCGCCAGCAACCCAAAAACCCGTACATACTGCTAATAACATTAATGAACTTACAAACCACATCGCTAATTCACGTTGATGTATAGGTTCACGGCGCGTTCCTAATGCCAACAATGTTGGTAGTACTTGCATTGCACTAAAGAACAGAAGGATCGGTAACCAATAGGTATACAGCACAGGTCTTGCTTTTAAGATAGAGGCTTCGCGCCCTGTATATAACAGCAAACCAATTGCAGTTAATGAGCAAGCTAATGCAACCCAACGTGTTAATTTATATTCACGTTTCCACACTAAGCGAACAACCATTGCCGCAAAGTAAAGCATGCTAAACGCCGAGAATAATGGCAATAATATTGAACCCCATGCCATCCACGACCACGGTGTTGGATAAGCATAAAAGTGCCATACACGCGCGGTCTGGTGTAAATCTGCAGTTAAAGCAAGCGGTGCTGTAATACCCGCGGTTACTGCAATAAATACCGCAACAGCTTCTAAACGTTGATTACCGGCTCGGCCTTTCCAACACTGCCAACAGGCGTAAAGTGTTGCACTGCAAGCAATACCAATAAAAAAGAAATACTGCACAGCCCAAGGCAACCAAAAATATTCTTGCGGGATAGCCATGACTTCTTGAATTTGAGAGACTTGCGAGATCATGAGTGAACCTCCTGCTGCCATAATGCCGGTTGTCCTTGACCTGCTAACGGTTGTACAAATGCATCATCGAGGCCGAGATAGAAAACTTGTGGCAATGTGCCACTTTCTGGTTTTAATACTTTCAGCTCTTTTTCATGTGTACGCAGCATTTTGCTGATAGTGCTATTAGGATCTTTCATATCACCAATGATACGCGCGCCGCCAACACAAGATTCGACACAGGCTGGCAATAAACCGACTTCAAGGCGATGTGCACAGAAAGTGCATTTATCCGCAGTTTGTGTTGAGTGATTAATAAAACGTGCATCGTAAGGACATGCTTGAACACAATAAGCACAACCAACACAACGTTCATTATCAACAACAACAATGCCATCTTTACGTTGGAAAGTTGCTTGGACAGGGCAAACTGGGACACAAGGCGGTTCATCACAATGGTTACATAATCTAGGTAGCAAGACGTTAGTTATCCCTTCTTGCCCCTTGATAGCAACCTGATATTGGTTTACTGTCGTCCTAAATTGCCCTTGGGGTGTTTGATTTTCAATATTACAGCTCACAGTACAGGACTGGCATCCTACACAACGGCGTAAATCAATCAGCATGCCATAGCGTTTATCTTCCGAGCCTTCACGACGCTCAGGTGATAATTTAATGCCGGCTTCAGCTAAAGGAACCAGTGAAGCACCTGCAGTAAGGACCCCTAATTGTTGTAGAAATTTTCGTTTTCCAAGATCCATATTTGTCTCCAGCATCACTCAACAACACAATCTCACAATGAGTGAAGGAAATAGAAAGTAAAAAGTATGTGTTTTGTTATAAGTGCATTGTAAAAATTACTGAAGACAACACCTATTGTGGTTTACCACATACTGGGTATGAACTTGATCCAAAACAATATTTAACATTAGATATTTATGACGATAAAACAGACAATTGGGATAAGAAAAGCAGTAAGTATCGGATTATTGCTACTCTTTTTTGTACTACCTCTACATGCCATTGCAAAAGAGTGGAGCATTGGCGTCTTAGCTTTACGGGGGGATGCTTCAACACAAAGACACTGGTTGCCTCTTGTTCAAACATTAAATGAACAATTTCCTTCAGAAAATTTTGTGTTAGTTCCCTTAAATCTGGAAGAAATGAAGCTAGCAGTAGCGAAAAAAAATGTTGATTTCTTGCTAACAAACCCTGCGCAATTTATCCAATTAGATAATGCTTTTCCATTACGCTGGTTGCTCTCTTTACGCTCTGGTTATGAGCCTGACAACACAACACGAAATGTGATTGGTAGCCTGATTTTAGTTCGTAATGACAGCCCAATTACGTCTGTTCACGAGCTAATAGGAAAGCGTGTTGGTGCCATTGCTCCTGATGCTTTTGGTGGTTATCTTTTAGGTTATAAAGCACTACGCGAAGAAGGTATTGATCCCGATAAAGATTTCACATTACGTTTCACCGGTTTTCCCGCCGATGCCTTGCTTTATCTCTTACGAGATGAAGATATTAACGCGGCAATTATTCCCGTTTGCCTACTAGAAAATATGGATAATGAGGGATTGATTCGAAAAAGTGATTATCGCCCAGTGATTTCCTATCAAACTAACACGCCGTGTTTAACCAGTACCCCCCTATATCCTAATTGGTCATTCGCAGCATTAGACACTGTGCCTGATGAGTTAGTTGATAAAGTAACTCGCATTTTACTCACAGATGACAGTAAACCCATGAAATGGGGAGCTCCTGCGTCACATACACAAGTTGAAAACTTACTCAGAGAAGTCAACCAACATCCTCGACAACGACAACTTTGGCAGGATGCAAAAAGCTGGGCAATTCAGCACCAATTTATTATTGGTCTTTCGTTGGCGGCTATTCTTTTTCTTATTTTAAACCAAGTGTGGATTAGCTATTTAGTAAGACGTCGTAGTCAACAATTAGAGCATGCACATAATCGATTAAGGCAGCAAAAAGAAGAATTAGAACATGCTCAACGCTTAAATATATTGGGGGAGATGGCTTCAGGATTTGCCCACGAACTTAATCAGCCTCTTTCTGCCATAAAAAGTTATGCACAAGGTAGTGTTATTCGCCTTAAAAAAGAAAATGAGTCACACCCACTATTACCTGCATTGCAACAAATAGACAAGCAAGCACAACGCGGTGCTGATATCATTAGAAATCTACGTTTATGGGTTGGAAAACAGACACCTAACACAGATACAATTACGCTTTCTCATCAGAATATCGCAGAGTGTATCCACCATATTTGGAAACTTTTACGTGTAGAAGAAAAATACCCACAAGTTTCACTGAAAACACATGTTGATGAACATGATACTCTGTGTTTGCCTGAAACCTTATTAGAGCAAATTTTATCTA
This sequence comes from Proteus sp. fly-1089, assembly GCF_040138965.1. Lineage (NCBI taxonomy): Bacteria > Pseudomonadati > Pseudomonadota > Gammaproteobacteria > Enterobacterales > Morganellaceae > Proteus > Proteus sp. fly-1089. The sequence continues at coordinate 1,253,001 of NZ_JBEETS010000001.1, forward strand.
ATTTAATCACCAATAGCCTGCAAGCAGGTGCGAAGCACTTGAAGATAAGTACACACAAAGCACCGGATAGATTGCTTGTCGTTATTGAAGATGATGCAGGCGGAATGAGTCATAGTCAGCTTGAACAACCTTTTTCTCCATTCCAAACAACAAAAACGGAGGGGCTTGGATTAGGTTTAGTGATTTGCCAACGATTACTACTTTCTCAAGGTGCGGATATTCACATTGAAAATCAACAAAATGAGCAAAATAATGTCGGATTAAAAATCACACTTATTTTCCCTAATAAAAATAAATAACGGAGAGAAAATGCCCACTATTCACCTTGTTGATGATGATCTTGCAGTCACTGATGCTTGTCAGTTTTTATTAGAAAGCTTAGGTTATTCAGCCCATGTTTGGAATGATAGCGAATTTTTTATCAACAATGTCAATCTCTACCAACAAGGGGTTGTGCTATTAGATATGCGGATGCCAAAACTTGACGGTAGACAAGTCCACCAGCATTTAATTGATAAGCACAGCACACTTTCTGTGATTTTTTTAACGGGCCATGGTGATATTCCTATGGCTGTGGAGGAGATCAAAAAGGGAGCCATTGATTTTTTACAAAAACCCGTTGATAGCAATGCACTGCTATCTGCCTTAGATACCGCATTTCTTGAAACAAATATCCGTTTTACAGCACATGATATTCGTCGTCGCTATGCATCATTAACCCCTAGAGAAAAAGACATTGCTTATTATGTTATTCAAGGTTTAATGAACCGAGAAATCGCTGAAGTTGCTTGTGTTTCAATAAGAACTGTTGAAGTTCATCGAGCCAAAGTGATGGATAAAATGGCCGCTAAAAATATTGCTGAATTGGTGACTGCATTACAAGGCATTGAAATAATTTCACCTAATTTATGACAAAATTTCTTATCTGCGCCAAAAAGTGTCACAATATAAGATATTCATTGGAAAAATAGTAAATAGATAGGCTTATGATAAAGTCACCTCCATTTAAAAAATCATTTTTGCAGCCTAAGTATTGGCTAACTTGGTTTGGGATCGGATTACTCTATATTCTGGTTCTGCTTCCTTATCCTGTCATTTATTGGCTAGGTACGCGCCTAGGCCGTTTCTCTAAAGTTTTTTTAAAAAAACGTGTCCAAATAGCGGAACGAAATATTGAACTTTGTTTTCCACAAATGCCAAAAAGTGAACGCGAAGCTTTAGTTAATAAAAATTTCGAATCCGTTGGTATGGGATTGTTTGAGACTGGAATGGCTTGGTTTTGGCCTGAATGGCGAGTTAAGCGCTGGTTTAAAGTCAGCGGACTTGAAAACATTTCAGCGATTCAAGAAAAAGGACAAGGCATCTTACTTATTGGGATACATTTTCTTACTCTTGAACTTGGTGCTCGTATTTTTGGTATCTATAACCCAGGAATTGGTGTTTACCGCCCTAACGATAACCCTGTTATGGACTGGCTACAAACATGGGGTCGATTACGCTCTAATAAATCGATGATCGACAGAAAAGATGTCAAAGGCATGATACGTAGTTTAAAAGCGGGTGAAATTGTTTGGTATGCACCTGACCATGATTATGGTCCACGGAAAAGCGTTTTTGTACCTTTGTTTGCTGTTGATAAAGCGGCAACAACAACAGGAACTTATATTCTGGCAAGAACCAGCAAACCTGCATTAATTCCATTTACGCCCAAACGCTTACCTGAAGGTAAGGGTTATGAGCTAATTATTTCTCCGGCTGTTGCTGATTTCCCCGTTGATAATGAGGTAAATACTGCTAAAGCGATGAATAAAGTGGTTGAACAAGAGATTTTACGTGCGCCAGACCAATATATGTGGCTGCATCGCCGCTTTAAAACCCGCCCAGAAGGTGATGCTTCTTTATATAACGAAATAAAGAAAGTACATTAATCACAAAGTGGCTGTTTTATTCCAAAGCAGCCACTTTGTAATATAACAACACGCTGATACAACAATAATAAAATCAACAACAGCACAAGCTGTAAACTCCTGCAAAAAACATTATAAGAGCAAGACCTATCGCACTTATTCTGTATCATGGCTATATTCTTATTCACTATAAATAAGAAAACCGATGCGTTGTCATAATATTCAACGTCACCACGGTTATGTTCAGCCTATTTTCTTGGTTTACTCTCTCGTTCTCGGCTAAAGGAGTAACATGGATCTCAAGCCCCGAAATAATTCTTGGAAACGTAATCTTTATATTGTCTGGTTTGGTTGTTTTCTAACCGGCGCAGGTTTTAGTTTGATTATGCCTTTTCTTCCTTTATATGTTGAAGAATTAGGTATAACCGATCATGAAGAACTTAACCTTTGGACGGGTGTAGCATTTAGTATTACTTTTCTTTTTTCTGCTATCGCCGCCCCTTTCTGGGGAAAATTATCTGATAGGAAAGGTCGAAAATTAATGCTATTACGCTCTGCCCTTGGCATGGCCATCGTCATGGTATTAATTGGTTTTGCACAAAATATATGGCAATTATTGGTATTACGTGCCTTGCTAGGTGTATTAGGTGGCTTTGTTCCTAATGCTAACGCATTAATTGCAACTCAAGTTCCTGTCAAAAAAAGTGGTTGGGCATTAGGGACCCTTTCAACAGGTGCCGTAAGTGGCGCTTTAATTGGTCCTTTAATTGGAGGGATGCTTGCTGACCTCTATGGTTTGCGCCCTGTATTCTTTATTACTTCAGCGGTTTTATTTATTTGTTTTTTAGTCACCCTCTTTTTTGTGAGTGAAAACTTCACGCCTGTTTCTAAAAAAGACGCACTAACCACAAAACAAGTTTTTTCATCGCTTAAAAACAAAAGACTCGTTGTATGTCTATTTTTCACCACAATGATAATACAAGTGGCAACGGGCTCTGTTACGCCTATTTTGACACTTTATATCCGTGAATTAACAGGATCGGTCAGTAACCTTGCCTTTATCAGTGGCGTTGTTGCCTCTGTACCTGGTATTGCTGCACTTATTAGCGCCCCTCGCTTTGGTAAGCTAGGCGACCGAATTGGCCCTGATAAAGTCCTTATTTTTACCCTCGGACTCTCTATTTTTATGTTAATTCCAATGGCGCTGGTCAGTAATTATTGGGAACTTGGTGCGTTACGATTTTTACTTGGCGCAGTTAATGCGGCCATGTTACCTGCAGTACAAACGCTTATTCTCTATAACATTACCCCTGCTATTGCTGGTCGAATTTTTAGTTATAACCAAGCACTAAGAGATGTTGGAAATGTTACAGGACCGTTAATGGGTGCTTTTGTTGCTGCAAGCTATGGATTTAGAGCTGTTTTTTATTTCACCGCAGCTGTTGTCTTTTTTAATCTAATTTATTCTTGGTTAAGCTTTAGAACGCCACAAGAAAAGTAGTCAAAAAATCCACAAATAAGATCAGTTAATAGTTTTTTTTCTTCAAAAAATTACACTTTTACATTTAAAGGCCTAATTGTTACTTTTTTTATTCTATTTTTTGTAATTTATTGTTTATTAAGAACATTCTTAACCCCCATTTGTTAAGACCTCTAAAACTTTCTTGTCCTCTTTTTTCAAAAAATTGCAAGGTTAACTATTGCAAAATGAGATTTTTATCGACTTTTGCACCAAAAAATGGTTTATAAAGTATTAAATATACTTTTAGTCGCTAAATTCTGACAAAAGTATGTTAAAAATATATTAATTAAATGCAGTGAATACTGATAACAGAATGAAATAATTTTGTTTCATCACTTGCTAATATTTTGTTCTTTTTACTTGCAAACGACCTGTAGAGGTTTTTTTTGGGAATTTAAGATGCAATCTACTCACTCAAAATCTAGCCGAACTTTCTTTGGCCACCCATATCCATTAAGCTCCCTTTTCTTCACTGAAATGTGGGAACGCTTTTCTTTCTATGGTATTCGCCCATTATTAATTCTATTTATGGCGGCAACCGTTTATGAGGGTGGCATGGAAATCCCCAGAGAGCAGGCTTCTGCTATTGTGGGTATTTTCGCCGGTGGTGTTTATTTAACATCGCTACCTGGAGGTTGGCTCGCTGATAACTGGTTAGGTCAACGCCTAGCTGTATGGTATGGCTCTATCTTTATCGCATTAGGGCACCTATCCATCGCACTTTCTGCGTTTTGGTCACAAGATCTGTTCTTTATCGGTTTATTACTGATTGTATTAGGTACAGGGTTATTTAAAACCTGTGTCACAGTGATGGTAGGAACCTTATATAAAAGGGATGATACTCGCCGTGATGGTGGATTTTCCTTATTTTATATGGGTATCAATATGGGCTCATTTATTGCACCACTCATCACGGGTTTCTTAGTACGTGATTATGGCTGGCATTGGGGCTTTGGTATCGGTGGGATTGGTATGCTTGTTGCGTTACTGATTTTCCGCTTTTATGCAGTACCGACCATGCGTCGTTTTGATAGCGAAGTTGGTTTAGATTCAAGCTGGGATCGCCCAACCGTTGTTCGTCGTAATGTCGGTCAATGGATTTTAGCATTATCTGTCGTTCTTATGGCAATTGTTGGCCTTATTATTTCTGGTGTTATTCCTTTTAACCCAGTTGCTGTGGCTAACTTTATGGTCTATGTGATTTCCGGTAGTGTTATCGCCTATTTTATCTATTTATTCCTATTCGCTGGATTAAGTAGTAGTGATCGTTCTCGCTTATTTGTTTGTTTCCTTTTATTGGTTTCAGCCGCCCTTTTCTGGTCTGCATTCGAACAAAAACCAACATCATTTAACTTATTTGCCAATGACTATACAGACTTAAACTTTATGGGTTTTGAGATCCCAGCAGTTTGGTTCCAGTCTGTAAACGCGCTGTTTATTATTGTTCTTGCTCCTGTCTTTAGCTGGTTATGGCCAATGATGGCACGTAAGAATATGAATTTAAGCAGCATCACTAAATTCGTGATTGGTATTTTATTTGCAGCAGGTGGCTTTACCGTCATGATGTTTGCATCTGAGAGCGTTATCGCAACAGGACAAGGTGTTTCACCACTTTGGTTGATTGGTAGCATCTTATTGCTGACATTAGGTGAATTATGTCTAAGCCCAATTGGCCTTGCCACAATGACTATTTTAGCTCCAGCAAGAATGCGTGGGCAGGTCATGGGACTATGGTTCTGTGCAAGCGCATTAGGTAATTTAGCTGCTGGTTTAATGGGGGGGAATATTCGTCCAGACAAATTGGATGTTATGCCTGATTTCTTCTCTCATGTTTCTATCGCTCTGGTTATTTGTGCCATTGTTCTTGCTGCACTGATTATTCCAGTTCGTAAGATTTTACAAAGCGCAGATAGCAAAGAGAAAGCACAAGCTTAATTTCACTTACTCGTTATTGAAGCCATGCCTCATCTACTTTTAGGCATGGCTTTTTGCTTTTATACCCTGTTATTTAAAGGTAACTTTTATATATTGCACCTAGTATTTAAAACACTTAATCTCATTATCTTCTATTTATTGATAGTTTATCACTAAGGTAATGAGATGACTGTTTTTCCTATTTATTATGTTAATGCCTTTTCCTCTACACCTTTTTCAGGAAACCCCGCAGCTGTCATTTTGTTAGAAGAATGGTTGCCTGATGCCACCTTAATTGCACTTGCCAGTGAGATTAATTTACCTGAAACCGCCTTTTTAGTAGATAATCACATTCGCTGGTTTACACCCAAAATAGAAGTACCATTATGTGGGCATGCCACATTAGCCACCGCATTTGTATTAAAGACGATTAAACACGTTCCAGATAATTTATTTAAATTTCATTCACTTTCAGGTGAGCTCACCGTCTCTTGCCAAGACTCATTTTTTACGCTTGATTTTCCAACCATTCCTGCGACGTTAAATAACAGCATAAAATCACAACTCGAAACACAACTCAATTTAACCATCAATGAAGTTTGGCAAGCGCGTGATAGATATGTTTGCTTTTTATCTGATCCAGATCCAGTGATTAATTATCAACCTAATTTTTCTCAAATAGCACAGTTAGATTTACCTGGCGTTATTATTACTGCAAAAGGGGATAAACCTTTTGATTTTATTTCTCGTTTCTTTGCACCAGTAAAAGGAGTAAATGAAGATCCCGTTACTGGCACGTCTCACTGTGTCTTAGCTCCTATTTGGAGTGATAAGCTCAATAAAAAACAATTACATGCAAGACAAGTCTCAAAGCGAGGTGGAAATATCGATTGTGAATTAAAAAATGGTCGTATTCTACTTACTGGTGATGCTACTCTTTTTCTAAAAGGCAAAATTACCTTTTAATTACTGACGACATTATCAGCCATTCATCTACTTTGCTTTCAATTTACTCTATTTTATACTGTGGGGAATATTTCCCTACAGTATCAAAAAGAAGAAGGCTTTATTGTTATGTCTATCTCTGACTTATCTCCTGAACTGCAAGATAAAATCAAAAATTCAGTTACTCGTGTTTCTAAAGTTATCTTTCCAACCACTACTAATCATCACTCCACACTCTTTGGTGGTACTGCATTAGCTTGGATGGATGAAGTCTCATTTATTACCGCCACACGCTTTAGTCGTAAACGCCTAGTGACTGTTTCAACCGAAAAGATTAACTTTAATCACCCGATCCCATCAGGTACGATTATTGAACTTGTAGGTGAAGTTATTCGTGTTGGACGTACTAGCTTAACTGTTAATGTCTCTATTTTTCTGGAAGATATGTACGCAGAAGGACGAGAAGAAGTGATCCATGGCCAATTTAATTTTGTCGCTGTCGATAATGCCGGTAAGCCCACGCCATTATTCGACAAATAACTTCGTATAAAGAGTACAATACCTCTTTTTACCTTCCTTAATTAAAAAGTACATGATTTTATTATGTCGTAAATTATTATTAATAATAACAAGATATTAAAATAATTAATTCAAATGGATATTTTTCAATCAAAGAAAAATCTTCAATGAAATCAACATCAAATAAGATTATTAACATGTAAGGCAAGAGTTATCCACAGTTAATGTGGATAACTACATTAAGTCAAAACCTAGAGAACACAGATTTTGACTACCGCAAATTCAATCTGACAAACAGTTAATTTTTTTCCTTTATCAGAACTCTCTGCAATCACAATATCGATAGACTGTAAATATTTACGCCCTACTTCCTGAGCAAATTCAATTGAAGGCTCTATCAACAATATTGCACCTATAGCATCAAGTTTATTTGGGAAATCAACAGGTGAGGCTATTTCTGCTACAGATTTCATTTTACTTTCTGCTATTTCTTGCGCTTTATCTGTTGCAGCTTGATTAACTCTTATCTGCTTTTCATAAACGCCACCGCCAGAATGAATATAGATCATAATTTACTCGTAATATAAAAAAAGGTTGTCATCTTTATTATTCAAAGCTACAGCATAAAAGCCAGCTTATAAATAGAAAAATAACAACCCTATTTCAGCTTCACGCCTAAACGGCACGATATAACATAAAGTTACCAACCATAAGAAACACCACCACCCACAACACCGCGATCTTCTGTATTCCATGAAGCTGAAACACGAATAATGGCACTTTCTGTTATTTGATACTGGGCGCCTGTTGCAAGTGCATTAGCATCTCGATAATTACCAACCCCCACACCTAAGCTAAAAGTGTGAGCCGTCATATAGGGAATATTCGCCATAGCTGCAACGGAAGCAATACCAGCACTTGCTCTCTTATCTGCCTTATCAATTTTATTATCCATATTTTTCAGTGCAACATCGTTATCAATAAAGATGTTATTAATTTTATTATTGGTATACTCATTCGCAATAGAGATAGAGTCATGTTTTGATCTTTCGATATATTCCTTCAACGATTCATCTCTCTCACTAATAATGTTATTAGTGATGTTAATATACTCATTTCCCTTTTGAGTAATATACTTCTCACGCTCCTTTGTTATTTTTTCATTATTTTTACCAATAAGTCCTTCCATTCCCGATGCTATTTTACTAATTTCTATATCCGTATAACTATTAGCACTTTTTTCTGATGCTTTAACTTTCCCTTCTGTTGATATCGTAATTTCATCTCTAACATTACCAATGTGCTCAACTATTTTTATATCATGCTCATTAATTTTAAAATCAGTATACTCTTTACCACTATTTTCAATTTCAATAAATCTATCATTTGTGTAATTTTTAATATTACTTTCAGACTCACTAATTTTATTATTAGTATGCTCTTCTATTCCTTTTTTTATATCATTGACTTTATTATCAGTATAAGATTCCACACCAGCTTTCATTTCTGAAAGCTTATCTTCGGTATAAAGATAAAATTCATTTTTTTCTTCATTAAGATAATTAATAATAGTATCTTGATGTTCTTTTATTTTACTATCGGTATATTGATTCGATTTTTTATTTGCATCATCAGCTAATACCTTTGCTTTAGATTCACTTTGTTTTAATACAGCTTCACTTGCTTTAGAAATATCATTTTGTATTACTTTATTATTTTCATTTATTTGAGTTGTGGTTGCTTTGAGTAACGCATTTTTTTCTTGCTCAATTTTATCATTAATAACAATATTATTGTCATTAATGCGCTTATCAGCTTCAATTAGAATATTATTTTTCTCTTCTTTCAGCTGAGAAACATTCACAGCATCTGTATCTTGTGTTCCTGCTGCAACATTAATAATTTGTCGTTGATTTGTATCACTCCCTATCGATAGCGTATTATCTCGATTATTACTGCTTTTATCGCCTAATATAATTGCGTTATTCGCTGTTCCTGTTGACTTACTTCCAATAATCACAGAATTATCTGCACTATTAGAAAGACGGCTACCACTTCCTAAAATAACACCATTTTCAGCATTATTTATTGCACCTTTTCCTATACTAATGGCGTCTTTATTTTCACTATATGCCTGAGAGCCAATAGAAAGAGATCCTTCACCAATTGCCATAGCTCCACTTCCTAATGATAATGCATTATCACCAATTGCTGTACTTTTATGTCCAATTGCAGTTGCATTGATCCCTTCGGCACCCGCATTAGCACCAATTGCCGTTGATTGGTCTGAATGTGCCCACGTATTATATCCAACTGCTGTCGATTCATTACCATCTGCTTTACTATTTCCACCTAATAAAGTGGTATTATTGGCATAAGAACATGTAGATGAAAATAATATAATAGCCAATAATTTTATTTTGAAACTGATATTACAAATCATATTTATATCACTCCATAATTAATAAACTCATATATAGAGTAATATGTATTTTATTTTTTACACATTATATATTTTAAAAAAAAATTAATTAACTTAAGAAACTCAATTATAAATGAATAATAACTTTATTATATAATTAGAATATCAATTAAAAATTAAATTATTATTTTTTTATTTTTAAAATAAAATCAATCACTAAAGAAAAAAGATAAGAAATAAGAAAAAAAGAAACAAACAGCATATTAAAAATAAGAACAAATTTAATAAAATTAAAATATTTTAAATTTTGAGATAAAGATCAAATAATAACAACGTTATTTTTTCATATTTTATATAGTATTATAAATCTATATTAAAAAAACAACTAAGTAAAAACCCCTAAATATTTTTATATTTAGGGGTCTATGTTTATTCAATAAAATTTGCTTCTGCGATTAATAATTTATCAATTGAGGATTGACATAAATAAGGCCTAAGCGCTTCAAATTTCGTCTCTGACCATTGATAAATTTTTAACAATAAAAGTTGCTCAATCACATTTGGATCAAAACGATATTTAAGATGTTTTGCTGGTGTTCCACCTACAATGCTATAAGGTTCCACATCTTTGGAAACAACACTATTAGCAGCGACAATAGCCCCTTCACCAACAGTGACCCCAGGCATTATCATTGCACGCATTCCTATCCATGCACCATCCTGAATATGAGTATCACCTTTACCTATATAAGCCTCTTCAATTTTATCCATATAAGGATAAAGTGAGAACCAATCGAGACGATGGGTATGATTTCCGCCCATTAATATAACGGCTTGTGCACCAATACAAACATAATCACCGATATATAATTTATCAATTTCCCATAATGGTTTCCATTGCAAGCTAATTTCATCACCATAAAGATAGCGCACAACCGAAGCTTCAAAACCCTCATCCCAACAATCACTGTAATAGCTATGTTGTCCTTTAATGATAATGTTTTTATTTTTTACTGTTTCATGCAGATATTCTACACGTGACCAATGCTTATTTTTCATAATATGACTCGCTATAAATTAATGAGTCATCAAAGAATGCTTAATTCTCTGATGATGTGTTCGCATTCAAAACACATCGTCTTAAGCAATCCTAGGTTGAAGCAATAAAGGATTTATTTTCATTTTACTTTATGATCCGATCTCATTATTCAATAAGCTTACACCACTATTATTCTCTATCATGAGAAGCTTTATTGACGAAAAAACCACGGATAATCTACATAACATTTATGACTATCCATGGCTTAAAAAATAACTATTTAAAAAAATCTTTACTACCATGAGGCGCACAACGTAAATATTGAGGTGCAACTTTTATAGTTTGTTTCAGTTTTTCTGCCGCATGCCAAGGCCAACGAGGATCGTATAAAATACCTCGACCTAATGCAATAAAGTCAGCTTGCTCTGTTAATAAAATAGCTTCAGCTTGTTCTGGCTCAGTAATAAGTCCAACCGCAATAACTGGCAATTGTGTTTCATTATAAATAGCCTGAGCAAATGGCACTTGATAATTAGGGCCTAGTTTAATATTTTGCTTATCAGATAAACCACCAGAAGAAACATGAATATAATGGCAACCTAATTCTTCAAGGTGTTGTGTTAAAGCAACTGCACTTTCAAGATCCCAGCCACCGTCAACCCAATCTGTTGCAGAAATCCTCACACCAACACAAACATTATCAGAAACAGCATTTTTCACACCAACAAAAACATCTGCTAATAACCGACTACGATTATTAAAATCGCCACCATACTGATCTGTTCTATCATTTGATAATGGGGATAAGAATTCATGCAATAAATATCCATGAGCGCCATGAATTTCAATAACATCAAAACCCGCTGATTCTGCTCTTTTCGCCGCATCAATAAAGGATTGTTTTATCTCTTCAATTTCTTCAATCGTCAGGGCATGAGGCTGATGATTTTTTCCAAAAGGAATTGCTGAAGGTGCAACTTTTTGCCAACCATGAGGAGAATCTGGTGCTAATGATACACCGCCATTCCAAGGTAAATCGGTTGATGCTTTACGTCCTGCATGGGCGATTTGTATACCAATTTTAGCAGAGGAATATTGCTTAATATTATCAACCAATTTTTTTAATTCACTGCCATGCTGATCAGACCAAATACCTAAATCTTTATAGCTAATACGGCCTCTCGGCTCAACAGCAGTAGCTTCCACAATCACAAGCGAAGCACCTGATAATGCAAGCTGCCCATAATGCATAGTGTGCCATGTCGTCGGATAACCATCTTGTGCCGAATATTGGCACATAGGCGCAACAATAATACGATTATCTAACTGATGGGGGCCTAATTTTTTAGGGGAGAACAACAAACTCATATAAAGCCTCCTGCTACCAATAAGAATTTATGCAAAGAAAACTACTTCGCTTATAAATAAATGGATTTAATATACAAGTTTAAGGCTATCGGATCTTATCCATCAAGGCGATGCTCTACTTCACATTGTGATGATAAATACTCTATTTCTTAGTTATTATGTATTCTGACTTAAACCTTATAGTTATTAAAAGAATGCAAGAGTTACTCAATAAACTATCACGTTATTTTAATCTTCTACAATGTCATAAGATATTATTTGAAAAAATAAAACAAAAAATGAGTGTAATGAAAAAGATCAGCACCGAACGCTGATCTTTTTTCTAATTAGTTATTCGATTTTGCAGGCTTAACCAGTAACAGAGAGAAACGTCTTGCGATAGGCAATACAAATAAGACTGTTGGAAAAGCAATCATCCAAGAGATCCCCCAAGAGCTTAACCATGGGGAGATAACATACATACCCATTCCTAACGATTTGATAGTACTAATAAAAGCAACAATACCTGACATAATAAAAGAAAGGAAAAAAGGAACAAGAAAAACCATTGCTCGGGTAGGTAGTTTAGGAATACCTAAAAAGTAATTTTTGTCATGAAAAGACATAATGAAAGACTCCAATAATACGATTGTACAACGGCACATAACTGCCAATACAACAGGCTAAAAATAAGTTATATGCGTTGATTAACGTAAACGCTTACGAGTCTTATAGACCAAACTGTAGGCTAGTTTATTAATAAATATTTTTTTGTCAACTAAATTATTCTATTCTCGCCTAGATAATAAATAGCATAAGATAAATATAAGTTACTTTTATTTTATTTATATAAATAGATAATTAAAAATAATAAAAATGAGAAAACATTACCTTGTTTTCTCATCCTTTTTTACCAATCTCTTGTTGCAATTAATTCTTCTATATCAGCATCTTTAAAACCATATTCATCAGCAATAATACCAAAATCTTCTGCAATACACTCTCTTGCAACAGTTTCAATATCACTACCTTCTTCACAAAAAGCCTCAGCAAGATCATTAAATTGATCTGTTGTTTCTTGAGTTAAAACATAAAGTTCTGATAAATCTTTAGGTGAAGTTGCTTCAATTTTCAAACACAGCGTTTTAAGTAAATGTTGTCCTTTTTTTACAAGGTGAGCAGGATAATATTCATCATTTTCCATCTCTTTTAAAAAAGGGTATGAAGCTAAGACTGAATTTTTAATCATGGTGAAATCCTATTTAAGTATATTTACCTTAATGACATAAAATACATGTCCTTTTTCTGGTAAAAGTATATTACCTTCTTTAATTAAATGATTCATTTCTGTTACACTAAATTTATACAACTTTAAGAGTAAATAGAAAATAGGCAATAAAGTAAAATGACTATAAAAACACGACTGATTTTTCTTTTTTTGACTATTGCTTTACTTTCTTTTTTTATTTTTAATGTCTATTTTAAGCACACCCCCTTAGCAACATGGAAATTTTATGGCAGTAATGATGAATACATTACAGGCCATTACTATCCACCAGCCAAAGACAGTGCAACAGACCTCATAATTTCAATTCCAGAAGTTCCAGAAAAAAACGGTTTGAAAATAACAAAATGGGATGGTTGTCATTTAAAATTAAACAACAATAACAAAATATTGGATATCTCCTATTTTACAAATGGACTCGTTCAAGCCTCATTTTCCACAGATAATCCAATTTATATACCTCTAATAGAACTGAATTTTTATCAGCCTGATGATATGCATTGGTCGATAACACGTTTAACTGATAGCACTTATAAAGGCTGGATCTGGGATAATGTCGCTAATCAATTAATTCCCGTGCATTACCAATCTGATAGAAAAACATTAATTAAAGGCACTAATTATACACTGGTGTCTGGTAGTTATTGGCTATTTCAGCGTTGGGACGATGAAGTATTAGTGGAAGAATACAACTTAGATGACTTACCAGCAAAAGATAACTTTATTCCTGAAAGTGATAAACAACGTTTAGAACACGCAAAATCAGAATTTCAAAATATAGCGAGTGAACTAGCAAAACCGTTAAATTTACCATTTGATTTAAAATTATGGGATGACTCATTATGTGAGTAATAACGGCCATGTGAAATGCTCCCAGAGGGATGGGAGCATTTCTGACACAGAATGATTTAATTTATACTAAATAACACAATCTAATTTCATATAAATTCCTTTTAATAAAATTTAAATTCCTTTTAAAATACGGAGTTCAACTGTAAGAGTATAGATGAATAGAGTAAATAATCTAAATATAATAAAATGTTGCACAACAGGGATATAATAATCCTATTATTTTATTTCAATAAAACAATAAAGCATCATTTTAACAGACATATTAATCAATGAAATTATTTTTTTATATTTACATTATCTCAAATACACTGCCACATTTAATTACTCTCAATTAAAGTTATATTTTATTTAAAAATAACAAGTATCTTAGATAAATCATTTAAGTTAACTTAACATAATAGTATGGTAATATACTGGTTATAGAAAATCAAAAACAACGATTCTATCTTAATTCGTTTTTAAAAATTAACATTAAATGCCTTGTAATGAAAAAATATAAAATAAGATTATCTAGACACTCCATTTATAATAATACTTTCTTTTTAAAGTCTCTTATTTTTAGTAAAAAAACATATTAAATAAATTTTTATCTTACATTAAGAGTTCATTAATCAAACCTAATTTTACATTTTATTATATTGCTCAATTTTTATTTGGCTCTTATACTTTCTTTAGACGATTTTAGATAGGTATTATTATGAATATTTTATTGGTTGAAGACGATTTACAACTCGGTAAAGCGCTTTGTCGTGGGCTTGAAATTGCCGGTTTTCACCCATGTTGGGTTAGGTTACTTGCTGATGCTCGTGTTCAGCTGAGTCAGCGCCCTTTTGATTTAATGCTATTAGATTTGGGTCTGCCTGATGGTGATGGGCAAGATGAACTTATTGCACTTAGAAAGAACGGTGAAAAAATTCCGATCATCATTTTAACGGCCCGAACTCAAATCGACAATTTAGTACAAACATTAGATTCAGGGGCTGATGATTTTTTACCGAAGCCTTTTGCTATGCCTGAACTTATTTCCCGTGTAAAAGCAGTTAGCCGTAGAATGGCGGGTTTTTCATCACAAATATGGTCTATTGGGGATTTACAGCTTAATCCAGCAAACCATCAAGTCACCTTAAATGACGAACTACTTTTATTATCAGGTAAAGAATATCAGTTGCTATACGAATTAATGCGTAATACTGACAATGTAGTGCGTAAATCCGAGTTAGAACAACGCTTATTTGGTCTAGATGATAAAATTGAAAGTAATTCACTTGAAGTCCACATGCATAATTTACGTAGAAAAATAGGAAAAGAGCGAATTATCACGGTGCGTGGTGTGGGTTATTTATTAAAAAAAGAAGCTAACTAAATGAAGATCCGTTCTTTCTTTATTTACACCATTGTTCTTCAAATTATCTCTATTGTTATGCTTTGGGGCGTATGGTTAGCTTGGATACAATTTGATTATCTTGCTGAATTTGAAAAAATTTATAATAAACAGCAAGAAATTATTGCTGAGGGTTTTGCTAATACTCTAGAGAGTGTTGCTGACCAACCTGAAGTACTCAAAGAAATTGCACATAACTTACAAGGTATGTACATCGACGCTATGCTTAATGGTGAAGATGATGAATTACAATATTTACCTTGGTTTATCGCCTTAGACGAAAATAATACCCTAATTTATACTAATCGCCCTGAATTACCTATTCCAACCAGAGTGCTTTCATTAGCGTCAGAAAAAGTCTCTGTTGCAGGAGAAAAATGGATACTCTCTTTTAGTTGGGGAGAAAAACACAAAATAAAAGTGTTTATTGGTGAATCCGTTGAAGATAGGGGCCATGTTATAGGTAACCCTGTTGAAGGAACATTTGTACCCTTTTTGTTTATTCTAGCAACGGTTATTTTTGCTATTTTAATTACAGCTTATTTTAGTTTACGCCCGTTAAGACAAGCTGCAGAACTTATTTCTAATCGTAAACCTCGTAACTTAACGCCCATTAATGTCGGTCAACAATTTAAAGAGATACGTCCAATCTTTAAAGAATTAAACCAGTTAATGGCAAGAATTGATGCAGCGAATATTCGTGAGAAACAATTTATGGCAGATGCTGCCCATGAATTAAGAACACCTATTGCAGCGGTTATTGCTCAATTACATTTACTCTCTTTAGTCGATGATCAACATGAACGCGAAGAAATTATTGATGATATGAAGCAATCGCTTGATAGAGCCGCGGCTCTTTCTCATCAATTAATTGATTTAGCCCGATTAGAATGTGATGATTTTCCACTTAAAATAGAAACTCTTGATATCTATAACATCATTGGTAATGCAATAGCACAACGTGTTCCATATGCAATTAGTAAAAATATCGAATTATCACTAAATGAAGGGCATCCATTACCCCTTAAAACTGATAAACAGGCATTACTCTCTATATTTAATAATCTACTTGATAATGCTATTAAATATTGCCCTAGAGGTAGCCAAGTAGAAGTCACTATTGAGAATAGGTATGCAGAAGGGATTAATATTTTTGTGCGTGACGACGGACCTGGGGTGGCAAAAGAACATATTAATGCCCTTTTTTCACGTTTTTATCGTGTTCCTGGTTCAAATGAAACTGGTAGTGGCTTGGGGTTATCCATTGCACAAAATCTTGCTAATAAAATTCAAGCCTCATTAATTGTGACTGAAGGACTTAATAATAGAGGTATTGGTTTTATTATCACACTACCATTAGAAATCAAATTATCAGAAAATGACTAATCGTCTGTTAATTAAAAAACTATTAGAAAGGAGGCATTAACGCCTCCTTTCTCTTTTATCATCGTAACGTTAATTGTTGGTTTATTCCCAAAGCTTTATTAGCCAACGTAACCCAGCAGTCACTATTGCTGCACTAAGCACAATCATAATAAATGGCTTTTTTTTCCAAGTTAAAACTCCAGCTACTCCAACACCAATAATTTTTGATATATCAGCAAGCTGATCGCCATCAAAAAATGTTGAGGTCGTTGCCACTGAAAATAAAATAACAATTGCTGATAATGAAAGTATCTCTTTTACACGAGGCGAAACACCGGACCTATTATTAAGTAATATTCCGGAAAGACGCATAGCATATGTGCCAACAGCAAGAATAACAATTCCTGTAATAATAGATACTGTGGACATTATATTCTCCTTAACACAAATAACACGCCAACTAATGACAATAAAACAGGTATCCCTACAGGTAAAAATAACGTTGTTATAAGAGCAATGGCACTACCAATAATCGCAGCATTACGTGTTAGTTTATTTTTTAATGCTGGCAAACTTAATGCCAAGATAATAGCGGGGAACATCGCATCTAACCCTAACATCTTAATATCAACAATAAATGATCCTAAATAAACGCCTATCATGGTTCCTAAAGGCCAAACAAGTAAAATGCTCAACCCACATGCCCAAAATGCAAGTTTATTCTGTTCAGCTGTGCGTTGAGATAAGCCAAATACAACACTTTCATCATTTAATATATGAAAGCCTAATAATGATTTAAGTCCTTTTCCGGGTAAATCTTTTACAGCCATACTGAAGGGAATATGTCGTGCATTAACCATTAATCCAGCAATCGCTGCATAAATTGCACTTCCTCCCATCGCCACCACACCAATAAAAAGAAACTCAGAAGCACCAGCCAAAACGAAAATGGATAACACTAATGGCACCCAAAAATCAAACCCTTGTGTATGAGCTAAAGCACCATAAGAGATACCAACAATACCATCTGCTAATGAAACAAGCAGAATGTCTCTAAGTACGTTATTATCAAGCCGACTGTTAATTTTCATAAAATGTCGTATTTTTTATTGAACATATCGTTCATTATGTTGAACGATCTATTTTTTTGCAAGATGATTTTAAAGGAAGCTATGATGTCATCGCCTTGTGCGCCTATTGAAATTATTTCTCAGGCCCTTGCCCGAGAGAGAAAAAAAGCAGGCCTTTCGCTTGCTGAAATTGCAAGACGAGCAGGTGTTGCAAAATCCACATTATCTCAATTAGAAGCAGGCCAAGGAAACCCGAGTATTGAAACACTTTGGGCGATTTGTGTTGCATTAAACATTCCGTTTTCTCAACTTATTTCAGCACCACAACCTGAAGTCAAAGTTATTCGCAAAGGTGATGGTTTTAAAATTAGTGCAGAAAAAGCGTATTACCATGCTTTTTTACTTTCATCCTGCCCTATGGGGGCAAAGCGCGATATATACACCGTAATTGCTCAACCGGGAAAAGATAGGGTGTCAGATCCTCACAGTAAAAATGTGACTGAACACATTATTATTATTAGTGGTAGTGCAATGGTGGGAACGATAGATAATCAACAAGAATTGCAACCCGGTGATTATATTTGCTATCCCGGTGATGTTACTCATATATTCCGGGCTTTAGAACCAGATACAACCGCTGTAATGATTATTGAACATCATAATTAATACAATGAATAATAAATTTACCGCACTGTTATATTGCAATAAAAATCTAAAAACAGTGCGATAAATTTTATTAAGTATATTTGTCTATTCAATTATTTTTTAAGTGCTTTATCAAGGTAGATCTCTCGTAGACGTTGAGACAAATGCCCAACTTCCCCCTGATTTATCTCTTCATTATCTATTGAAATTACAGGCCAAATTAACGTGGTAGCCGAGCTAATAAAAGCTTCTTTTGCTTTTTTAGCTTCATCAAGCGTAAATAAACGCTCAATGACTTTAAGCTCTTCTTCTTGCGCTAATTGAATAATTGCTTGGCGCGTAATCCCCGGTAAAATATCCTGACTCAGAGGTCGTGTAATAATTTCATTATCATGATTTATAATAAAAAAATTACTTGAACTACCTTCCGTTATATAGCCATTTTTTATTAAAATAGCATCATCAGCACCTTGTTGATGTGCATAATGTTTCGCTAAACACGCGGCTAATAATGCAACGGTTTTAATATCACAACGCTGCCAGCGAATATCGTCAACACTAACTACTGAAATACCTTTTTTGGCATTGGGGTGATTAATTACGGTGGAGTGTTGAACGAAAGCAACAATTGTGGGAGAAATAGATGAAGACGGAAAATCAAAAAAGCGAGATGAATCAGTACCTCGGGTTATTTGTAAATAAATAAGCCCTTCATGAAGATGATTGCTTTCAATAAGCTTCTGATGAATATCGATTAATTGCAATTTCGTGATAGGAAGGGATAATCCTAATTCTTTGCACGAACGCTGTAAACGTTGGAAATGCTCGTCAAAGTCAATGAGTTGACTATCAATAACTGCGGTAACTTCATAAACCGCATCTGCAAATAAAAAACCACGGTCAAAAACAGATATTTTAGCCTGCTCTTTAGGTACAAACTGATTATTTAAATACACAACATCAGACATTTTACCTCCGCTATAACTTTTATTAACATTTTACCTTAGCCACTACCTTACTCCTTCAATTTTATATTTCAAAGGTGATTTATCACCTTCTCTACCTCTTTTTAATTATAGTTTTATTTAAAGAAGTCATGTTATATAAGCAAAAATTGCTATAATTTAACTTATGTCCAAAATATAAGCATAAAGAGGTTGCTATGTTAGATATTAATAAAAATAATTTATCTCAGCTAACAGAGAAACTGGTTAAAAGACAATGTACCTTAATGAATATTATCGCTACATTGGGCTTTATTGCAGGTTTTATCTGTATTATTAACCCTCTCTCTTCAGGTGTTGTTATCAGTGTATTACTCGGCATCGTTTTCTTTGCCTGTGCAATATCCAGTATTATTGGTGGCTTCAATTCTCAAGTCTCTTCAGGCTGGTCAATGCTCATCACTTTATTAGCGGGTTTTATTTATCTTTTACTTGGTTATATTTTTATTACCGATCCGCTAAACGGTATGCTTAGCCTAGCTTTTTTTATCGGCTTTCTCTTTATTTTTGCAGGGATATTGCGTCTAAATATCGGCTTCAAACAAATTAAAGATAACTTTTATGGCTGGTTTAATATCTTGGTAGGTTTTTTAGATCTCGTTATCGCCTATTTTCTACTTGCGTTTGGGCCTGAAACATCCGTAGCTCTAGTAATGGCATTGATTGGTATACAGCTTATTTTAAGCTCACTCACCATTTTATCGATAACTAGTGCAATAAAAAGAATGACTCGTTAATAGCCGATAAAATAATAATATTCCTATTAGTTTTTGCTAAGTAAAGAGCCACATGATGTGGCTCTTGAGTAGAAACTAGAATGGAGTTGTATTAAGCACAAGGTAAACGCAGAGATACCGTATACATATTTTCTCCACAGAGGTAACAATTTCCTGTTTTTTCAAAGACCATTACCTGAATACCGAGTTGCCCTACTTCAATATTAGGCAATGCATCAGCCAAAATACTCTCTAATGCAGGCTCAACGATTTCAACCATATTAATAGGCTCATTATTAGGAGTTGTATCGTGCAAGAAATCCCCTAAACGAGGATCATCGGCGTAGATTTCTAATGTTGAGCGATATACCAACGTTCTTTCACTACTATTTACCTTAGAATAACCATTAAAGATGATAACCATTTTTTGGATATTCATTTTCGCTACACGGTTTTTAATTTGTAAACATAAGGAAGGAACAAGCCTAATATTGACGGAATTAAAGTAGCGATCACAAATCTGTGGAATAGTGACACTAATGCAAGGTTTTGGCGCAATATTTTTAATTTGCTTACTACATTCCCCCGTTAAAGAGTTATCAACAATAATACGCTCACGTCGAGAAAAACAGATATTATCGAAGATATCAACCGTAAAGAAAGAAATATAATGAATGCCATTTGTTAATGACTGATTTTCTAATCTCACAGAAACTGCTGATTTATCAGTACATGGCAACATCTTAAGTTGATCATTAAAATAAAATCCAACTTGAGTGCTTTCACTAATGTCACGACCTAAAATTAGATTTGCGTTAACGCAATAATTTTCACTATGGTAGCTGAGAATACCATTTAATGTTGCAGGCACTTTAGGAGAAGGTAATTTCTCCGTTGTCATTTCAACATAATAATCTCTTGATTTAATTGGCTTCGTTGGTTCTTCGCTATTTTCAGTTTCAGCATAGAATATAGCGACTTGTTTAGGTTCACTATTTTTAAATTTGACTTTAAAGTTTGCAATACCGTATTTGTTAGTTTTGCCAATATTGATTTTCTCGCCATCAGAATTATAAATTTCAGGCTCAACAGTTAATGTACTATTATCTACATCGTAAGCTAATTTGATCTCTTTATTTTGAACATCCTCACCTTCTTTATCTTGAAGATGTACTACAAAACTTTTAGATATACTTTCCCACTGACTTGGCCATTGCATAGATTCTGAACGTATTGTCAACAAGTCATCAAATTTTTCACAATGAGTCGATGAACAGTCGGTATTAGGATTGGGTTTAGGTGGGGTAACACGAATTTGTATCGGCGTTGCGTAATAAACAATATTTTCATCATCTTCATCTTTTAAAATTAATTGTAATGACGCCACACCACTTCGATTGCCCGTTAACGAGATCTCTGTTTTGCTGTCATCTACTATCGTAATGTAGACATCTTTGTTATTTGGCAAAATTAAAATGCCTTTTGGGCTTGTACGCCATTCAGCCAAACGTAGATTAATTCCCGTGACAACCACTTCATATTTGATAACTCGATTCATTTTGACTTCGTTATCAGGATCATCAGGAGATGATTTTATCTGATTGAATTTAATTTCCACATCAGCATCAATAACGGCTTGAGCACGAGCACCATATACAGGAGGTGTCAGTGCTATTGCACCTTTCTCACCTTGTAAGATTTTTTGTAAACGTTCTTCTTTTGTTTCGATATTCATTGAGTGATTTCCTTTCTTTTTTCGATTCCATTTTTAGCTTAAAGCAAAAAAAACAAGTGAAAATCACAATAGAAAAAAGTCAACTGAGCATTGTTAACCAAAAGAAATAAAAAAACTTAATAAACAATAAGATAAAAAAACTCACCAATAAGACACCACTGATTAAATAAGCAAAAAATGCCTTTTGCATAAAAAATAATTTAAAATTTAAAATATTTTTGCATAAAGCTATTGACTGTTATGAGAATGTGATTAAAATCAATCTTAGAAAATATTTGTGACGTAAATCACATTTTATTAATAGGATACTTAATATGAAATCAATGACTTCTTTTATTACTCACTTGCACCAAGTTGTTGTACAATTATCATCAACTAGATTACTGTAATTATTTGATTTAAAATAATAAACAGCTCAAAGCCAGAAATAGCCCCCTCATCGCAAAAAAGACTATTTCTGGCTTTTATTCTATCTATTTTCTTTTTCCTCACCTTATTTACTCGCGCACCTTTCGTAACAAAAAATTCACCTCCTTGAACTAAGATCTCTTTTCTGTACTCTTAATACACAATACATATTAACTATGAGGATATTTTATGCAGCAGCAACTGCTTACATGGATACGTCAATTCAATGAAGAATACGCTCAAGTCGCTTCTTTATTACTCGTTTTAGCCATTATTTTTCTTGTTGCCCTTGTTCTTCATTTTATTTTACACAAATTAGTCCTACCTCGAATTTCGAGTGCCATCAATCAATATGACCAAAAGTGGCAAGTTTCATTAGAAATAAACAAACTATTTAGTCGTTTTGCTTTTTTAATCCAAGGTGTCGTTGTTAATATCCAAGCACTTGTTTGGATGGGTTCAGGTAAAACACAAGAAATCCTCACCACCAGCGCACAAGCTTGGTGTTTGATTTTCGGCTTATTGATGCTTTTCTCTATTATGGATCTCTGTATGCAGATCATGAGAAATTCATCCTCCTTTGGCCGATTACCATTAAAAGGTATTTTTCAAAGCTTAAAACTCGCCGCCTCTGTACTGATTGGGATAATGATTATTTCCCTACTTATTGGCAAATCGCCTCTTATTTTACTCAGTGGTTTAGGCGCCATGACGGCTGTATTAATGTTGGTGTTTAAAGATCCTATTATGGGATTAGTCGCCGGCATTCAATTATCTGCAAACAACATGATAAGCCTTGGTGACTGGCTAGAAATGCCTAAATATGGTGCTGATGGTGCCGTCATTGATATCAGTTTAACAACCGTGAAAGTGCGTAATTGGGATAATACGGTTACGACCATTCCAACTTATTCTCTAATTTCAGATTCCTTTAAAAACTGGCAAGCAATGACAAAATCAGGAGGACGTCGTATTAAACGAAGCCTTGCTCTTGATATTAATAGCATCCATTTTTTAGATAAAAAACAACTTGATGATCTAGAAAAGGCCCATTTATTAGCTCCTTATATCAAAAATAAGGAAAGTGAAATTAATCAATTCAATGCAACTTTAGGCAATGAATGTCAAACACCATTAAATCAACGGGGCATGACCAATATCGGAACCTTCCGCGCATATGTTGAAGCTTATTTAAAAAATCACCCTAATGTTCATAAGCAAATGACAATTATGGTAAGACAATTAGCACCAACCTCTGATGGGCTTCCTATTGAAATTTATGCGTTTACCAACACTACTATTTGGGTACAATACGAGGCGATTCAATCTGATATTTTTGATCATATTTTTGCTATTTTGCCCCAATTCGGTTTAAGGGTGCACCAATCCCCAACGGGAAATGATGTAAGAGCACTGAGATTTCCTGTAGAGAATAATCAGCAATAAATCATTTTTTATCGAAAATCAGAAAGGAGATAAACTCTCCTTTTTGATTTTTTGTATTAACAAATATTTTTAATTTTTTATTTTGTTACCATGTTAACAATCTTGTTTTATTATAATGTACTAAAAATCGATATATTATTTTTTATATATCGATTGATTGTTAAATCCTATTTATTTGATATTTTATTTACCACTAAAGTGGTATTTATCAAAAAATGTAACCATTTGTTTAATAATTATTTTTTTAGATAACGTTATTAACATTTTTTATATTGATATAAATCATTATAGGTAGAAGGGTTATAACTTAACATATATATACAACTTTACTTGTTGTGAAAAATGTTAGGGTAATGTCAATGTCAAAAATTAAAAATAATACTTCTATTACTGAAATGAGTCGGCGTGGATTCATTCAGTCAGCAGCAGTTATTTCTGGTGCTGCCGCTGTTGCAGGAACGGTTTCATTACCATTCGCTGCTAATGCTCAAACCCCCCAGGGTATTCGTCCTGATGAGACTTCAGAAACTATCAAATACAGTGCATGCTTAGTGAACTGTGGTAGCCGTTGTCCATTAAAAGTTCATGTGAAAGATGGCGTTATTCGTCGTATTTCTAATGAAACTATGTATGACGATTCAACATTCGGTCTTCACCAAATTCGTCCTTGTCTGCGTGGTCGTTCTGTTCGTTGGAAAACCTACAATCCAGACCGTTTAAAATATCCAATGAAGCGTGTTGGTAAACGTGGTGAAGGTAAATTTGAACGTATTTCTTGGGATGAAGCGACATCAATCATCGCCGAAAAATTAAAATACACCATTGAAAAGTATGGTAATGAAGCAATTTATTATCAATACGGTACAGGCTCTACAGGCGCAAATTTACACGGTAGAACCGCATGTAAACGTTTATTAAGCACTGTGGGTGGCTTTTTAAGTGACTACGGTACTTATTCTTACTCTCAATTAACAGGTATCGTTCCTTATGTTTATGGCGATATGTTGGAATCTCTGTTAACAGAAATTGAGAATTCAGATCTCGTTGTAATGTTTGGTCATAACCTTGCAGAAACACGTATGTCAGGTGGTGGTCAGTTCTATGAAACGCTAAATGCGTTAGATAAGAGCAAAAGTAAAGTTATCATTATCGACCCTCGCCGTACTGACAGTGTGACAACACTGGGTGCAGAGTGGATACCGATTTATCCAGGCACCGATGCCGCATTAGTTGCTGCATTAGGTTATGTGATGATCCAAGAAGGTATCACCGATGAAGATTTCTTACGTGAATATTGCGTCGGTTGGGATAAGCAAACACTTCCAGCATCAGCACCTGAAAATGGCTCTTATAAAGATTATATTTTAGGTAATGGTCCTGATGGTATTGCTAAAACCCCTGAATGGGCAAGCAAACTAACCGGTATTTCTGTTGCACGTATTATTCAATTAGCACGTGAAATTGGTAATGCAAAAGCCGCATGGATCTCTCAAGGTTGGGGTATTCAACGTACTACCAATGGCGAACAAGCCTGTCGTTCTATTATGATGTTGCCATTAATGTCTGGTCATATTGGCCGTCCAGGTACAAATACTGGCTGTTGGGGCGGTAACGTTGCTTATCCTGTAGCAAGCTTTGCACTTCCTAACCCTGTAAAAACGCTGATCCCAACATTTATGTGGTCTGAAGCGATTGCACGTGGCGAGGAATTAACGAGTAAAAATGCAGGTGTTAGAAATAAAGATAAACTCGATACTGGCATTAAATTTATGTGGTGTTATTCCAGTAACGTGATTGGTAACCAACATGCAGATCTAAATAAAACCCATGATTTACTGCAAGATGAATCAAAATGTGAGTTTATTTTAGTGTGGGATAACCACATGACACCTTCTGCAAAATACGCAGATATTCTACTACCAGATGTGACAACAGTCGAAACAAACGATCTTATCAATAACTCTTACGCAAGTGGTGCTTACCACTATGTTGTCCGCTTACAAAATGCGATTAAACCGCTTTGGGAAAACCGCCCTTGCTATGATGTCTTAACCGATATTGCAGAAAAAATGGGTACTAAAGCGCAATTTACAGAAGGCCGGACTTACGAAGAGTGGATTGAGTATTGCTATAACCAAATGCGTGAGAAAAACCCTGCATTGCCTACTTTTGCAGAAACCAATGATATGGGAATTATCGATCGTAAATTACCTAATCGTAATCAATACGTCGCACTTGAAGCATTCCGTCAAGATCCTATCGCTAATCCATTAAAAACAGCGTCAGGTAAGATTGAAATTTATTCTGAAAAATTAATGCAAGATACTGAAGGCTGGGTTTTACCTGAAGGCGACCGTATTCCTGCTATTCCAGAATATTGTAAGAATGAAGAAGGTGTTGAGAACGTTAAGCTTAAAGAGAAATTCCCTCTGCAAATGACGGGTTTCCACGATAAAGGTCACGTCCATTCGAGCTATTATAACGTTGCCATGTTACGTGAAGCTATCCCACATCAATTCTGGTTAAACCCAATTGATGCGCAAGAACGCGGATTAAAATCAGGCGATATCGCTGAAATTTATAACGGACGTGGTCGCTTAAATATTCTTGTCAAAGTTACTGATCGTGTATTACCTGGTGTGATTGCAGTACCGCAAGGTGCATGGCGTTCACTTGATACAACAGGTGTAGATACTGGTGGATGTATTAATACATTAACAAGCTGGCACCCATCGCCGTTTGCTAAAGGAAATCCGCAACATACAAACCTTGTTGAAGTGAAACGTGCATAAGGAGTTAACTCATGAAGCAATATGGTTTTTATTTTGACTCCACTAAATGCACTGGCTGTAAAACATGTCAAGTCAGTTGCAAGGATGAAAAAGATTTAGATTTAGGCCCTAAATTCCGCCGTGTTTATGAATATGGCGGTGGTAGCTGGGCAAAACAAGACGGGATCTGGACACAAAATATCTATAGTTATTATTTATCCATTTCTTGTAACCATTGTTCAAACCCTACTTGCGTTGCAGGTTGCCCAACTGGCGCTATGCATAAACGTGAAGAGGATGGTTTAGTGGTTGTTAACCAAGATATTTGTGTTGGTTGCCGTTATTGCGAATTGCGTTGCCCTTATGGTGCGCCACAATTCGATGAGAAGAAAAAACTCATGTCTAAGTGTGATGGTTGCTATGAACGTGTAGCACAAGGCATGAAACCGGTTTGTGTTGAGTCTTGTCCTCAACGCGCACTTGATTTTGATGATATTGAAGTGATCAGAGCGAAACATGGCACAGAGTGCGGTATTGCACCAATGCCAGATCCAAGCCTGACTAATCCAAATATCGTTATCAAAGCACACAAAGAAGCAAAACCTTCTGGTGATAAAACCGGCTCAGTTCAAAATGCGGCGGAGGTATAAACCATGCATGAACTTCCTCTAGTCTTTTTTACTGTTTTAGGTTCTTCAGCAGCAGGCCTGTTTCTTATTGCTTATATCAGTAAAAAATTAGGTCAGATTGATGATAACCAACTACGTAATGCCAATATTTTAGCCTTAGTCTTAACATTAATTGGCTTAGGTATTGGTGGGTTACACGTTGGTCAACCACTGCGTTTTTTCAATATGCTCTTAGGTGTTGGCCGTTCTCCAATGAGTAACGAAGCCTTTCTAAGTGGTGTGTTTACGGGATTTGCTTTTGCAACTGTCGCACTCACTATAATGAAAAAATGGAAAGGATTACGTGAAATTTGTAATCTGCTTACCGTTGTTTTTGGTTTAGCTTTTGTTTGGTCAATCCCTCAGGTTTACCACATTCCAACTATTGCTAACTGGAATACAGATTACACCACCTTGCAATTTTGGATGACCCTCTTAGTGGGTGGCGGTGTACTGGCAATGGCAACAGGCGCAAGACGTTTAGGCGCATTGTCCTTTATTATCGGTGCTATTATCACTTTTGCTACACGCTCAGGTTATGTGAGCTTCCTAGGCTTTACAGGCCCTCAACTGAGTGCTGATCAATCTCTTTTCTGGGGATTCCAATTAGCGGTATTAGCATTGGGTATTGTTATCGTAGGATTTACTGCCCTAAAAGCACAGGCATCAAAAATGGCACTAGTCACTTGTGCTACTGCGGTAATTATTGCTGAATTATCAGGCCGTATCGCTTTCTATAACTTATGGCATATTACAATGTGACCTCGATTTTATGGCTGATTAATCAACCATAAAAAAGAAACAAAAATGCATACCTTTTCTAGGTATGCATTTTTTTTAGAATGAAGAGCCAGGTTGCTGTAAAAATTCTAATTCTTCTCAGGTGTCGATGTACGGCCTAAGATTTGATTACGGTGAGGATAACGGCCATATTTATCGATAATCTCTTTATGTCGTAGTTCATATTGATACGTATTTTCGTCATTAAGTTGAGAAAATAATACGACGGCATCTTGGTGTATTTTAGGTGATTCTGAATGCATAAATGGCATTATCATAAATTTACGCTTAACGGGGGTTAGCGTTAGATATTCAGGTAAACGAACAGCTTCTTGCGCTAAAATTAAAGCCATATTATCTTGTGCAAAGGCTTTTGGCGTATCACGCCAAATATTACGTGAAAATTGGTCAAGGATAATTATTTCAGCTAAACGCCCTTCTATAGTTTCACGCCATGACGCAAGTTCACCACGACTTGCGCTTAAACATAATTCACCAAACCTACGGTTAATTTCTTTATCAAACAGCAGATCTTTTTTAAACCATTGCTCTGGTGTGCACTCTTCAAACCAAAACGTCAAAGTTGATTGATAAGGGATCATAAAAACCACCACGCTAATTGTTTATTAATCAAAACAGCGTTTATTTTCATCAAAATAAACGTCATTGACGGGTTACTACTTTGGTAAGTTACCATTTTAATATAGTGACGGCTATTAATCCCTATCCAAAACAGACATAAAAATAAATCCCCTTTAAAGATTGAAAAGGGGATTTAAAATGCTTCCTAGCTAACGCTTAAATCCATTAAGTCGCGCCATCCATAAGCTAATTTATCTACAAGTATGTATAAAATGGTATTCATTCCATTTGTTACATTCTGTTGATATTATGATGTAATATAATTAACCTGCGTATTTTACAAACATATAGTTTACCTCTGCATCACTACCGTGCCTTAAAAATCATCATTTGCAAATTTCAATTTTTATAGTGAAGTCGCTAAAAAAGATCTATTCCGTCTTGTTTTATTTTTTAGTAAACATCATCTAAAGACAATAAAGATTGTTATAAATAATAAGTTAAATCAATCCACTACATTTCATTATTTTAATTTTTTGGATTTAATCTTGTTATTATCTTGTATGTTCACCCCAAAAGAAACCAGCGATCAAAAGTGAGATGAATGTTTAAAATTTGCACATTAGTAATGACATTTATCGAAAAGTTTGCCCTATTCCTCTGTTTCTTTAACAATTTTGGAGTACAATTACCACAGTCTATTTACTGAATGATTCGTTATGTCTGCTATCTCTGTTATTGGAATAAGCTACCTTATTGGCGCTGTGTTCTCGTTTATTATTACTTTCTTTTTAACTAAAGATCCCAGCGTTGCTATGCGCCTTTTAAGTGCATTATTAATCGCTTTAACTTGGCCTCTTAGTTTTCCGATGGCTCTTATTTTCTCTATTTTTAGTTGATTTTTTTAAATTAAGCTTAATAACAGTAGTTATATTCTATTCAATTCGCCTTTTAACTATTTATTATTCTATTTTTAAATAAATAGATTAATAGTTTTATAAAAATAACATTTTTAGCTTAGATTTTTGCTCAAAAAGACTATCTAATTACTCGTTCATCCTTTCTAAATAAAAATGCTTCTCCTTAAATATCAACAAGTTAAAATTAATCATTTATTTTATTAACGATGGCGTCTTATTTTAAACCTAGATAATGATAAATATTTTTATAAATTTACAATCACCAATGAATTCATTACAGTATCTTATGTAAATTTATCAAATACCCGTATTGTTTTATATCACCAATTATAATTTTTTAATTAGAGTTAAAATATGTTTAGCGAAAATGTCATTACAGATATTATCTATTGGATTGAAGAAAATTTAGAGAAAGATCTAAAACTTGAAAATGTTTCACAAAAATCAGGATATTCTAAATGGCATCTTCAACGCATGTTTAAAGAACAAACAGGGCTTACATTAGCCTCTTATATTCGAGCTAGACGTCTTTCTTGCGCGGCGGTTGAATTACGCTTACAAAGAACCCCCCTTCTTGATATTGCATTAAAATATCGGTTTGATTCTCAACAAACATTCTCAAGAGCGTTTAAAAAGCTGTTCAATATGACGCCTTATAATTATCGTAGAAAAGAAAATTGGTTAGCACACGGCTTTACCTTGCCATTAAGAAAATTTAAGGGTTTTAACTTAGATATTGAAATCGTTACAATTAATTCCCTTTCACTAATAGGAATAGACCATATTTATAAAGCTAATGTTATTGACTGGAATTTCATTACTGAAAAACCACGTGAATTCTATTGGAAAAATTTTTTTAAAACAGCAAATTACAAATATGATCGTGTTTTTGCTACACATAATATTTTATCAAAAAACAATAATGAATTAACGGTAAAATATGCCACGATGATAGAAAATAAATCTGATTTTTATAATCCAAATTTTACTAATCAAGCTAAAATTGAGAATGTAAAATATTTAAAATTTAGTATTCCTGAAGAATTATTAAAACTCGATTATAAAGACATTATTTATAATATTTATGGTATTTTACTTAAAAAATTAAATGTACCAAGAAAGAAAGGATTAGCTGATATTGAGGAATATATTTTTAAAGATAAGTATGTAATTGAACACCTTATAGCTCAACCAAGCGCTCTGCTAAAAGACGTTAATTATTACATTCCGGTTGAGATTACAGAACAATGCGAATGCAAAACACAAGCATAGTTTTTATATTTTAATAATAAGCCATCTACTTAAGATGGCTTTTATTGTATAAAACAAAAAATAACTTCAGGATCGTCTTCATCAAGATTTTCAATACAACCACTTTTAATAAATCCTAGCTGAAGCAGTAAATTCTTCATTTTAGTATTGGATTGATTCGTTGACGTAAACAATTTTTCTGTTGTTAGTTGTTCTTGAAAAAATAAGATCAATGCTTTGCCATAGCCTTTTCCGCGCTGATCGTGAGCTATCATCACAAGTTCAATAAAAGGATAACCAAAAAAGTGAGAATGGATCACCCCATAACCCACTACCTCTGCGTTAACTTCAATAAGATAAATAGCTTGGCTAGATAGCCAAGCTTTAATTTCTTCAATACGCGAAGAATTTTGTTGAGCATAAGAGTCTAACTCAATAAGCACAGAAAAGTGATGGTGTGTGGCAAGGGTGATTTTCATGGTATTTTTAATAGTAATCGTTGGATAGCGTTATATTACTAAGTCTGTTGATATAATGTAAGCACTCATAATCATGACATATAGCTGACACTTCGTCATAACTATGTCTATAAAAAAACACCTGTACATACAATAAGATCACCCATTATTAATACACTCTTGGCGAATGTAATCCTGTAAACCTAAAATGATCTGCTCTGACTGCGCAATTCGTTCTCTGAGTAACCAATAATTTCGGATAGCGGAGTCAGTAGGTCTGGCGGCGTTTGCATCATCCAAGCCGGTGGTGGAAGTGGCAGAGACTTTTGGACATTCGGCATTGACGTACACCCGCTTAGGATTGTGTTCACTAAGATCACGCAGCTGAGCAATTTCTTTTTTTGCATGAGTAAGTTCCTGTAAATGGCGACTATCCAGTTGATTAAGTCGATTAATTCTTAATTGATATTCTTTATTCTCTGCAATTTGTTGAATAAGAGATTGATAAATATCATCGTATTCATTTTTCAAAGATTTATTTTTATCAATCAACCAAACCAATCCTGTGCCTAGGCATAAAATAACTATTACCATTATTCTAGATGAAGAAATCATAATAATAACCAAGCATCTTCAAAGACTTTTTCAGAATAGGGTTGGTAGCCAAGTTCAATATTAACAATCGCTATTGCTAAAGGAATAATGACATTTTTTAATTGTGTATTAATAGGTATGTCAATTTCGATACCTATTTCTTTTGAAATACGATTAATATAGCCTATTGTATTATTTTCGTTAGGCGGAGCATAACGATTGATAATGGTTTTAATCGTATTTAAACCATATTTTTTTTGGTACGTTTGTAATAATTTGTAGATGGCTCGTATTCCATACTCAGGTGAAATAAATTGGCAAAAGTCTTTATCTGTTTGTTCAGCAGATAACCCTTGCCATTTCGAACCATGCCGGATATTACCAGGGTTATTATTACGCTCACCTCGCGCTATTTTAGCCATTTTTAACTCCTGCTCTTCCTTTTAGAAGTTTACTCACGGAATCTACTCCGATATAACCAATAAATACACTGGCTAAATAAGCAAACTCATGATTAATATTAAATAAAATTAGAATATCTTTAATGAACCAAGCAAACATTGCACACATCAGCCCATCTATAGAGGTTTGTTTCCATCCTCCGCCGTTATATAAACCTCGAAGAATAGCCATTCCTCCAGCTAGAGAGGCTGATATTCCTTGTTCTTTCATTGAAGAAATAGCAATAAATATCTGTTCCCATAAATCTGGATTTTCTTTCATTGTTTCTCATGGCTTACCTCCAATAGGAGGAAATGTAATAAATAAGATACTCATCTGCCGTACTTAAATTTAAACGCGGTTTTAACATGAGTATGTTTATGTTTTATTTATCTAATTAGATAAATGGCGGATATAAAAAAAGACCACATTGTGGTCTTCAATTGACAATAAGCGTTAACAAATATTGTTACATTATATTCGTTAAGAAAATGCAGATACAAAAAAGCCTCACTTTAATAAACTGGGGTCAATTCATTAAGTGAGGCTTTTTATATTCTGTTGTGAGGTCTTTAGATACAAATCTCTCACTGTGGGGATATAGTATGTTTATTTTTTCCAAAAGTCAATAATTAAATTCTATAAAAATGAATAAGTATAGAAAATTATTACCTAATAGTCACTTCTTGAAGAATTTTTTCTGATAAAGACTCTTCTTTAAAGCATTCTTCCACTAAATGTTCAAATAATGCCTTATAGTTACTGTATGCAACTGTTTTAGAAACACTCACCACCGTTTGTACTTGCGCTAATACTTCACTGAATTTTAAGCGAGGATATCCGCGCCCTGCGCATTTACTACAAGGTTTAAAAACTGATATCCCCTGCTTTTCACTCTCTTTTTTATCTAAAACTTGCCCACGCCCATGACAACGGCAGGCCAAGCGAATTTCAGCTTTCCCTTTACAAGTAGGGCAAACAATTCGAGTTGTCTCTCTCACTTCTCGGTAAGAAGTGTTACCTGTAGGTTTGGCTTTAAGTTCATTTTTAAGATTTCGCTCAAAGCCTTTAACTGGTTTTGATGTATAGCTTTTGGTAGTAAAAACGTCAACTTCAATAAATCCATTGCTGCAATCAGGGCAAACCTTTTTGCTTGCTGCACTTCTTGCATAATCTTGAAAGGCATAATTGGCAATAATATGTAAAACCTTGGCTTTATCATTTTCAATTAGTTTATCAATGGCTTTATATTGGTATGCCTGAGTTAACGCATATTGATAAAGACTTTCTATCGCTTCATCTGGGTGACTAATATTATGTTTAGCTAAAAACAACTCTATGCCCATACGCCCTTTTCGCGTAACTAGGCTAATTGATGTCATCACATCAGTCACAGAAAGCGAATCTACTGCTTTAACAGTTCCTACATCACTGAATACAATGCTTTTTGGTGAAAAGTATTTAGGCAAGTCTGCTAGTCTCATTTAATGCTCCTTTTGATTTCCTATCATTACTAACTTGGTCATCCATTTACCACGACAAGGCATGGCATTTATGCATCTAAATCACCCGCATTTTACGGCGTTATCTCAACGTGATTTTTACTTACCACTCTTGTATTGGTTTATTTAGTTACTATTTTGTACTTTTCGCACTTTTATTAACTAGTAGTTAATGTTATATTTTAACCAACGTGGCGTCAAGCGGCAAAGGAAATTAACCAATGGTTAAAAATGATAATAAAGCGGAGTTCACAAAACGGCTTCAAGAAGCTTGTTTAGATTCAGGGATTGCTGGTCGTGGTCTGGGTAAAAGAATTGCAGACGCGTTAGCTCAACAAGGCATAAAAGTCAGTGCACCCGCAGTCTGGAAATGGTTAAACAGTGAATCGATTCCTGATCCAACTAACATTTTAGCATTAAGCCAGTGGTTAGATATTCGACCGGAATGGTTAGAGTATGGGCGAGGAGCCAAAAGAAATGATGGCGTTTCAGTAAATGAAATGACTCCAGTTGATGATTGGGATAATAATACACCAATAGAACGAGATGAAGTTGAAATCCCCTTCTATACTACTATTGAATTAGCTGCCGGTTTCGGAAGTTGTACCACTGATAATCAAAAGGTGGAATTGTTGAGATTTTCTCGTTCTACATTTAATCGCTACGGTGTACAACCTAGTGATGCCGTTGCTTTTAAAGTACATGGCGACAGTATGTCTCCTGTTATTCCTGATGGCTCTATAGTGACTATCAGCACAGGACATACAAAAATTGTTGATGGTGGTATTTATGCAATTCAACAAGGTGATCTTTTAAGAGTTAAAATTTTACATCGGCTCCCCAATAACACTATTATCATTCGTAGTTATAACACGGTTGATTATCCTGATGAACGTTCCACATTAGAAGAAGTGAAAATCTTGGGGCGAGTATTTAACTGGTCGGTTATGGGCTGGTAATCATTATAATCTCTAAAAACACCACTATCTTTTTATTAATGTGGTGTTTTTTTAGTACATACATGCTTTAGCATTAAGATTTAATCAAAGAAAAAACCCGCTATCTCTTACGAGATAACGGGTTCTTATATGGTGCCGGCTACCGGAGTCGAACTGGTGACCTACTGATTACAAGTCAGTTGCTCTACCAACTGAGCTAAGCCGGCTAATTCTGGCGGAAGGATAGAGATTCGAACTCTAGGATGGTTTCCCATCGGCGGTTTTCAAGACCGCTGCCTTCAGCCACTCGGCCATCCTTCCATAGCGCCGAATTATGCCTATCTCTGACCCCGCTGTCTAGTCCTGATTGTAAAAAAAATGACTTTTTTATCCGTTTGCTCAATTCTCAGTCTTTTTTTGCTTAAAAAATGCTAACCCATTAATATGGTGGTTAAATTTTGATAATTAAAAATAATAAACAAGAGGGTATTGTGAGATATGTGGAACAACAAAGAAGGCAAAAGACTTAAAAAGATGATGGTGAAAATATGACAGTAAATAAAATAGAGATAAGAAAAAACCCGTTATCTCTTACAAGATAACGGGTTCTTATATGGTGCCGGCTACCGGAGTCGAACTGGTGACCTACTGATTACAAGTCAGTTGCTCTACCAACTGAGCTAAGCCGGCTAATTCTGGCGGAAGGATAGAGATTCGAACTCTAGGATGGTTTCCCATCGGCGGTTTTCAAGACCGCTGCCTTCAGCCACTCGGCCATCCTTCCATAGCGCCGAATTATGCCTATCTCTGACCCCGCTGTCTAGCTTCTATTGTGAAAAAATCTGTTTTTTTTGTTTGTTTGCTCAAAGTTCATCCGAATATCCCTTTTAAAGCGATAACCTGTTAATATAATGGCTGAATAATGGTGATTGTTTATTCAACTTTTCTTTTTTAACTACATTGTCTCTTAAAGGCTCGCAAACTGAATGCGTACATTGAACCAACTCAAGCCAAATACACTAACTCGCTTATATGTCCTGTTTCTTCTTTTTATGGTCATATCACTTTTTCTATACGCTTACAGCTATTTTGATACTTGGCTCGATAGTAAAAAGAATGCTATTAACAACACGACTCATAAATTTGCTTTGCAGGTTGAAGATTACCGTTATCACTCTAATCAGCTTTTTCAGTTATCAAATAAAATATCAGACACGACCCTCTTTCCATCTTTACCACTAACTCCAATAAAACTACGCTCTGATGTCTTTTGGCTTGAAGGTCGAGATCAAACTGTAGATGCCATTATATTTGGTAAACCTAACGAACAAACGTTCCAGCTAGCACAACGCTTTGCTAATTCACTCGAAATTATCTGGGGTGTACGTAATGATTACAGTTCACTTTATTATCTAAATGGTAAAGGAAATGATCTTATCTTAATTACGACTCACTCTATCCTTAAACCTGAAATTCGTTACAAAGAAAGCTACCTAACGCTAACCGCTGAGAACAAACGCTCTGAGCTGTTGATGCAATCAACCGCTTTAGATGAAAAAGAGAGTCTTTCTCCTATTAGAAAGATGTCTACAGAAAATATCTATTACTATACCTACCGCATTATGTTTAATGTGCCAGGGCAACTTACTAGCGTGGTCGCTTTTGATTTACCTATCAATAATTTTTTACCTTCAGAACTATCGCCGCACTACTTAAGATTACTGCCAACAGGCCAACAGTCGGTTTACGATAAAAATAGCATTGAAATTTCAACCGATGGCTCTTCTTTGATTTTTTCTCAACCTATTGTGGGCATTCCCTATTCACTTTCTTATGAATATCCGTTGAAATTAATTATCAAAGAGATTGCTTATAAAAACATCTGGTTATTAATTAGCCTACTTGCTTTTATTTCAGTTTCTGTTTTCGGACACATCTATATACGTAACAAGTATGTTTTCCCGTACATCTCAATGACTCGTAATCTACGCATCAAAGAAGAGATGACTAACGACATCATTTCTAATCTTCCAATCGGGTTATTGGTATACAATTTTTCTTCTAACCATAAAATTATTAGCAACAGCCATGCTGAAAAACTATTACCTCATATCGATTTATCAAAGATCCGACAGATGGCGATTGAACATAACGGCTTAATCCAAACAGCGATCAATAATGAGATTTATGAGATTAGAACCAGCAATAACAGCAATATTGATAATACGTCATTATTCATATTTCTGAATAAAGACAACGAAGCACTTATCAATAAAAAATTACAACTTGCACAGCAAGAATATGAAAAAAACACCATCGCACGACGTAAGATCTTATCTAATATGTCATTAGAATTAATGCGTCCTATCAAAGATATAAATGAGATGGTTTATCAATTCAAAGAATTATTGCCCGAAAGTGCCCATCAGCAATTGCTTAGCTTATTATTAGAAAAAACAAATTACATTTCCGAATGGATAGAAAATATTACGTTAATTAATAAGTTAGAAAACCAAGAATGGAAAATTCACAAGGATGAATTTGAGCTTTCAACATTAGTTGAATCTATTTTGATAACTGCATCACCATTTATGATAAGAAAAGGTTTAACCCTTTATTTCCATAATAATATAAGACCTGGTTTACTTTTAATTAATGATGGCCCCGCATTAAGTAAGATTATTTTATCATTGATTAATTATGCCATTAGTACGACTAACTATGGAAAAATAACTGTTAATCTAAATTTAGTTAAAAATAAAGATAAAGAAGAAATACTTATTGATATTATTGATAGTGGAAGTGGGCTAACACCACAAGACATCGCTAATATAAAATACCCATTCCTAGGGCAAGCAATGGGAGATAAATATTATTCCAATTCTGGGATTATTTTTTATTTATGTCATTTGTTGTGTAATAAAATTCAGGGTGAGTTAACAATTAAGAGCCAAGAAAGTATTGGTTCTCATTTCCGAATTGCACTCCCATACCAGCATATAGATACGGAAGAACGAGCTTTTAACGTATTATTGGAAGGAATAAGCGCAAAACTCGCCATAAAAAACCCTGAAATAGAAAAAATCATCTGCCGACAACTTGATAAATACGGCGCAACATACTTTGATAAAAATAGAGAGAATCTTTATCCCGAATACGATATCATACTTAAAGATACTCCGGATGATAGCCCTGAGTCCCCAACAATATTATTAATGAGCTCTATTGTTGGATTTGAAAAAATATCAAAAGATTTAATAAAGTGTAACTATAACTTCGGTGATCCTTTAATAGAAGCTGTTACTTATTTAATTGAAGAAAATGAGTCATTTTCTCTAGATACAACTGAAGAGAGTATTTTGGATGAAAATAATAACCTTGATAATTACGAAGTAATTCTTAATAATTATAGGAAGAAGTTGAATGGTAGTGATTATAAGGAACTATTTATCAGTACTGTTCCTATTGATGTTGAGAAACTACACTTAGAGGCAACAAATAAAGACTTTCATTCTCTAGCCCAAACAGCTCATCGTCTAAAAGGGGTTTTTGCCATGTTAGATTTAGAATATCTCAGAGAAAGCTGTGAATATTTAGAACATGACATAAAAAATCATAATGAATTAGAGATCAAAGAACGTATCACTCAACTGGATAAATGGATTCAACAGTTGCTGCAGCAAGGTAACAATTAAACATGAATAACCTTAATATTATTATTGCCGATGATCACCCAATCGTTTTATTCGGTATTCGTAAATCTTTAGAACAAATTGAATGGGTCAATGTTGTCGGTGAATTTGAAGATTCAACGTCACTTATCAACAACTTACCTAAGTTAAATGCAGATGCATTAATTACTGACTTATCTATGCCTGGTGATAAGTATGGTGATGGTATTACACTAATTAAGTACATCAAAAGACATTACCCGAATTTGTCGATTATTGTACTTACCATGAATAACAACCCAGCTATTTTAAGTGCCGTCCTTGATCTTGAAATTGAAGGTATTGTACTTAAACAAGGTGCTCCAACGGATCTACCAAAAGCATTGGCAGCGTTGCAAAAAGGCAAGAAATTTATGCCTGAAAGTGTCGCGAAGCTACTTGAGAAAGTCAATGCAAATGGTTATGGCGATAAACGTTTGTCACCTAAAGAAAGTGAAGTACTGAGATTATTTGCTGAAGGCTTTCTCGTCACTGAGATCGCAAAAAAACTTAATCGTAGTATTAAAACTATTAGTAGCCAGAAAAAATCAGCAATGATGAAACTGGGTGTTGATAACGATATTGCATTACTTAATTACTTATCATCAGTAACTATTGATAAAGAAATTAACGGCCCAGATTGATCTTTTCAAGCGACCGTTTGCAGTACCGATAAAATCAGGAAGCTCAACCTATTTTGGGAGCTTCTCTGCTTTTTTGTCTTTATTCTTCGCAGTATCCCACCCAGTAAGCATTAAACCGATGTAATATCTTATAACTCATCCTTTATCTGATAATGCCCTAAAAGCCAT
The DNA here is from genome assembly GCF_040138965.1 of Proteus sp. fly-1089. NCBI lineage: Bacteria > Pseudomonadati > Pseudomonadota > Gammaproteobacteria > Enterobacterales > Morganellaceae > Proteus > Proteus sp. fly-1089. The sequence goes on from NZ_JBEETS010000001.1 coordinate 1,291,950, forward strand.
AGAATGTGTTATTTACGGTATCATTCTTTATGTCTACCTTATCCATACAATTAAACTTAATAAATAGAGAAGAGATTAATCTCTTCTCTATTTGTTCATTTTATGATGGCGCATAAGCTACTTTTTCTGTATATGTCCTACCAGAACTTCTCTTAAAATAGAAAGCGATACAGGCTTAGACACACAATCATTCATTCCGGCATCAATACAACGTTGCTTTTCTTCTGCTATTGCATTCGCTGTTACGCCAATGACTGGCATATCGCTCCCCATTTCTCGTATGTGAGTTGCAAGCTGATAACCATTCATATTCGGCATGTTGACATCAGTCAGAATAATATCGATATGATTTTTCGCTAAATAGGCTAATGCATCACACCCATCTTCTGCAGTTGCTGTATTAAAACCAATTTTTTTCAGTTGATCGGTCAGTAATAAGCGATTTATTGGATGATCATCAACAATCAAAATGGTCAACGCTTGTAAACCACAATCTGTATTCAGCTCAGCCATATCAACACAATTTGCTTCAATTTTGCTTTGCGGTAATTGTAGTATTATTTTTGTTAATTCATTTAACTTATAAGTACTACATACCCATATGTTCTCTGCTATCTTTTTGGATGGCTCGAGGTAGTGTTCATTGAGCCTAATAAATTGGCAATGATGCTTTCTCGGATAATCAAAGTCTGTGATAATAAAATCCGTTGAAGACAGTGTTGTTTCTTCTGTTAATAATTCACAGTTCAACCCAAAGTAATTGAGATATCGCCCAATAAATCCTTCTAAATAAAGGTTTTTGATATTAATAAAACAACGAACAGTGCTCTCTTTATACATATCCTTTTCAGTAGCAAGTTCTCTCTCTTCTAACGCACCATAAAGTGGTATTCGAACTGTAAATCGACTACCAATATTTTCTTGTGAAACTACACTGATATCACCATCCATTAAGTTAATGAGTTTTTCACAAATAGCTAAACCTAATCCTGTCCCTTCAGATGCACTTTCTGTATTTTGTGAAACTTGGAAGAATGGTTCAAAAAGCTCATGTAATGCCTTCTCACCGATCCCTCGTCCTGTATCATGAATATCAAAATACAGGTAATACTCATCTTTATAAAGATGTAAAGTAATACATCCTGTCGTAGTGAATTTAATACTATTATTCAATAAATTAGAAATAACCTGTTGTACACGAACAGGATCACTATTTACAATTTTAGGTACATCTGGTTCGATAAAGCAGTAGATAGCTAAATCTTTTTTCGCAATTAAAGGTAAATAGTTAGAAATAACAAAAGAGAGTACTTGGCGACAATTAAACGGTTTAATCTCAATTTTTAATTGTTTAGATTCAATTTTTGAGAAATCGAGAATATCACTAATAATTTTTAGCAGTAATGATGAGGAGTTATCCATCGTTTTTAATAATCGACTTGTATCATCATTTTGCGCAAAGGATTGTAATAACTCTAAATTACCAATAATGCCGTAAAGTGGTGTACGTAATTCATGACTCACCGTAGCTAAGAACATTGATTTTGCTTGGTTAGCTTGTTCTGCCGCTGTTGCCATATTTTGTAGCGAACGTTCCATTTTAACACGAGCACTAATGTCCACTAAAACACAGATAGCCACATCTTCATTTTGATAGCGTGAATTAACAAAACTAATTTGTAAATGATTGCGGTTATTCGTTACCACATCAACCATATTGCTACTTTTCTCAGCAATAATAGATAAAATATTTTGCTTATCACTGTGACTAAGTAACCGAAAATAGTTATGTGCTAATTCGTTACTTAAAATGATCATACCATCGCGTATTCTCAGAATACTAATTCCGACAGGCGCCGATGCCACAATTTTATGGTTAAACTGTTCATGCTCTTCTAATCGGGAAGCGTTATTTTCTGCTGGTGAGAATATTTTTCTTTCGAAGATCCACACAAAAATAAAAATAAAAATGGCAGAAATAATATTTAAAATCAGAGCATTAAAAATAGTGAATTTAAATTCATTTAGAATTTGCTTTAGTGGTAATGAGTACACCACACTAAAAGAAGATGGCAATAGTTTTCGTTTTGCAACTAACTCACTGAAATCTTCATCAAAACCAAAATAAGGTGCACTCACATCAGCAACTTGCTTAACAGAACGATAAGTATTTTCTGCAGGATAGCTTAATACTGTAGTATTTCGGCTATTTAGAAGATGGATAGAAATTACTCTATCTTTGGCTGGAGAGAAATATTCAAGACGAATTGCTCTTTCAATACCAATTAATCCAATAAATTTGCCCGAAGCATAAACTGGTGACATAACATATAAAATGCCACTATCCCCTTTTGCATCAGGAACTATCCAGTATTGATTAACTTCTTTGCCTTGCGCCCGTTGATTAATGTAATTACGTGTATTTTCGTAAACCATCTTTTTCAACATTTCAGTATCTACTGGTGATGCGCGCAAAGGGAAATTAATCATGCACATACTGTGCGAGCCTACCATGAAAACTTGGTTTATCCCTTGTAATGCAGGAGTATTATCTTTCCAATAATATAAGATACTGTTAAACGAACGAAAATAGTTATTGGTTTGTCCCTTAAATAATTCACAATTCGCCGTTTCATTGAGTTTATGAAGTGAAAATGGCCCTTCATAAAATAAGGAATTTTTTATACCTGGATTTAAATTAATTTGCTCTTGATGACGTTCTGCAAGGTATTGTAAATCACGGATGGTGCCAGAAGTTTGTCGAAAAAAACTGAGGAGATTAGTGTAGTTATTACTATACTCTTGCCTAATATCTGACTTTGTATCATTAAATATATTGATGAGGTAAAACATTGTTAATAATGCCCCCATCGCCCACAACATGATACCTAATACGCGAAAAAGGTAGCGGGAAATTTTTAACGATGTTTTAAAGGACGAGAGATATCTCAAACAACCACCCTAATCAATATTCCTACCGCTTAAGAAACTTATTCTATTCTAGCAGAAGTTACTGTATGTCTGAATAATATGATCTTTATCATCAGGATAATTATTTCTGATGATGCACTGATCCTACCACCATAAAAAAAGCAGGCAATTATGCCTGCTTTCTTTTATTTATACATCACAATAATGATAAATATTATTCTTCGTCTGCATCATTAGCTAAATCTGATCCAGGCTCTTCAGGTGATGCCTCGTTAATAACCTCATTAACCTCATCATCATCTAATGCGTCATCTTCATCTTCAACACGCTGTAAGCCAACGACCAACTCATCTTCTGTTGTACGAATTAAGGTAACACCTTGTGTATTACGTCCAACAATGCTGACCTCTGAAACACGAGTACGAACTAATGTACCTGCATTAGTGATCATCATAATTTGGTCAGTTTCTTCAACTTGAATTGCACCTACCACTTTACCGTTACGCTCACTCACTTTAATAGAGATAACGCCTTGTGTAGCACGATTCTTCGTTGGGTATTCGCTTTGTGCAGTTCGTTTACCATAACCATTTTCAGTGACAGTTAAAATATCGCCGTCACCACGAGGAATGATCAGAGAAACGACTTTGTCGTCATCAATCAGTTTCATACCACGAACACCTGTCGCAGTACGACCCATTGGACGAACACAATCTTCTGCAAAGCGAACCACTTTACCATCAGCAGAGAACAGCATAACTTCGTTCGTGCTATCGGTTAAGTCAACACCAATTAGCTCATCGCCTTCATTTAAGTTGACTGCGATAATACCTGCGCTACGAGGACGGCTAAAATCTTGCAGAGGTGTTTTCTTCACTGTACCGCTTGCCGTTGCCATAAAGACAAACTTACCTTCTTCATACTCTCTCACTGGCAAAATAGCCGTAATACGTTCATTTTGCTCAAGAGGTAATAAGTTGATAATCGGACGACCACGAGCACCACGACTTGCTTCTGGTAACTGGTAAACTTTCATCCAATAGAGACGACCACGACTTGAGAAGCATAAAATGGTGTCATGGGTGTTAGCCACCAGCAGACGATCAATAAAGTCTTCTTCTTTAATTCTTGCTGCAGACTTACCTTTACCGCCACGACGTTGCGCTTCATAATCGGTAAGTGGCTGATATTTAACGTAACCCTGATGAGAAAGTGTAACAACCACATTTTCTTCATTAATCAGGTCTTCAATATTAATATCTGCTGTATTTTCAGTGATCTCAGTACGACGTGGATCGTTATATTGATCTTTAATCGCATTTAGCTCTTCTCGAATGACTTCCATCAAGCGCTCAGGGCTTCTTAAGATATGTAGTAATTCAGCAATTTGAAGCAATAAGTCACGGTATTCATCTAACAGTTTTTCATGTTCAAGACCGGTTAGTTTCTGCAAACGCAGATCCAAAATAGCTTGAGCTTGTTGTTCTGTAAGATAGTATTTACCATCATGCACACCATATTGTGGCTCTAACCATTCAGGACGAGCAACATTGCTGTCACCAGCACGCTCTAACATGGTTGAAACACTACCTAAATCCCAAGGTTGTGCGATTAACGCTGCTTTTGCTTCTGCTGGGTTTGGTGCTTGGCGGATCATTTCAATAACAGGGTCAATGTTCGCCAATGCAACAGCCAGTGCTTCTAAGATATGAGCACGATCACGCGCCTTGCGTAATTCGTAGATAGTACGACGAGTAACGACTTCACGACGGTGACGAATAAAAGCAGAAATAATTTCTTTTAGATTTAATAGCTTTGGCTGACCTTGGTGAAGTGCAACCATATTAATACCAAAAGAAACCTGCATTTGTGTTTGTGAGAACAAGTGATTTAATACTACTTCACCCACAGCATCACGTTTGATTTCAACAACAATACGCATGCCATCTTTATCAGACTCATCACGTAATCCGCTAATACCTTCAATGCGTTTGTCTTTGACAAGCTCTGCTATTTTTTCAATTAAACGCGCTTTATTCACTTGATAAGGAATTTCCGTTACGATAATTGTTTCGCGACCGGTTTTCTCATCAGTTTCAATATCAGCCTGAGCACGGATATAAATTTTTCCGCGACCAGTACGGTAAGCATCTAAAATTCCTCTGCGACCATTAATAATAGCGGCAGTCGGGAAATCAGGCCCCGTGATATGTTCCATCAACTCTTCAATAGTGATGTCTTCGTTATCAACATAAGCAAGACAGCCATCGATAACTTCGCCTAGGTTATGTGGAGGAATGTTTGTTGCCATCCCCACCGCAATCCCTGATGAACCATTGACTAGCAAGTTTGGAACACGGGTTGGCATAACTGCCGGAATATGTTCTGTTCCATCATAGTTAGGAACAAAATCAACCGTTTCTTTTTCCAAATCCGCCAGCAGTTCATGGGCGATTTTCGCCATACGAACTTCGGTATAACGCATTGCAGCCGCCGAGTCACCATCAACTGACCCGAAGTTACCCTGCCCGTCAACCAACATGTAGCGCATAGAAAAAGGCTGTGCTAAACGAACAATCGTTTCATAGACAGCACTGTCACCGTGCGGGTGATATTTACCGATAACATCCCCAACAACACGGGCTGATTTTTTATAAGGTTTATTCCAATCGTTTCCTAGTACATTCATCGCGAAAAGAACTCGGCGGTGTACTGGCTTCAGTCCGTCTCGAACATCGGGTAATGCGCGTCCTACAATAACTGACATCGCATAATCCAAATATGAGCTTTTCAGCTCTTCTTCGATATTAACTGGTGTGATTTCTCTGGCAATGTCGCTCATGGAGCCACTGTCCCTCATACTACGGATTCAAAGGTTTAGAACTATACCACAAATCGCCAATTTTTGGAAAAAGGAAACAACTAAATTAATGATCCTTTCGCTATTCTCTTCGATTTCACCGTCTAACGTTGGTAGAATCATGGCAATATAAAAATAGGAGTAATACTTTCTGATGAATGATAAAACAACCTCTTTACATGCTAACGTGGATCAGCATGAAATCGACAAGTTTGAAAGCGTCGCATCACGCTGGTGGGATCTTGAAGGTGAATTTAAACCATTGCACCGTATAAACCCACTAAGACTTAACTATATCCAAGAACGTGCTGACGGCTTATTTGGAAAAAAAGTCCTCGATGTTGGCTGTGGTGGCGGTATTTTATCTGAAAGTATGGCATGTGTCGGTGCCGAAGTTACAGGCCTTGATATGGGCACAGAGCCATTACAAGTTGCACGCTTGCACTCACTAGAGTCAGGTATTCCTGTGACTTATATTCAAGATACCGTTGAAAACCATGCGAATGATAACCCACATGCTTACGATGTTGTCACCTGTATGGAGATGTTAGAACACGTTCCAGACCCTTCTTCCGTCGTAAGAGCCTGTGCAAAATTGGTAAAACCCGGTGGACATGTTTTCTTCTCAACCATCAATCGCAATAAAAAAGCATGGCTAATGCTGGTGGTAGGTGCGGAGTATATTCTAAATATGGTACCTAAGGGCACACATGATGCTAATAAGTTTATTCGTCCATCAGAACTGCTCAGTTGGGTTGATGAAACCGACTTACGTAGCAAAAATATGATTGGCTTACATTATAACCCAATCACTGACAAATTCCGATTAGCGCCAAATGTCGATGTGAATTATATGGTGCACACACAATCGACACATAACTCGAATTCGTGAAACTGAAAGTTTGATTTGGTTTAATAAAACATCAAACGATCACATTTTTTAAAATTGACTTTACATCATTGTCACTTGAATTTGAGTTTCTTACTGCCTGTATTTATGCAGGGTACGGGCAGTTATTAAAAAATTTATCCCCTATTTATCCACAGAAACAATCAGATTTGTACACTTGATCAATCTCTCAATTACCTTTATCTTGTTATCACCATTTGAACTAACCCCTATATATTGTGTTTCCTTAAATTTCACACCACAAGACTCCTTGACACACATTGTCATCGGGAGCGTTTTTTTGCGGTATAAAATTTCAGGTAGCACTAATGCAAGAAAGGTGCATCGCTCATGAATCACAGCCTGCTCGTCACAAAACGTGATGGTCATAAAGAACGCATTGACTTAGACAAAATTCACCGTGTAATCGCCTGGGCTGCTGAAGGCCTAGAAAATGTCTCTGTATCACAAGTTGAATTACGTTCTCAGATTCAGTTTTATGATGGTATCAAAACTGCTGATATCCATGAAACACTGGTAAAAGCTGCTGCAGACTTAATTTCAGGTGAAACTCCTGATTATCAATATCTTGCTGCCCGTCTTGCCGTATTTAACTTACGTAAAAAAGCCTATGGCCAATTTGAGCCACCAACGCTCTATGATCACGTTAAGAAATTAGTTGATTTAGGTAAATACGACCGTCATCTTCTTGAAGATTACACCCAAGAAGAATTTGAACAGATGAATAATTTTATTGTTCATCAACGTGATATGAACTTCTCTTACGCTGCAGTTAAACAGTTAGAAGGTAAATATTTCGTTCAAAACCGCATTACTGGCGAAATTTACGAAAGTGCACAATTTTTATATGTTTTAGTTGCGGCTTGCTTGTTTTCCCGTTATCCACAAGCAACACGTATGGACTATATCGAACGCTTTTATAATGCGATTTCTACTTTTAAAATCTCATTACCAACGCCAATTATGGCTGGTGTCAGAACACCAACTCGTCAATTTAGCTCTTGTGTATTGATTGAATGTGACGATAGCCTTGATTCTATCAATGCTACATCAAGCGCTATTGTAAAATACGTTTCTCAACGTGCAGGTATTGGTATCAATGCGGGACGTATTCGTGCATTAGGCAGTGCTATTCGTAATGGCGAAGCGTTCCATACAGGTTGTATTCCTTTCTATAAACACTTTCAAACTGCGGTGAAATCTTGCTCGCAAGGTGGTGTTCGTGGTGGAGCTGCCACACTGTTTTACCCATTGTGGCATTTAGAAGTTGAAAGCCTGCTAGTACTGAAAAACAACCGTGGTGTTGATGATAACCGTGTTCGTCATTTAGATTACGGTGTGCAATTAAACAAATTAATGTATGAACGTTTAATCAAAGGTCAGGATATTACCTTATTCAGTCCTTCTGATGTTCCAGGTTTATATGATGCTTTCTTTGCCAACCAAGATGAATTTGAACGCCTATATGTACAATATGAGAAAGATAAGAGCATCCGCCAAAAACAAGTTAAAGCGGTTGAGCTATTCTCATTAATGATGCAAGAACGTGCATCTACAGGTCGTATTTACATTCAAAACGTTGACCACTGTAATACGCACAGCCCATTTGATCCGGCCATTGCACCTATCCGCCAATCAAACCTGTGTTTAGAAATTGCACTACCGACTAAACCATTAAATGATATTAAAGATCCTAATGGTGAAATTGCACTTTGTACCTTGTCGGCCTTTAACTTAGGCGCAATTGAAAATCTTGATGATTTAGAAGAGCTAGCTCGTTTAGCTGTTCGCTCACTGGATGCGCTATTAGATTACCAAGATTATCCGATCTTAGCCGCTAAACAAGGTGCTATGGGCCGTCGTACCTTAGGTATTGGTGTTATTAACTTTGCTTATTACTTAGCAAAACACGGTGTTCGCTACTCTGATGGTAGTGCAAATAACTTAACTCATCGTGCATTTGAAGCAATTCAATACTATTTATTAAAAGCATCTAATGAATTAGCGAAAGAACAAGGCGCATGCCCATGGTTTAATGAAACCACTTACGCTGAAGGTATTCTACCTATTGATACCTATAAAAAATCATTAGATGTTCTGACAAAAGAACCTCTACATTACGACTGGGAAGGCTTACGCAAAGATATTAAAGAGCACGGTTTACGTAACTCAACATTGTCTGCACTGATGCCATCAGAAACCTCTTCTCAGATTTCGAATGCAACCAATGGTATCGAGCCACCTCGTGGTTATATCAGTATTAAAGCCTCTAAAGACGGTATTTTACGTCAAGTGGTTCCTGAGTATGAGCGTTTGAAAGGCGCTTATGAATTACTGTGGCAAATGCCAAGTATTGAAGGTTATTTGCAGTTAGTGGGCATTATGCAAAAATTTGTTGACCAAGCGATTTCAGCGAACACTAACTACGATCCTACTCGTTTCCCTAGCGGTAAGGTTCCAATGAACCAACTGCTGAAAGATTTGCTGCTCGCTTACAAATATGGTGTGAAAACACTTTATTATCACAATACCCGTGATGGTGCAGATGATGTACAGGGTGATCTGGAAGAAGTCGTTGAGACGGAAGATTCAGATTGTGAAGGCGGCGCGTGTAAAATTTAATTGAGGAAGCTATGTCCTATACTACTTTTTCACAAGTTAAAAATGATCAAATGAAGGAGCCCATGTTTTTTGGGCAACCTGTTAACGTAGCGCGTTATGATCAGCAAAAATATCCTATTTTTGAAAAGCTAATTGAAAAACAACTCTCCTTCTTCTGGCGTCCAGAAGAAGTGGACGTTTCTCGTGACCGTATTGACTACAATGCGTTACCCGATCATGAAAAACACATTTTTATCAGTAATTTAAAATATCAAACACTGTTGGATTCGATTCAAGGTAGAAGCCCTAACGTAGCATTCTTGCCTTTAATCTCGATCCCTGAGTTAGAAACATGGGTTGAAACATGGTCATTCTCTGAAACCATTCACTCGCGCTCTTATACTCATATTATCCGTAATATCGTTAACGATCCTTCTGTCGTATTTGATGATATCGTTGAAAATGAAGAAATTTTAAAACGTGCGCGTGATATTTCTTCTTACTACGATGAGTTAATCAGATTAACTAACCTTTATCATATGTATGGTGAAGGTGATCATCATGTTCAAGGCAAAACCGTTAATGTGACTTTACGCAAATTAAAGAAACAACTTTATTTGTGTATCATGAGTGTTAATGCGTTAGAAGCAATTCGTTTCTATGTGAGCTTTGCGTGTTCATTCGCCTTTGCTGAACGAGAGTTAATGGAAGGTAACGCTAAAATCATTAAATTAATTGCGCGTGATGAAGCATTGCACTTAACTGGCACACAACACATGCTGAATCTACTGCGTTCAGGTCAAGACGATCCTGAAATGGCAGAAATCGCCGCAGAATGTGAACAAGAATGTTATGACTTGTTTGTTGAAGCTGCAGAGCAAGAAAAAGAGTGGGCTGAATACCTGTTCTCAGAAGGCTCAATGATTGGTTTAAATAAAGAAATTCTCTGCCAATATGTTGAATATATTACAAATATTCGCATGCAAGCAGTAGGTCTTAAATTACCATTTAAAGCACGCTCGAATCCTATTCCATGGATCAATGCATGGCTAGTGTCTGACAACGTTCAAGTAGCACCTCAAGAAGTTGAAGTCAGTTCTTATCTTGTGGGTCAAATTGATTCACAAGTTGATACTGATGACTTGAGTAATTTTGAACTGTAATACCGAGAAATAACACTGATACGTTATGGCATCTCATAAAGTGACCCTGCATCAGCAGGGTCTTTCAATACCACTAGAATTTCATACTGACGCCCACCCTTCATTGCTTGATGCTTTAGAGCATGGGAAAGTCCAAGTCGAATACCAATGCCGTGAAGGTTATTGTGGCTCTTGTCGTCTACGTTTAGTGAAAGGCAAGGTTTGCTATCGCAATGAACCTTTAGCATTTATCCAACCCGATGAAATCTTACCTTGTAGCTGTCATCCTATTAGTGACATTGAAATAGAAATTTGCTCTAAATGATTTGAATTATCTTAATTTTCCCTTTTTTCTAACATTGTTGCCCATCATTGACTAGAATTAAATTACATTGATGAAAAAGGAAAAATATTATGAAATTAAGTTCTATTTTCTCAGTTGTTGCTATCTCTACATCACTTTTATTAGTTGCGGGTTGTTCAACTCCACAAAAAATAGAAACAGTAAATGGGGAAACGATTTTAACAACAGATAAACCCCAAGAAGATGAAAAAACTGGATTAATTACCTATAAAGACGCAGAAACTGGGCAATTGAAACAAATTAATCGCGATCAGATAAGACGAATGGTAGAGCTTGACGATTAATATCCTTAATTAATCCCTCTTTTAAGCGCCAATTGATATTTATTAATTGGCGTTTTTTTATTCACACTTTATTTTCTGTAAAGATATGATTACAGTATACGTAATTAAAATTTGACAGATATTTACCATTCTTATACTCTGCATTTTATATAAATAAAATAGCAAGCAAGCAGAGGACTTAGTGAAAAATCGCACTATAGGTAGTGTTTTTATTGTTGCAGGAACAACAATTGGGGCAGGCATGTTGGCAATGCCACTGGCTGCGGTGGGTATTGGTTTTGGTACTATTATGCTATTACTCGTAGGACTGTGGTTATTAATGAGTTATACCGCACTCTTGCTAGTGGAAGTTTATCAATACAACGATCCTCATACTGGTCTTGGTTCAATTGCTAAGCGTTATCTTGGTGTTGGTGGTCAAGTGATCACTGGACTTGCTCTACTCTTATTGATGTATGCATTGACGACAGCTTATATTAGCGGTGCTGGTGAATTGCTTTCATCTACCCTATCTTCATGGATTGGTCATGAACTCTCTGTCACACAAGGTATTATTATCTTTACAGTGATTGGCGGTGCTGTGGTGGGTATTGGTACCACATCAGTTGATATGATCAATCGACTGCTATTTACAGCAAAAGTTTTCTTCTTAATCTTTATGCTGGTTGTGATGTTACCTCACGTTGAAAGCGTCAATTTAACGTCAATGCCTGTCGCTCAAGGGCTTATTCTTTCTGCTATTCCTGTTATTTTTACTTCATTTGGTTTTCACGGTAGCGTGCCAAGTATTGTAAGTTATATGAATGGTGATATTAGAAAGTTACGTATTATCTTTATTACTGGTAGTGCGATCCCTCTTGTTGCCTATATTTTATGGCAAATTGCCACATTAGGAGCCATTCCTACAAATACCTTTATGGGAATTATGGCGCAACAATCAGGTTTAAATGGCCTACTTACCGCTATCCGCGATGTCGTTGCAACGCCTCGCGTCAATATTGCGGTAAACCTATTTGCCGCATTGGCATTAGCTACATCCTTCCTTGGTGTTGCACTAGGCTTATTTGATTATCTTGCTGACCTATTTAAACGCAGTAATCGTGCAACAGGTCGTATGCAGTCAAGCTTATTAACATTCGTTCCACCTTTACTTTGTGCTCTTTATTTTCCTAACTTTGTACAAGCATTAGCTTATGCTGCCATTGCATTATCTATTTTGGCACTGCTACTACCTGCTTTATTAGTTTGGAAAGTAAGACAAGAGCAACACAGCACTGATAAATACAAAGTCAAAGGTGGAAAAGGTGCATTAGCCGTTGTCTTTACTTGTGGCTTAGTTGTGATCGGTATTCAAGTCGCCATCACTTTTGGTTTATTGCCTCAAGTCGGTTAATCATTTTTTTATACAGACAACAAAAAAGCAGGTGTTGATTGTTTCAACACCTGCTTTTTATTTAACGTTACTGCAAGTTTTGCTTAGAAACTTAAACCTGCACCAACATAGAAACCATCAGCTAATTTATTATTACTTCTATTATGTGAGTTTTCGATTTCAATCACACGATAACCTGCATTGACATGCAATGGTTTAAACACTGTTAATTGTGCGCCCACATCGGCTTCATAATAAGATTTGCTACCAGACGTTAATCCTTCAGGAGAGCCATAAGCCTCACCATAAACACTTAAAGAGGGTAAAATATCCCAGTTAAGTCCAACACCACCTGCTAAAGCAGCGCCATCATCACCATTTTTTGGTGATAAATAGAGTGCTTTACCACCAACACTTGCTGAAAAAGGACCTAAAGGGAGTGCAAATTTTGCACCAAGGCTACCTAATTGACCATCATGATCGCTACGTGCCCAGTTACCATTAAACGAAAGGCCCGCATTAGGATCACCTAGTCCTGCACGAACATCCGTATAATGCTCACCCGCTTGAATATTCATTGATACTGCATTGGCATTTGCCGCCATAAATAGTGTACTTATAGCGCCGACCAATAAATATTTTTTCATTGTTATTACCCCAGCAAATAATTGTCCTAACTTATAATTATACAACAAATTTATTAAACAATTTGAGTCAAAATTGAAAGCTAATCTGTAGAATTTTCAATCTATGTAAATAAGTTACGACTATCAATATTATTGGTCTAATTGGTTTTATTAATGAGGTTAATATTGTTAAAGTGGAATTGCAGTCAATATTAACCATAATAAGTATAAGGCTGTTTGCTTCGTTTTATTCACACATGCTATTTTTTTAGAACGTTTACTATTTCATAAACTGGAGATATGTGATGGAAAAGAAAAAGCTAACAACGGCGTCTGGTGCACCTGTTGTAGACAATAATAACTCAATGACCGCAGGCCCTCGTGGCCCAATGTTGCTTCAAGATGTCTGGTTTCTAGAGAAACTTGCTCACTTTGATCGTGAAGTTATTCCTGAAAGACGTATGCACGCAAAAGGCTCAGGCGCTTTTGGCACATTTAAAGTTACTCACGATATTACACAATATACTCGCGCTAAAATTTTCTCTAAAGTGGGCAAAAAAACAGAAATGTTTGCTCGCTTTTCAACAGTTGCTGGTGAAAGAGGCGCCGCAGATGCAGAACGTGACATTCGTGGTTTTGCATTAAAATTTTACACTGAAGAAGGTAACTGGGATATGGTGGGTAACAATACCCCTGTTTTCTATCTTCGTGATGCGCTGAAATTCCCTGACTTAAACCACGTTGTAAAACGCGACCCTAAAACTAACCTACGCAATATGGCATATAAATGGGACTTCTTCTCTCATTTACCTGAAGCATTACATCAATTAACCATTGATATGAGTGACCGTGGTTTACCACAAAGCTACCGCTTTATTCACGGCTTTGGTAGCCATACCTACAGCTTTATTAATAAAGATAATGAGCGTTTTTGGGTTAAATTCCACTTCCGTTGCCAACAAGGCATTAAAAACCTTATGGACGATGAAGCACAAACCCTTGTAGGTCAAGACAGAGAAAGTTCACAGCGTGATTTATTTGATGCTATTGAACGCGGTGATTTCCCACGTTGGAATTTACAAATTCAAGTGATGCCAGAAAAAGAAGCATCAACTGTACCTTATAATCCTTTTGATTTAACCAAAGTTTGGCCTCATGCGGATTATCCATTAATTGATGTGGGTTACTTTGAGTTAAACCGTAATCCTGAGAACTATTTTTCTGATGTTGAACAAGCAGCATTTAGTCCTGCTAACATTGTTCCTGGTATCGGATTCTCTCCAGATAAGATGCTACAAGGCCGCCTATTCTCTTACGGTGATGCTCATCGTTATCGTTTAGGTGTTAACCATCATCAGATCCCAGTTAATGCACCAAAATGTCCATTCCATAATTATCATCGTGATGGTGCAATGCGTGTTGATGGCAATAGTGGTAGCGGTATTACTTATGAGCCAAATAATGGCGGTATGTTCCAAGAACAGCCTAATTTTAAAGAGCCACCATTATCGATTGAAGGTGCGGCAGATCACTGGAACCATCGTGAAGACGAAGATTATTTCAGCCAACCTCGTGCACTGTATGAATTACTGAGTGATGAAGAGCATCAACGTATGTTTGCTCGCATCGCGGGTGAATTAATCCAAGCAAGTAAAGATACACAAAAACGCCAAATTGCCTTATTTAAGAAAGTCCATCCTGAATATGGCGCTGGTGTTGAAAAAGCAATGAAAGCTTTAGCAAAAGCAGAAGCTAAGTAACTGCATAATAAGAAGCCTTGTGAGCAACTCGGCAAAACAATAAGGCGCCTTCGGGCGCCTTTCTCATAAGAAACCTGTTCACTATCCCCCCTCTTTATCGACGCTTTACATTAACAATATAGATTTTGAGAGAAAATGTGAAAAATAAATATCAACTTAACAATTGCCCTTTCACCCATTCTTGCACTTGTTTACGGGAGATTTTTATTCCCCCATTTTTAAGACTTTCAGGAAGTTGTAAGCAAGCAACAGGTCGTTGAAATCCGGCTAATTGGGAGTGATACCACTGTGGTAATTGATTGATTATTTCAATATCAGCATCCACAACTGCGACTGGGCGTTGTCCAAATTCAGCATCATCGATAGGAACAACAAAAGATTGGCTAACACTTGGATGTGTATTAAGGATTTTTTCAATATCTTCTGGCTGAATTCCTTCACCCGCACTGAAAAAAAGATTGTCTAAACGGCCTAAAACACACCACTCGCCTGCACTAAAACAGCCTTTATCTCGTGTTGAATACCAGCCATCAGCCGTAAGCGATAGCGGTTTTAATTTACTATCAAACCAATACCCCAGAGCAACACTGTCAGACATTATCTGGAGTTCATTATCCACTAACCTAACTTCTTTGCCTTTTAGTGGAAGTCCTACTCCTGCTTTACCATCTGCACGCTTTGCACAAATAGTAGAAGCCATTTCTGTCATTCCATAACCACACCAACACTGAATTCCACGATGTTCTGCATCTTGTGTTAACTCAATAGGGATCATCGCTCCACCTAATAAAACAGATCTTAAGGTAATAGACTGTTGATTATCTTGTTGAGTACTACTTTGCAAGAAACGCCAAAGTTGAGTAGGTACCAAAGAAGCATGAGTGCAACCTTGTAGCGCTTTTTTAAAAGGATGCATATCACGTACCACTAGCGTTGCACCACGTAACAACCAACGCCAAAGAATACCTTGCCCAGATACATGAAATAGAGGTAAAGAGAGCAGCCAGCTATCATTTTTTTCAAAAGGTATTAATGATAGAACACCCTCAGCGCTACAAAGATGCGCTTCAAATGTATGTACAGCAGCTTTAGGTAAGCCAGATGATCCAGAGGTCAAGATCAGTGTCGCCATACGAGAAGGCGCCCATGATATATCCCAAATTTCATTTTTATGCTGGCGTGATCTGTTATCAAACTCAACACCATTAAGATCAAGCAAGGTAGCCTCTAGATCCTGTATTGATTCACTCAGATCAGCATAAAAATCAATGTTTAAATGGGGCAGTAAATCATCCAATAAGGACTTAGGAAGTTGTGGATTTAGAGGTAAAACCTTCGCACCACATTGAAAAATAGCGAGTAGTGTAAAAACAAGATTGATATGATTTTTGCCACGTAACAATACTGTGCTTTGGGTATTAACACCCTGCTTAATAAAATGTTTTGCTAATTGATTAATATGACAACTTAATTGTTGCCATGTAATAGACGAATTGCCTGAAATGATGGCCGTTTCATTTGGGCTAAATTGTGCCCAGTGATGCCACGGCCATTGTTTAAATGGAGCTACTGTTGCCATACAGTCTCTAGCTGTTCAAGAGAGATAAGCGGAATATCCACATCTGGCCAAGGACGAATAAGCTGTTGCTTAATTAAATCAACGGTATCCAGTCCTGGAATACTATTTGGCGTTAACCATTGTGCAATTCTTGCTAATTGAGTAAGCCCAAAGCTACTTTCAATGCTTGAACTAATAATAGCATCAAGCCCTAAAGCATGTGCTTGCTCAACTAAAGAGCGACAACGTTCAAGGCTTCCCACCAGTGTGGGTTTTATCACAATGGTAGTAACACTAGGTTGTGGTTTTATTTCAAACCCGTCATCTCGTACTGTTTCATCCCAAGCAATATTAATTCCTGTTGCTTGCGAAAAAGCCAGCGACTCTTCTGGTGTTTTACAAGGCTCTTCTAAGAATGCAATGCGATCGCGCCATGCAGGGTTTACATACTTCGCAAATCCTTCTGCTTTAGCTGGTGTCCAGCTTCTGTTCGCATCCAATCTTAATTTTAAGTCTGGAATGGCTTCTAATAGCAGGTTAACAACTATTCCATCACGTACCGCTTCATATAATCCCACCTTGATTTTAGCGACTTTCTCACCTTCCATATCATTAAGGCTTAAAATCAAATCATCAGGGTCGCCATTACATAAAGGTGCCGCGCGATAGTTTGCCTCTAGTGGCAATGTGCCTTCAAGCTCTGCTAATGCACAACTTAGGCCAAAAGCCACGCTTGGCAGTTCACTGTGCTCTGGGTTTTCCCCCGCACACCACGCAGTTAACCAAGATAGTGCGGCTTCTTGGGCTTGTTCTAAAGTTTCACGGCTAAACTCAGGAAGAGGTGAAATTTCACCCCATCCTTGTTTGCCATTTTGCTCTAAACAGACAAGAAAACCATCACGCGTTTTTAGCCTTTGATAGCGCAGAACAACGCCTGCATCTACAGGTAGGCTGAATGAATAGAGTTTGGCGTTTCTCATTATGGGTTACGTTTAAATCGAGAGAAATCAGGTTGACGTTTTTCGTTAAAGGCATTGCGACCTTCTTGACCTTCATCCGTCATATAAAACAGCATAGTTGCATTACCGGCTAATTCTTGCAGGCCTGCTTGACCATCACAATCAGCATTTAATGCTGCTTTCAAGCAACGTAATGCCATTGGGCTATTTTCAAGCATTTCACGACACCAACGAACGGTTTCTTTTTCAAGAGAAGCATAAGGAACAACAGTGTTAACCAAACCCATCTCTAATGCTTCTTTTGCATCATATTGACGGCATAAGAACCAAATTTCGCGTGCTTTCTTTTGACCAACAATGCGGGCCATATAAGAAGCACCCCAACCACCATCAAAAGAACCCACTTTAGGGCCTGTTTGGCCAAAAATAGCGTTTTCTGCCGCGATAGTTAAGTCACACATCATATGGAGCACATGACCACCACCAATAGAATAACCAGCGACCATTGCCACAACCGGTTTCGGACAAGTACGGATTTGGCGTTGGAAATCCAACACGTTTAGGTGATGTGTACCGCTATCATCGCGATATCCGCCGTAGTCACCACGAATTTTTTGGTCACCACCCGCACAGAATGCTTTTTCACCCGCACCCGTTAAAATGATAGTACCAATTGTGTCATCATAACGTGCATCAGCTAATGCTTGGATCATCTCTTTCACTGTCAAAGGACGGAAAGCATTACGTACTTGCGGGCGGTTAATCGTAATTTTTGCAATACCATCGACTGATTTATGGTAGAGAATATCTTCAAAACCTTCAGAACAATCTAACCATTCAATCGGTGCATATAACTTTTCTTCGCTCGGGTAAAGCATAATTAGGTTCCTTTAACCAAAGAGGGATAAAACATGATTTATCACCGCAGCATAAGCCGCTGGCTGTGCCTGATGCGCATTATGCCCAGCTTGCGGGATAGTTGTTAATGGTAGCGAATATTGCTGCGCTATCGCTTGAAATTTTCTATCTTTCTCACCACAAAGCCAAATAAATGGCAAAGTGAGTTGCTGCAATTCAGAGACTAGCCAAGGCTGATGGCCTAAAGAAAGCATCTCTAAACTTTCTGCAATACAAAACCCCGCATTATGACGACGTTTTTCAACCAATAATCGTCGGTTTTTGTCACTAAGATCAGCAAACACGGGTTGTTGATACCATTGTGTTAATACATCATAAATAGGTTCATTACGAAAACGCTCAGCCCAACGTTTATCATGTGCAATGCGACTTTGCCTTTCTGTTGCATCATATAAACCTGGGTTGCCACCTTCTACAATCAATCCCATTAATCCTGTTGTATCACCAAAACATGCATGATACATCGAGATCCTGCCACCTAACGAGTAACCAATTAACCAATAATGATCGATACGTTGCTCTTTTAATGTGTCAGTTAGTAATGTACTAACTTCAACAAAATCCTTCGCACTGATAGATGCAGAACCACCATGACGAGGCAAATCAATCACAAGTGATGGATATTCATGGCAAGCCTGGATGACAGGCTCCCATTCACAACCTTCACCTAATAGCCCATGCAACCAAACTAACCAAGGCCCTTCATTATGGGTATTATATCGCTGACATGCTAAAGTCATGAGATGTTACCTGTTTTACCAGCTGATTTAATGTTTTTGCACCATCAGTATCATCAACAATTAATTCAATTAATGTCGTTGTTGGCGCCCCTGTCCAGCATTCCTGAACAGTCGTTAACAGTGAATCCCAACTTGTTGGTGATACATAATGCAAGCCAAACATTGCGGCTGCATGTTTGAAATTTAATGAGTGAGGCATACAGTAAAAACGTTCTCGCTCTGCCTCTGGCGTGGGTAACATAGAAAATATTTGTCCACCATTATTATTCACCACGATAATAACATTAGGCGCATAAACTTGTTGATGTAACGCTAAGCTATTCAGATCATACAGTGCCGATAAATCGCCCAAAATTGTTAATGTTGGCTTTTTTGTCGCGCGGTGAACACCCGCAGAGGTTGAAATCAAACCATCAATACCACTTGCACCTCGGTTACTCATTACAGGATAACCTTGTGGTAATTGAGCAAATGCATCAATTAATCTAACAATCAGACTATTGCCAACAAATAACTGTCCATCACTAGGAAGTAATTTATCTAATTGATGTGCAACTTGAGCTTCACCAAAATAATTCGTTATTTCACTTACCTTTTGATAGGTTTGTGTAGCTATACCTGTTAATGCTTTAGTCCAAGGTAAATTATCAACAGCCTGATGCGCCCTTAACCATTGCATGGGTGATAATGTAAATTTTTCACCTTGATGATGCCCGGGATCTAAGCGCCCTGGAATAGAGTCAACAATCCAATAAGCGTTGGGAGAACATCCCACTTGCCATTGCAATAAACGTTTACCTGTTAAGCTTGAGCCAAATTGAATAACGATTTCAGCGTTATTGAGTTCTGATTTTGCTTGCGAGTTATTCAACCATAAATCGACACAAGGTAGCGGTTGTCCAGTTTGGGACAATACATCACCTAATAAAGGCCAACCTAATTGTGATGCCCATTTTGTGACTTCCCTCCCTTCTTCTGGGCTAATACGCCCAGCGATCACAACACCTTTTTTCTGACGTAATTCATTCCATTGAGGATGTGTTGAAACGGCGTTAAAACGAGTTTCTTGTAACCACGGTTTATCATTTTTCCACCAATTTCCTAAAGCCTCAGTCCATGGCATTGATGTTTCAACATCATCACCATATAACGGCTCAGCAAAAGGACAATTAACGTGTAATGCGCCATGAACCAATGTATTCATCGCATTATCAAGTGTAGAAACTAGCCAACTTGCGGGAATATCCGTTGTCGGTCGTGGTAAAGAGAGTGTTTGTGAAGGATGCGTTGCAAAGATACCTTGCTGACGGATAGCTTGATTTGCACCGCAATCAATTAATTCCGGCGGTCGGTCTGCGGTTAAAAAGATAACACGCTCCCCCGTTAATCCCGCTTCAATTAATGCCGGATACAAATTAGCGACAGCGGTACCTGATGTCACAATCACCGCCACAGGCTCTTTTGACGCTTTTGCTAATCCCAAGGCTAAATGCCCAAGCCCACGTTCATCAAAATGCGTATGACATATTAATTTTTGATTAGCGGCAGCTGCAAGTGTTAAAGGAGTCGAACGAGATCCGGGTGCGATACAGATATGGCGTAAACCATGACGAGTCAAAGTTTCGAGTATAACTTTAGCCCATTGGCGATTAAACGAACTATTAGACATTGATCATCCCAACAACGAAAACCTGCAATTGCTATTATAATATCTGTTCCTAAATACTTTTCCTTAGCCTAGTTCAATGAACAGAAGTTTTCGTTAAATAAATCGTTAAAGAAAACACTCAAAGAGTGCATTATTTAGGCAAATTGTCCGCCTTATTTTCAAAGCGCTCTTTTTTATCATTAAGAATAAGAATAAATAACGCTACAGAGCTAAAGAATAGCATCAATTAATTAACAACTAGCAGTGGTTATTTGAAGAGTAGCACTAAATTACTGGCTTAAAAAAAACTCATCAAATTATGATTGTTATTGCTGATGCTATTTATTTGAACTCCGATTTTCGGTAGAAAATTAACTCTCTTTTTCCAGCAACGTTCGTAAACCTGCCGCTTTATTTTCAATTTCTACCCACTCTTGCTGTGGATCAGAGTCGGCCACAACACCCGCACCCGCATATAGCGTCAAGGTATCATCATGCAACTCACCGCAACGCAAGCTTACTGCAAATTCTGCATGAGGAAGCGATAAATACCCAGCGGATCCAGCATACCAACGGCGCTCAAAAGGCTCATGTTTACGAATAAAAGCGCGTGCAACACTTCTTGGTAATCCACACACCGCCGCAGTTGGCTGTAATCGTTTTAAACAATCAATATCATTTGAATTAATTAATTTTCCATGAATATAACGACGAAGATGCTGCACTTTCCGTAAGCGGATAACATCAGCTGGAGAGACATCAATACCGTCAACACCACCTTGTAATCGTTGACAAATATCATCAACGACAACCAAATTTTCATGCTGATTTTTTTTGTCATTCATCAGCCAATCTGCAAATACTGTTGCTTGTTGCTCATTATCCGAACTCGCTACGGTTCCTGCTAACGCTTCGGTATACAGCATCAACTCATCACGTTTATATAATCTTTCAGGTGTTGATCCCATAAAGGCATCTGAAGGTGAAAATGCCAACATATAATGATAGCAATGATGATTGACATCACGACTTGCTTTCATAAATTGAATAGCTTTAAGTGGATTATCCAATGTTAAGCACGTAGCCCTTGCTGGCACCACTTTTTCAAATAAGCCTTGGTTAATTTCATCTAATGCAATATTAAGATAATGAGTCCACTGCTCTTGCGTTAAAGAGTGATTAACTTGAGTCACAGAAACAGAGAGAGGCTCAATATCTAGCGATTGATTTAATGTTTGCAGAAAATCTAAGGTGTCTTTTTTATCAGCGTCATCAAGTAAATTTAAATGAACAGAAAGCTCTTGCTGGTGGCGTCTAATTTCAATCCTAGGTAAAAAAAGATAGGCATCATCCCCGTTTATCTCATCTATACGGCCAGGAATAATGGTATCCCACGCATTTAAGCCCCAAATACGCACATCATCAATATTTAGACCAGACTGATGCGTTGCTAAAAATTGGCGAGCGTCTTGAATATGATTAAAGCAACATAATTGCCCACACACTGCCACTTCTTCACTCTCATCGCGGTGCTGCCAATAAAATTGCGGATAATACACCTGAGCAGCAAGCCATGAGAGCAATGAGAACGAAACATCTGACGGCAAGGCGACTTTCAAATGTAAAAGATTACCTTGTGCTGTCAGATTTATTTTTTTAACTTTTTCGTACAGTGTCGAAAACACAGGATTAACCTTTTCCACTCCAAATACCCACAACTAATTAAAAAGGAGATTATACGTCTCTATAAGAATTATCAAAGGACTGATTAATTATAACCTTTGTCATTTATCAAAGTTTTGTATTTTTCATGTTACAAAGTAGAAGCATTAATCTGTAAATTCTAAATAGTAAACAAATCATTCTAAAAACATGCTGTATAGATAAAAAATCATTATACATAAGAGAGGTTATATGGATACAACCATCTTTGAACAGGTTGATCAAATTATTGAATCACCGGATATCCCTAAAGTTGCACTCGGCTTAATATTAGGAAAGGGTATCAAAAATGGTCGATTACCTGGCATAGTTACTTCACATGATTTAATTAAAATAAAATCTTATGTTAATAAAACACTTTCCCTTCCTTTCACACAAGAAGATGTTATCGATTTTGTTGGTTATAATGAAATAAGTGTACCTCAACTCTCTCCGGATAATATCTTATCCCTTTTTGTTAGAATGCGTGAACATGCTTTTGAGTGGAATAAAATTGAGTACAATATAAAACAGCAAGCAATAGATCTAGAAATTATGGGTAGAGAAATCACGTCTACGGGTGAAAAAATAATATCATTTATTAACCAAATGCCATTACTAGTAAAAATTGACACTTTAGTTAGCGATCTTTCAGATAAAGAATTAGAACAAATCCAATATAGCGATCAAGATAAACAAGTAACAACTCAGCTTATTCATATATTAGAAAGTATGAAAAAAGATATAACAGAAGAGAAAAAGAAAACATTAAAAATAAAAAAGAGCTTATCAATATTTAGAAATAAAATTGTTGGCGGAGTGGAAAGTAAAGAGACGGTACATCATTCAATATATCATGAAATTCTAAATAAAAAGAAATTTTTGAATGAGTTTTATAATAATGATCGTAGCTCACTTATTGAAGAGAGAGACCTGCTTATTGAAGATATTTCATTACTCAAAGAGGAGTATAAAAACTACGTCGGACTTGCCTTTACAGGGCTTGCAGCAGGTATTATTGGAGTCATTATTACTGGTGGTATTTTTGGGGAAAAAGCGGAGAAAGTACGCAAAAAGAAAAATGAATTAATTGAAAAGGTAAAAAATCTTAATGATAATATAGATAAGTATACCAGTTTATCATTTTGCTTAAGCTCTTTTTATATTGAATTAGAAGAAATTGAACAGCTTATTGAAGATACGAATATGGCACTTGAGCATATTGAATATATTTGGCAAGCAATATTAACTGAAATAGACGTTTCTCTTGCTAATTTCAATAAAATAAACAACGCATTAGAACTTATTAAATTTAGTATTTATTTTGAAAAAATTATTTCTCCTTGGTATATGGTTATTGGTTACTCTAAGGAAATTCTACTTTCTTTTGATAATGCACTCTCTTCTTTTTACTCATCAAATTAACAAAAGGAATTGTTATGAAAAACAATGATAACTCTTTAGTATTAGATTCGTCCTTTGAACACAATAAATTATTTCATGCTTATCGTAATATCCTTTATTTTGGCAATAACAAGTGTTACACAGAAGATAAAATGAATAAGAATATTACACTTTTCTTAGAAAGAAATAATAAAAATATTGAAAAAATCATTTATTTTTCACTATTATTAAAAAGCAGATTGCGACAGAAATTACTCAATGGAACATTTAGAACAATTAACGAAATTAACAATGAAATTGATAGTAATAAAATCAGTCTTGAGCTAAAAATAAGACTGGAAGAAGAAAAAAAAAGTATATTAAATATCTATTCTAATGAAATTGATGAAACAATTAGTACTATTATTGAACACTGTGTATTCATCTCTTCAGAAATTGCCTATTTAAATACACAATTTATTCTTGATGAACTCATGCCTTCTATCAAAGAGAAAGAAAGATTAATTAACTCACTTACACAAGAGCTTATTAGCTTAGATAACATTTGTCTTGAAACCAAGAAAGAACTCGATATTATACAAAAAAGCGAGATTATTTTACATGAGAAAGGTTTTCTCTATCTTTTCACAAATTCGTTTCCCTCTAAAGAGAACATTGAAAATCTCGATATTGAAGTCAATGATAAAAACATACTAAACACGTTGATTAATATACTCTCAAAATTATTCTCTATTTTGGATAGTGGTTTTTCTTATACAAATATTGTTGATGCTCGTCATCAATTAACTGACCTTTATCTAAAGCAAATTAAAGAGATAAGTAGGCTAAAAAACAAAAAACAAAATATCCTCTTTGAATTAAAACATTACTACGCTTTAACAGATATTGATCATTTTTTAAAAATATTCATTAATCAAATGCTTTTATTAAACGAGTACTGGCTTGTTATTCAACAGCAACTCATCGAATTAAAAGAAAATATTTCATTAACTGAACACTTTATCATTCCTCTATTCTTATTTTTAGATAATTTCTCCTTATACTATGGTGATAATAAAAAATAATGAATGATAAATAAATATATCGATAAAAAAACGGCTCTATCACAAGAGCCGTTTTAATATTTGAAGACGTTTTTTATCAATTAGTTTGCTACAGGTGCAATAATCGCAAAATTCGTCAATTCAATTAATGGTTGTGGCCATACACCTAATGCAATCACAACAATCGCACAAATTAATGCAACAAATGTCGCCATATTTTGTGATGTTGTTGCAATCGCAGGCGTATTGTCATTATCTGGTTTACGTAAGAAGACAATTGCAGCAGCGCGTAGGTAGTAGAATAAACCAATTGCACTACCTAACACGACCATACCGGTTAACCACCATAAGCTTGAGTTAATACCTGCAATAATCACATATAGTTTACCAATGAACCCTAAGGTAATTGGCACACCAGCCAGTGATAACATCATCAGAGACATAACCACAGCAACAACAGGGCGGCGCCAGAATAATCCACGGTAATCCTCTAGTGAATCCATTTCGCTTTCGCGATAAGGACTTGAAGCTACCGCGATTGCACCAAATGCACCTAAGCTTGCAAATAAGTAACCCGCTAAATAGATTTCAGCCGTTTCTTGCGCCAGCACAGGACTGTATTGCAATACAATTAATGCTACTAGTAGATAACCAAGATGTGATACCGAAGAGTAACCCAGTAAGCGCTTCACGCTTTTTTGCGTTAACGCCATAATGTTACCAAACAGGATAGAGGCAATTGCCATGAAACCTAAGATCATTCGTAAAGTTTCACTATCTGCCGCCGGCGCTTCAAGGAATAAACGCATCACAACCGCAAAAATACCAATCTTACTTGCTGTAGCTAAGAATGCCCCAGTTGGTGCCGGCGCACCTTGGTAAACATCTGGTGTCCATAATTGGAATGGGAATAAAGATAATTTAAATCCAATTCCCACCAACATCATGCCTAAACCTGCAAGCACTAATGGTTTATGGATATTGCTATCACTTAAACTTTGTCCCATGGCAGTAAAGGAAAGGTTTCCTGCTTCTGCATAGAGAAGTGCCATACCAAACAGTAAGAAAGAAGACGCAGCTGCTGAAAGCAACATGTATTTAATGCCCGCTTCCAGTGATGGACGTTGTTGGAATGCATAACCGATAAGACCAAACAGTGGCAATGTCAGCAATTCAATACCAATAAACATCGATGCGAAATGATGAGCAGATGAGAGTAAAATTCCCCCCACTACTGCAATCGAAATCAGCAAGTAAAACTCTTCTTTGTTATCTTGATAGCCTTCTAACCAAGGATAAGCAAAAGCGATAGTACCAATACCAGAAAGAATAACTAGCGCAGTAAAGAAGCTAGAGTATCCATCAACATGGTAAAGCGTGGTCACGTCAACGACGCCTAATGCATTAACGTAATAGAGTGATCCCAACGCAATAATGAAACCCGTTGCTGTCAAAGTGGCAATGGTGAAATGATCGCGTCGCCACGCAATGGACAGCATCACAACCACCACCGTCAATCCGACGATTAATAGCGGTAGCATTGCGATCAATTGTTCAGGAGTTATTGTCATGGCGAATTACGGCCTTACTGTTGAAATAGAAGCGGAATACCAAGTCTGGAGATTTTCCATCGCTGATGCCGAAGTGTCTAATACAGGTTGCGGGAAGAAGCCCAGAATAACCAGTAAAACCACCAAGGTGATCAGGATAAAGAATTCTCTCAGATCCAACCCTTTATAGGTTCTTTCAGCTGTTTTCGGTGAACCGTAGTAAGCCTGTTGCATCATCCATAGTGCGTAAACAGATGCAAAGACTAAACCAAAGACCGAAATAATCGTGATCAGCTTAAAGTTGCCATAAGTACCAAACAGGATCATAAACTCACCGACGAAGTTACCTGTTCCTGGCATACCTAAAGAGGCGACCGCAAAGAACAGCGAAAACGCTGGTAAGAAACGGATGCTTTTCCACAATCCACCCATTTGATTCATATCACGTGTACCTAAGCGCTCATATAGCATGCCACACATGATAAATAGACCTGCAGCTGACAAGCCGTTAGTGATCATCTGAATGATAGCACCTTGGTAAGCCAATACAGAGCCAGCATAAATCGCAATCACGATAAAGCCCATGTGAGAAATACTACTGTAAGCCGCAAGACGTTTAATATCTGTCTGACGAAATGCCAGTAGTGCTGCATAAAATACGGTAATTAAACCTAACCACATTGCCACAGGAGCAAGCAATGCTGATGCTTCTGGGAATAGTGGTAAGTTAAATCGTAATAAACCGTAAGCTGCTGTTTTTAATAAAATACCGGATAAGTCAACAGAACCCGCTGTTGGTGCTTCTGCGTGCGCATCGGCTAACCAGCCATGAACAGGAACGATTGGCATTTTCACCGCAAATGCAGCGAAGAAACCTAACATCAGGATAAATTGTAGCTCAGTACTTAATACGGTGTGTGCTTGTAATAAGGTGTCATAGCTAAACGTCCAAATACCTGTTTCACGGTAGAAAGCAACCGCTAAACCGATAATAGCCAGCAACATTAACAGGCCACTTGCCTGTGTATAGATAAAGAATTTCGTTGCTGCACTGACGTGTGCTTTATCACTACTTCCTTTGTGTCCCCATAAAGAAATCAGGAAATACATTGGGATCAACATCATTTCCCAAAAGAAGAAGAATAAGAACAAGTCCGTTGCTAAAAATACTCCCATTACACCCGCTAAGATCCACAGCAGGTTAAAATGGAAAGCACCTTGTGATGGTTGGTTTTCACTCCACGAAGAGAGTACCGCTAAAATACCTAAAATTGCGGTTAAAACAGCCATCAGCAATGACATACCATCAAGTGCGAACTGGATGTTTATCCCTAATGCAGGTATCCACGGCACAAAGTAATACTCTGTCCAGCGTGGCGCTCCATCAGCACTGAGTAGTTGATAATCGCCTTGCAACCATAGTTGCACAGAAATAACGAGTGTTAACCCCATCGTCAGCAACGCAACCCAGCGAGGAACTTGCGAGCCGATTCGTTCAGCCTGCCAACTTAGCAGGCCACCGATGAAGGGAATAAGTATTAGCCAGGGTAATAACATGGCGCAATGTGTCCCTTAATTAAACCAGAAGCAGCAGAGCGATAACCAGCACTGCACCTAAACCGAGAGAAGCCGCATACCAACGTGCTAATCCATTTTCACTGAAACTTAATCCTTTATTGGTGCCTTTAAGCAAGCAACCAAATAAATTAAAGAATTGGTTCACAGGATCATTTTGGATAAGCCACGCCGCCCCTTTATAAGGTTTGACAAACAGCACTTCATACAGTGCATCGAATCCCCAAGCATGGAACCACCATGTTGAGAAGAAACGACCGGTACGAGTATTGGCAACCTTAGAAACACATTGACGCTGTTTCAGGTATAACCATGCTGCAATGGCAACGCCTACAATCGCTACCACACCAGAAAGTATTTCTAACACATACTTACCATCATGAGATGCATTTACTTCAGGGAAAACAGCACCTAACGGTTGAGTAATTAATGCACCGATAAACGTTGATAACAGTGCTAATACCGCTAATGGGAAAGTATGTGTAAAACCTTTAACTTGGTGTGCTTCGGTTTTGGTTTCACCATGGAATACGATGAAAATCAAACGGAAGGTATAAAGTGACGTAAATAACGCACCAATTAACCCTGCTAGCATTAAATTAAAATGCCCGTTTGAGTACGCACCCCATAAGATTTCATCTTTACTGAAGAACCCTGCTGTTAACAGTGGTAATGCGGCTAATGCGCCACCACCAATTAAGAAACAAGCATAAACAAATGGGATCTTCTTACGTAACCCGCCCATCTTAAAGATATTCTGTTCGTGGTGGCAGGCTACAATTACCGAACCTGCGGATAAGAACAGTAATGCTTTAAAGAAAGCGTGAGTCATTAAGTGAAAAATTGCCGCATCCCATGCTTGAGCGCCTAAAGCCAAGAACATATAACCAATTTGGCTCATGGTTGAATAAGCAAGAATACGTTTGATGTCTGTTTGTACTAAAGCTGCAAAACCCGCTAGTACTAATGTAACTGCACCGATAATACCGACTAATTCTAGTACTTCTGGTGCCATTAAGAATAGCGCATTGCTACGTGCCACTAAGTACACACCCGCTGTAACCATGGTTGCGGCGTGAATTAATGCAGATACCGGTGTTGGACCTGCCATTGCATCGGCTAGCCAAGTTTGTAATGGAAGCTGTGCAGATTTACCTACGGCACCGCCTAATACCATTAACATTGCCCAGTTAATGACACTTGAACCTACTGCTAATTGCTCAGGAGCAAGCTCTGCCATTTCACGGAAGCTCAATGTGCCTAATTGATCAAACAGGATAAACATACCGATAGCTAAGAACACATCACCGATACGCGTTACAATAAACGCTTTCATCGCCGCTGCGCCATTAGCTGGATTGCTATAATAGAAACCAATTAACAGGTAACTACATAGACCAACCCCTTCCCAACCCATATACATCAGCATCATGTTATCAGCCAGTACTAAAACAACCATACTTGCGATAAATAAGTTGGTATAAGCAAAGAAGCGAGAATACCCTTCTTCGCCACGCATATACCACGATGCATACATATGAATAAGGAAGCCAACCCCAGTAATAACACCCAGCATGGTTAATGAAAGACCGTCAAGAACCAGAGTGAACGGAATATTAAAATTCCCTGCTGACATCCAATTCCATAAAGTCAGAACATAAGTTTCTTGCCCATTGGCAAAGAAATCCATACCAGCCCAAAGTGCAACTAAAGCCGATAAACCAACCGAACCTGTACCAATCCATGCTGATACGTTTTCAGACCAACGACCACGTGAGAAAGCGAGCAGTAAAAATCCCAGCAGTGGTAGCAGAATGGTTAAATAGAGTATATTCATCCGCGCATCTCACTGACTGTATCAATATTGATGTTTTGGCGATGTCTATGAAGCTGTAACAACAATGCCAGACCAATACTTGCCTCTGCCGCCGCCAAGCTGATAGCCAGAATATACATTATCTGACCATCTGTTTGACCCCAAAAGCTACCACCGACAACAAATGCCAGTGCAGCCGCATTAATCATAATTTCTAGTCCGATCAACATAAACAACAGGTTGCGGCGAAGTACTAAGCAGGTAAAACCTAACACAAACAGTACCGCAGCCAAGATCAAACCATGTTGAAGAGGTATCATTTTTGCTCCCCTGCATTTTCGTTTTCAACGATGTCGTTTTCGACGAGATCGTCATGGCTCTGATCACGACCAATGTGATAAGCAACTATTAACCCTGACAATAAGAGAACAGATGCTAACTCAACAGCCAGAATATAAGGCCCAAATAAGCTAATACCGACCTCTTTCGCGCCAATTATTTCTCCAGTAATTTCACCGTGAGTGACACTACTAATTGCATAAATAAGCACGACTAATAGCATCAGAGATAAAAGTGCTGGTCCAATCCAAAACTTCGGTTGCAGCCACTTTCTTTCTTGATCAACGACGGATTTACCTAGGTTGAGCATCATCACCACGAAAACAAACAACACCATAATGGCGCCAGCGTAAACGATGATTTCTAATGCACCTGCAAAATAGGCGCCCAGCGAGAAGAAAACCACAGAGAGTGCAATCAATGAAATCACTAAGTACAACAATGCGTGTACTGGATTGGTATGAGTGATAACTCTCAATGTTGCAAGGATGGCAATCAGCCCCGCGATGTAAAATGCAAATTCCATGAATATCGCTCCTTACGGTAACAGGCTTTTGACATCGATAGGTTTAGCTTCATCATCAGCTTCACCTTTATCTTTGCCGTTAATCGCCATACCTGTTTTACGGTAAAAGTTATATTCAGGATATTTGCCGGGTCCAGAAATCAACAGATCGTCTTTTTCATAAACCAGATCCTGACGCTTAAACTCGCCCATTTCAAAATCAGGCGTCAATTGCAACGCCGTTGTTGGGCAAGCTTCTTCACATAAACCGCAGAAAATACAGCGAGAAAAGTTGATACGGAAAAATTCCGGATACCAACGGCCATCTTCATGTTCTGCTTTCTGTAATGAAATACAGCCAACTGGACAAACTGCTGCACACAAGTTACAAGCAACACAGCGCTCTTCACCATCGGGATCACGCGTCAATACAATACGTCCACGGTAACGTGGTGCAACATTGACAGGTTCTTCCGGGTACATCTGTGTTTCACGTTTGGCGAAGGCGTGTAAGCCAATCATCCAAATGCTTCGTACCTGGGTGCCGAAACCAGTCAATAACTCTTTTAAAGTCATGGTTCAATCACCCCTTATTGAGCGTTGTAAAGTATCACTGCAGCAGTTACCAGCAGATTGATAAGAGTTAACGGTAAGCAAATTTTCCAACCAAAAGACATCACTTGGTCGTAACGCGGGCGCGGTAACGAAGCACGAATAAGGATGAACATCATCATGAAGAATCCTGTTTTCAGTGCAAACCAAATGAATGACGGTAAGAAAGGACCTTGCCAACCACCAAAGAATAACGTCACGATAAGACCTGATACCGCAACGATCCCGATATATTCACCAACAAAGAACAGACCGAATTTCATACCGGAATATTCAATGTGATAACCATCAGCAAGTTCTTGCTCTGCTTCTGGTTGGTCAAATGGATGACGGTGACAAACAGCAACACCGGCAATCGCAAACGTAATAAAGCCGAAGAATTGTGGGATAACATTCCACATATTCGCTTGTGAATTCACAATATCTGTCAAGTTAAAAGAGCCTGCTTGAGCAACAACCCCTAAGATTGAGAGTCCTAAAAATACCTCATAACTTACGGTTTGTGCTGATGCACGCATTGCACCTAACAATGAATATTTATTGTTACTTGACCAACCTGCAAATAACACGGCATAAACCGCGATACCCGCAACCATCAAGAAGAATAAAATACCGATATTTAAGTCAGCAACAACCCATGTTGAGCTAACAGGTACAATGGCAAATGACAGCAATAAAGATGAAAACGCAATTACTGGTGCTATGGTGAAGATAAAGCGGTCAGCAAATTTTGGGATCCAGTCCTCTTTAAAGAACATTTTGATCATATCCGCAATTAACTGTGCTGAACCTGCATAACCTACACGATTAGGCCCATAACGATTTTGGAATAATCCCAGTAAACGGCGTTCCCCCATACTCATAAAAGCACCACAGGTGACCACGACAAGCAAGATCACCACGGCTTTTAGAACGGTGAGTAAAATCTCTGTAACTTCAGGAGATAACCAGCTCATTATGCAATACCCCGCAGTTGACGAACCGATACACCCACCAGCGATGGAGAAATACCTGCCATACCTAACGGCAAGCCAATTTGACCTTGAGTCAGGTGAGCACTGATTTTCACAGGTAAGGTGAATTCACGACCTTCGTAAGTAAACATGGCTTGCTGACCTTGAGTTAACGCTAATGCTTGTGCATCAGATTCGCTCAATGTTAAATAAGCCGTTTCCATACGAGATTGGATAACTTCTGCACGTTGTGATAATTCTTCACTACCAAATAAACGGTAGCAAGGTGCGACAGTCCATTGATTTTTCTGTGCATTAAATGGCGCAGGAATATCCGTGAAGTAGCCAAGAGTACTATCACCACATTCAATTAGACGCACACCCGGATCACCAAAGCGTAAGCTGCCACCCACTTCTGCTTGGAATTTATTCCATGCTTGAGGTGAGTTCCAACCCGGCGCCCATGCAAATGGAATTTGCTGACGAGGTGCTGTTGGGCTGTTATTACCTTCCATTGAGAACGCAAATGGGGTGTCGATATCTTTTGGTTGACGCTGTTCATGAACAGACACATTCGCCAACATGGAAGTACGACCACTGTAACGATGTGGTTCACGCGCCAGTTTTTGACCACGAATACGGAATGACGCATTCGGAGCTGCATCAACAATGCCTGCAAACTGAGGAAGGCGTGTCGCACAATGCTCAATCACATTGTCTAACTG
The DNA here is from genome assembly GCF_040138965.1 of Proteus sp. fly-1089. Classification (NCBI taxonomy): domain Bacteria; kingdom Pseudomonadati; phylum Pseudomonadota; class Gammaproteobacteria; order Enterobacterales; family Morganellaceae; genus Proteus; species Proteus sp. fly-1089. Next base: position 1,324,846 of record NZ_JBEETS010000001.1, read on the forward strand.
TGTCCAATCCAGTGTTCTTTCATGCCATTGTGAATCAACCGCACTTAACCAACGCCAGCTTTCATGCATCACGACTTCTTTGTTATAGAAAGAAGGTTCGAATACTTGGAAATAACGTTGTGCTCTACCCTCTTGGCTAACCATGGTGCCGTCGCTTTCAGCAAACGAAGAAGCAGGGAGAACCAAATGTGCCTTCGCCATAATGTCTGTTTGCTGGTGGTCAATAACAATTAAGTTATCAACTTTCGCAATCGCATCATCAATCATGTCGGCGTCAAAATGGCGATATAAATCGTTTTCCATAACAACAACGGTGTCAGCTTGACCACTGCGCATGATTTTTAACGCATCATCAAGAGGTTGCGCATTCATCATGGCAAGACCCATGCTGTTTGCATCATCAGCAACGAAAGAAAGTCCCACTTCATTGCCTTTTGCTTTTAATGCAAACGCAATGTTGGCAGCAGCTTTAATAACGTCTTCACTACCGGCATGACTACCACTAATAATTAATGGTTTTTTTGCTTGAGAAAGTGCTTGAACAACCATCTCGATATGTTTATTCAGCGCGTCATCGATACCATCAACCGCAGGTGCTTCACCGTTAATATTATTGGCAATCGCAAAACCTAAGCGTGCTTGATCAACAACAGGCGCGCGATAACTCCACGCAGCAACATCATCAAGGCGAGTTTCATCAACATGAGTTACAAACAGAGGATATTTCGCACGTTGCCCAATATTCATAATCGCAGCAATTTGCCAGTCAGCGACTTTTTGAGCAGCGGCCATTTCACGCGCTTTGCCTTTCACTGCTTGGCGCACAGACAATGCCATACGAGCACCGGTTTGCGTTAAATCTTCACCTAACACTAAAACCGCATCGTAATCTTCAATTTCACGTAGAGATGGAGTATGAACGCCACCTTTTTGTAAAATCTCTAGCATTAATGTCAAACGTTTCTGCTCTGATGTAGAAATACCGCTATAGAAGTTTTCAGCACCAACAACTTCACGTAATGCAAAGTTACTTTCGATACTTGCACGCGGTGAGCCAATACCGACGATACGCTGGCTTTTCTTCAGCATATCCGCAGCAGCTTGAGTTGCTTGAACCGCACTGATCTCTAACCAGTTACTACCTAAACGTTTTTTAGGTTGGCGAGGTCTGCTTGCTAAGTTCACATAGCCATAGCCAAAACGACCACGGTCACAGAGGAAATAGCGGTTTACAGTTCCGTTATAACGGTTTTCAATACGACGTAATTCACCATAGCGTTCACCCGGGCTTGTGTTACAACCCATGCTACAACCTTGGCAAATACTTGGTGCAAACTGCATATCCCACTTACGGTTATAACGTGATGAGTGAGTTTTATCAGTAAATACACCTGTCGGACAAATTTCGACCAAGTTACCCGAGAATTCGCTCTCTAACGTGCCATCTTCAACACGCCCAAAGAAAACGTTGTTATGCGCACCAAAAACACCTAAATCAGTGCCATCAGCATAGTCTTTGTAGTAACGAACACAGCGGTAACAAGCAATACAACGGTTCATTTCATGAGAAATAAACGGCCCCAGATCTTGATTTCTATGTGTACGCTTCGTAAAGCGATAGCGACGCATAGTATGACCTGTCATTACCGTCATATCTTGAAGGTGGCAGTTACCCCCTTCTTCACAAACTGGACAGTCATGAGGATGGTTTGTCATATACCATTCAACAACGCTTTCGCGGAATTTCTTCGCTTCTTCGTCATCAATAGAAATAAACGTGCCATCAGTCGCTGGCGTCATACAAGACATCACTAAACGACCGCGGGTATCCTCAGCATTTTGATACTGCTTAACCGCACACTGGCGGCAAGCGCCAACGCTTCCCAGCGCTGGGTGCCAGCAAAAATAAGGAATATCTAAGCCTAAATTAAGACAGGCTTCTAACAGGTTATCAGCCCCGTTAACTTCATATTCTTTGCCGTCTACATGAATCGTAGCCATAGTCAGCATGCTTCCCAAAGGCCTGCGCAGCAGGCGTTAAACCTAGAATGTGTCGTGAAAAATTACCAGCGGCTTTTCAGCAAGTTAGGCTGAATACCTCTGATTAAGTTGGCATTGGTATAATCTTCTTGAATAATGCCCGCTTCAAATTCTTCACGGAAATATTTAATGGCGCTTTGTAAAGGTTCTACAGCACCCGGTGCGTGAGCACAGAATGTGTGTCCTGGACTTAAAGAACGACATAAATGCTCAAGGGTTTCGATATCACCAGGACGACCTTTACCATTTTCTATCGCACGTAAGATTTCGACACTCCATGGCAGGCCATCACGACAAGGTGTACACCAGCCACAAGATTCACGCGCAAAGAATTCTTCTAAGTTGCGAGTTAATGAAACCATATTAATTTCATTATCTACTGCCATCGCAAGCGCTGTGCCTAAACGGCTACCTGCTTTTGCAATCGTGCCAAAATCCATTGGAAGATCGAGGTGATCTTCCGTTAGAAAGTCAGTGCCAGCACCACCTGGTTGCCACGCTTTCAATTTGAGGCCATCACGCATTCCACCTGCGTAATCTTCAAGGATCTCACGCGCTGTTGTACCAAATGGTAATTCCCATAAGCCCGGATACTTCACGCGGCCAGAGAATCCCATTAATTTAGTACCCGCATCTGGGCTTTTGCCTTCACTTAAGCCGATATACCAATCTTTACCATGCTCAATAATCGCGGGCACGTTACACAGTGTTTCAACGTTATTGACACAAGTTGGTTTACCCCATGCACCTGATGTTGCAGGAAATGGCGGTTTAGAACGCGGGTTAGCACGACGCCCTTCTAAAGAGTTGATTAATGCCGTTTCTTCACCACAGATGTAACGACCAGCACCTGTATGAACAAACAGCTCAAAATCAACCCCTGAACCGAAGATATTTTTACCAAGGAAACCTGCTGCTTTTGCTTCCTCAATCGCATGGCGTAAATGCTTAGCCGCTTCAATATATTCACCACGAAGGAAAATATAACCACGATAAGCTTTTAGTGCGTGAGCACCGATAATCATCCCTTCAATTAACAGATGTGGAAGCTCTTCCATTAAGAGACGGTCTTTATATGTTCCCGGCTCCATTTCATCTGCATTACAAAGGATGTAACGGATATTCATGCTTTCATCTTTTGGCATCAGGCTCCATTTCAAGCCCGTTGAGAATCCAGCACCACCACGACCTTTTAGGCCAGCATCTTTGACTTCCGTTGTGACTTCAGTCGGTGACATGCCTTTTAATGCTTTTTCTGCCGCTTTATAACCGTTTTTAGCACGGTATTCATCCAGCCATACAGGCTGACGATCATCACGTAAGCGCCACGTTAGCGGGTGCGTTTCTGCGCTACGGATAATCGGTTTTGCTCCTGAAATTGCTGTCATGGATACTGCTCCAGTAACGTTTCAATCTCTTCAGGTTTAACAAAGCTGTGAGTATCGTCATCTACCATCATGGTAGGACCTTTATCACAATTACCTAAACAGCAGGTTGGCAGTAATGTAAAGCGACCATCTGGTGTTGTTTGACCAGGGATGATATTAAGATGCTTTTCAATTGCTGCTTGAATGCCTTGATAACCTGTAATATGACAAACCACGCTGTCACAAAAACGAATAATGTGACGACCAACGGGTTGACGGAAAATTTGGCTATAAAACGTAGCAACGCCTTCAACATCGCTAGCTGGTATCCCAAGCACATCCGCAATCGCATAGATCGCGCCGTCTTCCACCCATCCACGGTTCTTTTGCACAATTTTCAGTGCTTCTATAGATGCAGCTCGCGGATCTTCGTAGTGATGTTTTTCTTGTTCAATTTCAGCGCGTTCTTCTTCAGTTAATACAAACGTCGCTTTCTTTGAATGCGTGACATCAACAATTTCAATCTGCACTGCGTCATCTTTTTGGTTTAATTCATTTTGCATGATTAACGATCCACATCCGACATTACAAAATCAATACTTCCCAGATACACAATCAAGTCAGAAACCAAGCTACCGCGGATAACCGCTGGGATTTGTTGCAAGTGAGCAAAACTAGGTGTACGAATACGTGTACGGTAGCTCATTGTGCTGCCATCACTGGTTAAGTAATAGCTGTTGATCCCTTTAGTGGCTTCAACCATCTGGAATGATTCATTAGCAGGCATAACCGGGCCCCATGAAACCTGTAAGAAATGGTTAATCATAGTTTCGATATGCTGTAATGTGCGCTCTTTTGGTGGAGGCGTTGTCAGTGGATGGTCTGCTTTAAATGGCCCTTCTGGCATATTTTTATAGCACTGTTCCAAAATGCGTAAACTCTGGCGTAACTCTTCTACTTTCAGCATTACGCGATCGTAACAGTCACCATTACTTGCGACCGGAATTTCAAATTCAAAGTTTTCATAACCTGAATATGGACGCCATTTACGCACGTCAAACTCAACGCCTGTTGCACGAAGACCCGCACCTGTGACCCCCCACTCTAACGCTTCTTTCGAGTTATATGAGGCAACACCGATAGTACGACCTTTCAAAATACTGTTTTGCAACGCTGCTTTTACGTAAGAATCTAGACGTTTTGGCATCCAATCTAAGAATTCACGTAATAAGCGTTCCCAACCGCGTGGCAAGTCATGAGCAACACCGCCAATACGGAACCATGCGGGGTGCATACGGAATCCCGTAATCGCTTCAACAATGTTGTAGACTTTTTGACGGTCAGTAAAGGCGAAGAACACCGGCGTCATTGCACCAACGTCTTGGATAAAGGTACTGATATACAGTAAGTGGCTATTAATACGAAATAGCTCAGACAGCATGACACGAATGACTTTAACGCGTTCAGGCACTTCGATACCCGCAAGTTTTTCCACTGCAAGTACATAAGGCATTTCGTTAACGCATCCGCCAAGGTATTCGATTCGATCTGTATATGGGATATAGCTGTGCCAAGATTGGCGCTCACCCATTTTTTCAGCACCACGGTGGTGATAACCCACATCTGGCACACAATCGACGATTTCCTCGCCATCAAGTTGAAGAATAATACGGAATGCACCGTGAGAAGATGGATGATTAGGGCCGAGGTTTAAGAACATAAAGTCCTCATTCTCAGTACCGCGTTTCATCCCCCACTCTTCAGGTTTAAATGTTAGCGATTCCATTTCTAGATCCTGTTTCTGCTTTGTCAGCACATAAGGATCGAACTCTGTCGCACGAGCAGGATAATCTTTACGCAGTGGATGACCTTCCCAATCAGGAAGCATCATTATACGGCGTAAATTTGGGTGGCCATTAAAGACAATCCCAAACATATCCCAGACTTCACGCTCATACCAATTCGAGTTAGGAAAGAGAGATGTGATAGTCGGAACATTAAGATCATTTTCACTTAATGCGACTTTCAACATAATATCTTTATTACGATCGATTGATATCAGATGATAGAAAACGGAAAAGTCTGCTGCTGGCAAGCCTTGACGGTGCGTACGAAGACGCTCATCAAAACCATGCATATCAAACAGCATAACATAAGGTTTTGGTAAAGATTTGAGGTATTGCATTACCTCAATGAGTTGTTCCCGTTTAACCCAAACAACTGGCATGCCAGTACGAGTAGGCTGGAACGTAAACGCATCTGGCCCAAATTTCTGACGCAGTTCATTAACCACCTGATCATCAATATGATCGGTCGTTTCCCACGCAGGCCGAGCGCTTTTTTGCGCTATCTGATCGGTCATTTCTATTCACCACAACTTTGATCAGGGTTACTATGATCGCAACACATTGCTCTGGTTACGTCTTAGGCAAAAGCCTTTAAATTTCGTCAGGAGTACGCAGATTTTTGACTGCGATACGCTCACCGTGTTTTCTTTCTCGTTCTGATTGCATATTGGCACGGTAAACACCTTGGTCGCCGACAACCCACGATAATGGGCGACGTTCTTTACCAATGGACTCTTGTAATAACATTAATGCTTGCATATAAGCTTCAGGGCGTGGCGGACATCCAGGAATATACACATCAACTGGAATGAACTTATCCACACCTTGCACTACGGAATAGATGTCATACATACCACCAGAGTTAGCACATGCACCCATAGAGATAACCCATTTAGGTTCTAACATCTGATCGTATAAACGCTGAATAACAGGTGCCATTTTCGTAAAGCACGTACCTGCAACCACCATAAAGTCTGCTTGACGAGGGGATGCACGTAAGACTTCGGAACCAAAACGAGCCACGTCATGTACTGCTGTAAATGACGTCACCATTTCAACGTAACAACAAGAAAGACCAAAGTTATATGGCCATAAAGAGTTTTTCCGTCCCCAGTTCACAACGTCATGCAACGCATGTTCCAGTTTTCCCATATACACGCTGCGATGAACGTGAGCATCTAATGGGTCACTGACAATTTCCTGTGTTTGCAGGGGATAACGGTCATTCTCACCGTTCGGATCTATGCGGGTGAGGGTATAATCCATTTCTAATGCCTCGCTTATTACTGCTGCGGATGTTTGCCGCTGGTTAATCGAACATGGCTTTTACTCGCAGTTTCACGGCGAGAGCGAATAGGCGTCCAATCTAATGCACCTATGCGAACCAAATAGAATAATCCAGCTAATAAAATAGCGATGAAGACTGATGCTTCAATAAAGCCTAACCAGCCGACTTCACGAACGGAAACAGCCCAGGCATAAAGAAACAATGCTTCAACATCGAAAATAACGAAAAACATGGCAACTAAATAGAATTTAGCCGACATGCGCAGACGAGCGCTGCCAACAGAATCAAGACCAGATTCATAAGGAACATGCTTTGCCCTTGCCTGTGCGCGTCCGCCTAAATAGCGGGCACCCAACAACATGAGCGAACATAACCCCAATGCGCCTATGAGGAAGACAGCAAATGCCCAATGATGGGCGATAACTTCGGTGGTTGTAGACATACTCATTGCTTACTCATCAAAGGTGGTGTCAATTAACCAACTCTTATCCGGCGGTTTACACCACATTTCTAATTACGAAAAAAAAGGCGTATTAAACAGACTTGCTAATTAAACAATTAATAACAGTCTATTTATACCTTTCTTATTTTTTAGAAAACTTTGTAATAAATCACACTGTTTTCTATCGCGATTTAACAAATTTAACACTCATTTTTAACACCCAATTACTGGCTAATGCTAAAACGTGTCAGTCAATCTACAAAATTTTTACTAACACGCTTAGTCTAACCGATAATTCGATTTTACTACACCAGTATCTCAGGAAAAACCTGACTCAACACAGGCAAATGTGCCTTATTTTCTTGATCAAACTCACAAAATAGTCGAAAAAATACTTAATCAGTTTAAAATTTATCCAAATTTTAACAAATTAACTTTCCAATATTGTGGAGGAGGTCAAATATCCGTTTTGATTTGTGTTTTTATTCTCTAAAAACCTAGACAATCTTTTTATTTGTTAACAAATCCTACAAGTGATTAACCAAGGGGGAAGGTAAACATTTTTTTAACAAGCAGTTAAGGCGGTTATAGAATGAAATGTCACAAAGATGAATACATAAATCAACATAAATATTAACACAATGTTACTATATCCAAATATGACAATAAAAAAACGGAAATAAATGCGCTTAATTGCATCTATTCCCGTTTATCATTATTCATCACTATTTAGTCTTATTTGACTATTTTTTTAATCTTTAATTTTTGTGTTTTAACACTCAATATTTACACAACGATTAATGTGATTATTCCAGCTCAGTCGAGCTAATATCTTCAGGTGCAGTGACGGTATAAGGTGTTTTCTTGTTTTCAATTGCATTGAACACTGTTAACACCGCTTCATTTTGTTCATCAAAGTTACGATATAACCAATATTGTGTTTCAGGTAAACGCGGTAAACCTTCGCTTTCGCCTAAAATACGTAAATCGGCATTTTGCATTTCAAGTGGACGCGCTGTAATACCCACTTCTGCATTTACGGCCGCACGAACAGCAGATAAAGAAGCCGCTTCATACGCAATACGCCACTGAATGCCTGCATCATCTAGTGTGTTCGTTGCTAATTGACGGAATGGGTTTGTTTCATCCATCACAACTAAAGGAATTGGCTCATTCATTTGTATTTGGAAATCAGGCGCACAGTGCCATAACACAGGTGCGGTGCGTAACGCTGTACGCGGGTGATGACCAATACGGGCTGTTGTTAATGCTAAATCAATTTCATGATTATCTAGCATTGCTTCAATATATTGAGAACGTTTAATACGTACATCAACCGCTAAACGTGGATATACTGACGCGATACGGTTTAATAAAAAAGGCAATAAAGTATCAACAGAGTCGTCAGAGGCACCAATACGTAGCTCCCCTTCTGCATCGCTATACGTTAATGACGCAGTTGCATCATCATTCGCACGTAAAATTTGACGTGCATAACCTAATAATTGAAGGCCATGCTCTGTAAGTAACTTATTACGACCATGACGGGCGAAAAGCTCTCTGCCCACTAATTGCTCTAAACGTTGCATCTGCTGACTAACAGCTGACTGGGTTCGACATACAGCTGCTGCTGCGGCTGCAAACGTATTTAAATCTGCTACAGCTACAAACGTTCTAAGCAGATCGAGGTCGAGATTCATTATCGGACGATTTGCATTAATCATTGTTTATTCTTCACTTATTTTTGATTTTTAAATTACATATACCTGGTGTTTTTTTATCAAAAGTCTAAAAAAGACTTCTAATTAGACAGTACTCTACTCTGAAAAGGAGAGCAAAGACATACCGAATACTTTACATTTGTTTCTTATCGTTTACACCTCCTAGATAGAAAGGAATTGCATCTTTTTGTAACAAATTAAATTTTATTATCATTTCAAGCATTCACAAGAAAGAACTGCATACCATCATCACAAGTTAGACATGGATCATACTATATTGCTTTCTCGTACATAATTTTTAACATTTTGAAAATAATTTAAATTATCTTAACTATGCATTCCAATTTAAGTATCTTCCCCTATAAACTAAATTTAAGATTTAAATTTAATTTATACTTAAACCGATTGATTGCTATAGAATAAAGTAGATTTAACCATATTATTTGAAAATTTAATATATTAAGTCAGATAATACAAATCCGATAAAATTATTCAATAATTGATTATGCAACATCCCATCTATCTATATATCACATCAACTTTTTTCTGATCACCACACTAAAAAGCCCTTATTCATCAGAATAATAATCCAGAATTATTATTAAAACTGAAATATAAATACACCATAAGACACATAATCAGTCATCAAAATAACATTCTAAGAATAAACTGACCTTTTACACCAAAAATTACCTAGCATCTTCAAAAGTTTGTAACGTAAGAGTAGAGTGATAGAACAGTTATTTGCTGGGACAGCCTTTTCATTTGTATCTTTCTATATGAATAGCAATCGGCGATAAATGTCGCTAAGTCGCCACCATCACAATAAAAGATACGAGTCAGACCCTATTAGGTAAACGCGCTATGAATCAGATTAAAAAATCAAACAAACTCGAACATGTCTGTTACGACATTAGAGGTCCGGTTTTGCAAGAAGCAAAACGTCTGGAAGAAGAAGGTAATAAAGTTTTAAAACTCAATATTGGTAACCCGGCACCTTTTGGCTTTGAAGCACCTGATGAAATTTTAGTAGATGTTATTCGTAATCTACCAAGCTCACAGGGCTATAGTGACTCCAAAGGACTGTTTTCTGCGCGTAAAGCTATCATGCAGCATTATCAAGCCCGTGATATGCGTGATGTCACTGTTGAAGACATCTATATTGGTAATGGTGTTTCTGAGTTAATCGTGCAAGCAATGCAAGCTTTATTAAATAATGGCGATGAAATGCTTGTGCCTGCGCCTGATTATCCATTGTGGACAGCAGCCGTTTCCCTTTCTGGAGGAAACGCAGTTCATTATATGTGTGATGAACAGCAAGGCTGGTTCCCTGATCTCGATGATATTCGTAGCAAAATTACAAAAAATACCCGTGGCATTGTTATTATTAATCCAAACAATCCAACTGGTGCGGTATATAGCAAAGATATTTTGATGGAAATCGTTGAAATAGCTCGTCAACATGACCTAATTATCTTTGCCGACGAAATCTACGATAAAATTCTCTATGATGATGCGGAACACCATTCTATTGCAGCGATGGCGCCTGACTTATTAACAGTCACCTTTAATGGCTTATCAAAAACCTATCGCGTTGCGGGTTTCCGCCAAGGTTGGATGGTATTAAACGGCCCTAAAAAGCATGCTAAAAGCTACATTGAAGGCTTAAATATGCTGGCTTCCATGCGATTATGCGCCAACGTTCCGATGCAACACGCTATTCAAACTGCATTAGGTGGTTATCAAAGTATTAGCGAATTTATTCTACCGGGTGGTCGCTTATATGAACAACGCAATCGCGCTTGGGAACTGATCAATCAAATTCCTGGTGTGTCTTGCGTTAAACCTATGGGTGCATTATATATGTTCCCTAAAATAGACCTTAATCGCTACAGTATTAAAGACGATCAGAAGATGATCCTTGATTTATTACTGCAAGAAAAAGTTTTACTGGTACAAGGTACTGCCTTTAACTGGCCATACCCAGACCATTTCCGCATCGTCACCCTTCCCCGTGAAGATGATTTAGATATGGCAATTCAAAAATTTGGACGCTTTATTGTGGGTTATCACCAATAAAATTGTCTTCTATTAGAGAAAACGCAGTATAACAACCCGTTATATTGCGTTTTTTTATTTTCTTTTTTATTGACGTTTACATCTGTTAATTATCCACTCACAATAATGTCTTCAATCACGCAATTGGGAGATATTATGAGTTACTTTTTTGCCCACCTTTCTCGCTTGAAACTCATTACTCGTTGGCCTTTAATGCGTAATATTCGCCAAGAAAATGTTTCTGAGCACAGTTTACAAGTCGCTTTTGTCGCCCATGCTTTAGCGGTGATTAAAAATCGTAAGTTTGATGGTAATGTCAATGCTGAGCGTATCGCATTACAAGCGATGTATCATGATGCCAGCGAAGTGATCACCGGCGATATGCCAACCCCAATTAAGTACCATAATCCACAAATTGCTCATGAATATAAAAAAATAGAAAAATACGCACAACAAAAATTAATTGAAATGTTACCCGAAGAATTACAAGAAGATTTTCGCCCCCTTATTGATGAGCAATTACATAATGAGGAAGAAACCTTTATTGTTAAACAAGCTGATAGTTTATGTGCTTATTTAAAATGTCTTGAAGAGTTAGCCGCAGGCAATAGTGAATTTAATTTGGCTAAAAATAGATTAGAAAAAACCCTAGCAGAAAGACATAGCCCAGAAATGGACTATTTTATAAAGGTGTTTGTACCAGGCTTTAGTTTATCGCTTGATGAAATTAGTGAGTAAGCGAAACTATTACCAAATAAAAAAGATGAGTGCTTATATACACTCATCTTAGTTCAATTTTTTAATTTCTTTACTTTAATTACGATTAATCTCTACTTATTTATTTGTCATTGATACTTCTTTACTTTCACTTAATCTATTTAATATATTTAATGCATCTGTACTTTGCTCTCGTTGGATCTCATTTATTTTATTTGACTTGCCAAATATATTTTTAAACTTTTCTAAAAAGCCTATCTTTTTCATAAAACCATCATTATTCTTTAAATATTTTTTTATTATTGCCATTTTTTCTTTTTTTGATAAATCTTTATTTTCAATTTTATTTTTAATAATAGAAAAATCACTACTATTTAAGTTATATCTATTATCAAGATTTTTATTATCAAACTCATCAATACTGGTACTATATAATTCCCTATAATTGCTAAGTTTGTTAACTACCTCTTCATTTCTTTTTTTTGCATATTCATTAGATTTTGACTCATCTTTAATCTCATTTTGTCTTTTAATATCTTGCTCTTTACTAAAATGATAACTTCTAATTATCTCACTCTCATCATCAACCATACCTTCATTTTTTATTTCTGATATATTTTCACTAATTTTAATTGGATTTTTGGGGGCAAAAGTTGAAAGGGAAGGTATTTTTATTTCTTTTGAGGCACCAATAGTAATAATCTCGGTTGTCATATTATTATTAAATAATAATGGAGATGATATGTTTTTCACCCCTTTAATTTTTGCAGTTAACACACTATTTTTTTTACCGTCTGGATGATCAATTTTTAGTGAACTCATTGGCGTTGAGTTATTCACAGTTACAATTGGCATTTTACACACTCCCTAATTTTTCTATTTCTTTAAATTACTCCTTTATGAGTTTTGATATTTCATAAAACACACTTATATAGATGAAAATTATATAAAATGAAAAAAAGACCATTCAATAAATAAAAAACGCTGTTTATTAATTAACAAACAGCGTTTCAGAAAAACAAAAATATTGATAATTAGAATGGGAATAATAGCGGGATCAGGAAGACACTAATCAGCATTACGATTATCGTAAATGGCACACCAATCTTGATAAAATCAGCAAACTTATATCCACCCGGTTCAAGAATAAGCGTATTAACGGGCGAGGAAACCGGTGTCATGAAAGCTGCGGATGCCGCAACACCAATAACCATTGCAAAGGGTAATGGTGAAACATTCATTTGATTCGCAGCAGCAATAGCAATGGGTGCCATTAATACCGCCGTTGCTGTATTTGAGATAAACAACCCAATTGACGCACAGAGTATAAATAAACACACCAACATCACTTGAGGCCCAGCACTACCAGCGACATCCATTAAACCATTCACAATAAGCTCAATACCACCTGTTTTTTGTAATGCGGCGGCAAATGGCATCATACCTACAATCAAAATAATACTTGGCCAATGGATAGAACGATAGGCACTTTCCATATCAATACAACGGAATTTACCCATTAATAAACAAGCAATAAGTGCTGCAATAAAGTTGGGTACTTCATTTGTCACCATTAACGCCACCATTAATGCTAACGAAAATAATGCATGGGGTGCTTGTGATGAGGCTGGCGCAACAGTTTCAATTTCTGCGGCTAAATTTAACACGATAAAATTACGTGGTTTAGTCGATAAAACACGAATAAGTTTCCAATCACCAATAACCAACAGCACATCACCAAGGCGTAATGGTTCATCAACAATTTTACCCGGCAACGCATTACCTTCTCGACGAATAGCAACAACATTTAACCCGTAGCGAGTACGGAATTTTATCTCTCTTAATGATTTGCCTAATAACTCTGAATCTGGATTCATGGATACTTCAGCAAGGCCTACATCACGTGACTGTTCAGAGAAATATTCTCCACGTAATACCATCGGCTCTAACATCTGTTCACGGCAAAATTCGCGCAAATCAACATCACTGGCAGACATATCTACCAATAAAACATCACGCTCTCTTAATTCAGTTCCCCCTGTTGCGCTGACCATCACGCGCCGAAACCGCCTCCAGCGTTCAATACCAACAACGTTTGCACCATAACGAGAACGTAGGTGCAATTCATCAAGTGAATGACCTATAAGTGGGGAACCTTTACGAATGGCTAAACGACGAGCACGTCCTGCTAATTGATAATCACGAATAAGATCACGGAAAGTACGACGATAAGCCTCTTTTTGCTTACCATTATCGTTATTTCCTAACCAACGACGTACCACCAGCATATATAGAATACCGGCAAACAATACAGCAATACCAATAGGTGTAATGGAGAAAAATTGAAAACTTGGCAATCCTTCTCTGACTAATTCACTGTTAACAACCATATTAGGTGGAGTCGCCACTAAAGTCATTAATCCACTGATAAGACCCGCAAAACCTAGTGGCATCATTAAACGGCCTGGTGATGTTTTCATGCGAGCGGCAACACTCAACACAACAGGAATAAAGATAGCTACCACTCCTGTTGAGCTCATGAAAGCCCCCAAACTTGCAACACATATCATTAATAGCACAAGCATTTTAACTTCACTGCTACCCGCGACACGTACAAGCCAGTCCCCCATTTGATAAGCCACACCTGTTCTCACTAACCCTTCTCCAATAACAAAAAGGGCAGCAATTAGTAATACGTTAGGATCACTAAATCCTACTGTAGCTTCATTTAATGTAAGTGTACCGCTAAGAACGAATGCGATGATGACAAGTAAAGCGACCACATCCATGCGGATTTTATTGGTCGTAAAAAGGACAATAGCTATCAATAGCAGGCTTAAAACCCATAATAATTCGCTATTCAAAATGGCCTCGATCAGCAATAAGTGAAAACAGGTTAAGACATCAATTCACTACATTGATAAGTAGACCATTTTTACATCAATAAGTCTTCTAGTATGATCAAAGAAAAGACTATCTTTTGTGCGTTATTATCACTTTTTCAGCTTGCTTCTCGATTTGAATATCATTTAAAGAATCAATAATTAAATGAATCTCATTACGGCGAGGAAGGGATAAAGGAGCATGTACAGCAACGACTTGACATCCTGCATCTAAACCAGAGTAAATACCAGCTGCTGCATCTTCAAAAACTACACACTCTTGAGGCAATAAACCTAATTTTTTTGCACCTAAAAGATAAGGTTCAGGATCAGGCTTACCTTTACTAATACATTCAGCCGTCACCCAATGTTTAGGCTCAGGGATCCCCGTGACCGATTGGCGTGTTGATGCGATTGGTACGGTACCAGAAGTCACTATTGCCCAAGGAATATCTAATTCATTAAGGTGATTGATTAACTCAATGGCCCCAGGAAGAGGTGCTAAACCTTCGGTTTGTGTTGATTCTAATTTTTCTAACCAGCGAAAAGTATCTGTTATCTCTTGTTCTGTAGCATTAGGCATAAAATGGCGAATCGACTCAATAGCAGGCTTTCCGTGGATATAGTCATTAATCTCTTGTGTTGATACGCCAACGCGTTCACCAAATAACGCCCAACAATATTCAACAACGGGTAATGAATCAACTAATGTTCCATCTAAATCAAACAGAAAACCTTTACATGTGATCGCCATAATTTATGCCTACCTTAGAATGATGCGTTACGTATTACGCATTAAGAATTTGTTGGATTTCAACGGCGCTAAGGTGATATTGACGAGGGCAGGCTAACCAAACAGCCAGCATTCTTTGGTATTTCTCCCACATCGGTGTTTGTGAGTTGAAACCATGACTACCACTATCAAAATGCGTATAGCGCCCTTCTGTATTCACCATAAAACGCACATAACTAAGATAGCGGGATTCTGTCGCCGCATCAAAGCCAATAAATGCGACACGACGAGCATCTGGCATTTCTTGATCTTTTAAATTATCGCGAGAAACTTGCAGTGCATGGTACATTTCCATGACGTTAATAATGGTACGGCAAGTCTCTTCAGACATTTCATCAAAATCACGGTCTAGTTCACGTAATTGTAATCCGTAACCGCGTTCAATGATTGTCTGATAGCGACGATAACGTTCAGCGTTATCAGGATCCATCATAGTCATCATTTTATATTGATTAGAGAGGATCAAGCGTTGTGCGTGTGTCATTTCCATCATTAATTCTCCAAAGAAATCATTGAGGAGAGCATGACATTAATCAAAAGTATTGAGTAGTGTTAACTACGCGTTTTTTGATCTCAATGGGGTAATTCTAAGGACAATAATGGCAAATGACGAAGGTAGAACAAATGTTCTACACATCATCAAGAAAAGAGCGATCAAGTTGCTTAAAAGCCCGTTTTAATAAATGTGCTAGAGAAAGGTAAGTTGGCGTTTGTTCAACAGGTGCTAAAGCAATACCGGCTTCTTCAAATTTCTCACGTATCTCATAAAACCAGCGTAATAATGTGCTAGGAAGAGGTGTTGCGGCACGCTTACCTAACCACCATAACCCTTGCATTGGCAGGCTACAGGCAAATAACGCCGTTGTAATTGCAGGCCCTAAACTCCCCCCTAAAGCAATTTGCCAAGTCATCGTAAAAATGGCAATCGGCGGCATATAGCGAATACCAAATCGCGTTGCTTTGACAATGCGATTTTCAGGGAATACGGGGGCTAATTGCTTTTCAACCGGCCAGGTTTTTAAATACTCATTACCCAAACGAAGCTTCTTAAAAAAGCCGGGAGGAGTCACTGTCGGTTCGCTCATAATGACCTCAATCAATTTCTTCTGTAACTTTTAAAAAATATCTATAAAGAATAAAAATCTTTTAGTAGAATTAAGTATATTTTGTCTTTGTTGCCTTTACTCTGTATCCTGTGCCCATTCTAAAGGTTTGTGGCAATAAAGCGCTATATTTTGTTTGCCGGCGTGATTTTCAACCCTTTTCGACGATTTTAACGCGAAAAGCTAATGGGTGAATAAAAATCGTCCAATTAATGATTGGCAACTATAATTAGCATCAAGTTTTTACTTTAAGCATGATGCGCGTCATTAATGTCATCATAGTAATGCGATAGGCTTTTATGATTGACGTTTTATTAACCACCGTCTTTATAATATAAAAGACACTACGACAACAAGATAAATAGGTAATTCCATGTCAAGTAAGCTGGTGCTGGTACTGAACTGCGGTAGTTCTTCTCTTAAATTTGCAATTATCAACCCAGAAAATGGTGAAGAATTCCTTTCAGGTTTGGCTGAATGCTTCAACCTTCCTGAAGCCCGCCTGAAGTGGAAAATGGATGGCCAAAAACATGAAGCTGCGTTAGGCGCAGGTGCTGCTCATAGCGAAGCATTAAACTTTATCGTAAATACTATTCTGGCTGAAAAACCAGAACTGTCTGCACAAATTGCTTCAATTGGTCACCGTATTGTTCACGGTGGTGAGAAATTCACTAAATCTGTCGTGATCACTGACGAAGTTATCAAAGGTATTGAAGCTGCTATCCCATTTGCTCCATTACATAACCCAGCTCACCTTATTGGTATTGAAGAAGCGCGTAAAGCATTCCCTCATTTAATTGAAAAAATGGTTGCGGTATTTGACACTGCATTCCACCAAACAATGCCAGAAGAAGCTTATCTGTATGCACTGCCATACAGCTTATATAAAGATCACAGCATCCGTCGTTACGGTGCTCACGGAACTAGCCATTTCTTCGTTTCCCGTGAAGCTGCTAAAATGTTAAACAAACCTGTTGATGAACTGAATGTAATCACTTGCCACTTAGGCAATGGTGGTTCTGTTTCTGCTATCGTTAACGGTAAATGTGTTGATACTTCTATGGGTCTGACTCCATTAGAAGGTTTAGTGATGGGTACACGTAGTGGTGATATCGACCCTGCTATCGTATTCCATTTACATGATACTTTAGGTATGAGCGTTGATGACATTAATAAACTGCTAACTAAAGAATCTGGCTTATTAGGTTTAACTGAAGTCACTAGTGACTGCCGTTATGTTGAAGATAACTACGAAACTAAAGCAGATGCTAAACGTGCCATGGACGTTTATTGCCATCGTTTAGCGAAATACATCGGTTCTTACTGTGCACTGATGGAAGGTCGTTTAGATGCTATTATCTTTACTGGTGGCATCGGTGAAAACGCAGCAATGGTACGTGAATTATCTCTGAAAAAACTGGCTCTATTAGGTTTTGAAGTTGACCATCAGCGTAACCTAGATGCACGTTTCGGTAAATCAGGCACTATCACTACCGATAACAGCCGCCTTGCTGTTGTTATCCCAACTAACGAAGAGTTAGTTATCGCTCAGGACGCAAGTCGCCTGACCGCTTAAGTTCTTTGATGTACTGCCAGTGTCATGCTGGCAGTACTGTTTTACATAACGAGCAACCGATATTTAAAGAGGTTTCCGTGTCCCGTACAATTATGCTAGTCCCAACTGATACACGCGTAGGTTTAACCAGCGTCAGCTTGGGTGTTATCCGTTCTATGGAACAAAAAGGCGTTCGCCTTAGCGTGTTCAAACCTATTGCACAACCTCGTGTAAAAGGCGCATTAGATCAGACAACTGCGATTATCCGCTCTCACTCCACTATTCAATCATCAGAACCTTTAAATATGGATTATGTTGAGTCTCTGCTCAGCTCAAACCAAAAAGATGTTCTGATGGAAGAAATTGTTGCTAGATACCATGAAAACACCGCTGATGCTGAAGTTATTCTCATCGAAGGTCTGGTACCTATGCGTAAGCACCCTTTTGCACAATCATTAAACTATGAAATTGCAAAAACATTAGGTGCTGAAATTGTTTTCGTTACTGCATTAGGTAACAACACGGTTGAACAGCTAAAAGAGCGTATCGAATTTGCGCGTGCTGAATTTGGCGGTGTAAAAAACCAAAATATCACAGGCGTTATTGTTAACAAACTAAATGCACCTGTTGATGATCAAGGCCGTACCCGCCCTGACTTATCTGAAATCTTTGATGATTCAAGTAAAGCGATTATCTCCAATGTCGATTTAAAAACCATTGAAAAAAATAGCCCACTGCCTTTGCTGGGTTGCATTCCATGGAACTTCGATTTAATCGCTACCCGTGCAACAGATATGGCAAAACACTTAAATGCGACTGTCGTCAATAAAGGCGATATTGAAACCCGTCGTATTAAATCTGTCACTTTCTGTGCACGTAGCATTCCCCATATGTTAGAACACTTCCGCCCTGGCTCACTGTTAGTCACTTCAGCGGATCGCCCTGATGTATTAGTTTCAGCGTGCCTTGCAGCAATGAATGGCGTTGAAATTGGTGCAATCCTACTAACAGGTGGTTACCAAATTGATGCACCAATCAAACAACTTTGTGAACGTGCATTTGAGACTGGCTTACCAATCTTTATGGTTAATGCGAACACTTGGCAGACCTCTTTAAATCTGCAAAGCTTTAGCTTAGAAGTGCCTGCTGATGACCATGAGCGTATTGAAAAAATTCAGAACTACGTTGCTCAACACATCAATACACAATGGATTGATTCACTGACAGCAAACTCTGAGCGTCCTAACCGTCTATCACCACCAGCGTTCCGTTATCAATTAACAGAATTAGCACGTAAAGCGAAAAAACGTATCGTTTTACCTGAAGGTGATGAACCACGTACCGTTAAAGCGGCAGCAATTTGTGCTGATCGTGGTATCGCAACTTGCGTGCTGTTAGGTGATCCTGAAGAAATTCGTCGTGTAGCTACAGCACAAGGCGTTGAATTAGGCACCGGTATTGAATTAGTCAATCCGAAAGAAGTTCGTGAAATTTACGTACCTCGTTTAGTTGAACTGCGCAAAAATAAAGGTATGACAGAAGTTGTTGCTCGTGAACAGTTAGAAGATAACGTGGTTCTCGGCACATTGATGCTAGAAAAAGGCGAAGTAGACGGTCTTGTTTCTGGTGCTGTTCATACAACCGCTAACACTATTCGCCCACCACTACAGTTAATCAAAACTGCACCTGGTAGCTCATTAGTGTCTTCTGTGTTCTTTATGCTGTTACCTGAGCAAGTTTATGTTTATGGTGACTGTGCAATTAATCCAGATCCAACGGCTGAACAACTGGCTGAAATTGCAATCCAATCTGCTGATTCTGCCATTGCATTCGGTATCGACCCTCGCGTTGCAATGATCTCTTATTCTACGGGTAATTCTGGTGCTGGTAGCGATGTAGAAAAAGTACGCGAAGCGACACGTTTCGCACAAGAAAAACGCCCTGATCTGATAATCGATGGTCCTTTACAATACGACGCAGCTGTTATGGCTGACGTTGCTAAATCTAAAGCACCAAATTCACCTGTTGCAGGTAAAGCAACTGTGTTTATCTTCCCTGATCTGAATACCGGTAATACCACTTACAAAGCGGTACAACGTTCAGCTGACTTGGTTTCAATCGGCCCAATGTTACAAGGTATGCGTAAACCTGTGAATGACCTTTCTCGTGGTGCATTAGTCGATGATATCGTCTACACCGTTGCGTTGACAGCGATTCAAGCAAGCCAACAAGAAAACGCATAATTATTGAACTTCGCTTCAAAATAGACAAACGCCAGATGATTGATTTCATCTGGCGTTTTTTTATTCTGTCAATCTTTTCATTGATTAAAATGAGAAGCTACCTCAACGCTCAACAACTTGACTGCGGTCTTTTTTGACAAGGTCAATCAAGAGATAATACTACATATAACCACCATTATAAAAACAACTAACACATTGATTTTAATTATTTATATGAACCCATTTTATTCAAAAAAAGATAGGAATGAGATGCGTTTCTGTTAGTATGCTGGTGGGTGCTTGGATCATTTTGGTTCAAGCATTTGCGAGCGCCAAAAAGACGAAAGCCCCGAATTCTATTTTATTAAAATCCGAGGCAGTCTCAATAACTCAACAACTTGATTCTGTCTCCTTTAAAAAGGAGTGTCAAGAGAAATGACTAAATTTGCCCTGATAGGGCTGATTGCTGTCTGCATGACAGCACTGTGTTTATCATTACTTAGGCATGAAAGATTATGCTCTTTCAATATTCGTAGTGGTCATACAGTAGTTCAAGCGACTTTATCTTGCGATAAATAGCTTTGTGGGGGAATTTTCCCCCACAATTTCTCTCAAAAGTTGTTGAGATTGGTGATCACAAGCACCCTACTTTAATGACTTACAATACACAAATGAGTAATCCCCGCCTCGCTCCCTCTCTTTTACTTTTGTTTTCACAATAACAAAATCAACTAATGCATTGTTTTAACTAATATATTCATACTATTTTTTTCAAAAAAAGATAGGAATGGGATGCGTTTCTGCTAGTATGCAGGTGGGTGCTTGGATCATTTTGGTTCAAGCATTTGCAAGCGCCAAAAAGACGAAAGCCCCGAATTCTATTTTATTAAAATTCGAGGCAGTCTCAAACCAGACAACTTGATTCTGTCTCCTTTATAAAGGAGTGTCAAGAGAAATGGCTAAATTTGCCCTGATAGGGCTGATTGCTGTCTGCATGACAGCACTGTGTTTATCATTACTTAGGCATGAAAGATTATGCTCTTTCAATATTCGTAGTGGTCATACAGTAGTTCAAGCGACTTTATCTTGCGATAAATAGCTTTGTGGGGGAACTTTCCCCCACAATTTCTCATAACAGGTTGTTGCGTTTTGTGGTTACAAGCACCCTACTTTAATCCACTAATACCCGTTGATTGGTCGCACCCCATAAAATCGACATTTCTGTAAACAGTGCGCCACTAATATCTTCAACTTCTTCCGCTGTAATTTCGCTATTGCCTTGCTTACCAAAGAATACAACTTCATCCCCTGAGTTGATATTTTTAAGATCTGTAATATCAACAATCACCGTATTCATTGACGTTTTGCCTAAAACAGGTACACGTTGGCCACCAATTAATGCATGTCCTGCATTACTAAAAACCCGACGATAGCCATCTGCATAACCAACAGGAATATTAGCTAATACCGAGTCACGTTTTAGTGTGTAAGTACGGTCATAACCAACAGTATTACCTTTAGGATAATAATTGATTGAAGCAATATTCGATTTAAACGTCATTACGCGTTTGTAATCTGTACTTGCGATGGTATCGCCATAGAAAATTCCGCCTACACGTACCATATCTAGCCATGATTCAGGTACGGTAATTGTGGCAAACGTATTTGCCATATGCAGAGTGACATCTTTACGATTTAGCCCAGTAACATCCAATACTTTTTGGGATTGCTGTTTAAAACGAGCAAGATCTTCTCTTACTTTATCAGCATCTTCTTCAGGATAATGAGACATAATACCAACCACTTTAAGGTTAGCTAATTGAGCAATTTGCTTCGCCTCTTCAAGCCCTGCATTGTTATTCACTTCTAATCCATTACGAGACATTCCACCTGAATTTAAGGCTAAATGAATAGGGATCACTTTATTTTGCTGTTTAGCAATGGCATCTAATCTCTTAGCCATATCTAAGTTACCAATTAATTCTTCTACGTTATAGCTTGTCGCCTGAGCCATTTCTTGCTCTGTCGCATTACGCACACGCATTAAACGACCTTGAAACCCAAGATCACGTACTGTTTTGAATTCTTGATTATTAGTAACACCGATACATTGCACCTTATTTTCAATCATAACAGGTGCAACTAATGATAAATCATGGCCGTATGCATCCCCTTTTAAAACGGCACAAAGTGAGGATTTATCACCTAACAGTGATTGGACTTTTTTCACATTAAAATCAAGCGCACTTCGTGAGATCTCAATCCATGAATTATTCACGATAGCAGGTTGAACTTGAGCAGATTGTGTTACTGGTGGGTTGTGATTAACTGGTTGTTGGCAAGCAGTGATAACAAAAAGTGGTAACAACGCAAGATATCGAATACCAAAAGACATCTTCTTTTTCCTTAGTGATTGTGATGTTAAACCTATTTTTATAATTAATTAGGTACGAAAATATACACATCGTGAATATTCACTCAGGATAATAGCATTATTATTCATAAAATAAACATATAAATTCATATAAAAAAACGCCTCAGTGAATTAATCTCAATGAGGCGTTTATGTATCTTAATTCTTAAAACAATCAACGAACAATAATACCTAACAGAATACCGATAACACCGAAGTCTGCATCACTAAATGTAGTGTTAGCAATACCGATATCACCAAGTACTGGTAATAGGAACACAGGTAAGAATGTGATTAATAAACCTTGAACGAATGCGCCTAAAATCGCACCACGACGCCCACCGGTCGCATTACCAAATACCCCTGCTGTTGCACCCACAAAGAAGTGAGGAACCACACCAGGAATTATTACTGTCCAATCTAAAGCATACAGAATGAACATACCGATAACACCCGCTGCAAAGCTACTTAAAAAACCTACTAATACCGCATTGGGTGCATAAGGGAATACAACTGGGCAGTCTAAAGCAGGTTTTGCATTAGGCACTAACTTATCTGAAATACCTTTAAAGGCAGGAACAATCTCAGCAATAACCATACGCACACCTTGCAGGATAATATAAACACCTGCGGCAAAGGTAATGGATTGCATTAATGAGAACATAAACCAGTTTTTACCACCACTGACTTCACGAACAAATGTATCGCCCGCAAATAAACAGGTAATGATAAAGATAATGCCCATGGTGAAAGCAATGGCAACGGGTGTATCACGTAAAAAGAGTAAACTTTTAGGCACATTCATCTCTTCAGTTGAATGCTCTTTATTACCAAATTTACTTCCGATAAAACCGGCAACGACATAAGAGATAGTTGAGAAATGCCCTAATGCAACGTCATCAGAACCGGTAATTTTTTTCATATAAGGGTGTGCAATGGCTGGGAAAAACACCATTGAAACCCCAACAACGAATGAACCTACCGCAACTAATACAGCGCCTTCTAAGCCTGCTGTTGCCAGAATAACTGCCACCATCATTGACATAAATAATGTATGGTGACCCGTTAAGAAAATAAATTTCCACGGCGTTAAACGAGCAATTAAGATATTAATCAACATGGCAAAGAACATAATCAGAGCCATTTCTTTACCAAAGCTTTTTTGTGCAATAGAGACAATTGCCTCGTTATTAGGCACAACACCTTGAATACCAAATGCATGTTGGAAAATCGTTGAGAAATCACCCAGTGAGTTAATGACAAGACCTGCACCAGCACCTAAAATCACAAAACCCATAATGGTTTTTACTGTGCCTTTAATACATTCTGTAACTGGTTTTTTCTGGGCGATTAAGCCAATCAATGCGATCAAACCCACTAAAATAGAAGGCTCTGAAAGCACATCACTCATTAGAAAGCGGAAAAAGTCCATGATAGGCTCCTTATAACGCGCCTAATTCACGTAATGCGACAGAAAGCTTTTCTTTCATCGCGACTTTATCAATCATATTATCCAGTGAAACGACTCTTCCATTTACAGCTTGAGCATTAAGTTGCTCTGCAATATCACGAGTTCCAACATAGATATCACTTGGCGTACCTTTTGCTGAACCCAAATCAACGTGATCCACTTCTGCATTGACAGCGAGATCTTTTAAAATACTTTTGATACTCATTTCCATCATTAAGCTACTGCCTAAACCATTTCCACACACAACTGTAATTTTCATGGTATTCCCCTTGGTAATTTTAAATTGTCATTAATAGTTGTTGATAACTGCTAATACATCCGCTTTGCTTTTCGCATTAAATAACGTTTGAATATCTTTATCGTTATCAAAAAGTTCGGCTAATTTCATAATGGCATTAATATGGCTATCGTTATCTGTTGCAGCTAAAACAATCAGTAATTTCACCGGATCGTTTTCATCAGCACCAAATTCCACACCTTGCTCAACAATCGTTAATGCAAGAGAAAGTTGATTAACACCATCTTCAGGACGAGCATGAGGCATCGCAATACCAGGGCCTAAAACATAATACGGCCCTATTTTTTCATGTGATTTATAAATAGCATCGATATAACGAGGTTCAACGCACCCTTTATCAACTAATGGCTGACACGCCACTTTAACGGCTTCTCGCCAATCGCTAACGCTTGGAACTACTTGCACTACATCAGGTGTTAGTAATGTTTTAAGCATCTTTGTAACCTCAATAAGACTCTCTTTGAGCTTTGTTATTAAGGATAGTAATCATTAATGGTAGCGCTATCTAGATAGATCATTCGTAATTGTGATAGCGCTATCATTTTAATAAAATGTTAATTGCAGAAAATGCCAACAATTGACACTGTATTGTTTCAGCATAATGGAAAGATTTCAGGTAGGATCTGCGGTTAATAAAATAGGCTAAGCAAGCATAATCACACATGATCAAAACACGTAAGCGCCGAAATACAGGTCGCGTCACATTACAAGATGTCGCTAAACACGCTGGAGTCGGTTCAATGACTGTTTCGCGTGCATTACGAACCCCGGAGTTGGTCTCTGATAAGTTAAGAGAGAAAGTTAATCAAGCCGTAGAAGAACTTGGTTATATTCCTAATGCCTCGGCAGGCGCGTTAGCTTCGGCTCAAAGTCATATTATTGCAGTACTGTTACCCTCTTTTACAGATAAAGCCAGTGCTGATTTTATGCAATCTTTACAGCAAATATTAAATCGCCATCAATATCAAATTCTCGTTGGTTGTTATGAGCATCAACCGCATAAAGCCAGTGATGTGATTAATATGCTATTACAAAGCAATCCTGCCGCATTAGTTGTCTTTGGCTCACAACTCAGTCCCACTCATTTTTTAAATATTAGTAATGCCAACGTGCCTGTTGTCAGTGTTGCGAGTCAATCCGATGAGCAGGCTGCCATTAGTATTGATTGCTCTTATGAACAAGCTGCATATGATTTAACTAGTCATTTAGTCACTCAAGGAAGACGTTGCATTGGCTATATTGGCGCTTTACAAGGCCAGCGTTTACACCATCAGCAAATTACAGGTTGGTCACGAGCCCTACTCAAATATTATTTAAATGCCGAACAAAGCGTTACAACTCCCGATCCTGCTTCTATGGCTTATGGTAGACAGGCTTTAACAGAGATTTTATTGCGTCAACCTGAATTAGATGCCGTTATTTGTAGTCATGAGAGCATTGCATTAGGAATGATTTTTGAGTGTCAAAGACGATTAATTAAGATCCCTCAAGATCTGGCCATTGCCTGTTTGGAAGGCTCTGATAATAGTGATCAGATATCCCCATCTCTCACGTCAATTCGCTTTGATTATCACAAAATGGGAAAAGAGGCAGGAAAACACCTTATCGCCCTTTTACAACGCTTAAAAGACGAAGATGATAACGCTATATTCGAAGATACCGTTATCAACTATGCTTATCGCTTTGAAATAGGGCAAAGTACCCCTTAATCGACGGTTTCTCGAGTTTCTAAGCGTGTACTGTTATTACGTGTTAGCCAAAGAGAAAGCGCTTTTAGTGAGTCCGGCGTAAATTCATCACAACGCTCTGTGATTTCAGAGGGAGTTAACCAGCACACTTCCTCGATTTCTTCTGCTTGCAGAGCAAAAGGCCCATGAGAAACACAACTAAATAGACTTCCCCAGACACGACAGCTTTTATCATCATAATAAAATTGTCCGTGTTCAGCGAAAGGAACCCCCGCAATGCCGAGTTCTTCTTCTGCTTCACGGCGCGCACTTTCCAGTAAATTTTCACCTTGTTGGACAACACCACCTGCTGTGGCATCTAACCAGCCAGGATAAAAATCTTTTGTTTCTGTTCTACGTTGCGCCAAAATTTTGCCCATCCCATCATGAACAACAATATACGTTGCTCTATGTCGTAGGTTTTCAGCTCGCATTTGTTGACGTGTTGCTTGTGCAACGACTTCATTTTTATCATCAACAATATCAACCCACTCAACCAATGCCGTCTTTTCTTGTTCCATCCTCAACAAACCTTTTTTAACCGATACTAAACGATCGTAATTTTTATCCTGAATATACCAAAATCACTATTTTTCACCACTACAATAATCATACGAGACTTGTCTTATCTATCTTGCGCTTTTTTGCTTTTTATGATGTTAGAAGGCAGACTGTGGTTATACTAAACATTTCGTGCCTACTTTACTTTGGAGCTTTCAATGATTGATTTATATTATGCAGATACCCCAAATGGTCAGAAAATAACACTTTTTCTTGAAGAAGCAGGCCTATCTTATCAATTACATCGCATTGACATCAGTAAAGGCGATCAATTTAAGCCTGAGTTTTTAGCAATTTCCCCTAACAACAAAATTCCTGCCATCGTCGATAATTCACCCGCAGATGGGGGCGAACCACTCTCTATTTTTGAGTCTGGTGCTATTCTTATCTATCTAGCTAAAAAAAGTGGTAAATTAATTAGCCAAAATTTACGCGAAAAAACAACACAACTGCAATGGCTTTTTTGGCAAGTGGGAGGTTTTGGCCCCATGTTAGGACAGAATCATCATTTCACTCGCTATGCCACAGAAAAAGTACCTTATGCAATTAAACGTTATACTGAAGAAACACAGCGTCTATATAGCGTGTTGGAAAAAAGATTAGCACAATCACCTTACCTTGGTGGACAAGAATACAGCATTGCGGATATTGCCACATATACATGGGCCCGTCTTCATGCTCACCACAATATTGATTTGGCTAATTACCCTGCGATAGAAAAATGGCTAAATAAGATAAACCAGCGCCCAGCAGCCAAAAAGCTCTTTGGTGAATAAAAGCAATTCATAATGTCAGGATGATATTTATTCTTTATTAGGCAAGATGATCAGGAGGATGGTGATGAAAATACTTATCACAGGTGGTACAGGACTAATTGGTAAAGCATTAGTGTGTGAACTTGCACTGTCTAATAATGATATTACAGTGCTTTCTCGCTCACCTCAAAAAGTCTATTCGCATTTTTGTAATGAAATCACCTGTTGGACTCAACTCAGTGATAAACAAAATCTTAATGAGTTTGATGCGGTCATTAATCTTGCTGGAGAACCCATCGCTGATAACCGTTGGACACCCGCTCAAAAGCAAAAACTCATTAACAGTCGTTGTGATTTAACTCAAAAATTGGTTGAGTTAATTAAAGCCAGCGACTCTCCTCCTTCTGTTTTCATTTCTGGCTCTGCGGTTGGCTTTTATGGTGACCAAGGTGATTTGCAAGTCACTGAACAAACACCCGCAAACCCTGAGTTTACACATGAGCTCTGTGCTAAGTGGGAAAGCATTGCTCTTGAAGCACAAACACCATTAACACGTGTTTGTTTATTACGTACAGGAATTGTGCTTTCAACACTAGGTGGTGCTCTACCTAAAATGAGTAAACCCTTTAAATTAGGATTAGGTGGCAAATTAGGAAGCGGAAAACAGTATATGCCATGGATCCACATTGATGACATGATCAGCGCGATTATTTTCTTGCTTAAGACTCAAGATGCTAAGGGTGCCTTTAACTTAACAGCACCTAATCCTGTACAAAATAAAGAATTTACTCGTCTATTAGGAAAAGCGTTTAATCGCCCTGCCTTAATGACAGTTCCTGAAAATGTATTACGTTTAGTAATGGGAGAAAGCGCTACATTAATATTAGGCGGGCAACAAGCCATTCCTGAAAAATTACTTAATGCGGGCTTTGAGTTTCGTTACCCACATTTGGAAGAGGCATTAAAAGATATTATTACCACTGGAAAATAATCTCTTTTCTATTCTCAATGATTCAGAATAAATACTCTATTGAATAGATACTTTAAATAATTCGAGGTGTAGCTAGTCAACAACGCTGCACCTCAAAATATGTCGAGTAAATACTCTAAATAATTCAAGATGTAGCTAGGCGACAAGTGAGTGAGTCGCTAGGAGCATACAATAGTATGTGACTAGTGCGAATAAACGCAGTCAACAACGCTACAGCTTGAAGTATGTCGAGTAAATACTCTAAATAATTCAAGATGTAGCTAGGCGACAAGTGAGTGAGTCGCTAGGAGCATACAATAG